>CAWGJP010000019.1:0-80027 GCA_963822935.1 uncultured Alphaproteobacteria bacterium
GCGCGGGGCTGCGGGACTTGAGGTTGGATTGGGGACTAGTGGCGTGACCGACATATTCAATGAAGTCGACGAGGAAGTCCGTCGCGAACAGCTCAAGAAGCTGTGGGAGCGCTACGGGATTTACCTCGTCGCCCTTTGCGTCCTCATCGTCGTCGGCGTCGGCGCTTGGCGCGGTTACGAGTGGTGGCAAGGCCAGCAGGCGGCGAAATCCGGCGCTGCTTTCGAGCAGGCGGTTGCACTGGCGCAGGCCGGCAAGCATCAGGAAGCCGAAGCCGCTTTTCAAGCTCGCCGGCGACGGCACCGCCGGTTATCGCGTGCTGGCGCGCTTGCGCGAGGCCGCAGAACTGACGCCCACCGACCGCAACGCGGCCGTCAAGGCTTACGACGAGATTGCCGCCGATCGAAATGCCGGACAGGTCATCGAGGAACTGGCGACAGTGCGCGCCGGCTACCTTCTCGTCGACACCGCGCCATACGCCGAGCTTCTGACCCGGCTTGAGCCGTTGACCGCGAATGACCGGACATTCCGCCACACCGCGCGGGAAATCTTGGCGCTGTCGGCCTGGAAGGCCGGCGACATGACCGCGGCGCGGAAATGGACCGACATGATCATGGCCGATCCGCAGACGCCGGCGGGAACGCGCAGCCGCGCCCAAGTTTTGACCGAACTGATCGCGGCGAGCAATAAGGGTTGAACGGATGGCGTTCCGCGATCATTCGTTGCCGTTCCGCGCTGCCTTGGCACTGGCGTTTTTGCTTGTGCTCGCCGCCTGCACCCCCGGCGGTCAGTTCGATCCGACGGAAGTCTTTAATTCGGACATGTTCGACAGCAAGACCAAGCTAAAAGGTCAGCGCGAGCCGTTATTTCCCAATGGCGTTCCCGGCACCACCACCGGCGTTCCGGCGGATCTGGTCAAGGGCTATCAACCGCCGCCCGATCAGGCCAGCGCCAGTCCCGATTCGATAAACGCACCTCCAGCAAACCAGGCGGCCCAGCCGCAGGCAAAGCCCAAACCCACGCCCAAAGTTGCAGTCGGACGGCCGCGAACGCGGGCTGCGAAAATCGAAAAGCCGCCGTCATCGCAGCCGACGCAGATCGACATCGGGGCAAAGGGCGCTCCGCCGCAAAAGCCTTCCGGGGCGCCTTGGCCGAATTCGCCGCCGGCTGCGCAACAGGGTGGGCAGGTCGCCTGGCCGTCGCCGGCGCCGAGCGCGCCTGCCCAGCAGGCCGCGCAGCCATCGCAATCGATCTGGCCGGCGCCGCCGCCCACCGCACCGACGCAGCCCGCGGCTGCGCCGTCAACGGCGCCAAGTTCGCAATCGAGCCAGTCATTCGATTCGATGTGGCCGAAATCCACGCCGGGTAGCACGACCACGCAATAGTTTCGCGGCAGCCGCCATTGGCGGCCTTCCATTATGTGTAAATTGATCTTCGCGCGCCGACCCGCTGTTACGTTTGGCCGGCATTAGGATGATATACAGCCCTCTCTTTCAAAGCCCTGACCATGTCCTTCACCGTCGCCATTGTCGGCCGGCCCAATGTCGGCAAATCGACGCTGTTCAACCGGCTGGTTGGACGCCGTCTGGCGCTTGTCGACGATCAACCGGGCGTGACGCGTGACCGCCGCGAAGGCGAGGCCAAGCTCGGCGATCTGACCTTCAAAGTAATCGATACCGCCGGCCTCGAAGACGCCGAGCGCGAAAGCCTGTCGGCGCGCATGCAGGCGCAGACCGCCGCGGCGATAGCGCAGTCGGATGCGGTGTTTTTTCTTTTTGATGCGCGTGCCGGCGCGACGGCGGCGGATCGCGCCTTTGCCAATCTCGTGCGCAAGTCTGGCAAGCCATCGATCCTGGTCGCCAATAAGAGCGAGGGCCGCGCCGGCGTTGCGGGCGCGCTCGAAGCCTATGCGCTCGGCCTCGGCGAGCCGATCGCGATCAGCGCCGAACACGGCGAAGGCTTGGCCGATCTCTACGATGCGTTGCGCGCCGCATCCCCCGAGGCAACGGCGGTGCAGGAGCCCGATGATGGTGTCATCACGACTTCGGAGCAGCCGCCGATCCGCATTGCCATCGTCGGACGGCCGAATACCGGCAAGTCGACGCTAATCAATCGTCTGCTCGGCGAGGATCGGCTGTTGACCGGGCCCGAGGCCGGCATTACCCGCGATGCGATCGCCGTCGACCTTATTTGGCGCGACCATCGTTTCCGCATTCACGACACCGCCGGCTTGCGCCGCCGCGCGCGGATCGAAGAGAAGCTGGAAAAGCTCTCGGTCGCCGATGCGCTAAACGCCATCCGCTTCGCCGAAGTGGTCATCGTGCTGATCGATGCGCAGACACCTTTCGAGGAGCAGGATATCCGCATCGCCGATCTGGTCGAACGGGAAGGGCGCGCGGTCGTCATCGCGGTCAACAAATGGGATCTGATCGAATCGGAAACTGGCGCGCTGCCGCGACTGCGCGCTGCGGTGGATCAGATGCTGCCGCAGATCAAGGGTGTGCCGGTCGTCGTTCTTTCGGCCAAGCAAGGACAAGGCGTCGATCGGCTGATGGAAGCGATTTTGACTGCGCACGAAGTGTGGAACCGCCGGGCGCCGACGGCGGCGCTCAACCGTTTTTTGACGCAAGTGACCTCGGCAAACCCGCCGCCCGCGCTGCGCGGCCGGCGGGTGCGGCTCGATTACATGACCCAGCCGAAAGCGCGGCCGCCGACCTTCGTGCTGTTCTCATCGCGGCCCAACGCGCTGCCGGAGACTTACCGCCGCTATCTGGTCAACGGCCTGCGCGAACACTTTGCGCTGCCGGGCACGCCGATCCGACTTACCATGCGGGCGAAAGCCAATCCTTATGCCGGAAAGAAACGGCGCCGGTAATTGCTCACGCCGGCTGCAAGAATTCCAGGAATTTTCCGGCGCGGAAATCGTAGAGCTTTCCGGTTTCGCTGCAGCTCGGCAGGCACAGATCGACGATCTTCGCCGCCACCTGTTCCGGCGTCGGCAGCGTCATTGGATCCTCGCCCGGCATAACTAAGGCCCGCATGCGGGTGCGCGTCGGTCCGGGATTGAACAGATTGACCCGCACCGGGGTTGAAGTTGTCTCGTCGGCGTAGGTGCGCGCCAGCGCATTGAGCGCCGCCTTCGATACCGAATAGGGCCCGGCATAGGCGCGGGCATGGGTTGCGGCACCCGACGTGATGAACACGGCGCGGCCGGCCGTCGCGCGCTTGAGCAGCAGGTTCATGGCGCGGATGAGGTGCCAATTGGCGGTGACATTGACCGCCATGGTCTCGTCCCAGTTCTGCGGCTCGACGTGATCGAGCGGCGAGCGCTGGCCGACAACCGCGGCGTTGCCGACCAGCACGTCGAGACGCTGATAACGCTCGTTCAGCGAGGCGGCCAGCCGATAGAGACCCGGGTAATCGCGCATGTCGAGCGGCACCAGCGTCGCCGTGCTGCCGGCCGCGCGCACCGCATCGTCGATCTCTTCAAGGGCGCCTTGCGTCCGGCCGACGGCGACGACGTGGGCGCCGGCTTGCGCCAGCAAGACCACCGTCGCGCGGCCAATGCCTCGGGTGGCGCCGGTAACGAGCGCGATACGTTCGGCAAGAGGCTGCGGCATTCCTCAGCTCGCCTCGGCGAGCAGCGAGAGCTGGCGGGGCGTTGCGTCTTGCCCCGAGCGATCGGTCAGTGCCGTCGGATATTCGCCGGTGAAGCAATGATCGGTGAATTGCGGGCGGACCGGATCGCGGCCCTTCTCGCCCATGGCGCGATAGATGCCATCGACCGAAAGGAAGGCCAGCGAATCGGCGCCGATGAATTTGCGCATGGCTTCGAGATCGTGCGTGGCGGCAAGGAGATTGTCCTGCTCCGGCGTGTCGATGCCGTAGTAATCGGGATGCGTGATCGGCGGCGAGGCGATGCGGAAATGCACTTCGCGCGCGCCGGCTTCGCGCATCATCTGCACGATCTTCACCGACGTCGTGCCGCGCACGATCGAGTTGTCGATCAGGACGATGCGCTTGCCGGCCACCACGGCGCGGTTGGCGCTGTGCTTGAGCCGCACGCCGAGCTGGCGGATGTGCTGGGTCGGCTCGATGAAGGTGCGCCCGATATAATGATTGCGGATGATGCCGAGCTCGTAGGGGATCCCGGATTCCTGGGCATAGCCGATTGCCGCCGGCACGCCGGAGTCGGGCACCGGAACGACGACGTCGGCTGCCGCGGGCGCCTCGCGGGCAAGCTCCGCGCCGCAGGTCTTGCGCACGTTATAGACGCTGCGGCCGCCAATGACCGAGTCGGGCCGCGAGAAATAAATGTATTCGAAGATGCAGGGCCGCGGCGCCATCGCCGGGAACGGCTTGTGCGAATGTGCACCGTCCTCGTCGAAGATGAGGACCTCGCCGTTTTCCACGTCGCGCACGTATTGCGCGCCGATGATGTCAAGCGCACAGGTCTCCGAGGCGAGGATCGGACAGCCGTCGAGCTTGCCCAGCACCAGCGGTCGGATGCCGAGCGGATCGCGGGCGCCGACGAGCTTCTTATTGGTCAGCCCGACGAAGGCATAGGAGCCTTCGAGCATGCGCAGTCCCTCGATGAAGCGATCGACGAAGCGGTTGCGGTGCGATCGCGCCACCAGATGCAAGATCACCTCGGTGTCGGTGGTCGATTGCATCATGGCGCCTTCGCACACCAGCTGGCGGCGCAGCGTCAGGCCATTGGTGAGATTGCCGTTGTGGCCGATAGCAAAACCGCCGGCGTTGAGCTCGGCAAACAGCGGCTGCACGTTGCGCAGGATGGTTTCGCCGGTCGTCGAATAGCGCACATGGCCGACCGCGGCATTGCCGGGCAGACGATCGATCACCTCGCGCCGGGAGAAGGCGTCACCGACCAGGCCGAGACGGCGCTCGGAGTGAAAGCGCTTGCCGTCGAAGGAAACGATGCCGGCGGCTTCCTGGCCGCGATGCTGAAGTGCATGCAGGCCGAGCGCGGTAATCGCCGCGGCGTCGGGATGGCCGAAGATGCCGAAAACCCCACATTCTTCGCGGAGCCGGTCCGCATCCAGATCGAGGAGGTCGGGTTCGGTCATGAGTGCCTGGCCTCCAGCCTGTCCAGTTCGCTGTGCTGCTGATCGGGGGTCGCCTCCGGAGATTCGGTATCCTCCGGGTGCGGCTTCTTCAGCTTGTTTAAAATGGTGTTCTCCGGGTCCTCCGGCAACATCGAGATCAGCCATTGTCCGGTGCCGGCCAGAACGACGCGCGATTTGGCGCTTCTGACCCATTCCGGCTGGCTGCGGTCCGGAACCAGCCAGGTGAAGAACTGGAAGGCTACAACCACGATAATCAGCCCGCGCCCGAGCCCAAACAGGAAGCCCAGGGTGCGATCAAGCGCACCGACGCGGCTGTCGAGCACCATGTCGGAGACTTTTATGGTTAATACCGAGACAACCAGGAGCGTGATCAGAAATACGCCGCCGACCACAGCGATCGCGGCGATCACGTCGCTATTGAAATACTCTTTGGCGTAGGGGACCAGCTTCCCATACGAATACAGCGTTGCCGCGGCGGCCAGGATCCAAGCGGTGATCGAGAGCACCTCCCGCATAAAGCCGCGCACCATCGCGAGCAGCCCAGAAACCAGCATGACGACGATCAATATGATGTCGAGCAGCGTAATCGGCATTGGTTACCAGTCCGCTCGCCAGTGCACCGCGCTCGCCCCGCCTAGCCCGCCGCTGTATAGCCGGGCTCCGCCACGCCGTCACCCGTCTTCTCGGACGCTCAACAGGCTCGGTGGGGTCCTGACACCAAACTGAGAGGCCAAAACGGACGCGCCCGACAAACAGCCAACCTTATGAATCCTGGCGGCCCACGCGTCGCAGCGGCGGCGTCCCGTCGCGGGCGATATCGGCGACCAGGTTGGCGAGCATGCCGACGGCAAACAGCGCAAAGCCGTCGGGAGCTTCGTTGTTCGCGGCCTCAGGCAGAATGGCCTTGGTAAAACCGAGTTTCTGCGCCTCCTTGAGTCGGGCCGCGGTCTGCGCCACCGGTCGCACCGCGCCGGACAGCGATACTTCGCCGAAATAGACAGCGTCGGCGGGGAGGGGGGCGCGCACCAGCGAAGACACCAGCGCGGCCGCCGCAGCAACGTCGGCTGCCGGTTCCTGGACGCGCAGCCCGCCCGCCACATTGAGATAAACGTCATGTCCCGACAGCCGGACGCCGCAATGCGCCTCGAGCACAGCCAGCACCATTGATAGCCGACTGGGATCCCAGCCGACCACGGCGCGGCGCGGCGTGCCGAGCGATGTCGGCGCAACCAGCGCCTGGATTTCGACCAGGAGGGGACGGGTCCCCTCGACGCCGGCGAAAACGGCAGTGCCGGGGCTGCCGAGATCGCGCTCGGACAAAAATAGCTCGGACGGGTTGGGGACTTCGCGCAGCCCAGCGCCGGTCATCTCGAATACGCCGATCTCGTCGGTCGGTCCGAACCGATTCTTGATGGCGCGCAAAATGCGAAATTGCTGGGAGCCTTCGCCCTCGAATGACAGGACGGCATCGACCATATGCTCGACCACGCGCGGGCCGGCGATTTGACCGTCCTTGGTGACGTGGCCGACCAGAATGACGGCCGCCCCGGTGCGTTTGGCGAAACGAATGAGCTCGGCGGCCGAACCGCGCACCTGGGTCACAGTGCCCGGCGCCGCGTCGAGGGCTTGCGTCCACATGGTCTGGATCGAATCGATGACCAGAAGCCGCGGCGTGACGCCCTGCGACAGCGTCGCCACGATGTCCTCGACCGAGGTTTCGGCGGCGACCTCGACCAGCGCATCGGCAAGCCCGAGCCGATCGGCGCGCAGCCGCACCTGGGCCACCGCTTCCTCGCCGGATATATAGACGGCGCGGTGACGGCTGCGCGCGAAGGCTGCCGCCGCTTCAAGCAACAGCGTCGATTTGCCGATGCCGGGATCGCCGCCAAGAAGCAGAACCGAACCGCGCACCAGGCCGCCGCCGGTGACGCGATCGAACTCGGCGATGCCGGAGGCAAGCCGCGGCGCGTCGTGCGATTCACCTTTAAGCGGCTCGACGGCGAACAACCGCCCTTTGCGTGATGCGCGCCGCGGTCCCTCGGCGCCTTCTTCGACCAGCGTGTTCCATTCACCGCAGGCTTCGCACTTGCCGGACCAGCGCGAATAGGCCGCGCCGCAGTTTTGGCAGATAAACTGTTGCGCCCGCGCCGCCATCTCACGCCCCGCGATAGACGAGGTGAGAACGAGAGCCGAGGCGGGTGAGAATCTCGTAACCGATCGTGCCGGCGGCTACGGCGACCTCGTCGATCGTGATATCCGCGCCGATGAGCGTGGCGAGATCGCCGCGGTGCACGGCGCCATCGGGAAGATCGGTGACGTCGATACAGATCAGGTCCATCGAGATGCGGCCGACGATCGGACAACGCTGGCCGGCGATGACGGCGGCGCCCCCCGGCCGGTCGTCGGTGCCGCTGCCGGCGCGCAGGAGGCCGTCGGCATAGCCGAGTGCGACGACGGCGAGCCGGGTGGCACGCTTGGCCGTCCAAGTGGCGTCATAGCCGAGCGCGTCGTCGCGCGCGACGCTGCGAAGCTGGAGGATGCGGCCGCTCAGTTCGACGACGCTCCGCATCGGATTGGGCTGACCGGGCGTGGGATTGATGCCGTAGAGCGCGGCGCCGGGCCGGGCCAAATCAAAATGCGCGGAATCGGCAAGATAAATTCCGGAGGAATTAACGAGCGACGCGGGAACGCTCGGGTATAACCGATGCAGTTCGCGAAACAGATGGATCTGCTTTGAGTTGAGCGGGTGGTCAGGAATCTCGGCGCAAGCGAGATGGCTCAGCAACAGCGCAATGCCGTGATTTTCGGTCTGCGCACGCGGGGCGAGCGCCGCCGCTTCGTCCGGCGCAATGCCGAGCCGATGCATGCCGGTGTCCACCTGCAGTGCGGCGCCACCTTGCCAACCGCGGGCGCCGACGAAAGCGTCCCATTCCGCAAGCTCGGTCGTGGAGTTGATCACCGGCCGCGCATTGATCTCGATAATTCCCTCGCCCCAATCGGGCGTGAAGCCGTCGAGAATGTAGATGGTGGCCTCGCGTGCGCGCGAACGCACGGCTCGCGCTTCGGCAAGATCGGCTACGAAGAACGTCTTGCAGCCGGCTTGCGCCAGCTTTGTCGTCACCTGCGACAGCCCGAGTCCATAGCCATTAGCCTTGACGACGGCGGCGCATTCAACGGTCAGCAGCCGGTGCGTCAGCGCGCGCCAATTCGCTTCGATTGCGGCGAGATCGATGGTTAGCGTGCCGCCGGTCTCCGGGGCCGCTGAAGCGGAATCCGCGGGGGAAAGCCGTTTTGCGCGTGCCAAGGCCGTCTCCATGGACGCGTTATGACCGGCGCAGCGGCGGCGGTAAAGCGGGTCGGAGGAACAAAGCGCTAGAAATCCGGCCGGTGCGCCGAATCAAGATTGCCGAAGCGGGTGACGGCGGCGTCGAACTGCAATTCCACAGTGCCTGTAGGGCCGTGGCGCTGCTTGCCGATGATGACTTCCGCCTTGCCATGCGCATCGGTAATTTGTCGTTCCCATTCGCCAAATTCCGCCGTTCCCTCCCGGGGTTTTTTGTTTTCCAGATAATATTCCTCGCGGAATACGAACATCACGACGTCGGCGTCCTGTTCGATCGAGCCAGATTCACGGAGATCGGAAAGCTGCGGTCGCTTGTCATCACGATTTTCGACCTGGCGCGATAGTTGGGACAGCGCGAGAATCGGAATGTTGAGTTCCTTGGCGAGAGCCTTGAGCCGCGTTGTGATTTCCGTGATTTCCTGCACGCGGCTGTCATTGGCGCGGCGGCTAGACCCTTGCAGAAGTTGCAGATAGTCGATGACCAAGAGGTCGAGCCCGCGCTGCCGTTTCAATCGGCGCGCGCGTGCCGCCAGTTGGCCGATGGAAAGACCACCCGTCTCGTCCACGTAGAACGGCAGGTTTTGCAGGTCGATGGAAACGTCCTTGATTTTCTCGAAGTCGCGCTCGTCGATGCCGCCGCGGCGGATCTTGTTCGACGGTATCCCGGTCTGTTCGGAGATGATGCGGGTGGCGAGCTGTTCGGCGGACATTTCCAGCGAGAAAAAGCCGACGATGCCGCCGTTGACGGTTGCCATGTGGCCGTCGGCGCGGAGTTCGCCGGCCCAGGCCTTGGCGACATTGTAGGCGACGTTGGTAGCGAGGGCCGTTTTGCCCATGCCCGGCCGGCCGGCAAGGATGATCAAATCGGAAGGCTGCAGGCCGCCCATTCGATTATCCAGATCGGTCAAGCCGGTCGCCAGCCCCGATAAGTTGCCGTCGCGCTGATAGGCGCGCGCCGCCATGTCGACCGCCGTGGTCAGTGCCTGGGCAAAGCGCTGGAAGCCGGAATCATAGCGTCCGGTCTCGGCGATCTCGTACAGCCTGCGCTCGGCATCCTCGATATGGGTGATCGGCGTCGATTCGACCGGCGCGTCATAGGCCAGATTGACCATGTCCTCGCCGATCGCGATCAGATCGCGCCGGATCGAGAGATCATAGACGGTGCGGCCATAGTCCTCGGCATTGATGATCGTCGTCGCCTCGGCGGCAAGCCGCGCCAGGTATTGGTTGAGCGAAAGCCCCGCGATATCCGTATCCGCCGGCAGAAACGTCTTGAGCGTTACCGGTGTCGCAAGCTTGTTGGCCCGGACCAAGCCGCCGGCCAGCTCAAAAATCCGCTGATGGATCGGCTCGAAAAAATGCTTCGGCTCAAGGAAGTCGGAGACACGATAAAATGCCTCGTTATTGACGAGGATGGCTCCGAGCAACGCCTGCTCGGCCTCGATATTGTGCGGGGCCGTGCGGAACGCGGGTTCCGGCGGCGCCTGCTTGCGTGCGGTCGAATCGAATACCGGCATGATCGATCAGAACAATCGCGGGCTGTGGCCGATTTGCGGCATATGGCCGAAATACGGCGAGTGAGAAATTCGGCGTGTTACTCAACATCGTGGATCACTCAACGACAGCGGCACATTGTGCGCCTTCGCATCCGTTACGCAACCACGCACCGTCGATAGTCGAGTGGCCGCACGATGGGAAATCATCATTGCGGCTGTCCCCGTTACCCACCGGACGTGTTGCGGAAAGATCAAGCCGCTTGACGACAAGCGCAAAAGCGCGCCACCGCGCCGGACTATTCGCCGGCGAGTTGCAGCGGCGCCGAATAGCCGGCTTCGATGCCGCGCAGGCGCGCCTCCTCGCGCGCGATGTAATCGCGCGTTGCCGGGGTGAGGCCTTTCCGCTTGGCAATCTGAATCTGGAACACGACCATCTCGCCCTCGCGGAACGCCATTTCGGAGCAAGCGAGATAGAATTCCCACATCCGCACGAAACGCTGGTCGTAGAGCCGAACGACTTCGTCGCGGTGGGCGAGAAAGCGCTCGCGCCATGCCTTGAGCGTCTCAGCATAATGCAGCTGCAAGACTTCGACGTCGGTGACGATGAGTTTCGCACGCTCGATTGCCGGCACCACTTCCGAGAGCGCTGGAATATAGCCGCCGGGGAAGATGTATTTGGCGATCCAAGGATTGGTAACGCCCGGAGGACCACTGCGGCCGATCGAGTGCAGCAGCATCATGCCGTCGTCGGCAAGGAGGCTCGCGCATTTGTCAAAGTAAGTCTGGTAAAAGCTGACACCGACATGCTCGAACATGCCGACCGAGACGATGCGTTCGAAACGGCCCTCGACGTCGCGATAGTCGATGAGCCGGAAGGCCGTGTCCCGGGTGCGGCCGCGCTCGAGCGCCCGGTTTTGCGCGCGCTGGAATTGCTCCTGCGATAGCGTGATCCCGGTGACTTGGGCGCGGGCGATTTCGGCTAGATAGAGCGCAAGCCCGCCCCAGCCGCATCCGATATCGAGCACCGTGGCGCCGGGTTTGATCCGCAATTTGGCGGCGAGATGCCGCTTCTTGGCGAGTTGCGCATCGTCAAGCGACACATCCGGAGAATTGAAATAAGCGCAGCTATATTGCTGGTCGCCGTCGAGAAAGAGCGAATAGAGTCGGCCGTCGAGATCGTAATGGTGCGCTACGTTGTGGCGGGCGCGGGATCGCAGGTTCAATTGCTGAAGGCGGCGAAACAGGTAGCGTACCAGCCGCGACAGCGTCCAATTCGGCGCGGCGATCGGCTCCTGACGCAACAGGACCGCAAGCACGTCGGCAATCGAGCCTTGTTCGACGACAAGTGTGCCGTCCATATAGGCTTCGCCGAGCTTCAACTCGGGGTCCAGCAAAACCGCGCGTTGCGCCTTGGCCGTGACGAAGCGCACCGCGATGGGTGATCCCCGGCCGTCGCCGAAGGTGTATGTGGATCCCGCCGCCGTCGCGACAGTAAATGCGCCCCGGCGGACATACCGACGTAAGAATATGAATAGCAACCGATCCACGGCCGCCTCCACGCTTTACAAAAGGCCCCTGCGCAGCCTGCGACGATTGGCGCTTCTTCCCGCCGTAGCGGCCATTCGGCCGCTCATTTCGACCGTTGCGGGGGCAGGGTCTTCTTGTTTGCCGTTATTAAAACAAAATCCTCCGCAACCAGCAATGCCGCGAAATCATGCTTTTGGGATACGCACGCGCTTGTGCTCGCATTCGGCCGTTTTTGGGGTATTCATGATCGCCAAGCCAGCAGCATTTGAAGGGGACAGCGTGTTTCGCCGTGTAGGGTCAGCGATTGGGACGGTTACGGTTGCGGCCTTTGTCGTGTTTCCGACAATGGCTCTTGCCCAGGTCAACATCGATCAAGGCAAGTCCGCAGCCGAAATTTATTCAAGCGTCTGCACGGCTTGCCATAAGACGCCCCGGGGCTTGGCCGCCGGCAAGAACAGCCTGATGCTTTCGGCGTTTTTGCGCGAGCATTACACGGCGAGCAGCGGCCAGGCTTCTGCCCTTGCCGCTTATGTTCTCGGCGCCGGCGGCGCCGAACCCACGCCAAAGCAAAAGCCGGAAGTGGATCACGCCAGGGCCGAGGAGCCCAAAGCCGGCGAGCCCAGAACCGCGACCCGTGCGCCAGCGCGGGTGGCGGCAAAGCCCGACGAAGACAAGCGGCCGAAGCAGCAAGAAGCCAAGCGCGAGGAACACCCCGCGAGCCCGCCGAGTGCGGAAAAGCATGAGGCTGCGCCGGAATCCGCGAGCCGCGACGCCAAGCCGCAAACGGAAGACATCGCGCCGACTGCACACGACGAGGCTGTGCCGGTCTCGGCCGCGCCTGCGCCAACGCCCGCTGCAAATCCAAGTCCGGTCGCGGCCGAACCGCCAAATCCCGTGGCAAAGCTGGAGGTCACGCCGACCGAGAGTACCGCGGCTCCCGCCGCAGAGCAGCAGAGTGAGGGCACGGTGGTGCCCCGTGACCACATCCCGGACTGAGAAACTGCGAGAACCCAATCGGTTTTGATGGGATCAAAACCGGGCTCTCGCTTTTTGATTGAGCGTGATCTTTTCCGAAAACCGGTATCCATTCCCCGGTTTCGGGACGGACATTTTCGGGATCGTGCTCCAGGACCTCAGGTCTTATCGGATGCCGGCGGCTTTTCAGCCACTTCGGCATCTTCATCCTGGCGCGCAGCCGTACCGGCTCCCGGTTCGAAAAATTCTTCTGCCGCGACGATGGCAGCCTCGGCTTCCGTCGTCTCGCGCAGCTGCGTCACATCCTCGCCGCGCGCGATGCGTGCAGCCTCGTCATCGTTGCGGGCAACGATGATGGTAATCGTGCTCTCGACCTCGGGATGAAGCGAGATCGGCACTTTGTGCTGACCGATCGTCTTGATCGGCGCATTGAGCGCGACTTGACTGCGATTGAGCCGGAAGCCGGCATCGCCAATGAGGGTGACAAGATCGCGCGGCGATACCGAGCCAAACAATTGACCCGATTCCGACGCCTGCCGCAGCACGGTGAAGCTCTTGCCGTCGAGCTTTCCCGCGACTTGCGAAGCCTCGGTCTTGAGCGTGAGCGACCGCGCTTCGAGATCGCCTTTCATGGTCTCATAGCGGGTGCGGTTCTCGGTCGTGGCGCGTAAGGCCTTGCCGCGCGGCAACAGGAAGTTCCGCGCAAAGCCGTCCTTCACGCGCACGACGTCGCCCATCTGGCCGAGTCTGCTGACACGTTCGAGTAGGATCACTTCCATGGCAGCCTCCCTTAGCGGATCACATAGGGCAGGAGGCCCAGGAATCGCGCGCGCTTGATCGCCTGCGCAAGTTCGCGCTGCTTCTTTGCAGAAACCGCCGTGATGCGGCTCGGCACGATCTTACCCCGCTCCGAAACAAAACGCTGCAAGAGCTTGACGTCTTTGTAGTCGATCTTTGGCGCGTTGGCGCCCGAGAACGGGCAGCTCTTGCGACGGCGGAAGAACGGGCGGCGGCCGCCGCCGCCTTGCGGTGACATTGCCATGTTCATTCCTCCACTGGGCTATCGGACGCGTCGGCGCCTTCACGCGGCCGCCGGTCACGGTCACGCGGACGGTCCCCGCGATCGCCTCGATCAAATCGGTCGCCTCGATCAAACCGGTCGCCTCGATCACCCCGGCGGTCGTCGCGGTCGCGATCGCGCTCGGCGCGGCGCATCATGGCGGAAGGCCCTTCCTCGAGCGCCTCGACCCTGATCGTGAGATAGCGCAAAACGTCTTCGTTGAGGCGTTCCAGTCGCTCGATCTCGTTGATGGCCGGCGGCGGAGCGTCGAGGTCCATGAGGGTGAAATGCGCCTTGCGGTTCTTGCGCAGGCGATAAGAGAGCGATTTCACGCCCCAATATTCGGTTTTTTTGACTGATCCGCCGAGGCCTTCGATGATGCCCTTCAGTTGCGCGGTCAATTCCTCGACCTGCTGCGCGCTGGCGTCCTGGCGCGCAAGATACACGTGCTCGTAGAGCGGCATAGCTGCCCTTTCCTCGTTTGCCGTGCTCGCCCAGGCGCGAAGCCCCTCGAACCCTTCGGGAAAGGCTCGAATGCTCTGAAGGCGGGAACACCGGACGCCGGACCGCCAGTAGCGGCCCTACCGCGCTTTTCGGCGCGGCCGTCCGTTCAGCCCCCGGCCAGGGTCGAGCGGAAGGCGGCCTTATACGCGGCGCGGCAAAAAAGGCAATAGATCAGTAAATCCGGCCATGATGGTCGGCGTTCTGGATCAGCTCGGCCAGCCGCACGGCGAGTTCGACACCCTCGCGCAACTGCTTGGCGCCGGCGCCATTGGGCGGCGCCGATCCACGCAACCGCTTCATTCCAATCAGCAGGGCTTCGAGGTTTTGCTCCAGGAGCCGCTGACGGAATGTCGGGTCCGATCGCGCTCGTGAAAGCTCGGCGTCGGTAACCGGCAAAAAAGGGCTCATATCGAGGCGCCCGCGCTGAAAACCGGAGGTAATATGGCCTAACTGGCTATGCTATCACCGTGCCGTTGTCGTTTTATTACGCCGCCGGCATCCTTGACATGCCGTTCATCCCGGTATCTTTCGCCCCTTCCCGGTGCGGGGCATTCAGGCTTTTTGGCGGGCTTTGGGCTTATGGCGGCGGCATTTGTTTTTCCCGGGCAGGGCAGTCAGGCCGTCGGTATGGGCAAGCCTTTGGCCGAGGCGTTTCCCGCGGCGCGGCGCGTCTTCGAAGAAGTCGACGCGGCCTTGGGACAACGGCTTAGCGATATCATCTGGAACGGGCCGGCCGACGCACTGACGCTGACCGAAAACGCCCAACCTGGTCTCATGGCCGTCTCGCTCGCGGCGTTGCGCGCACTCGAGGCGGAAGCCGGTGTCGATCTCAAACGCGACGCGGCCTTCGTTGCCGGTCACTCGCTTGGCGAATATTCGGCGCTTGCGGCGGCTCGGGCGCTGGCCATCGGCGATGCGGCGCGGCTGTTGCGCATCCGCGGCAGCGCCATGCAGAAAGCGGTCGCTGTCGGCGCCGGTGCGATGGCGGCGCTGATCGGCCTCGAACTGGACGACGCCAAAGCGATCGCCGCGGAAGTCGGCAGCGTCGGCGTCTGCGCCGCCGCCAATGATAATGGCGGGGGACAGGTCGTTTTGTCGGGCGCCAAAGCCGCGGTCGAACGTGCCGTGGAGTTGGCCAAGCTCCGCGGCGCCAAACGGGCCATGATGCTCGCGGTCTCCGCTCCCTTCCATTGCCCGCTGATGCAGCCCGCCGCCGAGGTTATGGCGGAAGCGCTGGCGACGGTTTCGGTGACGCCGCCTCTCGTCCCGATCGTTGCCAACGTGCTGGCGCGGCCGGTCACCGAACCCTCGGAGATCGTGCGTTGTCTGGTCGAACAGGTCACCGGCACGGTGCGTTGGCGGGAATCGATTGTTTTTATGGTGCAGTCTGGAGTGACCGATTTCTACGAAATCGGTGCCGGGAAGGTTTTGACGGGCTTGATCAAGCGGATCGCGGATGCTGCAACTGCTTCCGCAATCGGCACGCCGGAAGATCTTGGCCGGTTCGCCGCCGAGCGCGGCTGAGAACTTTCTGGTTGGGAGGCTAGCGACCGCATGTTCGATCTTACCGGAAAGACCGCGCTCGTGACCGGGGCCACCGGCCCAATCGGCGGCGTCATTGCCCGCACCCTCCACGGCCAGGGCGCAACGGTTGCCATATCGGGAACCCGCCGCGAGGTTCTCGATCGGCTCGCGGGCGAGCTTGGCGAACGGGTCCATGTCCTGCCGTGCAACCTCGCCGATCCGGCCGAAACCGAGACGCTCGTGCCGCGGGCTGAGGAGGCGATGGGCCAGCTCGATATTCTCGTCGCCAATGCCGGCGTGACCAGAGACAATCTCCTGGTGCAATTACGCGACGAAGACTGGGAGCAAGTCATCGCCGTCAATTTGTCCGCCACGTTCCGTCTCGCACGCGCCGCGGTACGCGGCATGATGCGCCGCCGATTTGGGCGTGTGATCGCCATCACGTCGGTGGTCGGGACGACCGGCAATCCCGGCCAAGCCAATTATGTCGCCGCCAAAGCCGGCATTACCGGCATGATCAAGGCGATGGCGCAGGAATATGCCAAACGCAGTGTGACGGCGAACTGCGTTGCGCCAGGCTTCATCGTCACCCCGATGACGGAGAAGCTCAACGACAAGCAGCGCGAAACCATTGTCGCGAAAATTCCGGCGAGCCGCGCCGGTACCCCCGAAGAGGTGGCGGCCGCGGTGGTGTTTCTCGCATCGAACGAGGCTGCCTACGTTACCGGCCAGACGTTGCATGTGAACGGCGGAATGGCCATGATTTGAAGACGATAGGATTGGCGCTCGCGGCACGCCGCCGCGCTGGCCAAGCCATTTGAAGTGTGGTAACCGAACCGAAAATGGGCTGGGGAAGCCGGAATGCCGGAGCGCGGGGCGAACTTCCGCCTCTGAAATCGGTGTCGACCCAATTGAGCTTGTCCGTCCCCGTCGGCAGGTTCAGTGAAGAGCTTGGACGGGTTCACTGCTAGGTCGATTGGGTCGCGTTGAAAGATGAGGTTGAAGCGATGAGTAATATTGGCGAACGGGTGAAAAAAATCGTCGTGGAGCATCTTGGCGTCGAGCCCGACAAGGTGACGGAAAACGCCAGCTTCATCGATGATCTCGGCGCCGACAGCCTCGACACCGTCGAGCTCGTCATGGCCTTCGAGGAAGAATTCGGTTGCGAAATCCCCGATGATGCGGCCGAAACCATTTTAACGGTCGGCGACGCCATCAAATTTCTCGAAAAGAACGCGAAGAGCTGACCGTCGGCGGGTCCCGGCAGCCGTCTCATGGATTGCGCACGCTGCAGGAACTGCACATCATTGTGTGCAGATTGACGATGGTCGGACCGATCCTTGACGCAAAACACGCGCGATAGCCGCGGTTCCTGCCGCTGCCGGGAGTATCCTTGATGCGACGTGTCGTCGTCACAGGTCTTGGATTGGTGACGCCGCTCGCGTGCGGGATCGAGCAAACCTGGCAACGCTTGCTGGCCGGCGACAGTGGCATCCAGCGCATCGAAAAATTCGAGGTCGCCGATCTCGCCTGCAAGATTGCCGGCCAGGTTCCACGCGGCGACGGCTCCGCGGGAACCTTCAATGCCGACGACTGGATGGAACCCAAGGAGCAGCGCAAGGTCGACGACTTTATCATCTTTGCGATGGCGGCGGCGACGCAGGCGCTCAACGACGCCGACTGGCACCCGCGGGATTATGACGATCAGGTGGTCAGTGGGGTCCTGATCGGTTCCGGAATCGGCGGCGTCGAAGGCATAGCGGAAACCGCCCTTGTTCTTCGCGACCGCGGTCCGCGCCGGGTCTCGCCGTTCTTCATCCCCGGCCGGCTCATCAATCTTGCGTCGGGCTACGTGTCGATCGCGCATGGGCTGAAGGGACCGAACCACGCCGTGGTCACCGCCTGTTCGACCGGCGCCCACGCCATCGGCGATGCCGGGAGGTTGGTCGCGCTTGGCGATGCCGACGTGATGGTGGCGGGCGGCACTGAATCACCGGTCAATCGTATCTCGATCGCCGGCTTTGCCGCATGCCGGGCGCTGTCGACCGGCTTCAATGACACGCCCCAGCGCGCATCGCGACCCTACGATCGCGACCGCGACGGGTTTGTCATGGGCGAGGGGGCCGGCGCCGTAGTGCTCGAAGAGTACGAACACGCCAAGCGGCGCGGGGCGCGCATTTATGGCGAGTTGATCGGCTACGGCATGTCCGGCGACGCCTACCACATTACCGCACCGGCCGAAGACGGCGATGGCGCGTTTCGCTGCATGACGGCCGCCACCCGCCGCGCCGGCATTTCTGTCGGCGAAATCGACTACATCAACGCCCATGGCACTTCGACTCCGCTCGGCGACGAGATCGAGCTCAAGGCGGTCGAGCGTCTGATCGGTAATGCCGCCGGCCATATTGCAATGTCGTCGACGAAGTCCTCGATCGGCCATTTGCTTGGCGCTGCCGGCGCCGTCGAAGCGATCTTCTGTCTGCTTGCAATGCGCGACCAAGTGCTGCCGCCCACCATCAATCTGGACCATCCTTCGGTCGCGACGGCAATCGATCTCGTTGCCCACCAGGCGCAAAAACGGCCGGTCAACGTCGTGTTGTCGAATTCATTCGGATTTGGCGGCACCAACGCGTCTCTTGTCTTCCGCCGGGTGGCGTCGTAGTGCCCCCCAACACCGTGCTGCCATATTTGCTCCGCACTCGCCTGCGATCCACTGCAGGTCTCGCCTTTGGTCGCAAGCCATGAACGGAAGCGGCGAACGTCTGGGCGCTCGTTGCCGTCGGGCCGAACGTTACTTCAAAGTCGATCATGTGGTTTGCAGATGCGGATAAGCGACTGTGACTGGTTCTAACGCCCCGCCGGGCAACGGCGATAAGGCCGCGCCGAAATTTGGGACGGTCGCTGGGCGCGCCGCGGACAAACCTGCGGCACAAGTTCCGCGACCGACGACGCTTACAGCGCCGAATCCGTCAAAACCGGCAGCCGTACAGCCCGCCAATGGTCCTGCCGCCGCTGCACCGAGCGGAGCGACGGCGCGCCCGCGGTCGATTGGCGAAGCCCTGCTTGGTCGCGACACTGTGGCAGCGCCGTCCTCGGCACCGCCAGCATCGCCACCAAACCGGATTTCCCCGCCAAATCCGCAGACGGGTACTGACTCCAATCGCAGCGATCCGAAGCGCTTCGTGCCGCGGAGCCCACGAACGGCGATTGAACCCGACACGGTCGAAATGCCGACCCGCCGCTCGGCCGGTGCGCGGCACCCGCTCGTCGTCATCGGTAACGCCATCATCAGCATTTTTGTGTTGTTGGCGGTATTGTCCGGCGTCGTGCTTTTCGTCGGCGCCCAGCGTTTCGAAGCGCCGGGTCCGCTGCCGCAGGATCGCGTCGTCAATATCCCCCATGGTTCCGGCATCCGCGATATTGCCGATGTTTTGACGCGCGAGGGGGTGATCGATCAGCCTTGGGTTTTCATTGGCGGCGTGCTCGTACTCAAGGCGCGAGAGGGTCTCAGGGCCGGCGAATACGAGTTCAAGGCGCATTCCAGCCTGAGCGATGTCGTGGCGACCATCGTCGAGGGCAAAGTGGTGGCGCACCAAGTGAGCGTTCCCGAAGGTCTGACGTCGCAGCAGATCGTCGCGCGACTTTTGGCCGACGACGTATTGGTCGGCGACATCAAGGCGATTCCGCCCGAGGGCAGCCTGCTGCCCGATACTTACAATTTCACCCGCGGGGTGACCCGCGAGCAAATGATCCAGCGCATGCAGCAATCACAGCAGCGCGCGCTCGAAGAGATCTGGGAGCATCGCTCTCCCGATCTGCCGCTCAAGACGCCTGAGCAACTGGTGACTCTGGCTTCGTTGGTCGAGAAAGAGACCGGAAAATCTGACGAGCGCTCGCGGGTCGCCGCGGTATTCATCAATCGGCTGAAGCAGAATATGCGGCTGCAGTCCGACCCGACGATCATCTATGGCCTGGTGGGCGGCAAAGGCACGCTGGGCCGGCCGATCATGAAGAGCGAAATCGCCCAACCAACTCCGTATAACACCTACGTCATCAATGGACTGCCACCCGGCCCGATCACCAATCCGGGCCGCGCCTCGCTCGAAGCGGCCGCCAATCCGGCGCGGACGCGTGAACTTTATTTCGTCGCCGACGGCACCGGCGGCCACGTTTTTGCCGAGACCTACGAACAGCAGCAACGTAATGTCACCCGGCTGCGGACGATGGAAACCGATCAGAAAGATCAAGTCCCGATCGATGATCAGATGAATTCGCCGCCGCCGCCGGCGCAGGGCGCAACAGCCAATTCCGCCGCACCCATGCCGCCACCCCCGCCGTTGCGCGGCGCGTCGAAACCGCGCGTTCCGGCCGGCCATTGATTGGCCGTGGGCTGCGGCCGCATCGAGGCCTGACGACGCGCGCGGCTGCGGCTTGTTTGCGGTGGCTTGTTCACGTGAATTGCCGCCGTTAAGTTCGGTTCGATTCTTTTCCGCTATTGTGTCGGGGGACCGCAGTCCATGGCGCTATCGAGCATGACGGGTTTCGCTCGCGCCCATGGCGCATGCGGCCCCTATAGCTGGGCTTGGGAAATCAAATCGGTCAACGGCAAGGGACTTGATCTGCGGCTGCGCATGCCGCCGGGATGGGATGCGATCGAAGTCCCGGCGCGGGCGCGGGCCGCCGAAGCCCTGACGCGAGGCTCCATTCAGGCCAACCTGACCGTGGACCGCAGCGGTGCGCAGCCGGTCGTCCACGTCAATGCGGCGGTACTCGATGCGATCTTGGCGGCGATGAAACAGATCGCGCCAAAGCTCGAAACCACGCCGCCATCGCTCGATGGGTTGCTCGCGCTCAAAGGCGTGATCGAGGTCAGCGACACCGAGGAGCGCGAGAACGAGCGACGTACCGCCGAAACCGCTGTCACCGCAGGTTTCGCCGAGGTCATCGGCGCGCTTGGCGAAATGCGCCGTCATGAGGGTGCCGCGCTCGGTCGGGTGCTTACCGCGCGATTGGACGAAATCGCAGCGCTTGCCGGGCGTGCCGAGCGCGTTCCGGGCCGCCGGCCGGAAGCGATACGGGCGCGGCTTGCTGAGCAGGTGGCAACACTGCTCGAACAATCGGAGCGCTTCGATCCCGACCGGCTGCATCAGGAAGCGATCATGATCGCGACCAAAGCCGACGTGCGCGAAGAGCTCGATCGCCTGGCCGCGCATGTCGCCCAGGCGCGGCATTTGATCGGGCAGGGCGGCCCAATCGGCCGCCGGCTCGATTTTCTGGCGCAGGAGCTCAACCGCGAAGCCAACACGCTGTGCGCCAAGGCCAACGATGTCGAGCTCACCAATATCGGGCTTGAGCTCAAAGCCACGGTCGAACAATTCCGCGAGCAAGTGCAGAACGTCGAATAGACCGGCTTGGCGGGACACATGGCGCGCGGCGGACAAAGTCGAAAGAAAATCGAGCGGCGCGGCGTGATGTTCGTGCTGTCGTCGCCGTCGGGCGCCGGCAAGACCACGCTGTCGCGGCTCTTGCTGCGGGTGGATCGCAGGATTGAATTATCGGTGTCGGTGACCACCCGCCTCAAACGGCCCGGCGAGGTCGATGGCCGCGATTATCATTTCATCGATCGCCGTCGCTTCGATGCCATGGTCAAAAAAAGGGAACTGTTGGAGTGGGCCGAAGTGTTCGGTCATTGCTACGGCACGCCGCGCCGGCCGGTCATCGACGCGCTCCGCGCCGGCCGCGATGTGCTGTTCGATATCGACTGGCAAGGTACGCAGCAGCTGCGCGAAAAAGCCCGCGACGATTTGGTGAGCGTGTTCATCCTGCCGCCGACCGTTCGTGAACTGGAGCGCCGGCTCAAGAGCCGGGCGCAGGACAGCAAGTCGGTCATTGGCGCGCGCATGGCCAAGGCCGCGGGCGAGATGAGCCACTGGCCCGAATACGACTACGTCATCGTCAACCGCGACAAGGCCGAAGCCTTCGCCGAAGTGCGGGCTATCCTGGCGGCCGAGCGGCTCAAGCGCGAGCGGCAGATCGGGCTTTCCGATTTCGTGCGGGGATTACAGGCGAAGCTCTAAGCGGAGCGCTCTGGCGACAGCACCGTGCGGCCGACGACGCGGCCGGCGCGCAGATCGTCGAGTGCGGCCTGCGCCTGGTCGAGCGGACGTTCGTGCGTCGGAATGGTCGCGAGCTTGCCGCTGCGGGCGAGATCGATGAGTTCGCGCGCTTCGGCCAGCGTGCCGGTCAGCGCGCCCTCGATCGACATCGCTTTGATCACGATCATCGCGGCCGCGATGGAGAAATTGCCGCCGAGCAATCCCGTCACCACCACCTTGCCGCCGCGGCCGAGCACTCCGGTCGCGAATTGCAATGACTTTTCCGAGCCGACGAAGTCACAAACCGCGAACAGGCCGCCGGTGGCCGCCATGATCGCGCGGCGGGCCTGAGGGTCGGACGGATCGAAAGCCTGCCCCGCGCCGGCGGCAAGCGCCGCGTCGCGCTTGTCGGAGGCGATATCGGCGACCAGCGGCGGCTCGCGAAACAACGACCGCGCAATGGCGAGGCCCATCATGCCCACACCGCCCATTCCGACCAGCAGCACCGGGCCGCGGGTAGCCCGTTCGCCGAGATGTTTGAGCGCGGAAAAGGCGGTGAGGCCCGAGCACATCAGCATGCCGGCGAAGTCCGGCGACAGCGGCGCGTAGTCGATCAAGTAGCGCGGATGAGGCACCAGGACGTGGGTGGCGTAACCGCCGTCGACGGCAATGCCGAGATGACGATGGCTGGAGCAGAGATTTTCGTCGCCGGCGCGGCAGGCCGGGCAGGTCCCGCACCCGATCCACGGATAGACCGCGACGCGGTGCCCGATTGCCGCGTCTTCGGCCATCTCGCCGGCCGCCTCGATGACGCCGGCGATCTCATGCCCAAGCGTGAACGGCAGGGTGCGGTCCTTGGTAATGTCGAGTCGCTTGTCGCCGCCCAGCGCAAAATAGCCGTCCTGCAGATGCAGGTCGGAATGGCAGACGCCGCAACAGTCCACACGCACCAGAACTTCGCTGCCATGCGGTGCAGGCAGATCAGCGAGCGTCTCACAGAGCGGTTGGCCATAGGCGACAAGCGACTGGCGGTGGAATTTGGTCATTGCGGCTTTGGCCTCTTCGTTTGAAGAAACCCATCATGCCCGATAATGGGGGGCCGCGGCGAGGGCCTGCGCCAAGGCGACAAAGCCCGCGACGGGAATGTCCTCGGCCCGCGCGGTCGGCTCGAGACCTGCCGCCGCAATCAGGCTCGGCGTATCGGCGCCGAGCGAGCGCAGACTGTGGCGCAGCATTTTGCGGCGTTGCCCGAAGGCGGCCTGGGTCGCCCGTTCGAGCAGCGCGCGCTCGCAAGGGAGCGGTGCCGCGCGCGGCACGAAGCGGACGAGCGAGGATGTGACCTTGGGCGGTGGCACAAAGGCTGCGGGGTTCACGTCGAACAAAATCCGCGCTTCGCAGCGCCACTGTGCCAGGACGGACAGCCGCCCATAAGTTTTCGAGCCGGGGACCGCGACGATGCGCTCGGCGACTTCGCGCTGGAACATCAACACGGCGGCATCGAACCATGGCGGCCACGGCTCGATGGAGAGCCAGCCGACCAACAGAGCCGTCGCAATGTTGTAGGGCAGATTGGCGACGATGCGCACCGGCCCGACAGGGAGCTGCTGCCGCGGATCGAATCGCAGAGCGTCAGCCGTGACGATATCGAGGCGGCCCGGGTAAAGCGCGGCAATCTCCTGCAAGGCGGCGATCGCCCGCTCGTCGCGCTCCACGGCAATCACATGCGCGGCGCCTTCCTCCAACAGTGCGCGCGTCAGGCCGCCAGGCCCGGGACCGATTTCAAGGACGTTCACGCCGGCGAGCGGTCCGGCCGCCCGGGCAATGCGGGAAACGAGGTTGAGGTCGAAGAGGAAATTCTGTCCGAGCGACTTTTTGGCGACAAGACCGTGCCGGCGGATCACTTCGCGCAGCGGCGGCAGGCGGTCGGAAGGGTCGCTCACGATGCGGCGCGAGGCACCGCCCGCGCGGCGCTTGGCGCGGCTCCGGCGAGCCGTGCCGCGAGCCGCAGTGCGGCGATCAGACTGGCCGGATCGGCGCGGCCGGTGCCGGCAATGTCAAAGGCGGTGCCGTGATCTGGCGAGGTGCGAACGAAAGGCAACCCGAGCGTGACGTTGACGGCATGATCGAAGGCAAGCGTCTTGATCGGGATCAGCGCCTGATCGTGATACATACACAGCGCGGCGTCGTAGCTCGCGCGCGCGCGGTCGTGAAACATCGAATCGGCGGCAAGGGGGCCTTTGGCATCGATCCCTTCGGCGACAAGGCGCGCCACCGCCGGCGCAACGATGGTGCGATCCTCGTCGCCGAGCGTGCCCGCTTCGCCGGCATGCGGATTGAGCCCCGCAATCGCCAGCCGCGGCCGCGTGATCTTAAAACGCACGGCAAGATCGTGCGCGACGATGCGTCCGGTTTCGACCACGAGCTCGCTGGAAAGATGCTTGAAAATGTCGCGCAGCGGCAGATGGATCGTGACCGGCACGACCGCGAGCTCAGGTGACCACAACATCATGACCGGATGCAGCGACGTGCCGGTTGCCTCCTGCACCAGCGTCGCCAGGAATTCTGTATGACCTGGCTCGGCAAAGCCCCAATTGTAAAGCACGTTCTTGGCGACCGGATTGGTGACGACGGCGGCCGCCGCGCCCGCCATGACGTCGGCGACCGCACCGCGGATCGAAGCCACCGCGGCCGGCGCGCTCGAGCGGTCGGGCTGGCCCGGTTCGGCGGTAACGGCGATATCGAGAGGTAAGACCGGTAGCGCCGAGCGAAATGTCGCCGCGGCCGACTGCGCCGTCGCGCCGATGATCGGCACGTCGAGGCCAAGCTTGGCGGCCCGTCGTCGCAGAAATTCCGGATCGGCGACAATATAAAACGGCGGTAGGTCAAGCTCGGCGCGCCGCCGCCAAATGGCCAGCGCGAGATCGGGGCCGATCCCGGCGGGCTCGCCAAGCGTCAATGCCAGAACTTGCACGAGCCTGCATCCTTCACGCAATCCAAAAACACGCCTGCAGCGGACTTGATCCGCGGCAAGAACGGAAGCCCGGACAGACCGCGCCCCACGCGCCGGCTCTATTTGTATTCGATCATCGCTTGGCGGCGCAAATCGGCAAGGTAGCGCTTGGCCTTGGCGCCGAACTTCTTCTCGAACATCTCGTCGCGCAGTTTTTTCGCTTCCGGTGTATCGGTCTTCGATTCCTTTTTGGAGCAGACAGCGAACATCTGTATGCCTTCGTCGGTCTGCTCGGGCGGCGTTAGATGGCCGACCTCCGTATTGTCGAGGATGTCGCGGAGTTGCTGCGGCAAGTCGGCTGAGGATTTGGGCACGGGGTCACGCACGGCGACTTCCGGCAGTCCTTGCGCAAACGCGATACCGTCGGTGCAATTGTTAAAACGGGCGCGCAAAGCGTCGGCGTCGCGCTTGCGGGCATCGTAGGTGGCAGCGGCAGCGCCGCGCGGCACCACGAGAATGATCGGGCGCATCATGTACTCGTAACCCACTTGGTCTTGCTGGTTGGGCTGATGCAGCTTGAGCTCTGCCTCGATGTCGGTATCGGGGATTTCCAGGCTGGCCTTGTAGCGTCCGCGCACCAAACTGGTCCAGGCAATCTGTGCCTTCAGCTGCAGCTTGAGGGTAGCCTCGCTTGCGCCGCCGCTGGCCAGTATCTGGCTCAGCTTCTGGCTGTCCACTCCCATGTGGCTTGCCACGTTGGCATACGCATTGTTGACGTCCGGGTCCTTCGGCACGATGTCGTAGCGCTTGGCCTCGCGCAATTCGAGGATCTGATCGACGAGGCTGTCGATCGCTTCCTGCCGCGTCGGCGCCTTGTGGGAGCCCATTTCCATGAATTTGGAGCGTTGCTGAATGTCGAGCGATGTGATCGGTTCGCCGTCGACCAGCAACACGACTTCTTCCTGGGATCGGGCAGTCGAGGCGACGGCAAGCAAAGTCGCTGCGGCGAGCACCAAAGCCGCAAACCGTGCGCTGACTGCGATCTGCAACCTCATAGTTCCCTCTCCGTCGACGACAGGGTCCTGCCGGCTTGACCGATTGTCCCCCAAAATTCGCGACACCAGCCCATAAACTCACGGCAAATTTTAGAACGAGGCGCCCACCGGCGCCAAAACATCGGGACCGAGCGTCCGCAAACTGAATTGTAGCATGACCGTGCTGTCCCGGACCGGTGTCGAATTGGCAATAGCAGTATATGTGTATCCGGTAAGCCAGTTCACGGACAACATGAAGCAATCGTCGACGTAGCCGATTCCAAGCCGGGATTGGTCGATCTGATCGTTGGCGATATCGTAGCGGGCGGAGCCGAGCGCGATCCAGTTCTCCGTCAGCTTGAACGATGCCCCGGCGAGTATGCCTTCACGACGGGTCAGGAAGCCGAGCAGCGGCTGCGCGGCGTAATCGCCGTAGAGCACTTGCAGTGTCCAGCGATCGAAGTTGGCGCGGCTTTCGAACTCGAGGCGCTCCGGCGTAAATGTCGCCTCGTCGAACCGCCCTCGCGCAGTGAACGAATAAACCTGATTTGGTTGATACGTCACCCGGCCGACGTAATCCGAGACGGTCTTGTCGAGCCCGCTTTCCAGGCCGGTATTGGTGATATCGGGAGATTGGAACGAGTTCTGGCCGAACAAGGCATAGGATTGTCCGAACAGCACATTGAGCGAGCCGGCACGGTTGACCTGGGCGGTATATTGCACACCGGCATTCACGCGGCTGCCGCCTTCAACGCGATCCCAGCCGGAGTATTTGTCGATCGCGAACAGGTTCGAATCGTCGAAAACCAGGCTCTGCGAGTCTTCGTTCGGAAATTTGCCGATGTCGGTTTCGTTGGGACGCAGGATCAGCTGGGCAATCGGCTCGATCGTCTGCGTTCCCCACGGTTCCACGTCAACGAAGGGATAGCGATATTCGACGCCGACGGCCGGCATGGCGCGCGCCAGTTCGCTTTGGCCGGGAGCGAGGTAGTTCGCAACGCCAACCTGATTGTCGATGTTGACCGAGGCGAGATCGCCGCGGAACTGAAAGAACGGCATGATCACCTGACCGTTGTCGGTGATGACGGTGCGGCGCCAGTCGATTTCGGTCGAAGCCCGCGAATACTGTCCCGGGATGGCGCGCAACAGACAGTTCGCCGGAATGGCGGTATCGGCAGTCGGACTGCCGCAGGTGCCGATGGCCTGGGCGTTCGCCGTGACCGCCTGAAACTCGGCCTGTTGCCGGCTCAGGCTCGTCAGGTTGAATTTGTAGCTGAATTCGCCGCCGAGGACCGGTTGCGCCAATACATTGGAATAATCGAGCACCGGGTGGATGATCGGAATCTGGCTTTGCACGTCCTGTTGCGAGAAGCCGTAATAATAGATCGAACGCACATCGAAATAGCTGCGCTCACCCGCGCCGCTTACGTAAAGCTGCGAAACGCCCTGCGACGCCACTCCGGTCTGAAATGGGTCGAATGCGCCACTGAATTGCCGCAGCTGGTAGTCGTATAGGAATTGGGTGTCGGTCACCAACAGACCGGTCCAGCCCCATACCCATTTGTCGTTGATCGCGAACTGTCCGGCGGTTTGAATCGAGCCGCGGAATGTTTTCGCCGTCGGGCTATCGGGCCCATCGCGGCTGGCGAAATAGCCCGGGTCTGTCTGGAAAATTCCAGCGGCTCGGATCGAATAGGCGCCATCGAGCAAACGGTGCCGCCATTGTGCTTCGAGCAGCGGGCCCTGCATCGTTGTCAGCATCGTCCCGAGCGTAAGGTCGTAGTTCGGCGCCAGCGCCCAGAAATATTTCGGCTCGATGGAATAGCCGAACTGCGAGCCCTCGGTGAGGCTCGGAAACAGAAATCCACTCTTGCGCTTCACGGTCGGGTCGGGAGCGGACATGAAGGGCACATAAGCGAGCGGCACGCCGAAAAACTCGACGCGGGCATCCTCGAAGTAGAGCATCTTCTCGCCCTCGTCGTGGATGATCCGCGCCGCTTGAACCTGCCACAGCGGCGGTTTTTTGGGATCGTCCCTGCAGGGTTCGCAAGCCGTATAGACGCCGTTTTGCAGAACGGTGTAGTTGCCGGTGGCGCGGTCGGCGCGCGCCGCGGCAAAGCGCGTGTCGTCGGGCGTCTCCAGCCGCAGCGAATTGACGAAGCCGTCGCGGAAGTCGTCGCTCAGATCGATGGTCTGGCCATAGGTGATCTTGCCATCCGCCTCGGTCAACCGGACGTTACCCTGGGCGCGAAGCCGCTTGGTCTTTTGGTCGTAAATGACCTGATCTGCTTCGATGGTGGCGCCGCCGTAATAGATCTGCACGTTGCCGGCGGCGGCAACCGTATTGTTGGTGTAGTCGTATCTGATCTCGGTCGCCTGCACGAGCATCGGGGCGTTGGACGGCGGCGCCGGTTTTTTCGGCGGCGGCGGCGGCCGAGGCGGGAAATGCATCAGATTGCCCGCCTGCTGGGCGAACAGCGGCGCGGCAAAAAAGGTCAACCCGATGACAAGCGCCAGCACCGCAGCAAGCGTCGTTGCACCAACGCGAACGCTACTACGCAGGCCGGGACAGAGGGGGCTACGCCTACTCGCCACTAACCGTCCTCCTGGAACAACAGCGCGACGAATCCGGTGAGGCCGCCGATAACGACCGGAATCCACGCAGCGGCCGCCGGCGACATGAGCTCCGCTCTGCTCATGTCGTCGGTGATCTTCTGCAGCACGAACAACAGAAATCCGGCGGTGATGCCGCTTAGCACCATTTTCTGCACGCCGCCGAAGCGAAAAAAGCGCAAACTCACCGACGCCGCGAGCAAGACCATCGCGGCGAGCAGAAACGGCCGCGCCAGGAGCTGCTGATATTGCAGGCGATAACCGGCGGCGCCGAGTCCGGCGCGGTCGGCGAGATCGATGTAAGTGGGCAATTCCCAGAATGGCACGGTCTCGGGCGTGGCAAAGCTTTCCCGCACCTGTTCCAGCGTCAGATTGGTGGCGACGCGATAGTTGTCTTCGACGTCCGGCGCCTTGCCGCCGGCGTAGATGCGGGCGTCTTGCAGCTGCCAATGGCCCTGCTCCAACGTGGCGCTTTGCGCCTCGATCCGTTCCTGGAAATGGCCGTCGCGATCGAACGTGTAGATAGTGACGCCGCCGAGCTGAGCGCCTTGCTCGCGGCTGGTGCTGGCATTGATGATGGCGGCGCCGTCGGCGCTTTTCTGGCGGACCCAGAATCCGCTGGTGCTTTCCTGCAACGCCGACATGTTCTCCCCCAACATTTCGGCTTCGAGCCGCTTCGAGCGCTCGTGCAGTACCGCGGCAATGGGGTTGTAGACGGTGGTGGCGACGGTGCCGAAGAGGAAGGCGGCGACCATGGCCGGCGCCACGAATTGCCAGGCGGAAATGCCGGCTGAGCGCGCCACAACGAGCTCGAGTCGTCGCGATAGCGTCAGGTAACACGACATGGCGCCGACCAGGACGGAGAACGGCATGATGCGTTCGGTGAGCTGCGGCACGCGGTACATCGAGATTTTCGCCAGCACCAAGGCCGTCGCGTTGGGCCAGTCGGCGCCGCGACGCATCAGTTCGACGTAATCGATCATCGCCGCCAGAGCCACGACGCCGATGAACGAGCCGACGACGGACGTGAGGAACCGCATTCCGAAATAGCGCGACAGCGTGCCGGTGATCATGGGGCGTTTCATCAGCTTGTCGCCCTTGCGATGCGTTCGCCGATCACGGTCGCGAACCGCGATACCGCCGCGGCCGGCTCGACGGCTCGGCCGCGCGAGATTTGCCACAAGCCCGCTGCGATCGAGCCGAAGATCGCGACATATTGCACCGCGAGCACGGCCGGCACGTGCACGCCGACGATCACGCTGATGAAGCCGACGAGCCGCAGCAGCGAGACCGCGCCGATCATTCCCAACAGCGCCAATGTGCGGCTTTGTCGGGTCGTCTGCGGCGGGCCGAGGAAGGCGAAAGCAAGGATGACGAAGGCGAACGGATAGAGCGGGGTGGTCAGTCGATCATGCATTTCCGAGCGATATTGGTCGGGCTGCGACGCATAGAGCGTATCGTCGGCCCGCGGCCACAACAGTTCCCAGAGGTATTTTTCGCGGACCGTATAGACGACGTTCTGTGTGGCGCCGGCGAATTGCGACAGGTCGAACGGGTAGCGGTCGAAGGTGACGATGCGCGGGTCGCGCTGCCCGGCTTCTAATCGTTGAATGCTCCCGCCTTGCAGGACCAGGAACGAAGCCTTGTCGTTTTTCACGATCTCGCCCTGCTCGGCGAGATAGGTGGCGTGTACGTTGGGATCGCGGCGGTCGTCGACGAAAATACCGACCAGCAGCCCGTTCGGCCGCCGGTCGGCGATGTGGAACGTGAGGTTGCCGCCGATCGTGGTGAAGCGGCCCGGCTGCACGATGTTGGTGAGGATGTCGGCGCGTACTTGTGCGCCCCAGTCGCGCAATTCTCGCAATGCGCGCGGCGACACGTAAGCGGCAATGACCGCGACCAAGAGCGAGACGACCAGCGCGGCAGCAAGAAACGGCCGCAACAGCCGCCACGGCGAGACGCCGGCCGCATTCATCACGATGATCTCGGAATCGGTGGCGAGCTTGTTGAGGACGTGCGCGGCCGCCATGACCAGCGCGATCGGCGCCAGCATCATGATCAGGAGCGGCACGATCATCCCGGTGATGCCGACAAAGACGAGCAGGGTCTGGCGCTGGCTCGTGATCAGATCAAAATCGCGCATCGCCTGCGTGAACCAGATCACGACGGTCAGGCTGACGAGGATGATCAGGAACGCGCCCATCGTGGCGCGAAACATATAGCCGCCGATCGACCCCATCGGACTGAACTTCCCCACTGACGGCCAACCCGAAAGCGGTGTCGCACCGCCGACGCCGTTATCCCGAGAGCCGCTCTCCCCAACGCGGCTCATTTCATGCTTTCACAAAGTGGCTTCGCCAAGGCAAAGCTATTGAACATGCACACTAAAGCGTTAATACGAGCGTTTGATAAAGGCGGCGGGAGATGGCGCCGGTTTTGACGCAAAAGGCCGCTTTGCACGGCTGGCCGGTCCGGTTCATAACTTGACCGCAATATCCGCCGCCGCGGCGACCCAGGCCGCGAAGATCGAGCCAAAGGACGCTCCATGGCCGCCGCATTCAAATTCAGCTTCACCTCTTTCGCTCGCCCGCACGGTGTTCTCGTTGTGTTCTGCGAAGAAAACCTCAAATTCGGCCCGGCGACGCAGCGGACCCTGGCGCCGCTCGGGGATTTCGTTCGTCGCGCGGCTGCGGCCGATCGCTTTACCGGCAAAAGCGGCTCAAGCCTCGATCTCGTTGCTCCATCCGGACTGAACGTTCCGCGGCTGGTGGTGGTGGGGATCGGCAAGGAAAGCGAGTTGAAATCGCGCGATATCGTCAAGCTCGGCGGCATCGCCATGGGGAAGGTGCCGATAGCCGCGGCAAGCGCCACGATCTTTGCGGAATTCGGCTCGGGCGCGCTCAAGGCCAATCAGGTCGCCGATCTGGCGTTGGGAGCCCGGCTACGCGCCTATACGTTCGATCTCTACAAGACCAAGCGCAAGGCAGACGAGGAGCGGCCAAGTAAAGTCGAGTTCCGTTTCGCCTGTGCCAATGCCGCGTCGGCGGATAAGGCCTGGACGCAGCACGCGGTGCTTGCCGATGGCGTCGTGCTTGCCCGCGATCTCGTCAACGAACCGGGCAACGTGCTCTATCCGGCCGAGTTCGCCCGGCGGGCATCGGCTCTGAGCAAGCTCGGTGTCGGCGTCGAAGTGCTGGACGTCGCGGCCATGCGCAAGCTCGGCATGGGTGCGCTGCTCGGCGTCGGGCAGGGTTCGGCGCATGATTCGAAGCTCGTCGTTATGCGCTGGAACGGCGGCAAGCGCGGCGTCGACCCGGTCGCGTTCATCGGCAAAGGCGTCTGCTTCGATTCCGGCGGCATTTCGATCAAGCCGGCTGCGGGCATGGAAGACATGAAGGGCGACATGGCGGGCGCCGCCTGCGTTGTCGGCCTGATGCATGCGCTCGCGGCGCGCAAGGCCAAGGTCAATGCCGTGGGCGCCATCGGACTCGTCGAGAACATGCCCGACGGCAAGGCGCAACGGCCGGGCGACATCGTCAAGACGATGTCCGGACAGACCATCGAAATCATCAATACCGATGCCGAAGGCCGTCTCGTCCTCGCCGACGTGCTGCACTACGTCAACAAGCGCTTCAAGCCGAAATTCATGATCAATCTGGCGACGCTCACCGGCGCCATCATCGTCGCTTTGGGGCAGGAATATGCCGGCATGTTCTGCAACGACGATAAGCTCGCCGAGCGGCTGACCAAAGCCGGCGAGGCGGTCGGCGAACGGGTATGGAGGATGCCGCTCGGGCCCGAATACGACAAGATGATCGACTCGAAGTTCGCCGACATGAAGAATACCGGCGGCCGCTGGGGCGGCGCCATCACCGCGGCGCAATTGCTGCAGCGCTTCGTCAACAAGACGCCATGGGCGCATCTTGACATCGCCGGCACGGCGATGGGGTCACCGCAAACCGATATCAACAAGAGCTGGGCGTCCGGCTGGGGCGTGCGGCTGCTCGAACGGCTGGTCGAAGAACATTACGAGCGTTGAGTGCGCGCGATGACCGAGATTCTATTCTACCACCTCAAAGGTCAGACGCCGGAACAGGTATTGCCGGCTTTGCTTGCGAAATCACTTGAACGCGGCTGGCGGGTCGTGGTGCAGGCGTCCTCCGATGAGCGCGTCGAGGCGCTCGATGCTCATTTGTGGACTTGGCGCGACGACGCCTTCCTGCCACACGGGACTTGGCGCGACGCCGAAGCCGCCGAGCATCCGATCGTGCTGACCGTCAATGATGGTAATCCCAACGGTGCGACGGTCCGTTTCCTGGTCGAAGGCGCAAGCTTGACCGGCGATGCCGCAGGCTATGAGCGCATTGTGCTGCTCTTCGACGGCGAGGATCCGGACGCGGTCGAAGCGGCGCGGATGCGCTGGAGCGAGGCCAAAGCCGCCGGCGCCGAGGTGACTTATTGGCAGCCTGATGAGAACGGACGATGGCGCCGTCAAGCTTGATCCGTCCGGTTTTTAAATCAGCGCAAGAGACTGTCTTAACTAATTGAAATAATTCGGCTTTACAGGATTTAATTATAAGCATCTGCGACCGGTTCAAACACGCATTTTCGATACTATATTTTTTGCTCGATCACAGGTTTGGATGCTATAGTTGGTTCCATGAACAAACATTCAGTGAAAAAGAAACGGCCCGCCAAAGCGGGCGCCAAAACGAGCCGGAGAACAGCGGCGCGCAAGGCGCCGGCACGCGCGGTTGCCGCTGCCCGCAAGCCGTCCGCAGCCCGGCACTCGGCGCGTAAGCCGGAATCGCTCAGCGCTGCAAGAGTTGCCCCGGCAACCCTCGAGATGGCGACCGTGACGGTGGCGCAGATCGCGGCGGTGGCTGCGGCCTTGACGACGCACAAATATCGCATCGGTCAGACTGTGACTTACACGTCGAGCCCGATCAGCCGGCCCGGTGCGAGCGGCGGTTATAAGGTGGTTCGGCTGTTACCGTCCGACGGCGACGACTACCAGTACCGGATCAAGAATCCCGGCGAGGCGTTCGAACGCGTCGCCAAGGAAAGCCAGCTCGAAGTCGAGCACTGACGGGTCCGCCGCGCTGTTGGCGCCATGAACGCCGCCATAGTCCCGCCTTGGCAAGCGGCATAATATCCTGTTTTGGGGTGGTTGATGTTCGGCATCGATCCCGACATCGGAAGTTCGGCATTGCGCTTGTGGGTCGCGGCCGGATCCGCGGCGCTGCTGGTTTTCATTTGCGCGCTGGCATTCGATTGGACCCGCACACGAACGATGGCGCGCGTCAGCGTCGTCGTCCTCGGCGCGGTCTTGGGGGCGACGTTGGCTTGGGCGTTCCTCGATGCGGCGTCGTTCCGTGATCGCAGCGCGGAGCGTCGCGCGCTTGAAGCGCGCGCCGCCGCGCTCAATGCTGAAAGCCTGGCTCCGGGTTCGGCGTTGGCGTGCCTGAATGGTTTGGCCGGCGACGACGTCGAGGCGGCTTGCGAAAAGGCGCTGTTCGCCGCGCCGGCAACCGTGGCCAGCGCCACATCCTATGTCGCGGCGCGTTTTACGCTCCTTGCCGACATGGCGGCCTATACCAAGCGCGGCGGCGGCGGCATCACCAGCATACTGCTGCCGCTACGCCACTCGCTCGAAGCGGATCGTTTCGGCTTCGTCGCTCATACGCTCGCGGTCGCCGATCACTGCAGCAGCGATCATTGCGAAGCGCTGACGCTTTTGGGCAATCCGGGCCAAGTGCGCGCGAATTTGAGCGGGCAAACGCTCGATCGCTATCTCGATCATTACTTGCCGGTCTGGGCGAAAGCACCCGATGCTGCGGCGGTCGCTGACGCAACGTCGACATCGTCCACTCAGGCGGGCGCCCCGCCGCCGCATAAAATGGTCAATATCGATTTTCCCAGCGCTGCCTCGATCCCGGCCATCAGCATCATGAATCCCGAACCGGCTGGACCGCCGGCCGCGGCCGCGATCGCCTCTGCGACAGCTGGGGCGCATGAGGCGCCGACCGCTCACGAGGCGCCGGCTCACGAAACGCCGGCGTCGTCGCGGCACGCGCGCAAGCCGCCGCCAAGCCCACCGGCCCAAGCCGCTATTACACCGCCGGGGCCGGCCGCCGACCCGATCTGGCAGCCGCGGAGCGCGACGAATGCACCGCCTGCCGCGGCGCCGCCCGCGGCGGCGAGTGCCGTTCCGTTGGGTCCGGTGCAGCTCAATCCATTTCAAGCACCGCAGACGAGCGCCGGGGCCGCGAACGCGCAATGAGTTGAAAGCGGCCGCATTAGACGATCTGATGCGCCCGCCATGTTCCGCTCCGTCCTCATCGCCAACCGCGGCGAAATCGCCTGCCGTATCGCCCGGACCGCCAAGCGTCTCGGCCTGCGCACGATCGCGGTCTATTCCAGCGCGGACGCCGATGCGCTGCATGTGCGGTCCTGCGATGAGGCCTATTTCATCGGCGGCCCAGAGCCGCGCGACAGCTATCTGTCGATCGAAAGTCTGATCGCGGCGGCGCTGAAGGCGCGCGCCGAATGCATTCATCCGGGCTACGGCTTCCTGTCCGAGAACGCCGACTTTGCCGAGGCTTGCGATAAAGCCGGCATCGTCTTCGTCGGGCCGCCCGCGGCCGCCATCCGCGCCATGGGACTGAAGGACCGCGCCAAGACGCTCATGGAGAAGGCCGGCGTGCCGGTCGTGCCGGGGTTCCACGGCGAACGCCAGGAGGCCAAATTTCTCAAGGAAAAAGCCTACGAGATCGGTTACCCGGTGCTGATTAAGCCGGCGGCGGGCGGCGGCGGCCGCGGCATGCGCCGGGTCGACAAGCACACCGATTTCGAGGCTGCGCTTGAAGGCGCCATCCGCGAAAGCCAGTCGGCGTTTGGTTCCGGCCGAGTCCTGATCGAAAAGCTCGTCGCCGCGCCCCGGCATATCGAAATTCAGGTTTTTGCCGATCGCCAGGGCAATACCATTCATCTCGGCGAGCGCGATTGCTCGCTGCAGCGCCGGCATCAGAAGGTGATCGAGGAGGCGCCGGCGCCCGGCATGACCGCGGACTTGCGGGCGCGGATCGGCGCGGCGGCGGTCGCGGCGGCGAAGGCGGTGGATTATCGCGGCGCCGGCACTGTCGAATTCGTCGCCGACGGCAGCGAAGGCCTGCGCGCCGACGCTATCTGGTTCATCGAAATGAACACCCGGCTGCAGGTCGAGCATCCGGTCACCGAGGCGGTCACCGGGCTCGATCTGGTTGAATGGCAATTGCGCATTGCCGCCGGCGAAAAGCTGCCGCGCACGCAAAGTCAAATCCGCATCGACGGTCACGCCATCGAAGCGCGCGTCTATGCCGAGGACGCCGAGCACGGCTTCCTGCCGTCGACCGGTGCGATCGTGGCACTGGAATTACCGCATGACATCCGCGTCGATGCCGGCATTGAGGCCGGCGGGCAAGTCACGCCCTATTACGACCCGATGATTGCCAAGCTCATCGCGCAGGCGCCGACCCGGCAGGCTGCGCTCGACCGGCTTTCGCAGGCGCTCGACCGCACAGTGATCGCGGGCGTGCGCAGCAATGTGGCGTTCCTCGCCAATTTATGCCGGGCCGACGAATTCCGCCGCGGCCAAGTCGACACCGGCTTTATCGACGGCAATCTGGCGCGGCTCGGCGCCGTGCCACGACCCCGCGACAATGCGGCCGCCGCGCTCGGCGTCGCGCATCTTCTCGACGACGCGACCGCGATCGAAGTCGCAAGCGACGATGTCTCGGCGCCGTCCCCGTGGGACAGCGACGACGGGTTCCAGCTCGGCGGCACGCGGTCGATCGCGATCCCGATTGTGATCGATGGCGAGAATGCCGATGCCACGGTGACCTACGCCAAGGACGGTGCGCGGGTCGCGGTGGATGGTGCCGAGCCGGCGGCGGACGGCAAGGTCTTTACCGCGGAACATGATGCGTATGTGGTGCGCGGCGGCCGCCAAACCCGCGTTCGGATCCGGGATTTCGCCCTGCCGAGCGCCGCGGCGAGCGCAGGCGACCGCGTCATCAAGGCGCCGATGCACGGCAAGGTCCTGGACCTTCTCGCAAGTCCCGGCGATCGCGTCGAATTCGGTCAACGTCTTGCCGTGATCGAGGCGATGAAGATGGAGCACACGCTGCGCGCGCCGTTCGCCGGCACCGTGGCGCAGGTTCTTGTGCGTACCGGCGCCCAAGTTGTGGAAAGCGCGCCGGTCATGGTGTTAGAGCCACTCTCCGAAAGCCCGGACGACGTAAAGTAGGATTATGCCGCTTCACCTCATCAAGCTATGCGTCGGCTGCGACTCGGTTCGCGATCTTGAGGACTGGATCAAGCAGAAGCTCAAGGCCAAGCGCAAAACCGGGGAAAAGCCCGAGCACATCCACCGCACCCGCATGGTGCCCAAGCGCGCCGCCGAGCTCACCGCCGGCGGCTCGCTTTATTGGGTGATCCGCGGCGAGGTCATGTGCCGGCAGCGCATCCGCGACGTGCGGCCGTTCCGCGACAAGGACGGCATCGGCCGCTGCGGTCTCGTACTCGATCCCAAGGTGATCCTGGTCGAGCCGCGGCCTAACCGGGCTTTCCAGGGCTGGCGCTACCTGGCGGTGAAAGACGCCCCCCGCGACCTCGACAAAGCGGTTAAGGGCGCCGCCGCCATGCCGGAGACATTGCGCCGCGAGTTGCGCGAACTCGGCCTGATGTAAGCCGGCATGCGGCCGTGCAGGGCTGCGCCATGGCGCTTGCCGAAGCGATCCCGTAAAATCCGCCCAGACCGCAATAATACGGTTTGGAGCCATAAGAATGATCATTGGCAGTGAGAAAGACGTTACCGGGGCGGTGCTCAAGGAATATGAGCGCATCAAGAATCCGCGGCTGCGCGAGATCGTGGCAGCGCTGGTGCGTCATCTGCACGAATTCGCGCGCGAGGTGAAGCTGACCGAAGAGGAATTCCAGGCGGCCATCGCCTATATCGTTGCGCTGGGGAAGAAAACCACCGAGACGCATAACGAAGCGGTGCTGATGTCGGGCTCGCTCGGCTTCTCGACCCTGATCTGCCTTCTCAACAACGGCAATCGCGGCCAGACCGAGACCGACGCCAATCTGCTCGGGCCGTTCTGGCGCATGGATTCGCCGCCGACCAAGAACGGCGACACCATCATCCGCTCGCCGACGCCGGGGCCGGTGCTATTCGTCGATGCTTGGTTCCGCGACACCGCGGGCAAGCCGATCGCCGGCGCCGAGGTCGATATCTGGCATTCCTCGACGGAAGGTTTTTACGAGAACCAGGATCCGGTGCAGGCCGACATGAACCTGCGCGGCAAATTCACCACCGACAAGGACGGCCACATCAATTTCCGCAGCGTCAAGCCCGCGGGCTACCCGATCCCGATCGACGGCCCGGTCGGCGAACTGTTGCGCGCCGCGGGACGGCATAATATGCGCCCGGCGCATCTGCACTTCCTCACTTACAAGCCGGGCTTTAAGACGCTGATCTCGCAAATCTACGATCCCGAGGACAAGAACATCGAGACCGACGTGCAGTTCGGCGTCACGCAGCATCTGATCGGCAATTACGTCAAACATAATGAACCTTGCCCGCGCGCCGCCGACGTGAAGGCGCCGTGGTATTCGATCGAGCATACCTTCGTCATGGAAAGCGGCACCGCGCGCCTGCCGCGGCCGCCGATCACCGGCAAGGCGGAAGGCGAGCGGCCGGAGATTCCGCATCTCGAAGCGGTGTGAGTTGCCGCACCCTCCCCACAAGGGAAGGGGAACAAATAAAAGGGGAGGAATAAACATGCGACGTCGAACTGTGCTCAAAGGTATCGCCGCTACCGCGGCGAGCGGAATTTTTGCCCCGGCGGTGCGCGCCGACACTGTCCTCAAGATGGGCATCAGCATGCCGATCACCGGCGCCGGCTTCAACGCTGTCGGCCGCCAGCTCCAGGCAGCGCTGAAACTTTACATGAGCCAGCACGGCGACACGGTCGCCGGCCGCAAGATCGAGCTCACTATTCGCGACGACGGCGGTGTCGCCGACACCGCGCGGCGGCTCATCCAGGAAATGATCGTCAACGACAAGGTCGACGTGCTCGGCATCGGCATTACGCCGACCGCGCTTGCGGTGGCGCCGCTTGCCACCGAATCCAAAAAGGCCACGATCGTCCTGACCTCCGGAGCGTCGGTGACCACGACCAAATCGCCTTATTTCGTACGCGCCGGCTTTCTGCTCAGCCAGCAGGGATGGATTCTCGGCGAATGGGCGGCCAAGAACGGCTCCAGCCGGGTGGTTACGCTGGTCAACGACTGGGCGCCGGGCATCGAGGCGGAGACGACGTTCAAGACCCGCTTCACGCAAGTCGGCGGCCAGGTCATCGATTCGATCCGCATTCCGCTCGCCAATCCGGACTTCGCGCCGTTTCTGCAGAAAATCGCCGATCTCAAGCCGGACACCGCCTTTATTTACTTCCCCGGCACCCAGGCGCCGATCTTCGCCAAGCAGTTTGCCGAGCGCGGACTTGGCAAATCGGGCATCAAAATCATTGGACCGGGTGATCTCACCGACGACGACGATCTAAACAACATGGGTGACCAGATGCTCGGCCTGATCACCGCCGGGCCCTATTCGGCCTCGCATAATTCGCCGCTCAACAAGGAGTTTGTCGCGGCAATCGAGAAAGCCAACGGTTTCCGTCCGGACTTTGTTACGCTCGGCGGCTATGACGGCATGCATCTCGTCTACGAAGCCCTGAAGAAGACCGGCGGCGATGCCAATGGCGATGGCTTGATCGCGGCGATGAAGGGCATGGCCTGGGAGAGCCCGCGCGGCCCGATCTCGATCGATGCCGCGACGCGCGACATCGTCAACAACATCTACATTCGCAAGGTCGAGAAGATTAACGGGCAGCTCTGGAGCACGGAGTTCCAGACGTTCCCGAACGTGAAGGACCCTTTGAAGAGCGCGTGAGGGCGCTAAACCGGAAGATTATCAATGAGACGCGTTTTACCGAGCCGCGCCGCCACCAGAAGCCGGACCGGCTCGCCCACGGCTGCGGCGAGTGGCGCCAGCGTCTCGGCATTGCGTGCTTCGAGGTAATCGAGCGCAAAGCCGGCCTTCCGAATTGCGGCGCGGCCGTCGGTGACTACGGCCTCGATCGGACCGCCGTGCTTGATCCGGCCGGCGCATTCCTTGAGGACGCGATAGAGCGCCGGCGCCCCGGCGCGCTCGCCGGGCGTGAGGTAGCGGTTGCGCGAAGACAGCGCGAGGCCATCCTTTTCGCGCACGACCGGGGCCCCGACGATGCGGGTTTTGAGCCCCAGGTCGCGCGCCAGCCGGGTGACCACTCTGAGCTGCTGGTAATCTTTCTCGCCGAACAGCGCGATGTCTGGCTCGCATTGGATCAGAAGTTTGGCGACCACGGTCGCCACGCCGGCGAAGAAATGCGGCCGGAAGGCGTCTTCGAGGCCGACGGTAGCCGGGCCTTCCGGAACAATGCGGGTAGCGAAGCCTTGCGGGTACATGGTCTCGACCGAGGGCGCCCAGACGGCATCGGCCTTCAGCTCCTTAAGCGCCGCAATGTCGGCCAACCAGGTGCGCGGATAGGTGCTTAAATCTTCGGTCGGGGCAAATTGCGTCGGGTTGACGAAGATCGAGACGATGACCCGGTCGGCACGGGCTTGCGCGATGCGAACGAGAGAGAAATGCCCGGGATGCAATGCGCCCATGGTCGGCACCAGCGCGATGCTGCGCTGCCGCGCACGCATTTCGGCAATCGCGCGGCGCAAGTTCGGCAAACTGCGTATGACGCGGGGGTGACTTTTAGACTTTGCGGATTTCATCTTCACCCGTTGCAGCGCGAGCACACCCGTTGTGTTTTCGGCGGCGCTCGCGCGGTTAATGATTAACTTCGGCAAGCCGATGCTGTATCTTGACCGTAAGCGTTGCAACCCGGAGAAGTCTGAGTAACCCGAGGGTCGCGTTCGTCATGTTGATGCAGGCTGATGTCGGCAGGCCGTCTTCGGCGCATGTCATCGTCCTTGGCAACGAAAAAGGCGGCTCCGGCAAATCGACCACGGCCATGCATGTCGCCGTCGCCTTGCTGCAAGCCGGGCAGCGGGTCGCCACCATAGACCTCGATTCGCGGCAGAAAAGCTTCACCCATTACGTTGAAAACCGCCGCGATTGGGCGCAGCGCTCCGGCGTTAAGCTCGACGTCCCGGCGCATTATTGCGTCGCCCGCGGTTTTGGCCTGCGGCTCGATGAGATCGAAGCCCAGGAATTTGCGGCGTTTGCCGAAGCCGTCGGCGCGGTCGAGCAAACCCACGATTTCGTCGTCATCGATACGCCGGGGAACGATTCCTACCTGATGCGGCTGGCTCACTCGATGGCGGATACGCTGATCACCCCGTTGAACGACAGCTTTGTCGATTTCGACGTGCTCGGTACCATCGACCAGAGCACGTTCGAAGTGGCCGGAGTGAGCCATTATGCCGAGATGGTGCGGGAAGCGCGCCGGCAGCGCCGCCTCGTCGATGGCGGCCTCACCGACTGGATCGTGGTGCGCAATCGGCTTTCCACGCTCGGTTCCCGCAACCGGCGGCTGGTCGGGGAGGGGGTGGAGGGCTTGGCCAAGCAGCTCGGCTTCCGCGCCATCGACGGCTTTGCCGAGCGCGTTGTTTACCGGGAATTCTTCCCCCGCGGTCTGACCGCATTGGACCAAATGACCGAAGATACGCTGGGGGTGCGGCCGTCGACATCGCACGTCACGGCCCGCGACGAGGTGAAAATGCTGATCGATGCGCTGCGCCTGCCGATCGACGAACGCGGCAAGCGCCGCGCCGCCGCCCGCGCCGAGTGGATCGCGGCCGCCGGCAAGCCGCTCGAGACCCACGATCTTTTGGCCGAGTGAGGCTAACAGCGCGTTCGCGAAGGCGCCCGTATAGCTCAAGGCACCGCGCCATGGCCGCGACCACACCGCACGTCACATCTTTCGCGCCGCAATTGCTGGTCGACGACCTTGAGAACGCGATCGCGTTCTATCGCGACGTTCTCGGCTTTTCATTCGGCCCGATCTGGGGCGGCTTTTACGCCATCGGCGAACGCGACGGCTTTGCCGTGCACCTCAAATGCGCGCCGAAAACGGCCGAGGATCGCGAGCACCGGCGGCAACACGAGCATCTGGATGTCTATGCCGGCGTTATCGGCGTGCGCGCTCTCTATGAAGCGTGCACGGCAAAAGGTGCGACAATTCTCAAGCCGCTGGCGGCCACCCCGTGGGGAACGATGGATTTCTATCTCGAGGATCCGGAAGGATATATTATCGCCTTCGGCGAGAACGAGAATTCGGCCTGAGCCGCTCCCCACCATTGCGTCCATTGCCGGGGAGGGCCACCTTATCGGCGCATGAGCCAAGACCGGTCCGACCGTGCGCCGGCGCCAACGCGCAATCCGCCTTCGCCGCCTTCAGGACGCGCGGAAATCGATCAATTTCTGTCGCGCGTCAAAGCGCTCAACCCGGTGGTGGGATTCGCTGAGCGGGGGCGGCTCATTTTTGCGCTCGACGCGACCATGAGCCGGCAGCCGACCTGGGACAGCGCCTGCCGGCTGCAGGCCGACATGTTCCGCGAAGCCGCCGCCGCCGGGAGCCTCGATGTTCAGCTCGTCTATTATCGCGGTTTGGCGGAGTGCCGTTCCTCCCCTTGGGTCGCCGAGGCTGGCCGGCTTGGCGCATTGATGGAGCGCATCGACTGCCGCGGCGGCCACACCCAGATCGCCAAGGTGCTCGCCCATGCGCGGCGGGAAAACGATGCCCATAAGGTCGCCGTGCTGGTTTTCATTGGCGACGCCATGGAGGAATCGCTCGACGACCTCTGCGCGGCCGCCGGCGAACTGGGCCTGCGCAACGTCAAGGCATTCATGTTCCAAGAGGGCTCCGAACCGGTATGCGAGCAGGCGTTTCGCGAAATTGCCCGGCTCACGGGCGGCGCGTTCTGCCGCTTTGCGCCGGGCGCCGCGCACGAACTCGCCGAGCTGTTGCGCGCCGCGGCGGCCTATGCCGCCGGCGGCATGAAGGCGCTCACGGCGCTCAAGGCGCGGCAAAGCCCAGGCGCGGTCATGCTGCTTGAGCAGCTGCGATAGCCGAGCCGCAAAGAAACCATGCCCGAAATCCTTCTCGGCATTGTCGTTCTTGTGCTCGGTCTGTGGGCGGTCAACGCCTTTTCCAAGGCCGATCCGAAACAGGCGGCGCGGCTGCTGCGCGCCGTCGGCGGCGCCGGGGCGCTGATCTTTGCCGGGTTTCTTCTGCTGCGCGGCGAAATCGGCGTGGCCGTGACGATCGGCCTCTTCGGCCTCGGGCTACTCGGCTACGTGTCGCTATGGCCGGCGACGTTCGGCGCGCGCACAAAGAAGAGCGCCGGCCAGGCCTCGCGGGTGCGCACCGACTATCTCGAAATGGAACTCGACCACGACAGCGCCGCCATGCGCGGCCGCATTCTCAAGGGTCGGCTTGCCGGCGCGACACTCGACAGTCTCGACCCCGCGGCGCTGATCACTCTCCTTGGCGAAATCGACGCCGACAGCCACGATCTACTTGCAGCTTATCTTGACCGCCGGGCGCCCGGCTGGCGTGAGCACGCGCAGGGCGATGCGGGTGCGGGCGGCGGGCAGCGGCCGTCGTCCAGCGGCAAAATGACTGAAGAGGAAGCCTATCAGATCCTTGGCATTCAGCCCGGGGCGACCGCGCAGGACGTCAGTCGCGCCCACCGCTCCCTCGTGAAGAAACTGCATCCCGATCAAGGGGGGACGACGTATCTTGCGGCCCGGGTCAATGAAGCCAAGGACGTTCTTCTTCGCCGCCATCGCTGAGGTACTCCATACCAACCCTCGCGTGGCCTTCCGACTCCGGTTGACAACCCGCACGCGCCCCGTTTGCCGGGGACTTGGAGCATGATGGGGAAAGGTTGATGCCGCCTTTCCAGCGCGATCCGGCTCGAAAAAATCAGTCCTTCAGCGCCATGCACTGGAAGTCGCTGCGCTTGAGCTCGCGGCAGGCAGCTTCGGCGGAGGCTTGCTTGTCGAAGCCGGCAAAGCGGGCGCGGTAGAGCGCTTTATCGCCCTTTTGCACCCGCTCGGTGAACGGGTCCTTGGCGCCGAGTGCGGCATGCAGCTTGAGCTGCGCTGCGCTCAAGTGTTGCTTGGCATCGTTCACGTCGTCGAAAGCGCCAATCTGAATCAACCAGCCGCCGTGTACGTGAATCGGCCCGGACGGTATGGCGGTCTCGAGCTTGGCGGGTTGCGCGTCGGCGATCTCGGCGCGGTCCACCTCAAGCGGGGCCTGCTCAACGTTGGCGGCAATCGTGGCCGGGGGTTGCGAGGGTACTTGCGCGGCGGATGCGACCGGCATCGGTCTGGGTTTGGCGGCTGCCGGCGGAGCGGCTTGCGGCGCCGGAGTTTTGAGGTCCATCACCGGCGCCGCGGACGCGATCACGGTCGGCCGCTGCTCGGTGACGGCATCTGGAGCCTGCGCGCGGACGCTTGGTTGGGTCGTCGCCGGCTGCGCCGCCGCGGGCCCGACCGGCACCAGCATCGGCATCGGCGCCAGCGACGCGGTCTGCACCGGCACCGTTCGGTATGAGATGGTTCGCACCAAGACCGGTTTGATCGGAGCGCTGGAGCCGGCGGCCGGGGTAGTGACGCTTGCCGTCGGCGCCGGATCTGCGCGCGAGGCAAACGACGTTGACGTCAGCTTGGTCGACGACAGCGGAGAATTGGTAAAGGCGATCGGCTCGTTGCGATGGATGGTGGCATCGGCGATCACCGGCGCGGTGCGGTGGAGCGAGGCTTCCTTGAAGTGGTCGGCGATGAGGCCGCGCATGCGCGCGTCGCGTTCCGAAGCGCTCGGCCCGCCCATGACCACTGCGACCAGGTAGCGCCCGTCGCGATGCAGCGAGGTGAGCAGATTGAAGCCGGAGGCCCGCGTAAATCCGGTCTTGATGCCATCGACGCCTTCGACCTCGCTCAACAGGTGGTCGTGACCGCGGATGGTTTCGCCGCGAAACACGAAGGCCTGCGTCGAAAAGTATTTGTAATAGCGCGGGAAGCCGTCCTGGATTGCGCGGCCGAGCAAAGCCTGATCGCGCGCGGTGGTGTTCTGATCGTCGTCCGGCAGGCCCGATGCATTGACATAAGTGGTGTGGGCCATGCCTAGCGCGCGTGCCTTCTGCGTCATCATCTTGGCGAAGGCTTGCTCGCTGCCGCCGAGATATTCGGCAATGACCACGGCGGCATCGTTGGCGGATCGGGTGACGATGCCCTTGATCGCGTCTTCGACCGTGATGGTCTGTCCGGGCTTGAGCCCGAGCTTGGTCGGGTCCTGCTCGGAGGCGTGTTCGGAAACCGGCAGCGGCGTATCGAGCTTGACCCTACCGGCGTCGAGACGCTCGAACAGCAGATAGAGCGTCATCACTTTGGTTAGCGAGGCCGGATGACGCAGCGCGTCCGGATTCGACGCTTGCAGCACTGCGCCGCTATTGCCGTCGACCACGATTGACGCAAATGGCGGATCGTAGCCCTCGGCGCGAGCATGATGATGGTGGATGGCAATACGATGATGCCGGTGCGCCACAGCGGCGTCGCTGTTGATGGTGAGAGCCGCTGCGATCGCGGCCAAGCTCAACAGGCTCCCACGAAGCCCGTTGCGGGCTCCGACATTCAGCCATGCCATTGCGCACCCCGTCCCTGAACGCGCCTAGCCCCCGAAAGGCCGCCCCATTTTGCACTGTGGGCGTGTGCTTCCCTTGCCGAATAGCGGCCGGCTTTAAGACCGCTTACGCCGACAAGTGAGGCATTTCCCCAACGCGATCGTTACCCTTACAACACGGTCAAGCACGTTAGGCGAACGCCGTTGCCAAAGGGTTAAGTCCCCGCCGCGCCGCCATTTTGTGCATTTCCCGACACCCGTTGCAGCTTTTTGTGCACTGCACTATTATATCATCAATGCTGCAGACGGCCTTTTCAAGGCAATGGGTCGCAGCGGACTTAACCATCGCGCACACAACCGGTCGCCCCGAGGAGCCATCATGAGCAACGAAGAGATGCAGAAATTCGGCAAGGACAGCATGGAGTCGATGATGTCGTCGTTCGGCGCATGGTCGAAGAGCGCCCAAGCCATCGCCGTCGAACTCACCGACTATTCGAAGAAGTCGCTTGAGGATTCCGCCGCCGCCTGGGAGCGTCTCATCGGCGCCAAAACCCTGGAGAAGGCGATGGAAGTACAAAGCGACTTTCTGAAATCGTCCTACGAGGATTTCGTCGCCGAGGCGACCAAGCTCGGCGAGCTCTATGCCGACCTCGCCAAGGAAGCCTACAAGCCGTTCGAGGGTGCGCTGGCGAAAGCCGGGGTGAAGTGATCATCGCGCCGGTGGCGCGGGCTCAAGCTTTCGGAGGCAGGGCAGCCTCGATCGCGGCGGCGATCCGGGCGAGCGTCTCCTCTATGCGGCTGACGCGAAAAGCGATGTGCTCGAGCGCATAGGCTGCACGTTTGTCGGCCGACGGCAGGCTCAGGGCGTCGTAGTCCGGAACGAACTCCGCTTCCATTTCGCGGACGAGTCTCGCCCGCCGGGTGAGGTCGACCATGGCCACCTCCTGTCACGCTTGCTGGTGCATTTTGTGCGATCAATAGCCGAGTCGGCGGCGGCTACCAATTGGTCCCTGCAGGGTATTGCGGCGGACCCGTTATCAGCCGGTGTCGTCGACGTCGCCGCGATTCGTTCGCCGCTGTGCCCCGCGGCTTGAGACTGCCTTGCGCCGGCCGGCGAGCGGCATATCTGACGGCCTCGGCAATGCTCCAAGACCCAGTCGTCCCAAGACCGTATGAATGTGACAGGCCCCGCGTTATCGGGGCCGCAATTAATGCATAATGCCAATGCTATCGATTTGGCACGGAAAGCGCAGTAGCTTTATCATGGCCTCTCGGGAGCGCCGCATGCCGCCGCGCGCGAACCGCGCCGACCGAAGGTCCGGAAGACGAACGAACCAATGCCGCCGCTTGACGTTACAATCACTGGACGACCGGCTCGCTTGGCCGAAGACGATCGCAAGCGTAAAGGCGATGGCGGTCCCGGCACGGCGGTCGTTACCAAAACCAGGCCGCAAACCAAGCGGCCGAACCTCTATCGGGTTCTTCTGCTCAACGACGACTACACGCCGATGGAATTCGTGGTCCACGTTTTGGAGCGGTTCTTCAACAAGGATCACGAATCGGCCCATCGGATCATGATGCATGTGCATCAGCACGGCATCGGCGAATGCGGTATCTTTACCTATGAAGTGGCCGAGACCAAAGTGACGCAGGTTATGGACTTTGCCCGCAAACATCAGCATCCTTTGCAGTGCATCATGGAGAAGAAGTGATTCCGGGGGGAAGCTTCCAATACAAACGATGAGAAGTTGAAATGCCCACGTTCTCGCGCAGTCTGGAACAGTCGCTTCACCGGGCTCTGGCTCTCGCCAATGAGCGCCACCACGAATACGCCACGCTCGAGCATCTGCTCCTGGCGCTGATCGAGGACCAGGATGCGGCCGCGGTGATGCGGGCATGCAACGTGGATCTGGAAAAGCTGCGCCGCAGCCTCATCGCCTACCTCGAATCCGAACTCGATAATCTGGTCACCGACGGCGGCGAGGACAGTAAGCCCACCGCCGGCTTCCAGCGCGTCATTCAGCGCGCCGTCATCCACGTGCAGTCCAGCGGCCGCGAAGAGGTGACCGGAGCCAACGTTCTGGTCGCGATCTTTGCCGAACGCGAGAGCCACGCCGCCTATTTCCTGCAAGAGCAGGACATGACCCGCTACGACGCGGTCAATTACATCAGCCACGGCATCGCCAAGCGGCCCGGCATGTCGGAAGCGCGGCCGGTGCGCGGCTCCGACGAGGAGAACGACGCCAAGTCCGGCGACGAGCAAAAGAAGAAGGGCGATGCGCTCGATGCCTATTGCGTCAATCTCAACAAGAAGGCGCGCGAGGGCAAGATCGATCCGCTGATCGGCCGCGAATCCGAGATCAACCGCACCATCCAGGTGCTGTGCCGCCGCCAGAAGAACAATCCGCTGTTCGTCGGCGAGGCCGGCGTCGGCAAGACCGCGATCGCCGAAGGCCTGGCGCGCCGCATCGTCCACGGCGAGGTGCCGGACGTGCTGCGCAATGCCACGGTGTTTGCACTCGACATGGGCACGCTGTTGGCCGGCACGCGCTATCGCGGCGACTTCGAGGAGCGGCTCAAGCAGGTCATCAAGGAGCTTGAGGCCTATCCCGGCGCGATCCTGTTCATCGACGAGATTCACACCGTGATCGGCGCCGGCGCCACGTCCGGCGGCGCCATGGACGCCTCGAATTTGCTCAAGCCGGCCTTGGCGTCGGGCACGGTGCGCTGCATCGGCTCGACCACTTACAAGGAGTACCGGCAGTATTTCGAGAAGGATCGGGCGCTGGTACGGCGCTTCCAGAAGATCGACGTCAACGAGCCGACGATTCCGGACGCCATCGAGATCCTCAAAGGGCTGAAGCCCTATTTCGAGGATTACCACAAGCTCAAATATACCAACGATGCCATCAAGGCGGCGGTCGAACTGTCGGCGCGCTACATCCACGACCGCAAGCTGCCAGACAAGGCGATCGACGTGATCGACGAATCCGGCGCGGCGCAGATGCTGCTGCCGGAAGGCAAGCGCAAGCGCACCATCGGGCTCAAGGAGATCGAAACGACGATCGCCACGATGGCTCGCATTCCGCCGAAAGCGGTGTCGAAAGACGACGCCGAGGTGCTGCAGCATTTGCAGGCGACGCTCAAGCGCGTGGTCTATGGCCAGGACAAGGCGATCGATGCGCTGTCAGCCTCGATCAAGCTTGCCCGTGCCGGCCTGCGCGAGCCGGAAAAGCCGATCGGCTGCTATCTGTTCTCCGGCCCGACTGGCGTCGGCAAGACCGAGGTGGCAAAGCAGCTTGCCGCCACGCTCGGCGTCGAGCTGATCCGTTTCGACATGTCGGAATACATGGAGCGCCACACCATATCGCGGCTGATCGGCGCGCCGCCCGGCTATGTCGGCTTCGACCAGGGCGGGCTCCTCACTGACGGCGTCGACCAGCATCCCCATTGCGTGCTCCTCCTTGACGAGATCGAGAAGGCGCATCCGGATTTGTTCAACGTGCTTTTGCAAATCATGGATCACGGCAAGCTCACCGACCACAACGGCAAGCAGGTCGACTTCCGCAACGTCATCCTGATCATGACCACCAATGCCGGCGCCGCCGACATGGCCAAGGCCGCTTTCGGCTTCACGCGAAGTAAGCGTGAGGGCGACGATATGGAGGCGATCACAAGACTGTTCGCGCCGGAATTCCGCAACCGGCTCGACGCCATCATCACCTTCGCGCATCTGTCGCCCGAGATCATCGCCATGGTGGTCGAGAAATTCGTGCTGCAGCTCGAGGCGCAGCTCGCCGACCGCGATGTGACCATCGAGCTAAGCGACGAAGCAACGCAATGGCTGATCGCCAACGGCTATGACGAGCTGATGGGCGCGCGGCCGATGGCGCGCGTCATCCAGGAGCATATCAAGAAGGCGCTGGCCGACGAAGTGCTGTTCGGCCGGCTCAAGTCCGGCGGTCACGTCCGCGTCGTCGTCATCACCGACGAGGCGGGCAACAGCAAGCTCAACTTCGAATATCCGGACGGACCGGTAAAACCGCGGCCGGAAAAGCTGCCCGAACCGCGCCGCGCCAAGGCCAAACGGCGTTCCTCGCCGCGCAAGAAGCCGCCGGGCTCCGGCGGCCCCGGTGGCGATGAGCCGCCACGTCGCGGCACGGTGCCAAAGGTGCCGTTGGTCAAAGTCTGACGATCCGCTCGTCGAGCGTTACCTGCGGCCATGCTTGGGGGAGCGCACCCGCACGCAGGGGCGAGAGCCGGGCGCTATCCTGCAGCGGAAAGTCTAATCCTCAAGCAGGGCCCGCGGCAGTTTGAAGTGCTGACTTTCGCTCGGGTGCGGATCGAATTCCGCCGGGACGCCCGAGCCGAGACACCGCATTTCCGCGGTATAGTGGACGCGGAAGCGCGACCCTTCGTATAGCGCGCGTGCGTGTCCGAAGACGTGGCGGCGGCCGGCTTTGTCGACATGGAGGCGAATCATTTGTCCGCACATCGGACATGACGTTCGCAGAGGATGAAGCCGCCTTCCGCCAATGAGCTTGAAGAACTCAACGACCCATACGGAGAAGTGCCGCATGTTCGCCTCCTGCCGAGATGAGGCGATATTCGCACGGCACTGTGTTGAAAAATAGATGTCTGCGCTAAAATTAGTTTAGCCGGCCTCAACCGCGCCGATGCCGAGCGAGTTCCCGTGCAAACCAGATCGCCAGCACCGGCAGCGCCGCGGCCGTGCCGAAAAACAGCGGCGCCGCGCCGGCGCGGTCGATGATAAGAGCCCCCAAAGCGACGCCGACCGTTTGCCCGATGAAGATTGCCGACGAGAAGACCGCGACCGCGGTGCCGCGCGCCTGCGGCGTCATCTGCGTGGCATTGGTCTGCAGCGTGTTGTGCAGCATGTAGAAGCCAAGCCCGATGGCGGTCGTTCCGAGCGGCGCCAGCCACCAGACCGGCGCGAGCGAAAGGACGATATATCCCGCTGCGATCGTGAAGCCGCCGGTGACGGCGAGGCGGACCTGGCCGAGCCGATAGACGAACATCTTGACCAGGGCGGCATAAATCAATCCGCCGATGCCAAAGCAGCCGACGCTGAGCCCGATCAGGGTGAAACTGAGCGCAAAGCGCGCATGCAGATGTGCGCCGATATAGGCGAAGGCGCCCCAAAGCAGTGCGTTCTCGATGAAGGCGGCAACGATCACGATGCGGGCAAACGGCGTTTTGAGGACGGCGGCATAATCGGCGAAGAAGCTCTTGGCCGTTTCGCCCGGATGGCTGGGCTGATGGGTCAGCGGATTGGTGATGAGCTCGTAGACGAGCCCGGCGGTCGCCACCGCGAAAATTCCTGACAGCACAAAGAATACGTTGCGCCAGCCGACGAGATCGCCGAGCACGCCGCCGGCGGCCTGGCCGAACAGCTGGCCGAGGATTTGTCCGGTGAGATAGCGGCCGAGGATCGTCTGCCGCTGCTCGTACGGCGTGACGTCGCCGACATAGGCCATCGAGATCGGGATGATCCAGCCGCCGGCCGCGGCGCCGGTGGCGAATCGCGCCATCCCAAGCTCCGGCAGCGACCTGGCGAAGCCGCAAAGCGCCACCATCACCGTGCCGATGGCGCAGGTGATCGCCACCGTGCGGTATTTGCCGAAGCGGTCGCCGAACGGACCGATGACAAGCTGGATCGAGCCGTGGGCGACGGCATAGGCGGTCACAACGATGGCCGCGATGCCGATCGCGGTGTGGAAATCGGCCGCGATCTGCGGCAACAGCGAATCGGTTACCCGCACTTGCGCCTGGCTGGCGAAGCCGGCCACCGCCAGCAGCATGATCGCGCGCGTCGGCGTTTTGCGCGGCAGCGTTGCAGCAGTTGCGATCGAGACGGGCACGTTCAATTGAGGAGCCGTTAAGAGGAGGTGGCGTTGACAGTGCGGGCAGGCCGGGCTTTCTACCGCGCCAAATGGCGAACATGAAATGATCGAAAACAGATACCAGCCCAGCGCGGTCGAACCCCGCATTTACGAGGCCTGGGAGAAGGCCGAGGCCTTCCGCGCCGGTCAGCCGGAGCGGGCGGCGGCCGCGCCCTATTGCATCGTCATTCCGCCGCCCAATGTCACCGGCTCACTGCACATGGGCCACGCGCTCAACAATACGCTCCAAGACATTCTCGCCCGCTTCGAGCGGATGCGCGGCAAGGACGTGCTGTGGCAGCCGGGCACCGACCACGCCGGCATCGCGACGCAAGCCGTGGTCGAGCGCCAGCTTGCCGAGCGCAAAGAGCCGTCGAGCCGTGAAATGGGCCGCGAGGCCTTCATCAAGCGCGTCTGGGAGTGGAAAGCGGAATCCGGCGGCACCATCATCAGCCAGCTCAAGCGGCTCGGCGCCTCCTGCGATTGGTCGCGCGAGCGTTTCACCATGGATGAAGGCCTGTCGCGCGCCGTGATGAAGGTGTTCGTCACGCTCTACCGCGAAGGCCTCATCTACAAGGACAAGCGGCTGGTCAATTGGGACCCGAAGCTGAAGACCGCGATCTCCGATCTCGAAGTGCAGCAGGTCGAGACCAAGGGTCATCTCTGGTACATCAAATATCCGATCGAAGGCTCAGACGAGTTTATCGTCGTCGCGACAACGCGGCCGGAAACCATGCTCGGCGACGTCGCGGTCGCGGTGCATCCGGACAACGAACGGCTGAAGCGTCTGATCGGCAAGCACGCGATCCTGCCGCTAGTTGGCCGACGCATTCCGATCATCGGCGACGACTACGCCGATCCCGAAAAGGGCTCTGGCGCGGTGAAGATCACGCCGGCGCATGATTTCAACGATTTCGAGGTTAGCCGACGGCACGATCTGCCGCTCATTAATATATTCGACCCCCAAGCGCATCTCACACTCAAGAATAATCAGCAATTTCTAGCTGGCGCGCATCCTGAGCCTGTGTTGTTGGATGTTTTGGAAGGTAAGCCGCGGGAAGTGGCGCGAAAGTTGATCGTAGAGCAACTCGAGTCACGCGGCCTCATCGATAAGGTCGAGCCGACAAGCCACGTCGTCCCCCACGGTGATCGATCGGGTGCGGTGCTAGAACCGTATCTGACCGATCAATGGTACGTCGACGCCAAGACGTTGGCTCAGCCCGCGATCAAGGCGGTACGCGAAGGGCGCACCAAATTTGTGCCGCAGCAGTGGGATGCGACCTTCTTCAACTGGATGGAAAACATCCAGCCGTGGTGCATTTCGCGGCAGATTTGGTGGGGTCATCAGATTCCGGCTTGGTATGGCCCTTGGGACGGCAAGTCTCTGAAGATCTTTGTTGCTGAATCTAAGGAAGAGGCATGCGAGCTTGCATTGAAATTTTATCAGACTGAACCGATGGCGGATGGCAAGCCATTGGCGCCCAATCTGAAGATGGTCGATGAAGACCCAGTGTTGGCGGTGATCGCTCCGACTCCAGATGGTTCACACGATCGAGAGAAAATTACAGCTATTGGTATCAAGCGCGATGAAGACGTCCTCGACACTTGGTTCTCCTCCGCTCTGTGGCCGTTCTCGACATTGGGCTGGCCGGACGAGACGCTGGAGCTCAAGCGCTTCTATCCGACCTCGGCTCTGGTGACCGGCTTCGACATCATCTTCTTTTGGGTCGCGCGCATGATGATGATGGGGTTGCACTTTATGCAAAAGGAGCGGCCTGCCGCTCCGTCTGATCAATGGGTGCCGTTCCACGACGTCTACATCCACCGCCTGGTGCGCGATGCCTCCGGCGCCAAAATGTCGAAGTCGAAAGGCAACGTGGTCGATCCGCTCGGCGTCATCGACCAATATGGCGCCGACGCCTTGCGTTTCACGCTGGCCCGCGGCGCCGCGCAAGGTCATGACATCCGGCTTGGTCCGCAGGAGGTCGAGAACAACCGCAATTTTGCGACCAAGCTGTGGAACGCGGCGCGCTACGCCGAAATGAATGAGTGTTTCACAGTACCCGACTTTAGCCCTGCGTCAGTGAAAGCGCTGATCAATCGATGGATCATCTCCCAATTCGGCGACACGCTGAGCAAAATCGAACTGGCGCTCAGCGATTATCGCTTCAACGACGCGGCCAATGCGATTTATCATTTTGTGTGGGACTTCTACTGCGATTGGTATTTGGAGCTTACCAAGCCGATCTTTGTCACTCCGCAACTAGACGAAGCAGCGAAACATGAGACGAGGGCGACCGTTGCCTACGTTCGTGATCAGATATTGAAGGTTCTGCATCCATTTATGCCATTTATCACTGAAGAACTTTGGAGAGTTTCCGAAAGCAATCGCAGGGAGCCGATGCTTGCTCTTGCTTTGTGGCCGACCGAGCGCCCTCATTTCGCGGGGGCGCACGACGAGGTTGGTTGGCTTCTCGAGCTTGTGACGGCCGTGCGCTCGGTTCGTACCGAAATGAATGTTCCCGGTTCGTCGTCAATCCGGATTGAATTCATAAATCCCTCCGATGCGACGAGACGAAGAGCTAAACTTTGGGACCCTACGTTACAAAGACTCGCCAGGATTTCATACAGCACGTTTGCTTCCCAAGTGGAGCCCGGCTCCGTTCAAATCGTAGTCGGCAGCGAAATTGCCGCTCTGCCACTTGCGGGAATCATCGATCTCGACGCCGAGCGCGCTCGGCTGGCGAAAGAAATGGCCAAGGCTGACGCCGACATCGCCCGCGTCGACGCCAAGCTCGGCAATGCCAATTTCGTCGCTCGCGCGCCGGAAGAGGTGGTCGAGGAAGAAAAAGAAAAGCGCGAGGAAGCGCAGGCGCGCAAGGCCAAGATCGCCGAGGCGCTGGAGCGCTTAAAGGGCGCCGCGTGAGGACGTCGCCGTGAGAATTTTTCTTGCCGGAGCGACCGGCGTTATCGGCCGGCGATTGACGCCGCTCCTTATTGCCGCCGGGCATGACGTGACCGGCGCGACCCGATCTGCCGATAAAGTTGCGGCGTTGAAAGCGCAGGGTGCGCAAGCGGTCGTCGTCGACGTGTTCGATCGCCATGCCTTGCGCGATGCCGCCGTTGCGGCGCGCCCCGACGTGGTGATCCATCAATTGACGGACCTGCCGCAAGTCTTCGATCCGCAACGACGCGGCGAAGCGCTGGTCCGCAATGCCAAGCTGCGCATCGAGGGCACGGCGAACCTCGTCGCCGCCGCGCAAGCCGCGGGCGTGCGCCGCCTGATCTCGCAAAGCATCGCCTTCATCTACGCCGACGGCCCGGAGCCTCATGCCGAAAGCGATCCGCTCGCGTCCGCCGAAGGCGACGATCTCGGCGCGCTGACCTCGCGCGGCGTGCGCGCCCTTGAAGACGCAACGCTCAATACGCCCGGCATCGAAGGCGTGGTGCTGCGCTACGGCCGGCTCTACGGGGCTGGCACCTGGTTTGCGCAAGCAAGCGGACGCGGGCCGCTTCATGTCGATGCTGCGGCGCAGGCGGCGTTGCTGGCGGCCACGCGCGGCGCACCGGGCCTCTACAACGTCGCCGAAGATGATGGTGCGGTGACGATCGACAAGGCCCGGCGAGATTTAGGCTACGACCCGGCCTTCAGGATTCCGGCCTGAATGGCTTGCTCAAGAACCGCGAGCCCTTCTCGCCATAACGCCACGGCAACTCGACAGCCTTGGTAAGGCCGATCCTAGGGCCGGCCACAATCTCGACATCGGTCTGCCGCGCGAACAACTCAAACGGCGGCCGGTCAAGCGCGAGACCGTTATGGGCCCTCGTAATGCCGAGTGCCTCGCAGAGCCGGCCGGGGCCGGAGGACAGCAGTCGCTCGTCAGCCACGCCGCGCCGCCGGAGCATGGCTGCGAGGCCGGCCGTCGGCTCGATGGCCCGGATCAGCACCGCGGCAGCAGAGCCCTTGGGCTCGCAGACGAAGTTCAGGCACCAATGGAGGCCGTAGGAGCGGTAGACATAGGCATAGCCGGGCGGGCCGAACATCACGGCATTGCGCTCGGTCGGACCGCGGAAGCTGTGCGCTGCCGGTTCGGTATGGTGGTAGGCCTCGACCTCGACCAGGCGGCCGCCAACGCCACTAACGAGGAGCGTCCCGCCGATCAGTTCGGGCGCAACCTCATGAACACTGCGATTGAAGAAGTCTTTGGTCAGGCGTTTCGGCACGCCCTATGGTCGCAGTCCGACCGCGGTTTGGTAAACCGCAACCTAACCGCCCGGCGTCCAGACGCTCGAATCTGTGGCTTCGCTGCAACAGCGAAGGAACATTTCGCATTACTGCACTGCACACGCGTCAAACGCCGCTTTTTAGCCATAGGATTTCTCGACATCCTTGGCGGACGACCGATCCATCGTGGATTTTAGGTCGTTGCGTACTTCCGGTCTTTCTTTGTTAGGGCCGGGGGAAAGGGGCGAAGGGGCTCGAGTACAGCCCGCTGAAGTTATGGACGCCAAAACAGACCTGAAATTACGACTGCCGAGCCGCCACGCGACTGAAGGTCCCGATCGCGCGCCGCACCGCTCGTTCTACTATGCGATGGGACTGACGCGGGAGCAGATCCATCAGCCCTTCGTCGGCGTTGCCACGTGCTGGAACGAGGCGGCGCCCTGCAATATCGCGCTTATGCGCCAAGCCCAGGCCGTCAAACAGGGGGTTGCCGCCCGGGGCGGCACGCCGCGCGAATTCTGCACCATCACCGTGACCGATGGCATCGCTATGGGCCATGCCGGCATGAAGGCTTCGCTGCCGTCGCGCGAAGTCATTGCCGATTCTGTGGAATTGACGGTGCGCGGGCACTCTTATGACGCCCTGATCGGCGTCGCCGGCTGCGACAAGTCGCAGCCCGGCATGATGATGGCGATGTGCCGGCTCAATGTGCCGTCAATCTATATCTATGGCGGCTCGATCCTGCCCGGCACATTCAAAGGCCAGCCGGTTACCATCCAGGACGTTTACGAGGCCGTGGGTAAGCACTCGGTCGGCGCGATGAACGATGCCGACCTGGAGACGCTGGAGCAGAACGCCTGCCCGTCGGCTGGCGCTTGCGGCGCACAATTTACCGCCAATACCATGGCGACAATCTCCGAAGCGATCGGGCTCGCTTTGCCGTATTCGGCCGGCGCGCCGGCGCCGTACGAGATTCGCGACAAGTTCTGCATGCTGGCTGGCGAGATGATCATGGATCTCATCGCCAAAAATATTCGCCCGCGCGACATCGTCACCCGCAAGGCGCTGGAGAACGCCGCAGCAGTCGTTGCCGCCACCGGCGGCTCGACCAATGCCGCGTTGCATCTGCCGGCCATCGCCAATGAATGCGGCGTCAAATTCGATCTGTTCGACGTCGCCGAAGTCCTGAAAAAGACACCTTATATCGCGGATTTGAAACCGAGCGGTCGCTATGTCGCCAAAGACGTGTTTGAAGCTGGCGGCGTTCCGCTGCTGATGAAGACGCTGCTCGACCATGGTTACCTCCATGGCGACTGCCTCACGGTCACCGGCCGAACCATCGCCGAGAACCTGAAATCGGTGAAGTGGAATCCCGATCAGGCCGTCATCTATCCGGCCAACAAGCCGATTTCGCCGACCGGCGGCGTCGTCGGACTGAAAGGTAATCTCGCACCGGAAGGGGCGATCGTGAAAGTTGCCGGGATGGAGCGCATGCAGTTCTCCGGACCGGCACGCTGCTTCGACGGCGAGGAAGCCTGCTTCGATGCGGTCAAGAACAAGAAGTACAAGGAAGGCGACGTGCTGGTGATCCGCTACGAAGGTCCGAAAGGCGGGCCCGGCATGCGGGAAATGCTGTCGACCACCGCGGCGCTCTATGGTCAGGGCATGGGCGGCAAGGTCGCGCTGATCACCGACGGCCGCTTCTCTGGCGCCACGCGCGGCTTCTGCGTCGGCCATATCGGCCCGGAAGCGGCAGTCGGCGGCCCGATCGCGCTCGTCCGCGACGGCGACATCATCAAGCTCGACGGCGACAAGGGAACGCTCGACGTCGAGGTCAGCAAAGAGGAGTTCGAGCGCCGGCGCAAAGAGTGGAAGCCGCGCGAGACTGAATACACCTCCGGCTATATCTGGAAATACGCCCAGCAGGTGGGAACGGCGCGCGACGGCGCGGTGACCCATCCTGGCGCCGCGGCCGAGAAGTCTTGCTATGCGGATGTCTAGGGCCATAGCGCATATCGCGACGGGCCGGACCGCGATCGGGCTCGTCGGCGCGCTGTGCTTCGCTTTCGGATTGAGCGGGCAGGGCGGCTTGTTCACGCCGCCCCCGGCGCTCGCCTTCGACGGTACAACGACGCCGGCGACGGCGTCGTTGACGCCGAGCGACAGTTTGCGGGCCAGCGCGCACGCCCCGGAAGCCGGAGCCAAATCGAGCGCATTGACCGCCCTGCAATATGCGGCCGAGCAAGGCGAACCGGTGGCGCAATGGAAGCTCGGCCGCATGTATGCCGATGGCGACGGCGTGCCGCGCGATGAACTGCGTGCCTTCAACTATTTCAGCCAAATCGCCAATGCACATCCCGACGAAGTGCCGGGCACGCCGCAGGCGCGGTTTGTCGCCAATGCCTTTGTCGCGCTGGGGCACTACTATCAGAACGGCATCCCGAATTCGGCGATCGAGGCCAATCCGGATCGGGCGCGCGAGATGTTCGACTACGCCGCCACCTATTTCGGCGATGCCGAGGCCCAATATGAGCTCGGCCGGCTTTACCTCAACGGTAAGCCGAGCGATCCGCATCAGGCGGCGCGCTGGTTCCTGCTTGCCGCGACCAAGGGCCATTGCCGCGCCGAAATCGCGCTGGGCGACATGCTGTTCCGCGGTCAGGCTGTGCCGAAGCAAGCCGCGCGCGGCCTGATGTGGCTCACGCTCGGCAAAGATTGCGCCGGCAACGATGAAAGCTGGGTCAAGCCGCTCTACGATACTGATTTTCAGCACGCCAGCGACGACGATCGCGCTCTCGCGCTGGTTTATCTCGAGGATTGGCTGAAGGGCCGGCGGGATTAGCATCTGCCATGCCTGACGATGAAGACGAACAAGAGAAAAGGTTGGCGCGACTAGTCCGGTAGGGCGTCATCCGGCGCGCCCGTGCCTTACTGCCACAGTCGCTTTTGGCTGAACGGTTGCCGTGTCTAAAGAACGGGGCCTCGGTGGTAGCCGCACTCCTTGAGGAGCGGCGGGAAGGCCGATAAGAGCCCATAGCAAGACCCACGCCGCGCCGATTGCAATGGACGTGCGAAGCGCAGACTGAACAGCTACTTCACCTCGATTTCCAAATCGATCCACACCGGCACGTGGTCGGACGGCTTTTCCCAGGTCCGCACGTGGCGGTCGATGCCGGCGTCGCGCAGCCGGTCGGCTGCGGCAGGGGACAGCAGCAGATGATCGATGCGGATGCCGTTGTTCTTTTGCCAGGCACCGGCCTGATAGTCCCAGAAGGTATAAAGCCCAGCATCGTCGCTGGCCGCACGGATGGCGTCGGTCAGGCCGAGATTGACCAGCGCGCGGTATTCGTCGCGCGTCTTCGGCAGAAACAGGGCGTCTCCAGTCCAGGCTTGCGGATTTTTGGCATCGGCCGGGGTCGGGATGACGTTGTAGTCGCCGGCCATGATCAGCGGCTCTTCCAGTGACAGGCGGTCGCGCGCGTAAGCGGCCAGCCGTTTCATCCAGCCGATCTTATAGGTGTATTTTTCGGTGTCCGGCGGATTGCCGTTGGGCAGATAGATGCTGGCGATCCGCAGCGCGCCGTGCGCCGTCGAGATGACACCTTCAATGAAGCGGGCATGATCGTCCCGGTCGTCGCCGGGCAGGCCGTTTTTCACTTCATCGAATGGAAATTTCGACAACAGCGCGACACCGTTGAACGTCTTCTGGCCGTGCACGGCGACGTTATAGCCGAGCGTCTCAAACTCCATGCGCGGGAAGGCATCGTCGACGCATTTGGTCTCCTGCAGGCACACGATGTCGGGCTGGCGCTCGGCCAGCCAAGTGCGTGCGGAATCAAGCCGCTGCTTGATCGAATTGACGTTCCAGGTGGCGATGCGCAAGGAAGGTCTTAAAGAGTTAGAGCGCGAAGCTGGTGCCGCAACCGCACGAGGCGGTCGCTTTCGGATTATTGACCTTGAACGACGAGCCGATCAGGTCGTCGACGAAATCGATTTCCGAGCCGGCCATGTAATTGAGCGACACCGGATCGATCAGCACTGTGGCGCCGCTTTTCTCGATCACGATGTCGTCGTCAGCCCGGCTCTTTTCGGTGTCGAACTTATATTGGAAGCCAGAACAGCCGCCGCCTTCGACGGAGACGCGCAGCATCGTTCCGGCCGGCTCGCGGCCGAGAATTTCGCCGATCTTTTTCGCCGCCCGTTCGGTGACGATCACGTTGTCAGCCATTTTGGCTCCGATTTCGCCTGCGCCGATTGCAACGATCTCAATGGGATAGTTAAGTGCGCCCGGAGTTAACGTCAATTGCCGGCCGGGCCGCATTGAGGCCTATTGAGTTTGCAACCATGGCAGCTGCATCGACGCACGCCCGTTATGCCTGCGATCCGGCCTATAGCCGTGGCCGGCTCCACGCCGAGCCCGCGAGCCAAAGCCGCAGCGCCTTCCGCCGCGACTGCGACCGCATCATCCATTCGACCGCGTTCCGCCGCCTCAAGCACAAGACCCAAGTCTTCGTTTTCGACGAAGGCGATCACTACCGCACGAGGCTCACACATACGCTCGAAGTGACACAAGTAGCCCGCGCGCTCGCCCGCCGGCTTTGTCTCGACGAAGACCTCGCCGAGGCGCTGGCGCTCGCCCACGACCTCGGCCATCCGCCGTTCGGCCACGCTGGCGAGCGCGCGCTTGATGCCTGCCTCGCCGCGTTCGGCGGTTTCGATCACAATGCCCAGACCCTGCGCATCGTCACCGCGCTGGAGCGCCGCTACCCGAATTTCGACGGCTTGAATCTGACCTGGGAAACGCTGGAGGGCCTGGTCAAGCACAACGGCCCGCTGACCGATCGCAGCGGTTCGCCACTCGGCCGCTATCGCGATCATGGCGCTCCGGCGACGATCCTGGCCTATGACAAGCTCCAAGACCTGCAATTATGGAGCTCTGCTGGGGTCGAAGCGCAAATCGCCGCCTTTGCCGACGACATCGCCTATGACGCCCATGATATCGACGACGGCTTGCGCGCCGCATTGTTTCAGATCGACGACATCGCCGCGGTGCCGCTGCCCGGCCGCATCATCCACGACATCCGCGCGACCTACCCGGACCTCGACGAACATCGGCTTGTCCATGAGCTGATCCGGCAGCTCATCGGCTTCCTTATCGATGACGTGGTCGCCGAGACCGGCCGCCGGCTAGCCGGACTAGGCCCGCGCTCGGCTGACGACGTACGCAACGCGGCCGCCCCTGTCGCCGGCTTCTCGGCGGACGTGGCGGAAGCCGATCGCGCCATCAAAGCCTTCCTCAAGCCTCATATGTATCGGCATCCGCGCGTCATGCGCGTGATGGACGAAGCGGCAGGCGTGGTGAGCGACCTGTTCGCTCTTTACACCACGCATCCCGGCGACTTGCCGGAGGAGTGGCAACAAGGGCTCGCCGGCCTCGACGCCGCCGCGCGGGCGCGGCACATCGCCGATTTCATCGCCGGCATGACCGACCGCTATGCGCTCGCCGAGCACGGCCGGTTCTTTGACTCGACCCCCGAATTGCGTTAGGCGCGCGACGCACTCATGGTCACAAAGAACATTTTCGCCGAGCTTCTGGCGCGCGTCCGCGGCGCGACCGATGCACTGATCGCCGCAGGCGCATTGCCGGCAGGCCTCGATCAATCGCGCGTGACGGTCGAACCGCCACGCGACCCGACGCACGGCGACATCGCCACCAATGCGGCCATGGTGCTGGCCAAGGATGCCGGCAAGAAGCCGCGCGATCTCGCCGAGGCGATTGCGGACAAACTTCGCGCCGACGATCTTGTGACCAGGGTCGATGTGGCCGGACCGGGATTCATCAATCTGACTCTCAAAGCCGGCGCCTGGATCGACGCCTTGCGCAGCGCGGTCCGGCTCGGTTCCGATTTCGGCAAAAGCGACGTTGGCGGTGGCGTGCCGGTGAATGTCGAATATGTCTCGGCCAATCCGACCGGACCGATGCATGTCGGCCACGGTCGGGGCGCGGTGTTCGGCGATGCGCTGGCCAATCTGCTGGCTTTCACCGGCTACAAGGTCACCCGCGAGTATTACGTCAATGACGCCGGCGCCCAGGTCGATGCGCTCGCGCGCTCGGCCTATCTGCGTTACCGCGAAGCCTTAGGCGAGGACATCGGCGCAATTCCGGAAGGGCTTTATCCGGGCGAGTATCTCAAGCCGGTCGGCGCGCTCGTCGCCAAGACCTTTGGCGAGGCCCTTAAAGATGGTCCGGAAGCCGAGAGGCTTTCGGTGGTTCGCGCCATCGTTCTCGAACAAATGATGATTTCGATCCGCGGGGATCTTGCCGCCTTGGGCGTGAGCCAGGAGCATTTCTTCTACGAGCGGACGCTGATCTTCCAGGAAGAGCACGGCGCCAACTCGATCGATCTCATCGCCCGAACCATCGAATGGCTGCGTGAGCGCGGTCACGTCTATCAAGGTCGCTTGCCGCCGCCGAAGGGTGCGCCGGTCGAGGACTGGGAAGACCGTGAGCAGACCCTGTTCCGCTCGACGGCATTTGGCGACGACGTCGATCGCCCGCTGATGAAGTCGGATGGCTCCTATACTTATTTTGCATCCGATATCGCCTATCATGCCAACAAGATAGCGCGCGGTTTTCGCACGCTGATCGATGTCTGGGGCGCCGACCATGCCGGCTATATCAAGCGGCTGCAGGCGGCCGTCGCGGCGCTGAGCGATCGCAAGGCGGATCTCGACATCAAGGTCGTGCAGCTCGTCAAGCTCATGCGCGCCGGTGAGCCGGTGAGAATGTCGAAGCGGGCAGGGCAGTTCGTGACGCTCCGCGAAGTCGTAGATGAAGTCGGCCGCGACGCCGTCCGCTTCATGATGCTGTTCCGCAAAAACGACGCCGTGCTCGACTTCGACCTCGCCAAGGTCTTGGAGCAGTCGCGCGACAATCCGGTGTTCTACGTCCAGTACGGTCACGCTCGGGCGCAATCCATCTTTCGCAATGCCCGAGCGGCGTTCCCGGACCTTCCAGCGGACATGTTAGGACTGGCTGACGTCGCGAATCTGGATCGGTTTTCGGATCCGGCGGAACTCGCGCTGGTGCGGCGAATTGCGCTTTACCCACGAATCGTCGAGGCTGCGGCGGCGGCGCACGAACCGCACCGAATCGCCTTTTATCTGTTCGACTTAGCCTCCGAATTTCACGCGCTTTATACGCTGGGCAATGCCTCGCCTCATTTACGCTTCATTATCCAAGATGATCGACAAGTGACCGAGGCCCGGCTTGTGCTCGTACAAGGCGTGGCCACCGTACTCGCGTCGGGTCTCAACTTGCTGGGGGTCGCGGCGCCAGACGAGATGCGGTGATTGCTGCGCCCTTCGACGTGACATGCGAAGACAAGTGAGCGCAGGTCGGGACAGAGTTTCGACACAAGCCTAGTATCGCGTAACGCCTGAATCGGGGGCGCATTCGATGGCCGACAACAATTTCCGTTCCTACCGTGGCCGCGACGGCGGCGGGCCGGCACGCGCCCAGCCGGACGATCCGCTTGCCGAATTGGCCCGGCTCATCGGCCAGAGCGAACCGGCGCGCGACTACGATCGCGATACGCGAAGCGGTCCCACGTTGGATCAGCCCGCCGGCGGCCTCGATTGGGCTGCTGACGATCGCTACGCGCAACAGAGCGAACCGGCCGCGGAGGATTACGACGCCGCTCCCGACGAGCGCGCCGCCCCGGCGCCGCAGGCTGACTTTCTTCCGACTTTTCGCCCCGGCCCGCCGTCCTACGTCAATGCCGACGAGGCGCCGGCTGAGCACGCATATCCGGCCCCGTCGCGCAGTTTGAATGGCGCCCGCGATCATGCCTTGCCGGAACGGATTCGATTTCACGACGAGCCGCCGCCGGCGCAATCTTTAAGCCGTCAGCCGCCCGGCTTCCTGTCGCAGCCGTTTGACGACCGTGACTATGATGATCCGGAACAGCAAGACGCGGCCGACGAAGCTTACGCGCTGGAAGATTATGAGGACGAAGCTCCCGCCGGCCGGCGGCGCAGCGGCCTCATTGTCGTCGCCGCCGTGTTGGGATTAGCCGTGCTCGGGACCGCGGGCGCCTTCGCCTATCGCGCCATGTTCGGCAATTCGATGCTGCCGTCGCTGCCGCCGATCATCAAGGCCGACGGCGGGCCCAACAAGATCGTGCCGAACAAGCCGAAATCGAACGCGTCCGAACAGGCAGACTCCGGTGCAACGTCTGGTGAAAAGCTCGTTTCGCGCGAGGAGCAGCCGGTCGACGTGCCCGCGCCGGCAAACCCGGCACCGCGTGTGGTAGCGACCGTCCCGATTTTCCCCGATCCAAATTCCGGTCAGGCCGGCGTTCCGAGTTCCGCACAGGGAGCCGCCTTGGCTTCCGTCGGCGCAGCCTTCCCGCAGCAGCCTGCTACGCCGGCACCATCTCAGCCGCTACAAGCCAACACCGCGCCGGCCTCACCGGCACCGTCGATTTGGCCGCCGGGCCAAAGCCCGGCGCCGACTCCTTCGGCCCCGGGTACCCTGTCGCCGGCGCCGAGGAAGGTCCACACCGTGATCATCCGAACCGATCAGATGGGGACGGCGACAGCCGATGCCTCGCTCGCGCCCCAGCCGGCGCCGCTACGGACTGTGCCGGCTCGCACCGCCGTGCAGCAGACGAGACCTGCGCCCGCGCCGCGGGCTGAGGCCAACGGCCCGCTGTCCATCGTTCCCGACCAGAATGGCGCCGCACCGGCCCCGGCCCGCACCAGGACCGCGCTCGCGCGGCCCGCCGAGGCCAATTCGACCGAGCGCGCCGAGGCGCCGCCAGCCGCCGGCGGCGGCTATGCCGTGCAGGTTACCTCCCAGCGCAGCGAAGCGGATGCGCAAGCGGAGTTCCGGACGCTACGCGCCAAATATCCTAGCCAGCTTGGCAGCCGCGCCCCGATTATCCGGCGCGCCGATCTTGGCGCCAAGGGCGTCTATTACCGCGCGCTGGTCGGCCCCTTTGCCTCGGCGGACCAGGCGGCGCAGGTGTGCTCAAGCTTAAAGGCCGCCGGTGGAAGTTGCCTTGTGCAACGGGATTAAGGCGGGGATTTCAGGGCCTTAACGCTTGACCCTCACGCGCACCGCAAGCTAAGCGGCGGGTAGCGCGATCGCGGCGATCCGACCCGCTTGGCGCCAGGGATCAGGTCTGATGCGCGCCTTCATTACCGGTGTGGCGGGACCTGCGTTGACGCCCCGGGAGCGGCAATTCCTCAAGGAAGCCGAGCCTTGGGGTCTCATCGTCTTCAAGCGCAATGTCGCGGATCCTCAATCATTGCGCCGCTTGATCGGCGAGTTTCGCAGCCTTGTCGGCCGCCAGGCGCCCGTGCTGATCGATCAGGAAGGCGGCCGGGTGCAGCGGCTCGGGCCGCCGCATTGGCCGAGCTATCCGCCGGGCGCCGCCTATGGCGTGCTTTACGACCGCCACCGGGAAAGCGGCCTTGCCGCCGCGCGATTGGGCGCGCGGTTGATTGCGGCCGATCTCGCTGCGCTGGGCATCGATGTCGATTGTGCGCCGATGGCGGATGTGCCGGTTCCGGGGGGCGATCCCATCATCGGTGACCGCGCCTATGGCGCGGCGCCCGCAAAGGTCGCGGCCATTGCCGGCGCGTTCGCGGCAGGCCTGATCGAGGGCGGGGTTCTGCCGGTGCTCAAGCACATGCCCGGCCATGGTCGTGCCACAGCGGACAGCCACGAGAAGCTCCCGGTGGTCAGTACCAACCGGGCGACGCTCGAATTGACGGATTTCGCGGCTTTCCGCCCGCTCGCCGGCCTGCCGCTGGGAATGACCGCACATGTTGTGTTTAGCGCCATCGACCCGGTCGCGCCGGCCACGACTTCGGTCACTATAGTGCGGGATGTGATTCGTGATTCGATTGGGTTTTTGGGGCTCCTGATGAGCGACGATGTTTCGATGGGCGCGCTGTCCGGCGCGCTAGCCGAGCGCACAAAGGCAGCGACCGCAGCCGGTTGCGACATGATCCTGCATTGCAACGGCAAGATAGACGAAATGCTTGTGGTTGCGGCGGCGGCACCCCAGCTCGCGGGCGAAGCCGCGCGCCGTGCTGCGGCCGCGCTGGCGTTGCGCCAGCCGCCAGCGCCGATCGATGTCGCCGCGCGCCGCGCCGAATTCTTCAAGCTGATGGCGGGCGCCGAGCCTGCAGCGGGTTCCGCATGACTCCTCAAGAAGCGAGCGAAGACCAGTTCGAAGCGGAGCTCTCCGCGCGCGCCACCGACGAGCCGGCGCTGGTGGTCGACGTCGAGGGCTTCGAAGGTCCGCTCGACCTGTTGCTGACGCTGGCGCGCCAGCAAAAAGTCGACCTCGCCAAGATCTCAATTCTTGCGCTTGCCGATCAGTACCTCGCCTTTATCGAAGCGGCGCGAAAAATGCGGCTGGAGCTCGCCGCCGATTATCTGGTGATGGCGGCGTGGCTCGCTTACCTCAAATCGCGGCTGCTGCTGCCGCAAGCGCATCCCGCCGAGGGCGTCAGCGCCGAGGATATGGCGAATGCCCTGGCGCAGCGGCTGCGGCGGCTTGAGGCGATCCGGAAATTTGCCGAGCAGATGATCAATCGGCCGCAGCTCGGCCGCGACGTCTTCCAGCGCGGCCAGCCGGAGCCGATCGCCGAGATCAAGCGGCCGGAATGGTCGGCGACGCTTTACGACCTGCTGTCGGCCTATGCCGGGCGGCGGCAGACCAAGGCGAGGTCCTTCGTGCGCATGCCCAAGCGCACGGTGTGGTCGCTCGCCGAGGCGCGCGAGGCGCTCGAACGGCTGGTCGGCCAATCCTTGGACTGGAGCCCGCTCGACCAATATCTCATCGACTATCTGGTCGATCCGTCGCACCGCTCGACCGTGCTGGCGTCGAGCTTCGCCGCGATGCTCGAATTGGTGCGCGAAGGCCAGATGGAAGTGCAGCAGCAGGGCTCGTTCACGCCGCTTTATTTGCGCAAGCGGCAGAGCCCGCAAAACGGCAATCCAAGCGAAGATCAGGCTGCCGCAGCAATGGCAGCCGAACTCGAGGAATGGGTAAGAGGGGATACGAACCAATGGGGAAGGTCGCGGAAATGCGTGTGATTGTCGGCGACAAAGACGACGAGCAGCAGGAGAGTGCCGGGGAGCGCGCGGAGGAATTGCGCATCCTCGAGGCGCTGCTGTTTGCCGCCGAGGCGCCGCTTGACGAGAAGGCCTTGGCGGCGCGGCTTCCTGCCGGCACCGACGTGCGCGCACTGCTCGTGCAATTGCAGCGGGACTATGCGCCGCGCGGCGTCAATCTGGTGCGCGTCGGCGGCAAGTGGACGCTGCGCACGGCCAACGATTTGGCGTGGCTATTGACGCATGAATCCGTGGTGACGCGGAAGCTGTCGCGCGCCGCGATCGAGACGCTCGCCATCGTCGCCTATCATCAGCCGGTGACGCGCGCCGAGGTCGAAGAAATCCGCGGCGTCTCGACCTCGAAGGGGACGCTCGACGTGTTGCTCGAAACCGGCTGGGTGCGGCTGCGCGGCCGGCGCAAGGCGCCCGGCCGTCCGGTGACCTACGGAACCAGCGAGGCCTTCCTGTCGCATTTTGGGCTCGACGCGTTGACCGATCTGCCCGGCCTCGACGAGCTCAAGGGTGCGGGACTGGTCGATGCCACGTTGCCGGCAGACTTTTCCGTACCGGTTCCCTCCGACGATCCGGCGCTGCGCGACGACGAAGAGCCGCTCGGACCGGAGGATCTCGACCTCGGCTTGGCTCCGCGGGTCGAGCACAGCGAGGAATAAAACGCCCCGAATATCGATCTTTCGCCATTGTGCCGCGCTAGCTGGAGTGCGCGGCCCCATTCACCCTGCGGCGTGACGGCATTGCCGTCGCGCTTGTTTTTGCCGGTCCCGACGCCTAGTTTCGGCTAAAATCGGCATCTCGCCGCAGGCGCGCGCCATTGTAAGCGTATGGCGGACGGAGGATTTTATGGGTTCTTTGAGCATCTGGCACTGGTTGATCGTCGGCGCCGTCCTGCTGCTGGTCTTCGGCGGCCGCGGCAAGATCTCGGACATGATGGGCGACGTCGCCAAGGGCATCAAAGCCTTCAAGAAGGGCATGGCCGACGACGACACGGTCGACGCCGCCAAGTCCGACGCGCCGCTTCGGACCATCGACCATCAGGCGCCGGCCGACATCAAGCAGCGCGCCGAATCCGAGAGCAAGGTCTAGCGCGGGGCCTGCCGTCGCGCGGATCGCGACCGCCAATGGTTCCTTGATTTCGCAGGCTTGCGCGGTGGCTGCGGTAACGAGGGATGCCGCGGCGGAGAGTCTCCTATGTTCGACATCAGTTGGACCGAATTTCTGCTGATCGGCGTCGTCGCGCTGATCGTCATCGGGCCGAAAGAGCTGCCCACCGTCATGCGCACGCTGGGCCAGTACACGCGCAAGATCCGCGGCATGGCCGCGGACTTCCAAAATCAGTTTCACGAGGCGCTGCGCGAGGCCGACATGGCCGACCTGAAAAAGCAGGTCGACGACATGGCGAGCGATATTAAAAACTACGACCCTTTGAAGGACGTACGGACCGATCTCGAGACGGTCGGCAAAGATGTCGAGACATCGCTCGCCCTGCCCGCCGACGCGAAGCCGGCCGAGTTGACGGCGGAGGCCACGGTCGAGTTGAAGCCGGTCGCCCCTTCCACGCCCGCGTTGTCCGCCTCCAGCGCCGAACCCGAACTGCCGCTGCCTGACGCGGCGGCGCCGGCTGCCACCGCACCGACGCCGGAGCCTGTTACGGTTGCCGCCGAGCCGCCGAGCACCGAGCGAAACTGATGGCTGAAATCAGCCGCGAAGACGAAGAGAAGGAGATCGAGTCCACCAAGGCGCCCTTGATGGATCACCTGATCGAGTTGCGCTCGCGCCTGATCAAAGCGGCGGCGGCCTTCGTCATCGCCATGGTGGTCTGCTTCTTCTTCGCCCGGCACATCTACAACATTCTCACTTGGCCCTACATCTGGGTGGCCGGCGCGGCCAACTCCAAGTTCATCTATACCGGGCTGCTCGAATATTTTGTCGTGCAGCTCAAGGTGGCGATGTTCGGCGGCGTCTTCATCGCGTTCCCGGTGATCGCCACGCAGATCTACATGTTCGTCGCGCCGGGGCTTTACCGCAACGAGCGGCAGGCTTTCCTGCCCTATCTGATCGCGACGCCGATCTTTTTCGTGCTGGGTTCGTGCGTCGTCTATTTCGTGGTCTGGCCGATGCTGGCGCGGTTTTCGCTCTCGATGCAGCAGACCGGCGTCCCGGGCGAAGCGACCATCGAGCTGCTGCCGAAGGTCGAGGATTACCTGTCGCTGATGATGAAGCTGATACTCGCATTCGGCGTCGCCTTTCAGCTGCCGGTGATCCTGACGCTGCTCGGCCGCGTCGGCATCATCACCTCCGATCAGCTCAAGGCCAAGCGCCGGTATTTTATCGTCATCGCCTTCGTCATCGCCGCCGTGCTCACGCCGCCGGACGTGCTCAGCCAGATGTCGCTTGCGCTGCCGCTACTCGCCCTCTACGAGGGCTCGGTCTGGTCGGTGCGGATGGTCGAAAAGCGCGTGGCCGCCGAACGCGCGGCGGCGGCTGCTGCGGCGGCGAAGCCCGCGGAGTGAAACGAGGTATTGTTATCTATTGATTCGTCATGCCCGGGCTTGACCCGGGCATCCACGTCTTGAGCGCCGCAGCGACAAAGACGTGGATGGCCGGAACAAGTCCGACCATGACGCCGAGGAGGGCGCTACCTAATGCACGACATCCGCTTCATTCGCGATAATCCTGGCGCATTCGACGCCGGACTGGCGCGGCGCGGGCTGCCGGGCGAAGCGAAGCGGCTGATCGCGCTCGACGAAGAACGCCGCTCGGCGATCCAGAAGCTCGAAGCGGTGCAGGCACGACGCAATGCGGTGTCGAGGGAAATCGGCGAGGCGAAGAAGAACAAGGATGAAGCCAAGGCCAAGAGCCTGATGGCGGAAGTCGCGGAATTGAAGGAAGCAATTCCGAATATGGAAGCCGAAGAGAAAGAGGCTTCCCAAGGGCTAAACGACACGCTGGCGCAAATCCCAAATCTCCCGCTCCCTGAAGTACCGGATGGCAGGAGCGCGGACGACAATGTCGAGCATCATCGCTTCGGCGCGCGGCGCGATTACGCGTTCGTGCCGAAGCAACATTTCGATCTGGGCGAAGCGCTCGGCCAGATGGATTTCGATGTCGCCGCGAAGCTATCTGGCGCGCGATTTGTCGTGCTGAAAAAAGGATTGGCGCGGCTCGAACGCGCGCTTGGGCAATTCATGCTTGATGTGCACACCAGTGAGCCGCACAACTACACCGAGATTTCGCCGCCGCTCTTGGTACGCGACGAAGTGATGTTTGGCACAGGCCAGCTCCCCAAGTTCCGAGATGACCAGTTTATTTCGGCGGAAATGGCTTGGCGCACAAAGCGACTCGAAGAAATTCTGAAACCACTCGATCGGGAAATTGAAAAGCATCATACCAAACCTAAGGAGACGATCGATCGATTAATTCAGAATGCTGAGACGATTGAAGAGTTTTGGCTCATCCCAACCGCCGAGGTTCCGTTGACCAATCTCGTCCGGGAATCCATCGTTGACGAAGCGCAACTGCCAATGCGGCTCACCGCCTGCACGCCGTGCTTCCGCGCTGAAGCGGGCGCGGCTGGCAAAGATACCCGCGGCATGATCCGGCAGCATCAGTTCACCAAGGTGGAGCTAGTTTCCATCACCACGCCCGAGCAATCCAAGGACGAGCATGAGCGCATGTTGTCATGCGCCGAGGAAATCTTGCGCCGGCTTGATCTGCATTACCGGGTGATGACGCTGTGCACCGGCGACATGGGCTTTGCGTCACAAAAGACTTACGACATCGAGGTATGGCTACCTGGGCAAAACATGTACCGCGAGATTTCGTCGTGCTCGATCTGCGGCGAGTTCCAGGCGCGGCGCATGAACGCACGCTACCGCAGCAAAGAGGGCCGCGACGTTCGTCACCTGCACACGCTCAACGGCTCTGGCGTCGCCGTCGGCCGCGCGCTGATCGCGGTGATGGAGACCTATCAGCAGGCCGACGGATCGATCGCGGTGCCGGAGGTGCTGCAGCCCTATATGGGCGGGATGAAAGCGGTCGAGAAATAACGCGTGAGAATTTTAGTCACCAACGACGACGGCATCCATTCGCACGGTCTCGACGTCTGCGCCGACATCGCGCGCACGCTCTCCGACGACGTCTGGGTGGTGGCGCCGGAGCACGATCAGTCCGGCGTGGCGCATTCGCTGTCGCTGAACGATCCGTTGCGGCTGCGCGAGGTCGCCGAGCGCCGTTTCGCGGTGCGCGGCACGCCGACCGATTGCGTCATCATGGGCGCGCGCCATGTGCTCGACGGCAAGCAGATCGATCTGGTGCTGTCCGGCGTCAATCGCGGCCGCAATGTCGGCGAGGATGTCATCTATTCCGGCACCGTCGCCGGCGCGATGGAAGGCGCCGTGCTCGGCATTCCCGCGATCGCGCTGTCGCAGGCCTATAAATCGAGCAGCGGCCAGCCGCCGTTCTGGGATACCAGCCTGCGCCATGCGCCGGACATCGTGCGCCGCATCCTCAATGAGGGCGTCCGCCGCGACGTGCTGATCAATGTCAATTTTCCCGATTGCCGGCCCGAAGAGGTCAAGGGCATCGCGGTGTCGACGCTCGGTCGCCGCCGGCAGGAGCGGCTCCATATCGACGAGCGCAGGGACGGCCGCGGCAATCCCTATTACTGGATCGCCTATACGCGGCAGAACGCGTTCAAGTTCGAACACGGCACCGATCTCGCCGCGCTCGAAGACAACTGCATCGCGGTCACCCCGCTGCGGATCGACATCACCGATGAGCCGATCATGTCCGGGCTCGCCAAGCTCTTTGCCAAAGGCGTTTAGCTCACGGCCTTCGCCAGTGCGGCATCGATGGCTTGCGCCAGCGCCTCGATTTGGAACGGCTTCTGCAGCGCGGGATTCTGGCGGAAGGCTTCCGGGACGCCGCGCTGGCCATAGCCGCTGGCGAACACGAACGGCACGCCGCGCGCCGCCAGTAGCTCGGCCACAGGCGTAATCGGCTTGCTGTTGAGATTGACGTCGAGGATGGCGATGTCGAATTCGGCCGCTTTGGCAAGCGACAATGCCTCTTCGATACTGCCCGCCTCCGCGGCGACGGTATGGCCGAGATCGGTCAGCATGCCTTCGAGCAGCATGCGGATCATCAGCTCGTCCTCGACTACGAGAACGCGTTTGCCGCCAGCCGTGCTTGGCGCGGGACTTGGCACAACTGTACTTGGCTCAGCTGTCATTTCGACCCCGTGCTGCCCCATAACGCCGGGCAGTGTTTTTGGTTCCATCCACGGCACGACCTACCGCGGCGCGCCGCCGACCCGCGTCACCCAGCGGCGGCAACCGAGTATAAGCGATCCTTGTATAGTGGTAAAAAGCCGCAGGAATCGCTCCTAAGGCGAGGACAAAGTGGTCGCAGCTCCCGCAGCCGACGACGTTGAACGCATGGAGTTTCAACTCGCGCTGCGCCGGCGCGGCATCGGCGATAAGGCCGTGCTGCGCGCCATGGACGAGGTGCCGCGCGAATATTTCGTCGCTCCGGGATTTAGCGAAAGCGCCTACGCCGATCAGGCTTTGCCGATCGCCTGCGGTCAGACCATCAGTCAGCCCTTCGTCGTCGCCTACATGACGGAAAAGCTCGAGGTCGAGCCCCAGTACCGTGTTCTGGAGATCGGCACCGGCTCGGGCTACCAGACGGCGATCTTGGCGCGGCTCGTGCGCGACGTGGTCAGCATCGAGCGCTACCGTACGCTCGCCGACGCCGCGCGCGAGCGGCTCAAGACATTGGGCTATACTAATGTGACGATCCGGGCCGGCGACGGCATGGCCGGCGCGCCGGATTTGGCGCCGTTCGACCGCATCATGGTTACCGCCGCCGCCGAAGAGGTTCCGCAAGCGCTGGTCGCTCAACTCGCCGAGGGCGGCAAGATGGTGCTGCCGCTCGGTCCGCGTCACGACGCGCAATACATCGTCAGACTGACCAAACAGCCCGGGGGCGCATTAACCCGCGAAGAACTCATTGCCGTGCGCTTTGTGCCGCTTTTGCCGGGTCAGGCGCGCGAACTGTGACCGCAAAGACACTTAACGCCCCATAGAATAAATCCGCGCGGCACTTAAAGGCCTGTTTACCCCAACGTTGTTTATTCGCTTGTCCTTGTATTGCGTTCGAGCGAGTAACCATGTGCGCAGCGCGTCGGTCGGCCCCTTGGCCGCAACTGGTTGCCATTTCCTTAATCGGAATTGCCGTCGCGAGCTGTAGCGCCAATTCCGGTCGCTTCAACGAAGGTTTCGGTCCCTCGCGTCCGTATTCGTCTTCTTCGCGCAGCGACGTTACCGGCTCGATTCCGCAGACCGCGCCTGCAAGCCACATCGACAGCCGTCCGCTGCCGAACCTCGCCAGCGCCGATAACGGCGCTTCCGGCGGCGGCCGCGGCATGGGGTCCTATCAGCCGGCTGGCGACGTCACCGGGTCGGTCGCCGCGTCGCCACCGCCGCCGTCCTGGAGCTGGGATGGCGGCACCGCGGTCACGGTCCGGCCGGGGCAAACCGTCGAAAGCATTGCGCGTGAGCACGGCGTGCCGGTTGCGGCTCTGCGGGAAGCCAATCACATGACCGGTAGTGTGTCCGTCTATCCCGGCGAGCACCTCGTCATCCCGCGTTATCGCCCGGCGACGGTGGCAGCGCTGCCGCCGCAGACGCGCATAGCGTCGTCCCCGCCGCCGGTTGCGGCGTCTTATGTGCCGCCGCGCGGCGGTATGGTCGCGCCGTCCGGCATGCATGTCGTCGCGCCCGGCGAAACGCTCAACAGCATTGCGCGGCTTTACGGCAAACCGGTCATGGTCATTGCGCGGGCCAATAACATTCCGCCCGACACCATGGTGCGGGTCGGCGAGCACATCGTCATTCCGGAAATGGGCGAGCATCCGGCGCCGGTTGCGCCGCGCGCGGAGGCGCCGGTGCCGGCCCCCACCACGGTGGCGACGATCGAGTCGCCGCACAGCGCGCGTCTGGCCACGCCAAGCGCGCCGGTTGCGGAAGAGCATCCGGTCAAAGCCGAACAAGCCGCGAGCGCCATGCCGAGCTTCCGCTGGCCGGTGCGCGGCCGCGTCATCGCCGCCTTCGGGCCCAAGCCGAACGGCTTGCAGAACGACGGCATCAATGTCGCGGTGCCGGAAGGTACGCCGATCAAGGCGGCCGAGGACGGCGTCGTCGCCTATGCCGGCAATGAGCTCAAGGGCTACGGCAATCTGGTCTTGATCCGCCACGCCAACGGCTTCGTCACCGCCTATGCCGACGCCAGCGAAATCATGGTCAAGCGCGGTGACACGGTGAAACGCGGCCAAGTGATCGCGAAATCCGGCGAGACCGGCAACGTCACCTCGCCGCAGCTGCACTTCGAAATCCGCAAGGGCGCGACGCCGGTCGACCCGGCGCAGTATCTTGGCGGCGCGTAGGGAAATCAGTTCCCCATCTTCACGCCTAATCGTCCCGCCAAGTCCTGAACATATTGCCACGCGACGCGTCCGGAACGCGCGCCGCGCGTCGTCGCCCATTCCAGCGCCTCGCGGCGCAACTCGGCGCCGGCCATCGGCACGCGGTAATAGGCGATATAGCTGTCGACCATGGCAAGATATTCGTCCTGGCTGCAGCGGTGGAAGCCGAGCCACAGCCCGAAGCGGTCCGACAGCGAGACCTTCTCCTCGACCGCCTCGCCGGGATTGATCGCGGTCGCCCGCTCGTTCTCCATCATGTCGCGCGCCATCAGGTGGCGCCGGTTCGAGGTGGCGTAGAAGATAACGTTCTCCGGCCGGCCCTCGATGCCGCCTTCGAGCATGGTCTTGAGCGATTTGTAGGATGTGTCTTCGGCATCGAAGGACAGGTCGTCGCAGAACACGATGAAGTGCTCTTTCCTGCTGCGCAAAAGCGTCATCAGTTCCGGCAGCGACTCGATGTCCTCGCGATGAATCTCGATGAGTTTTAATCCGGCGGCTGGATGCGCCGCGCCGATCGCGGCGTGCGCCGCCTTGACCAGCGACGATTTCCCCATGCCGCGCGCACCCCACAACAGGGCATTGTTGGCCGGCAGGCCGCGGGCAAAACGTTCGGTATTCTCGACCAGGAGATCGCGCACCCGGTCGATGCCTTTCAACAGCGACATGTCGACCCGGTTGACGCGGTGCACCGCCGCGAGCTTGCGGCCTTCGGGGTGCCAGACGAAAGCCTCGGCCGCGGAAATATCGAGCGGCGCCGGCGCGGCCGGTGCGAGCCGTTCCAGCGCACCGGCGATCCGTGTCAGCAGCGCGGCGTTATCGTTGCCGGCTAACCGGGCGCCCGGGCGTTTGCCAGCGGTCGTTTTTGTCGCATTCGTCTTGGAGCGCGGAGGAGATTTGGCCATGTTTACACCGAGTTGCGGCCATTCCCTTAGCGGGGCGAGGCCACGCTCGCAAGCTTGCCCAAACGCTCCCGCGACGTTGCAATTGGGCGAACGGCAGCTATAGTCCGCGCGATTTTGCGCGCAAAAGCGGCCCTTCATCCCGGGCGGCGCGCGTTCCTGCCCGCCCCATTGGAGGAATTATGTTCATTACGCCCGCATTCGCGCAAAGCAATCCGTTGAGCAGCCTATTTGGCGGCGGCGGCAACTCAGCCAGCATGCTCACGTCGTTCATGCCGCTGATCCTGATCATCGTGATTATGTACTTTCTGATCTTGCGGCCGCAGCAGCGCAAGGTGAAGCAGCACCAGGAGATGGTCAAAGCGCTCCGCCGCGGCGACACTGTCGTCACCAGTGGCGGTCTTGTCGGCAAGGTGACCAAAGTCGTTGACGACCAGCACATCGAGATCGAAATCTCGGATGGGGTGCGCGTGCGCCATTTGCGCGCCAGCGTGAGCGAAGTGCGCGCCAAAGGCGAGCCGGTGAAGGACGACAGCGCGAGCTGATCGTCCGTTCGTAAACTTAAGGAAATTCGACTCGATGTTGTTCTTCACGCGGTGGAAGGCGGCGGCTATTGTGTTCACGGCGCTGGTCGTGTGCCTGTTCACGGTGCCGAATTTCTTCCCCGAAAGCATGGTTGCGCGCTGGCCGAACTGGGCGCAGCGTCACATCGTTCTCGGTCTCGACCTGCAGGGTGGCTCGAGCCTGCTGCTGCAAGTCGATACCAACTCGGTGCGTAAGGAGCGGCTCCAGGCGCTCGACGAGGACGTGCTGCGCGTTTTGCGCGAGGCGCGCGTCCCGTTCACCGGCCGCGCGGTCCGTGGCGACCACGTGGAAGTGCACATCACGCGTCCCACCGACGTCGATAACGCGCTGAGCAAATTGCGCACCTTGTCGCAGCCGATGTCCGGCTTCATCGGAAGCACCGGACAACGCGACGTCGACGTCAACGAAACCAACGGGCTGATCACGCTGACGCCGACGGAACCGGCCATCACCGAGCGCATCCGCCAAGCCGTCGATCAATCGATCGAGATCATCCAGCGCCGCGTCAACGAGCTTGGCCTAGTCGAGCCGAGCATCCAGCGCGAAGGCGTCGACCGCATCCTGGTCCAGGTGCCGGGCCTGCAGGATCCGACGCGGCTGAAGGAAATCCTCGGCAAAACGGCCAAGCTTGATTTCCGCATGGTCAACGAGTCGATGACGCCGGAGCAGGCGGAGGCCTCGCACCCGCCCGAGGAATCCGAAATCCTCGAAGGCCAGCAACCCGGCGAGAAATATCTCATCGAGAAGCGCGTGCTGGTGTCCGGCGGCGATCTCGTTGACGCCCAGGCCGGTTTCGATCAGCAGACCAGTCAGCCCGTGGTCAATTTCCGCTTCAATTCCTCGGGCGCACAGAAATTCGCCGCCGCGTCGCAGGCCAATGTCGGCAAGCGCTTCGCCATCGTGCTCGACAACAAGGTGATTTCCGCGCCGGTGATCCGCGAACCGATCCTCGGCGGCCAGGGCCAGATTTCAGGGAATTTCACCGTGCAGTCGGCAAACGATCTCGCGATCCTGTTGCGCGCCGGCGCCTTGCCGGCGCCGCTCACGATCGTCGAGGAGCGCACCGTCGGCCCGGGCTTGGGCCAGGATTCCATCAACGCCGGCGAGCACGCCGCCTATGCGGGGGCGGCGCTGGTCATCATCTTCATGTTCGTGACCTACGGCCTGTTCGGACTGTTCGCCAATATCGCGGTGACGATCAACATCGCCATGATTTTCGGCGTGCTGTCGTTTCTCGGCGCAACGCTGACGCTGCCGGGCATCGCCGGCATCGTGCTCACGGTCGGCATTGCGGTGGACTCCAACGTCCTGATCTACGAGCGCATCCGCGAGGAGGTGCGCGCCGGGCGCAGCGCGATCAACGCCATCGACGCCGGCTTTACCCGGGCGCTTGCCACCATCCTCGACTCCAATATCACCACCTTCATTGCCGCGGCGGTGCTGTTCTATATCGGCTCCGGACCGGTGCGCGGCTTCGCGGTGACCCTCGGCGTCGGCATCCTCACCACGCTGTTCACGGCCTTCACCTTGACCCGACTGATCGTGGCCTATTGGGTTCGGATGTGGCGGCCGCGTACGGTTCCAATCTGAGCGGCCCCATGCGCAAGCCAAAAAACCTCGCTTGAAAGAAATCCAGTGCGCCTCCTTCGCATCGTTCCCGACGATACCAAGTTCGATTTCATGCGCTTTCGGCGCATCAGCTTTCCGATTTCGGCGATGCTGTCGATCGTGGCGATCCTGCTCTTTTTCTATCACGGGCTGAATTTCGGCATCGATTTCGTCGGCGGCACATTGGTCGAAGTGCAAACCAAGGCAGGGCCGGCGGATCTCGCCAAGATGCGCGCGACCATCAGCTCGCTGCATCTCGGCGACGTTCAGCTGCAGGAGTTCGGCGCGCCCAACGACGTGCTGATCCGTTTATCCGAGCAGCCCGGCGGCGATCAGGCGCAGCAGGCGGCGATCCAAAAAGTCCGCGATGCGCTGGGCGACAGCGTCGACTACCGCCGTGTCGAAGTGGTCGGGCCGAGCGTGTCGACCGAGCTGCTGTCCTACGGCACCATCGGGCTGGTGCTCGCGATCGTGGCGATCCTGATCTATCTCTGGTTCCGTTTCGAGTGGCAGTTCGCGCTCGGCGCCATGATCGCCAACGTGCACGACCTGGTGCTCACCGTGGGCTTCATGTCGCTTACGCATATCGATTTCGATCTCACCAGCATTGCGGCGCTGCTCACCATCCTTGGCTATTCGCTCAACGATACGGTGGTGATCTATGACCGCATCCGCGAAATGCTGCGCCGCTATAAGCGGCTGCCGATGCCGGACCTGCTTAACGCCTCGGTCAATGCGACGCTGTCGCGCTCGATCGTGACCCACGTCACCGTGGCGATGTCGCTCTTGGCGTTGCTGTTGTTCGGCGGCCAGGCGATCCACAGCTTTACCGCGACCATGATGTTCGGCGTGGTTCTGGTCGGCACCTATACGTCGGTGTTCATCGCTTCGCCGATCCTGATCTATCTCGGCGTCGGCGTCGGCCGCATGGGCGGTGCCGAAGAGCCCGAGCCGCCGGCTATGGCATCGGCCACTCCACCCGCGCTAGGCAAGCCGGCGGCGCCATCGTCGCGCCGCGCCCGGGCCCGCCGTTAGCCTTCGATGGACCGGCCCCACCTGCCGCGCCAAGCGCCGATAGAGGCGCATGGCGCCGGCGGGTTTCGTTTCGCCGGCATGTCACATCGCGGCTCGCTGCTGTGCCTTCCGGACGGCATCTGGGCCTGGCCAGTCGTTGCGCCACCGGATCTGACTAACAACTCGTTCGCACTCGTATTTGCCCGTGCCGATGCTTTGGATTTCTTTATTCTCGGCACCGGCGATGCGCCGTGGGTCATGCCGGAGCCGATGCGGCTCCGCTTTCGCGAGGCCCATATCTCGGTCGACGCCATGACGACCGGGCCCGCAGTGCGGACTTACAACGTGATGCAGCTGGAGGGCCGCCGCGTCGGCGCGGGATTGATCGCGATCGAGTGATGCTACACTCCCGTCCATGCAGGACGCGCTTCCCAACTGCGCCGAGCTTGTCCGAACGGCCGATCGCGATCGCTATCTCGCGGCGCTGTTCGCGCCGGCTGAGTGTCGCGACGCGCTGTTTGCGCTCTATGCGTTCAATGTCGAGATTGGGCGGGTGCGCGAGGTGGCGCGTGAGCCGCTGCCGGGCGAAATTCGGTTGCAATGGTGGAGCGATGTGCTCAGTGGCGATCGAAGCGGAGAGGCGGCGGCCAATCCGACAGCGGCAGCGCTGCTTTCCACCATCGAGCGCTACGGGCTTCCGGCGAGCAGTCTCCTCGATTTAATCGAAACGCGCCGCTTCGATCTCTACGACGAGCCGATGGCGGCGATTTCCGATCTTGAATCCTATGCGAAGCGGACTTCGTCCGCCGTGATCGCGCTTGCGGCACAAATTCTCGGCGTTGAGGCGCAGCCCGCGGCAGGCTCCGCCGGAATGGCCCATGGCATCACCGGCCTCATCCGGGCATTCCCGCTTCACGCCGCACGGCGCCAGCTTTATGTGCCAACGGAACTCCTCGAAGGTCACGGCGTCAGCGCCCGTGACATATTTTCCGGCCGATCGTCGGACGGCGTGAATGCAGCACTTGCGGAATTACACAACCTCGCGCGCCGTCACCTCGCCGCGGCGGCCGTACCTTTGATGGCGCTGCCGCGGATAGTGGACCCGGCATTTTTGCCCGTTGCTTTGGTGCGTCCGTGGCTTGATCGTCTGGACCACAGCGATGCCTTCACGCCGGCGGACATTTCGCCGTGGCGGCGGCAATGGCTGATCTGGCGCGCGGCGCGCAATCCGGCGCGGATCGCGGGCTAAGGGTGGAGCAGCAGCTTCTGTGCTCGCCAGTTCAACAGTTCACCCGCCCAGAGCACATTCTCGGACGGGCAGGCGAGTTCGTGAACCCAGCCGAATTGCTTGAGTTGCTTGCCGCTTTCGCCGAGCATCCCCAGTACCTTGCCGTCGAGCGATAATTTGTAGATGCGGCCTGGCCACGCGTCGGCGCTGTAGAGCACCTGGTTCGGCCCGGGCGTAATACAAATCGTCCAAGGCGACCCCGGCGCAAAAGTCCCGCCGGCGATCATGGCCTCGTTCGGGACGGCGCCGATCGCCGGCCGGGCGCCCGGCGGCACCGGCACATCGATCACGATTTGACGCTTGAAGTTGCCGTCGGTGTCGAACACCTGGATGCGGTGATTGCCGCGATCTGCGACGTAAACATTGTTGTTCGCGTCCACCGCAATCGAATGCGGCGTATTGAACTGGCCGGGCCCATTGCCGCGCTCGCCCCAGGAGTTGAGCCAGTTGCCATCCTTGTCCACTTTGGCGACGCGCGAATTGATGTAGCCGTCGCTGATATAGGCGTTGTCGGCGGAATCGAAGGCGACGTCGGTCACCTGCCGGAAGCGGCCCGGCTCGGCGGGAAGCGGCGGTTTGGGATGCTTCAGCGGGCCAGTGCCTTCGTCGGAAGCTTCCTGTTTGCGCCCGAAAACCATGGCGACGCGCCCTTCGGGCGTGAACTTGATCACCATGTCCGAGCCTTTGTCGGTGACCCAGATGTTGTCGTGCCGATCGATTTTCACCATGTGGGCGAATGACCAAGCGTAGAGATTGTGGCCGATCTCGCGTAGGAAATTGCCGTCGGCATCGAATTCGAGAAGCTGAGCGGCGGCGGCGGCGTAGGCCGGCCCAGTGCTATTGCCGCGGGTGAGGACGAAGATGTGGCCGTTGGAGTTGACCGCGATGCCGCTGACCTCGCCCAGATAAAGGTTGGGCGGCAGCTTTAGGGGATCGGGCA
>CAWGJP010000020.1:0-196302 GCA_963822935.1 uncultured Alphaproteobacteria bacterium
GAGATTGGGAATACTGCTCAGCAAGATACCAAAACTTCCGTTGCACGTACTTAAAGAAGGCCGCTTGCCGTGTTAGCAGGTCCAGATCAACTGGATGCTGGACTGGAACCAGCGCGGCAATGTTGTCGGGTTGGCGGCCTAATTCTTCGAGCGCCACAAAGCCTAGCCCAGGGAACCATTGGCAGTGGGCGTATTGGTTACGTATGAGGCGGCAATGATCAAGATCATCTATCGTTTTGGCAAAATCGCGAGCTAATCCAGCTTTTTCATAGGGAAGCTTGAGAATTTCGACGGCATTATCAATACGGCGAGATTCGCCACGTTTACAATAAAGGGCGCGCACTCCGGCATCTATGTTATTTCCGTTTGCACCAAAGACGCATGTGAGAAGTTCAACCTCAAGTTCGCTATAGCCAATTAGAATCTGGCCAAGTATTTCTGCTTCTAGGGGATATTTCTTGAGGTCTGGAACTAGGGTTTCCGCCATGACAAAACCAGATGAAAAGTTCAGCGAAGAAGAAGCGCAACGGCGCTTTTTGGCTGCCGTAAGGGCGGGATTCAACACGTCCCCCAAACCCCTCAAAAGCATGACACCGAAAGGTGTGCCGGCGCAATCTAAGAAGAACCAGCGCGCGAATGCTAATAAGAGTGGGAATGTCCGGGGCAATAGAGCCTAACTATATCGTTTGCACCTTTGCGCAGACTTGCTAATTGCGCTGCATCCGGCCCCTTGCTGGCATCACGAAATTCTATTTGATGCGGATACCCGCCAGCACCACGCACCATAAAGGTGATGTCGGGATAGCCGAGATCGCGTTCTTCTTTCGCGATCTCATTGAAATGAGTTTGATATGGAAAGTTGCCCATAGTTGCGCCGGGATGGATCCGATTGAAAAACTCGGTGTAGGTCAGAAAATAGCCGTTGACTGCGCAGCGAAATAATTCGGCCCGAACTTGCACTTTCAGTTGCTGATTGACCGCCATTTTGTCCTCGAACCTTAACCACCGATGAGCGACGTGAACGGCTCATTTTCGGCCCCGATTCCAGAACGGCAATTCGAGCTGTCTAGGATCGTGGCGCGGCCGGTTCTTTTTGCGCCACCGAATGAACCGCTTCGCCTGCGAGCTGAAATGCGGTTTAGTCAGGTTGCCGGTACATCAACCGCTTGCCTTCGACGCCGCGGATCGCGGCAAGGGTGCGGTCGATGTCGCTGTAGCCGAGCGCCACGCGATGATTGTAGCGGTGATCGAACTCGGCAAGGTAGCGATGCAAATGCTTCTTTTTGCAGTGCTGATAAACACCGCGCATTCCGCGTTTGAAGATCGAGAAGTAGCCTTCCGCTGAATTGTTGTGGATGGCGATGCCGTCCTCATAGCGCACGTATTCGTCGGCGCTGTGTTTGACCGTTCCGTGCGCCGCGAAATGCTGATCGGGCCGGAATAGAGTTTGCTATCGTCTGTGTGCAGGCGCGACTCCTTGGCAATGTTCTCGCGCACGATCCGGGTGACGTTCTCTTTATCGGCAACCGGCACATGGAACCTACGGACGTTGCCGTCGCGCTCAACCAAAGGAACGATAGGGCGTTTGTTGGCGGGGCCGGACCTGCCGCTCTTGGTGAATGGACGGCCGCTGGTCGTCTTGGTGCGGACCTTGGATTTCTCGATAGGGCCGTAATAGGTTTCGTCGGCCTCAACGATTTTGCCCTCGCCACCGAGCGGCCCAAGGCCGCCAGAACGCATTGCTTCGCGGATACGGTGGCACATGAACCACGCCGATTTCTTCCTATCGAATTGAACTGCCCACTACCCAGCGCTTGGTAGTGGGTCAGTTTGAATAAGGCGCCCCGGAATAGGGGTTGCGGGCTAGGCCGAACGGCGCATATTCGGCCTTATGGCAAACCTCGATCCTGAATTATTATTGGTTCCCCAAGAGCGCAAAGACGGCACGTGGTTCGTGAAGGCTGAGAGGCCTAACCGGGCGACGCAACACATTGGTGATTTCAAAACTGAGGCTGAGGCTCAGGATTGGATAATCATGCAGTCTGGCACGTACTTCGACGGTTTGGGCAAGTTGTTATGACCGTCAAGCCCCCCAGACGCCCTAGAGACTTCTCCCAAGCCGCTAAATTCGTGGTCGATGTTGCCACAGGGCAAGCCGAGGATCGCGAACCTACGGATGCGGAGCGGGGTAAGGACCCGGCTGCGGCCGCGATGGGTCGGAAAGGCGGGGCGGCTAGAGCAAAAATTTTGAGTTCTGATAAAAGGCGGGAAATTGCTCAAAGAGCCGCATCGCAGCGGTGGAAACCAAAAAAATAGGGCTTACTTTTTCCCTATTGAGTTGGAGGGCTCAAAACGATCCATTGAGTGGACACAGGAATTTCTCCTGTCTCATGAATTACCTTTGCTTCGATTTTTCCGGGGCGCAATTTTGGGGAGAGAATCAAGAGAGGATGTTTAAAATAAAAGCGTGTCCTCCCCGGTTGAATATGGGGAGTAATAAGTTGCGGCGGCGGCACAAATACCACATTGCTTACGGGAGGATTGCCTGGAAGAGTGACTTGTACATTTAAGGAGTGAAACGGTTCCGATACATCCGTTTCAATAATAAAGAAAAACAGCAATTGCGGCGCTAAAGTTGGATCCGTCGGAATTATTAAATCACTATGATAGATCCCTTGGAGAATTGCTTTGCCTTGCAGATTGTAAAAGATTTCATCTGCAATAAGAACTGCTGCTTGACGTTGAGCCATGTCACGCCATCGGGACGGGGGTTGGTTCTTTCTTCGCTAGGATCATATCTAAAATGTTAGATACAGACGGGTCATTTGGCGAACCTGTTATTCCACCTTGCCGAAGCGGGGGAACTTGTGACGCTGCTTTACGCTCTATTGTTTCCTCATAGTCTGAATAAGAGTCGGCATTCATCTCATCGATCAAATCTTCCGCAGCATAGACGTTTATCTGCGCTGTTCCTTTTAAACTCTCGACCAGCGTGCCGAAAGTGACTATCGTCCAATTTCTCGGGCCTACAAATTGTTTTGATAGCCAACCTTCATCAACATCAACATTGGTGGCGATGCTCGCATTAGTCCATCCCTCAGATTTCCGACGACGCCAAAGATTATAGACGGCATCAAATGCCGCTCCCTTCACCAGAGCTGCGCCGTACTGCGCACGATCCTTGGGCGACATGTCGTCATTGCCAGATTGGAAAGTCATCGCAGTTCTCCGTCACATATTCGCGGATTGTCTTTGCAGAAAACGGGGGTTCGATTGGAATCAAGCTTTTCCAACATTCTTCGCAGGCAAGCATTGCGTCTCGCCAATCACGAGAGCCTTTGTCGCCTAGCATTCCTCTAGTATGAAACTTAGTGCCGATAATGGTATTCGGCTCAGCAAAGCGGCAAAAAAGACGCAGCTGAACTCGCGGGTCAGTAAAGCGAAGTTCCCATATTTCGGGAGGTGGCGGGCAGAGCGGCTTCAAAAACCGTGGCTTCCCATTAAGATCAACCCACACTTTACCGCCTTGAACCCAACGTTGCAGTTCGGCCTCAACCATGCCGCGCAGGGCCATCAGATTGACTATTCCGTCCCGGTCTGTGAGGTCCTTCATAGCCTCATCCGTGAGAAATAGGCAGCGGCGCGCTCGCCTCCCCAATGAACGGTAAGGATGGAGGCGTTTGGCCTTGACTAGTCCTAATATATGAGGCTTTATTGACATATATGTCAAGCCCCCTCCAGCGTGCGTCAGTCTGACTCATTCAATCATAGGTTAATAGCCTATTCTGAAGTGACATTTATCCTTGACGCTAAGCATAAAGGGTCATATAGTCGGGCCATGAACAAGCTCGACCGTGAAGCCCGCGCTCGTATCCTCCACCTCCTTTGCGAGGGGCAATCGATCCGTGCCGTGACCCGCCTCGCCGGGGCCAGCAAGAACACGGTTACAAAGCTTGTGGTCGATGCCGGTCATGCCTGCACCGAGTACCAAGACCGCGTGCTGCGGAACCTGACCAGCGCCCGGATTCAGGTCGATGAAATCTGGAATTTCATTTACGCGAAGGCCGACCACGTAAAGGACGCCAAGGCCGCGCCGAAAGACGCGGGCGACGTTTGGACTTGGACCGCAATCGACGCGGATACAAAGTTGCTTGTTAGCTGGCTGGTCGCGGATCGCACAACCGATTCTGCCATGACATTCATGGACGATCTTAAGACGCGCCTTGCAAACCGCGTGCAGCTTACCAGCGACGGCCATCGACCTTACCTGACTGCCGTTGATACCGTGTTTGGCGATGATATTGATTACGCGATGTTGCAAAAGATTTATGGCGCAGAGCCGCACGGCGAGAAACGCTATAGCCCGGCAAAATGCATCGGCACACAGAAGCGGGAGATTACTGGAAACCCTGACGCGAAACATATCAGCACTTCATTTGTCGAGCGGCAAAACCTTACGATGCGGATGCACATGCGCCGCTTCACGCGATTGACAAACGCATTCAGCAAAAAGATTGAGAACCATGCGTGTGCGGTAGCGCTGCATTCGATGTACTACAATTTCGTTCGGCTGCACCAAACGCTGAAAGTCAGCCCCGCCATGGCCGCTGGCGTGACGGATCGCCTTTGGGAAATGATCGATGTCGTGGACGTACTCGATGCGTTTGAAGCAAAGCGCAAGCGGCAAAAGCCCAAGGCGGTTTTTGATGTCGAACGCTGGAGGATCGGCGAGGGCTATTACGTCACCGTCACGATGCCAGACGGCGAACCGCAGCGCATCACCGAGACGTTCAATACGGAAGGCGAGGCGTGGCGCTGGATTAGGAATGAGTCTGTGGTGTGGTTGCGGGATCAGAAGCAGATTGCTCAACTACAATGAAACCCAACCCGCCCCTCGGCTTTGCTTCACCGCAGTCGGTAACGATGTCCAGCAGCACTGGAAAGTTCCCAGGCTCATTTGTTTGAATGACAAAGCCAACAACGTATGTAGTGGGGGGAGAACGCTCTACCGGAGTGTTGATGTGGTATTTGTCGTCATGATCGACGTAATGATTGGGATGATCTTTTGGCGAGATTTCGCGGTTGATCCCGGTTTTTATAAATGTGTTCCGCACGCGCAAAGGAACCGGGCGACGCAATCGATCTCCGGTAAAGCCAAACACCAGTTCAAGCTGCCGATAAGCGACGATCGGTCTAATACGAAGCTGAATTAAAACTTCCGAATGAGCAGGGACCGCGATTAGGCAATACTCATGTGATTCGTCTGGTCCGTGGGCTATCGATGCCACGAATGGACGCCGCAACCGAAGGACTCTGACTTTGTGCTGCCCCCAGTTAAACCATAGGATGGCCGCAAAAGCGCAGAAGGCAATGGATGGCCCGAGCCACCAAAATTCTTCCGCAGCCGTCATTATCATGGCTCCAGCCGACGCTACCAATAGTAGCGCCACAATAGCGGTTCCGTCTCGGAGCGGCCGTAGCGTCTGCCACATTTCAAACTAGCCCACTACCCAGCGCTTGACTGAGAACAAAAAGGGAACTATGTTCTTTGTTCGTTCGATATGGTCGAATTTTAGGGGGTCGCACATGGTTCGCAGGTTTGCTGAAGAGGCGATGGCTTTGGCTTCGTTGAGCTTATTTCTGGCCACAGTGGCCGTTTGGGCGCAGGTGCTCGGCGTTCTCTAGGGGCGGTCGGGCCCAATTTGAACTACGGGGACAACCGCATCGCCAGTCCTCACAAGGGCGAGAATCGTGCGAGACCATGATCTGACCGCAAGTCAGTGAGTGCCCAGGCCATGGCCGCCGATCTCCCCTTCGTGCATCTGCACGTTCATTCGTCCTATTCGCTGCTCGAGGGTGCGCTGTCGATCGCGCGGCTGGCGGAACTGGCCAAGAAGGACCGCCAGCCGGCGCTGGCGCTCACCGACACCGACAACATGTTCGGTGCGCTGGAATTCTCCGAGAAGATCGCGGGCTACGGCATCCAGCCGATCGTCGGCTGCGCGCTTGGCGTCGACTTCGGCGATCAGGAAATCCGCAACGGTGCGGTCGATCATGTCTGGCCGCGGCTTGTGCTGCTTGCCGCCGGCGAGGACGGCTATCGCAGCCTGATGCGGCTTTCCTCGCGCGCTTATCTCGAGGCGCCGCCGCAGGAACGGCCGCACCTCAAGCTGTCATGGCTCGATGGCGAGACCGCGGGCCTGATCGCGCTCTCTGGCGGGCCGAACGGGCCGCTCGACACGGCCATCGTCGGCGGCCAGAACCCGCTCGCGCTTTCGCGTTGCGAAGAGCTGCAGCGCCTGTTCGGCGACCGGCTCTATATCGAATTGCAACGGCACGGCCTTCCGGCCGAGCGCACGGCGGAAGCGGGCCTGATCGATCTCGCTTATGCGCGCGGCATTCCGCTGGTTGCGACCAACGAGCCGTTCTTTGCGGCGCGCGAAGATTACGAAGCTCACGATGCGCTCCTCTGCATCGCCGAAGGCAAGCTCGTCGCCGACGCCGAGCGGCGGCAATTGACGGCGGAGCACCGCTTCAAGAGCCGCACCGAAATGGCGGCTCTGTTCGCCGATCTGCCGGAGGCTTTGGCCGTGACGGTCGAGATCGCGCAGCGTTGCGCGTTCCGCCCGCGCACCCAGGCGCCGATCCTGCCGCGCTTCACCGTGGGCGACGGCGGCGGCACCACCGACGAGGCCGCCGTGCTCCGCGAGGACGCTTTGCAGGGGCTGGAGCGGCGGCTTAAGCGCTACGGGGTCGCGCAGGGGCACACAGAAGAGGATTATCGCGAGCGGCTCGATTTCGAGCTCGGCGTCATCGCCCGCATGAAATATGCCGGCTACTTCCTCATCGTCGCCGACTTCATCCAATGGGCGAAGGCCCAGGGCATTCCGGTCGGGCCGGGCCGCGGCTCAGGCGCCGGCTCGCTGGTTGCTTATGCACTGACCATCACCGATCTCGATCCGATCCGCTTTGGGCTGTTGTTCGAGCGCTTTCTCAATCCCGAGCGCATATCGATGCCGGATTTCGACGTCGACTTCTGCCAGGACCGGCGCGACGAAGTCATCCAGTATGTGCAGGGGCGCTACGGCCGCGACCGCGTCGCCCAAATCATCACCTTTGGCACTCTGCAGGCGCGCGGTGTTCTCCGCGACGTCGGCCGTGTGCTGCAAATGCCCTACGGCCAGGTCGACAAGCTCTGCAAGCTCGTGCCGCAAAATCCGGCGAACCCGGTCACGCTCAAGCGCGCCATCGAGGACGAGCCGCGGCTGCAAGCCGAGCGCGACCGCGATCCGGTCACCCGCCGCGCCTTCGACATCGCGCAAAAGCTCGAAGGCCTGCACCGCCACGCCTCGACGCACGCCGCCGGCATCGTCATCGGCGAGCGCGCCTTGAACGAACTGGTGCCGCTCTATCGCGATCCGAAATCGCTGATGCCGGTGACCCAGTTCAACATGAAATGGGTCGAGCCGGCGGGCCTGGTGAAGTTCGACTTTCTGGGCTTGAAGACGCTCACCGTTCTCGATCAGGCGGTCAAGCTGGTGCGCCGGCGCGGCGTCGAGTTCGATCTCTCCAATCTGCCGCTCGACGACGGCAAGACCTATGAAATGCTGGCCCGCGGCGAAACCGTCGGCGTGTTCCAGGTTGAAAGTCAGGGCATGCGCCGGGCGCTGGTCGACATGCGCCCCGACCGTTTCGAGGATCTGATCGTGCTGGTGGCGCTCTACCGGCCGGGGCCGATGGCGAATATCCCGACCTATTGCGCGCGCAAGCTCGGCCACGAGCGCACCGACTATTTGCATCCGAAGCTGCAGCCGATCCTCCAAGCCACCTACGGCATCATCACCTATCAGGAGCAGGTGCAGCAGATCGCGCGCGATCTCGCCGGCTATAGCCTCGGCAAGGCCGACATCCTGCGCCGCGCCATGGGCAAGAAGGACCGCAAGGAGATGGCGTCGCAGCGCGACAGTTTCATCTCCGGCGCGGTCGAGCGCGGCATCGGCCGCGCCGATGCCGAGGTGATCTTCGACGCTTGCGCCAAATTCGCCGAATACGGTTTCAACAAATCGCACTCGGCGCCATATGCGCTGTTGACCTATCAGACCGCCTATATGAAGGCCAATTACCCGGTCGAGTTTTTGGCGGCGTCGATGACGCTGGAAATGGGCAATACCGACAAGCTCGCCGAATTCCGCGCCGAGGCCGAGCGGCTTGGGCTCAAGGTCGAGGCGCCGTCGATCAACCGTTCCGGCGTCGCGTTCGACGTCGACGGCAATACCATCCACTACGCGCTTGCCGCGCTGCGCGGCGTCGGCCGCCAGGCGGTCGACAGCATCATTGCCGCGCGCGGCGAGCGGCCGTTCGCCGATCTCGCCGATTTCGGCCACCGCATCAATCCGCGCGCCGTCAACAAGCGTGTGCTGGAAAGTCTGGTCGCCGCCGGCGCCTTCGATGCCATCGAGCCGAACCGCGCCCGCGCCAATGCCGCCGTCGACACGCTTCTCGCCACCGCGCAACGCACCCAGGACGACGCGGTGCGCGGCCAATCGGAACTGTTCGGTGGCGGAGCCGCGCCGGCGCCGATCATGGTGGGTAGCCCCGAGCCCTGGCTGCCGGCGGAGCGGCTGCAGCGCGAATACGAAGCCGTCGGCTTTTTTCTCTCCGGCCATCCGCTCGACGATTACGCCGCGGCGCTCAAGCGGTTGCGCGTGCAATCGTGGTCCGAGTTCGCCCGCGCCGTGAAAGGCGGGGCAGGGACGGGCCGCGTGGCCGGCACCGTGGTGGCGCGCACCGAGCGCCGCACCAAGACCGGCAGCAAAATGGGCATCATCGGCCTGTCCGATCCAAGCGGCCACTATGAGGCGGTGCTGTTCGCCGAAGGCTTGGCGCAATACCGCGACTTATTGGAACCTGGGAGGGCCGTACTGTTGTTCCTTACCGCCGAAGTGCAGGGTGACGAAGTGCGCGCCCGCATCCAGTCGGTTGAGCCGCTCGACGAGGCCGCGGCCAAGATGCAACGCGGCTTGCGCGTTTTTCTGCGCGACCAGGAACCTCTCGCCAGCGTCGCCAAGCGGCTCGAGTCGATGAAAAACGGCGGCGCGCGCAGTGGCGGCGAGGGCGCAGCAGGCGAGGGCGAAGTCAGCATGGTTCTGCTCTTGCACAACGGCAGCGAGGTCGAGGTCAAGCTGCCCGGGCGCTTCAAGGTCTCGCCGCAGATCGCCGGCGCGATCAAGGCGGTGACCGGCGTCGTCACCGTGGAGGCACTCTAGGCCTCGTCATTGCGAGCGAAGCAATCCAGTCTTTCCGAGGAAGCCGCCCTGGATTGCTTCGTCGCCACGCTCCTCGCAATGACGTCTTGCATTTAACCACGTGAGATAGAACGGCGGCATTACGCTTCAAATTGCGACCTTCCGGCAATATATGAGGCGGCCGCGCGGCGCGGCTTCCCCGAATTCTCCGGCTTCCGGCAAATCCAGCGAATGGCTCCGCTTCTCCAACTCAAAGATATCGCGCTCACCTTCGGCGGCACGCCGCTCCTGAGCGATGCCGCGCTGACGGTCGGCGCCGGCGAGCGGGTCTGCCTGGTCGGGCGCAACGGCTCCGGCAAATCGACGCTGTTGAAGATGGCGGCGGGCCTCGTCGAGCCTGACCGCGGTTCGGTTTTCCTGCAACCGGGCGCGCTGGTGCGCTATTTGCCCCAGGAGCCTGAGTTCTCCGGCTTCGCCTCGACGCTCGGTTATGTCCAAGCTGGATTGCGGCCGGGCGACGGCGAATACGCCGCGCGCGCGATGCTGGAACAGCTCGGGCTCAACGGCAGCGAAGAGCCCGGCCATCTGTCCGGCGGCGAGGCGCGGCGCGCGTCGCTCGCGCGGGTTCTGGCCGCCGCGCCCGATATCCTTCTCCTCGACGAGCCGACCAACCATCTCGACTTGACCACCATCGAATGGCTGGAGCAGACCCTCGACGCCAGCCGCGCCGCGCTTGTCCTGATCAGCCACGACCGGCGGCTGTTATCGACGCTCTCGCGCAGCACGGTTTGGCTCGACCGCGGATCGACGCGGCGGCTTGATCGCGGATTTGCGCATTTCGAGGAGTGGCGCGACACCGTGCTGGCGGACGAAGAGCGCGAGCAGCACAAGCTCGGCCGCAAAATCGTCGCCGAAGAACATTGGCTACGCTACGGCGTCACCGGCCGGCGCAAGCGCAATATGCGCCGCGTCGGAGAATTACGGGCGCTGCGCGACGAACGCCGCAACTACCGGGCCGCCGTGGGCAATGCCACGATGGTCGCCGGCAGCGCAACGCCGTCGGGCGCGCTGGTGATCGACGCCGTGGGGCTTGGCAAATCCTACGGCGCGATGCCGATCATTCGCGATTTCTCGATCCGTGTGCGGCGTGGCGACCGCATCGGCATCGTCGGACCAAACGGCAGCGGCAAGACCACGTTGATCAATGTGTTGACCGGCACGATGGCGCCCGATCATGGCACGGCGCGCCTCGGCTCGACACTTGAGATTGCGGCGCTCGAACAGCACCGCGACAGCCTCGATCCCGGCGTGACCGCGAGGCAAGCCTTGACGGGCGGCGACGGCCGCGGCGGCGATGGCGACACCGTGATGGTCAATGGCAAGCCGAAGCACGTCATCAGCTATCTGAAGGATTTTCTGTTCACCAGCGAGCAGGCGCAAACCCCGCTCGGCAAGCTTTCGGGCGGCGAGCGCGGCCGCTTGATGCTGGCGAAAGTGCTCGCCAGGCCTTCAAACCTTCTGGTGCTCGACGAGCCGACCAACGATCTCGACATGGAAACGCTCGACGTCCTTGAGGACATGTTGTCCGAATACAACGGAACCCTCCTTCTCATCAGTCATGATCGCGATTTTCTCGACCGGGTGGTGAGCGGCGTGATCGCGCCGGAAGGCGATGGGCGATGGCTCGAATATGCCGGCGGCTACAGCGACATGCTGGTGCAGCGCGGCGCAGATCTGGCGCGCCGGGAGCGCAAGCCCGGCACGCGCAAAGCGCCCCGTGAAGCTCCTTCCCCGATCGCGGCTCCGGGCCCCGTGAAACGCCGGCTCGCCTTCAAGGACAAGCACGCCCTTGAAACACTGCCGGAAACAATCGCGAGCCTGCAAACCGAAGCGCGCGCGCTGCAGGCCCGACTCGAAGAGCCCGGCTTCTATGCGCGCGACCGTAATGGCTTCGAACAGGCGACTGCGGCGCTCGGCGAGTTGCAGCGCAAGATCGCGGCGGCGGAGAATCGATGGCTGGAGCTTGAATTGCTGCGCGAAGAAATCGCCGGCGTCGGCGATCCGGCCTGATGACGATCAATCCACGCGGATGTCGGCGAATTCGATCACCTTCGCCCATTTGTCGATTTCGTCGCCGATGAATTTGCCGAATTCGGCCGTGTTCAACGGCATGGGCTCGACGCCCAAAGTCATAAGCCGCGATTTGAAGGTTGCATCAGATCCCGCGGCAACGACAGCCGGCGCCAGAATGCCAATGACATCGGCCGAAGTTCCGTTGGGTGCGCAGACGCCATACCAGCCCACCGCCGCGTAGCCAGGCTCGAATTCTGCAATGGCGGGGACGTCCGGCAATGCCTCCGAGCGCTTTGCCGTCGTCACGGCGATGGCCCGCAATCTACCGTCCCTGACGAATTCGATGATTTGTGCGATCGGACTGACCGCAAGCGGGATCTGACCGCCGATCAGATCGGTAATGTAATTGGTCTTGTAAGGTACGTGCACGAGCTTGGTCGTCGTCATCATTTCGAGCAGCTCGGCGGCTACGTGCGGCCCGGAGCCGACGCCCTGCGTCGCAAAATTGACGCGACCGGGATTGGCTTTGGCATAAGCGATCAGGTCGGTGACGGTCTTGGGCGGAAATGACGGGTTGGCGACAAAGACGAAAGGCGTGCTGCCGACGCCGGCGACCGGCACGAGGTCATGGCGAAAATTGAAATTGAGCTTCTTATAAAGCGTCGCGTTGACGGCGTTGGTCGAAACGGTCGTCAGCAGCGTGTAACCGTCAGGCGCCGCATGTGCGACCGCTTCGGTGCCGATATTGCTTGACGCTCCGGGCCGGTCGTCGACGATAACCTGCTGGCCGAGACGTTCGGAGAGCCACTGCGCGATCAGCCGCGCGATGATGTCGGGTCCGGCGCCGGGCGGATAGGGCGCGACGAGGTGCACCGGCCGCGACGGATAGTTGTCGGCGTGGCCGATGCCAGGAAGTATCGGCAGCGCCGCGGCGGCCGCCGTCAAACGCAAGAATTTTCGGCGCGGAAGAGCCGTCATTGATTCCTCCCAATAAGCGTCGATGCTTAATCCCGGTTGCCTTAGGTCAGGATATATCAATATCAGGCCGCTTGGGGCAAAAGATGCCACCCTTGCAACCCAGTATAGCCGTAACAACATCTCCCCTCGCTATTTGGCGTTCCGCGCGATAAGGAACGGCCGCGTCATCTCCCAAAATTTTGGCGGCGTTTGGAAACCCGGCATGCTTCGGATTGAAAATCTCGTTTTCGACGCCTGGGGCCGCCGCTTTTTCGACGGCGCCAGCGTGGCGATACCGGCAGGGGCCAAAGTCGGTCTGGTCGGCCGCAACGGCGTCGGTAAATCAACCTTGTTCAAGCTCATTACCGGGCAACTGGCGGCGCTGGGCGGCGAGATTCTGTTGCCCAAAGCAGCCCGCATTGGCTCCGTCGATCAGGAGCATCCGGCAACGCCGGTGACGCTGCTCGATACGATTCTCGCAGCCGACACGCTGCGCGAAACGCTTAACGCCGAACTTGAGACGGTCCCGCCCGAGGAGCTTGCCGAGATCTATCAGCGCTTGAACGCCATCGATGCCGATCGCGCACCCGCGAAGGCCGCGGAAATCTTAAGCGGCCTTGGTTTCTCCAACGACGATCTCACACGGCCGATGGCGGAGTTTTCCGGCGGCTGGCGCATGCGCGTGGCGCTTGCCGCGGCCTTGTTTGCCGAGCCCGATGTTCTGCTGCTCGACGAGCCGACCAATTACCTCGATCTCGAGGGCGCGCTGTGGCTGGAAGCGCGGCTGCAGAAATATCCGAATACTGCGCTCATCATCAGCCACGACCGCGAGCTTCTCAACAATTCCGTCACCGCCATTTTGCATTTGAGCCAAGGCAGGCTCGACCTTTACAGCGGCGGCTACAACGATTTCGAGACGTGGCGGGCGGAGAAAGCGCGGCTGCAAACCGCCACCAAGGCCAAACAGGACGCCGAGCGCGCCCATCTGCAGAAATTCATCGACCGCTTCCGCGCCAAGGCGAGCAAGGCCACGCAGGCACAGTCGCGCATCAAGCGGCTCGCCAAGCTCGAACCGATCGCTGAGGTGATCGAGGAGCGCGTGGCGCCGTTCACGCTGCCCTCGCCGAGCCGTCCGCTGGCGCCGCCGCTCATACAGCTCGAAGGCGCCGCGGTCGGCTATGACGGCAAGCCGGTGCTGCGAAAGCTCGATCTGCGACTCGACGTCGATGACCGCATCGGGCTCCTCGGCGTCAATGGCGCCGGCAAGTCGACATTCGCCAAGCTGATTGCCGGGGCGCTCCCGCTGCAGTCGGGAGTGATGAAACGCGAGGGCCGCATAAAAGTCGGCTGGTTCCACCAGCATCAGATCGAGGCGCTCGATCCCGAGGATACGCCTTTGGAGATTCTGCGCCGCGAACGCCCGGACGACAGCGAATTGTCGCGGCGGTCGCGGCTCGCCCAATTCGGCCTGTCGTTCGACAAGCAGGACACCACGGTCGCCAATTTGTCCGGCGGCGAGCGCGCGCGGCTCTTGCTCAATCTCGTCGCCATGGCGGAGCCGCATTTGCTGATTCTCGACGAACCGACCAATCACCTCGACATCGACAGCCGGCGCGCGCTCCTCGATGCGCTCAATGACTATGAGGGCGCCGTCATTCTCATCACCCATGACCGCTCGCTGATCGAGCTCGTCGCCGACCGGCTTTGGCTCACCGCCGACGGCCAGATCAAGCCGTTTGCCGGCGACATGGACGATTACGCCCGCTTCGTGCTGGACCGTGCCAGGATGGCGGCGCGTGGACCGGCGCAAAACGGCAATGGCCGCGCCGCGCCGGCCGGTCTGGCGGATGCCGGCGACGTGCTCACCGCCGGACAAAAGGCCGCCCAGGAGGCGCGCTATGCGGCCAAAAAAGCCGCTCAGAAACGGCGCCGGCGCGGATACTGAGCCGCGGATGGCTTGTTGCGCCCGCCCGGGGCACCCTATATAAGCGCCGCAATCTCACACGCGGACCTTGGCTTAGAGCCGTCCGGTGTCCGGCCCCGGGGGTTTCCTAAGGCTGGGCTCTCGGTCCGCGGCGGATCAACCGGAGAATGATCATGGCGCTGCCCGACTTCAGCATGCGTCAGCTTTTGGAAGCTGGCGTTCACTTTGGCCACCAATCCCACCGCTGGAACCCGAAGATGGCCGAGTACATCTTCGGCACCCGCAACAATATTCACATCGTCGATCTGACGCTTTCGGTGCCGATGCTGCACCGCGCGCTGCAGGCGGTCAGCGATACGGTTGCGCAAGGCGGCCGCATCCTGTTTGTCGGCACCAAGCGGCAGGCCCAGGACGCTATCGCCGAGGCCGCCAAGAAGTCGGCGCAATACTACGTCAATTCGCGCTGGCTCGGCGGCACGCTGACCAATTGGAAGACGGTGTCCAATTCGATCAAGCGATTGCGCGCGCTCGAGGAAATGCTGTCGTCCAACGAGGCGCAGGGCTACACCAAGAAAGAGCGGCTCACGCTGCAGCGCGAGCGCGACAAGCTCGACCGCTCGCTCGGCGGCATCAAGGACATGGGCGGGCTTCCCGACCTCGTCTTCGTCATCGACACCAATAAGGAAGACATCGCGATTAAGGAAGCGCGCCGGCTCAACATTCCGGTGGCCGCTGTGGTCGATACCAATTCCGATCCAAATGGCATTACTTATGTGGTGCCCGGCAACGATGACGCGAGCCGCGCGATTACGCTTTACTGCGATCTTGTCGCCAAGGCGGCGATCGACGGCATTTCGCGGGCGCAAGGTTCGCATGGCGTCGATATAGGCGCCGCGGCCGAGCCGATCGTGGAAGAAGTACCGGCCGAGACCAACAAGCTCGGCTTCGAGCAACTGTCGGGGCCGCGCGGCGTTGCCGACGATCTCAAGAAGCTTCCCGGCGTGTCGCCGGCGATCGAGAAGCAGCTCAACGATCTCGGCATATTCCACCTCCAGCAGATCGCCGAATTCTCTCCCACCGCCGCCCATAACGTCGGCGAAGAGGTCGGACTGCCCGGCCGCGTCGAAAGCTGGATTGCGAAGGCGAAAGAACTGACCGCCGAGGAAGTGTAAAAGGCACTCAGCAAATGACGACCACGATCAGCGCCTCCATGGTGAAAGAGCTCCGCGACCAGACCGGGGCCGGCATGATGGACTGCAAGGCAGCGCTCAACGAAAGCGGCGGCAACCTCGAAGCCGCGGTCGATTGGCTGCGCAAGAAGGGCCTGTCCAAGGCGGCGAAGAAGGCGGGACGCGTCGCGGCCGAGGGCCTCGTCGGCGTCGCGCTCGCCGCCACCAAAGGAATCGTGGTCGAGGTGAATTCCGAGACCGACTTCGTCGCTCGCAACGATCTGTTCCAGGGCTTGGTCAAGATGATCGCCGACGCGGCGCTCGATACCGGCCCGGACGTCGAGAAGATCCTCGCCGCGCCTGTTGGCAGCATCACCATCGCCGATGCCATCGCTGACACCATCGCCAAGGTCGGCGAGAACATGACGCTGCGCCGCGCCGCCGAGCTTGCCGTCGGCAAGGGGACGGTCGCGAGCTACGTGCACAGTGCGGTCGGCGACGGGCTCGGCCGCATCGGTGTCATCGTCGCCCTCGAATCGGCCGGTAACGCCGACGAGCTCAAGGCCTTCGGACGCTCGGTGGCGATGCACGTCGCCTCCGCCAATCCGCAGGCGATCGATCCGTCGGGCCTCGATCCGGTGGCGGTGGAGCGCGAAAAGAATGTGCTCGCCGACAAGTTCAAGGCGCAGGGCAAGCCCGCGGCCATGATCGAGAAAATCGTCGAGTCCGGGCTGAAAACTTACTACAAGGAGGTTTGCCTGCTCGAGCAGCCCTTTATTTTCGACGAGAAGGGCAAACAGAGCGTGGCGCAGGCCGTCAAAGAGGCCGAAGCTAAGGTGGGCGCGCCGATCGAAATCACGGGCTTCAAGCGCTTTGCCCTCGGTGAGGGCGTCGAGCGGCCGACCGGCGACTTTGGCGGCGAGGTCGCGGCCCTTGCCGGCGCGCATTAGACCGTAGGCGTAATCCACCGCGCCAGTTGGGTTTCGTCGGCAAATGCGATAGCCCTATCGCCCGGGAATCGAGGGCAGGGCGGGATATCCCGATGGCGAAACCGAACTTCCGGCGGGTCATTGTCAAACTCTCCGGTGAAGCCTTAAGCGGCCCTGAAAAGTTCGGTATTCACCAGCCGACGATCGACCGTTTCGCCGCCGATCTGGTCGCCGCCCGCGATCTCGGTATCGATCTCGGCGTCGTCGTCGGCGGCGGCAATGTCTTGCGCGGAGCCAAGGTGTCCGAAGATGGCCTGTCGCGCCCCACGGCGGACGCCATGGGCATGCTCGCCACTGTCATGAACGCGTTGGTTCTGGTGGCGGCGATCGAGCGTTGCGGCGCTAGCGCCCGCGCCATGTCGGCGCTCATCATGCCGCAAGTCTGCGAGACCTATGAGCGGCAGAGCGCGCTCCGCCATCTGGAGGAAAGTCGCATCATCGTTTTCGCCGGCGGCACCGGAAATCCGTTTTTTACCACCGACACCACGGCGATCCTGCGCGCCGCCGAAATGGAGTGCGACGCCGTGCTCAAGGCAACCGATGTCGACGGGGTCTATACCGCCGATCCGAAGCAGGAACCGAAGGCGACACGCTACGAGCACCTCGACCATCAGGAGGCGCTGGACCGGCGGTTGAAAATCATGGATGCCACGGCCTTCGCGCTTGCCCAGGAAAACCGTATGCCTATCATCGTGTTCTCGATCAGGGAACATGGCGCGATCGAGAACGTGCTGCGCGGAAAAGGCCACTTCACAACCGTCGGGTAAGCGAGCGCGAACCGCAGCCCCAGAAGCCGCCGCGAGCTGTCATTAGGGAGCGTGTCATGACAATGACGACATTCGACATGAACGACCTCAAGCGCCGCATGCAAGGCGCGATCGCGTCGCTCAAACAGGAGCTGTCGGGCTTGCGGACCGGACGGGCGTCAACCGCACTGCTCGACCACGTCCAGGTCGAGGCTTACGGCAGCCATATGCCGCTTAATCAGCTCGCCTCGATCAGTGTTCCGGAACCGCGGCTGTTGAACGTGCAGGTGTGGGACCGTTCCATGGTTCACGCCGTCGAGAAAGCGATCTCGGCCGCCAATTTGGGCTTGACGCCCTCGACCGAAGGGCAGGTGCTGCGCTTGCGGATTCCGGAGCTCAACGAGGAGCGGCGGCGCGAAATCGCCAAAGTCGCGCATAAATACGCCGAAGGTGCGCGTGTGGCCGTCCGTCACGTCCGCCGCGACGGCTTGGACCTTCTCAAGAAGCTCGAGAAGGATCACAAGATCAGCGAGGACGAGCACAATCGGCAATCCGCCGACGTGCAGAAGGTGACCGATTCCACCATTGCCGAGGTCGAGAAACTGCTTGCCGGCAAGGAAAAGGAAATCATGACGGTGTGAGCGAGCGGCAAGCTCGAGGAACAAGGTGACGCAGCCCAAGACAACTCAGGCGACAACTCAAGCCAAGATCAGCGAGCCCAAGATCAGCGAGCCGAAGATCAGCGAGCGCGAGCACGCGACGGGCGAGGGCGGCTTCGATATGCCGCGCCACGTCGCCATTATCATGGATGGCAATGGCCGCTGGGCCGCCGCGCGCGGCCTGCCGCGCTTTGAGGGCCACCGCCGCGGGGTCGAAGCGCTGCGCAAGACGGTGCGTGCGGCGAGCGATCTTGGCATTGCGGTCCTGACCATTTTTTCGTTCAGCTCGGAAAACTGGTCGCGCCCGCAATCTGAAATTCGCGATCTGTTGTCGCTGTTGCGCCGTTTCATCCGCAACGATCTGGCCGACCTGCATAAGAGTAACGTGCGGGTCCGCATCATCGGCGAACGCGACGACCTATCATCCGACATCCGCGGCCTTCTCGAAGAGGCGGAGGGGCTCACGCGTACTAATGACGGGCTCACACTGGTGGTGGCGTTCAATTATGGCGCGCGCCAGGAAATCGCGCGCGCGGCGCGCCGCCTCGCCGTCGAAGTCGCCGAAGGGCGATTGGCCGCCGCGGCGATCACACCCGAACTCATCGGGCGGCACCTCGACGCAGCCGATATTCCCGATCCGGATGTCATCATCCGCACCAGCGGCGAGCAGCGCCTGTCGAATTTCCTGCTGTGGCAGTCAGCTTACAGCGAGCTTGTCTTTGTTCCGCTCAATTGGCCCGATTTCGATCGGGCGGCGCTCGAAGGCGCCATTGCCGAGTTCCGCCGGCGTGAGCGGCGCTTTGGCGGCTTAATCGCTCAGACGGGATCGTAATCAAACTGGACCCGCACGACCCTGGCGCAGACGCGATTGTCGCAGCCGCCCCCGGCGATGCGCGCAATTTTCTGCGGCGCTTCGCCTCGACCCTGGTACTGGCGCCGACGGCGATCGCAGTGACCTATATCGGCGGCTGGCTGTTTCTAGGTCTCTGCACGCTGGCGGCGGCGATCATCCTTTGGGAATGGACGTCGGTCGTGTTTCGCGGCGCCGATCCGCGCATTTTTGTCCCAGGGGTGGCGGCGTTACTGGTGGCCATGGCGCTGACCCGCGAGGCGCGGCCCGATGCGGCCATCGCCATACTCGCCATCGGTGCCGCGCTGGCCGGCGTCTTGGTGGTGGCTTGGCCGCGGCGCAGTCTCGGCTCAAATCAGGCCGGCTGGGCTGCGGGCGGGGTCGTTTACGCCGGCGTTACGCTTCTTGCACCTGCATTGTTGCGGGCCGATCCGCAATGGGGCTTTGTCGCGCTTATTTTCCTGTTCGCGATCGTCTGGGCGACCGACATTTTCGCCTATCTGGTCGGCCGTCTGATCGGCGGGCCATTGCTCTGGCCGGCGGTCAGTCCGAAAAAGACCTGGTCGGGCGCGGTCGGCGGCTTGGTCGGGGGGGTTGCCGCCGGCACGGCGGTCGCCTATGCGAGCGTTGGGATGCCTCCCGCCGTGGCGGTCGCTCTGGCATCGGTGCTTTCAATTGTTGCGCAAGGCGGTGATTTATTCGAATCCGCGGTCAAGCGGCGATTTGGCGCGAAAGACGCGAGTGGCCTTATTCCGGGCCACGGCGGCTTGATGGACCGTCTCGACGGCTTCCTCGTTACCGCTTTGGTCGCCGTCCTGATCGGATCGCTGCATCAGGGCATGGCTACGCCGGCCCACGGCCTATTGATATGGTAGATGCACTATGAGTAGGTCGACGAAGCGGAAACGGCCAGCGGCGAAAGGCGCGGGCGAACAGCCCGAACCGCCGTCACAGTTGCGTTCGGTGACCCTGCTCGGCGCTACCGGCTCGATCGGCTCGAGCACTGCCGATCTGTTGCGTCGTAATTTCGGCCTTTACCGCGTCGAAGCGGTGACGGCACATCGCGAGGCGAAGGCCCTGGCGCGCTTGGCGCGCGAACTCAACGCACGTTTTGCCGCGGTCGCCGACCCCGCATTCTACGGCGAACTCAAATCCGAACTATCCGGCTCCGGAATCGAAGCGGCCGCCGGCGCGGCGGCCGTCGTCGAAGCGGCGCAGCGGCCGGCTGACTGGGTCATGGCGGCCATCACGGGGGCCGCTAGTCTGGCCCCTACATTGGCTGCGGCCGAACGGGGCGCAACGGTGGCGCTCGCCAATAAGGAGTGTCTCGTATGCGCTGGCGCTTTGTTCATGCGCCGCGCTGCGGAGAGCGGCGCCACCGTGCTGCCGGTCGATTCCGAACACAATGCGATTTTCCAGGCTTTGAGCGCCGGCCGGCGCGAAGATCTCCGCCGCATCATACTGACGGCTTCAGGCGGACCGTTCCGGACCTGGCCGCTGGATGCGATCCGCAAAGTCACTGTGGAGCAAGCGCTCAAGCATCCGACGTGGTCGATGGGACCGAAAATCACCATCAACTCCGCGACATTGATGAACAAAGGCCTTGAATTGATCGAGGCGAAGCACCTGTTCGCATTGGGAGCGGACGAACTCGATGTCGTCGTGCATCCCCAATCCATCGTTCATGGCTTGGTGGAATTCCGCGACGGATCGGTGATTGCCCAGCTCGGTTCCCCGGACATGCGCATTCCGATCTCGCACTGCCTGGCCTGGCCGGTGCGCATGGCCACCCCCGCGCCCCGGCTCGGTTTGGCCCAAGTGGCCACATTGACCTTCGAAGAACCCGACGTGACGCGGTTCCCGGCGCTGGCGATCGCACGCCGGGCACTGGCGGCCGGGGGTGCCGCGCCGACCATTTTGAACGCCGCGAACGAGGTCGCAGTACGCGAATTCGTCGAACGGCGGCTCGGATTTTGCGAAATTGCGGCCCTGGTCGAGGCTACGCTGGAGCTGAGCGAGCGCCGTGGCGACATGGCAGAGCCCCAATCGGTCGATGAGGCGCTGGCCATTGACCATAATGCGAGAAGGTTAGCCGCCGACCTCCTACCCGAAATTGCCGCAATGGCGTCCTAGCGTTAAGGATTGGGGACTGGGTCACACGGGGGCGTCAGACAAGCGTTATGGGGTCCTATTTGCTGTCGCATTTGCATGCGCTGGGGGGCGGCGTCGTCGCCTATCTCATCCCGTTCCTCTTTGTTCTGAGCCTTGTGGTCTTCTTCCACGAGTTCGGCCATTTCCTGGTCGCCCGCCTTTGCGGGGTGCGGATCCTGGTCTTTTCCATCGGTTTTGGCCCCGAAATCGTCGGTTTTAACGACCGCCACGGTACCCGCTGGAAAATCGCTGCAATTCCGCTCGGCGGCTACGTCAAATTCTTCGGCGACGAAAATGCCGCCAGTGCTCCGGACGCTCCCCGCCTGGAGAGCATGAACGAAGCCGAACGCGGGGAAAGCTTTTTCTTCCAGCCGGTTCTCAAGCGCGCGGCCATAGTCGTCGCCGGGCCGATGGCAAATTTTGTTCTCGCCATCGTCATTTTCGCGATGATTTTCGCGTTGTACGGCAAGCAGACGATGAGCGCGCGGGTGGACGCGGTCCAGCCTGACAGTCCCGCCGCCACGGCCGGTTTTCAACCTGGCGATCTGGTGGTGGCGATTGACGGCAAGCCGATCGACAATTTTGAGGATATGCAGCGCATCGTCAGCGACAGCGCCGGCGACACCCTCAAAGTTGCAATCGACCGCAAAGGCAGCCCGCTTGTTCTCACCGCGACGCCGACGCTGAAAGAGATGAAGGACAATTTCGGCAACGTGCATCGGATCGGCATTCTCGGCATCAGCCGGTCGATGGCGCCGTCGGACCTGAAACTGCATCCGGTGGCGCCGCCGCAAGCCGTCTTGATGGGTGTGCAAGAGACTTGGTTCGTGATCGACCGGACACTGACTTACATTGGCGGGGTGGTGGTCGGACGCGAGGCTGCCGACCAGCTCGGGGGGCCAATCCGGATTGCCCAGATTTCAGGGGAGGTTGCGACAATCGGCTTTGTCGCTCTCATCCATCTTGCTGCCGTACTTTCCGTCTCCATCGGTCTTCTAAACCTGTTTCCGATTCCCTTGCTCGATGGCGGTCACCTTTTGTTCTATTCGATCGAGGCGATGCGGGGACGTCCATTGTCGGAGCGGGCGCAAGAGTTCGGCTTTCGTATCGGTCTCGCGATCGTCGTGATGTTGATGATATTTGCAACTTTCAATGACATCGTTCACTTGCGGACGTCCTAGGCTTGGCGTCGACAGCGCAGGTTGGGCGTGGCATTGACATGAGGGGGATGGTAGAAGTGGCAGAAATAACAAGACAAATCCAAAACTAAGCAGAACTGAGGGAGATCCTGAGTAACCCGCCACTGGGGGCGGCCACGAGGGTACAAAGGGCGCTTGGCGCATGGGCATGTGTGTGCGGGTAAAACGAGGGCTAGTCGTGGCCGGCTTGCTCCTCGGGCTGGTTATTTGTGGTCTTTGGACCGGCGCGGGCGTTGCGGCGCCGGCTGATGGCGGCGTTACCGCGAGTGCCATCGTTGTCCAAGGCAACCGCCGCATCGACGCCGATACGGTACTCTCCTACTTCAAAATCGCGCCCGGCGAGCATCTCGATGCCGCCAAGATCGATGCGGGCTTAAAGGCGCTCTACGCCACCGGGCTGTTCCAGGACGTCCGCGTTTCGCAATCCGGCGGCAAGCTGATCGTCACGGTGGTGGAGGCGCCTGTCATCAACAAGATCGCCTTCGAAGGCAACTACCGCATCAAAGACGAGCAGATGAAGGAGGAAATCCAGTCGAAGGAGCGCGGCTCGCTGTCGCGCGCCAAAGTGCAGGCCGACACCCAGCGCATCATCGAGATCTATCAGCGCAACGGCCGCTTCGACGTCAAGGTCGTGCCGCAGATCATCGACCGGCCGAATGATCGGGTCGATCTCGTTTTCCAGATCACCGAGGGCGAAAAAACCGGCATCAAGAAAATTATCTTTGTCGGCAACCGGGCCTTTCGCGACTGGCGACTGAAGCAGGTCATCAAGACCGCGGAATCCAATTGGCTCAGTTTCCTGCAGACCACCGACGTCTACGACCCCGATCGCATCGAAGCCGACCGCGATCTGATCCGACGTTTTTACCTCAAGCACGGCTATGCCGATGTGCAGGTCGTTTCGGCGACCGGCGAGTACGACCCCTCGCAAAAAGGCTTCATTGTTACGTTCACGATCGAGGAAGGGCCGCTCTATCACTTCGGTACGATCGACATTCAATCTAACGTCCGCGCCATCGACGGCGCGTCGCTGCGGCAAGATCTCAGGATGGCCGCAGGACAGATTTATAACGGCGAGGCGATCGAGAAGACGGTCGAGGATATGACCATCTCGCTCGCCAGGCGCGGTTATCCGTTCGGCACAATCCGGCCGCGCGGCGACCGCAATCCCACTACCAGAAACATCAGCGTCACCTTCGTCGTGGACGAAGGCCAGCGCGCCTATGTCGAGCGCATCAATATCCGCGGCAATTACCGCACTCGCGACTACGTGATCCGGCGCGAGTTGGATATCAATGAAGGCGATCCGTACAACCGCGCTTTGGTCGACCGCGCCGAGCGGCGCATCAAGAATCTGAACTACTTCAAATCGGTGAAAATCACCGACGAGCCCGGCTCGGCGCCCGATCGGGTGGTGATCAATATCGACGTGGTCGAGCAACCGACCGGCGACTTCTCCATCATGGGAGGGTATTCGACCGCCGAAGGCTGGCTGGCGACAGTTTCAGTCCAGGAACGCAACCTGCTCGGCACCGGACGTTTTGCCAGGGCCGCGGCGACCTATGGCCAATATATCCGCAGCGTCGAATTGGGTTATGCCGAGCCCTATTTCCTCGATACCCGCTCCAGCATGGGCATCGACCTATTCGCCAAGGAGACGCTACCCAGCTCCTACCTGTCGTACGGAACGGAATCGCTCGGCGGCACGCTCAAATGGGGTCTGCCGTTGCGCGAAGACCTCTCGTTCCAACTGCGCTATTCCGCTTTTACGCAGAAAATCACGCTGCCGTCGTATTTGAACGACTGCAACAACATCAATCCGGATTTTGCCAATACTTTTGCGACTCCAGCCGCCATTAACGCAGCGACGGCGGCAGGCGTGCTCGCAACGGTCTATCCCACTTATAACGCTGCCACCTCCAACAACTGCTATTTGTATGGCCAGGCATCGCTGCCGGTGCGGGTGGAGCTTGCCGATGGCGCTTATCTGACGTCGATGTTCGGCTATGGGCTGAGCTACAACACACTGGACAACAACAAAAATCCGACTAGCGGCGTCTATTTCAGCTTCGGCCAGGACCTCGCCGGGCTCGGTGGCGACGTTGCCTATTTGCGCTCGACCATGGACATGCGCAGCTACTACGAGATTGTCACCGACCTGGTGAGCATCGTGCATTTGCAAGCCGGCGACATGATCGGTTTGGACAAATGTCCGACCGGTGAATGTTCATCGAGCGACGGTTACGTGCGCATGCTGGATGACTTCAAGATGGGCCCCAATCTCGTCCGCGGCTTCCAGCCGGCCGGCATAGGCCCGCGCGACGTCACGCCAGGAACGACGAACGACAATATCGGCGGTACGATGTACTGGGGCGCCAGCCTCGAATTCCAGTATCCGTTCTACTTCTTGCCAAAGGATACCGGGTTCCGCGGCGCCGTCTTTGTCGATTCCGGATCGGTGTGGGGCTACAAAGGCGAAACGCAATCTCCGGCGACCGGTGAGATCAATGGCTCCATCACAACCGTGTCCGCGCCTGCGACGCCCTTTGTCTGCCAATGCGGCATGCAATATGCCGACGACGCCTCCATACGGGCGTCGGTCGGCGCCAGCGTCATCTGGGATTCGCCGTTCGGGCCGTTGCGCTTCGACTTCGCTTATCCTTTCCTCAAAAAGTGGTACGACCGCACCCAATTCTTCGCCTTTGGCGGCGGCGCGCAATTCTGATCGCGGCTTAGGCGCCACGCCGGACGGCTATGCCCGATTTTGTCAGACCCGACCGCGCAATGACCCTCGGCGAGATCGCCGCGCTGACGCGCGCCAAATTGCGCGACGGCGATTCGGCGGAGCGGCGCATCCGCAACATTGCGCCGCTCGATACCGCGACTGCGTCCGACATCAGTTTTCTCGATAACTCGAAATATCTCGGCGATTTGTTGGGCACGCGCGCCGGCGCTTGCCTGATCGCGCCGCGCTTTGCGGCCTCGGCGCCGCGCGGCGTTGCCGTATTGGAGACTTCGCATCCTTACCCGGCTTTTGTCGCGGTGACGCGGGCGCTGTTTGCCGGCATGCTGCGCCCGACGTCGCTCTGTGGCGTCAGCGGGCAGGCAACCGCGGCTCACGTGCACCACACCGCCAGACTCGAAGCCAACATCACCATCGATCCACTGGCGGTGATCGGTCCGCGCGCGCAAATCGGAACCGGGACGGTTGTCGCCGCCGGAGCGGTGATCGGTCCCGATGTCTGTATCGGGCGCGATTGCGCGATCGGCGCCGGCTCGACGATCGTGCACGCCGTGATCGGTGACCGCGTCATTATCCATCCCGGAGTGCGTATCGGGCAGGATGGATTCGGTTATCTACCGTCGCCGCGAGGCCACCAAAAAATCCCACAGACCCGGCGCGTCATTATTCAAGACGATGTCGAAATTGGCGCCAATACCACGATCGACCGCGGCGCGACGCGCGATACCATCATCGGCGAGGGGACCAAGATCGACAATCTCGTCCAGATCGGACACAACTGCTCGATCGGACGGCATTGCCTGATCGTCTCCCAGGTCGGCATATCGGGCAGCGTGACGGTGGGCGATTTCGCCGTGCTGGGCGGTCAAGCGGGCGTCGCCGATCACGTCACAATCGGTCCTGGCGCCATGCTGGGCGCTCGCGCCGGGGTCATGTCTGACGTGCCCGCCGGCGCTCGCTGGGGCGGCTTTCCGGCCGAACCGGGCGGCGACTGGAAGCGGGGGGTCGCCACCGTCCGCCGCCTGGTGCGGCGCGGCCGCAAGGCTGAAAAAGGGCCCGAGGGAGACGGCGAATGAGCGAGACAACTGCGGAAGCCGCCGATATCCAGGAAATCTTGCGCCTGTTGCCGCATCGCTATCCCTTCTTGATGATTGATCGCATCGTCGACATTCAAGGTGAAGAACACGGCATCGGCATCAAGAACATCACATTCAACGAGCCGCAATTTCAGGGGCACTTTCCGGGAAACCCGGTGATGCCGGGCGTGCTGTTGATCGAAGGCATGGCGCAGACGGCCGGCGTGCTGTGTCTGCGTCAAATGAGTTCGAGCGATCGCCATCGCGCCATGTATTTTCTCACCATCGATAAAGCCAAGTTCCGCAAGCCGGCCGTGCCGGGCGACACGGTCGAATATCATGTCAACAAGATCACGCAGCGCCGCAACATGTGGTGGTACCGCGGCGAGGCCAAGGTCGGCGACGCCCTTATCGCCGAGGCCGAAGTCGGCGCGATCATCACCGAGGTTTAAGATGGCGATCGATCCGACCGCGCGCATTGCCGCCGGCGCGCGCATTGATGCCTCCGTCGAAATCGGACCGTATTGCATCGTCGGTCCGCTGGTCGAACTTCAGCGAGGCGTCCGCCTGCTCGGCCATGTCTACCTCACCGGCTCGACCAGCATCGGCGAAGGCACGGTCGTCTATCCGTTTTCGTCGCTCGGCACGCCACCGCAATCGGTCCATTATCGCGGCGGCGCGACCCTGCTGGTGATCGGCAAGGCTTGCGAGTTGCGCGAGGGCGTCACGATGAATACCGGCACCGAGGACGGCGGCGGCATTACCCGCGTCGGCGACCGCTGCTCGTTCATGGTCGGCTCCCATGTCGGACACGATTGCACGGTCGGCGACGATGTCACGCTTGCCAACAACGTCGTGCTCGGCGGACACGTCACCGTCGGCAATTACACCTTTCTCGGCGGACATGTCGCCATTCATCAATTCGTCCGCATCGGCGAGGGCGTCATGATGGCGGGCATGTCGGCCGCCCGCGACGACATCATCCCGTTCGGCTTCGCGCTCGGCCAGACCGGCGCCCTGGTCGGGCTGAACATGGTAGGTTTGCGGCGGCGTGGTGCGACGCGGGCCGAGATGCACCGCTTGCGCCGCGCGTACCGATCTTTGTTCTTCGTCGAAGGCCGTCTTGCCGACCGCGTCGAGGCGGTCGAACGCGAATTCGCCGGGGATCCAATGGTCGGCAAGATCGTGACTTTCATTCGCACGGGCAGCAAACGTCCGCTGATGCGTCCGCGCGACAAACGTCATGTTGAAGCGCCGGCTGGCGCACCTGCCGACGATGCCGCCTGATGCGCCGACCATAGCCGATACCGGGCTCGTGGCGGGTTCGCTTGCGATCATTTGCGGCGGCGGCAGCCTTCCTGCCGCGGTCGCCGAAGCGGTGGCGCGGCGCGGCCGGCGGCCGGTGATGTTCGGCATCAAGGGTTGGGCCGATGCGCCAGTGATCGAGCGTTACGCGCATCATTGGATTTCGATCGGGCAAGCCGGCCGCTTTTTTCGGCTGGCGCGTGCGGAGCAATGCCGCGACGTGTTGTTTATCGGCGCAGTGCTGCGGCCGCCGATCGCGCAACTGCGGCTCGACTGGCAGACGATCCGGGTGATGCCGGGTCTCATCCGCGCCTACCGCGGCGGTGACGATAAGCTCATTTCCGGCGTTGCGCGCATCGCCGAGCGCGGCGGCCTGCGGGTCGTGGGCGTCAGGGACGTAGCACCCGAGGTTTTGGTTCCCGAAGGCGTGCTCGGCCGCTATCGGCCGTCCGACCGCGATCGAGCCGATATCGTGCGCGCGCTCGATGTGATCGCCGCTCTCGGCCCATTCGATGTCGGTCAGGCCGCCGTCGTGGCCGACAATAACGTACTCGGGGTGGAGGCCGCGGAAGGCACGGATAACCTCCTTAACCGCATTGCTGAATTACGCCGGATCGGGCGCGTTACCGCGGCGAAGGGTACCGGCGTTCTGGTGAAGGCGCCGAAACCCGGCCAGGATCGCCGCCTCGACCTGCCCTCGATCGGCCCGCGAACGGTCGAGAATGTAGCGCGCGCCGGACTTGCCGGTCTCGCCGTCACCGCCGGCTCGACGATGATCGCGGAACCCGATGCCGTTGCCGCGGCGGCCGATCGCGAAGGAATCTTTCTCGTTGGCGTCCGCGAGGACGCCGCGCGATGAATGACGCGCCGCAGCCAGCCCCGACACGCCCGCTCTCGATTTATGTCGTTGCTGCGGAGGCGTCCGGCGACGCGCTTGGAGCGGCGTTGGCACAGGCGCTGCTCAAACAGCACGCCGGCGCGGTGAAACTGTCCGGTATCGGCGGCCACGCTATGGCGGCCGCCGGAATCACCAGCACGTTTGCAATCGACGAACTCTCGATCATCGGGCTCACCGCTATCCCGCAGCGGTTGCCGAAGATTTTCCGGCGCATCCGCGAAACCGCGTTCGCAGTCGTTGCCGCGCAGCCCGACGCGCTTGTCATCATCGACAGTCCGGATTTTACCCATCAGGTCGCGCGCCGGGTGCGACGCCTGGCGCCGTCGATACCGATCATCGACTATGTCTCGCCGTCGGTTTGGGCGTGGCGACCCGGGCGGGCGCGCGCCATGCGCGCTTACGTCGACCAAGTGCTGGCGATCCTGCCGTTCGAGCCCGCGATCCACGCCGAACTCGGCGGCCCGCCTTGCAGCTATGTAGGACATCCGCTGATCGAACGTCTCGGCGAGCTGCGGCCGAATGGCGACGAGGCGCGCCGGCGACTGGCTGATCCGCCGCTGGTACTGGCCCTGCCGGGCAGCCGATCGAATGAGATCCGCCGTCTTGCCGGGATCTTCGGCGACACGATCGCGCGCCTTGCCCAACAGATCGGGCCGGTCGATCTGGTGGTCCCGACGGTCCCTCACATCGCCGCGCAACTGCGCGAGGCCGTCGCCGGATGGACGGTAGCGCCTCGCATCGTGGTCGAGCCGCACGAAAAATGGTGGGCGTTTCGCAACGCGCGCGCTGCGCTGGCGGCTTCCGGCACCGTGACGCTCGAGCTTGCGCTCTCCGGCGTGCCGATGGTCGCCGCATACCGCTTGCACGCCGTCGAGGCCATCATTGCGCGGCTCATCAGGCTGCAGGCGAGGTTGCCGAGCGTGATCTTGGCCAATTTGGTGCTTGGCGACAACGTCGTTCCGGAACTGCTGCAGGAGGATTGTACGGCGGACAAGCTGGTCGCGGCGCTTGCACCGCTCGTCGGCGACACGCCGGAACGGCGGCGCCAGGTCGAAGCGTGTCGGCGTCTCGATGACATTATGGCCATTGGCGGCACGACCCCGAGCGCCAAAGCGGCTTCCATCGTGCTCGACATTGCCCGCAGCGGCCGCTTGCCATCAAGCAACGCGGCGCGTCCATGTTAACCGGCCGGTCGCCGCCGGCCTACCAATGCGGTAGCCATCCTGCTAAGCCGCCACTATTCAGCGCAACCGGAAGCCATCGCGCGTGACCAAGAGCAAAAGAACGGTGCGGAAATCCCCGATCCGGGCCGCGATCACGGGGGTTTGCGGTTACGTGCCACCCGACGTGCTCGGCAACGCCGAACTCGCGAAAATGGTCGACACCAGCGATGAGTGGATCACTGAGCGCACCGGTATCAAGGAGCGACGGATCCTCAAGGGCAAGGGTCTCGGCACCTCGCATATGGGCGCGGAAGCGGTGCGCGGTCTTTTGGGCAAGACCAAAACGGCGCCGGCCGAGGTCGAGCTCTTGATCTGCGCCACGACGACCCCGGATTTTGTGTTTCCGTCGACCGCCAATCTCATCTGCGATATGTGCGGTATCCGCAACATCGGCAGCTTCGACGTGCAGGCGGCATGTTCCGGCTTCGTCTATGCGCTCACCATCGCCTCGCAATTCATCGAGACCGGAAAGTACCGCAAGATCGTCGTCGTCGGCGCCGACAAGATGTCGGCGATCATCGACTATACCGACCGCGCCACTTGCGTGCTGTTCGGCGATGGCGCCGGCGCGGTGCTGGTTGAGCCGAGCCGGAAATACGGCATCGTCGACACGCTGATCTGTTCCGACGGCGCCGGCATGCCGCATCTGCATCAGAAGGCCGGCGGCAGCCGCATGCCGCCGACGGCGGAGACCGTCGCCAAGCGCCTGCATTACGTCCATCAGGAAGGTGCCGCGGTCTACAAATTTGCTATCGCGCGCATGGCGGAAGTCGCCACCGAACTGATGAAGCGTAACAACCTTTCCAGCGCCGAGATCGATTGGCTGGTGCCGCACCAGGCCAATCGGCGCATCATCGAAGCGACCGCCGAGCGCATGAAGCTCGACCCGAAACAGGTGATGATCACCATCCACAAATACGGCAACACCACCGCGGCGACCATCCCGCTGTCGCTATGGGACTATGAGAACATGCTCAAGGAAGGCGACCGGTTGATTCTCGCCGCCTTCGGTGGCGGCTTCACTTGGGGCGGAGCGTATCTGACCTGGGCGTACAATCTGCAGTAGCAGAACGAGGGAAAGGCTGCCGAATGGGCGAGGACGTCAATGTTACGTCGCACCCCGATACACGTCGAAACGGTTTGCGCGGTTGCCTTTAAGAGCGAGAGTGATTTTTTTGCCACAGAGGCCGCAAATCTCCCGGTAAATCGTCCGAAAACCGGTGCCTTCATTGGTCTGTCGCGGCCCCGACGGCTAGTGTCGAAGGATTAGGAAGGGGTCCGGCATGCGGAGTGCGCGCCGGATCGCGGGGTCATTGTCGCATGCGCGAAGTCCGCACGAACAGGCCGGGCCTTCGCACGCTGCTGGCGACGACCTCGGTCGCGGCGCTGTTGATCGGCGGCGGCACGCCGGCAGCTTACGCCGCGGGCTGCGAAACGTTCAGCGGACCGGGATCGCAAGCCACGATAACCAACACCGGTCCCGCCACCTGCATCGTCGTCAACAATAACCTCACCGTCACCGGCAACGTCACCAATAGTTCGACCGGCGGCCTCATTACCGCGACCGGCGCGACCGCGCCGACCCGCACCGGCATCACCATCACCAACGCCACGGTCGGCGGTGCCATTGTCAATGCCGGCAGCATCACCTCCGGGACCTCAGGCAACGGCATCTTAGTAACCAATACGCCGCCGTGTTCGGCGGCATCAGCAACGCGGGGACGATCACAGCAGCCATTCACGGCATCCAGGTCGGCGGCACGGCGGCTACCGGCATTTCCGTTACCGTTTCGGCCTTCTCGGGCGGCATCGGCAATTCGGGCACCATCACGGCGTTGACCGGCAACGGCATCATTATCGGCGGCAAGGCGGAGACCGGCGGCGCCGTGACGTCGGTAACGGTTCTCGGTTTTAGCGGCGGCATCACCAACACCGGCGCGATTACCGCCGACAGCGCCGTCGGCGTCGTGGTTGGCGGTGTCGCCACCGGCGTACAGGGCACGCTGACGATTTCGTCCTTCGGCGGCGGCATTTCCAACAGCGGAACGATCGAGGCGGAACTTGCCGGCATCTTCGTCGGTGGCGCGGCCGACGGCGGTGCGGTCATCGTATCGACTTTCTCCGGCGGCATCGCCAATTCCGGGATGATCACGGCCGGCGGATACGGCATCTGGGTCGGAGGCAATGCGTTTGCCGGCGGCGACGTCGCCATTTCGACTTTTTCAGGCGGCATCAGCAATTCCGGCACGATCATGGCCGCAGGCGTCGACATGTTTGTCGGCGGAAGTAACCCTTTCATCCTTTCGGTATCAACCTTCGCCGGCGGCATCAGCAACAGCGGGACGCTTCTTGGAACCGGCGCCGGCATTGTCGTCGCCAATATCGGCAATTTCATCTCCGGCAACATCAGCAACAGCGGTGATATCGCGGTCAGCGGCACCGCACTCGTTGTCAGCGGCGTAAAGAATTTCACTGGCAACGTCAGCAACAGCGGCACCATCGCGGTCAACGGCACCGGAATTCTTGTCAGCGGCGTGCAGACCTTCACCGGCAATATCGGCAACAGCGGCGCACTCTCTTCGAATTCCAGCACCGGCATCCGTGTCGACGATACGGCGACCTTCACCGGCAATATCAGCAACAGCGGCGCGATCACGGCAGCGCTTTACGGCATCGAGGTCGGCTGCTCGTGCGGCGTCTCCACGTTCAACGGCAGCATCGTCAACAGCGGCACGATCGACGCGAAAACAGGCATTGCGGTCGCCAACGTCACCAATTTCACCGGCGGCGTCACCAATAGCGGCGTAATTACCGCTGGCTTCGTTGGAATCATGCTCGGTGACACCAGCGCCTCGAGATCTACGCTGTCGACCTTCGCCGGGAATATTCTGAATTCCGGCACGATCTCCGCGGGCTCCGGCCCCGGCATCTTGGCCGGCATCGATGTGGAGAGCTTTTCTGGCACCAGGCAAACCGTGTCGGTGACGCTTTCGACTTTTGGCGGACGCATCACCAATTCCGGCGTGATCTCAGCGGGCGGCACAGGCATCTGGGTCGGCGGTGAGGCGATTCTCATCCTCGGCCATTCCAACACCGCGTCGCTAACGATCGGGACTTTTGGCGGCGGTATCACCAATTCCGGCGTGATCTCGGCAGGCGCCACAGGCATCTGGGTCGGCGGTGAGGCGGTTGTCGACGCCGGCCGTTCCAACACCGCGTCGATGACGATCGCGAGCTTTGGCGGCGGCATCAGCAACAGCGGCACGATCTCAGCCGCCAACGAGGGCATCCTCGTCGGCGGCACTGGAGCCGTCACCGGCGGCACCAATAATAACGCATCCATGACGATCTCGACCTTCAGCGGCAGGATCACCAATTCCGGCTTGATCACCGCGGGGATCGGCATCCAGATCGGCGGAGGCGTTTTGAGTTTCGCCGGCCCTATTGTCAATTCGGGCACCATCATCGGCGGCTTCGCCGCAATCGATGTCGGCGGGGCAAACGGGATCGCGGTCGACATCACCGGCGGCAGCATTTCCGGGGACATCCTCGGCTCCGGCACCGCCAACGGCGACACGCTCAATTTCGCGCTCGGCACCGGCAGGTTTACCTACAGCAATAACTTCATTGGTTTTCAGACCGCGAACGTCAATTCCGGCACTGTGGTGCTCAACGGCACCAACAACATTGCTGCCACCATGACCGTGAGCTCGGGCGGCACGCTCGCCGGCACCGGCACGATCACGTCGGCGATAAGCGTCAATAGCGGCGGCGCGCTCGAGCCCGGCCTGCCCGGCACCGCCGGCGGCGTGCTCACCATCGCCGGCACGCTGACTTTCGTCCCCGGCGCGAGCTATGTCGACACCATCGTCGGCACCGGTCCCGGCATCGTCAGCCTGGCGTCAATCAGCGGCACAGCGACGCTCGGCAGCGGCACAGTCGCGATCTCGCCTCACAGCGCGGTACAGGCCGGCACGTCCTATACGATCCTGACTGATACCAGCGGCGGGCTTGGCGTTGGCGGCAACACGTTTGCTCCTACCGTCAGTTTCGAGCACCTGACCGGTGCGCTCAGCTATGGCAATCCCGACGACGTGGTACTGACCTTCAGCCTGCCGACGGGCTGCGCCACCGGACTGAACAGCGCGACCGTGCCCTGCGTGCTCGAAACCGGCACGCTGACCGGACCGGTCGGCAATGCGTCCCCCGGCAACGTCACCAAGACCGGCATCACGGTCTACAACGCCACCATCGGCGGAACCCTGACCAATTCCGGCACGGTGACCGGCGGCATCGCCATCGATAGCAGCACCATCAACGGCCAGATCTCCGACACCGGACTGCTCTCCGGCGGCATTTTCGTCGACAGCGCGAGCAAGATTACGAGCGCCAACACCGCGATCTTGATCACCGGACCGACCTTCACCGGCGGCATCAGCAATTTCGGCACGATCTCGTCGACCGGCTTCGGCCGCATTGCCATTCTTCTTGACGGGGGCTCGACCTTCACCGGCGGCATCAGCAATTCCGGCATGATCGCGGCCAGCGTCGGCGGCATCACTGTCGAAAACGTCTCCGCCTTCTCCGGCGGCATCAGCAATTCCGGCACGATCGCGGCGTCGTTCGCCAACGGCATTGGTGTCTTTCACATGACCACCTTCACCGGCGGCATCAGCAATTCCGGCACGATCTCGGCGGGACAAAACGACATCTTTGTCTCAAACGTCACCCTTCTCCGGCGGCATCAGCAATTCCGGCACGATATGTCGACCGGCGTCGGCGATCCCATTATTCTTGACGGGCTCGACCTTCTCCGGCGGCATCAGCAATTCCGGCACGATCGCGGCCCGCGACGGCGGCATCTTTGTCGAAAACACCTCCACCTTCTCCGGCGGCATCAGCAATTCCGGTTTCGGAAAGATTATCGGCGGGACCGACGGCATTGTCATCGGTTCGGGCGTTTCGACGTTCATTGGCGGCATCAGCAATTCCGGCACGATCTCGGCCGGCAATATTGCAATCACCGTCCGTCATGTTACCAACTTTTTCGGCGGCATTACCAATTCCGGCACGATCGCCGCGACCCATGGCCACGGCATCAAGGTCACCAATGTTACGCAGTTCAACTCGGCGAGCGCGGGCGGCGGCATCTTCAATTTCGGCACGATCTCGGCGGGACAAGACGGCATCTTGGTTAAAAGCGTCTCCACCTTCTCCGGCGCCATCAGCAATTCCGGCACGATCTCCGCGGGCGCCGGCAACGACGGCATCTATGTCACTGCTGTGACCCAATTCGGCAGCGGCAGCGCCGGTGGCGGGATCAGCAATTCCGGCACAATCTCGGCGGGCGGCTTCGGCATCTAGGTCGACGTCAGCACCTTCTTCGGTGGCATCACCAATTCCGGCAAGATCTCGCCGGCAAGCTCCAGCGGCATCGAGGTCTACGGCGTCAATACATTCACAGGCGGCATCAGCAATTCCGGCACGATCTCGGCTAGGACAGGAATCGCCATCTATGCCATCACCAGCTTTTTCGGCGGGATCAGCAATTCCGGCACGATCGCTGCGACGGACCTTTACGGCATCAGGGTCACCCATGTTACCCAGTTCGGTTCGGCGAGCGCGGGCGGCGGCATCTTCAATTCCGGCACGATCTCGGCGGGCAGCATAGGAATCTATGTCGAAAATGCCGCCAGCTTTTTCGGCGGGATCACCAATGCCGGCACGATTTCGGCGGCGAATGGCTTTGGCATCGGCGTCAACGGCACGGTTTCGACCTTCTCGGGCAATGTCAGCAATGCCGGCATCATCACAGCCAGAACCGGCATTAATATCGACAACAACGTAACCTTCGCGGCCGGAGCGGCTGTCGTTAATTCCGGCATCATTGTCGCCACCACCGCCATCAACGTTCACAGCGCGGCGGGTGCGATAACGGTGGATCAGAATGCCGGCACGATCACCGGCGCCATCAAATTGAGTTCCACAGGTGACACGCTCAACGTCAATGGCGGGTCGATCAGCGGCAATATTACCGGTCCGGGCTCGGGTGGCGTCATCAGTTTCACGCTCGGCGCCGGCAATATTTTCACTTACAATTCCAACTTCACCAGCTTCACTGCGGTGGACATCAATTCCGGCACCGTCGTGCTCAACGGTACCGACAGCGCGACCAATATGAGCGTCTTCTCCGGCGGCACCCTTGCCGGCACCGGCACGCTCGATCCGACGTTGCAGATTTTCTCCGGCGGCACGCTCGCACCGGGTCCGGTGGGCGGCATCGGCACGATGACCATTAACGGCAACCTTCAGTTTTTCGCCGGCAGCACCTACCAAGTCACGATCTCGCCGACGCAGGCCTCGATGGCGCAGGTTAACGGCACCGCGACGCTCGGTGGCGCAACCGTGCTGGCCGCACCCTTGGTCGGCACCTATGCGCCGCACACCTATACGATCCTCGCCGATACCGGTAACGACATGGGCGTCGGCAGCAACACTTTTTCCGCATCGGTCACCACGACGCGCGGCGCACTGCTCGATCCGGTGCTCACTTACGTCATGGGCGGTGACGACGTCGATCTCACCATCCAGGGCTATGTGGTGACGCTCAACGTGCCGGCCAATGCGCCTGCCAACGTCCAGAACGTCGCCAACGCGATCGACCCATATGTTCTCAACGGCGGCACGCCGCCGCCGGGCTTCCAGAACCTGTACAATTATACGCCGCAGCAAATCGAAAACGCGCTCACCCAACTCGAAGGCCAGCCGGCGACCGGTGCGCAAACCAGCGCGTTCCAACTGATGACGGACTTTATGAATCTGTTGTCCGATCCATCGGGCGGGGGCGGCGGCAGCCCGACCGGCGGCGGCGCGCCGGGCTTTGCGCCGGAGCAGGAGGCGAACCTGCCGTCGGATAACGCGCAAGCCTATGCGTCGATCCTGACCAAGGCGCCGCCGCAACAACAAAGCTTCGATCAGCGCTGGAGCGCTTGGGGTTCGGCCTTTGGCGGCGCCGGCAAGCTCGACGGCGATCCGATCGTCGGCTCGAACAATGTCACGGCGAGCGATTACGGCTTTGCCGGCGGCATGGATTATCGCCCGACGCCGGATTCGGTTTACGGCTTCGCGCTCGCCGGCGGCGGCACTAATTGGAGCGTGGCGGGAAACCTCGGCACCGGGCGCAGCGATAGCGTCCAGATCGGTGTGCACGACACCACGCATTGGGGTCCGCTTTATCTGTCGGGCGCGCTCGCCTTCGCCAATCATTGGTTCACGACAAATCGCATCGCGGTCGGCGATCAGCTCCAGGCGAAGTTCGACGGTCAGAGCTACGCGGCGCGCGGCGAGGCCGGCTATCGCTACGCGGTGCCGGTTACAGGTCAAATTATTGGCGTGACGCCCTATGCGGCGTTGCAGGTGCAGGAGTTCCACACGCCGGGCTTTTCCGAAACCGATCTCACCGGCGGCGGGATGGGATTGAACTTTGCTTCGCAGAACGCCACCGACACCCGCAGCGAGCTCGGCATGCGCTTCGACAATGTGCAGGTCGTCAACAATATGCCGCTGGTTTTACGCGCCCGCGTCGCCTGGGCGCATGACTGGGTGAGCAATCCGGCGCTCGGCGCAGTGTTCCAGGCGTTGCCGGGATCGAGCTTCACCGTCAACGGCGCGTCGCCGCCGCAAAATTCCGCGCTTGGGAGCGCCAGCGCCGAACTGCACCTCACCGCCAACTGGTCGGCGATCGCCAAATTCGACGGCGAATTCGCCTCGACCGCGCAGACTTACGCCGGCACGGGCACGCTGAAATATTCGTGGTGACCGTTCCGCGCTGCGCCCCGCGACGGCGCGGAGCGCGCTACTTCCGCTTCGACATCGGCAGGTATTCGCGCTCTTTGGCTCCGGTATAGAGCTGGCGCGGGCGGCCGAGTTTCTGGTGCGGGTCCTCGATCATCTCTTTCCACTGCGCGATCCAGCCGACGGTGCGGGCGAGCGCGAACAGCACCGTGAACATGGTGGTGGGGAAGCCCATCGCGCGCAGCGTAATGCCGGAATAGAAGTCGACATTGGGATAGAGCTTCTTGGAGATGAAATAGTCGTCGTGCAGCGCGATTTTCTCGAGCTCCATGGCGACGTCGAGCAGCGGATCCTTGATGCCGAGCTCGTTTAAGACCTCATAGCAGGTCTTCTGCATGATTTTCGCGCGCGGATCGTAGTTCTTGTAGACGCGGTGGCCAAACCCCATCAGGCGGAACGAATCTTTGGGGTCTTTCGAGCGCTTGATGTATTCGGGGATGCGGTCGACCGAACCGATCTCGCCCAGCATCTTCAGCGCCGCTTCGTTGGCGCCGCCATGCGCGGGGCCCCACAGGCAGGCGATGCCGGCGGCGATGCAGGCGAACGGATTGGCGCCGGTCGAGCCGGCCAGCCGCACGGTCGAGGTCGAGGCGTTCTGCTCGTGATCGGCGTGCAGCGTAAAGATGCGGTCCATGGCGCGCGCCAAGACCGGATTGGCCTTATACTCCTCGCACGGCACCGCAAAGCACATGCGCAGGAAGTTCGAAGCATAATCGAGCTTGTTATCCGGATACATGAACGGCTGGCCGACCGAATATTTGTAGGCCATGGCGGCCAGCGTCGGCATTTTGGCGATCATGCGGATCGAGGCGATCATGCGCTGCGCCGGGTCGGTAATGTCGGTGGAGTCGTGATAGAACGCCGAGAGCGCGCCGACCGAGCCGACCATCACCGCCATCGGGTGGGCGTCGCGGCGAAAACCCTGGAAGAAGCGGCTCATCTGCTCGTGGACCATCGTGTGATGGATCACGCGTTCGACAAAATCCGTCTTTTGTGCCGCGGTCGGTAATTCGCCGTACAGCAGGAGATAACAGGTCTCGAGGAAGTCGCCGTGCTCGGCGAGATCGGCGATCGGATAGCCGCGATAGAGCAAGATGCCTTCGTCGCCGTCGATGAAGGTGATCTTGGATTCGCAGCTCGCCGTCGAGGTGAAGCCGGGGTCGTAGGTGAAAATGCCGGCTTCGGCGTAGAGCTTGCTGACGTCCAGCACCTCGGGGCCGAGCGTGCCGTCGTACATGGGAAAACTGTGGGTTTTGTCGCCGATTGTCAGCGTGCCGGTTTTGATGTTGGCGCCGGTCTTCGCGTCCATGATCGTATCCTCGATGTCTGACGGCCGGTGGCCGCGTCCAGCCGGAATATGGCCTCATGCAGCTTAAATGAGCGTTTCATCCGGCATTATGGAGGTAGCGCAACGCCGTGTGCACTGCAAGATAATAGCCTGTGACATAGGCGGTAGGGCGGGGCAGGGCAAAATTTGTGCAAATGACATCAAGCCGCATAAGGGCTTCACCCGACGCCCGACCGCGCATCTGGAGTGTCCTGCCGCGCCGCCTGATCGGCCAGCCGCGCCAGACTCTCGTCCTTGCCGAGGAGGCTTAAGACTTCGAAAATCCCGGGCGAGGTGGTGCGGCCGGTGAGCGCCGCGCGTAACGGCTGCGCCACGGCGCCGAGTTTTGCGCCGCGCTGTTCGGCGAAGCCGCGGACGGCCTGTTCGGTCGTCTCGGCGGCCCATGGCTCCACTTTGCCGAGCGCGGCGGTGACGTCGCGCACCAAATCGCGCGCCTCCGGGGTCAGCAAAGCACTCGCTTTGTCGTCGAGCGGGATCGGCCGGCCGGCGGTAAGAAAATGCGCGCCGTCAATGATATCGAGGAGCGTCTTGGCACGCTCCTTTAAGCTCGGCATGGCCGCCGAAAACTGCGCCCGCAGGGTCGGGGTCAGCTTGGCGGCGAGCGCCGCGCCTTGGGCGATATGCGGCAACAGCGCCTCGATGGCCGCGAGCAGCTCGGCGTCGCTGCTCTGGCGGATGTAGTGGCCGTTGAGGTTTTCGAGCTTGGCGAAATCGAACCGCGCCGGCGAGCGGCCGATCTGCGGCAGGTCGAACGCTTCGATCATCTCCTCGGTCGAGAAGATTTCCTGATCGCCGTGGCTCCAGCCGAGCCGCACCAGATAATTGCGCAGCGCCGCGGGCAGGTAGCCCATGGCGCGATAGGCATCGATGCCGAGCGCGCCGTGGCGCTTGGACAGTTTCGAGCCGTCCGGGCCGTGGATCAGCGGAATGTGCGCCATCACCGGCACGGTCCAGCCGAGCGCGTCGTAGATCTGCTTCTGCCGGGCCGCGTTGGTGAGGTGATCGTCGCCGCGGATGACGTGGGTGACGCCCATGTCGTGATCGTCGACCACGACGGCCAGCATATAAGTCGGCGTGCCGTCGGAGCGGAGCAGCACCAGGTCGTCGAGATTTTCGTTCTGCCAGACGACGCGACCCTGGACCTGATCCTCGATCACGGTCTCGCCGGTGAGCGGGGCCTTGAGTCGGATAGTCGGCTTAACGCCCGCCGGCGCATTGGCCGCCGCGCGGTCGCGCCAGCGCCCGTCATAGAGTTTGGCGCGGCCTTCGGCACGCGCCGCTTCGCGCATTTGCGTCAGCTCTTCGGGGCTGGCGTAGCAATAATAGGCATTGCCGGAGGCGAGCAGCGCCTCGGCGACTTCGCGGTGCCGGGCTTGGCGCGCGAACTGATAAATGGTGTCGCCGTCCCAGGCGATGCCGAGCCAGGATAGCCCGTCGAGGATGGCGTCGATCGCGGCTTGCGTCGAGCGCTCGCGGTCGGTGTCCTCGATGCGGAGCAGCATCTTGCCGCCGCGGCCGCGGGCGTAGAGCCAGTTGAAGAGAGCGGTGCGGGCGCCGCCGATGTGCAGGAAGCCGGTCGGCGAGGGGGCAAAGCGGGTGACGACGGTCATGTCTGTCCGAATAAAGGGCCAGCGCCCTTTAGCACAGCCGGGCGCGAATGAAAGCATGGATGCGCCGGCGCGATTAATCATTTGCGCAGCCCGCGACCGGCGCCGTCACGTTCGCTCTCGCGCGCGGGCGGCTTGAGCAATGGCTTTCACGTGGGCCACGGTTTTAGCGCGGGCCTTGGCGCGGAGCTTTGGATCCCTTGAACCGTGCAGCAACCGCGATGTGGGTGGTTGATGATGTGCCGTTTTAAAGAAGCCATCGGCGTCGGGCGGAAGCTCAGCGATCATCCGCAGGTGCGCGGCAAGGCCGGCGTCATAGGAAATATCCCAGCAGCCGCTTTCCAGACAAAAGCGCTCGTCGCCGACGCAACGCCGGGCGCTGCGGCACGGCCTATAGCGGCAGTCGCGCCAGAATTCGAACATGCCGCAATATTTGCGGGCCACGATCGCGCAGGCGGCGTCAAAGCGCCGCTGCCACTCTTTCGCTTCGGGAGTCGTTTCAATGGGACCGCCCATGATGATTCTCCTTAGTTTGCAGGGCGCTTTGCGTTTCACCTCCCCCTGCAGGGGGGAGGTCGCGAGCGCAGCGAAGCGGGTGGGGGGAAGTGCGCTGTCTGCACTGTGCTCTCCGTGATGCCGCTCACCCCACCCCGCGCGCCTGCGGCGCACGACCCACCCCTTGCAGGGGAGGGTGAAACAAATTCTTCCTCGTTCTCGCGATGCGCCTTCGCATCCGAGTGTTCCGTCACGCTCTAAGAAAGCCCTTCCCAAGACCTCACTCCAAAAAATGGAGGGAGGCGAAGCGCCGAAAGGCGCCACTCCACAGGCCGCACCGGCGCAGACAAGTTTACGCAGTCTGCGCAAACCGTCTGCCGTGCGGCGCGCGCCACGCGTAACGGACGTTACCGTCCATCCGCGCTTCGGGCGCGCTCGCCTTTCGGCGCTCCACCGCGGTTCTCGCCGGAGGCCTTAAAGGCCAGCCGGCTCAGCTCCAGGCCATGCTTCCTGGGACGCGGCTTTTAGCGGGCGTTACCCGCCTTCACCTGTCCCAGTCCAGGGACTGCACCTCCCGCGCCGGCCGTAGTACCGGCGTGAATGATGCCCAGATCCTGACCGCAAGATGCTTCAAGACCTCGGCCAATCTCTGGTGCAGGCAGACCCCGACGCGTTTTGTCGCAATGTCATTGACCAGATCGCTTTTGTTCCAGGCGGCAATCTAGTGATGGACGGTATTCGTCACGCCGATATGCAGCGACGGGTTGCGACTGCGGTTCTCCCTTCGGACACGCGTTTAATATATCTTGCGGCCGACGACGATTTCCTTGCTCAGCGCGTTCGCCGACGCGGCGCTTCCGAAATGGAACTGCGACGTGCGAATGATCACGAGGTGGAGCAGGAGCTCCTAGAGTCCCTGCCGGGCATAGCGGATGCCATCATCGATACCAGCCAGCCCCCTAAGGTAGTTGTACTCGAATGCTTGCAGATGGTTGAGCGATGGGGCGTCGATCCAACTCTTGTTCAAGCAGCACGAGAGCGACTCATAAGGCGCGATCTGGCATGATAAAATGAAGCCTAACGTCCCCGGCGGCCAGGTTGGGGCCCCGGCAGCAACAGCCGAGCCAGGGGAGGAAACAGATGAGGTTGTCTCGCTGCAGGTTCTCCCAGTCGAGCGGGCAAATGCCAAGCTTGACCATGCGATGGAACGAACAAAAATGCCCCGAAGCCCACATCGGGAACAGCGATACGGTTTGCCGAGTTAAAAATAGTTCAGGGCGACATTGCAGTGGAGTATTTGATGACGACGCTAGTCATTGACGGTCTGCATCGCGACATTCTCAAAAACCGATCGTTCGTCACCGTCAGGAGGAAGGGTGAACCCGAGAAGCAGCTCGGCCTTCCGGTGCCCTTCGATTGCCAACTCGATGCCTTGAAGACTGAAACGGAAAAGGCGGTCCGGGCGCTGGCGAAGGAATTGGAAATGGCAACGATCGAGGGTCCTTGAGGGCGGGCCTAAATTGGCGCGGCTTTCGTCACATGGGACCACGGATGCCGTGGCATTACTGCTTAGTGAACGTCACGCTGCAGGGACGGCCGCCTTGCCGGGCGCCGGTGCCCTTGGCGCCTTCCAATCGGCCGGCGATGGGATAGCCGTATGGGGTGCCGACGGGAACGTTGCCCGCCGCCAATCGCGACGACGGCACGATCCCTCTGGCAAAAATCTCCACCGTGCCGTCCGGTTGGACTTTGCCATTGAGCGAATACCAGCCGGGCTTACCCTTGTCGCCTTTCTCGCCGCTGAAAACGCCGGCTTTGACATCGGCATCGACCAGAAGCGTAAAGCTGCCGGCGCCCTCCGCCGCCGGGCATGACACGACGGTCGTCCACGTTCCGTCAAAGCTTGCGGCGCTCGCAGCCGTTGCGGATGGCGGCGGCACCTGGGCGGCAAGACGCTCTTGCGCTTGCGCCGCGTGGGCGCCGGCAGGAAATGCTTTGAGATAGTCGCGCAACGCCGCCGGTGTCGCTGCGGCCATCGCAGTCGACCACGCGGTTTCGTCGGTCTTCGTCTGCTCGGTTGGCGCCGGTTGCGGCGGCAATGCCGGAGCGGACGCCGGCGGGGTTGGGACCGGTTGGGGCGTTGCTATCGGCGGGGATGGGGACGGTCGTTCGGCGGTTCGCGCGAGGTTTTGCGCAACTGAAGACGGCTCGCGGGAGAGCATCCGCGTAAACGGTTTCACGTAAACGAAGGCCCCACCGATGATAATTAAGATCACAACGAGCGCCGAAGCCATGACAAGGCGGCCGCTCGACTGTTGCCGTGCGACGGGGACGCCGACCTCCAGCGCATAAACCCGCAGCGGCTCGGCGATATTTTTGAGTTGCGTCTGTCCGAGATCTGAAACAACCAAATCCAGGCGCGCCCGCACTTGGCGATAGGCGTCTTCGGATAAACAGATGGTGCCGGGTTTGGCTATGCCCTCCAGGCGCGCGGCAATATTGACGCCGTCGCCCATCAGGTCGCCGTCGCTCTCCTCGACCACATCGCCCAGATGAATGCCGACGCGGAATTCGATGCGGCGCTCAGCCGGCAGACCGGCGTTGCGCTCGATCATTCCTCTTTGAACTTCGATGGCGCAGCGCACCGCGTCGACCACGCTGCGGAACTCGACGAGGACGCCGTCGCCGGTGCGTTTGACCACGCGCCCGTGATGGACGGCGACGGTCGGATCGACCAGATCGCTCCGCAGCGTGCGCAGCCTGGCCAGCGTACGATCCTCGTCGGCGCCCGCGAGCCGGCTATAACCGACGACGTCGATCGCCAGTATCGCGGCAAGTTTCCGGGATTCGCTCATGACGTCAGCCTTTAATTTTCCAGACTAACACGAACGCCGATTGGACTGTAGCCCGGATGAGCGACCCACCTACGCTCGCTGGGCGAGCTTCGGAGGGTATCAGTCCACCGAAGCGCGGAGCGCGTAGGTGGAAGCGACATCTGCATCTTTGCCGCTGCGGACATTTATCCCGCATATCGCTGCGCTCATGCGGGCCACGGCTTAAAACCGCGCAAGCGACCGAGCCAACTTGTCGCGCTGCGCAGTTTCGGCTCAAATGCGTGATACCCTACGTTCAAGACAATGACCCGATACGGAGAGTAGCTTATGCGGCGCCGCAAAGTCCTTCAGTTGCTCGCAAGTGCGGCCGTTGCCGCTCCCTTTTCGGCTGCCGCCGATACGCCGGCGAAGATGGCGCGCCTCGCGACGCTGTCGCCAACATTGCCGCTGGACGAGAAGTCGCCAGGCGGCATGATGCTGCTCAAGACGTTGCAGCAGCGTGGCTATACGCTCGGCAAGAACCTGACTTTCGAGGCTCGCGCGACCAACGGTCAGGTTGCCAAGCTCGGCGAAACCGCCCGGGACATGAAAGCGGAACCAGTTGACGCGATCGTCGTCATTGGGTTTCCCACCGCGCTTGCCTGCAAGGTCGCGAATGTGCCGACGGTTGTCGCCTTTGGCTGCGGCGATCCGGTCGCGACACATCTGATCAACTCGCTGGCGCGGCCCGGTGGGATGGTGACCGGCATTTCCGACGACGCCGCCGCGCTTTCAACCAAGCGTCTCGCGCTGATCAAGCAGGCCGTTCCGAACGTGCGCCGCGTCGCGATGCTGTGGAACCGGGACGACCTCGGCATGACCATGCGTTACCAATCGTCATCGGCTGCCGCGCAGTCGCTCGGCGTGGCGGTACAGCCACTCGGCGTGCGCGAGCCAAATGACTTCAACGGGGTCTTCGAGGCCATGGACAGCGAAAGGCCGGACGCCATCCTGATGGTCGCCAACTCGCTGACCGGGCTCAATAGAAAGCGGGTGTTCGATTACGCGAATGCACACAGTATTCCGGCCATGTACGAATACGATTTCTTTGTCCGCGACGGCGGCTTGATGTCGTATGGCGCGGACATCAAGGAATCGTTCGAGCGCGCCGCCGAGCTCACTGCGCGCATTTTCGGCGGCGCAAAACCGGGCGATTTACCCTTTGAGGAACCGACCCATTACCCGCTCGTGGTCAATCTGAAGGTTGCCAAATCCACCGGCATCAGCCTGCCGAACGATTTCCTGGCACTCGCCGACGAGGTGATCGAATAGACGCACCGTTGGCTGCGTCTGCTCAAGGCTGCTTCCAGCCCCTCGCGTCACGCCGCGGCGCCGCGGCGGTTCGGTCGTTTTTCGGCAGCGAAGCGAACATGAACCGGATTTATGAGGACACAATTGACGGGTATCGCTTGCGCCTACGCGCCGGGCGCTGCGGCGGACAAGGCGCTCCACCCATCCTGCGGTACGCTCCGACGTGATAAGGTGAAACCGATCGGCGCGGCGGCCGGGCAGCGGACCCGCAAGCGATAGCCGAACCATGGGAGCTAACCGATGAAATTGTCATCCCGCCGCAGATTGTTTGAGCTTGCCCTCGCGGCCACGCTGCCATCGTGGCCGGGCTTCGCCCACGCGGAGACCTATCCGTCGCGGCCGGTGCATTTGATCGTCGACATTCCGGCCGGCCTCGCGCCCGACGTGCTGGCGCGGCTGATCGCGCCGCCGCTTGCCAAGCAGCTCGGCCAGGATTTTGTCGTCGAGAACAAGCCGGGCGCGGGGGGCAATGTCGGCGCCGACTACGTCGTCCACGCCGCGCCGGACGGCTACACGCTGTTGGTGATGATTTCGGGCAACGCCTCCAACGCCGCGCTTTATCCGAATCTCCGTTTCAACTTCATCCGCGACATCCTGCCGGTGGCGTTCCTCGGCTACACGCCCTTCGTCGTCGTGGTCCATCCATCGATCCCGGTAAAGACCATCCCCGATCTCGTCGCTTACGCCAAAGCCAATCCGGGCAAGCTCAATTTTGCTTCGCAGGGCGCCGGCACCGCGCCGCATCTCGCCTTCGAACTGTTCCGGATGATGACCGGCGTGAATATCGTTCACGTGCCCTATCGCGCGTCCTATCTGCCCGATCTGCTCGCCGGTCAGGTGCACGTCGCGTTTGCCACCGTCCCTCCGGTGCTGGGCTACATCCATACCGGCAAGCTCACCGCGCTCGGCGTCACCAGCGTGAAGCCGATGGAAGCGTTGCCGGACGTGCCGCCGATCGGCGCGTCGCTCGCGGGCTACGAGGGCAGCGGCTGGACCGGGCTTGGCGCGCCGCGCGGCACGCCGGGCGATGCTATCGAGAGGCTCAACAAGGCCGCCAATGCGGCGCTCTCCGATCCGGCGCTGCGGGCGCGCTGCATTGCGCTCGGCGCGGTGCCGGAGCCGATGACGCCGCCGCAATTCGGCACGCTGATGGCGAGCGCCGCCACCAAATGGGCGAAGGTGATCAGCTTCGCCAATATCAAGGTAGATTAAAGGGAAGGACATCACCGGCAGTGACGATTGTTGCTACGCCCGCCGAGATCGTGTCGTTCTGGCGTGACGCCGGGCCCGATCAATGGTTTGCGCAGGACGAAAGTTTCGATCAGGCCATCAGATCGCGGTTTCTGGCGACGTACGAGGCTGCCGCCAACGGCGCGCTTGCGGCCTGGGAAGACAGCGCAGAGGGCGCGCTCGCGCTGTTACTTCTGCTCGATCAGTTTCCGCGCAACATGTTTCGCTGCAGCGCGCGCGCTTTCGCAACCGACGCCCAGGCGCGTACCATCGCCGATCGCGCATTGGCGCGCGGCTTCGATCGAACGACTGAACCGGCGTTACGGTCGTTTTTCTATTTACCCTTCATGCATTCGGAGGTGCTGAGCGACCAGGACCGCTCGGTGCGCCTCTATGAAGCGCTGGGCGACGCCGAGCATTTGCGTTTCGCGATCGAGCATCGCGACGTCATTCGAAAGTTCGCGCGGTTTCCCGGCCGCAACCGCGCGCTCGGCCGCGAGACGACGCCCGCCGAGCATGCGTATCTCGCGGCGAACAAAAAAGCGTAAGCCGGATTTCAATAGCCGCGATACGGCTTGCAGACGCCGTCTTGCACACTAAAACCCCGCGGGCAGCAGCCGGCATAGGTGCAGCTGTAGCCGCGCGGCCTCGGTCGGTAATAGCCATAGGGCTGATAGCCATAGGGCTGATAGCCATGGGGCTGATAGCCATAGCCGGGCGGCGGGCCGCCGACCGGCCCCTGGTAGGGCCTGCACGCGCCGCCTTGCACCGTCCAGCCGGGCGGGCATCCGTTCCAGGTTTGATATTGCGCGTAGGCGCCGGGGCTGGTCCCAACGAGCATCGACGCGACGAATACGGCTCCTAAGAACGCTTTCTGCAAGTTGCACATGATGGCCCTCCCATTTCATTCGACCTAAACTATCATACCGGCAGTTTCAGATGCGGTCGGTGTGAAAAAACTTGCCAACGTGACTTAAGTTCCGCCACGAATGCCGCTGTCCCGATTCATCTCGAAATGGATGCGTCATGCAGATTGTCTATGCCTTCGAGCCCGATCTATCGGCGCAGGAATTTTGCGACCTTCTCGTCGCCTCGACGTTGGCCGAGCGGCGCCCCGTGAACGACCTGCAACGGCTGGAGCGGATGTTGCGTCATGCCGATATCGTTGTAACGGCGCGTGACGGCAAACGCCTGGTCGGCATTTCTCGCGCCGTCACCGACTTTGCCTATTGCTGCTATCTTTCGGACTTGGCGGTTGATGCCGCTTATCAGCACCGAGGCATTGGCAAACGACTGATCGCGGAGACTCGTACCAAGGCGGGTGAATGCACCACCTTGACCCTGGTGTCCGCTCCAGCCGCCGAAGCGTACTATCCCAAGATCGGCATGAAACGCCATGCCAGTTGCTGGACAATTCCCCGGACCAGCTAGAATCACGAGGCTATCGAACCGTACGCGTCAGCCGGAGCGAAGAATGGAAGGCAACGACTGCTACAAATTCTCGACGATCCGCAATTTCATTGCCGCGTCACAGGCCAAGGACGTCGCGACCATCGTCGAGATCGGCGCCAATATCGGCGAGGTGACGCTGTTGATGCACGGCTACTTCCCGGCTGCAAAAATCGTCGCCTTCGAAGCGGTGAAGGAGTATTGCGATATTGCGGCGGCGCGCACGCGCAAGATCCAAACCGTCGCCGTCCACAACAAAGCGGTGACCGCGCAACACCGCTTTGTCGACGATCTCGGCGAAGAGCGCCGCGGTCAGGACATCGATCTCGTCATCCTCAAAGGCCTGCCCGAGGGCGGACCGGGCTGGGTCGGCGGCTCGATGGTGTTTCCCCGCGACGAGCAGCGCGTGGCCGATCCCGACAACCACTACGGCTATCTCAGAATCGACCAGGCGGTGATGCCGATCACGCTCGCCGAGATCATGGCGCAGGAGGACCTCGCCGCGATCGACATCCTCAAGCTCGATTGCGAAGGCTGCGAGCATTCGGTTCTGGGCACCGCCGGGGCGGATGTGCTCAAGCGCATACGCTTCATCGTCGGCGAATATCACGGCTTCGAGCGGTTCACGGCGGTGATGCGCAACAAGCTGTTCCAAACCCACAAGGTCAACCTCTTTGGCGACCTGGAACTCGGCTGCTTCTTCGCCGAACGCCGCGACCAACGCGGCGACGGCATCCTGCACGACCAGATGGTTCAGGTGCTGGTGCCGTGGCTGGGCCACACACCGATCGAATGGCACGCCTTCAACGAGCGCTATGTCTTGCCCGAGGAGCGGTATTGGCATGGGCTGGCGTAAGCGGGTTGGGGCGATGAGCGCAAGACACGACGCCCCGGACGCTGGTCCAATGTCTTTAAACTAGCTCTCCTCGCGCCGGCGCTTCTCCGGCTCGAAGCCGCATGCCGCAAGAGCCTGTTTACACAACTGTTTCGGATCGCGCTCGCCGCCGTGCGTCAGCGAGATGATCCGTCTGGCGATCAATTGTTCAACGATCTTGTTGGGGCGGCCGAAGCCGTGAACGTTTTCCATCGCCCTGTCGTAAGCATCGGACATCAACGCAATATCTGTCGATTCAAAGACAGCATTGCTGATGAAGGGAACTATCGAGGCCATGGACCGTCCTTGAGCGCAAAGCTTCCACCTCGGCCAGGGCAAGTCTGTTCAAAATTGAACAGTTTTCAAAATGGCCATGGGCGGCTGTCGTGCAGCCCGCCCCGCTTTGTGTCGAGAATTTTCGGGTCATTTGTTTTTCGCGCAATCCGAGTTCTTTTGCGGGGCGAATGCTACCGCAGTCGTTGTATGCTCGCAGCTAATGCAGGATCGATCCGGATCACCTTGTCAAAATCGGCGTTGGCGCGGTCGACGTCGCCCTTGGCGCGGTAGGCGATGCCGCGGTTCTCGAAGGCGCCGGCAAATTTGGGGTTGAGCAGGATCGCATTGTCGCAGTCGGCGATGGCGCGATCGTAATCGGCCTTGTCATCATAGGCGCGGCACCGATTGCTGGAGGCCGTGGCATAGCTCGGGTTGAGACGGATGGCCGCGTCGAAGTCGGCAATGGCGTGCGCGAGATCTCCTTTCGCCTGGTAGATGTTGCCGCGATCGTTATAGGCGTCGATGTCTTGCGGATCGAGCTGGATGGCCGCAGTGAAGTCGGTGATGGCGCGATCGTAGTCATGCTTGAGGTAGGAGGCGAGGCCGCGGTTGCGCAGCGCCAAGCTGTATTTCGGATCAAGCCGGATCGCCTCATTGTAATCGGCGATGGCGCGGTCAAGGTCGCCTTTTCTGGCGTAGGTAAAGCCGCGATCGTTGTAGGCAAGCGCAAACTGCGGATTGACCCGGATCGCGGCATCGAAGTCGGCAATGGCGCCCGCGACGTCGCCGCGCTTGGCATACGTCAAGCCGCGGTTGTGATAGGCCGCGGCGAGAAAGTTTGGCAAAAGCTTTCCGGATTGAATGGCGGCGGTGCAGCCGTTGATCTGCTGGTCCGGCGTCGCGTTCTTGCCGGCGCACCAATCGAGGTCCTGCTGGGTCAGCGCCGGCGCCGCCGGCGCGGCCGGGACACAGGCGAAGACAATGAGCAATCCGGCAATAGCGCAACCAAAGGCATCGATGCGCAAATTTGGAGGCATGATTTCCCTATAACCAAGCTAACCGTCGAAAGTTCTACGAATCTCAAGATTTCGCTCAGCCGGGTTATGGGAGCCGCAACGGCGGGCTTGACCCCACGGGCCAACTTGTCCAATCGGGGGCCATCACGACCTATGCTTTAGAATCGGCCGCGCTGTGGGCGGCAGGCCGCCAAAGGAAATGATCGATGTCGGTTGCCGAAGCGACACCACGCGAAGCGAGCGAGGATTTTATCCGCGACATCGTGCGCGCCGACCTGGCATCGGGGCGGCACAAGAGCGTCGTCACGCGCTTTCCGCCGGAGCCGAACGGCTACCTCCATATTGGCCACGCCAAATCGATTTGCCTCAATTTCGGCATCGCCGAAGAGTTCGGCGGGCAGTGCAATCTGCGTTTCGACGACACCAATCCGGCCAAGGAAGAGCAGGAATATATCGACGCCATCAAAGCCGACGTGCGCTGGCTCGGCTTCGATTGGGGCACGAATCTCCATTACGCGTCGGATTATTTCGAGCGGCTCTACGATTGGGCCGAAGTTCTGATCCGCGCCGGCAAGGCCTATGTCGACGACCAAAACCCCGACGCGATGCGCGCGGCGCGCGGCACGCTGACCGAGCCGGGCCGGAACAGCCCGTTCCGCGAGCGCGGCGTCGAGGAGAACCTCGACCTGTTCCGCCGCATGCGCGCCGGCGAGTTTGCAAACGGCGCGCGCGTCTTGCGCGCCAAGATCGACATGGCGTCCGGCAACATCAATCTGCGCGATCCGGTGCTTTATCGCATTCTCCATGCCGAGCATCCGCGCACCGGCAAAGCCTGGAGCATCTACCCGAGCTACGATTTCGCCCACGGCCAGTCGGACGCCATCGAAGGCATCACGCACTCGATCTGCACCTTGGAATTTGAGGATCATCGTCCGCTTTACGACTGGTTCCTCGCCAATCTGCCGGTGCCGTCGCATCCGCATCAGTATGAATTCGCACGACTGAACCTGACGTACACGGTGTTGTCGAAGCGCGTGCTTACCGAGCTGGTGCGCAGCGGTTACGTGACGGGGTGGGACGATCCGCGCATGCCGACGTTGGCCGGCTTGCGCCGGCGCGGCGTGCCGCCCGAGGCGATCCGCGATTTCATCAAGCGCATCGGCGTCGCCAAGGCCAACAGCGTCGTCGACATGGGCATGCTGGATTTTTCCATCCGCGAGCATTTGAACAAGACCGCCCTGCGCCGCATGGCGGTGCTGCGCCCGCTCAAAGTAGTGATCGAGAATTATCCGGATGGCCAAAGCGAGGAGCTCGACGCGCTCAATCACCCGGACAATCCCGCGGCCGGGACGCGGCGCTTGCGCTTTTCCCGCGAGCTCTTCATCGAGCGCGACGATTTCATGGAGAACCCGCCGAAGAAATTCTTCCGGCTGTCTCCCGGCGCCGAGGTCCGTTTGCGCTACGCCTATTTCATCACCTGCCGCGAGTTCGTGAAAGACGCGGCCGGCGAGGTGGTGGAATTGCGTTGCACCTACGATCCGGCCACCAAAGGCGGTAACGCGCCGGACGGCCGCAAGGTCAAGGCGACGCTGCATTGGCTGTCGGCGACGGATGCCATGCCGGCCGAAGTCCGGCTCTATAATCCGCTGTTCATGCGGGCGTCGCCGGAGATTGGCAATTTTGCCGCCGAGATCAATCCAAGCTCGCTCGAAGTCATTGCCGACGCGCGGGTCGAACCGGCCTTGGCCGCGACGGAATCCGGGGCCGTCGTGCAGTTCGAACGCCAAGGCTATTTCTGCCCCGATCCGGTCTCGACCCCCGAGCGGCCCGTGTTCAACCGCACCGTCGGCTTGCGCGACACCTGGGCGAAAGTCGCCGCGGGCGGCTAACCGCTTCAATTGTGCACAACCGCCCTCGCCATACCACACGTCCCGGTAGCATAACCTCTCCCTCTCCGGATGCGGAGCGAGGGCGCTGGGGGCGCGCCGTGGCGCAAGACGGCCAAGATAGGACGGACGACAAGGTCGAGACCCGCGCCGGCGCGGGTGCTTCGACATGGCCGGGTCAAACCGCGCCGGCCGCCGGAAGGCCGCCGTGGTCTGGCGGCTGGGACGTCATCGGCCGGCAATCGCCATTTGCCGTGACGGTGCGTCTGCGCGACTGGGCCGCGGCCGAATTCGGCGCCGGCCGCATGGTGCCATGGCTTGCGGTCGCTTACGGCTTCGGCGACCTGGTCTATTTCTCCGCCGAGCGTGAACCCGCGGTCTGGGCGGCGCTGATGTTGGCGGCCCTTGGTGTGGCGATCGCGATCATGGCGCGCCGGCGCAGCTTCGGCTTTCCGCTGGCGGCGGCCTTCGCCGCGCTGACCGTCAGCTTCGCTGGCGCGACGCTGCACACCGCCTGGATCGCCCATCCGGTGCTGCACCACCCGGCATGGGGCATCGCCGTTACCGGCTTTGTGGCGGCGCGTGAAGAACGCGAGCACAACGACCGCATCGTCGTGCGCACGCGCACGATGGAAGGCCGCGGCCTGGACCCCGCGCTGGCGCGCGTGCGCGTCGTCCTTCGTCCGGGAACCGCGCCACCGGTCGGATCGTTCGTATCGTTCAAAGCGGATATCTTGCCGCCGCTTCCGCCGCTGCGGCCCGGCGGTTACGATTTCGCGCGCGACATGTATTTTTCCGCGCTCGGCGCCTCCGGCTTCGTGCTCGGTGGGATCAAGACCGCAACGCCGCCCGCCTTGAGCGGCGGCGTATGGCTGCACTACTCCGCGGTCGTCGAGGCGATGCGCGATGGCATCGACCAGCGCATCCGCGCCGTCATTCCCGGCGACGAGGGCGCCATCGCCTCGGCGGTCATCACCGGCAAGCGCGGTGAGGTCTCGCCTGCGGTGAAAGAGGCTTTCTACGTCTCCAGCCTCGTCCATGTGCTGGCGATTGCCGGCTTTCATATGGCGGTCGTGACCGGGCTCATATTCTTTTTCGTTCGCGGCGGCCTTGCTTTGATCCCAGGGCTGGCAAGCCGTCAGCCGATCAAGAAATGGGCCGCCGCGGTCGCGTTGCTCGGCGCAGCCTTTTATCTGGTGCTGTCCGGAGCCGGAACGGCCACCCAGCGTGCCTTCGTCATGGTCGCCATCGTGCTCACTGGCGTGATGGTCGATCGGCCGACGCTGACGTTCCGCACATTGAGTATCGCCGCCTTCGTGGTGCTGACTTTGGCGCCGCAGGCGGTATTGACGCCAAGCTTCCAGCTCTCGTTTGCGGCAACGCTGGCTTTGATCGCCGCCTATCAATATGGGCTGCCGTTGCCGCATGCCGGGACCGCGTCCGGCTGGCGCGCCCGCATGGCGGTATGGGGTTGGCGCGAGGTCGCGACGATTGCCTTTACCTCGGTGGTCGCCGGGCTCGCCACGTTGCCTTACGCCGCCTACAACTTCCATCGCGTGGCTCCCTACGGCGTGCTGGCCAATGTGCTGGCGATGCCGGTGGTCTCCGTCTGGGTCATGCCGATGGGCATTCTCGGCGTGCTAACACTACCGTTCGGCTTCGATGCCGTGTTCTGGCGGCTCATGGGTGACGGCATCAGCTGGATTATCGGCGTTGTGCTGTGGGTGGCGCATCTGCCGGGCGCGGTCGGAGCCATTGCCGCCTTCGGCACCGGACCGCTGCTGCTTTGTACTGCGGGCTTGCTGCTGCTGTGTCTCTTGCGCACGCCATTGCGGCTGGGCGGCGTGCCGGTCATGCTTATCGCCGCAGCCTGGACGCTGGCGACGCCACGGCCGGATGTGCTGGTGTCGGCCGATGGAGAGAGCGTGGCGCTGCGCGGGGCCAACGGACGATTGGCCGTGTTGCATGTGGGCCGCGACACCTTCGCGGTCGAGGACTGGCTCGTTGCCGACGGCGATGCACGCGATGCGCACGACCGCAGCCTCCGGCAGGGCACCGCCTGCGATCCGTCCGGCTGCATCGGCAAGCTCGCCGACGGCGCCGTCGTTGCCTATGCGGTCGAGCCCGAGGCGTTCGAGGACGATTGTCGGCGCGCGGCGCTTATCATCACGGTGCACGACGATCCGCCGCTCGGCTGCGCTGCCAAAGTAATCGGGCACGAGACCTGGTACGACCGCGGCGCGCTGACGCTGCGGCGCGACGTAACGGGCTTTGTCATGGATTCGGCGCGACCGAAAAATTTCGACCGGCCCTGGGCGCCGGCGCCGCCGCAGCGCGCCAATCAATCGCCCGATGCGCACGGTTTAGTGCCGTCTGACGCGACGCCGACGCAAGACGATATTGACGCGGATCAGTAACGAAATGCGCCTCAACTCGGAGGAGGCTTAATGCACGACGCTACCACGTCTGCGATACTCTTGATCTGGACGACGGTTCTTTTCGCCCCACCGATCATGTTCCTGGCCTTTCACGGCATTCGCCGATTGTGGCCTTTTGCCCAAGCACCCGTCATCAGCGCTGTCGCGGCTATCTTGTGCTTCGCGCTTGGCTTGGCCGCGCTTCGACTGAGTTTCACCAACGCTTGGGCAAATATCGCCTTAGCGTCTGTTACCTACTTTGCGTATTGTTTTCTCGCGGCATCGTGTTGGCAAATTTCCCGCAAAACTCTCAGGTTTATTGCTGCGTTCCTGACCATCATACCGATTGGTCTCGGGTATATCGTCGGAACCGTTGGCGTGCTCGGCCTGGCGTGGATCGTAGGGGACTACGCCAGTCCTCCGGAACACGTAGAGAGTATGGGTGCGCAACTGGTGTGTGAAATCAACGGCTGGGGTTCTGTGCTGGACGGCGTCTATCACGTGCAGCTTTATCGACGATACTCCGCGTTTCCCTTTGTTGAAAGGAAAGTTGCGGAACTGACCGTCGATTACAACACTGGGGATGCGGATAAAACCTGTTCGGACGCGCTGAACGCCCGTGCGCACGGATGATTTCGAGCCTACGGCAATGATATTCCGCAACGACGGTGGCTATGGATTCCGGGTTCGTTGCTGCGCCCGACCCCGGAATGACGCCGCTCAATACTTTCGGAACAACCCCACCAGCTTGCCCTGAATGCGCACCCGGTTCGGCGGCAAGATGCGCACCTCGTAAGACGTATTGGCCGGCTCGAGCGCGATCGAGGCGCCGCGGCGGCGGAAGCGCTTGAGCGTGGCTTCCTCGTCGTCGATCAGCGCTACGACGATGTCGCCGGTATCGGCGGCATCGGTGCGCTTGAGCAGCGCCATGTCGCCGTCGAGGATGCCGGCCTCGATCATCGAATCGCCCCGGACTTCCAAAGCAAAGTGCTCGCCTGTGGTGAGAAGATCGGGCGGCATGTTGATGGTATGGCTGCGGGTTTGGATGGCCTCGATCGGCGTGCCGGCAGCGATGCGGCCCATGACCGGCACTGCGACCGGACGGCCGCCATCGTCCTCCGAGGCAGTGCGCACGCGGCCGAGATTGCCCTCGATGACGCTCGGGGTGAAACCGCGGGAACGTCCCGACACCAAGCCTTGAGCGACCAATTCCGGCAGCTTGATCACTTCGATGGCGCGCGCCCGGTTCGGCAGGCGGCGGATAAAACCGCGTTCCTCGAGCGCCGTGATGAGGCGATGGATGCCCGACTTGGAGCGCAGATCCAGCGCGTCCTTCATTTCGTCGAAGGACGGCGGCACGCCCGCTTCCTTGAGACGCTCATGGATAAACCGCAACAGTTCGGCTTGCTTGCGCGTCAGCATCGGCGTTTGTCTCCCGGACCGGTTCCGGCTCAAAAGCCGAAACAAAGCATGAACGGACACTATCCGTTCCATATGTGTTCTGCAACCATTTAATTGGCGACGTTACACTTGGCGGCCCCAAGCCCCATTGGTATGGTTGATATGAGGGCTGATTCGTGAACAGTCCGTGCACGAAACGGGCCTCAGCCGCCAAGGGTATGCTGAACGCGCGATATGCCCTGCGGACGGGCTATGGCGTGTTTGGGATGCCGTTCATGAAGTTCACGCTGACCTATGACGGCCCGCTTCCGGCTTCGGCCAATAAGCCGAAGAATCAAGCCAAGTGGGACATCCGTCAAAAACTGCATCCGCAGTTGCAGGACCTATGGTCTAACCATCCGGCGCTGCGGGAAATCCAACTAAACGGTCGATACTTTCCCAAACGCGGCGGCGCACAATTAAGGCAAGCGCATCATCAGCATATGGGGCCGATTGTGTGGCCCGCATCTGAGCAAAGGGTGACGTCGGAAATTCTCGACCTATGCGAATCTATTGAAGTACACGGCGCGTGGTTTAGACCGCTCGTGCGGGATTCCTTCGCGCTCCATTGCGGACTCAAGATCACCTTCTTGCGCCAGGAAGCGCCCGGGAACCGTCACTTCCGGCGGACGCGGTTGGCTCGGCCGCTTCGGCGGCGGTTGCGACTATGAATTCAGCGTCAACGGGTTTGGCAATTTCGTAGTCGGCGCATTCGCCGATTACGACCTCATGAACGTTCATGCCAACTTCGAACCGGCCGACGTGGCGCTCGCCGGGAACGAGAAAGAGTCCGGTGCGTGGTACATTGGCGGCCGCATCGGCTATCTGGTCACCCCGTCGCTTCTAACTTATTTCGACGGCGGCTATACCGAGACACGTTTCGATCAGATCAATCTTATTTCCGCTCCCTTCACGCCCTTCGCATTTATGCAAGCACACACCTATCACGGCTGGTTCGCAGGCGGCGGTCTGGAGTACGCTTTAAATTTCAGCTGGCTCCCGATCCACGGCCTGTTCTGGCGCAACGAATATCGTTATGCCACCTACGATGCAGCGGATCTCCCCTTGCTCACGCTCGCCGGAGCTCCAACGGGTCTTACATACAACATCAAGCCGTATAACCAGACCATCACGTCGTCGCTGATTTGGCGCTTCCCATAATCTCCAGGCGGACGGCAAACAAACAAAGCCCGGGATTAAAGTCCCGGGCTTTTTTGTTGCGGCCAATGCTGTGAGTTTCAGCGCTCAAGGCGCAGGATCGTGCACGGACTGCCGGCCTTCGCCGCCGCTGCATGCGGGTCGCGAATGAGCAGGCAATCGGCCTTCGCCAGCGGCGCCATCATCGAACTGTCCTGCGCCGGAAACGGCGTCGCAATTGGACCCTCGGCCCCCGGCTTGAGAGACGCGCGCAGATAATCGGCACGCTCATCGTTTTCCGGCAAATCGGCGCCCAGCACGGCCGCTTCGGTTGGCTGCACCAGATCGGTGCGGCCGCTCATGCGGCGGATCAGCGGCACCAAAAACAGGGAAGCGCAGACATAGGACGACACCGGATTGCCGGGCAGGCCGAGCACGTGCATGTCGCCGAGGCGGCCGTGCATCAGCGGCCGGCCTGGCCGCATCGCGACCTTCCAGAACGACAAATCCATGCCTTCCTCGGCAAAGGCTTTTTGCACCAGATCGTAGTCGCCGACGGACGCGCCGCCGGTGGTCACCAGAATGTCGGCTGGAAGCTCGCGCGCATCCTCGATAGCGGTGAGGGTGGCCTCCAGCGTGTCGTGCACCACGCCGAGATCTTCGACGTCGGCGCCTTCGGCGCGCGCCAGCGCGGCCAGCGAATAACCGTTCGAATAGACGATCTGTCCCGGCCCCGGCTCACGGCCGGGCGGCACCAATTCGTCGCCAGTGCCGAACATGGCAATCTTGGGCCGGCGATGGACCGGCACCAGCGGGTGATTCATTCCGGCAACGAGCGCCAGGTCGCGCGCCGTAAGCCGATGGCCTTTGCTCAGCAGCACTTCGCCTGCGCGAAAATCCAAGCCTTTGGGGCGGACGTTGCGTCCTTTGCTCGATGGCTTCTGCACCTCGACGCTGTCGCCGTCGCGTGCCGTCACTTCTTGAATGACCACGGTATCCGCGCCGTCCGGCACAAACCCGCCGGTGAAAATGCGGGCCGCCTGTCCCGTACCGATGCTGCCGTCAAACGGCCGGCCGGCGGGGACTTTGCCGATCACTTTCAGGCGCACCGGAGCCTTGGCGACGTCGGCCGCGCGCACGGCATAACCGTCCATCGCGGAAACATCCGCCGGCGGCTGCGTGCGCAGCGCTTTGAGATCGTAGGCCAACACGCTGCCGTCCGCCTTGTCGAGCGGCACCTCGTCCGGCGGCAGCGGACTGGCATGGGCCAGCACCTGCTCAAGCGCCTGGGCGACCGAGATCAACGCCACGGCCTTACTCCTTCGCGCGATAGTGGCCGGAGCGACCGCCGCGCTTTTCGATGAGCCGTATGCCTTCGATGCGCATGCCGCGTTCGACCGCTTTGACCATGTCATAGACGGTGAGGCAGGCGACGGAAACCGCGGTGAGCGCTTCCATCTCGACGCCGGTTTTACCCGACACCTTCACCCGCGCAGTGACGACGACACCCGGCAGCTTGGCGTCGGGCTCAAGTTCGACCTCGACCTTGGAGATGGGGAGGGGATGACACAATGGGATCAATTCGTGGGTGCGCTTGGCAGCCAAAATGCCGGCGATGCGGGCGGCCCCGAGGACGTCGCCCTTCTTGGCGTCGCCTTGGCGCACGATGGCAAGCGTCTTCGGCTGCATGATGACGCGGCCTTCGGCCACGGCCTCCCGCTCGGTGACCGATTTCGCGGAAACGTCGACCATGCGGGCTTCGCCGCGGCTGCTCAGATGCGTGAGTGTCTTGGCGCGGCGCGGCACGGCTCTACCGGGCCGGCGCGAGCGCGGCTTGGCGCGCGAACAACGCGCGCGTCGCCGCAGCGACGTCGTCTTGCCGCATCAGGCTTTCACCGACCAGGAACGTCGCGATGCCCGCCGTGGCCAGCCGCGCCAGGTCGTCCGGCGTGAACAGGCCGCTCTCGCCGACCATGACGCGGCCGGCGGGAACGAGCCGCGCCAGCCGTTCGCAGGTCGTAAGCGTAGTCACGAAGGTTTTCAGATCGCGGTTGTTGATGCCGATTAGTTGAGATTTCAGGCGAAGCGCCCGCTCCAACTCCTTCTCATCGTGGACTTCCACGAGCGCGTCCATGCCATGCGCGAAGGCCGCCTGTTCGAGCTCGGCGGCGCAGCCGTCATCGACGGCGGCCATGATGATGAGGATGCAATCGGCACCGTGCGCGCGCGCTTCCGTCACCTGGTAGGTGTCGTAGATGAAATCCTTGCGCAACACAGGCAGGGTGGCCGCCGCGCGCGCCGCGCGCAAGTGCTCGAGGCTGCCTTGGAACGACGGCGCATCGGTCAAGACCGAGAGGCAGGTCGCGCCGCCGGCTTGATAAGCACGCGCCAGCGCCGCCGGGTCGAATTGCTCGCGGATCAGGCCTTTCGACGGGCTCGCCTTCTTGATCTCGGCGATCAGCGCGTAATCGCCGGCGGCAAGCCGCCGCTCGATGGCACGAAGAAAACCGCGTGGTGCAGCAGCGGCCTTGGCCTCTTGTTCGAGCGCGGAGAGCGGGCGCAGACGTTTGGCCGCGGCTATTTCCTCGCGCTTATACGCTTCGATCATAGCCAAGATGTCAGCCATCGTTGGACACCACGATCAGCCGGTCGAGCCGGCCTTCGGCCTCGCCGGAATCCACCGAATGCGTTGCCAGAGCCAAGCCGGATGTGAGGTCTTTGGCCTTGCCGGCGACCACCAGCGCCGCAGCGGCATTCAGCAGCGCAACATCGCGGAACGCGGTTGCCTTGCCTTCCAGCACGTCTTGCACCGCCTGTGCATTGGTCGCCGCATCGCCGCCGCGCAACTCCTCCGGCTTGACCTTGCGCAGGCCGACCTGTTCCGGCGAAATCTCGAAATTGCGGATGACGCCGTTTTCCAGCGCCGTCACGCTGGTCGGGCCCGAGGTGGTGATCTCGTCGAGCCCGTCAGAGCCGTGCACCACCCAGACGCATTCCGAGCCGAGATTTTTCAGCACTTGCGCCAGCGGCTCGGTCCATTGCTTGGAGAACACCCCGACCATCTGCCGCTTCACGCCGGCCGGGTTCGACAGCGGCCCGAGCAGATTGAAAATGGTGCGGGTGCCGAGCTCGACGCGGGTCGGATTGACGTTCTTGGTCGCCGGGTGGTGCGTCGGCGCGAACATGAAACCGATCCCGGCTTCGTGGATGCAATGGCCGATCTGCTGCGGATTAAGATCGATATTGACGCCGAGCGCGGCGAGCACGTCGGCGGCGCCGGACTTCGACGACAGTGCACGATTGCCGTGCTTGGCGACCGGCACGCCGGCGCCGGCAACGATCAACGCGGCGCAGGTCGAGATGTTGAACGAGCCCGACGCATCGCCGCCGGTGCCGACGACGTCGATGGCGTCAGGCGGCGCCTCGACGCGCAGCATTTTGGACCGCATCGCGGTGACGGCGCCGGTGATCTCGTCGACGGTCTCGCCGCGCACGCGCAGCGCCATCAACAGCGCGCCCATCTGCGATGGCGTCGCCTCGCCCCCCATCATCTGCTCGAAAGCGGCCGCCGCCTCGTCGCGGTGAAGCGTCGCGCCGGTTGCGACCTTGCCGATGAGCGCTTTGAACTCGACCGTCACGGGGTGGCGTCCTTCAATGCGCGTACGCCGCCGCGCGTGCCGATGTGGAGGCGCGGCGTCCGGTCGAGGCGTTCCAGGCCGCGGCGATGTCAAGGAAGTTTTTCAGCATCAGATGGCCGTGATCCGAGGCGATGCTTTCGGGATGAAATTGCACGCCATGCGTCGGCAGTTTGCCGTGCGCGATCCCCATGACGAGGCTGTCATCGGTTTCCGCCGTTACCGTCAATTCGCCCGGCATGGTGCCCCGGTCGACGACCAGCGAATGGTAGCGCGTCGCCTTGAACGGGCCATTGATGCCGCGAAAAACGCCGGCGCCGCAGTGGCGGATTTCCGACAGCTTGCCATGCACCGGCACCGGCGCGCGCACCACTTTGCCGCCGAAGGCATCGCCGATCGCCTGGTGCCCGAGACAGACGCCGAGGATAGGAATCGTGGCGGCGGCTTGTTCGATGAGATCGAGACAGATGCCGGCGTCTTTGGGCGTGCAGGGACCCGGCGACAGCACGATGGCATCGGGATCGGCGCCGATCACCGCCGCCGCCGTCACCTTGTCGTTGCGGCGCACGTCGACCTCCGCGCCCAGTTCACCGAGATAGTGTACCAGGTTGAAGGTGAAGCTGTCGTAGTTGTCGATCAGTACGATCATGGTCGGCCCGGCAGGTGATAAAGCGGTTGTTAGACACGCACGGGGGCAGGGGTCAAGCACAGCCCAAGCGTTCGACAAGTAGGGAGAGATTAATCGATATTCCGTCCAGGAACGAGACAAAAGGACAACGGAACGGCCTTTCCGGCCCGACGGGTCCGGCGCGCACGGCAGCCCCGACTTTCGCCATTCAACCCCAGACGAGCCGGCGATTTCCCTGTGACTCTGCGGGAGCCACTCTCGTTAAATCTCGTATTCGGCTGTAACATCCCAGGCGGGGCCTGTGATGAAACAATTCGGCATTTGGACGCTTGAACTCATTCTGAGCGATGCCTTCCTCTTGATGTGCTCAATGTTTCTCGTGATTGGGTTGCTCGAATGGGTCATTCCAGCGCGCAAAATTCCGGCTCGGCATTATCGTTTTAATCTTTGCTACGCCTTCGCGAACATCGTGCTGATCACCGCGGTCACGCCATTGATTGCCGCTGGCACCACATATGCGATCCGCAGCGTCGGCCCCGGTCTCATCGATTTGCGGGCTCTTGGCTTCGACGGCACGCTCGGCAGTTTTGTAGCCATACTGGTCGGCACTCTGGTGTTGGATTTGTTCGTCTATTGGGAGCACAGATTTGTGCATGCCAACAAAGTGATGTGGCAGCAGCATCTGCTGCATCACAGCGATGAGCATATGAGTGTGACGACAGCGGCTCGTCAGCATGTTCTGGACTACCTGACATTGGCGGTGATGGTCACCGTGCCGATGGCAATCCTATTTCGGCTTCCGCCGGTCAATGTTGCGGCGGTCTCATTGATACCCTTTGCTTGGCAATATCTGACTCACGCGAACATTCGTCTGAGCTTCGGTCCATTGTGGTGGCTTTTGGCGAGTCCTGACTATCACCGCATTCATCATTCCTTGAAGCCCGAGCACATCGACAGGAATTTCGCCGGGTGGTTTCCGATTTGGGACATCGTCTTCGGAACTGCCGTCGTGCCGCGCAAGGGCGAGTATCCAAGTACCGGAGTTGCCGGCGTATCTGTCAGAACGCTGGCACAGGCCTATCTTCTGCCCTTTGCCGGCTGGCGCCGGATGTTGGCACAGCGCCTGAATCGCCCGCCGCCGGATGGGCTCAACTCAGTTCAAGTCGAGCGTTGAGGCGGTTCTTTCGTATTCCGGGGATAAGTAGCTATACAGGGGTGGCTCGGCGACCTAACGTCGCTGATAAGTGGGATTCGGGGCGCAAACATGAAAACGATAGCGGCGGCGTGTTCGATTGCTTTGGTGTTGGCCTTCGTACAACCGGCGTCGGCGATAGTCCCGATCGGCCAGCCCGCCGCCGCACCGCCGCCTGCGACCTTAGGTGTGGCTGGCGGCCTCGCTGTCGGCGTGATCGGCACCGCTGCTCTGCTCTGTATCTATGACGTTTGGCTCAAGGTGAACGGATACAAGAACTGGGATGGTTCGCAGAGGCTCGCTCAGCTCCCGGCACACCATCACCATCATTGATTTATGTTGCACGACCCCCGGCTGGCTCTGCCGCTTCGTTTCGCTGCAATCCTGAAACAGGCATACGCCCGCTTGCGCCCGTTGAGCTTGGCCAAGGCCGAGACCTAAAACGGCGATTGATAGGCCGGCCGAACACGTCAAAAAACGCCCCGCTCCCGCGGTGGCCTACTTGTCGGCGATGAATCGCGCCTGCCGCGGCTCCAACAGCGGATGGCGGACATCCCGCAAACACGAGGCTTCGAAATAGGGCCAGGCGCTTTGCGAGCAGTCCACGCCGAGCGGGCGGATATCGGCCCGGTCGCCCTTGGCACCCACCACGGCGGCGCTGGCCTGGACCTCGAAAGACAGACTCGGAAAGGCAACAAAACCGGCTGCCACGATCGCAGCGACAGCAACGGCGTAAATGGTTTTGAGCATGACACCGATCCCTGTGCTGGCCCTTAGACGTCCCAAACAAGCAACGCGTTCTGTGGGGTCAAGGTTGCTCTGTTGTTCTTCTAAATTTTTAAGCACTTCGGGCAGCACCCGCTGTGACCCACGTGACTGTCTGTAGATTGCGCTAAGTCATTGGAATAATATCAGTTTACCGATGACTTTGAGCGCTTTGCGTTTGCGACCGGCAACCGAGCCTCCTTGAAGTCGCCGAACGCGCGGGCTAGACCGCCGCCATGCCAAGTTCTTCGCCAACTCCCGCACCTCGCGTCGCGCTGTTTGCCGGATCGTTCGATCCCATCACTAACGGCCATCTCGACGTGATCGGTAAGGCGGTGAAGCTTGCCGACCGCCTGGTGCTCGCCATCGGCACTCATCCGGGCAAGACGCCGCTGTTTTCGGCCGAGGAGCGGCTGGCGATGCTCAACGAGATTTGCACGCCGCTCGGCCGCGCCGCGGGCTGCGAAATCGCCTGCGTGACCTTTGCCGATCTTGTCGTCAGCGCCGCGCGCCGTGAGGGCGCGAGCGCGCTGGTGCGCGGCGTGCGCGATGCCAGCGATTTCGATTACGAGATGCAGATGGCCGGCATGAATGCCGTCATGGCGCCGCAGCTGCAGACGATATTCCTGCCGGCCGCGCCCGCGGTGCGCCCGATCACCGCCACGCTGGTCCGGCAGATTGCCGCCATGGGCGGCGATGTTGCGGCCTTTGTGCCCGCTGCCGTCGCCGCTCGGCTGAAAACCAAATTCGCCAAAGCATGATCCGGAAAAGTGGAGCCGCCATGAGCCGCATCGCCGCGCTACTCCTTGCCTTGACGCTCGCCGTGCCCGCCTTGGGACAAAGCCTCACCAACCCGGCGGCTTTGACCGCGCAGGCGCCGACAAGTTACAAAGTGAAATTCGACACCAGCAAAGGCGATTTCGTCGTCGAGGTGCATCGCGACTGGGCGCCGCTCGGCGCCGACCGGTTTTACAATCTGGTCAAGAATGGCTTTTTCAACGGCGCCCGGTTTTTCCGAGTGGTCTCAGGCTTCATGGTGCAATTCGGCATCAGCGCGGATCCGAAGGTGGCGGCGGCGTGGCGCGACGCCAGCATCGCCGACGATCCGGTGAAACAAAGCAATACCCGCGGCATGATCACCTTTGCCACGCGAGGGCCCAATACCCGCACCACGCAAATGTTCATCAATTATGCCGACAACTCCCGGCTCGACGGCATGGGCTTTGCGCCGTTCGGCCAGGTCGTATCCGGCATGAACGTGGTCGACGCCCTCTATAGCGGCTACGGCGAAGGCGCGCCGCGCGGCGCCGGTCCGGAGCAGGGCCGCATTCAGAGCGAGGGGAACGCCTATCTGACGCAAGCGTTTCCCAAGCTCGATTACATCAAGACCGCGACGATCGTGCCGTAATCGATCGCCGGCTTAACATTGTCGAACACGCAAAGGAAAACCAACATGGCCACCGCATTGCCCGCCGGCGTCGATCCGCAAAACGCATTGATCGTCGAAACCACGCCCGGCACTATCGTCATCAAGCTGCATAGCGACATCGCGCCCGATCACGCCGAGCGGCTGAAAATGCTGGCGCGCGAGGAATATTACGACGACGTGCCGTTCCATCGCGTGATCGACGGGTTTATGGCGCAGACCGGCGACGGCGAACACGGCAACGGCACCGGCGGCTCGTCCTACCCGGATCTCAAGGCTGAATTCTCCGACAAGCCGTTTGTGCGCGGCACCGTCGGCATGGCGCGCTCGCGCAGTCCCAATTCCGCCAACAGCCAGTTTTTCATCATGTTCGACGACGGCGATTTTCTCAACGGCCAGTACACGGTCATTGGCGAAGTGGTCTCCGGCATGGACGTCGTCGACAAGCTCAAGCGCGGCGAGCCGCCGTCCAATCCCGATCGCATCATCAAGATGCAGGTGGCCGCCGACGCGAAGTAGGGCGCCACGTTATGGCTTTTGTCATTGCAGGCCGATTAGGACTTTACGGTACTTCAGCCAATCCGCCTTATGGCAGCCGGGACAGGCGCCGCTGAAGCTCCTCCTCGGCTTCATGCAATAACCGTGAATATGCGGCGACGACACGACGGAGTCCAATCTGGCGGTTCATTTCTGCGGCATCCTCGGCGACAAGATCGATCCACTCCCAGACGCCGAAAAAAAGTCAGTACAAAGCCGAGAAAATCGAACGTCGCGGCGAAAATCCGCCCGCGGTCAAAATGGTGGCACGAACGATTCTCAGTGTTCGTTTGCGCCTTGCACTTGCGTTTTCGATCTGGGCCGTTGAACTCGCAATGTCGCGATCGAGAGCTCTAATCGTAAGCGACCAATTCGCGATCTGAGAGATCGCGCGGACTCATTTGAGCGGCTAGAGCGCGGTCTTATGTTTCTCGTCTAGCTTTCTTTCAAAGAGCTGGGCATGACTGAGAAGTAGGCCGGCACGCTCGCTCAAATCTTTGTAGGAGCGTTCCAGATCACTGGTGTCACGATCTTGCAACCGTCGATAGACCATGACCGCAGCACCGAATCCGAGCGAGAGCGCGCCGAGCGCAATAACGGCCACGTTCCGTGGGTTAACATGACCGTAGCTTACCCCAATAAACCACCCGACCAGGATTCCGAGCCCGACCAATACCAGCCAAAGTACCAGCGAGCCTCCTAGTGGATCAAATCTGACATTTGAATCCCCGAGGGGATTCCCGGCGGACTCGATACGTGCGAGTTTGACGCATGCGAACCGGAATTTCCATCACTCTCAAGCCTGCTGATCGCCGCCGCTTGGTCACTCTCGCGCGAGATCGCAATGCACCGCATAAGCATGTCTGGCGAGCCGAGATTGTCCTGTTGAGCGCTGGCGGCGTCGGCACCAATGAGATCATGCGTCAGACCGGCAAATCGAAAACCTGTGTGTGGCGCTGGCAGGAACGCTTCATGCAGGCTGGTTACGACGGCCTGCTGCGCGATAAGACGCGACCTTCGCGCATCCCGCCACTTGGGTCGGATATTGCTGAGCGGGTCGTGATGCTCACCCACGCCGATCCGCCCGCCGAAGCGACCCATTGGACTGCCACTATGATGGCGAAAGCCGTCGGCATCAGTGCAAGTTCCGTCCAACGCATCTGGCGCACGCATGGTCTCCAGCCGCACCGAGTCCAGCAGTTCAAGCTCTCCAACGATCCGAAGTTCATCGACAAGCTGCGCGATGTTGTCGGGCTCTATGTCGATCCGCCCGCCCATGCCATCGTGCTCTCGGTCGATGAGAAGTCGCAAATCCAGGCCCTCGACCGCACCCAGCCCGGCCTGCCGATGAAGAAAGGCCGCGCCGGCACAATGACCCACGATTACAAGCGCCACGCAACAACGACGCTGTTCGCTGCTCTCGACGTGCTCGAAGGCAAGGTCATTGGCCGATGTATGCAGCGCCATCGTCACCAGGAGTTCATTCGCTTCCTCAATGCCATTGAGGCGCAGGTGCCAGCCAAAAAGTCTGTGCACGTGATCCTCGACAACTACGCCGTCCACAAGCATCCGAAGGTGCGGCAATGGCTCGACCGGCACCCGCGCTTCGCCTTCCACTTCACGCCGACCTCGTGCTCGTGGCTCAACGCAGTCGAGGGGTTCTTCGCCAAACTTGCCAAGCAGCGCCTCAAGCGCGGTGTCTTCCGATGTGTCGTCGATCTCCAAGCCACCATCAACCGCTTCGTCGCGCAGACCAACCACAATCCCAAACCCTTCACCTGGACCGCAGACCCCGACAAAATCATCGCCGCTGTCAGGCGTGGGCACCAAGTGTTAGATTCCATCCACTAGCTGCAGAAAGCGCAACGATACGACAAGCCTGCTATCTTCGCTACGATCATGCGTTGCCATGTCCGCCTCGCCGCATTCAATTGTCGATTTGACTGCTTAACATAGTGTCTTTCCAATCATGCTTCCAGTTGGTCCTGCATATCAATTTGCGTGTTCGCCCCAGAGCAAAAACGGCGCCACGCATTCCAGCACCGGCGCCGGCAAGATGCGCTGCAGCCGTCGGCCGACCGGCCGTTCGGCGCCCAGGAACACGGTGCCGACGACACGGTCACGCAGCAATGACACAAATTCCGCCCAATGCCGGTCCGCTGCGGCATGGCCGAAGCGGCGGCCGGCCGTCCAATCGCTATCCGCTTTGTCGATACCCGGACGAGCAGCGCGGAGGAGTCGGAAGCTACATGGGGCCGATGACCGCCGCTATTGCCACGGCGCCACGCTCTCTAAAAGGTCCGAAACTGTGCGATACGCCGAGCCACACCGAATGCATATCCACATCCGAGTAATGGAATGCGTCGTTGAGAGTGCTGCTTGTCGTCGTGGTTGTGGGCCCCGCAGATGTGCCGGAGGTGCTGCTCGATTCCCCGACGTTGACGGTCGTGCTGGCAAATCGGGTGTAGCGATATTCGGCCCGCAGGTTCCAACCGCCGACGATCTGCCTTTCCCAGCCGACGCCGACCGTTCCGCCATTCATGCCGAATGTTGTGGCTTGCTCCAATTCAAACCTGCCGTAAGTATATCCGCCAAGCACATAAACCAGATCGCCGGGATCGACCAGAAAGCCCACGCGAGCCAAGGCCGAAATCAGCCACCGGTTATCGAGCTCGTCGATCGCCGAACTTGGGCCGGTGCTCGTCGTAACGGCGGGAGCACCTCCCGGCGGCGTGGTAAGACTTGTCGTTGTGAAGGTGGAGGTTCCGCTGCCGTTAAGACTGACGCCCGTGTTGGCCAGCGTGCCATCGAGCTCGCCGCCGATCACCCAGGTGTCGTTGAGCATATGATTGTAGCCCAGAAATAGGCTCGCCATTACCCCCGGTTTCTGAGCGCTGAGACTGGCAGTTCCGGTGTCTGTTGAAGTTATGACGGAGGTCGTCGGACCTGGGCTGACAGTGGTGCTGCTGGAGGTCGAATTGTCGCTGAGCGTCTCATTGCTGTGCATCCAGCCGAAGCCGCCCGCCGCACCGACATAAAGGCCCGTCCAGCTTTGTGCGACAGGCACCATCGGGCTTGCCGTGTCGTATAGCTTTGACGAAGCAGTGGCGGCCATCGCGGCGTTCGCGGGCGCGAGCGCGACTCTGATCGCTGCCGGCTTGCCGGTTCGGATTTTTTCCCGCAGGGCCTGCGCCTCGGCGCGAGCCGCGGCAGTTTCCTTTTTCGATTGTTGGTTTTCCGCCTCGAGCACATCGACCCGCGCTTCGAGCTTCTTGAGCATGTCCGCCATTTGCGCCATGTCCGGCGAACTCTGCGCCTGCGCCGCGGAGCGGGGACTTAAGATAAAAACCGCGATCAAACCGATGGCGCAGCAAACGGCGAACCGCCGTGCGCATGATTGTTCCGATGCACGGTCAATGCAGAGCTCGCTCATAATTCCCCCAATCGCCGCCGGGTTTGCCGCGACTATGCTCCTCGTGGTCGGTCGCAACAACGGCAGATCGACACCAATCCACTGTCTCTGGGACGATGTTGTTTTCCTGCAACGGCGCGATTTACTGGCCCACCCCCAGAACCGGGGCAGCGACACCGGTCAGAGATTCTGCTTTTGCCGCGACAGATAGGGTCCGATGGCCGCGAGCACTTGCGCCGGCTGGATCCGCTGCATGCCATCGGCGGATTGTCCGGCTGGCGGCGCGACGGCGTGGATGAAGCGCGAATAGGCCAAAACCGGCGTCGAGCCGAACAGACCGAACGCGTCGGTACCGCCGGCGGCGGCAAGATTCATCGGACCCGACGACGGACCGACGAAGAGGTCGGCGTGCCGGAGCAGTGCCGCCGCTTCGATGAGACCGAGATCGCACGCATTGATGGCGGCCGCTCCGGTACTACCGGCGATAAAGCGTGCGGCGCGCGCGCTGTTCGCCGGACCGCCGACCAGAAACACGGTGCCGGTAAAACGGCCGCGCAACTCGGAAACAAATTCCGTCCAATGTTGGTCCGGCCAGTCCTTATCGGGATGCGAGGCGCCGATGCCGAGCGCAATCCATGGCCGCGCCGCCGATTTGAATTTCTCGCCGACGGCGACGAGCGTCGCGTCCGGCAGCCGCAAATCCGGCTCGGTCGAGCTAAGCGGCACCTGCATCGTCGCCATAAGGGCGCGCAGCCAATCGATTGGATGATCGTGAAAATGGCTTTGGTCGATGCCGGGATTAGTAATGAAGAAGCTTTGCGCTCCGAGACCGAGGCCGATGCGTTCTGGGATGCCGGCAAGCCGCGCGGCGAGTGCAGGCCGCGTAGTGCGATCGAGAATCCAGATCGAGCGGAATTTGCCGCGCCGCAACAGCCCGGCCAGCCGAAGCAGATTGACGCCGCGCTGCAGCTCGGAGCCGGCATGTTCGAAATACATTGTTTCGGCGACCGCCGGCTCTGCGGCAAGAAGTTCCTTGGCGTGGCTCGAGGGCGGGGCCAGGAACGTCACGCGGCCGCCCGGCGCGACGCCGGCGATGGCGCGGAGAAAGGGCAGGTGCCAGATGACGTCGCCGATGCCAGGCTTGACCTGGATCACGGCGCGACTAGTCGCATCTCGTATCACGTTGCCAGCCGCGCCGAAGGTTGCGATATGCGTTTCTAGCGCCCAATACCATAAAGACCAATGCGCACCGACCTGTTCGATTTCGCCCTGCCGGAGGACCGCATCGCGCTGCGGCCGGCGGCCCCGCGCGATTCCGCGAGGCTTCTGGTGGTGCGCCCAGGCGCGGCGCGCGGGCTTGAAGACCGCGTGATGCGCGATCTGCCGGCACTGTTGCGACGCGGCGACGCGGTTGTTGTCAACGACACTAGAGTATTTCCCGCCAATCTGCATGGCCGACGGCTTGGCCGCGGCGAGCACGAGCCGGCAATTTCGGCCACTTTGATCAAGCGGCTCGACGGCTCGCGTTTCCGCGCTCTGGTCAAACCGGCCAAGCGCCTTGTGGCCGGCGACGTGGTGCGCTTCGGCGGCGAGGGGCGGGTCTGCTTTCTCGAGCAGCTCGACGCCACGATCGAAGAGAAAGGCGAGCGCGAGGAGGGCGGCGAGGTGACGCTCGCCTTTGCCTTCACCGATGCGGTGCTCGACCAGGCGCTCGCCGAACGCGGCGACATGCCGTTGCCACCCTATATCGCCAGCCGCCGCGAGGTCGACGAACGGGATCGCGCCGACTACCAGACCATGTTTGCATGCGAAGAAGGCTCGGTCGCGGCACCGACTGCGGGCCTGCATTTCACCGACGCGCTGGCTACCGGCTTACGGGCGGCAGGCATCGATCTTCACCGCGTGACGCTGCATGTCGGTCCCGGCACGTTTTTGCCGGTCAAGGCGGACGATACCTCCGGTCACAAAATGCACCCCGAATGGGGCAGCGTGTCCGCCAAAACCGCCGCGGCCTTGAATGCGGCCCGCCGCGCCGGCGGCCGTATCGTCGCCGTCGGCTCGACGTCGCTGCGCTTACTCGAAAGCGCGGCAGGCGAAGATGGCACGCTTGCGCCGTTCTCCGGCGAGACCGCATTGTTCATCACGCCCGGCTACCGCTTCCGCGCCGTCGATATCATGCTGACCAACTTTCATCTGCCGCGCTCGACGCTGTTCATGCTGGTCAGCGCGTTTAGCGGGCTCGACCTGATGCGGCGCGCGTACGCCCACGCCATCGACGCCGGCTATCGCTTTTATTCCTACGGCGATGCGTGCTTGTTGTTTCGATCGAGCCATGACGCAAAGGGCGAAGCAACCGGATCGCGTAGCTAGCTCGGCGCGCCACGCGCGCTTGGGATTCGTGGGCTCAACCCCGGTGATAGGCGTTGACTTTATTGCCGCTCCAGGCGCGTAGTACCCCGGTTGGCGTACTCGCGGGGGCGAGCGATGCGCGGGGATTGGATTTCCCGATAATTTTTACGTGCCCATTTCGGCACACTTCCATCACTGCGGGCTCCAATCCCGCTCGACACGCAGCCGCAAGCTCCCACTTGACCCCGAACGGCGTCGCCAACGTCAACTGGACGGCAAATGTAAATATTGCCGTGCCGGCTGGAAATTATCAGGTGAGCGATTCAGGCGTCGCCACCTGGTCGTGGAATTCAACCTCCAAGAACTTTGGCTTTGCGATCGTCCGCGGCGACTACCCGAGCGGCGGGTCGCCGCCCACCGGATCGAGCGCTTGCCCGCAAGGCGCGAAAGGCGCGCCCATCGGGCTGCTGCACTGCCCTGCAACTATCCGGTGGGATGGAACACGCCGACCGTCAACGCTACAAATCCTGGCCTCAAGAAGTGGTACCCCGCTTGCAAAGCGCCTCTGCAATGTCTGGGCAATCACCCCGGAACCAATCCCTTCGGCGATTCCTCCTGCCAATGATGGGAGCTAACGACCGCCGAACAATGCGCGATGCCGCGCCGGCCTAGCGGAGTTTATTCGCTAGGCCGCTATCTCGAACTTATCGCGTTTCACCGTGGTGAGGTCGAAGCCTTCGATGCGGATCAAGCGGGTGTCGCTCTCCCGGCGCGGCGAGTGTAAATCGCCCTCGCCATACAGATGTGCCGTGCCCGGCGTCATTTCATAGGTCCGTACTTTCGTCACCTTGCCGGGCTGGCCGTCTTTCGGCTTTTCAACAAGCCGCCAGTCGGTCATTTCGGTGACGCCGACGGCCTGACCATAAATCGCCCAGCTCGGCCCGTGATCATGCGGCGAGCTCGCCTTCGCGCCTTTGTAAACGTGAGCAAGGATGCAGAAGCGAAGATCCGGATCCTCGTAGAGGATCTGGCGTTCGGCAGCCGCAGCCGCACCGAGGTGCGTTGCGACAAACTCGGGATCGGAGCACGCCTTTTCAGTGAGTTGGCGAACCAATTCGCGCCCGGCAGGGCCGGGATCTTTGAGCAGCGCCGCGCGGCAATCGGCGGCGAACTGGTCAAGCGTATAGGCCATGGTCTATCTCCTTCGCAGGGGTCTGTCCCCCTTCAAGGGGTCTGTCCCCCTTCATTTGATCCGAGATTAACGACGTGGCCGCGCCCGGTAAACCGCTCTCCAAGTGCAATCGCGCTCCATGATGCCGTGATGACAAAACCGTTCGCATTCCGCCTCATTGCCACCGACGCTGGCGCCCGCAATGGCGAAATAACCACGCCGCATGGGGTGGTGCGCACGCCTGGCTTCATGCCGGTCGGCACTCAGGCCGCGATCAAGGGCGTCCATCATGACGACGTGGTCGCTTCGGGGGCCGATATCATTCTCGGCAATACCTATCACCTGATGTTGCGGCCGGGCGCCGAACGGATCGCCGCCTTGGGCGGGCTGCACGCCTTCATGCGTTGGCCCCATCCGATCCTCACCGATTCCGGCGGCTTTCAGGTGATGTCGCTGTCGGCCTTGCGAAAAGTAAACGAAGCCGGCGTGACGTTTCGCTCGCATATCGACGGCGCCATGGTTGAGCTCACCCCGGAGCGCGCCATCGAGGTGCAAAACCTGCTCGGTTCCGATATCGCCATGCAGCTCGACGAATGCGTGTCGCTTCCCGCCGCAAGCGAGGAGATCGAGCGCGCCATGGAGCTCTCGCTGCGCTGGGCCGAGCGCTGCAAACGCGCCTTCGAAAACGCGAGCCTCGGCCGGGCGCTGTTCGGCATCGTGCAGGGCGGCGACGATCAGCGCCTGCGGGAAAAAAACGCGCGCGCGCTCACCGACATCGGTTTTGACGGCTACGCCATCGGCGGTCTTGCCGTCGGCGAAGCGCCGGAGGTGATGCGTAACGTTGTCGCGGCGACCGCGCCGGCGCTGCCAGCCGCGCGGCCGCGCTATCTCATGGGCGTCGGCACGCCGGCAGACCTGTTGGCGGCAGTCGGGCGCGGCATCGATATGTTCGATTGCGTCCTGCCCACGCGCAACGGCCGCCACGGCCTTGCCTTTACGCGCTTCGGCCCGATCAATATCAAAAACGCGCGTCACGCCGACGATCCGCAGCCGCTCGACGCCGAGAGCCGCTGCCCGGCAGCGCGCGATTTTTCGCGCGCCTATCTGCATCACCTCTTCAAGGCGGGCGAAGCGCTGGGCGGTACGCTGCTGTCGATCGTCAATCTTTTCTACTACCAGGACTTGATGGCAGGCGCGCGGGCTGCGATAGCGGCAGGACGTTTTGCCGATTATATCGCGCAAACAACCGAGCAATGGTTGGCAAAACGCGATGTTGCAAGCGAGGATGTTGCCAGCGAGTAAGTGCCTACTGTCTCAATTCAAAGACCACATCAAAAAACTACAGCCAAAGAAAGCCGGAGAACAAGCAATGTTTCGTATGCATGCTGTTTTTGCGCAGGCCGTCATCCATCGGCGGGTCGCGGTTTTTGCGATTGCGCTCGCAGCGCTCACCGGTCTGGCAGGAGCCGCCCCGGCGCGAGCCGCTTATCCGGACCATCCGGTCCGGATCATCGTTCCTTTTGGTCCCGGCGGCGTTGCCGACGTCACCGCGCGGCTCGTCGCCGAAAAACTATCGCAAAAGCTCGGCCAGAATTTCGTTATCGAGAACATGCCGGGCCCCGGCGGCATCGCCGCGGCCCGCGCGACGCTGCAAGGCGGAGCCGACGGCTATACGCTCGCCTTCTTCACCAACGGCACCGCGATCAGTGTGCCGCTGTTCAGCCATCTGCCGTTCGATCCGGTGAAGCAATTCACCCCGATTTCCGCGATCGGTTATTTCGATCTCGATTTCGTCGTCGCCGCGGATTCGCCCTATCGCACGCTCGGTGATTTCCTCAAGGCGGCGAAGGACAAGCCCGGCGCGCTTAATCTCGGCTCGATCGTGGTCGGCTCGACACAGAACCTGACCGCACAGCTGTTCAAGTCCATGTCGGGGGCCGACGTGGTCATTGTACCGTTCCGCACTTCGCCCGACGAATTGGTGGCGCTGTTGCGCAACGACATTCAGAGCGAAGTCGAATTTTACGCGGCGATCGCGCCGAGCCTGCAGAACGGCAAGGCGCGCGTGCTGGCCACCAGCGGCACCAGGCGCTCGCCCGAATTGCCGAACGTTCCCACCATCGCCGAAGCCGGCGTGCCGAATTTCGACGTCACGTCGTGGAACGCGCTTTACGCACCCGCCGGCACCCCGCAAGCTATAATCGACGCGCTCAACGGCGCGCTGCACGACGTGCTGGCCGATCCGGAGCTGAAAAAGCGGGCGCTTGACCTCGGCATCGACGCCGAGGCCTCAACGCCGGCGGAGATCGACGCGCGGATGAAGTCCGATATCGCCAAATGGACCAAGGTGATCGAAAAGGCGCATATCCCGAAACAATGACGGCGGTCCTGAGCGCGAATTTACGGCCGAACAAAAACGAACCCGCCGGTCCGTGATACGCGGGACCGGCGGGTCACATGACGCACTGGTAATGACGCAACGTCCAGCGCGGTTACGACTTCGCGAGTTGGCCGCGGATTTCGCCGCCAGGATTAGCTTTGGTGTGAATGTTGACGTAGGCCTCTCCGGAACTGAGAGCGGAGGCGAGCGCTGCGGCTTTGTCAGCGGCGAGTGTCGCCGAGCCCTTGAACGGGCTGGTAAATGCCACGCCACTCTGCGAAAGCGGAACGATCACACCGGCATTCTTACCCGCGGCGGCCGGACCATGAATGTGCGCCGCCGTCGCAGGTCCCGACAGCTCCGAAAAGCTGCCTTCCCAGGTGACTTGTTTAGTCGCTGCATCATAGGTCACCGTTGCCTTGCCGGTGGCGGACGATGTGTTCGGCGGCACTTCGCTGGACGCCTTCAGGTCGGCCGCATATTTATCGGCGGCAGCCAGGCTCGGCGTGGCGGAGCCAAGCAATGCGGCGCCGGCGGCGCCGCCCACGCAAATCCCCAGTACTGACCGACGATCGAACGTTTGACGCATGTGATCCTCCTTGTGGACGGTTCCGCGACAACGGCACAAACACCGGGCCGGGCGGCATTATTGCGTGTTATCTCCGCTCATACTAGGCCATCGGTGCGTCATCGTCCGTCGGCCCGAGCGCGCTTACGCTTGAATTACTGAAAGAACACAGATTGTTACGCGCTATTCGTAACGCTTTCGTCTAACGCGGACACAGCCGGATGGAGGTGACGAACGCATTGCCGCAGTCGTCGCAGGACCAGTGGTGGTCAATGCGGCCCACTGCATCAAACGCATTGCCGTCGAAGCGGGATTCCTCGGCGATAAGCAGAACGCTGCCGCAGCGCGGGCAATTCGGCCGGCCGAGGCTTTCCTTCGCCAATACGCATGGCGGCGGACCTTGGCACGCGGATTGTACGATCATCGTCGATCCTCCTCGACGAACGCACCCTCACCGCACCCTGACGCTGTGACATTGCGCGCCGTCTATGGCGCCACGGCGACGCCGGCGTGAAACTCTGATGGCTTTTGTGGAGGATTTGGCTTTTGCGGCGCTGCGACACGGCAATAGGGAACACCCGCTTCAGCGCGACGGCGTCTCGATCGGCACGCAATTGGTGCGGCCGGACATAACGCAGTCCTCGATCTTGCCGTTGGCGTAGAGCTCGTGCGCCAAAATCCAGCCGACGACGAACAGGGCTATGACCACGCCGAGTGCCACCATCGAGCGGCGCTGGTTCCCCTTTTGGCTATCGCGATCGGTCATGTTATTCGCGGTGTGATCTCAGCGCCGTAACGCCTTGAGATGTAAGGCGAGCCGTCGCGGATTTGAAGCATGGCTTGAGCGCCGCGTGTCGCCTAGGACCAAAATGGACTGAGACAGAGAGGCACCAAAACGATACCGCCCGAGGGGGAAGTCTCGGGCGGCGGGCAACAATTGGTCGGTTTGGGCAACTTCTGAAGGTATGTGTACGCTCAGGTAGGGCGCCGGGAAGTGACCGCGGTCACAAAACGTCGCATTTTCGCCGGCGTTCGGAAGGGACAAAACCGAACAGTCTCCGGGCCGAACATGAATTTTTTGGTGAGCGCGGAGGGGCTCGAACCCTCGACCCCGTGATTAAAAGTCACGTGCTCTACCAACTGAGCTACGCGCTCCACCTAAGGCGCTCAGATACTTAAATCAGCCGGCATTTACCAGCCTCGCGCGGGCGAGCCGCGCTTTTTCCCGGCGGTTTTGCTAGATTGGGCTTAACCCTCCGGGCGAGCCCCGCGAAACTAAGGACCTTTGCCATGCCGATAGTCAACCGCGTCGCCGATCTGCACGGCGAGATCAAGGAATGGCGGCGGGATTTTCATGCCCATCCGGAGCTGCGCTACGACGTGCACCGCACCGCGGCCTCGGTCGCCGATAAGCTCAAAAGCTTCGGCTGCGACGAGGTGGTTCCCGGCATCGGCCGCACCGGCGTGGTCGGGGTCATTCGAGGCCGAAAGGCCGGCAATAAGGTGCTGGGGCTACGCGCCGACATGGATGCGCTGCCGATCGAGGAAGAGACCGGCCTGCCGTATAAATCGACGGTGGCCGGCAAGATGCACGCCTGCGGCCATGATGGGCACACCGCCATGCTGCTCGGCGCTGCAAAGTATCTCGCCGAAACCCGCAATTTCGCCGGCACCGCCGTGGTGATCTTCCAGCCGGCCGAGGAGGGCGGCGCCGGCGCGGCGGCGATGATCAAAGACGGCCTCATCAGCCGCTTTGGCATCGACGAGGTTTACGGCATGCACAATTACCCGGGTATTCCGCTCGGCCAATTCGCCATCCGCCCGGGCCCGATGATGGCCGCTGCCGACCACATCGAGATCGATCTCCAAGGCAAAGGCGGCCACGCGGCACGGCCGCATTTTGCCATCGACACGATCTTGGTCGGCGCCCAGATCGTCAACCAGCTGCAGTCGATCGTGGCCCGCAATGTCGATCCTTTGGAATCCGCCGTGGTGTCGGTCTGCATGTTCCAGGCCGGCCATACCGACAATGTCATCCCGCAGCACGCCAAGCTCAAAGGCACTGCGCGCAGCCTCACCCCGCAGGTGCGCGAGCTTTTGCACCGGCGCATCGCCGCGGTGATCGAAGGCACTGCGCAGCTTTACGGCGCGACGGCGAAAATCACCTACACCAATGGCTACCCGGTGGTGGTGAACCACGAGCGCGAGACCGCTTTCGCCGCCGATGTGGCCCGCGAGATTGCCGGCAAGGATCGGGTCGATACCGCGCTGGCGCCAGTGATGGGCGCGGAAGATTTCGCCTTCATGCTCAACGAACGGCCCGGCGCCTTCATCTTTGTCGGCAACGGCGACAGTGCCGGGCTGCATCACCCGGCTTACGATTTCAACGACGAGGCGATCCCGCTCGGCACGTCTTATTGGGTGCGGCTCGCGGAGACGGCGCTTGCGGGGTAGTCGCGTCGGCTCGATGCGCCGCGAGCCTTCGGCTTTACCGCAGCGCCAGGTGCTGGCCGTCGTAAATCGTCGGCTGGCAGTACAAGCTGAGCGCGGCGAGTTGGGCGCAGAGCGCCGCCGCCATTCCCGGCTGAGCAATCGGCCCCGCGACCAGCCGCAACTCGATCTTGGTGCTATGCGACACTTCCCGCACGCTGATGATCGGCTGCAAACCTTCAAAAAACTGCGGATGCGCGGTTCGGATTGCCGCCCAGCGCGTGCGCAAAGCTTGAAGGGTCAGGCCGCTGCCGATATCGATGCCGAACGCGCTCTTCGGCAGTGCCGGCAGCGCGGTCTGCGGTTCGGCTTTGATCGGGTCGAGCGCCGGTAGGGATGCCGCTGCCGGCGGCATATCCACCGGCGCCATGGCGGTCGACGCCAAAGCGGTGGCCGCCACTGACGGACCCTCGTCGGCGCGCCGGCTCGCATCGGCAGCCTGGATCTGTTTGGCAATGGAGCCGGTGACGTCCATGTCGTGCTCGACGGCGGCGAGCCGCGTCTGCAGTTGTTGGTCGTTGACTTTGAGCCCGCGCACGGCGTCGGCGAGCTGCGCCGTCGCCGCCTGTGCATCGAAAACCGGCGCGGTCGCGGGCTTCGGCCGGTGCAGGATGACGGCGAAGCGCTCGACCGCAACGTCGCTGCGGCTGGTCATCGCCACGGCGAGGACCGCCGCCGCCGCCGCCGCGCCCCAGATCGCCAGACGGCGAAGTCTGTCCATAGTGAAGCGTTGCTTCGGTGCGCCGCGCTTTTGCCCCAGCGGAGCGTCCAGCCGCGGCTTTCCCGTGAACCCGGGCCGTTCCGCTTTGAGAGCTTCGACTAGATCGATCATGCGGCGTCCGCGCTGGTTCCAAAATCAACCGGTGCAAAGGCGAATCGGGAACGACGTCGAATCAGTGCCAAAAATTTAGCAGATTCTCCGCTTTGGCGTGCCGGCACGAGCGCTTTGGCCGCAATTGCGGCGTTTGCCTTCGTCAATAATCGCAGCTTCCGGCGACGCGGCGCCTCGGCTAAGAGATCGCCGCGGAGGCTCGCATGGAGGCTCGGACGGCCAACCGGACGCACAACCGAACTTGCCTGGCGGTGATTTTGGCGGCCGGCGAGGGGACGCGCATGGCTTCGGCGCGGCCAAAAGTCCTGCACGCCGTTGCGGGAAAATCGCTGCTCGCCCATGTGCTCGATGCGGTGGCCAAATCCGGCGTCACGGCGACCGCTGTCGTCGTCGGTCCCGGGCAGGACGACGTTGCTGCCGAAGCGCGGCGCGTCCGCCCGCATGCGGCAATTTTCACCCAGCATGAGCGGCGGGGGACCGCGCATGCAGTGCTCGCGGCGAAGGTCGCGGTCGAGCAAGGCGCGGACGATATTCTGGTTGTCTACGGCGATACGCCGCTGGTGCGGCCGGAAACGCTGTCGCGGCTGCGCGAGCCGCTGGCCGCACGCGCGGCGCTCGCGGTGTTGGGCTTTCGCCCCGCCGATCCAACGGGCTACGGGCGTCTCATCATGAAGGGTGATGCGCTCGTCGCCATTCGTGAGCACGCCGATGCCAGCGATGGCGAACGCAAGATCGCGCTGTGCAACGGCGGCATCATGGCGTTTGCCGGCGCCAACGCGCTTGCCATCCTGGAACGGATCGGCGACCACAATCGCAAACACGAATTTTATCTGACCGATGCGGCCGAGATCGCGCATGGCATGAAGCTGCGCACGGTTACGGTCGAAGGCGAGGAGGACGACGTGCGCGGCATCAACACCAAAGGCCAGCTCGCGGAAGCCGAAGCGGCGGCGCAACAGCGCTTGCGCAAGGCGGCGCTCGATTCCGGCGTCACGCTGGTTGCGCCGGAGACCGTGTTTCTCGCCGCCGACACCAAATTCGGCCGCGACGTCGTGGTCGAGCCTTACGTGATCTTCGGCGAGAAGGTCACGGTCGAAGACGGCGCGGTCATTCACTCGTTCTCGCATCTTTCCGGCGCCCATGTCGGCAAAGGCGTTTCGGTCGGGCCGTTCGCGCGGCTGCGCCCCGGCACGCGGCTCGGGGAGGGTTCGCGCATCGGCAATTTCGTCGAGGTCAAGGAAGCCGTGATCGAAGCCGGCGCCAAGGCCAATCACTTGAGCTATATCGGCGACGCCTTCGTCGGCGCCAATGCCAATGTCGGCGCCGGCACCATCACCTGCAATTACGACGGCGCCGACAAGCACCGCACCACCATCGGCAAGGGTGCCTTCATAGGCTCGAACACCGCGCTGGTGGCGCCGGTCGAGATCGGGGAGGGCGCCTATGTCGGATCCGGCTCGGTGATTACCGAAAACGTGCCGGCGGACGCCTTGGCGATCGGCCGCGGCCGCCAGAGCGTTAAGGAAGGCTGGGCATCGCGCTTGCGCGGCTTGAAATCGCTCGGCAAGAAGAAGGCGCATTCGCGCGATTGAGCCGGTCGCCGACCCCGTCCGCCCGGATGTGTCACCAAACGAAAACTATTTTGATTGTCGCGATTTAAAGAGTTCCGCTTTAAAAGTTAACGACAACGGCGGCGGGCGAGAGGGCATTTCGGCTGAATGTGCGGCATTATCGGAGTGATCGGACAAGAGCCGGCAGCGCCGCAGCTCATCGATGCGCTCAGGCGCCTCGAATATCGCGGCTACAACTCCGCCGGCGTCGCCACGCTCGAAGGCGGCAAGCTCACGCGGCGGCGCGCCGAGGGCAAGCTGAAAAACCTCGAGGCGCGGCTTGTGCGCGAGCCGCTTGCCGGCACCATCGGCATCGGACACACCCGCTGGGCGACGCATGGCCGGCCGACCGAGAATAACGCGCATCCGCACGCCACCGAAAAGCTTGCGGTCGTGCACAACGGCATCATCGAGAATTTCAGCGAGCTCCGGCGCGAGCTGGAAAAGCAAGGCGCCAAGTTTTCAACCGATACCGATACCGAGGTCATCGCGCATCTCGTCACCGAAGAGATGAAGCGCGGCGCCTCGCCGATCGAGGCGGTCAAGGCGGCGCTGCCGCGGCTGCGCGGCGCCTTCGCGCTCGCCTTCCTGTTTGCCGGCGAGGAGAACCTTTTGATCGGCGCCCGGCAAGGCTCGCCGCTTGCCATCGGTTTCGGCGACGGCGCAATGTATGTCGGCTCGGATGCCATTGCACTGGCGCCGTTCACCGACACGGTGAGCTATCTGGAAGACGGCGACTGGGTAATCGTCAGGCGCGGCGGCGCGGAAATCCACGACCGCGACGGCAATGCGGTGCAGCGCGCGGTGCTCAAATCGCAGGCTTCGGTCCTGCTCATCGACAAGGGCAATCACCGCCATTTTATGGCCAAGGAAATCTACGAGCAGCCCGAGGTCGTCGGTCATACGCTGGCGAACTATCTCGACATGACCGCCGAGCGGGTGGCGCTGCCGTTTGCGCTGCCGTTCGATTTCAAAAAACTCAGCCGCATTTCCATCGCCGCCTGCGGCACCGCTTATTACGCCGGCATGGTGGCGCGCTATTGGTTCGAGCAATTCGCGCAATTGCCGGTCGAGGTCGACATCGCGTCCGAGTTTCGTTACCGCGACGTGCCGCTTGCCCCCGGCAATCTCGCGATCTTTGTCTCGCAATCGGGCGAGACTGCCGACACGCTGGCATCATTGCGTTATGCGCGAGCGCACAAACAGCACGTGCTCTCGATCGTCAATGTGCCGAACTCAAGCATTGCCCGCGAGAGCGACGTCGTCATGCCGACTCTCGCCGGCCCGGAAATCGGCGTCGCTTCGACCAAAGCGTTTACCTGTCAGCTTGCGGCCTTGGCGGCGCTGGCGATTGCCGCCGGCCGCGCCCGCGGCGTACTGGCCGAGAGCGACGAGAAAGCGCTGGTCCATGCACTCATCGAAATGCCCCGCCATCTCAATGATGCACTGGCGCTCGAACCGCAAATCGAGCAATTGGCGCGGGATCTGGCAAAGTGCCGCGACGTGCTTTATCTCGGCCGCGGCACGAGCTTTCCGATAGCGCTCGAAGGCGCGCTCAAACTCAAGGAAATCTCCTACATTCACGCCGAAGGCTATCCGGCGGGCGAACTCAAGCACGGCCCGATTGCGCTGATCGACGAGAACATGCCGGTCATCGTCATCGCGCCGCACGACAGAGTGTTCGAAAAGACCATTTCCAACATGCAGGAGGTCGCCGCGCGCGGCGGCCGGTTGATCCTGATGAGCGATGCCAAGGGCGCGGCCGCGGCCAATGACGGTCAATCGGTGGTGACGCTGACTTTGCCCACGGTGCATGCGGCGGTGGCGCCGCTCGTCTATGCCGTGCCGGTGCAGCTTTTGGCGTATCACACCGCCGTCATCATGGGCACGGACGTGGATCAGCCGCGCAACTTGGCCAAATCGGTAACAGTGGAATAAAGCGGGTGTTTCGCACGGCTAGCGTACGGCCGTGCAAATTGGACCGTTGCGCGCTATATTTCCGCGGCCGGCAACCGCGACGGAATCGATGAGCAAGGACACTATTCCAACGACCGTACAGGTTTCGTCTGGCAAAGCCGCACCGGGCTTGGTCAGCCGCATCCGTACCTATTTCCTGACCGGACTGATCGTGGCCGGGCCGGTGGCGGTGACCATCTGGCTGATCTGGTGGTTCGTAACCTGGGTCGACAACCTGGTGCGACCGATCATTCCGGTGGCCTATCGGCCGGAAACCTATCTTCCGATCAACATCCCCGGCACCGGCCTGATCATCGCCTTTGTCGCGCTGACGCTGCTCGGTTTCCTCACCGCGAATTTGATCGGCCGCAAGCTTGTCGGTTTCGGCGAAAGCATGTTGAGCCGAATGCCGATCGTGCGGCCGATCTACCGCACCGCCAAACAGATTTTCGAAACCTTGTTCTCGAAATCAGATTCCAGCTTCCGCCGCGTCGGCCTGGTCGAATTTCCGTCGCCCGGCATGTGGTCGCTGGTGTTTTTGACGCAATCGCCGACCGCGGAGATTTCCGACCGCCTGCCGGCGACCGAGCACGTCTCGGCCTTCATGCCGTGCACGCCCAATCCGACCACCGGTTTCTTCTTTTATGTGCCGAAGCGCGATGTCGTCGATCTCGATATCACCGTCGAGCAGGCGATGACGTTGATCATGTCAGCCGGCATGGTGCAGCCCGGCGGCGACGGGCAGAGCCAAGGCAAGCTCGCCGCGCTCGCCCAAACCGCCCGCGCCGCGCAAACCGCGCGCCAAGCGGAACCGACCGCGGTGGAATAGCGCGCGTAGCGCGCGCTGTGCTGCGATTTTTTCTGCTATCCTCCGGCGGCCGCGCTGGGACAAGTTCCGGCGTATAGCGGAGTGACGGGTGCCTTCAGGCTGTGGAATAGCCATTGTCGGCGGCGGGCTTGCCGGCGTTGCCGCAGCGCAGTCGCTGAAGAGTTTCGGCATCAAGGCGGAATTATTCGAGGCTGCTGCGGCTCTGGGCGAGATCGGCGCGGCGGTCAATTCAAGCCCGCAGGCCGTCAAGGCACTACGGGCGATCGGTGTCGGCGACAAAGTGGCTGCCGTTGGTACGTCGTCGCCCGGAATTTACACGCGCAACATGCAGACCGGCGAATTTTTGGAATTTAGCGATCGGCTGAAAACCGCGGCGCATTATGGCGCGCCCTATTACACGTTTCACCGCGCCGATCTTCTCGATGCGCTCGCCTCTGGGCTCGATCGCAGCGCCATCCATCTCGGGCATCGCCTCATGGCGATCGAGGAGCGCAGCGACTGCGTCGTTCTGGTATTCGACAATGGCCAACGGCTCGAGGCCCAACATGTGATCGGTGCCGACGGCGTGCGCTCGGTTATCCGCCAGGCGCTCTACGGCCAGGATAAACCGACCTATACCGGCCAGATGGTGTGGCGGGCGCTACTCGAGGGCGACGACGTGCCGGAGTGGGTGATCGAGCCAACTGGGCACGTGCAGTGGATCGGGCCCGGCCGCCACCTGCTGGCCTATTACATCCGCGGCAAGAAACAGCTCAATATCGTCACCCAGGAAGATACCGACAAATGGGTTGAGGAAGGCTGGTCAACCCGCGGCGATCCCGACGAAATGCGGTTGAGCTTCCCCAACCCGGAGCCGCGGCTGGAAAAGCTCTTAAACCTCGTCACCCAATGCTCGAAATGGGGTTTATTCACACGACCTTTGACGCAAAATTGGGGGCGGAACCGCATCCAGCTTATCGGCGACGCCGCGCATGCCATGTTGCCGAATGCCGGCCAGGGCGCCTGCCAGGCGTTCGAGGATGCTTACATTCTCGCGCGGTGGCTCGAGGCGGAGAACGATCCGCAGGACGCCTTTGCCAACTTCCGCCGCGTCCGTATTCCGCGAGTCCATGGAGTGCAGCGGCTGTCGTTGTCCAACGCGCGCTTTAAGCACATGCACGATACGACGGCACAAAAACAGTCGATCGCCGCCGGCACCAGCAGTGTGCACGGCAATTCCGATTGGGTCTGGGGCTACGATCCGGTCGCGGAGTGGGACAAGGAGCCCTCGGTTCCTGCCGCCTACGCGGCGTGAAGACCGCGCCGGTCACTGGACCGATATTTTTGTCAGGTCGACGATCTTCGTCCAATGCACCTGCTGCTGCGCCAAGTAAGCCGTCAGTACATGATTCCTCCGTAGCACTTACAACTCTCGGCGATGTCAAAGCCTCGCCCGATGAACCGCAGGAGCCATTCTACGACCTGTCGAGCAATTTTGCAGCCCGTAGCGCCACGCTATCCCGCATCCAGCAGCCTGATCGCCTCGTCGCGGGCGAACAGATAAAGCAGATCGCGCAGCGCCACCCCGCGCGGCGATCTCAGCTTCGGATCGCGCGTGAGGATGAGCGTGGCATCGTCGCGGGCTGCTGCGAGGAGCTTAGTGTGAAACTCGAGCCGGGCGACGCGAAACCCCGGTTCGCCGCTTTGCCGCGTGCCGAGCACGTCGCCTTCGCCGCGCAGTTTGAGATCTTCTTCGGCGATGCGAAAGCCGTCTTCGGTCTCACGCAGGATGGCGAGTCGCGCCTTGGCGGTCGCACCCAGCGGCACTCTGTAGAGAAGAATGCAGGTCGAGCGTTCGGCGCCGCGGCCGACGCGGCCGCGCAATTGATGCAGTTGCGCCAGTCCGAAGCGCTCGGCGTGCTCGATGACCATTACGCTCGCCTCCGGCACGTCGACGCCGACTTCGATTACCGTGGTCGCGACAAGGAGCTGCGTTTCGCCTTTGGCGAAGCGCTCCATGGCGCGATCCTTGTCAGGGCCGCGCATGCGGCCGTGCACCAGATCGACCGCGTCGCCGAAACGTTTCCGCAACGCCGCGTAGCGCTCCTCGGCGGCGGCAAGATCGATGCTTTCGGATTCCTCGACCAGCGGGCAGACCCAATAGACGCGGCGGCCGGTGTCAAGCGCGCGCGCTACCGCATCGATGACTTCGCTGAGACGATCGAGCGGCACCGCCCGCGTATCGATCTTCTGCCGGCCGGCTGGTTTTTCGCGCAATTCCGAAATGTCCATGTCGCCGAAATAGGTCAGCACCAAAGTGCGCGGGATCGGCGTCGCGGTAAGGACCAGAAGATCGACCGCCTCGCCCTTGTGGGCCAAAGCGAGCCGCTGATGCACGCCGAAGCGGTGCTGCTCGTCGACAATGGCCAGCGCGAGATCGCGGAACGCGACGTTTTCCTGGAACAGCGCGTGCGTGCCGACGATGAGGTCGATATCGCCGGTGGCAAGTGCTGCGAGGATGTCGTCGCGGTCGCGGCCGCGCTCGCGGCCGGTGAGGATGGCGAGCCGCAGCCCGGCGGTCTTCGCCAAGGGTGCGATGGTGGCAAAATGCTGCCGCGCCAAAATCTCCGTCGGCGCCATGAATGCCGCCTGACGGCCGGCCTCGATCACATGCGCCGTCGCAAGAAGCGCCACCACGGTCTTGCCGGAGCCGACGTCGCCCTGCAGCAGGCGAAGCATCCGCTCCGGCTGCGCCAGGTCGGCGATAATGTCGGCGACTGCGCGCGTCTGCGATGGGGTGAGCGAATAGGGCAGTGCCTTGACGAGCCGCGCGCGCAATAAACCTTCGGCGGCGCTGCCGCGGCCGGCGCGGGTGCGCATGTGGGCGCGAAGAAGCGCCAGCGCGAGCTGGCTTGCCAGCAATTCGTCATAAGCGAGCCGCGACCACGCGGCGCTCTCCGGCTCGATATCCTCCGGTGCGGCCGGGCGATGCAATAGGCGGAGCGCATCGCCAAAACTTGGATAGTCGTTGCGATTGATCCACTCGGCATCCTGCCATTCCGGCAGTGCCGGCAGGCGATCGAGCGCGAGATCGAGCGCCTTGCGCACCTGGTTCGGATGCAACCCCTCGGTCAGCGGATAGACCGGGTCGATCAGCGGCAGGTTGGCGAACCCCGCCGCGTCGACCACGCGGTCGGGATGCAGCATCTGCAGATGGCCGTCGTAGAGCGTGGCGGTGCCCGACACATAGCGCAGCGCGCCTTCGGGATAGACCTTTTCCAGATAATCCCGGCGCGCGTTGAAGTAGGTGATCATCAGCGTGTTGGTGTTGTCGAAGGTGTCGATATTGTACGGCGCGCGCGGCCGGTTCGACGGCGGCGGCCGGTGGCGGTCGACGGTCACCGCGACGGTCACGATCGTGTCGGGAACGACCTCGGAAAGTTTTGGCTGGTTGCGCCGGTCGACGAAGCCGGTGGGCAGATGGAACAATAGATCGATGACGCGCCCGTGCTCGCCGTCGCGGGCGAGCAGGCGGCTGAACAGCTTTTCGAGCTTCGGGCCGATGCCGGGCAGGGCCGAGAGCGCGGCAAACAGCGGATTGAGAACCGGCGGGCGCATGAACGCATCCTATACCGTCATCATCCGCGAAGGCGGATGATCCAGTAATCGGCAATTGCAGGCGGAGAATACTGAATGGCCCGCCGGAGCCTGTCATCGGGCCGCGCTTTGAGCAGACCCGTTGGCGGGCCATGACAAGCGCAAGGGACGCCTCTATATACCGCTCGCCCGGCACGTCCGGGCTTTTGGCGTTTGACCGGGCTTGGGCAAGAATATGACCGAACGATCGAGCGAAGGACTGGATGTGCGCCGGCGCCGGCTGTTGTTCCGGGCCTGGCGGCGCGGCGTGCGCGAGACCGACCTGATCGTCGGCCGCTTCGCCGACGCCTATATCGACAAGTTCGATGAGCCTTCGCTCGACGCCTTCGAGCGGCTGATCGAAGTGCCCAATGCCGCGCTTTATGCCTGGGTGGTCGGCGCCGAAGCCGTGCCGGCGGACCACGACACCGCGGTGCTGCGCCAGCTCATCGGCTTTCATGCCCAGACCGCAGCGGAGTCGAAGGCGTAAATGGCGGCCCCTCATCCCGCGCTGATCAAATCGCCGGCCGAGCGGCTATCGCCCGGCCGGGTGCTGACGCTTGCCGGCATTGCCGACGGCGCCGAGGGCTTGGTGCTGGCCGATCTCGCTCGCGCCATCGCATCCGCAGCCAAGCCGCCGGCGATTTCGCTTGCAGTAATCTGCCGCGACGGGCCCCGCATGGCGACGCTGGCGCGGGCGCTCGGCTTCTTTGCTCCCGACATCGAAGTTTTGGAATTTCCAGCCTGGGATTGCCTGCCTTACGACCGCGTCTCGCCGCATGCCGCCGTGGTGGCGCAGCGCATGATGACGCTCGCCCGTTTGGCGCGGGTCCAGGGCCGCGAACATCCGGCTGTCCTTCTCACCACGGTGAATGCAGCTTTGCAGCGCGTGCCGGCGCGCGAGCTCCTTGCCAAGCAGTCGCTCTCTGCCGCGCCCGGCAATATTCTACCGATGGCCGGTATCACGTCTTGGCTCGATCTCAACGGCTTTAATCGCGCTTCTACGGTGCGCGAAGCCGGCGATTATGCGGTGCGCGGCGGCATCATCGACCTGTTCGCGCCGGGCATGGACGAGCCGGTGCGGCTCGATTTTTTCGGCGACACGCTGGAATCGATCAGGAGCTTCGATCCTGAGACGCAGCGCACCAACGCCGACCTGCGCGCGCTCGATCTGGTGCCGATGGCTGAGTTCCAGCTCACCAGCGACACCATCCGGCTGTTCCGCACCGGCTATGTCGCAGCTTTCGGCGCCGCCTCGCCCGACGACGTGCTCTACGAGGCGGTGAGCGAAGGCCGCCGCTATGCCGGCATGGAGCATTGGCTGCCGCTGTTCCATCCGCGCCTCGAGACAGTGTTCGATTATGTCGCGGGCAGCCCGATCGCCATCGAGCTGCTGGCGGAGGAAGCCGCCCACGAGCGGCTGGCGCAAATCCTCGACTATTACGAGGCGCGCAAGGAAGCGCTCCATCACGCCGGGGGCGGCGCGATCTACAAGCCGCTGCCGCCGGAACGGCTTTATCTTGCCGAAGCCGAGTGGCGCGAGCGCCTGGAAAAATTCGCGCTGGCGCGTCTCACGTCCTTCGCCGCGCCGGAGCAGGCAAACGTCGTCGAGGTTGGCGCGCATGCCGGTCACAATTTCACCGCCGAACGCGCCACTCCCGGCGCCAATGTGTTCGAGGCGGTGACCAAGCACGTTCATGCATTACAAACTGCCGGCAAGCGCGCCATCGTCGCGCTGTGGAGCGACGGCTCGCGCGAACGCATGGCGCATGTGCTGGCCGAGCACGGGCTCCTCAATCTCGCGCCGGTCGCGTCATGGCCGCAGGCGCTGGCTTTGCCGCGTCCGCAAGTGGCGCTGGCCGTGCTCGGCGTCGAATCCGGCTTCGAGACCGCCGACGTCGCGCTGATCACCGAGCAGGATATTTTGGGCGAGCGCCTGGTGCGCAGCCGCCGCCAATCAAAGCGCGCCGATAATTTCATCGCCGAGGTGACGAGCTTGTCTGCCGGCGATCTCGTCGTCCATGTCGATCATGGCATCGGCCGCTTCATCGGCTTGCGCGCCATCGAGGCCGCCGGCGCGCCGCACGATTGCCTGGAAATCCATTACGCCGGCGGCGACAAGCTGTTCCTGCCGGTCGAGAACATCGAGCTTTTGTCGCGCTACGGCTCGGAGGAGGCCGGCGCCGAGCTCGATCGCCTCGGCTCGACCGGCTGGCAGACGCGCAAGGCGCGGATGAAGAATCGCATCCGCGAGATCGCCGGCGCACTGATCAAGGTCGCCGCCGAGCGGCAATTGCACGAAGCGCCGCGGCTCACGGTGGAGACCGGCGTCTACGACGAGTTCTGCGCCGGATTCCCGTATGAGGAGACCGACGACCAGTTGGCGGCCATCGCCGCCGTGCTCAACGATCTGTCCTCCGGCCGGCCGATGGATCGGCTGGTCTGCGGCGATGTCGGCTTCGGCAAGACGGAGGTTGCATTACGTGCCGCCTTCATCGCCGCCATGAACGGTAAGCAGGTTGCGGTTGTGGTGCCGACCACGCTGTTGGCGCGCCAGCATTTCAAGACGTTTGCCGATCGGCTCAAGGGCTATCCCATCCATGTCGCGCAGGCGTCGCGGCTGGTTTCGGCCAAGGAATTGGCCGCGGTCAAAAAGCGCCTCGCCGAGGGCACCGTCGACATCGTCATCGGCACCCACGCGCTTCTCGGCAAGACCGTCAAGTTCAAGGACATCGGCCTCATCGTGGTCGACGAGGAGCAGCATTTCGGCGTCGCGCATAAGGAGAAGCTCAAGCAACTGCGCTCCGAAGTCCATGTGCTCACGCTCACCGCAACGCCGATCCCGCGCACCTTGCAATTGGCGTTAAGCGGCGTGCGCGACATGTCGATCATCGCCACGCCGCCGGTCGACCGGCTCGCGGTGCGCACGTTCGTGTCGCCGTTCGATCCGGTCACAGTGCGCGAGGCCTTGCTGCGCGAGCGCTATCGCGGCGGGCAAGCGTTCTATGTCTGCCCGCGCATCGAGGATCTGGCCGACGCCAAGGAGTTTCTCGACAAGACGGTGCCGGAAGTGCGTGTCGCCGTGGCGCACGGCCAGATGGCCTCGACCGCGCTCGAAGACATCATGGGCGCATTCTACGACGGCAAATTCGACGTGCTGCTCTCGACCACCATCATCGAGAGCGGCCTCGACATCGCCAATGCCAACACCTTGATCGTGCACCGCGCCGACATGTTCGGGCTGGCGCAGATCTATCAGCTGCGCGGCCGCGTCGGTCGCGCCAAGCTGCGCGCCTATGCGCTGCTCACGCTGCCGGCCGGACGCAAGATCACGCCGCAGGCCGAGCGCCGGCTGAAAGTTTTGGAATCGCTCGACACGCTCGGCGCCGGCTTCCAGCTCGCCTCCCACGATCTCGATATCCGCGGCGCCGGCAATCTTTTGGGCGACGAGCAGTCCGGCCACATCAAAGAAGTCGGCTTCGAGCTTTATCAGCAGATGCTGGAAGAGGCGGTGCTGTCGATGAAGGCGGGGATCGCCGCACCCGTTGCCGACAAATGGTCGCCGCAAATCACCATCGGCACGCCGGTGCTGATCCCGGAGGACTACGTCACCGACCTGCCGGTGCGGCTCGCGCTCTACCGCCGCCTCTCCGAGATCGAAACCGATCGCGACATCGAAGGTTTCGGCGCCGAGCTCGTCGACCGCTTCGGCCCGCTGCCCGAGGAGGTCGAGTATCTGTTGGCGATCGTCGCCATCAAATCGCTGTGCCGGCGCGCCAATGTCGAGAAGATCGAGGTCGGCCCCAAAGGCGCGGTGCTGTCGTTCCGCGACAACATCTTCGCCAATCCCGAAGGGCTCATTACCTACATAGCCAAGCACCCGGTCGGCGCCCGCGTGCGGCCCGACCAGAAAGTCGTGTTCTTCGACGAATGGGACGGCGCGGAGGAGCGGCTCAAGGGCGCCACGGATATTTTGCGGACGCTGGTCGGGATCGCGGAGAAGGGGAAGAAGGCGGCGTGAGCAAAAAATTGCTTCGGCAGCGTCATCGGCGGTGCGCAGCGGGGGGCTGTCCGTCTCAGCCTCCCAGATCGACCTACCGGTATCCGAGTACAACTAATAATGCACATTCAATATGTCACAACTAAGACTTGTTGCGCGCCGCGCGAGACTTTTTTTATTGAGGCGGGCTTTTTGGGAAATTTCCGCGTTTAATTCTTCGGATCGCACCCTCATGCGCTAGCGGGACGCCGGTAAGCCCGATAAGGACCTCAGGAGTGATCACCGCGACGCCCAAAAAGCCGATCCGCACCGCGATCGTCGAGGACGATCCGGCGTCGCGCAAGATGATCGTGTCGCTGCTGCAGGCGGATCCGAATTACGTCGTCGTCGCCGAATTCGCCGAGGGCAAAGCGGCGATTGCCGCGCTGTCACAACTGGCGCTGGACATCGCGCTGGTCGATATCGGCCTGCCGGACATTTCGGGCATCGAGGTCATCCGCAACGTCAAGCGGGTCTGTCCGCAGTGCAACGTGATGGTCATCACTACCTTCGGCGACGAGAAGACGATTACGTCGGCGCTGGAAGCCGGCGCCGACGGTTATCTGCTCAAGGGAACCCCGCTCGAAGAGCTCAAGCGTGACATCGGCGCCCTGCGCGACGGCGGCTCGCCGCTGTCGCCGATGATTGCGCGCAAGCTGCTGAACCGGCTGCAGAGCGCGGCGGCAGCCGAAAAGCCGGACGCCGGCGACACCGCGCTGACCCGGCGCGAGCAGGAAATTCTGGAAATGATCGCCAAAGGATTTTCCTACGCCGAGACCTCGGCGATCTGCGGCATCAGCGCCGCGACCGTGCACAGCCACCTCAAGAGCGTCTACCGCAAGCTCGAAGTGCATTCCAAGACCGAAGCGGTCTATGAGGCGCGCCGCCGCAAGCTCATCCAGTAGGGTCCGATGCGACGAGATTGGATTTGACCGCTCGTCCCGGCGAAAGCGGGGACCCAGTTACGTCATCTCGATCGCACAAACTTCCTGGATTGCCGCTTGCACGGCAATGAGCGGAAAAACCCTTCCGACGCCGCTACACCGCCGCCGGCACTTTCAGTTCGAGCCGCACCGTAGTGCCGCGCCCCGGCGCGCTGTCGATGACAAGCGCAGCGCCGGTCGAGATGCTGCCGGCGCGCTTTCGCATATTGGCAAGCCCGCGCCCGCTGCCGGCCCCCGCCGGGTCAAATCCGATTCCGTCGTCGGCGACCGCAATGGTGATCGTCGCCGCCGCGCGGTCGCAGCTTGCGGTCAGCGTCGCACTCCTGGCCCGTGAATGATGTAGCACATTGCTCAGCGCTTCCATCAGAATGAGCTTGATCGCCAGCGCATCGCGCGCGGTGAGGCTCGCGATCTGCGGCAGTTCCTCGGCGCGCCACGCCAGCGCGACGCCGGCCAATTCGATACCGCTTCCCATGCGATGGCGAACATTGCTCAAGAGCAGATTGATATCGCCGTCGTCGGTCTCGGCACTGTCGACCAGAAAGCGCAGCTCCATCAGGATTTCGCCGACCCGGCGTCTGACGTCGGCCAGGTTGACATTTTCGGTGCCGAAGTAAGCCAGCAGCGCGGCGAGGCTCGAGCCGATGCTGTCATGCATGTCGGCGGAGATTTTCTGCCGCTCCGCGAGCGCCGAATTGATGACGTCGATCTCGTTCTGTTGGCTGAGCTTGCCCAGCCGGTGCACAAAGGCGGCCGCCGCCACCATCGCCGCGGTGAGCACGAACCAGCACAGCCCGAGCAGGTAGAAGAAGCCGCTATACTGCGCGCGCAGATAGCCGCTGTCGTAACCGACCGTCACATAAAACGGCGTCGTCGGCGAAGCCACGAACGAGCCGATCCGCGTCACGTCGTCGGGGCCGCCGCGGCTATAAAACGTGCCGCTCATTTCGCCTGCGCGCGCCCGGTCATAGGCCAGCGGCAGCTTTGACACCGCGGCGCCGTAACCGATCACGCCGTTCAAGGAGCGGATGCGCACCACGCCATCCTTGCCGACCAGGCCGACCAAGCCGCCGTTGCTCAGTTTGAGCTTTTCATAAAGGCCGACGAAATGCGACAGCCGGTACGACAGCAGCACCACGCCGGAGAAGGCGCCCGCACGATCGTGAAGCGGCCGGGAAAACTGGATCACCCATTCATTGGTGATCGGGCCGCGCATCGGCGTGCCGATATAGAGGTTGGATTCGTTCGGCGCGTCGGCGTGAACGCGAAAAGTATTTCTATCCTTGAGCGATATGTTGGGCACGTCGGCGGCACGCGCGCTGGCGATGAGCGTGCCGGTGCGGTCGAGAATGGCGGGTCCGATCATCGATGGCGGCAACGCGTAGCCGGCGAGGAGACGATGAAGCTCCGCTTCGCTGGCGGGCGAAACCTCGTCTTGCGCAATCTCCGAAGCGAGACCGCTGAGAATGGCATCCGCGGTGGCGGCGTCATCATCGAACCCGGCCACCAGGATCTGCGAGATATTGCCGGTCTCGCGATAAAATTCCTGCTCGACTGCAGTTTTGAAATGCATGCCGGCGAACACACACAAAACCAGGACGACGGCGGAAAACCCCGCGCAGACCAGTACGATCGAAGCGCGAAAATACCGGCCCAAGGATGAGCGCAAGAATGAGCGCAAGCCCGATCCAGTCACGTTTGGTCCCATCATGCGTGCGGCGCGCAAGTCCTACAGGTGGAGTGCATGTCGCGGGCTTGACCGCAAGCGCGTGCACCTCCCCAGTTTTGGGGAGGAGGCCGGTTGCCACGATGTCATGCCCATTTCCGGGGGTTGGTCCACGTGCAAGCTTGATCCATGTTGCGCACTCGATTTTCCGCCAGATCAAGGGTGCCACGCCAGATGCTTGACGTTCCGCACGCCGCCACGCCGGTCACCGTGTCGCAAAATGCGTCCGCAACCGCGCCGAGTGCAGCATCGACAGCCGCACCCGCCGAACTGACCGGCAAGCAGGCGTTCAAGCTGTTCCCGACACCGCTGTTCACCGGAATGCTGTCCGACCTCACCATCTGCGACCGCGTTGAGAGGACATTGCGCGCGCTGCAACGCGCCGGCCGCGGTTCGTCCGCCGCCAAGGACGCGATGCGCGCCTACATGTCGCCGGATGATTTACAGAACCTGCCCGAGATGGCGGAGTTGGTCGATGTCATCATGCGGGAATCGGCACAGGTGCTCGACATCTACGCCATCAAGCGCGACTCCCATTACATCACCAGTATGTGGGCGAACATCGCGCATCCGAACCGCCGCCATTCCATGCACATGCATCCGAACTGCCTGTTCAGCGGCATCGTTTATATCAAGACGCCGAAGCATTGCGGGCCGACGGTGTTTACGTCGCCGCGGCAGCTCGCCAAGGGTCTCGAGCCGGCCTATCTGGCGAAGAACGAATTCAACGCCGACATTTTTGTCATGCCGCCGGAAAAGGGCCGCATGCTGCTGTGGCCGAGCCACGTACCGCACGCGGTCGAGGAGGGCAGCGCCGATGAGCGCGAGGACCGCATCGTTCTTGCCTTCAACATCATGATCCGAGGCCGGGTGGAGATTTCCACGGCGCGGCTTGAGTTGCGCTGACGGATCTTCCTGCGCTCCGCGACGTCCTGGCCGCTATTGCCGGGCCATTACAAAACGCTCCGGTTCAGGCAATGGAACACCGTCGCTGCATGGCCGGCGGTTGCGCAGTACCGCTCTAATGCTGCAATACCCCAAAATTTCCATAATTTCGGCTCGACCGCGTCTCATACAGACGTTTGAATTTCAATCACGCGTTTGAGAACGCGGTCGTCAAGTATGCAATGAGGTACCATCATGTTGGCAACGCAGAATCCGTTGCGATCCACCGGCCATCCGCTGACCGCGGGGCCCGCTTGCCCGAACTGCGGGCGATCGATGCATCTGGCGCGCATCGCGCCGCGCGCGGAAGGTCTGTCCGACGTGCACATCTATCGGTGCGGCGAGTGCGGCGTGTCGATGACTGAAGCCGCCGATGATGTTGCCGCCGCGTTTCGCGGCTGAGCCGGGAAGCCGCGGAGCGCTGATTATCGCTTCGGCAAGCTGCGCACATTGCGATAAGCGCAATCCGCGGCGATTTCGCCAATAAATCTTAAGCCCGTTGTCTGGGGATGGACGGGCCAGTGCGCGTCGACAATCGGGCCTGAGGGAGGCTTTGCGATGTTGGCCGAAATCGTCCTGTTGCGGCTCGAAGCGGCGCTGCGTGCGGCACAAGAACCGACGCCGTTCACACGCTCGCGTTTCGTGCCGATTTGCCAGGTGATGCTATTCAAGCGCGGCCGCGCCCCGTGATGTCACGCCGGTTCTGAGCGCGGCGCGAACAGCACCGCGTAGGCTTCCGCCATGGCCGCCGACAGCGAATAATTCCGGGTCTGGTTGCAGGGGGCGCAGAGAAACACCGTGCGCCGCATCTCAGGCGCGTAGGGGTGCGGCAGCGCGGTCACATAGACCATGGCGGCGCGGCATTTCGGGCAAGGCGCCGTTAGGTCTTTTGCCGCGTCGTTCGCAGTCGCATTAACAGCCTGTCGGGCCTGCTCTTGGATCATTTTGGATCGCCGGCCAATTTCGCATGCCGCCTGTTGTCGGCCCGGAATCGTTACTTTTATCTGAATTTGATTGACGTTTAGTTGATCGCCGTACACCAATTTTAGCGGTTGCGGTGCAGCATCGGCAGGTTGGACCGGGTGAAACAAACTCTCCACCCCGCGGGGATGATGGATAGTTCGGAGACTACGCCCGCATCCGTGTGTGCCGGCCCGAGGTGCGCTCGATGGCGCTCGCGAGATATTCCGGCGACTGCGCGCCGGTGACGATGACGCTGGAGCCGAAGATGAAGCAAGGCACGCCGTCAATGCCGGCTTCCTTTGCGTTGGTGACTTCGGTCTCGATGCGCTCAACATCGGCATCGCTGGCCATCAACCGCCGCACCAGGTCGCCGTCCATGCCGCAATCGACCGCGGCCTGGATCAGCACCCGCGGATCGGTGAGGTCGGCGCCTTCGGCGAAATAAAGCTCCATCAGCCGCTGCTTCATGCGGCCCGGATCGGTGGCGCTGCGCGACCACAGAATGAGGCGGTGACAGTCGAGCGTATTGGGCTGGCGGGCAATCTTGTCGGGACTGTAAACGAGCCCCTCCATCGCGGCGGCCGCGGTAATGCGCTCGGCGATCACCGCATAACGCTCCGCCGAGCCGAATTTGGTTTCCAGATAAGTTTGCCGGTCGATGCCGTCGCGCGGAATCCAGTCGTTGAGGAAATACGGCCGCCAATTGACGTTGACATCGACGTCGGGCGTGAGAGCGATGGCGCTTTCGAGCCGACGCTTGCCGACATAGCACCACGGACAAACGATGTCGGAGATCACGTCGACATGGACGGCGGCGCGCGGCTCCGGGATCTCATCCATATGAAAAGACCTCCGACTCGAATGGATTGAACCTACCGCATATGGTGGGGCGCTGGAAACCTGGCGACAGAACCCCGACAGGGCGGCGTCAGCCGGCGGCCGTTTCGCCGACGACCCGCGCGATGAGAGAGTCGATGCTATCGGTCGGCTTCAAGGTGGCCAGTGTCACTGCCGTATCGATGCCGCCTTTTTTGGCGTCCGGCGCCAGCATCGTATTTTTGAGCACGCTGGCGATGCGGCGGGCGACGATATGCGCTGCGCGCAGATCGGTTTCGGTAAATACGGCAAAGATCGAATGGTCGGCTTCGCGGCAGGCGAAATCGACCTGGCGCATCAGCCGGCCGAGGAGCCGCGCGGCATCGAGGCTGGTGCGGCGGTCGTTGTCGTCGAACGAAAAACGCGCGATCGACAGGCCGACACCGCGCTTTTCGGCATCGTCCACCGCGCGGTTGAGATCACGCCAGAACGCATCATGGGCGAGCAGCCCGGTGTCCGGATCGAGCATGCCTTTGGCGTCGAGCGATTTGAGCATGCGCTTGAGCCTCTGGCTGAACGCATGCGCTCGCACGTAAGGCAAGAAACGCTCGACAAGCCGTTGTGGACCTTCAGAAATACGCTCCAAATTAGCAAGCTCGGTGGCGAACGGCTCAATCACTGCGGGGTGGCCGCCTAGAACCGTCACGGGCAAGTCGCGAAAACGCGCGTCCTCGGCGAGCACGGTCAACATGGCCTCGACGATTTTCGGGCTGAACCCGTCGCCAATCACCATGCCGTCAATATCGCGGGCGTGGAGTGCGCGCGCCGCGCTTTCCACCGAAAGCGCCCCGACTACGCCAACCTGCTCGCCGACCGCGACCGAGAGGCTCGGATACGACCGGCCGCGCCCGGCGACCAGGACGCTTGCTTCATCGAGCGGATCGGTGGTCGACAGTTCCGGCAGCTGCTCGCCGCGCGAGGCGAGCGTGCGCATGCGGCGCAGTACCGTGCCGTGCAGCGTACGGACGCGGATCGCCGTCGACAGCCGCCGCACCAGGCGCTGGGGCGGCGCGTTGAAGGCAATGGCGAAAGCGTCCGGGATCGACGGCCGGCCGTCATCGCGGGTACGCGCGATCACCGGCATGAACAGGCCGTTGCCTTTTTCGCGCTGCTCGCCCAGCAGATCGGTGAGCGCCGCCGCGCAGGCTGCATCCGGGCAGGCATCAGCCAGCACGATCGCCTCTGGCTCGACCGCGGCGAGCGCTGCCGGCGCATCGGTCCAGGTGGTTTCAATGATCGGATGACCGCCGGCCGCCCGCAAAGCATCAATGACATCCGGCGCCGGAGTGCCAGAAATAACGGCGAACGGACCTTGCAACGACATGATACGCAGGCACGCGGTTTTACGGATACGCTCCGTTAAAGCATGCCAAACTGCTGTTAATGGGCCGTCAACGAAAGGCGAAGACGCCGCCCATGTGCCTATCCGGCGGCAACAGCCTCGCGCAAAACCTGCTCGCCGCGCTCGCCGAAGGCCGCCGTGACCAGCGGATTGACCCCGAGCGCGCGCAGCGCCGCCGCCATGGCGGCGAGATCGGCCGCGGTGCCGACGAGGCGCTGCCCGGTCAGCGGATCGGGTAGCGCCGCCAGCGCCGCACCGGCATCGATGCGGCCAATCGTTGCCAGAAGCGCGCATAGCGGGAAGCGGTAACCGCCGACATTGACGATCCCGGACGGCGGCCCGGCGACGACGAGGGTTTGGCTCAGCGGATCGATCCGGCAGGGAAAGCCGCTATCGACAAAGCCGTCGCGGGGAATTTCGAAATGCGGCTGGTCGGAGCGTTCGATGCCCGGCGGAAAGACATGCCGCGGCACCATCGGGCCGCGCAGCGCCAAAGTGCCGGTTTCGGTCATGGCCAGTTCGACAACCGCCATCGCATCCTTGGCATCGCGCGGCGCGGTCACTGCACCGAGCGGAATAGACACCGGCCGGCCGCCGATGCCGCGCCGCGCCGCGACAAAGCCCGCCTCACCGAAAATCGGCACGTCGACGAGCACGGCGTCACGCTCGGGCCACTCCGCGCCGGCGGCCAGCCGCTCCGGCGCATGCCAGGCGGCCAGCACCGTGGTCGGCCCTTCACGCGCGAACAGGCCGGTCTCGGCAACACGAAAAGCCACCGCGGCAGGCAGGACGAGCGTGGCCGCACGCTCGGCGCGGCGCTGGCGGCCGAAGACCTCGGCTTCGAAGGGGTGATGGAGCGACAGCGTGCCGCCGCAGAGCAGCCACGGTACCAACGTGAGGCAGATGCCGGCGAAGGACGCGGGCGCCACGGCGGACAGCACGCTGGTGTCTTGCTCCGTCCGGCTTTCAAGCAGCGCGCACAATCCGCCGGCCAAAAGCTCGAGGTGACGGCGCGCAACCGGCACCGGACCATCCTCACTGACTTCGAACGTCGTCACCGCGATATGGGCGGCGGCATCGTTGTCGCGGTCGAGCGGCGGCACGGCATCGAGTTTCGCCGCCGTGAACAGGTCGTCGAACGGCACCACGCCGTCGGGGAGATTGACGCCGAAGCCGCCGACATAGCGGATCGAAAACACTTCCGCGGCGACGTGCATGGCAAGCTGACACTGCTCGAAACCGCCGACGCGGCGGCAGGTGATCAGCGCTTTGGCGCCGACCCGCGCCAGCGCCGTGACCATATCGGCGCGCCGCCACAACAGCGGCAGCGGCGCCGCGATCAATCCGGCGCGCAGCACGCCGAGGATGATCAAAACATTCTCGACGATGTTCGGCATCTGGATGCCGACGATGGCGTCGGTCGGCAATCCCATGCGGCGCAGCCGGCCGGCGATCGCCGAGATCATGCGGTCGGCCTCGGCATAGGACAGCCGCAGCGGCGCCCCGTCGGTGAATATTTGCCGGTTCGGCGCGTCAACGAGCGCGATCGCCCCGGGCCGCCGCGCCGCCGCGCGGCGAAACAATTCGTCGAGCGTGACACGGCCCTGACCAGGCGGCGCGGCGACTGCGGCGGCTGTGGGAGCCCCGAGGATCATGGGCCTATCGTAGCTCCGGGCATCATTGCAGCGTCTTCGCCGGTTGCCGCCACCAGGTTTCCGGCAGGTAGCCGAACAGCGACGTGCGCGCCGGATGCTGGATGGTATTCCACCGCGCCACCCATTGGTCGGGGAGATAAAACAGCGGAACCACATATGAGCCGGAAATCAGCACGCGGTCGAGCGCCCGCACGGCATCGACCAGATCGGGCCGCGTGCGCGCCCGCAGCAAGGCGGCGATCATGGCGTCGACCGCGGCGCTTCTGACGCCCATATAATTGCGCGAACCCTGCTCGTCGGCCGCCGCCGTACTCCAATAAATGCTCTGCTCATTGCCCGGCGACAGCGACTCGTCCCAGCGATATTCGATCATGTCGAAATCGAACGAGGCCAGGCGCTCTTCATATTGCACGGCGTCGACAAGACGGACCTGCGCAGCGATGCCGGCGCGCGCCAGCATCGTGGAATAAGCAAGCGCCAGGCGTTCGTCGTCGCGATTGGTCACCATGATCTCGAAGGCGAACGGACGGCCGCTGACGCGATCGCGCAACGTCGTGCCTTTGAGCTCGTAGCCGGCGGTTTTGAGAAGACCAAGCGCTTGGCGCAGCATAGCGCGGTCGCGGCCAGAGCCGTCGCTCACAGGCGGCGACCAAGTGCCGTCGAGCACATCGGGACGCACCGCGTCGGCATAAGACGCCAGCAGCGCGCGCTCTTGTTGATCCGCCGGCCGGTGATAGGCGGATAATTCGCTGTCGTCGAAAAAGCTCGCGCTGCGCTGGTAGAGGTCGTAGAAAAAACTGCGATTGATCCATTCGAAATCGAACAACAGAACGAGCGCTTGGCGCACGCGAATATCGGCGAAGATCGGCCGGCGCGTATTGAAGACGAAATCGGAGGCAAATTTCGGCAAGCCGCTGCGGAAGCTTTCCTTGACGACCCGGCCGTCGTGGGCAGCCGGAAAACTATAGCCGGTCTCCCAGCGGGTCGGATCGGTTTCGGCGCGCACATCGTAAAGCCCGGCCTTAAAGGCTTCGAAATAAGCGTTGTCGTCGCGATAAAAATCCAAGCGCAGTTCGTCGAAATTCCACAGCCCGCGATTGATGGGACGATCGCGGCCCCAATAATCGGGATCGCGCTTGAAGGTGACGCTTTTCCCCGGATCGACGGCGGCGACGACATAGGGGCCGCTGCCGATCGGCTTTTTCAGCGTCGATTTCTCGAATGTCGCGACATCGATCGCGTGTTTTGGCACGACCGGCATCAGGCCCAGGATCAGGGGCAATTCGCGATCGCTGGTATCGGCGAAATCGAAACGCACGATGCGGGGACCGAGAACTTCCGCTTTGGCGACGCGGGAATAGTAGGTGCGGTGATTGGGGCGGCCGTGATCGCGCAACAATTGCCAGGAAAATACCAAGTCGTCCGCGGTGACCGGCGTGCCGTCGGAGAAGTGCGCGGCCGGATCGAGCGTGAAGGTAACGAAGCTTCGCGCGGCGTCAGTCTCGACGGCGCGCGCCAATAAGCCATACAGCGTGAACGGCTCGTCGTAGCTGCGCGCCATCAAGCTCTCGATGACGTAGCCGCGCACCGGCTGTACGGCGAGACCCTGCACGATCAGCGGATTGAGGCTGTCGAAGGTGCCGAGCACGCCCTCGACCAGCCGGCCGCCCCGCGGCGCATCGGGATTGACGTAGGGCAGCGCGGTAAGGTCATCGGGAAGCGCCGGCGCGCCGTGCATAGCGATCGCCGGCGTGGCGAGGGTGTCTGGGGCGACGATTTGGGCCGGCTCGGCAACGGCCGGCGCGGCGAAGCCGACCAGCAGCGCCGCTAGCACCTGAGCGCCGCAATATGCGGCCTGCTTTCGAAATCCGACGGTTCGCAGGGTTTTCCTCGGGTGCGACTGTCTCAGCGCGATTTGCAGGACCACCGGCGAGTGTACCAGAGCGCCGGGGCGCCCGCCCGGAGCGGGCATCGCAGGCGACATTCGCGACGGCTTCCGCCTTGGGCTTTATCTGGCGCCGCAATTGCGCTATTGGGCCGTGCCAAGGGCGATAAAGGGGTCACGGTGTTGCCGTATTCTGCGTCGATTGACCGTCACGCTGGGGACGGCGCGGCGCGGGGGCGGATGCTGGCCGTAACAATAGCTGATCATTAACAGTCAAGTCTGACCAGGCAGTTCGGCAGGATCGCTCAGATTCCGGTCGAATTTCCGGTCGCGGCACTAAAGAGGAACTGCATCCCATGAATTATCGCACCGCGTCGGCACCGGCTCGCCGGATGGGCCGGACGCCCGCCGCCGTCGCCAAGAGGGTGGGCTTATCGGCCCTCCTGACCATTGCCCTGGCACTTGGGCTGCAGGCCGCCACCGGCTCGCTCGCATTCGCGCAAGCACCGAAACCGGCGGCGAAGAAGCCGGCCGCACCCGCGGCGCCAGCCGCCCCCGCGGCGCAGCCGCAGGCGCCCGCGCAAGGCGAGCAGCAGCAACCGGTGCAGTTGATCTATTCGCCGTGGACCAAGTTCTGCCTCAAGAACCAGAACGATCCCAATTCCAAACAGGTCTGCTTCACCGGCAAGGACGCCCGTATCGAATCCGGCATGCCGGTTGTCGCCGCCGTGCTGATCGAGCCCGAAGGCGAGCCGAAGAAAATCCTGCGCGTCACCCTGCCGCTCGGCATGCAGCTGATCCACGGCACCCGGGTGATCATCGACAATAACCAGCCGATGACCGCGCCTTACGTGATCTGCTTCACCAACGGCTGCATGGCCGATTACGAGGCCACCGCTGACATGATTGCCAAAATGAAGAAGGGGCAGGGCCTCGTCGTTCAGGCGATCAATTCGACCGGCCAGCCGATCTCTCTCGTGCTGCCGCTCACCGATTTCGCCAAAGCCTATGAGGGTCCGCCGACCGACCCGAAAGTGTTTGAGGCGCAGCAGAAGAAGCTGCAGGACGAGCTGCAGCGGCGCGCCGACGAAGCCCGCCAGAAACTCGAGCAGCAGCAAGGCGCGCCCGGCGCTTCGGCCGCGCCGCCGGCGGCCGCTCCGGCAAAGTAATCCGAGCCGGGTAAGGCATTGCGTCCCCGCGGGGATTATTTGCTTGCTGAGTTTGAGTCACGCCTGAATTCCCACTTGCGCGGGAATGGACCGAGCCCGCTCAGTGCAGCATTGGCGCGCGCGGGCGATAGCCGCCCTTGCTGTCTTTGACGAACACTTCGGCGACCTGCGTGTGACGCACCGGCTCGCCGCTGGTGTCGGGCAATAGATTTTGCTCCGAAACATAGGCGACGTATTCGGTTTCCTCGTTTTCGGCGAACAGATGATAGAACGGCTGATCCTTGCGCGGCCGCGCTTCGGCGGGGATCGCCTGGTACCATTCCTCGGTGTTGTCGAACTCCGGATCGATGTCGAACACGACGCCGCGGAACGAATAAAGCCGGTGCCGCACGACCTGGCCGATCTGGAATTTAGCGTTGCGAATCTTTTCCATCGCGGGCCACATTTTAACGCGCCACAGGGTCGATCACGCGACGATTATGCCTCACTTCGCCGGACCTGTGAAACCGCTTTCATAGCCCGTAGCGTCGCGCCATTTCGGGGTCTTTTGCGGACACGACCCGGGCCAGATCGACCAGCACCTTGGCTTGTTTCCAGGTGGCGTCGTCCTGCATCTTGCCGTCGATCATGACCGCGCCCGAGCCGTCCGGCATGGCGGCGATGATCTTCTTGGCGAACGCCACCTCGGACGGGTCGGGGGAAAATACCCGCTTGGCGATCGGCACCTGGCTTGGATGCAGCGTCCAGGCGCCGGCGCAGCCCATCAGGAAGGCGTTGCGGAACTGCACCTCGCAGGCGGCATCGTCGACAAAATCCCCGAACGGGCCGTAGAAGGCCTTGATGCCGGCCGCAGCGCAAGCGTCGACCATTTTGGCGATGGTGTAGTGCCAGAGGTCCTGCTGATAGGCCGGCCGTGGCGCGTCCGGCGCGCCGGCATCCGCCAGCACCTTATATTCGGGATGGCCGCCGCCGACCCGCGTCGTTTTCATCGCACGCGACGCGGCGAGATCCGCCGGCCCGAGGCTGATGCCGTGCATGCGCGGCGAAGCGACCGCGATCGAGGCGACATTGTTGACGCCTTCCGCGGTTTCTAGAATGGCGTGAATAAGGATCGGCTTTTTCACGCCGTGCCTGGCTTCGAGCTGAGCGAGGAGTTGATCGAGATAATGGATGTCCCAGGCGCCCTCGACCTTCGGCAGCATGATCACATCGAGCTTGCCCCCGATGGCCGCGACGATCTCGGTAATATCGTCGAGCACCCAGGGTGAATTGAGCGCATTGATGCGTGTCCACAATCCGGTCCCGCCGAAGTCGCACGATTTTGCCAGGGCGATGAAACCGGCGCGCGCCGCCTCCTTGGCGTCGGCCGGAATGGCGTCTTCGAGATTGCCGAGCACGACGTCGACCTGCGCGACGAGTTCCGGCACCTTGGCGCGCACCTTCTCGATATGCGGCGGCACGAAATGAATCATGCGCTCGAGCCGCAGCGGCAATTCGTGCAGCGGCGCCGGCGCGCCGATCGCCAACGGCTTGAAGAAATTACGCGGCAGTTTCATACGGGTACCGAGGGTTCCTGAAGGTGGACGGTAGGATGAACGACAGGACAGGCCAAGCCGCTTTTCACGGCATGGCTGCCCAGAAAATAGCGCTCCTTACACCATCTCCCCGCGCATCAACCGGGGCTGCGAAGCGGCAGGCGTCACGCCCTCGCGCATCAAGACGCGACGTAGAGGGCCGCTGCGGTCGACGAGATAAAGCGACAGCCCGCGTGCGCCGTGCACAGGGAAAAAATCCGTGAGTAGGCTCCTGTTCAACATGTCGATGGCGATGGTCCGGCTGGTCGCATCGGCGCGGCGCTGGCGGTCATAGCGCGCCAGCGCATTAGGCGCTCCGATATCGAGGCCTTGCCGGCACGCGTCGGCGACAATCTCGGCCAGCGTCGCGCCGTCGCGCAGTCCGAGATTGAGACCCTGGGCGCCTATCGGCGGCACCACGTGCGCGGCTTCGCCCACAAGCGCGATTCGCGCGCGCGCGAAGGTCTCAGCAGTTTCGATCGCCAGCGGAAAGATGCCGCGTCCGGGTTCGACCTGCATCGTGCCGAGCAGCGAATGCGCGCGGCGCTCGATCTCGGCCGAAAGCGCGGTATCGCTCAGCGCGGCGAACTCGGCGGCGCGCGACGGCTCGATCACGCAAACCAGGCTCGAACGGCGGCCGGGCAGGGGCACCAACGTGAACGGACCGCTCTCGGTGTGGAATTCAGTCGACGTATCGTCGTGCGAACGGCCGTGCGCGAGGTTGAGCGTAAGCGCGGTCTGCGGATAGCTTCGCCGCCGCGTGGCAATACCCGCTGCGCCGCGGGCGAGCGAGCGGGCACCGTCGGCGCCGACCACCAGGCGAACGCGCGCTTCGCGATTGGCATATTCGATCGTGACGCCAGCGGCATCCGGTCTGATCGCGTGTGCCGGAACGGCAATCCGCGGCAATTTCAGTTCGGCGGCGCGGGCTTCGAGCGCTGCCAAGAGATATCGATTCTCAACGTTGTACCCGAATGCATCGAGGCCAATCTCGGCCGCGTCGAAAAAGACCTCGGGTGCGCGAAACAGCCGCTGGGTGTCGTCGACGATGCGAAGCTTTTTCAGCGGCGCGGCCTGCGGCCGGCAGGCTTGCCACGCGCGCAGCGTTTCCAGCGCCGTGACGGAACCCGCAAGCAGCGCCGTCGTCCGGTGGTCGGGCTGTGCCGGCGGCGCGATCAAGAGCGTATCCACGCCGGCCGTTTTCAGCGCGATGGCGCAGACAAGCCCGGCCGGTCCGCCACCGACGACGGCGATTTCGGCGGTAAGCTTCCTGTCTACGTCCATAAATACTGCCATTTCATGGTGCCGCCCCATGCGCCATTTGGGATCAAATATCTCATAATGACAGCCCGATTGGGTACGAATTTCTATTTCACGTATAAGCTTAGCTTATGAATCCAACCGAACCGGCACGTGAGGCGAAAGTGCTGACCACGGCCGCCTTTGCCGTGCACGTCTTCACCGCCTGCGGCGCCGCTTGCGCGCTCCTGGCGCTGATCGCCGCGGTGCGTGCGGACTGGCCGCAAATGTTCGTCTGGCTGGGCATTGCACTGTTCATCGACAGCGTCGACGGTACTTTCGCGAGGCGGCTGCGCGTTGCCGACGTTCTGCCGCGCTGGTCCGGCGATGTGCTCGATCTCGTCGTCGATATCCTCAATTACGTGTTCGTGCCGGCCTTCGCGATCGCCGCCGGCGGGCTATTGCCGCAAGCCCTAGCGATCCCGCTCGGCATCCTCATCGTCGTCACCGGATCGCTCTATTTTGCCGACCGGCTGATGAAAACCTCGGATTACTATTTTCGCGGCTTTCCGGCGCTGTGGAACGTGGCCGTGTTTTATCTGTTCCTGCTCAAGCCTGCGCCATGGCTCGGCGTCGCGCTGATCGCGGCGCTGGCAGCGCTGACCTTCGTGCCGTTTCACGTCGTGCATCCGCTCCGTATCGCGCATTTGCGCGGCTTGACGACAGGCGCCCTCATCGTATGGACGCTGCTCGCCATCGTCGCGGTGGCGCGAGATCTCGAGCCCGGCTTCTGGGCCCTTGCCGGCCTGTGCCTACTTGCGGTCTATTTCGTCGGCGTCGGCTTCCTGCGCCGGCATCACCCCTAGCTTTTGGAGCGATCCCGTGCCCCGACCCGTTCTTCTCATCGCCGGCGGTAGCCGCGGTATCGGCGCTTCCACGGCGCGGCTTGCCGGCGAGCGCGGCTACGACGTTGCCATCAATTACGTGCGCAACGCCAAAGCCGCGGCGGAGGTCGCCGAAGCGGTGAAGAAATCCGGCGGCAACGCCGTCACGCTGCAAGGCGACATGGCCAAGGAAGAGGATATATTGCGCGTGTTCGGGGAAACGACGCGCACGCTCGGACCGCTCACGCATTTTGTCTTCAGCTCCGGCGTCGGCGGAAAAAATTCGCGGCTCGATGCGGCAACCGCCGATACCATCCGTGAGGTGATCGACATCAATCTGTTCGGTTGTCTGATCTGTGCCCGCGAAGCGGTGCGCCGGATGTCGACGGCGCAGGGCGGCAAAGGCGGTTCGATCGTGTTTCTATCGTCGATCGCCTCGGTGACGGGCGGCGCCGGCGAATACGTGTTCTACGCCGCCGCTAAAGGCGGGGTCGATGCGCTCACCAACGGCCTGGCGCGCGAAGTGGCGAAAGAGGGCGTCCGCGTCAATGCGATCCGGCCGGGCCCGACCCGGACCGACATCCACGAGCCCGGACGCCTGGAGCGGATCACGCCGCTGTTGCCGATGGGCCGCCCCGGCGAGCCGGACGAGATCGCCGAGGCGGTGCTGTTTCTATTGTCCGACGCCGCGTCCTATATCAGCGGCACGGTGCTCAATGTTTCGGGGGCACGCTAAGCGGGTCGCTGTGGCCGGCGCGATGAACGCCGAGAAAGACAATCTCATGACCAAACCGATCTATGTCCTTAATGGTCCAAACCTCAATCGGCTGGGCAGCCGCGAACCGCACATCTACGGAACGACGACGCTCGCGGACGTCGAGGCAATGTGCCGGACGGAAGCCAAGGGGCAGCCGATTGAATTTCGGCAGACAAACAGCGAAACACAACTGATCGATTGGGTCCACGAGGCAATCGACAACGGCGGCGGCATCATCATCAACCCAGCCGCCTACACCTTCACCTCACTGGCGTTGTTCGACGCCCTCAAGATGTTTCCGGGCCCGATCATCGAGCTGCACATTTCGAACATTCATAAACGGGAGGCGTACTATCACAATTCGTATGTGTCCAAGGTTGCGACCGCAATCATCGCGGGCCTAGGCGCGAAAGGCTATGCCGTGGCGGTTCGCGCAATGCACGATCTTCTTCAATGATGAAGGCTCCGCGAGGGGGGACGTCGCGCAGTATTCGCCAGGCCGTGTCCTAACCGCCTTGTGTTCGACGCTTCTGCGCCTATGATCCCGGCCGAACCCTTCACAGACAATCCGAACATATTCAAAGGAGAGAAAAATGGTTGCGGCAGTACGCGTGCATAAGACGGGCGGACCCGAGGTTTTGACGTACGAGGAGATCGAACTGCCCGCGCCGGGGCAAGGTCAGGTCCGGGTCAAGCAACATGCCTGCGGCGTCAATTTCATCGATACCTATTTCCGCATGGGCATGTATCCGTCGCCGGTCGGTCTGCCGTTTGTTTCCGGCAACGAGGCTGCCGGCGAAGTGACAGCGGTCGGACCCGGCGTCACCGACCTCAAGGTCGGCGACCGCGTCGGCTATGTCGTGGCGCTGGGCTGCTACGCCTCCGAACGCAACGTTCCGGCCGATCGCGCCGTGAAACTGCCGTCGAACATCAGCTACGAGCAGGCCGCCGCCATGATGCTCAAGGGCATGACGGCGGAGTATCTGCTGCGCCGCACGTTCAAGGTCGAGAAAGGCATGAACGTTTTCGTTCATGCCGCGGCCGGCGGCGTCGGCTTGATCCTGTGCCAATGGGCCAACTATCTTGGCGCCAATGTCATCGGCACGGTCGGCTCCAAGGACAAGGCCGCGCTCGCCAAGGCCAACGGTTGTCATCACACCATCCTCTATCGCGACGAGGATTTCGCCGCGCGCACCAAGGAGATCACCGGCGGAAAACTCTGCAGCGTGATCTATGACGGCATCGGCAAGACCACATTCCCGGCTTCGCTCGATTGCCTCGCGCCGCTCGGCTATTTCGTCAGCTATGGCAGCGCCTCGGGCCAAGTCGAGGCTTTCAACATCAACATCCTGCAGACCCAGGGCTCGCTGTTCGCCACCCGCCCGACGCTCAACACCTATGCCGCCAAGCGCGAAGATTTGTTGGCCATCGCCAACGATCTGTTTGACGTCGTCGGCAAAGGCGGGGTCAAAATCCCGATCAATCAGAAATATGCGCTCAAGGATGCAGTAAAGGCGCACAAGGATCTGGAAAGCCGCAACACCACCGGCTCGTCGATCTTGATTCCCTAACGTCCCTTCATTCCGGACGCCCGTCGCAGGACGGTGTGTCCGGAACCGACAATAGCAAGTCGCGCAGTTTCGGCGCAGCAGCGTTTCTTTAAACGCTCCTGTTATAGATCCCTGGTGCGCGCGGGGCGCACCCCGGAAGGACGAGGCCGCGATGAAAATATGGGGCTACTGGGCAACGCTCGGCTGGTCGATCCTCGCCTACTTTGCCGGCCAAGTCGCCGCAACGGCGATTGTACTGTGGTGGCAGCAAGGCGATTTGTCGTCGCTCGTGCGCGCGCCCTACGACGGCGCGACCGTCACGCTGTCGGTATTGGTGCTCAATCCGGTCACGGTCGCCGTTCTGCTCGCCGCGGTGCGTCTGGCAAAGGCCAATCCGGTGGAATATTTGGCCCTGATTTGGCCGCGTGCACGCGACGTGACGACAGGTATCATAGGACTTGTTTGCCTGATCGCCGTGAGCGACGGCGCGCTTTATTTGAGCGGCGAAGGGCTGGTGACGTCATTCCAGTCGCAATCCTATACGACGGCGGTCGCGGAGGGTTGGCTGCCCGCGATGCTATTTGCCGCCATCATCGTCGCGCCGGCGGGCGAAGAAATCCTGTTTCGCGGCTTTCTGTTCCGCGGCTTCGTCCGGTCGGGGCGACCGGTATGGCCGGGCATCATCGCAACCGCGGTTCTGTTCGCCGTTCCGCATGTTCAATACGACTGGGTCGGCGTATTGCAGATTTTGGTCGTCGGCCTGTTTTTGGCCTGGATGCGGCTGCGCAGCGGCTCGATCGTGCTGACGTTTCTTCTGCACGCGTTGTTCAATCTCGAAGGGACTTTGGAGACCGTGGCCCAGGTGCATTTTTTCGCCAAATAGACCGGCGGCGAGGTTATTGGCCGAAAATGCGGCCCAAAGCGTCGACCGTCTTGTTCGCCGGGCCGCCGGGTTGCCCGGGCTGGTCCGGCTCTCGACGCGCCAGCCCAATGACCGGTTCGGCAAAGCGTGCAATCGCCGCAACCGTCTCGTCGAGCGGCACCGGCAAATCTTTGGTCTCGCTGACGATGATCGCCAACACTCGCTGGCCGCGCCGGAACAAGGCGTCAAGCGCGGTCAGCGTATGGCTGATGGTGCCGAGATAGCTTCCGGCGACCAGGATAAGCGGCAATTGCAGCGCCATCATCACATCAAGAATGGTACGCTCGCCGTCGAGCGGCACCATGATGCCGCCGGCGCCTTCGATCAGCAAAATATCCCGCCGCCGATCGATCGCGGTCTGGCAGTATTTGACGACAGTATCGACGTCGATACGGCGTCCCTCGCGCTCGGCCGCAAGATCGGGCGACAGCGCGGCGCGAAAGCGCCACGGCGAAATCCGGTCGATCTCCGACTCCGTCACCGGCAAGCCGAGCGCACTCAACAGAATGCCGGGATCGCTCGCCGCAGATTGTGCCGGATCGTAGCCGCTGACCACCGGCTTGATGGCGTCGACCAGGCGGCCCATCTGGCGCAGGTGCCGGATCAACGACGCCGCTACGTAGGTTTTCCCGACGTCGGTGCCGGTCCCGGTGATGAAGATCGCGCTCACGCGTCAATGCCTCAGCACGCGGCGTCGCACCACGTCGGCGAGCCGCGCGATCTCAGCGTCGGGATGCTGCGCCGTGAATGCAAAACGCAGCCGTGCGGTGCCGGCCGGCACCGTCGGCGGCCGGATCGCGACCACCAAAAAGCCCTCGTCGCGCAACAGGGCCGACGCCGCCAGCGCGGCGTCGGTTTCGCCGACGATCACCGGCACGATCGGGCTTTGCGCCTCGGGCAAGTTGAGCGCGCGCGTAAATTCCTTGGCCTTGCGCAACGGCAGCGCGGCGTAAGCCGGTTCGCGCGCAATCACGTCAAGCGCGGCGGTGGCGGCAGCGACCACCGGCGGCGGCAGGCCGGTTGAATAGATGAAGGTGCGGGCCCGCGTCTGCATCAGATCGATCACGGCACGCGAGGCGCACAGGTAACCGCCATAGGCGCCCACCGCCTTTGACAGCGTGCCCATTTGCAAGGGCACCTCACAGGCGCCGTCGGCAAAACTCGAACCGCGGCCACCGCCGACCACGCCGAGGCCATGCGCATCGTCGGATAAAAGCCAAGCATCGTAGCGCTGCGCCAGTTGCGACAGCGCGCCAAGCGGCGCCAGATCGCCGTCCATGGAGAATATGCCGTCGGTCGCGATCAATGCGCGCTTTTTGCCGTGGCGAAGCGCCGTCAGCAGCGCCTCGGCGTGTTCGGCATCGCCGTGGCGATAGCGCTGCACGATGGCGCCGGAAAGCTTCGCGCCGGCGTGGATGCAGGCGTGGGACAGCTCGTCGACGAGGATGAGATCGCCTGGACCGACCAGCGCCGGGATGATTCCAATATTGGCGAGATAGCCGGAGCCGAACACGCATGCCGCCGCCGTGCCCTTGAGCCGCGCCAGGCGGTATTCGAGTTCCCCATAGAGCGGATGGTTGCCGGTGACGAGCCGCGACGCCCCGGCGCCGACGCCATAGCGCCCGGTGGCCTCGATTGCCGCGGCGATCACCTCGGGGTGCCGGATGAGATTGAGGTAGTCGTTGCAGGAAAACGACAATAGGCGCCGGCCGTCGCGCTCGGCCCAGATGCCGTCGCGGGCGGTGACCGCCGGACTGCGGCGCAAATTCGCCCGTTCCAGCGCGTCGAGTTTCTCGCCGGCGTAATCATCAAGCGAGCGCATTATTATTCGCCACCTCGAACAAACGTGACCGCGACGCGGCCGACGGGCACAATGGTACTCGTAAGTTCCATGAAAGCGCCGAATGCTTGGCAATACCAGCGAAAACAAGGGGATGAGACAGGACACACAACCGGCTTGGTATGCCGCCGGCCTGGACCACGTCTGGCTGCCCTATGCGCAGATGAAGACCGCAAGCCCGCCGCTTGCGGTCAAGTCCACGCAAGGGTGCCGCATCACATTGGCCGACGGGCGCGAACTGATCGACGGCATCGCCTCGTGGTGGACCGCCTGTCACGGCTATAACCACCCGCATATCCGCGCCGCGGTGGAGCGCCAATTGGCGCAAATGCCGCATGTGATGTTCGGCGGCATGGTCCACGAACCGGCGCTGACACTGGCGCGGCGGCTCACGGCGCTGCTGGCGCCCGCCGATCTCGACCGGGTCTTCTTCTCGGATTCCGGCTCGGTCGCGGTCGAAGTCGCGCTGAAAATGGCGGTGCAGCATTGGCGCAACAGCGGCATTCGCGGGCGCAGCCGGATCGTCTCGTTCAAGGGCGGCTACCATGGCGACACTACCGGCGCCATGGCGGTGTCGGATCCGGATAGCAGCTTCCACGCCGCGTTCCGCGGGCTGTTGCCGGAGCAGATCGTCACCGATCTGCCGGTCGACGACGTCAGCACCGCGGCGCTGGAAAAACTCTTGGCCCAGCGAGCGGAAGAAATTGCGGCGATCATCGTCGAACCGCTGGTCCAGGGCGCCGGCGGGATGCGCTTTCACGACGCCGGCGTACTTAAAACCCTGCGAGCATTGGCGGACCGCTATGAGCTGTTGCTGATCTTCGATGAAATTTTTACCGGCTTCGGCCGCACCGGCGCGATGTTCGCCTTCCAGGACGCCGGTGTGGTCCCCGATATCATCACGCTGTCCAAAGCTCTGACCGGGGGCACGCTGCCGCTCGCCGCCACGATCGCCACCCGGAGTGTCTTCGAGGCGTTCTGGTCCGACGACCCCACCAAAGCGCTGATGCATGGGCCGACCTTCATGGCGAACCCGCTCGCTTGTGCCGCCGCCAACGCCTCGCTCGATTTGTTCGAGCGCGAGCCGCGGCTCTCACAGGTGAATAAGATCGCGGACGCCTTGCGACAGAGCCTCGAACCATGCCGGACGCTTCCCGGCGCCAAGGAGGTGCGGGTCAAAGGCGCCATCGGCGTCATCGAGCTCGATCGGATCGAAGATCTTAGCGCCTTGCGGCAACGGTTTGTTGCCGAAGGTGTTTTCATCCGCCCGTTCGGTAATATCGTCTATCTGACGCCGGCCTTCACGATTGCCGAAAGCGAGCTCGCGAGATTGATGGATTCGGTTCGGCGCGTGCTCGCCGAGCGCTTGTAGTCACCTCGTCTCACCCGCGAAGTCCTGACGCAGCGCCGCAAGCCGTTCCAGGGCAGCCGGCGGCAGCGGGCCTTTTTCGACCGCCGCAAAGGCATCCTCGAACTGTTGTGGGGTCGCCATCCCGACCAGGATGGTGCCGACCGCCTGGTTTGCAATCGCAAACCGGGTCGCGGCTTCGGTCAGGCTCGCGGCAAATCCCTCCACGACCAACGGCATCAGGCGACGGGCGCGCGCCACATCCGCCTGGTAGCTCATGGCCGAGCCGATGGGTGCGGGCGGCGGGCTCGCGATGGGATGACGATCCGCCGATCCCGACAGCGCGCCACCGGCAAGCACGCGGATGGCGATAACGCCGGTGCCAGCGGCCGCAGTGTGATCAAACAGCCGCCCGTAATCTTGCGCCGGGTAGTTCGCCGGCAGCGTGGCCGCGGCGGACGGATTGAGCATGTTGTAGACGACTTGAGCACTGTCGAAGCGGTGTGAATCGATGACCTGACGCAGCGCAGCCGTATCGCCGACCGCGGTCAGTCCGAGAAATCGGATCTTGCCCGCCTCGCGCAGCCGTTCGAATGCCGGCACGACTTCGTCCAGCACCTGGCCGACGCTGAGCGCCTCGCCGCCGCCGTTCTCGGCAATCGCATTGTGCAAATGGAAAATGTCGACTCCATCGCGGCGCAGGCGGACGAGGCTTTCTTCCAGCGACTTCGTCACGGCCTCGCCGATCCGGCCGAACGCGGCGCTTGGCAACCGGACCTTGGTGCCGACGACCACATTGGCCGGTTTGAGCGTCTGCAGAATGCGGCCGAGATTTTTCTCCGACTCGCCATTGCCGTACTGCACGGCAGTGTCGAAATAATTCACGCCCACGTCGAGCGCACGTGCAATGGCGCGTTCCTGGTCGCGCGGATCGCCGCGCACCATCAGTCCGCCGACCGCGCCGCAGCCGAAACCCAATACCGAGAGCTTCATGCCGGTGCGGCCATAAACCCGCATTTCCATCGTTGCGTCTCCGCTCAGTGGCCAGCGCTACCCGCCGTGTCACATGATCGGCTTGCCGCGGATGTCGATGGCCTTCTCGATCTTCAAAAGCGCGCCGATGCCGGTGTCAGCGCCGACATGGGTCTGCTCCCGCGGCAACAGTTTTGCAAAAATCGCGTCGTGAATGGACCCGCTTTCGTGTAGCTCGACGCTGCCGAAGAAGCGTAAAAAGCCGCTTTCAAGCACGCCGTCGCGCTGCGCCTTAAAGTTCGAATACATCACGCACACCCGCTTATCGTGTGACAGGTTATCCAGTGCGGTGCGCTTGGAACGCTCCCAGTAGGCGAGGTGGGTTTCATCGAACACGATCATGCTGCCCTTGACCGAAATGTTCGGCCCCGCAGGGCCGCAGGTGGCGACGAGGCAGGGACAGCCGTCGTCCCAGGCGTTGCGGATAAGCGTCTTGATGGTATCGGAAAGGGGCATGAGCGGATGACCTTGCAAATTTCAAAGGCCGTCAGCTTTACACGGCTATCGGCAGGCGAGCCAAGCGGGCGAAATCCTCGCCCCTAAAAGCCGACGACGGTGCCGTGCAGATCGTAAGCATCCGCCCGCTCGATTTTCACCGTGGCGATCTCGCCGACCCGTAGCGGCCGGTGGCCCGAGAGGTGGACGACGCCGTCAATTTGCGGTGCGTCGCCTTTGCCGCGGCCCTTGGCGATGCCCGACTTGGCATCGACCTCATCGATAATGACGCGCTCGCGCGCGCCGATTTTGCGCTTGAGCCGCTTTTGGGAAATCGCCTGCTGGCGCGCCATGAAGCGGTGATAGCGCTCTTCCTTGGCGGCGTCGGGCACTGCGGCCGCAAGATCGTTGGCGGTTGCGCCGGCGACCGGCTCGTAGCGGAAGCAGCCGACGCGATCGAGCTGGGCTTCGTCGAGCCAGTCCAGCAGCAGCGCAAAATCCTCCTCGGTCTCGCCCGGGAAGCCGACGATGAAGGTCGAGCGGATGGTAAGGCTCGGGCAAATGTCGCGCCAGGCGCGGATGCGCTCCAGCGTCTGTTCCTGCGCCGCGGGGCGGCGCATGCGTTTGAGCACCGCGGGGCTCGCATGCTGAAACGGCACGTCCAAGTAGGGAAGAATCTTGCCATCGGCCATCAGCGAAATGACTTCGTCGACGTGCGGGTAGGGGTAGACGTAATGCAGCCGCACCCAGACGCCGAGCTCGCCAAGCTCGCGGGCAAGATCGAGAAATTTCGTCCGAACCTCGCGGTCTTTCCACGGGCTTGCCGCGTATTTGAGGTCGACGCCATAGGCCGAGGTGTCCTGGGAAATGACCAGGAGTTCCTTGACGCCGGCAGCCACCAGCTGCTCGGCCTCGCGCAGCACGTCGGCGGCAGGCCGCGAGACCAGGTCACCGCGCAATTTGGGAATGATGCAAAAGGTGCAGCGATTGTTGCAGCCCTCTGATATTTTTAGATAAGCGTAGTGTCGCGGCGTTAGCTTTATGCCCTCCGGCGGAATGAGATCGATATATGGATCGTGCGCCGGCGGCGCGGCGCGATGCACGGCGTCGAGCACGCTCTCATATTGCTGTGGGCCGGTGACGGCGAGCACGCCGGGATATGCCGTCGTAATCTTTTCCGGCTCCGCGCCCATGCAGCCGGTGACGATGACTTTGCCGTTTTCGGTCATGGCGGCGCCGATGGCCTCGAGCGATTCCGCCTGTGCGCTGTCGAGGAAACCGCAGGTATTGACGATGGCGAGATCGGCGCCCGCATGCTCGCGGGTGAGCTCATAGCCCTCCGCGCGCAGCCGCGTGATGATGCGCTCGGAATCGACCAGCGCTTTGGGGCAGCCGAGCGAAACGAAGGAAATTCGGGGCGAGCGGTTCATCTGTGGCGGTTCATAGCATGGCGGCCCGAGTGGCAAGGCCGATTCACGTGGCAACGGCGATTCAAGTGGCAACGCCGATTTAGGTTACGATGCAGATAGGGCCGACAACGACATTTCGCCACGAAAAAGCCGGCCCGGCACCCTGATTTCACCCGTTGCTGTCCGCACTATCCAAGGCCTATTCGGGGGAAATTAAGGATTTGACGGTCTCCTCCGCCCGGTGAGTGGTGGGTTCTGATTCTTGGAATGCCGTCCTTTCGAACGCTTTTGCCAACGAACCGGCGCAGCGCAGGCTGAGCGGCCGGCTGTTTCGGCGTGCGTGCGTGACAACCGACGCCGGAAGACCATGGTGCAACCGAGGCATTGTTTCGTCTTGCTGCTGGCGGCCTGCCTTGCCGGCTGCGGCAGTTATGCCATGGTGGACCCCAGCGCCGCGTTCACTTCACCCGCCAAGCAAGCCGATTGGATGAAAAGTGGCGGCCAGGCGCCGGTCGCGCAGACGGCGGATTACGAGACAGCCGATACGGCGTCGGTATCCAACAGGGCTGACACAGCCACACAAAGCTCGTTGTTCACACAAGCCGCCGAGACCAAGCTCGCCGCCGCTCCGGCGCTCGCTGTCGCGCCGGCTGCAAAGCCGATTGCGGTGGCCGATGCCGGCGAAGTCCCCGTGGCGCCGGCACCGCAGCCGATCGAAAAGATCACGCAACCGCGCGGCCGCGCTTATCTGTTCCGCGGCGTCGCCGGCCTGATTTATTCGCGCGGCATCGACACATTGGCGACGCGCATCCGGCGCACCGGCATTCCCGCAAGCGTAGGCACTTATCTCTTGTGGCGACCGACGGCCGAAGAAGCGATCCGCGACTATCGGCGAGATCCGCAGCCGATTGTCCTCATCGGCCATTCCATGGGCGGCGACTGTGTCCTGGATTTTGCCGAGATGCTCAACCAGGCGGGCATCCCCGTCAGCCTTCTCGTCACCTACGATCCGACGCGTATCGCCGACGACGTGCCGCCCAATGTCGAGCGCTATATCAACATCTACCAGTCGTCCAACTTCATGGGCGGCGGCAACGTCGTCCAGGGTTCGCGCTTCCACGGTCAGTATGCGAGCTACAATCTCAAGGACCACGCCGAAATCATACATATCAATATCGAAAAGACCGATCGCGTCCAGGAGCAATTGGTCAGCAAAATCGCGCAACTTTCCGGGACGCCAGCCGATGCCGAAGGCGAGGCAGTGCCGATTCACCTTGAAGTCCCCGCCGACGCCGCGATCGAGCTGTGGGATTCCGGCCTGCCGGTCGCGGCGCATGCCGGCGACACGTTAAAGACGCTGGCTGCGACTTATCATGTGCCGCTGTGGGCGCTCACCCAGATCAATGCGGTGGCGGCGCGCGAGCCGCTTACCGAGGGCCAGCGCATCGTCGTGCCGCGCCACCTCGTGCCGATGCGGATGCCGGCCACGCTGACGAGCTACGCCCCGCTAGGGCGATAAATCCCAGGCGCCATCGCTCGGCAATGCGGGGCGAGGCACAGCCCGCTCGGCTCGAAGCAACGCCAAAACGGCACCGGCGTCGATTTGCCGCCGACACAGGCATAAACTTGGCACCAATGAAGCTGATCGCAATCGGCCACGCAGCGGCCGCTCGATTGCGCGCATGCGCCTGTGAGCTTCCTGTGCTTTGCCGCCAACACCGGCGATGCCCAACCCAGCGCAAGGATCAAGACGCCGGCGAGCGCCATCCTCGCACGCGATTTCATCAGCACCGCGTCGTCTCCCAAATCTTTGCGCAACCAGTTCATTTCAGCCGACAGATTTCCCATAATCGCGCTTGGCCGACAAGGAGCGACGATGCGGCTTCCCGATCCACCGTTGCTGTTGGTGACCGACCGCGCCCAGGCGCGGCGCCCGCTGACCGAAACTGTCGCAGCGGCACTGGCCGCCGGCTGCCGCTGGGTGAGCCTGCGCGAAAAGGATTTGCCGGAGGACGAGCAGGTCGTTTTGGCGCGCATGCTTATCCCGATGGCACGGAAACTTGGCGCAACGCTGATGCTGCACGGTGACGCGGCGCTGGCCAAGCTTGCCGGCGTCGATGGCGTGCATTTGCCGTCGGGCAGCGATGCGGCGGCGGCCCGCGTGCGCTTGGGTGCGGACAAGCTCATCGGTGTGTCGATCCACACCGTCACCGAGGCCGGGGCGATCGATCCGCAAGCCGCCGATTACGCGCTGGCCGGACCTGCGTTCGAGACGCCGAGCAAGCCTGGCTACGGGCCGGAAATCGGCCGCAAGGGATTATTCGAAATCGCCCGCGCATGCCGTGTGCCGGTGCTCGCCATCGGCGGCATCAATACGGCGCGCGTCGGCGAAGTGATGGCGGCAGGCTGCGCCGGCGTCGCGGTGATGGGCGGCGTCATGCGCGCCGCCGCTCCGGCGCTTGAAGTCGGCACGCTGGTCGCCACGCTGAAAGGCTATCCGCGGGCGCGATAGGTGGCCACGCCTTGCTCCGGCACCCAGACGCCGGCCGGCAATTTTCCCGCTTGCCAGAACACGTCGATCGGCATGCCGCCGCGCGGATGGAAATAGCCGCCGATGCGCAGCCATTTCGGCTTGAGCAATGCGACGAGTTTTTTGCCGACCGCCACCGTGCAGTCCTCATGGAAGGCGCCGTGATTGCGGAAGCTGTTCAGATAAAGCTTCAATGACTTCGATTCCACGAGCCAGTCCTTCGGCACATAGTCGATGACGAGCGTGGCGAAATCCGGCTGGCCGGTGACCGGACACATCACCGTGAATTCGGGAAACGTAAAGCGCGCGAGGTAATCGGTGTCGCGGTGCGGGGCCGGCACGCGGTCGAGCGCTGCCTGTTCGGGTGAGGCCGGGATCGGGGAGGGGCGACCGAGCTGCGGCAGTCTTTTGATCATACGATTATTCTAAGCCGATGGGAGGCCACGGGGCCATCTATATGGATGCGGATACTGCCATTGGCTGGGGAAGGGCCAAGACGCCGATCGAGCGCTGCCGGCTGCGCAACCCACACCTGTATTTTTTGCCCATGCAATGTTTGAGGGTGAACCGCCAATCTTCGATTGAAATCGTCACGTTTGGCACGGTGGTATTATTACAACGAATGTACAAATTCAGCTTTATGGCTGCATTATAAGCACCTGATATCACATCAATACATTGCGGCGTCGCGCACCGCCCAGATAACCTTGAACTGGAACAAAATGGTCGGATTCCGCGAACCGTTGAATACCGGCCCAGGGGCGTTGAATGCGAGGTGCAAGGGGTGCTAGCGGCACCAAGCTCCGCCTGTTGATGGCGTCGAGTTCGGTCGCGGCATTGCTGATCGGCGGCGGCACGCCGCATGCCTTTGCCTGCACCGCGGTGCCAACGAGCGGCGTCAGCAACAGCGGCACCGTCAGCGACTATTGCGTCGACAACGAAACCGTCAACGGCAACATCGACAATTCCGGGACGATCAGCGCGTCGGGAATTTCTTTCAGCAGTGGCACGCTCAATGGCCAGATCAGCAGTAGCGGCACACTTGTCGGCGGCATCAGTTTAAACAGCGCCAGCAAGATCACCGCCGCTACCACCGCGATCAGTATCACCGGCCCGACCTTCACCGGCGGCATCAGCAATGCCGGCACGATCTCGGCGTCGGGCACCAGCAAAAACGGCATTTATCTCGACAACACCGCTTTGAACTTCTCCGGCGGCATCACCAACAGCGGATCCATTAGCGCGTCCTATGCCGACATCTGGGCCAGAAATGCGTCGACGTTTTTAGGCGGGATTGTCAACGACGCCAGCGGCGTACTGACCGGCGGCTACGGCATCTATGCCGGCGGGTCGAGCGGCGCCGTCACGAGTTTCGGCGGCGGCATCACCAACAATGGAAAGATTTCCGTCACCGGGACCGGGACCGGCATCGGGATTTCCAATATCGCGACCTTCACCGGCGGCATCAGCAACAGCGGCACAATCAGCGCCCACGAGGGGATTGGTGTCTCTGCGACTAATTTCGCCGGCGGTATCAATAACGGCGGCACAATCAGCGCCGGGGCCGCTGGTGCAGGAATTTATCTTGAAGGAGTGACCAATTTCGCCGGCGGTATCAGCAACGCCGGTACAATCACGGGCGGATATGGCATTTACCTCTACGACGTCGGAACCTTCGGCAACGGCATCACCAATTCGGGCACGATTTCGACGGTCCATTCGGGCATCGCGCTCTATGCGGTCAGCGCATTTGGCGGCGGGATCGTCAACAACGGCGTGGTCGTCGCGACAAGCAGCAACGGCATCCAGATCGGCCCGTCGACGGGCGGCTCGCTCGCATATCCCGTTTCGACCTTTACGGGCGGCATTACCAATAACGGCACCATTTCGGCTTCGGACCCGTTCGTAAACGGCGTTTACATCAACAGCACCGTGTTGAATTTTTCCGGCGCATCACCAACACCGGAAGCATCAGCGCCGGATACGTCGACATTTGGGTCAATAATGCGTCGGTGTTTTCGAGCGGAATCGTCAACAGCGCCGGCGGCGTGCTGACCGGCCAGTACGGTATCGATATCGGAGGGACCGCCGGCGCCGTCACCAGTTCCGGCGGCGGTATTAGCAATTATGGACTGATTTCCGTCAGCGTCGCGCCGATCGACGTGTTGTACGACCCTACCTTCAGCGGCGGCATCACCAATTCGGGCACGCTCTCGGGCGAAGACGGCATTTACGTTTTCGACGTTACGAGCTTCGCCAACGGCATCACCAATTCAGGCACGATCTCGGCGTCAGCCGATAGCGGCATTGCGCTGTACACGATCAGCACGTTCACGGGCGGCATCACCAACAGTGGCACGATCGCGGCCGGCAGTTACGGCATCATCGTCGGCGTCACGACCGGGTTTGCCTACCCGGTCTCGACCTTCAGCGGCAATATCAGCAACTCCGGCACGATCTCGGCCGCAACCGCCATCGCGATCGGCAGCGGCACCATCCATGGCTCGATTATCGACAGCGGCCTCATCGACGGCACCGCGCTCGGCATCCGGATCGAAGCCCACGGTGCGATCGAAGCGTCCACCGGCAACGCCATTTCAATCAGCGGCCCGACATTCCTGGGCGGCATATCGAGCGGCGGCATCACCAATGCGGGCCTGATCACGGCGGCGACCGGCATTTTGATCGGCGGCTACGCCAATGTGAGCCGCGGCGCGAGCAACACCGCATCCGTCACGATCGCGACCTTCGGCGGCGGCATCACCAATGCCGGAACGATTACGGCGGCCAACGACGGCATCCTGATCGGCGGCACGGTCACAGTCGGCGGCGTCACGCGCAACACCGCGACGATTACGATTTCGACGTTCGAGGGCGGCATCACCAACAGCGGGATGATTTCGGCCGGCGTTGTCGGCATTCAGATCGGCAGCACTGCCACCGTCAGCGGCGGTCCAGGTAACGTCGGGATGGTGACGATTTCCACGTTTATCGGCGCTATTTCGAATTCCGGCACGATCGCCGCCGCGACCGGCATCGCCATCCAGAATGCCACCATCAGTGGCGGCATCACCGACAGTGGCGTCATCTCCGCGTCGGCTCTCGGCATTGCTGTCGGCCTCAGCGCCGCGGTCACGTCGAGCCATACCGCCGTCAAAATCACCGGGCCGACGTTTACCGGCGGCATCAGCAATGCCGGGCTGATCTCGGCGGCCGCCGGAATTGCTCTTGCGATCGAGGACGTCACGACATTCACCGGCGGCATCGTCAATGAGGGGGGCACGATCTCGGCGGCGGGAGGCCCCGGCATCTATGCCGTGAGCGTGAGCCAATTCGGCAATGCGACCGCCGGCGGCGGCATCACAAACATTGGTCTTATCAAAGCGACTTCGGCAGGCATCTGGCTGACCGCGATCTCGACGTTCATCGGCGGCATCACCAATTTCGGCACCATCACCGCCAGCATCGGCCTGGACCTCGACGGCATCGGCCAATTCGGCACCGCGACCGGTGGCGGCGGCATCGCCAATGGTGAGCAGCTTCTACGGCGGCATCGCCAATTTCGGCACGATCACGGCGGCCACGGCAATCGCCATCGTCGGCAGCTCCATCAATGGCGCGATCTTCGACGTCGGCCTTATCGCGGCATCGAGCCACGGCATCACCATCGACAATGCGAGCACGCTCGTTGCAAGCGGCACGGCGATCGTGATTCACGGCACCACCTTCACCGGCGGCATCACCAATGCCGGCAGCATCGTGTCGACGAACGCCAAGGGCATCTCGGTCGAGGCCGCCACGATCTCGACCTTCGGCGGCGGCATCACGAATTCCGGCACCATCTCCGCAGGGGGAGTGGGGGCATGGGGCATCCAAATCGGCGGCCAGGTTGTCGGCTCCCACGCCGCGCTGATCATCTCGAACTTCTCCGGTGGCATCAGCAATAGCGGGAGAATCGTTGCGCCCTCCGATATTTTTGTCGGCGGTACGGCCTTCTTCGGCGCCAATGCGACGATCTCGACCTTCTCCGGCGGTATCGCCAATTCCGGCACGATTTCGCTCGCCTTCGGCGCCGGCATCGTGGTCTACGGCGATGCCGATAATCATGGCACGTTCGCGATCTCGACCTTTGGCGCCGGCATCACCAATTCCGGCACCATCTCTGTGAGCAAGGGACGCGGCATCTGGATCGGCGGCTTTGCCTCCGGGACAGGCGTCACCGTTACGATCTCGACCTTCTCCGGCGGCATCAGCAATCAAGGTCTGATCGTCACGGGGAGCAAGGCGGGCATCAAGGTCGGCGGCACCGCCAACAATGGCGGATCGGTCACCATCTCGACCTTTGCCGGCGGCATCGCCAATTCCGGCACCATCCGGGCCGGTTCCGCCGGCATCCTGGTTGGCACCAGCACCGGCAACTTCAGCATCGGAACCTTCACCGGCGGCATCGCCAATTCCGGTACGATCATTGGCAACACCGGCATCGCCATCGAGAAGGTCACGATCGGCAGCGGCATTACCGATAGCGGTGTCATTTCCGCAACTCACGGCATCATCATTGGCCGCCTCGCCGCGGTGACGTCGAGTCATACCGCGGTTCGGATCACCGGCCCGACCTTTACCGGCGGCATCACCAATGCCGGTATGGTGTTGGGCGCGAACGGTGACTATGGCATCCGGATCAACGGCACCACGAGCTTTGCCGGCAATATCGGCAATAGCGGCACCGTTTCCGGTCCGGTCGGCGCCGTGGTCATCACCAGCGTTTCGACTTTCAGCGGCGGCATCGACAATACCGGGCTGCTGGCGGCGGGGTCCGGCGGCTACGACGGCATCAAGGTCACCAATGTCGGGGTGTTCGGCACCACCAGCGCCGGCGGCGGTATCGTCGATTCCGGCACGATCACCGGGAGCAATGGCATTGCCATCGGCAACGTGACCACGTTCCAAGGCGGCATCCCCAATACGCAGAAGATCACGGCGAACAGCGACGGTATTATCGTCGGTGTCGCTCTCAGTTTTGCAGGCGCGATCGTCAACAGCGCCGGCGGCACGATCACGGCCGGGCTCGTCGGTATCGCGATCAACAGCGTCACCAATTTCGGCACCACCAGCGCTGGCGGCGGCATCACCAATGCCGGCACGATCAGCGCCGCGACCGGCATCAAGATCAGCGGCGATGTCGTGCTCATCGCCAGCGCGGCCATCGTCAACACCGGCACCATCACCGGCACCGCAGGCACGGCGATCAACGTCGCCACCGCCAACAGTAAGATGGTGATCGACCAGAACGGCGGCACCATCACCGGCAACGTGCTGCTGTCGCCGAATGCCGACGTGATGACCATCGCCGGCGGCACCATCGTCGGCAATATTGTCGGCCAGGGCGACACGCTGAACTTCGCGCTGGGCGGCGCTGTCACCTATACCGACAGCAACACGTTCAGCGGCCTCGATCAGGTCAACATCAACTCCGGCACGGTGCTGCTCAATGGCAGCACCAATGTCGCGAGCAATATCGATGTCTTCAGCGGCGCAACGCTGGGCGGCACCGGCACGCTCGACCCGAACCTGACCATCCATGGCGGCGGCATGTTCGCGCCCGGGGTGCCCGGCACGTTCATGACGGTCACCGGCAGCCTGACGCTGCAATCGGCCGCGATCTATATGGTGACGATCACGGGGGCGAATGCGAGCGGCGCACTGGTCAATGGCACGCCGGGCACCGCGACGATCGTTGCCGGCGCGCTGGTCGAGGCCAATTCGGCCAGTACAGCCATCGTCGGCACCAAATACACCATCCTCACGGCGACGAGTGGCGTGAGCGGCCAATTCAACAATGGTGTCAATGACTTTTTCTTCGGCCGTTACAAAGGCATCCTGAGCTACGACACGGACGATGTTTTCCTCACCGCACAGAACGGCGCCTTGGTGCCGCTATTGCCGCCCAATCCGCCGCAGAACGTGCTCAACGTCGCCAATGCGATCGACACCGCGATCCAGAGCGGCGTGACGCCGCCGGCGGGCTTCCAGAATCTGTTCAACTACACCCCGGCGCAGCTCCAGAACGCGCTGGCGCAGCTCGAGGGCCAGCCGTTGGCCGATGCCGGGCAGGGCGCCTTCCGGCTGATGACCGACTTCCTCAATCTGTTGCTCGATCCGACGGCCGGCAACGGCGGCGGCATTGGCGGCAGCGGCCCGCAGCAATTTGCCCCGGACGATCAGCCGAGCCTGCCGCCGGAGATCGCGGAGGCTTACAATCACGTGCTCAGACGCGGACAACCGCAGCAGCCTGCCGCCTCGTTCGAACAGCGCTGGACCGCGTGGGGTTCGGCGTTCGGCGGCTACAACACCACCACCGGCAACAGCACCACCGGCTCGGCTAATTTCACCGCGAGCGATTATGGGTTTGCCGCCGGCATGACCTATCACGCCGACGCGGCGACCAGTTACGGCTTTGCGCTCTCCGGCGGCGGCACCAATTGGAATCTGGCGGGCGGACTGGGCGGCGGGCGAAGCGATGCGTTCCAGGCCGGCGTCTACGGCACCACGCATTACGGGCCGCTCTATCTCTCCGGTGCGCTCGCCTTCGCCAATCACTGGTTTTCGACCAATCGCATCGCCGTCGGCGACAGTCTGACCGCGTCGTTCCAAGGCCAGAGCTACGCGGCGCGCGGCGAAGCCGGCTATCGCTACGGCGTGCCGGTCACCGGCACCATCATCGGCGTGACGCCTTATGCGGCCTTGCAGGTGCAAACCTTCCATACGCCGGGCTACAGCGAGACCGATCTCTCCGGCGGCGGTTTTGGCCTGACCTACAACGCGATGAGCGCCACCGATACCCGCAGCGAACTCGGCGCGCGCTTCGACAATCTGACCGTGTGGAACGACATGCCGCTGATCTTGCGCGGCCGCCTCGCCTGGGCCCATGACTGGGTCACCAATCCGCACGCGGTGTTCCAGACGCTGCCGGGATCGAGCTTCACCATCAACGGCGCCACCCCGCCGGCCAATTCCGCGCTCGCCAGCGCAGCGGCGGAATTGCACATCAACGCCAACTGGACGGCGATCGCCAAGTCCGACGGCGAATTCGCGCCGAGCGCGCAGACCTATGCCGGCACCGGCACGTTGCGCTACATGTGGTGACAGCCCCCTCGCGGATCATGTAGAAGCCCCGGCAGAAGCCGGAGCGCGCATGACCGCAATTACCAACATTATCGGCCGCGAAATTCTCGACAGCCGCGGCAATCCCACTGTCGAGGTCGACGTCGTGCTGGAGGACGGCTCCCGCGGTCGCGCCGGCGTGCCGTCGGGCGCTTCGACCGGCGCGCATGAAGCGATCGAACTGCGCGATAACGACAAGAAGCGCTATCTCGGCAAGGGCGTGAAGACCGCGGTCGAAGCGGTCAACGGCGAGATTTTCGATGCATTGAGCGGCATGAATGCCGAGGCGCAGGTCAAGATCGACGAGACCATGATTGGGCTCGACGGTACGCCAAACAAAGGCCGGCTTGGCGCCAACGCCATTCTCGGCGTGTCGCTGGCGACCGCTAAGGCCGCCGCCGCGGCGAACAGGCTGCCGCTTTATCGCTATGTCGGAGGCGCCGCGTCGCGGCTGTTGCCGGTGCCGATGATGAATATCGTCAACGGCGGCGTCCATGCCGACAACCCGATCGACTTTCAGGAATTCATGATCGTGCCGCTCGGCGCACCGAATTTCGCCGAGGCGCTGCGCGCCGGCGCGGAAATCTTTCACACCCTGCGCGCGGCGCTCAAAGCCGCCGGGCACAATACCAATGTCGGCGACGAGGGCGGCTTTGCGCCCAATCTGCCGTCGGCGGAAGCGGCGCTCGATTTCGTCCTTTCGGCGATCGACAAGGCCGGCTACCGCCCAGGCGAACAGGTCGCTTTGGCGCTCGATCCGGCGGCCAGCGAATTTTTCGCTGACGGTGCCTATCAATACAAAGGCGAGGGCAAGACGCGCACGATCGACCAGCAGGTCGATTACCTCGCGCAACTTGTCGGCAAATATCCGATCGTGTCGATCGAGGACGGCATGGCCGAGGACGATGCCGTGGGCTGGAAGAAGCTGACGCAGAAAATCGGCGGCAAATGCCAACTAGTCGGCGACGATGTTTTCGTCACCAGCGTGCCGCGGCTTTCCGACGGCATCAAGAACGGTATCGCCAATTCGATCCTGATCAAGGTCAACCAGATCGGCACGCTCACCGAAACGCTGGCCGCGGTCGAATGCGCGCACAAGGCCGGCTACACCGCGGTGATGTCGCACCGCTCCGGCGAGACCGAAGATTCCACGATTGCCGATCTCGCGGTCGCCACCAATTGCGGTCAGATCAAGACCGGCTCGCTGGCGCGCGCCGACCGAACCGCGAAATACAATCAGTTGCTCCGCATCGAGGAGGAACTTGGCGCGCAAGCGGCCTATGCCGGGCGAAGCGCATTCAAGGGGCTTGGCTAGGCTCTTACGTTCACGTTCTTGTCCGACAACGCCAATCGGCGCTATACCCCCATGGCTCTCGCGGGGACCGATAGTGCGATGGATCAAACGCTTGAATTGAAGCCGGGCAACCGCCGGCTTGCGGTTGAAAGCTTAAGCGATTTCGTTGCCGGTTCGATCGATGCCGCGGCATCGTTCGACGCGCCGTTCACGCATCTTGTGTTCGATCGCGTCTTTCCGGATGACACTTACGCTTTGATGCTCGCCAACATGCCGGAGGCGACCGACTATCGGCCAATGCATGGCCGCAGTAAGGGCCATGACCTCACCGACGGCACCCACACGCGGGTGAAGATCGATCTGTTCCCCGAATACATCCGTCACCTGCCGCCGCAAAAGCGCGCGGTGTGGGACCTGGTCGGGCGCGCGCTGTGCTCTCGCCCGGTCAAAGAGGCGTTCATGCGCCGGCTCGCGGCGCCGCTACAGCGCCGGTTCGGTCCCGGCTACGCCAAGACCGGCATGTACCCGATCCCGATCCTTACCCGCGACATTCCGGGCTATCTGATCACGCCGCATACCGACACGCGCTGGAAGGGCGTTACCGTGCAGCTTTACCTGCCGCCCGATCGCGCTCACACCGATATCGGCACCATCTTTCACGAAAAGCTCCCTGACGGCCGCTGCGGGCCGAAAGCAAAGCAGATGTCGTTTGCGCCTAATTCCGGCTACGCGTTCGCGGTTGGAACCGACACTTGGCATTCGGCCGATGCAGTGGGTTCCGCAGTTAAGACGCGCGACAGCATTCTGCTCACCTATTTCGTCGATGCGGGCGCGCTGCGGTTCTTCCGTAACCGCAGCAAGCGGTTCGGCAATTTTCTGTTGAGCGAAGTCCGCAACCAGCTGCCCTAGCCCCGTCGTTGCGAGGAGCGAAGCGACGAAGCAATCCAGGCCTCGCGGCATACTGGATTGCTTCGCTTTGCTCGCAATGACTGAGAAATGCCCATTATTAATCCCGCTTTAAGCGGCATTCTCCCATGGTGTGGCGCCATGGTCACCCGCAAACGGCTGCGCACCATCCTCAATGCGCTCGCGCTTTATGCCCTGGCGGCGTTGCTCATCGGCTATTTCGGCGTCAATGCCTATAGCGGCAACCGAGGACTCACGGCCAAAGAGGTCATCGACCGGCAGTCGGCGGCGCTAAGCGCCGACCTCGCGCGGCTGAAGCTGGAACATGCGCAATGGGACCGGCGCATTGCGCTGCTCAAATCCGACGCCATCGACCCTGACATGCTCGATGAGCGCGCCAGGGCGCTGCTTGATGATGTCGACCCCAATGATTTGACTTTGATGTACGATACGCAATCCCATCGCCGGCCTGTCCCCAACCCCTAAAGTTAGCCCTTGAACTCGTCCACCCGGGCCCCGAAATTAATTTCTCCGACAAGGAGTTGGCCGTGGGCACTCACCGCCTACGGGAATTCCCCCGCCTTTCGCAATTCGGCGTTTTCGGCTAAGGGTTGAAGCCCGCCGGAATTTTTAGCCGACAATGGCGTTTTGAGGACAATAATGGCCGTCGCCCAGACTAGAGAAGCGGCTCAAGACACCCAAGGATTGCTTCCGGCCGCGGACCTTGCCGCAAGCGACGCGTCTGTTCCCGCGTTCTCCAAGGACCAGGAGCTGGCGGCGCTCCGCCAGATGCTGCTGATCCGCCGTTTCGAGGAAAAGGCCGGCCAGATGTACGGCATGGGCCTGATCGGTGGATTCTGCCACCTCTATATCGGCCAGGAAGCCGTTGTCGTCGGCATGAAGCTCGCCATGCGCGAAGGCGACCAGATGATTACCGGCTACCGCGACCACGGCCATATGCTCGCCTGCGGCATGGATCCGAAGGGCGTGATGGCCGAACTCACCGGGCGCCGCGACGGCTATTCCAAGGGCAAGGGCGGCTCGATGCACATGTTCTCGCTGGAGAAGCATTTCTACGGCGGACACGGCATTGTCGGCGCCCAGGTTCCGCTCGGCACCGGTCTGGCATTTGCCAATAAATATCGCGGCAACAATGACGTCTGCCTGACCTTTTTCGGCGACGGCGCGGCAAACCAGGGCCAGGTCTATGAAAGCTTCAACATGGCCGAGCTGTGGAAACTGCCGGTCATTTATGTCATCGAGAACAATCGCTACGCCATGGGAACTTCGGTGACGCGGTCGTCGGCTCAAACCGACTTTTCCAAACGTGGCACATCGTTCAATATTCCGGGCTCGCAAGTCGACGGCATGGACGTGCGCGCGGTGAAGGCGGCAGCCGCGGACGCGCTGGCCTGGTGCCGCGGCGGCAAGGGTCCGATCATCCTGGAAATGCTGACCTACCGCTATCGCGGCCACTCGATGTCGGATCCGGCGAAATACCGCACCAAAGAGGAAGTCGACAAAGTACGCACCGAGCACGATCCGATCGAACAGGTGCGCAAGCGGCTGCTCGACCGGAAATCGGCAAGCGAGGACGAGCTCAAGAAGATCGACGCGTCGGTGCGCGCCGTCGTCAACGAAGCTGCGGAGTTCGCCACCCACGATCCAGAGCCTGATCCATCCGAGCTTTACACCGACGTCTATCGCTGAGCGCGATTTGCCGCGCCGCCAATCGAGCTTGAAGTGAGCCGCCATGCCGACTGAGGTATTGATGCCCGCGCTTTCTCCCACCATGGAGAAGGGCAATCTCGCCAAGTGGCTCAAGAAGGAAGGCGACAGCGTCAAATCCGGCGACGTCATCGCCGAGATCGAGACCGACAAAGCCACTATGGAAGTGGAGGCGGTCGACGAGGGCACGCTCGGCAAGATCCTGGTGCCCGAGGGCACCAACGACGTCGCGGTCAATACGCCGATCGCGATGATCCTTGCCGAGGGCGAGGATGCCGCAAGCCTCAAAGGCAACGGCGGCGTGGCCACGAAATCGAGAGCCGAGCAGCCCGCCCGCCAAGAGAAGGCCGCGGAATCGGCGCCGCCGGCGCAGAAAGACGAACCGGCCAAGAAAGCCGAGACCCCCGCGTCGGCCAAGACCGGCACTGCCAAGCCGCCGACGGCCGAGATCATCCCCGAGCCCGAAGTGCCGGAAGGCACCGAGCTCGTCACCATGACCATGCGCGAAGCCTTGCGCGACGCCATGGCCGAGGAAATGCGCCGCGACAAAGACGTTTTTGTCATGGGCGAGGAGGTCGCCGAGTATCAGGGCGCTTACAAAGTCACGCAGGGGTTGTTGGAAGAATTCGGCGCCCAGCGCGTCATCGACACCCCGATTACCGAGCACGGCTTTACCGGCGTCGGCATCGGCGCTGCGCTCGCCGGGTTAAAGCCGATCGTCGAATTCATGACCTTCAATTTTGCCATGCAGGCGATGGATCAGCTCATCAATTCGGCGGCCAAGACGCAGTATATGTCGGGCGGCCAAGTGAAACTCTCGATCGTGTTTCGCGGTCCGAATGGCGTTGCCTCACGCGTCGCCGCGCAGCACAGCCAGGATTATTCCTCCTGGTATTCGCACATTCCCGGACTGAAAGTGATCGCGCCGTCGACCGCGGCCGACGCCAAGGGTTTGCTCAAGGCCGCCATCCGCGATCCCAACCCGGTGATGTTTCTGGAAAACGAAATTCTCTACGGCCATTCCTCGCCGGTGCCGAAGCTCGACGACTATGTGCTGCCGATCGGTCGTGCCCGCATCGTGCGTCCGGGCAATGACGTGACCATCGTCGCCTGGTCGATGGGCATGAGCTACGCGCTCAAAGCCGCCGAGGAACTGGCCAAGGAGAATATCGACGCCGAAGTGATCGATCTGCGTACGCTCAAACCGATGGACAGCGACACAATTATCGAATCGGTGAAGAAAACCGGCCGCCTCGTCACCGTTGAAGAAGGCTGGAAGCAATCCGGCGTCGGCGCCGAGATCGCCGCGCGCATGCTGGAAGAGGCGTTCGATTATCTCGACGCGCCGGTCATGCGCGTCACCGGCAAGGATGTGCCGATGCCCTATGCGGCCAATCTGGAAAAACTCGCGCTGCCGTCGGTTGCCGAAGTCGTCGCGGCGGCCGAGGCCGTCTGCTATCGCTGACTCTTTTTTTGGTGAAGTCGTCGAGCCATGCCTATCAACATCCTCATGCCGGCACTGTCGCCCACGATGGAGAAGGGCAACCTTGCCAAGTGGCTCAAGAAAGAGGGCGACGCGGTCAAAACCGGCGACGTCATCGCCGAGATCGAGACCGACAAGGCGACGATGGAATACGAGGCCATCGAAGATGGCACGCTGGCCAAGATCGTGGTGCCCGAGGGCACCCACGACGTGCCGGTCAATCAGCTCATCGCTGTCTTGGCCGAGGAGGGCGAGGACGTGAAGGCTGCGGGAGCGGCGGCCGGGAAGGGCGCGCCGCCGCAGCCGAAGCCCGCCGAAACGCCAAAACCCGCTGCACCGGCCGCCGCGCCACCCGCACCCCAGGCAAGGCCTTCAGCGCCGCCTCCGCCAGCGCCGCAGCCCACGAACGATGCCCCTCGCGTCAAGGGCCATGGCGACCGCGTCTTCGCCTCGCCGCTCGCCCGGCGGCTCGCGAAGGAATCCGGCATCGATATCGGCCGCGTCCAAGGCTCCGGACCGCACGGCCGCATCATCGCCCGCGACGTGACGAAGGCGAAAGAAGGGGGGGTCTTGCGCGCACCGGCGGCGCCGGGCGCCGTTCCCGCGATCGCGCCGTCGATGTCGGATCAGCAGATCCGCGCGCTCTACGAAGACGGCAGCTACGAGATGGTGCCGCATGACGGCATGCGCCGCACCATCGCGCAGCGGCTCACCGCCTCGGTGCAGACCATTCCGCATTTTTATCTCACCGTCGACTGCGACATCGGCAAGCTTCTCGAAGCGCGCGAAGAGATCAACGCCACCGCGCCGAAGGACAAGGACGGCAAACCCGCCTACAAGCTCTCAGTCAACGATTTCGTCATCAAGGCGCTGGCACTCGCCTTGCAGAAGGTGCCGGACGCCAATGTGAGCTGGACTGAAGGCGGTATGCTCAAGCACAAGCATTCCGATATCGGCGTCGCGGTGGCGATGCCGAACGGGCTGATCACGCCGATCATCCGCAATGCCGAAGTGAAATCGCTCTCCGCGATTTCCAATGAGATGCGCGATCTTGCGCTGCGCGCCCGCGACCGCAAGCTCAAACCGCACGACTATCAGGGCGGCACCACGGCGGTGTCCAATCTCGGCATGTACGGCATCAAGGATTTTACCGCGGTGATCAATCCGCCGCATGCCACCATCCTCGCGGTGGGCACCGGCGAGGAGCGCGCCGTGGTGCGCGACGGCAAGATCGTCGCCGCGCACATCATGAGCGTGACCATGTCCTGCGATCATCGCGCCGTCGACGGCGCGCTCGGCGCGGTGCTAATCGGCGCTTTCAAGGCGCTGATCGAAAATCCGGTGATGATGCTGGTGTAATCGTCAGGCTGGATCGAGACCTTTGGCGCGGAACGCCGCTTTCGCCTCCATCAGCCGCAATGAATCGATCAACGCCTTTGCCGCGTCGGCATTTTTGCTCCCGTGCATGATCCCGGCGGCAAACTGCGTGACCATATTAAGATCGCCGGGCAGAAAGCCGACAATCTCCGCGCCGACAACATGCAGCAGTTCCGGCTTCTGCTGCACCGCAAGCTCGGCCTCGCCGGTTAGAAGCAGCGCGCGGAAAAGCCGCCGGCCGGCGGATATTTGGTCTTCGGCTTCATCGCCTCGGCGATGCTCATGCGCTCCAGCAATTTGGCGAAATAAACGCCGCTGGCGCCGCCCGCGGACGGCTCGCTATAGGCGATGGATTTGCAGGCGAGCAATGCGCGCTTGAGCGCTTCCGGGGTGGAAATATCGAGCTTCGGCGCGCCCGCCTTCACCGCGATCGCTACGCCGGACCCTGCCAAGGTCACGTCGGAACCCGGCGCGATCTTGCCCTGATTTTTGAGCTGATCGATGCCGGCGCGGCTGAGGATCAGTACGTCGGCAATTTCGCCGCCCTCGATCCGCTTGACCAGCGTCGGCGCTGTGCTCCAAGTGACCGCGAGCTTGTGCCCGCTTGCTTTCTCGAAGTTATGGAACAGCTCTTCCGCCGCGCTGCGCACGCCGATGGTGCTGTAGACACTCAACTCGGCCATGATCCCAACCCCGGTTGAAGGCATCCTTCTTGCTTCACTCTATAGCCTATGCGAGGGACGCGGGCGAAATAGACGCAGGGAATAGAACAGCGTTGTAAGACATGGACGATCTCATCGCAGGTTACCGCCGCTTTCGCGCGGGCACTTGGCCCGCCGAGCGGAACCGGTTCGAGGAATTAAGCCAGTTCGGGCAGAGCCCGCGCGCGCTGGTGATTGCCTGCTCGGATAGCCGCACCGATCCGCAGATGGTGTTCAACGCAAGACCCGGCGAGCTTTTCGTCATCCGCAACATCGCCAACCTGGTGCCGCCCTACGGGCCCGACGACAAACCGCACGGCGTCAGCTCGGCCATCGAATTCGCTGTGCGCAGCTTGCGCGTGCGCGACATCGTGGTCATGGGCCACGCCATGTGCGGCGGCGTGCGGGCGCTGCTCGAGGGCGCCCCGCCGGAGCTTTCCGATTTCGTCGGCCCCTGGGTGCGCATGGCCGAACCGGCGCGCCGGCGCGCCATGGCCGCACCGCCGGAGCACCGGCACGATGTCTGCGAGCACGAAACAGTGCGGCTGTCGCTAGATAACCTGATGACTTTTCCGTGGATCAGGCGGGCGGTCGAAGGCGGCGAGATTGAACTCCACGGCTGCTTTTTCGGCATCCGCTCCGGCGTCCTCGAACGCCTCGGTCCGGATGGCGTTTTCCATCCCATACCGGACTAGCTAAATCGCCATGGCCGGACACTCAGATCCGGCCCGACTGAAGGCTTGTTCCGGTCATCCACGTCTTTAAATCACAGGGACTTGAAGGTGTGGAAGCCCGCGACAAGCGCAGGCATGGCGGTTAAGGTGCTCGGAAAACGAGGATTAAATGGCTGATACGGCTTTCGACATCATGATCATCGGCTCCGGCCCCGGCGGCTATGTCTGCGCCATCCGCGCGGCGCAGCTCGGCTTCAAGACGGCCATCGTCGAGCGCGACTATCTCGGCGGCATCTGCCTTAACTGGGGCTGCATCCCGACCAAGGCGCTGCTGCGCTCCGCGGAAATTTTCCACTACCTGCAACATGCCAAAGACTATGGGCTGTCGGCAGGAGAGGTGACCTACGATCCCGCGGCCGTAGTAAAGCGCTCGCGTGCAGTGTCGAAGCGGCTCAACGACGGCGTCGGCTTCCTGATGCGAAAAAACAAGGTCGCTGTGGTCTGGGGCGAGGCCGCGATCGACGCGCCCGGCAAGATCACCGTGAAAGCGTCAAAGAGCGAAGCGCCAAAGGGCGCGCTCGGACCGGGCGCCTATCAGGCCCAACACATCATCGTTGCGACTGGCGCACGGCCGCGCGTGCTGCCCGGGCTTGAGCCGGACAAGAAACTCATCTGGACCTATTTCGAGGCGATGGTGCCCGAGCGCATGCCGAAATCGCTGCTCGTGATCGGCTCGGGCGCCATCGGCATCGAGTTCGCCTCGTTTTATCGCACGCTCGGCGCCGACGTGACGGTGGTCGAGGTGCTGCCGCAAATCCTGCCCGCCGAGGACTCCGAGATCGCGGCCTTCGCGCGCAAGAGTTTCGAGAAGCAGGGCATCAAGATCCTCACCGGCGCCAAGGTGACTAAGCTCGACAAGCAGGCCGACAACGTCACCGCGACCGTCGACGATGGCAAAGGCGGCACGCCGACGCTGACCGTGGACCGCGTCATCTCTGCCGTGGGTGTGGTCGGCAATATCGAAAATCTCGGACTGGAGAAGCTCGGCGTGAAGACGGATCGCGGTATGATCGTCATCGACGGCGCCTGCAAAACCAACGTGCCAGGCATTTATGCCATAGGCGACGTCGCCGGTCCGCCGCTACTCGCCCACAAGGCCGAGCACGAAGGCGTCATCTGCGTCGAAGCGATCAAGGGATTGCATCCGCATCCGATGAATAAGCTGATGATCCCGGGCTGCACCTATTGCACGCCGCAGATCGCCTCGGTCGGGCTCACCGAGCAGGCGGCCAAGGATAAAAAACTCGACATCCGCGTCGGCCGCTTTCCGTTTGTCGGCAACGGCAAGGCCATCGCCATGGGCGAGGACCAGGGCATGATCAAAGTGATCTTCGACAAGAAGACCGGGCAACTCCTTGGCGCGCATATGGTCGGCGCCGAAGTCACCGAGCTTATCCAAGGCTACGTCGTGGCGATGACTCTCGAGACCACGGAAGAAGAGCTGATGAACACGGTGTTCCCGCACCCGACATTGTCGGAGATGATGGGCGAGGCTGTGCGCGACGCCTATGGGCGCGTTTTGAATATCTAACTACGCAACCAACCCCGCCATCGGCCTCACTCCGTCGCTCCCGGGAAAGACATTCTGCGCCAGCGCACGATCATCGGCGCGCAGATGATCTTTCAACACGCCCTTGAGCACGGCGCGCAGGTCCGTGGTTGGGGCGAGATCGCGGTTTTGATAGAGCGCGGCAGGTTTTAATCCGGGCCAATCGGCGATCACGCGGCCGCCCCTGAGGGCACCGCCGACCAGGAGCGCGACCGTGGCAGTACCGTGGTCGGTGCCGTCGGTACCATTGATGCGCGCGGTGCGGCCGAACTCGGTGGCCAGCGCAACGACGGTCTCGCGCCACGCCGGACCCATATTGGTCTTGATCGCGTCAAGCGCATCGTCGAGCGCGCCGAGAAGCTGCGATAGCCGGCCATTGGCGATGCCTTCATTGACATGCGTGTCCCAGCCGTCGAGCGCCAGCGCGCCGATGCGCGGCCCATCCGGCTGCGCCAGAAATTTCGCGGCATTGCCGGCGGCGTCGGAGAAATAGGCGCGCACTTGCGCCGGCCCGGGACCGCCGGGCTTTTGCGCCATGGTCCTGTCGCCCGATTGCTCGATGGCGGTCAGCTTCGCATTGTCTTCGAGCACGCTTGCGAGTTTCACATCAGACTGACGATAAAGTTCGAGGAGGCGCGCCACCGTGTCGCCGCTTGCCGGCATGACGCGTTGTGGCGACCACGACAGGATCGGCGCCGAGCCGCGAGCGATCAGCGGCGTCACCGGCCCGACGGCGAAGACGCGGCCACCCTTCGGATCGACGCGGCCGCCGGACTGCAGGCCTGCAAGCGCACGATTGAGCCAGCCGGTCTCACTCGGTCCGGCTTTGGCCAATCCACTTTCCAAGAGATCCTGGCCGTCGAAATGCGACCGTTCGCGATAGGGCGTGGCGCAGGCATGAACGACGATCGCTTCGCCGTCCTGGAACATGCCGTGCAGATGCGGCATCGCCGGATTGAGCGCGAAGAAATCGTCAAGTTTGAGCGCCGGCGTCTTACCGTCGAGGATGAGCGCCTCCTCGCCGCGCAAGCTGACCCACTGCGGATCGCCGACCGGCGCGACAGCCGCCAGCCCATCAAGCGCGCCGCGCAGGATGATGGCGAGAAAACGCGGATCGCGGCCTTCAGCATGAGCGAGCTTCGGCATATGGGCCCAGGCGAACAGCGTACCGGAGGTTAGCAGCAGTTCGCGGCGCGAAGGGGTATGCAGTCTCATTTTCAATCTCCGCAAGTCGTCAGCTGCGCAGAAACTCAGGTGTCATGACCAGAAGCGCCAAGGCCTGCCTGCGGGTTTCCGCGCGCGCCACAGTCGTGCGCGACGCCGGCGAAGCGAGCGGGCCGAGGCTTGATTCGAGAAGCGCCAGGGGATCGGCCGCCGGTACCCGCCCGGCAAAATTATTGGCGACATCGAGCCGCTTCGGCACGCCGTCGATCCAGGCCGCTTCGGCGTCAGAAAATCCGTTTGGCGCCGGCGGCCGCCATAGCGGCTCGCCAAGCGTGGCCTGCGCGTTCATGACGAGGCCGATCGGAATCGTTGCCTGCGCGCCGGTAAGACGCAGCACGGCGGCGACCCATTGCGCGGGAGCTTTCAGCTTTTGCCGCTGCGGCATCCAGGACTCGTCAGCCGCAATCAGGGTTTTGGCGATCTGCTTGAGATCGCCACCGCTGTCGTTAAAGGTTCTTGCAAGCTTGTCGACCAGCGCGGGCGGCGGCGCGTCGGCAACAAAATGCGCGGCGAGCTGTTGCGCGATGTGCTGGGCCGTCGCCGGGTGCCGAGCGAGGTCGGCGAGCACAGCGCGGCCTTGAGCGACGCCGGCTTGCGGATAATTTTTGCCGAGCACGGTCTGCGCACCCGGCTCATGCAGGAGGGTGTTGAAAACGAATTCGCCGCCATGAGCGGGCTCGCCCGGCTGAATCCAGATCCACCCGGTGAGCACCTTGGCGAAGCTCGTGACATCGGCTTGCGTATAACCCGAGCGGACGCCGAGCGTGTGCAGTTCGAGCGTCTCGCGCGCGAGATTTTCGTTCAAACCCTTGTCGCGATTGATACCGGCGATCGAATTCGGTCCCATCGATTCGACGTTGTCGAGATAGAACAGCATCGCAGGATGGCTTTCGACCGCTTGGAGCAGGTCGGCAAAGCGGCCAAGCACGTGAGGACGAATCGCCTCGCGCTCATAGGGACCGGCCATACCCACGATCTTGTCGGCAGAGATGCAGAAGTGGTTCGACCAGAACCACACCAGCCGCTCGACAAAACCGATCTCGGCATTAATGGCGGCGTCGAAGCGCGCTTTTGCCTCGTTCAAAAGAAGCTGCTGCGGCAGCGGTGGCTGAGCCGGCTTCTGCGGCGGAGCGGTTGCGCCGGCCGCATCGGACATGCTCGGCGCAGCGTTTGCTTCCGCTTCTTTTTGAACGCGGTGGGCCAGTATTTGCTGGGCGCGCCGCTCGGCCTGAAAGTGGGACACTGCGCGCGCGGCCTCGGCGCTTGGCGGCAGATCGACTTTCAGTTCGCCAGCGGTCGGCCGATCGAGATCGGCCGCCAGCGCGCCGCGCGGATCCGCGGCGATGGCGTCGATCTGATCGCCGGCAGGCCCGAAGCCAAAGCGATGCAACGCGAGCGCCGCCGCTGCTTTGCCTGAAACCGCTTTGCCGCTGACGGCCATGAAATCCTCATGCGACGCCACGCGCCGCTCCAGGATAAGCATGCGTTTTATTGTGGCAAAAGTTACGGTGCGAAGCGGCGAATACGCAGTCGAAAGCTAACCAATTGTTCATGGACGGCGTTCATTGCCTCCGTCGCAGGGATCGAACCGGAACTTGCGGCGCGGCGAGCAGAGCCGTAAGTATTTGCTGCGGGGCAATTCCCGCGCTAGTCTCCATATAAAGCCCATGGCCGTCCTGATCGACACTTTGACCGACGCCGCCGGCCGGCTCCGTCACCCGGAAAAGGCGCATCGGCCGGACCAGCCGGCCCTGCGCAAGCCCGACTGGATCCGCGTCAAAGCGCCGGTCTCGGCGGGCTATCTTGATACGCAGCGGATCGTGCGCGCGAACGGCCTGCACACCGTTTGCGAGGAAGCCGGCTGCCCCAATATCGGCGAGTGCTGGGAGCAAAAGCACGCCACGTTTATGATCATGGGCGACACCTGTACCCGGGCCTGCGCCTTCTGCAACGTCAAGACCGGACTGCCCGCCGCGCTGGATTCGGCCGAGCCGGAACACGTCGCCGAGGCAACCCGTAAACTTGGGCTGGCGCATATCGTCATCACCTCCGTCGACCGCGACGATCTCAATGACGGCGGGGCAGCGCATTTCGCCGCGGTGATCGCCGCCATCCGCGAGCGCTGTCCCATCACCACGATCGAAGTCCTGACGCCGGACTTTTTGCGAAAGGACGGCGCCGTGGAGACCGTCGTTGCCGCGCGCCCCGACATCTTCAACCACAATCTGGAAACCGTGCCGTCGAAATATCTGACGGTGCGCCCGGGCGCACGCTACTTCGCATCGATCCGCCTTTTGCAGCGCGTCAAAGACATCGACCCGCAAATGTTCACCAAATCCGGCATCATGGTCGGGCTCGGCGAGGAGCGGAATGAAGTGTTGCAGGTCATGGACGATTTACGCGCCGCCGGCGTCGACTTTCTGACTATCGGCCAATATCTGCAGCCGTCGCGAAAGCATCATCCGGTCGTGCGCTTCATACCGCCCGACGAATTCAAGGCGCTCGAAACGATCGCCTATGCCAAAGGCTTCTCGATGGTCGCCGCAAGCCCGCTGACGCGTTCGTCGCATCACGCGGGCGAAGATTTTGCACGGCTGAAGGCGCTGCGAACGGCGCGATGATTTGATGCCGCAATTTTCGACCAAGCGGCGGGTGGCGCATTCCGCGGCCGACATGTTCGCTCTCGTCGCCGACGTCGAGCATTATCCCGAATTCGTGCCGCTGTGCCGATCGCTTCAAGTCCGGCAACGCACGACGGACGACGAGGGCAGAGAGATGATCGTCGCCGACATGACGGTCGCCTATAAGCTCATCCACGAGACCTTTACCAGCCGCGTCACGCTCGATCGCAACAAGCTGGAAATTCTCGTCGAATATCTCCAAGGCCCGTTCCGCAAAATGAACAACCGCTGGCGCTTTCTCCCCGCGGGGGAGGCCGCCTGCGACGTCGAGTTTTTCATTGTCTACGAATTTCGCAGCCGCACGCTTGGGCTGTTGATGGGGGCGATGTTCGAAACCGCCTTCCGCCGCTTTTCCGCGGCCTTCGAACGGCGCGCTGACCAAGTTTACAATCCACGGCTGGTTTAGACGCCGAACGCCGATCAGGCTTTGTTCGGATTCAAAGTCTTAACTCGAGCGACAACCACTTCAATCGGATGCGTGCTCGGCAAGCATTTCGAGAAGCGCCAACGCTTCGGCAACCGAGCGCAGCCGCACCTGACTGCGGCCGATCTTGCCAAATCGCCGCCGGCGGGCGAGGCGGCGGCCTCCTCGGGCCGCAGCGGCGAAGTAGACAAGCCCGACGGGCTTTCGCGCCGAACCGCCACCCGGGCCGGCAATGCCGGTGATGGCCACGGCAAGGTCCGCTTCCGATTTTTCCAGGGCGCCTTTGGCCATTGCCGCGGCGGTCTCACGGCTGACGGCGCCATGACGCTTCAGTGTCGCCGCCGGTACGCCCAGCAGTTTTTGCTTGGCTTCGTTCGAATAGGTCACAAAACCGCAATCGACCACATCGGAGGAACCTGCAATCTCGGTCAGGGCCGCGGCGACGAGGCCCCCGGTGCAGGATTCGGCGGTGGCGACATGCAGCCCACGCGCACGGCACAAATCGAGCACCCGCCGTGCGGTGCGGCGCAGACCCTCGTCGATCATGCGGCGCTCCACGGCAGCCGGATCGTCGCCGTCGCCATCGCCACGATGCCTTCGCCGCGTCCGGTAAAACCGAGCTTTTCGCTGGTGGTCGCCGTGACTCCGACGCGCCCTACCGCAATTCCAGCGATCGCGGCAATGCGCGCGCGCATGGCGTCGCGATGCGGCGAGACGCGCGGCGCCTCGCAAACGATCGTCACACCGAGATGGGCGATGATGCCGTGCCGCGCGCGCACGCGCTCGCAAGCGAAAGCCAGAAAGCGGTCCGAGGACGCTCCCTTCCATTGCGGATCGGACGGCGGAAAGTGCATCCCGATGTCGCCATCTGCGAGCGTGCCGAGAATGGCGTCGACCAGCGCATGCAGTGCGACGTCGGCGTCCGAATGTCCGGTGACGCCGCGCGAATGCGGAATCCGGACACCGCCGAGCATGACGTGGTCACCATCAGCGAAGGCATGCACATCGAAGCCGTTGCCGGTGCGCACGTCGGCAAGGTTGGCAAGCTGCAGGATTTCGGCTCGGGCGAAATCGTCGTTGGTCGTCACCTTGACGTTGCCGGCTTCGCCTTCGAACACGCTGACGCGATGGCCGGCCCATTCGGCGAGCGCGGCGTCGTCGGTAAAACTGTCGAGTCCGGCCTCGGCGGCGCGGCGGTGAGCATCGAGGATCAAATCGAAAGCGAATGCCTGCGGTGTTTGTACGATGCGCAATCGAGTGCGGTCGAGGGTTTCGGCGACGATCGCCGCGCCGTCGATGGCTTTCACCGTGTCGGCGATTGCGATGCCCGGCACCGCGGCGCCCGCCATCTTGCCGGCGGCAATGGCGCGGCCGACCAGCGCGCCGCTGAGAAACGGCCGCGCCGCGTCGTGGATGAGGACCAGTGGGGGCGCGCTCGCCGCCAAAGCTTCGAGTCCGGCGCGCACCGAGGCTTGGCGCGACCCGCCACCTGGAACTGGCGCCAGTAGATTGCGCAGGCCGACCGTTGCCGCGCGATAAAGGCTCTCATCGCGCGCATTGATGACCGGCTGCACGACGCCGATCTGCGGATGATCGAGAAACGCCCGCAATGTCGGTCGAATCATCGGCTCGCCGGCAATGTGGCGATATTGCTTTGGCAAATCGCCCCCGGCGCGCTCACCGCGCCCGGCTGCAACGACGACGGCGGCCACTGTATCCGTCATGAGTTCCTAGCTCCCGGTCTGGGATGGCTTTAGCGCATGTCGCCGCGATCTGCGAACCGGCCGCCGGCGACGATGCCAATCTCCGAGCGGCATCGGGGTGGGATTTGCACAGAGTAGGTTATATTGCACTGCAGCACTTGCGCTGCCCGTTTTTTTGGCTAAACTATATGCAACAGCCGGATGACGCCTATTTAGTGTGCATATGGACTTTTCCCCGCAACAAGTGCCGAAAAGACCCCGAGAGCTAAGAATCGGGCCTCTGAAGGCAGCGAATCCAGTTCTCCTCGCACCGATGTCTGGGGTCACCGATGCGCCGCTTCGGCGTCAGGTTGAGGCGTTGGGGGCTGGCCTTGTGATTTCGGAAATGACGGCGTGCGCCGCACTTGCCGCAGGCAAGCGCAGCGCCCAACGCCGCGTCGAAGGGCAGGGAGCCTTGCATGTGGTCCAACTCGCGGGCTGCGAGGCCCATTGGATGGCCGAAGGCGCACGCATCGCCGAGGGCGCCGGCGCCGCGATCATCGACATCAATATGGGCTGTCCAGCCAAACACGTCACCAACGGCGAGTCGGGATCGGCGCTAATGCGCGACCTCGATCATGCGCTCTGTCTGATCGAAGCGGTGGTGCAGGCCGTTAAAGTTCCGGTCACGCTGAAAATGCGGCTGGGCTGGGATGACCGTTCGCGTAACGCCCCGGTGCTGGCCCGACGCGCCGAGGCGGCCGGCGTGGTGCTGGTCACCGTGCACGGCCGTACACGCTGCCAGTTCTACAAGGGCTGTGCCGACTGGGCGGCAATTCGTGCCGTCAAAGAGGGCGTATCGATCCCGGTCGTAGTCAATGGCGACGTCCAAGACTTCGATGAGGCCGATGCCGCGCTTGCGGCGTCCGGCGCCGACGCAGTAATGGTCGGTCGTGGCGCGCAGGGCAGACCGTGGTTCCCGGGCCAGCTTGCGCATTATCTCGCGACCGGTGAGCGCAAAGCGCCACCTCCGCTCGCCGACCGACTGGCCTTGGTCAGCGAACTCTATGAAGAGATGCTCCGGCATTACGGCATCGATATCGGTGTGCGCCACGCCCGCAAGCATTTAGGCTGGACGCTTGATAACGCCGCAGCGACAACGGATGCGCCGCTGCATCTGCTCAAGCTCCACCGCAGCCATGTGCTGACCGGTACCGACCCCGTGCTGGTGCGGCGCCGTCTCAACGAGGCGTTCGACGCATTCGGCGGATCCAGCGCGCCGCTCAGGAGCGCGGCATGAGCGCCGTCGAGCCGCTGCCCGTGACATCGGCCGCCGATGCGGTGCTCAATGCCCTGCCGCATCCCGTCATCGTCGTATCGTCGGACGGCAAAGTGGTCGACGCCAATGTCGCCGCGGAATCGTTTTTCGAGGTTTCGGCGCCGCTGTTGCGACGGCACCTGTTGCGCGATCTGGTGCCGTTCGGCAGCCCTTTGCTCACGCTGATCGAGCAGGTCCGCAAGCGCGGCGCCGCGGTGAACGAATACAAGGTCGATCTCGGCACCCCGCGCAATCCCGGTGACCGACTGGTCGATTTGCACGTCGCGCCGCTGCCCGAGCAGGCCGACTATGTCGTGGTGATGCTGCAGGAGCGCACCATCGCCGACAAGATGGATCGCCAGCTCACCCATCGCGGCGCCGCGCGCTCGGTCATTGCGCTTGCCGCCATGCTCGCCCACGAGATCAAGAATCCGCTGTCGGGCATCCGTGGCGCGGCGCAACTTCTCGAGCAATCCGCGAACGATGACGACCGCACGCTGACACGGCTGATTTGCGACGAGGCCGATCGTATCGTGAAACTCGTCGATCGCATGGAAGTCTTCAGCGACGAGCGTCCGGTCGAGCGCGAACCCATCAATATTCACGTGGTGCTTGAGCACGTAAAACGCCTGGCGCAATCCGGCTTCGCCCGACACGTCAAGTTCATCGAAGATTACGATCCGTCGCTGCCGCCGGTGCTGGCCAACCGCGATCAGCTCATTCAGGTATTTTTGAACCTCATCAAGAACGCCGCCGAATCGATCGGAGAAAATACCTCCGGCGGCGAAATCGCCTTGACCACGGCTTTCCGCCCCGGCGTACGGCTGTCGTTGCCGGGAGCCAATGCCCGCGTCTCTCTGCCGCTTGAATTCTGCGTGCGGGACAATGGACCGGGCGTGCCCGACGAGCTGATGCCGCATTTGTTCGATCCGTTCGTCACGACCAAACCGAGCGGCTCGGGCCTCGGGCTCGCTCTGGTCGCCAAGATCGTCGGCGACCACGGCGGCATCATCGAATGCGAGTCACAACCGCGCCGCACGACTTTTCGTATTCTCATGCCGAAATATACCGCGATACGGAGCGGTGAGGCCGCCGAGCCGGACGGCGTCCTTCAGCCACAAGGGAAGCATTGATGCCCGCGGGAAGCATTCTTATCGCCGATGACGATGCGGCGATCCGGACGGTGCTGAATCAGGCGCTGTCGCGGGCCGGTTACGAGGTCCGCTCGACCGGCAACGCCGCAACCTTGTGGCGGTGGATCAGCCAGGGCGACGGCGATCTGATCATCACCGACGTGCTGTTGCCCGACGAGAGCGCTTTCGACTTGTTGCCGCGCATCAAAAAGGCACGGCCGAATTTGCCGATCATCGTCATGAGCGCGCAGAACACCTTCATGACCGCCATTCGCGCCTCCGAGCGCGGCGCCTATGAATACCTGCCGAAGCCATTCGATCTCAAGGAACTGACCGCAATCGTCGGCCGCGCGCTCTCGGAGCCGAAGGAGAAAGCGCGGCCGCCGGCCAAGGTCGAGGATTTTGATTCCATTCCGCTGGTCGGCCGCTCGCCGGCCATGCAGGAAATCTATCGCGTGCTGGCGCGGCTGATGCAGACCGACCTGACGGTGATGATTTCCGGCGAGTCCGGCACCGGCAAGGAATTGGTGGCCCGCGCGCTGCACGACTACGGCAAACGCCGCAACGGGCCGTTCGTCGCCATCAATATGGCGGCAATCCCGCGCGACCTTATCGAATCCGAATTGTTCGGCCACGAGAAGGGCGCCTTCACCGGCGCCAATACGCGCAGCTCCGGCCGTTTCGAGCAGGCCGAAGGCGGCACCCTGTTCCTCGATGAGATCGGCGACATGCCGATGGAGGCGCAGACCCGGCTCCTGCGCGTGCTGCAGCAAGGCGAATACACGACGGTCGGCGGCCGCACGCCGATCAAGGCCGACGTGCGCATCATCGCAGCAACCAATAAAGACCTTCGTCAGCTCATCCAGCAGGGCCTGTTCCGGGAAGACCTGTTTTTCCGGCTCAATGTCGTACCGCTGCGGCTGCCGCCGTTGCGCGAGCGCACCGAGGACATTCCCGATCTGATCCGGCACTTCTTCGCGGTGGTGGCGCGCGAGGGATTACCGCCGAAACAGATCGATCAAGCGGCGCTCGAGCGGCTCAAGCGGCACCGCTGGCCGGGCAATGTCCGCGAACTGGAGAACCTGGCGCGCCGGCTGGCCGCGCTTTATCCGCAGGAGACGATCACGGCGGCGGTGATCGATGCCGAGCTGTCGCAACCGGTCTTGGCGGCGCCCGGCGAGACCAGAAGCAGCGACGAGAACCTCTCCGGCGCGGTCGAGCGCTACCTGACGCGCTATTTTTCGGGGTTCGACGAAGGTCTGCCGCCGCCCGGCCTCTATCACCGGATCTTGCGAGAGGTCGAAGGTCCGCTGTTGTCCGCCGCGCTGACGGCAACCCGCGGCAATCAGATCCGTGCCGCCGATCTGCTCGGCGTCAACCGTAATACGCTGCGCAAGAAGATCCGCGATCTGGATATCCAGGTTTATCGCACCAGCGGGGGGTAAAAGCCGCAGGCGGCGCTAGACCGACACCTCGCTCGCCACCCCGGCTAGCCAGACCTGGCTCGCGACCCGCCCAGTAATTGTCGCAATCGGGCAACATTGTTGTATAAAAGCATCACTCGGGGACGGGTGGCCCAATCCCCTCCACTGACAGATCTTTTTATATATCAATCGGTTGGAACGCTCTGGGGAGAATATGACGTCTGTCGATCAGGTCGCCCCGCTCACGCGGGCGCCCGCCGCGCCAGTGCCGGTCGCCTCGCTCGATCCGGCGGTCATTCCACCCATGCCCGCCACTTCGCGGCCCGACATCCTCGCGCTCTTCTCGGCAGTGCTCACGCTCGTGGTGCTCGTCGGCATCACTCCGATCGCGCCGGTCGATGCACTGGGTACCGCCCTCCACTGGGTGCGGTCGCTTGCTCCCGGCGCTGTGGCAAATGCGGCGACGCCGGCCGCGGCAATAGAAGCCGCGATCATGATTTTGTTGCTGATCGGCAACATCGTGACCGACGTTCTGCTGCTCTTGGCCCCGATGCCGATGTCGTCACGGCTGATCGGGGCAATTACGCTCGGCCTCGCGCTATTGTGGGCAACCGCCACATTTCTGGTGCTCGGCGGTCTGACGTGGATCGCGCCCGTCGATGAGGTGGTCAAGCAGCTGCTGCTTGGCAACGCCGTCACCGGCGTTCTCCTCCTCGCCATTATTGGGCGCGAAGTCTGGATCGTCATCCAGGCGCGCTGGAGCGAGCGCGCCGGCTCGCGCCTGCACATTCAAATCGTCAGCCTGTTTGCGGTGATCGCCGCGGTGCCGACCATCCTCGTCGCCGTCGTGGCATCGACCACGCTCGATCGCGGGCTGGATCGTTTCTTTTCGACGCGCACCCGCGCCATGATCGAGCAGTCGCTGACCGTCGCCAATGCCTACGTGACCGAGCACGTCGCCGACGTCCGCGGCGAGGACATGGCGATGGCATTTGACCTCAGCCGAGCGAAGCCGGTCTTCGACCAAGACCGCGATCAGTTTCGCAAATTCCTTGCGGCGCAAACCACCGGCCGCAATCTCTCCGTGGCGCTCATGCTCAAGGCCGACGGTTCGATCGAGGAGCCCGCCGATGTTACGATGGATAAGCGGTTTGCGTTGCCGACAGCGCAGTTGCTGAGCGCGACCAACGCCACCGAACCGCAAGTGGCCTTTATTCCTGAAGGCGACAATGTCGCCTCAGTCGTCAAGCTGAACGGCTACGACGACATGTATCTCTACGTCGCCCGGCTGCTCGATCCGCGCGTTGTGCAGCAATTGCGCAATACTCAGGAAAGCGTCGGCGAATACGCCAATCTCGAGGAACGGCGGCTCGGCATCCAGATCGCGTTCGCGTTGATGTTCACGGTGATTGCGCTGATCGTTCTGCTGTCCGCCGCTTGGATCGGCCTGGATTTTGCCAATCGGCTGGTCGCGCCGATCCGCCGTCTGATCGGCGCCGCCAACCTCGTGTCGACCGGCAACCTCCACATTCAGGTGCCGGTGCGCCGGTCGGAAGGCGATCTCGCGCAATTGGGCGAGACCTTCAACAAGATGACGCAAGAGCTACGCACCCAGCATGACGATATCGTTCGCGCGCGCGATCTCATCGATAGCCGGCGGCGCTTCACCGAAGCCGTGCTCGCCGGCGCCAGCGCCGGCGTCATCGGCGTCAATGCCGACGGCCGGATTTCCATTCTCAACCGCTCGGCGGAGCAACTGATCGGGTGTATCGAAAGCGACGTGCTCGGCCAGCCGCTTGCGGCGATCGCGCCGGAACTCGGCGATATTTTCCAGGCGGCGCAAGGCAGCAATCAGCGTCTGGTGCAGCGGCAGATCACGCTGACGCGTGACAGCCAGGAGCGCAACTATTCGGTGCGCGTGACCAGCGAACAATCGAGCGCATCCGAACACGGCTACGTCATCACCATCGACGACATCACCGAACTCGTGCAAGCGCAACGCTCCTCGGCCTGGGCCGACATCGCCCGGCGCATCGCGCACGAAATCAAGAATCCACTGACGCCGATTCAGCTCTCGGCGGAACGGTTGCGACGCAAATATGGCAAGTCGATCACCGAAGATCCGGCTGTGTTCGAGCAGTGCACCGAAACCATCGTGCGCCAGGTCGACGACATCAAGCGAATGGTCGACGAGTTCTCGCGTTTCGCCCGCATGCCAAAAGCCGTCGCCGCCGACGACGACGTCGCCGATACCGTGCGTCAGGTGGTGTTCCTGTTGCGCGTCGCCCATCCCGACATCGATTTCGAGGTCGAATTGCCGCCCGAGGCCATGACGGCACGTTTCGATCGGCGGCTGATTTCGCAGGCGCTGACCAATATCGTCAAAAACGCCACCGAGGCGATCGGGGCCGTACCGGCGGCCGAACTTGGGCGGGGCCGTATCATGGTGACCGCGCAACGGCTCGGCCAGGAGATCGTCATCGACGTCATCGATAACGGCATCGGCCTGCCCAAGGAGAACCGCGCGCGGCTCCTCGAACCCTATGTGACGACCCGCGAGAAGGGCACCGGCCTGGGCCTTGCCATCGTCGGACGCATTCTCGAAGAACACGGCGGCAAGCTCGAACTGCGCGATGCGTCCGAAAAAATGCCGGGCGCGCGCGGCGCCTGGATGCAGTTGCGCTTCAGCACCGAGCCGGTGGCGGCGGCGACTGCAAACGGGCCCTCAGTCGAATCGCGCGCGGCCGCCGAGTAACGGGCAGGATAGGGCACGCCAGATCATGACATCCGATATCCTGATCGTCGATGACGAAGCCGACATTCGCGAATTGGTCGCGGGCATCCTGCAGGACGAAGGCTACGGCACCCGCACTGCGCGCGACAGTGACGAAGCTCTGGGCGCAGTGGTGGCGCGGCGGCCCAACCTGGTGTTCCTTGATATTTGGCTGCAAGGCAGCCGGCTCGACGGCCTGCAACTGCTCGACAGCCTCAAACAGGAACACGCCGAACTGCCGATCGTGATGATTTCCGGCCACGGCAATATCGAGACCGCGGTTTCGGCGATCAAACGCGGCGCCTACGATTTTATCGAGAAACCATTCAAGGCCGACCGGCTGCTTCTGGTCGCCGAGCGGGCCCTGGAAAATTCGCGGCTTAAACGCGAAGTGCGCGAACTCAAGCAGCTGGCTCCGCTCGCCGCCACTCTGGTCGGCCGTTCGCCTCCCGCCAATCAATTGCGCCAGACCATCGAGAAAGTTGCGCCGACCAACAGCCGCGTCCTCATCATCGGACCTTCCGGTAGCGGCAAAGAACTGGCGGCCCGCACCATTCACAGCCATTCGGCGCGGGTCAACGGCCCGTTCGTGGTGATCAATGCCGCCGCCATCACGCCGGAGCACATGGAAATCGAATTGTTCGGCGTCGAGGGCGGCAATGGCACCACCAATCGCAAGGTCGGCGCGCTCGAAGAGGCGCATGGCGGCACGCTCTTCATCGATGAAATCGCCGAAATGCCGCGCGAGACGCAAAACAAGATTCTGCGCGTTCTGGTCGACCAGACGTTTCAGCGTGTTGGCGGAAGCACCAAGGTCACCGTCGATGTGCGCATCGTCTCTTCCACCAGCCGCAATATCGAGGCCGACATCGCGGCCGGGAAATTCCGCGAGGATCTCTATCACCGCCTGTCGGTCGTGCCGATCCGGGTGCCCGGGCTCGTCGAGCGGCGCGACGACATCCCGGAACTCGTCGAATATTTCATGACTCAGATTTCGCAGAATACCGGGCTGCCCAAGCGCAATGTCGGCGCCGATGCGCTCGCCGTGCTGCAGTCGCACGATTGGCCGGGCAATGTGCGGCAACTGCGCAATAACGTCGAGCGCCTGATGATTCTCGCCGGCGGCGATCCGGCCGCGGTGATCACCGCCTCGATGCTGCCGCAGGACGTCGGCTCGATGATTCCCAACATGCCGAACGGCAATGGCGGCGAGCATCTGATGAGTCTGCCATTGCGCGAGGCGCGCGAAGTGTTCGAGCGCGAATATCTGCTGGCGCAGATCAATCGCTTCGGCAACAACATCTCGCGCACCGCCGAATTCGTCGGCATGGAGCGTTCGGCTCTGCACCGCAAGCTCAAAGCGCTGGGCATCGATTGATCCCCTGAAATCTGATGTCCCGCATCGCCTACGTCAACGGCCGCTATCGTCCCTTCCGCGAGGCCAAAGTCCACGTCGAGGACCGCGGCTATCAATTTGCCGACAGCGTCTATGAGGTCTGCGAAGTGAGGGGCGGCCGCCTCATCGATGAGCGGCGCCATATGGCACGATTGGCCCGCTCGCTCGCCGAGCTGCGCATTCCCATGCCGATGTCGCCGCGCGCGCTCGGCGTCGTCTTGCGCGAATTGGTGGCGAGAAATCGACTCACTTACGGCGTCGTCTATCTGCAGATCAGCCGCGGCGTGGCGCGGCGCGACCCCGCCTTCCCATCGCCGCAGGCGGCGCCAACCGTCGTCGCAACGGCTCGCCCGCTTAATCGGACGCGCAACGAGGCCTTAGCCGAAAAGGGCATCAGCGTGGTCAGCGTACCCGACAACCGCTGGGGGCGCGTCGATATCAAGACGGTCGGGCTTTTACCCAACGTGCTGGCACGGCAGACGGCGATCGACAAAGGCGCGCGTGACGCCTGGTTCGTCGACAAAGACGGCAAAGTCACCGAAGCCGCCGCCGCCAATGCCTGGATCGTGACGCCGGCCGGCACGCTGGTCACACGGCATGCCGATCACGCCATCCTGCGCGGCATTACCCGCGGCGTTACCCTCGAGGTCGTCAAGGCGCAGAAACTGACCGTGGAGGAACGTGGTTTCACGCTTGCCGAAGCCTATGCGGCGCGCGAGGCCTTCGAGACCTCGGCGACCCAGATCGTAATGCCGGTTGTGGCTATCGACGGCCATACCATCGGCGACGGCAAACCGGGACCGGTCGCTAAGGCGCTGCGGCGGGAATTTCATCGTTACGCCGAGGAGGGGTAGGCCTCGCGGAAGCGGTTTCGAGCCCATATCCTCGACCCGCTCCCAACTCGGGCTTGCATGATCGCCCGCCGCGCCCTCTAATGGATGGTCTTTGGCGCCGGTTCGGCCTGGTCCGCTTGGGGGCGGCCCGCAGGGCAAACCGGCAATAAGTGACCGCAAGATGAAGGCAAAGAAACGACCCGTAGGGCAGGGGCCTGCGGTACAAAGAACGGAACAACGGCCATGGCAGCCGACCGCGCACAAAATCTGCAAGACACCTTCCTCAATCACGTCCGCAAAAACAAAATCCCGCTCACCATCTTCCTGGTGAACGGCGTCAAACTGCAGGGCGTGGTGACCTGGTTCGATAATTTCTGCGTGCTGTTGCGTCGCGACGGGCATTCGCAGCTCGTCTACAAGCACGCCATCTCGACCATCATGCCGGGGCATCCGGTCCAGCTCTTCGAAGGCGCCGAAGAACCGCCGGCCGGGGACTAGAGTTTATTGGAGCCGCGCCGCGACCCGCGCACCCTCTCCTTATCCTCCCCCGCAAGCGGGGGAGGGAAAGGTGGCGGAAGCTCGGCGGATGGCCGCGCGGCGACCGGACGCGCATTGGTTATCGAACCGGCGCTGCGGCGCGCCGCTAGCCGCATCAATGCGCTCGAACGAACCGCCGAGGCCAAGCTCGACGAAGCGGTGGGGCTCGCGCGCGCGATCGACCTTACCGTCGAGCAATCCGGCATCGTGCTGCTGCGCGCGCTGCACCCGGCGACCTATCTCAGCAAGGGCAAGGTCGAGGAGATCGCCGGGCTCGTCAAAAGCTTCGAAGCCGGCATCGTGGTGATGGATTGCGCGCTCACACCGGTGCAGCAGCGCAATCTCGAAAAAGCCTGGAATACGAAAGTTCTCGACCGCACCAGTCTCATTTTGGAGATTTTCGGCCGGCGCGCGCGCACCCGCGAAGGCGCGCTGCAGGTCGAGCATGCGCACCTGACCTATCAGAAAGGCAGGCTGGTGCGGACCTGGACCCATCTCGAACGCCAGCGCGGCGGCTTCGGCTTTCTCGGCGGCCCCGGCGAGACGCAGCTTGAGGCCGACCGCCGCATCATCGAGGAGCGTCTTGCCAAGATCGAAGGCGAGCTCGTCAAGGTCAAACGCACCCGCGCGCTGCATCGCGAGAGCCGCCGCCGCGTGCCTTATCCGATTGTCGCCCTGGTCGGCTACACCAATGCCGGCAAATCGACGCTGTTCAACCGCATGACACAAGCCAGCGTGCTGTCCGCCGACATGCTGTTCGCCACGCTCGACCCGACGCTGCGCGGCGTGGCGCTGCCGCACGGCGCGCGCATCATCCTCTCCGACACCGTCGGCTTCATCTCCGACCTGCCGACCATGCTGGTCGCGGCGTTCCGCGCCACGCTCGAGGAAGTGGTGGAGGCCGACGTCATTCTCCACGTGCGCGACATATCGCATGACGATGCGGAAGCGCAGTTGCACGACGTCGAGAAAATTTTGCGTGAACTCGGCATCGATCCGCATGAGGACACCGCGCACAAGCGCAGCCTCATCGAGGTCTGGAATAAGATCGATCGGCTCGATGCGGCCGAGCGCGCGCGGCTGCAAAACATCGCCGAGCGCCGAGAGCCGAACGAACGGCCGGTGCTGGTGTCGGCGAGCACCGGGGAGGGCATTGCCGCACTCACCGCAGCAATCGAAGCGCGGCTCGCGGAAAACCGGGTGCTGATCGAGGTTGAGCTCGATCCGGGCGACGGCGCCGGCATAAGCTGGCTGCACCGCCACACCGAGGTGATCGCAAAGACCTTCGACGCCAACGGCCGCGCCGCCATGACCGTGCGCGTGGCACCCGACAAGGCGGAAGCGGTGCGGGCGAAGTTTGCGCAGATCGCATAGGGGGACTCCCCGTTTGCCGCCCGCTACTTCGTCACTCGCCGCTCTTCCGCCTTTGCCGCATCCCACAGCGCGTCCATCTCGGCAAGCGTGGACTCCGCCGGCGTCTTGCCCCTGGCGGCGAGCGCGTGCTCGATAGCCGCGAAGCGGCGCTCGAATTTCCGGTTGGTCTGACGCAAAATTGCTTCCGGGTCGGCCCGCAGATGCCGTGCCAGGTTGACCACGGCGAACAATAAATCGCCGACTTCGGCCGCAGTGGCAGCGTCATCGCGCTCGGCGCGATCGAGCTCGGCCTCGATCTCGTCGGCTTCTTCACGGATCTTGCGCAAGACCGCGCGTGGATCGTTCCAATCGAAGCCGACCTTGCCCGCTTTGGCTTGCAATTTCAGCGCGCGGGTCAGGGCAGGGAGCGCCACGGGAACGCCGGCGAGGGCGCCGTCGTCCTCGGCTGCAGTCTTTCGAGCGGCTTTCTCCTCGGCTTTGGTACGCTCCCAAAGACCCTCGACGGCCTGCGGTGTGTGCTTGCGCTCCTCACCAAAAACATGCGGATGACGGCGGATGAGTTTCTCGGTGATGCCCTGCACCACGTCGCCAAAATCGAAAGCGCCCTGTTCCTGCGCCATGCGGGCATGGAAGGCGACTTGCAGGAGGAGATCGCCAAGCTCCTCGCGCAGATCGGCAAGATCGCCGCGCGCGATGGCGTCGGCGACTTCATAGGCCTCTTCCAGCGTATAGGGCGCGATGGTCGAAAAATTCTGCGCCATATCCCACGGACAGCCGGTTTTGGGCGTGCGCAACGCCGCCATGATGTCGAGAAGCCGGCTGATATCACGGGAAGGGGTCATGCCAGGGGGTTCCGCCGTTTACGGCGGACCCTATAGCACCTACCTCATGACTGAGCGCAAGATCGGCGGGCGCCGCACTCACGTCCGATGATGCAATGAGGCGAGACGATGCCTGTTTCAGCCTATGTTCAAAGTGCGCTTTTCCTCGTTCTGGGTGTGGCAGCGCTGTTCGGCTCGGCAGGCACCTTCGCGATCGCAGTCTTTTGGATTTACCTCGCCATTTTGGCGGCCATTTTCGTCGCCTCGATCCTTCTGCTGGACCCCGACCTCGCGCGTGAGCGGATGCGGCCGGGCGGCAAAAAGCCGCCACTGGCGCTGTGGCTGTTTTCCGGCGTTCTGGTGGCGCATTGGGTCATCGCCGGGCTCGACCGCGGCCGCTATCATTGGAGCGACACGCTACCGTTATGGCTCCAGGTCCTCGGCCTGATCGCACTCGCCGGCAGCTACGCGTTTTCCATCTGGGCGATGCGGGTAAACCGGTTCTTTTCCTCGGTGGTGCGTATCCAATCCGACCGCGGCCAATATGTCGTGACGAGCGGGCCTTATGCGGTCATTCGACATCCGGGTTATCTCGCGGGCATCGCTGTTATGGTAGCCAGTGGTGTCGCGCTCGGGTCCTGGATCGCGACGGCCTTCCTGGTGATCACCACACTGCCGTTTCTCCTGTATCGCGCGGTCAGCGAAGATCGCATTCTGCAAGAGGAGCTGCCTGGCTATCGGGACTACGCCGCACGCGTACGCTGGCGGCTCGTTCCCGGGATTTGGTGAGAGGGACCAGGGATTTAGTTCAAAGTTTAAATGTGGCTCGATAATTCTAAGATTCGCATAAGACATATTATGGAATATATTATATAGCCGCGGATTTACGGGCCTTCTGACACCGCAAACGTCATCCCATCGAAAGCCGGCACCACATGTACCGGCAGTTTGCCACGCAACACTTCGTAATCGAGATCGGCGTGCAGATTGGTCAGGATGGCGCGGCGCGGCTTGAGACGCTCGATCCAACCGAGCGCCTCGTCGAGCGAGAAATGACTCGGGTGCGGCCGGTAGCGCAGCGCATCGACGATCCAGACATCGAGGCCCGTCAAGGCGGCGACGCTTTCGGGCGGCAGGCCGCTGAGATCAGCCGAGTAGGCGAGCTTGCCAAAGCGAAAGCCGAGCGAGGCAATGTCGCCGTGCTCCTGGCGGAACGGCAATGCAATGACAGGGCCACCCTGCCCCTCGATGGTCGCCGGCGTGCCGGCCGTGAGCCGGTGCTCGGTCACGATCGGCGGGTAGTCGCTGCCGGGGGGAGATTTGAAGCAATAGCCGAATTTGACATGCAGCGACGCGGCGGTCGGCTCATCAAGATAAACGTCGACGCGCCGCCGCTGCTTGAGGAAGAAAGCGCGTAAATCGTCGATGCCATGGGTATGGTCGGCATGTTCGTGGGTGTAGAGCACGCCGTCGAGCCGATCGACGTCGGCGTCGATCATTTGCTCGCGCAAATCCGGCGGAGTGTCGACCAGGACGCGCGTGGGTCCGCCGCCGTCTGCCGCCGCGCGCTCGACCAACAACGAGGTGCGCCGACGGCGGTTCTTCGGGTTACCCGGATCGCAATCGCCCCAGCCAAGAGCCGGCCGCGGCACGCCGCCGGAAGAGCCGCAGCCGAGAATGGTGAATTTCAAGGTCATTGCAAAAATCGCTTCGCGGTCAGGCGGCCGAAGATTTCGTTGGCGCAGATTGCATAAATTTATCCGCGCCGGCGGATCGCGGTACCTTGCTGAACAAGCGGAAGAAGTTCGCAGTCGTCTGCCGCGCGATCTCGTCAAACGACACGCCGCGGGTCTCAGCCAGCACTTTTGCGGTTTCGACCACAAAAGCCGGCTCGTTGCGCTTGCCGCGATATTTTCCCGGCGCCAAATAAGGCGCATCGGTCTCGACCAAAATGCGGTCGGCCGGCAGTTCAGCGGCGATCGCGCGCAACGCCGCCGAATTCTTAAAGGTTAAAATGCCGGTGAAGGACACGAAATGGCCGAGTGCGACCGCGCGCCGCGCCAGATCGGGACCGCCGGTGAAACAGTGCAGCACGGCGGGGAAGGCGCCCTTCCCGCTCTCCTCTTCGAGAATCCGCGCGGTGTCGTCGTCGGCCTCGCGCGAATGGATGACGAGCGGCAGCCCGGTCTCGCGCGCAGCCGCGATATGGCTGCGAAAGCCACGCTCTTGCGCCTCGCGCGGGGAATTGTCGTAGTGATAGTCGATCCCCGCTTCGCCCAGCGCCACGACTTTCGGGTGCTTCGTCCGCGCGACGAGATCGGCCGCGGTGATATCGAGCTCTTCATCGGCGTAATGCGGATGCGTGCCGACCGAGCAGAACACGTCCGGAAAGCGCTCCGTGATCGCAAGAAGATCGGGCTGGCGTGCGACACGCGTGGAAATCGTGACCATGCGCTCGATCCCGGCGTCACGGGCGCGCGCGACCACAGCCTCGAGCTCGGCGGCAAAGTCCGGGAAATCGAGATGGCAATGGCTGTCGATCAGCATGTTTCTGTTTGCTATTGGGCCGCGCGGCTTTCCGGCTCGACATAACGCGGGAAGATCGCGGCCGGCGCGGGCAGTTTCGCACCTGCGGCGATGCGATGCTTGCCGCCGAGAAAGGCGAACGTTCGCTCGTTGGCTGGGACAGCCAATAGATCGAGCAGTTTTCCGGCCGACCCCGGCATGAACGGCAAAGCCAAAATGGCGATCTGCCGCAAAACCTCCGCCGTCACATAGAGCACGGTGCCCTGCCGCGCCGGATCGGTCTTGGCCAGCGCCCACGGCGCTTCGCCGGCGAAGTAGCGGTTGGCATCAGCCACCACCGCCCACACCGCGTTGAGCACATGGTGCAGCTGTTGCGTCGCCATCGCTTCGCGCGCCTTGCCGATCATGGCGTCGGCGGCGCTTAAGATGGCCTTGTCGTTCTCACTCCAGGCGCCGGGTTGCGGCAGCACGCCGCCCAAGCCGCGCGCCACCATGGTCAGCGAGCGCTGCGCCAGATTGCCGAGGTCGTTGGCGAGGTCGGCATTAATGCGATTGACGATGGCCTCGTGGCTGTAATTGCCGTCCTGGCCGAACGGCACTTCGCGCAGCAAGAAATAGCGCAGCGGATCGACGCCATAGGCATCCGCCAGCGCGAACGGATCGATGACATTGCCGACCGATTTCGACATTTTCTCGCCGCGGTTGAACAGAAAGCCGTGCGAGAAAATCCGCCGCGGCACCGCGATGTCGGCCGACATCAGGAACGCCGGCCAATAGACGGCGTGAAAGCGCACGATATCCTTGCCGATGACGTGCAGATCGGCCGGCCAGTATTTCTTGAATTTCTCGCTGTCGGTGACGGGAAAGCCGACCGCGGTGATGTAATTGGTCAGCGCATCGACCCACACATACATGATGTGCTTGTCGTTGCCCGGCACCTTGATGCCCCAATCGAACGTGGTGCGCGACAACGACAGATCCTGCAAGCCGCCACGGACGAAGCTTGCGACCTCGTTCATGCGCTCCTTCGGCAGCACGAAATCCGGCGTGTCCCGATAGAGCTTGAGCAGCGGCTCGGCGTATTTCGAAAGCCGAAAAAAGTAGCTTTCCTCCTCGACCCATTCGACCGGCGTGTTGTTCGGGCCAAGGCGCGTTCCCTTGTCGTCGAGCCGCGTTTCGCTCTCGTCGTAATAGGCCTCGTCGCGCACCGAATACCAGCCAGAATACTTGTCCAGATAAATGTCGCCGTTCGCCTCCATGCGCTGCCAGATCGCGACCGAGGAGGCATGGTGGCGCGGCTCGGTGGTGCGGATGAAATCGTCGTTCGAGCACTCGAACTTTTTCACCATGGCCTGGAAGCGCGGCACGTTGCGCTCCACCAGTTGCCGCGGCGTCAGCTTTTCCTTATTCGCCGTCTGCAGCATTTTGATGCCGTGCTCGTCGGTGCCGGTGAGAAAGAACACGTCACGGCCGTCGAGCCGGGCAAAGCGGGCGATGGCGTCGGTCGCAATCGCCTCGTAGGCGTGGCCGATATGTGGCGGCCCGTTGGGATACGCAATCGCGGTAGTGACGTAATAGGGCGTGCCGGGCATGTCGCGCTGAACCTTTGTCGGGCTTGGTATCAACCGCGCGTGGCGTCGGCAAGCAAGCCGAAAACGCTGAAAACCAGCGGCTTTCGCTCCAAATTGTAGATTTCGGCGTCGCGGGCGGCGCGATTGATGTTCTCGGAAGCGTCGGCCAGGCGATGCGCCCGGTCGAGCACGTTTTGCTCGCGGTAAAGCCGCTGCGACAGCCAGGTATTGACGGTATCGACGAAGGCGGCCAGCGGCTCCGGGTCGGTTCCGGCCAGCGCTTCGCCAAGCGCATGCAGCGCCTTGGCGTCGAGCGCCGGTAACCGGTCGAGAAGACCGAGCGCCTGCCGACGCAATACCATAGCGCCCTCGTCGAGAAAGGCCCGCGCGCGCGCCACCGACCCTTCCGCAGCCGCGGCCGCCGCGGCAATGTCGGGGTCCTCCGCCGCCGATCCGGTCGCGGCCGCAAGCGCCGCCGCGACATCGGCCTCGCCGAGCGGCCGCAGCGTGAGGATGCGGCAGCGCGAGCGCAATGTCGCCGGCACGCGCGCGGCGGAATGACTGACCAGGAGCAACAGCGCGCGTTCCGGCGGCTCCTCGAGAATTTTCAACAGCGCATTGGCACCGGCGCGGTTCAATTCGTCGACCGCGTCGACGATGGCGATGCGCCACCCGCCCTCGCCCGCGGTCGAGCCGAAAAACGTCACGGTCTTGCGGATGTCTTCGACCGCGATCTGCTTGTGCAACGCGCCCTTGTCGTTGAGCGTGCGCTCGATGACGAGAAGGTCGGGCTGGGCCTGAGCGGTAATCCGGCGCGCCACGGGATGCTTGGCATCGACGAACAGCGAGGTTGCCGCCGCAACATCGGGGGCTGCCGGATCGGGATGGGCCAAGACGAAGCGCGCCAGACGATAAGCCAGCGTCGCTTTGCCGATGCCTTGCGGCCCGGCAATCAGAACGGCATGCGGCACGCGGCCGGAGCGATAGGCTGCCAGCAAGGCAGTTTCAGCGCCCTCCTGGCCGAACAGCACCGTCGTCGCGCGCGGCGGGGGTTCGCCGATCTCGTCGTCTTCATCGGCATCGCGCGGGCTCACGACGCACCGACTTCGCTACGCAGCCGTTCGCCAGCGACCGGATAGGTCAGGGGATCGAGCCGGGCGCCAACGGCGTTCCAGATTTTTCGCGCCACCGCTTCCTTGGGCACGCCGGCATCGACCACGACGCAACGCTCGGGCTCCGCGACCGCAATCGCAAGATAAGCCTCGCGCAGTTTTTGATGAAATTCGACGTTTTCCGCTTCGAAGCGGTCCGCCGCCGCCTCGCCGCGGCGCAATTTTACGCGTTCAAGTCCAAGCTCGACCGGCACGTCGAGCACCAGAGTGAGGTCGGGTGCAAGATCGCCGATCGACACGCGCTCGAGCCCTTTGATCAGCCGCTGATCGACCTGACCGAGGATGCCCTGATAGACGCGCGTGGAATCGGCAAAGCGGTCGCAGATGACCCATTTCCCGGCATTGAGCGCCGGCAGGATTGCGCATTGCACGTGATCGTCGCGTGCCGCCGCAAACAGCATCGCTTCGACGTCGGGCCCGAACGGCTTTGCGGCGCCCGAGAGCAAGACATGGCGGATAATTTCCGCGCCGGGCGAGCCGCCGGGCTCGCGGGTCAAATGGACGGCAAGTCCGATCGCTTCCAGGCGCAGCGCCAGCATCGCGGCCTGTGTCGACTTGCCGGTGCCCTCGCCGCCCTCGAAGGTGATGAACTTGCCTCGCATCGCCAACCTTCTCGTCCGCGCACACCGCGCGCCCAAATCGATGGGCTACTGATAATCGATAACAATCAATAAGTTACGCAATTTTATGCAACCACAATATGGACAACGCAGAGGCCACTGAGCGCAATATAAGGAGCTTAAGTCCACCGCGCACGCGCCGGGCCTAGAGCTTGGCCACCCCGGCGCGCAAAAGGCCGATAATCAGTTCGGTCGCACCGTCCATGGCGCGCTGGGTCATGCTGCCTCTGCCGACGTCATCGGCAGCCTGCAACGGCACATCGAGCGCGAGATCGTCGCCGCGCCACACCTTGAGCTCGGCAACGGTCTGGCCCTTGATGATCGGCGCCGGCACCGGACCGCTATAGACGATGCGGGCGTTGAGCCGCTCGCTGTTGTCGCGCGGGATCATGACTTTGATCAGGCCGGGACCGACCAGCGGCACGTAGCTCTGTGCACCACCGAAGATTTTGGCTTCGCCGACGGTTTGGCCTTCGGCAAACAGGACCCGGGACTTGAAGCCGTGAAAACCAAGATCCAGCAATTTACGCGCTTCATCGGCGCGCTCCTTGTCGTTCTTTGCCCCGGTGACGACGACGATCAGGCGCAAATTGTCCGCCACCGCGGAGCCGACCAGATTAAATCCGGCTTCTTTGGTCTCGCCGGTCTTTAATCCATCGGCGCCGATGCCCATGCCCAACAGCGGATTGCGGTTCTCCTGATGGATATTGTCCCAGGTGAAATCACGCTGGGCGAACAGCGGATAAAGATCGGGATAGGTCTGGATGATGTGGCGGGCCAGTTCCGCCATGTCGCGCGCGGTGACGCGCGTAGTGGGATCGGACAGGCCGGTGGCGTTGGCGAAGGTCGAGTTCTGCAGCCCGATCTCGCGCGCCCGCTTGGTCAACAGTGCGCCGAACGCGGTTTCGTTGCCGGCCAGCGCTTCGGCGACGGCGATGCAGGCGTCATTGGCGGAATCGACCACGATGCCTTGGAGCAGATCCGACACGGCAACCTTGCTGTGGATCGCAGCAAACATGGTGGAGCCGTGCGACGGCGCTCCGCCCTTGCGCCAGGCGTTTTCGCTGACGGTGTAAGTGTCGTCGAGCTTGACGCGGCCGTGCTTGATCTCGTTGAACAGATATTCCAGCGTCATCAGCTTGGCGAGGCTCGCCGGCTCGACGGGCTGCTCGGCATTTTTCTCGTACAGGATGCTGTCGCTCTCGGGGTCGAGCAGGATCGCGGTCGGCACGCTGGTCTGAAACCCGGCTTCGGCCTTCGGTGCGGCAGCGGGCGCCGCGCGCGCAGGCAGGAAACCGAGCGCGAGCGCGGTGACCAAAAGTGCGGCCGATCCCGTGCCGGCGAGACGCCGTAGTCCCCTCCCCGACAATGTTGGCCAATACCGCTTCGGCAAACCGACCTCCACTTCGCGCCGCGCTCTGTATCCCGCGCCAAATAGGCCAGGCGCAAGCCCGCGATGAGACCCTGTGAAAATGCCGCGGCGCGACTTCACCTAAAATCGAAGCCAACGCTCAATAAAGTCCGCGGCCATTGAGGAATTGGGCGGTGCCATCGGTGCCGTCAGGCGCTTCCGTGTATGACATCACGCCTGTTGACGGGCCGGAAGAATATGACGCGTCGGTCGCAGTCAGGGCAGGCAAAGCGCTGGCCAGCCGTTCACGGCGGACCGGCGGCGGCTGGCTGGGGAAAGCCGGCACCAGCGGCATTGCCGCAAGCCGCACGTCTCCCGGCGCCGGCGCCGGCTCGTTCTCCCGCAACGTCGACGCCAACACGCGGTCGTCAGAGCCTTCGACCGGCGCGCGGCCGACATATTGGACCCGCACCCAGGCGAGGCCGCGATTGGTGAAGCCAAGGAGATGCGCCGCCCGCATCGAGACGTCGATGATGCGGTCGTGCGCATAGGGCCCGCGGTCATTGACGCGGACGATCAGAGAGCGGCCGTTGCTTAGGTTCGTCACGCGCACGTAGCTCGGCAGCGGCAAAGTGGGATGCGCGGCGGATATCGAATTGAGATCAAAAATCTCGCCGTTCGCGGTCTCGCGACCGTGGAAATCGGCGCCGTACCAGGACGCCAGTCCCACCGCGTTGTAGTTCGGGTCTTCGTGGGGAACGTAGACGCGGCCGCCCACCATATAGGGCGAGCCGACCCGATAGACGCCGCCGCCCTTGGGCACCGGCTCCCCGGGGGAGACCAGCCGCGCGCTCGGTGAGACCCCGTAGCGGTCGTCGACATTGCCTCTATTGGCGCAATTGGCGACGAGGAGGCAAAGCACGGCACAGGCGCCAAATTGCGCAACCCGCCGCAACGCCGAACCAAGCCGACCCCGCATCATCCCCGTCCCGAACGAAACTATATCGAATTCCAGCGTGGTCAGATTGTGGCCGAATTGGACAAGTGGCTCACGATAGTGAACGGATCATTGCAGAGCGGCATTCTGCGTTTTGTTTCCTGCCCCGGCGGACCGGCAAATCGCTCAAAATCCGCGGCTCGTTTTGCCGGTAGCTTTCTTCACTGTCTCGGCTTAATTCCATGCCGCCGCGGAAGGGTGGCCGAGTGGTTTAAGGCACCGGTCTTGAAAGTCGACGGGTTTGGTGCGAGCCGGTGTCGTCCGATGCCAGACCATCAAGCATTCCGGGCTTTCCATCGCTCCGTCCGTCTATCTGCTTCCATCTAGTCCATTGTGTGCTTGTGAGTTTGGGCACAAACTTGGGCACAAGCATCCGTGACTCTGAAAATTCACGCCAGTGAGACGGCTGTAAAATGCCTACCGTCCTTGTAGAAGACTGTCCTCGGTGTCGTGCGAAGAGCATGACCTTTGATGTCCTTAGAGCGATTCCGTCTAAGCGGCGGTATGACTGGCAGAGCTGTTATGAGACGTTTTGCACTTGCAGAAACTGTAAGACGTCAACAACGTTCGTGATCACTCAAAAAGCGTCCGCCGACGAGCAGTACCTAGCGCAGCATCAGCCTACGGATATTGGAGGGTCCCTAAACGAGTATTTTGAGAGTGAAGGCTACATTTGCCTAAAGGACGTTGGAGCGCTAGCGCCCCCCGACCACGTACCGGAAGCGATCGCGAACGCTTTTCGTGAGGGCACCACCTCGGTTGTTACGAACTGCCCGAATGCCGCGGCCTCCATGTTTCGCCTTGTGATCGATCTAACGACCAAGCCTTTGCTGCCGTCTGACGACGACGCTAGCGGACCCAATAGAAAGGTCAGGCGTGATCTCGGACTGAGGCTGCCATGGCTATTCGCAAATGGACGCCTTCCCAAAGACCTCGAAGGGCTATCTTCATGCGTGCGCGAAGACGGAAATGATGGGGCGCATCAGGGCACCCTTGAAAAAGCTGACGCCTTAGACCTGCAGGATTTCACCGTGGCATTGTTAGAACGGATATACACGGAGCCAGAACGAATTAGGCTCGCTGCAGAGCGACGAATCAAACGACGTTCACCCGAGCAATAAAGCGGTACACGGCAACCGGGCGCGAATGTCATCTGTCCATTTGGCCCGTAAAGGGATTGATGTCCCCATCCTCGTGGCTCGGTGTGCCTCTCGCGTATTGCTGCCGGCGCCCCTGATCCCGACGCGGCGGGTGCGGATCGTATTGAGCGCCGTCGACGCCCGGCGCCCGGCCGTAGGTTTCGCAGAGATCGAGCAGCTTGCCGGACCGCCTCATCATGAAGGCATACCTGGTCGCGGATAGCAGGTCGTCGCGCAGCCGGACGATCTTGTAATCCTCGTCCCGGTGGTAGCTCAGCAACTCCTCGCCGAGCTCGGTCATGTGGCTGGCGATGTAGAATGCGCCGCGCTTCATGAAGCCGCACATTTCCTCGATGGCCGGCTCGACGTGATAGCCGCCGCCCTTATTCTCCGCGTGGCTTGGGAGCATCTGCGCCCCGACGCGGCGGTACACGTCCGCCAGCGCAACGCCGCTGCCCTTCTCATGCTGCAGCCCGTCATGGGGCCAGGCGATCGGGATTCGCAGCCCGCGGCACATGCCGGCGATGCGCTTGACGTGGTAGAGGGCTTCGCTCCGTTCCATCTTGAAGCCGTCGACGACAAAGAATTCGTCGATCTCGGGCACCCAGGCGCAGAGTGCGGCCGCGAACGGATGGTCGTAGCCGAAGTCCATTCCTACGATCCACTTGGCCCAGGCCTTTTATCTCCTTATCGGGATCAAAGGCGCGCATAAGGGTTTCGATCGGGAACGGAAACACGCGGGCAATGCCAAGCTGCGGCCGGCCGTGAATGCGGGCCTCGCGCTCGTGCGGAAGGTAGCTTTCCTCAAGCTGCGCGCGCCGCTCGGCGCTGATGTGCTTGGCTTCCTGAGCGTCGATCCGAATGTCGATGCGGTCGGGGCTGTACTCATTGAGAAATCGGTATGTGAGCTCGCCGCCGCCCTTCAATGGCGTGTAGGACAGGAACACGATGCCGTCCGTTGCCGTGGTGCGGGCGATCAGTTCGGAATAAATCTCCTCGGAGCAGCGCTCGTCGATCCAGATCCAATCGACCGATTCGGCCTGCATCTTCTCGGCGCCCTGCTCGAAGCTTTTGAACGTGGCCGTTGAGATGCCGTCGCGGACGCCGTCCGTCTCGTGCGCGACGCTCATGGTATCGATCGAGCCGGTGCCGCCCGGGACCATGATCGGCCTGACCGGTGAACGCGGCGAGCGGAATCACGCCGGTGCCAAACTCGCCTTGCATCGCTGTGAGTTTCTTCTGCGGGCCGTCGCGGACGAGCGTGCGCTCGGGGCCGATAACCCAGCCGCGGGTCGGCTTGGTAAAGCGCCGGCCGGTCCACCATCGCGGATACTGGCCGGTCATATGCAGGCCGGCCTCGAAGGCGCAGCAAAATGATTTGCCGGTCTGGTTGCCGCCGCGGATTAGGCGCTGATGCTGCTTGGCGCCGGCGGCGAAGAACCGCAATTGCGGCTCGTACCATTCGGCTTGGCCCCAAAAGTCCGCGACGTGGAATTTCTTGCGATACTCCGACGAGGTGTAAGCCTGCCGCGCAAGCTTCAAAAGCTTTGCCGGGTCGGGCGTCTCGTTATCGGTCATGACCTGCCTCGGGTTGATGCTCGATGATCTTCGCGGCATCGGCACGCCGCGCATTGTCGACCGCTTCCAACGCCTCAAGGCGATCGAGGCCGTTGGCGCCGTACAGCTCGAGGAGCTTGGCGCGCGTGGCGCCCAGCTTGCGGGCGGCTCGCATCTCCTCAAGCGCTTCCTGGTCGGGATCGATCGTGCGGTGGGTGACGTCGATCGAGGTGCTTGGTCTGCACCGGGTCCAGGCGATCGAGTAAGCCGAAAACGGCGCGGCCATGGTCGCGATGGCTCGGGCGACCGCACTAGGTTAAAGGCTCGCTGCGACAATCTCGGGATGGCCGATGCGCAGCACCTTCTTCGACTCCTCGGCGATGGCAGCGATCACCCGCTCGTCGCGTGACAGGCGGTGCGCCTCTTTGGATAGCGTCGATGCCCTTGCCGCTCTTGTAACCGGCAAGCTTGTAGGCTCGCGTAAGGGAGCCTTGCCCGGGTTTGCCAGTCACGAGATGGCGAACGAATTCCCGTTGCCGCTCATTGAGCGCCTTCATGGCGGGGCCGAGCTCGCCCCAGGTTTCCGGGCTGGTCGAGCTCGTTCATGGCCGCGCACTCGCCGCGGCATCGGTCAGCACCTTCCGCACGTAGCTGGACAGTGGCCGGCCGTCCCGTTCGGCGCAGGTCTTAAGCTTGGCTATGAGCGGTGCCGCAATGCGGATAGCCAACCGCTTTTTGAGCTTGGTTTTTGCCATGGTGCAGCACTATGGGCGTACAATGTCAGACGCAACGCACCAACCGGAAGTGACAATGTGTGACGGCGGTCACTTCGCACTCGTCGGCGAGCCGCTAAAACGGACCATCGATTTTGGCCAATGCTGAGGAGAGCCCCATGACGAAGCAGACAGGCAAGCGCGTTACTCGATGGTTCAAGACCTTGCGCGACAAGAATCGGTCGCCCTATCGTTGGTACGAGTGCACCGGCTACTTCGGAGGTTGATTTTCTGCCGGCCTGCCGTCCCCCCCCAACATCCCCGCAGCCTTGCGGAAGGCCCCGGACTACGCTCCGGGGCCGTCCCTTTTTCTGGGTGGCTCATCCGATGCCGGAACGTCGCTTCCCGCCGCCCTGGTCGATCGAGGAGACGTCGGCCTGCTTCATCGTCAGGGACGGCTTCGACCAGGCGCTGGCCTATGTTTATTACGAGGATGAGCCCGGCCGGCGATCGGCCGCCATGTGCAGCCGACGCTGGGCTTGCGGCCATTGCAGCAACTCAAGGCGAGCGAGATTGATAGCCTGTACGTCAAGCTCACCGACAAAATATCGGCGCGCACGGCACATCATGTGCACATTGTCCTCGGCGCCTGCCTCGGAACGGCTACGCGAACCCGGAAGCTGTTGCGTAATCCGATGCTCGAACTTGCCAAGGTCCCCTCTCCTGCCGAGTCGGATCACGGCATGGTGCTTGAGGAGGAGCAGTTGTTGGCACTCGTCCGCGGCTTCAAAGGCACGGCGCTGTTTCCGATCGTCGCCGTGGCTGCGGCCACCGGAGCGAGGCGGAACGAGATTTTGGCACTGCAATGGTGCGACCTCGATATCGATAAAAAGACCCTGCGCATCGAGCGCGCGATCGAGGAAACCGACGAGCATGGTCTGCGGATCAAGGGACCGAAAACGGAGCGAGGCAAGCGGACTATCACGATCGATGCCGAGCTCCTGTCACTGTTGCTTGCCGAGCGTGAGAAACATTTGCGCCTTATGGCCGGCGTCCCTGATGGCGCGGCGGTCGATCTGTCGTTGGTGAAGCTGCCGGCTGCTGCGCTAATGTTTCCGAACCCACCTGCCCCCGGTGAAAGCTTCTCGTTCACCAAGCTACGCAATCCGCGGAATACGACAAAGGAATTCGTGCGCAAGGCAACTCTGCTCGGCTTTGCTGGATTGCGTTTCCACGATCTGCGCGGCACACACGAGACATTGTTGCTCAACCGAGGGATACCAATTCATGAAGTGGCCGCCCGGTGCGGACATGATCCCGCCGTCATGCTTCGCAGCTACGCCAAGCGGACGAAAAAAGCGGACGAGAAAGCGGCCGATGTTACCGGCGCGTTGTTCAAAGGTATGTTGCAATGATGCTGTTGGGCACAGCTTGGGCACAGAGCCATCGAAGTTGCCCGAATGTTCACGATCTATATATCTCTAAGTGCTTGATGTTACAGCGATGGAAGGGTGGCCGAGTGGTTTAAGGCACCGGTCTTGAAAACCGGCGGGGCTCGCGAGGGCTCCCGTGAGTTCGAATCTCACCCCTTCCGCCATTGTCGTTGAACTCATTGTTGAATTTCAGATTTTTGAAATCTACCTCCACTTCTACCTCCGAGGAGAACGCTGGTGACCGACGGTCGAATTCCGATCAGCGATGAGCAGGCGAAGGCCATCGCGGAGGCCATCAAGGCGCTGCAGGGTCTCGGCGATTTCTTGAACAAAACGTTCGGCATCCACCTTCAAAATCTCATCGGCTACCTCGGCGGAGACTGGCTCGGGGTTCGTCGCGCGCAAAACCTTGCGCACATAATAGAAAAGGCGAGAGAGCGATTACGAGCACGAGACGCCAAAGAAGCCGAACCCGCTAGCCTTTCGGTCACGCTGCCCATTCTCATCGCTGCGGCGGAGGAGAGCAGAGACGAGTTGCAGGATCTTTGGGCGAGGCTGCTCGCCGCCGCGGCCGATCCATCGCGAGCAAAATCGTTTCGCACCGCGTTCATCGACGCGGCTAAAAGGATGGATCCGCTAGACGCCGCAGCGCTCCAATCAGCTCACGAGCAATCAGGCGGCGGGGTCATGGGAATAGAGCTTCGAAGGAAAGTGAGCGCTCACCTGAAGGTATATATTGACGCCAGCCGTCTCATCGGCAACGAGCCGACGTAGAGCGGGAGGCAAGCTGTTACGCTCGCTCCCTCGTGCTAATGTCTCTCCTCTGAAAGCCGGGTCATTGATTGGCGACTGCTTTTGGTAGGCCGCAATAAATTCATCGACCCTGTCCGGCCTTACAAAACGACGTATGACGATAATGACCATCCGGCCCTCGTGGCGTGCTAAGCGACGCTATCCGTCAATTTTGGAATGGCCCTAGACAAACCCCTGCGCAAGCTAACCTCGGCTCTGTCGTCAGCGTCGTTCGGCGATGTCAGCAATGGGGCTGCTTTCGCCCAATCGCACGCATAGTCGCTTTGCCGTTCTGGACGACGAAGATGACGAACTCGACGAACTCCCGCTATTCCAACCCTCAAACTCGACGGGAATTAACGAAAAGATAGTTGATGGCCTCGCAGCCTATCTGCTCGGAAAGACCGACAAGGACATGCGGTGTAATCGCATCGAACGATTGTTTCAAAACATTGGTTCGATGATGAAAGGGCACCAAGGCTGAGACACCCCAAAATGGCGGACCATCTCCTGGCTTATCCTCTGACGCCGAAGGCCGACGATGAAGCCGAGGCCAAGCTTAGCGTCACCCTTCGAAACAAGGCGAGCGACCTGCTCGCTAATGATATCGATGGCGCCAGCCGGCAAAATACCGGCCGCCATCGAGAGGTGATCGCTGATCGTAGCAGCATTCGCAAACAGCCCGTAGAGCGAGACGATTGCCGTGATGGCGGGAAACAGGGCGAGCAAGCCGTAGAAGACCACCCCGGCAGCGACCGCCAGCAGGCGGTCCTCGCCGATCTGCTGGTAGGTGCGCCACAGGATGTCTTTCCAACCGCGCCAGGGGATTTGCCACGGTGCTTCTGCGCGCCGTCCACGACCCGCCTCTTGAGCGCGCGCGTATTGCACGCCCGTCGGCTCGTCGCTGCTGCTCGCGGTACCGAACGCGCCAGTCGCCGGCCGGCCTCTGAGCTTACCGCGGTCGCCCAAATTTCTGGGGACGGCAAAGGCGATGGCAAGAAGGGCGGCCGCGCAGAGAAACGTCCAGTATTCAGCGGGCGATACCGCGGCGGGCTGCGGCATGGGTGCGGCTCGTCGTCGGACAGCGCGAACCAACTCGGCTTCACCTGGAATGTGGAATGGCCATTTCAAGCTGAGACTCTACTACCGATGCCAACTCGCAAGTCTCCTGACGGTTCTCCCAAAAGCTCAAATCAGCCAACCGGCGTCACCCGGGGCAAGCGGCGGGTCGTTCTGGTCGGTCAGAAGAAAGCTGTCGCTATCGCGGTACGCAACCTTTCGGGACGGCGGCGTGGTCGAAGCTGGGCGAGTGGCGGGATTCCGGCTCTGCTCTCACAGCAGAGCGGAATGGCGGGTTGAGGGGGCAGCCCCGTTACAGTCACGCTGGGACTGCCCGTTGACTCTCAGTCCGGTTCGGCGACGATCCGACCATGGGCTCTAACCGCCGCAGGATGGAAGCCGATCGGAAGGCCAAGGCGGCGCAGAGGCTGCCGCCAAGCCGAGGGTTTAATCGGCGCCTGGAATGAGCGCCAAGCCCGGCGGATGCCCCTGCTGTTCGCACCGACGATAGGTGCCGCCATCGCCGCACGGTATTGGTTCCTCTGACCAGCGGGCAGCACGATCAGTGCGATGGACTTCGCACGCTCGGGTGCGACCGGCCCGATTGAACCCTTCGTTTAAGGCGGCGTTGTCGAGGCGCAGTCAATCTGGCCGCGAACCGGCCGTTGTGGCCCGGGGGGTTTCTTGAATACGATTGCCGAAGGCAAAGCGGCTTTTTTGCAGCCACCGGATGGGCTCAAACCGATCGCGGTTCTCACTGCGCTAGGCATCGTTTATGGCGACATCGGAACCAGCCCGCTCTACGTTTATCAGGCCATTGCCAAGACCAATGGCGGCCATTTCGGCGCCGAAAGCGCGCTCGGAAGCCTGTCGCTGATCTTCTGGGCGTTGCTCATCGTGGTCGCGCTCAAATATGCCCTAGTGGTGATGCGCGCAGATAACCGCGGCGAAGGCGGTATCCTGGCGCTGATGTCGCTGACACGCGTCAGCTGGCGCGGTCGCAAGCGATATCTCATCGCATTCGGTTTGATCGGCGCTGCCCTGCTTTACGGCGACGGCATGATCACGCCGGCGATCTCGGTATTGAGCGCGGTCGAAGGACTCAAAAATGCCAGCGGCGACTTTGCGCCCTACACAATGCCGATTGCCGCCGCCGTGCTGTTGGCCCTGTTCCTCGTGCAAAGGTTCGGCACCGCTGCCGTCGGCGGTGCGTTCGGTCCCCTGATGCTCATCTGGTTCGCCTTCATCGCCGTCCTCGGCGTTATCGGCATTGGCAAGGCACCGCATGTCGTGGTGGCGATTAATCCGTATTACGCGGCGGCGTTCTTGGCGCATCATGCCGCGTCGAGCCTCGCCATTCTCGGCGCCGTGTTTCTCTGCGTGACCGGCGCCGAGGCCATGTATGCGGATATGGGGCATATCGGCCGCAAACCTATTCGCATTGCCTGGTCCGCAGTCGTGTTGCCCGCACTGCTTCTCAATTATGCCGGCCAGACCGCTCTGCTGCTAAGCATTCAAGGCGGCAGCGATAGTCCGTTTTTCAAACTTGTACCGAGTTGGGCGCTCTATCCGGCGGTCGCCCTGGCCACGGTGGCGACTGTCATTGCCAGCCAAGCCATCATCACTGGATCGTTTTCGCTCACACGCCAAGCGATGCAGCTCGGCTGGCTGCCCGGAATGCATATCAAACAAACCTCGTCCGAAGAATCCGGACAGATCTACGTGCCATTCGTGAACTGGCTCATGATGATTGGCACGCTGGCGCTGACGATCGGCTTCGCCAGTTCCGACCGGCTTGCCGGTGCGTATGGCGCGGCCGTCTCCACCACCATGCTGATGACGACGGCGATACTCTATCGCATCATGCGCGTTTTATGGCGCTGGCCGGCGTGGGCGGCGGTCGGTTTATTCTTCTTGTTTATATGCGTCGATCTCGCCTTCTTCATCGCCAATCTCACCAAGATCGTCGAGGGCGGCTGGATCCCCCTATTGTTCGGCGTAACGATTTTCGTCGTGATGACAACGTGGCATTCCGGCATCGATGCTATGCACCGGCGCCAGGAGCGCGACGCCGTCTCAATCGGGCAATTCGTCCGCCAATTGCGTGATCATAAGATTCCCCGCGTTCCCGGCCGCGCGATTTTCCTCACCCGATTGCGGGGTTTTATTCCGCAGCTGATCGCCGATCACGTTCGCCAGATGGGCTCGCTCTACGAGGAGGTGGTCGCGCTGACGGTGCAGTTTACCTCGGCGCCACGCGTGCGCGCGAAAAGCCGGCTGCATGTCGAGCCGCTCGGCCACGGATTTTGGCGGGTGACAGTGCGTTTCGGCTTTATGGAAAATCCCGACGTTTCGAGGGCGTTGGAGCGCGACAAAGTCAGGTGCCCAATTAAATCTGACGATGCCATCTACTTCAGCGAGCGCGACTACGTGGTGGCGCGCAAGCATAAACCGCGGCTGGCGGCGTGGCGGCGTCGGCTGTTTTCATTCCTGTACCGCAACTCAATTCATCCCGCCGACCGCTTCAATTTTCCGAGCGAACATTTTGTGCAGATCACCCGGGAAATCGGGATTTAAGACTCTGGAGAGGCAAACCGCAGGTTGAAGAAGCTCCTGGCAAAGTCGATGCTCGATGCGTCGACACTGAAGGAGACGCCCGGAAAATGGTTCCGACGGCCGAGAGAGAAGGACTATTCGGAGTGGGCGCGGTGTTCTGGCTTTCAGCTATACTCGCAAAAGGCCGAGAGGCCGCAGGAATCGTTGGACCGGCAGGATCAAGTTCGGCTAATCAACAACTCGTCCGCGAACACCTCAGATCATGGCCAGAGGGATCGCACCCAAACCCTTATTCTGCAATGGAAGTCGTTTCTTCGAACAGAACCCTTTGAACGAGCTCGACACGCGTCATCCCAGGAGCACTCAAGCTTAGCTTATCTCCGCTTTGTCAATTTGCTGTCGCACCTCTTGTACCGCCTGATCGTCCGACGACGCATCAAGTTTAACTACCACCTCTCGTTCCTCTTCTCCCTGATAGTGTACTTTCACGCGGTCCATACGACTTACCGCTACGCTCCACCTCCGTGGCCCAATCGGAGTGCTTGAGAGCCTGACCGAAAAAGAGGTGAGTGATTTCAGGAGGTTGTGATTCCATCGGATTTGCGAAGATTCGAGGGAGATCACGATGGCCTGGACCGAAATCACTCGACCGCACTATGTGCGGGACGGACTGCGTTACGCAAGCGACCTGACGGAAGCGGAGTGGAAGTTGATTGAGCCTCTGATGCCGCCGCGTCGATTGATCGGTCGGCCACGAAAGACCGATCTGCGCGCGGTTGTGAACGCGATCCTGTATATGGCCTCGACCGGTTGTCAGTGGCGGCAATTGCCGAGGGATTTCCCGCCGCGGTCGACCGTGCAAGGTTATTTTTATGAGTGGTCGCGCAGCGGAACGTTTGTGGCCATCAACCACATGCTAGTGATGGCAGCGCGCGAGAACGCCGGGCGCGCGGCGAGCCCGACCGCCGGCGTCATCGACAGTCAATCGGTGAAGACTACGGAAAGCGGCGGTCCACGCGGGTTTGACGCGGGCAAGAAGATCAAGGGCCGTAAGCGCCACATCGTCACCGACACCGAAGGACATTTGGTCGGCCTGCAGGTCCACCAAGCTGATATCCAGGATCGGGACGGCGCGGTCGGTGTACTGTCATCGATCCGTTCCCTGTATCCCTGGCTGCGCCACGTCTTCGCCGACGGCGGCTATGCCGGGGACAAGCTTCGCGACGCCTTGCGCAAGATCGGCACCTGGACGATCGCCATCATCAAACGCTCCGATCAGGCATCCGGCTTCGAAGTGCTGCCGCGTCGATGGGTGGTGGAGAGAACCTTCGCCTGGCTCGGTCGATGCCGTCGGCTTGCCAAAGACTTCGAAACTACCATCGCCAGCGCCGTCGCCTGGGTCTTCGTCGCTCACATCCGCACCCTCACGCGACGGCTCGCAAGGGCTTGAAATTAAATGGATCGTTTCGAGTCAAACTCTGAGAGACGAAAAACGCCATGATTGATCCTCATGTGCACCTCATCCTGCTCAATTGAGCCTCGGGGATTCGACACTGCGCGTTTATGTCAATTCCCGGCGCGCGCCTCGTTCCTTTCGACGCGGTACTAAACTACAGCGGTCTCAGACCATTAGCTGTAGAAGGAGCGAACATCTTCATAGGACTAGCGAGTGTCGATTTATAATCCCCTCCATGCAGGCTTCATCGGTGGCGAGGTCAAGGACCTTCGACGTGATGCGCAGGAGCTCAAGGCGGTGGCACTGGCTTGAATTTTGAGGCCATCCTTTCGATGCCCGGCAGCTCGATTATCGCCAAAATGTCATCGCCCTGCTGGAATACGTTGACGGGCCGAAATGGGCCTTGGCTTGTCGTCTGATCGTGCAGCCAATCGCTGGCCAGACGCCCCTCCAGAGCCCTCCGCAAGCTGCGGCGTGGCTAAAACTTTATGACTGTCCGGGCGCCGAATACAAATGCATTTTTTACAGCTTGAGCCAACCCGTTATCAAGCACATACCCGGCACCGGGATTGATGACATATTGAATGGTCGGCCAAACTGTCCAACCCTTACGGACTTCTGCGACATACGCGGCCGTAATATTGGCTTCGTAATCTCGCAGCGGTCGCGGCACCCCGAAAAGCGCGTAATCTTGGTCGAGAGCCCGCGCAGCGCTTGAGATGTGAGAATAGGCGAATGCGATGCCGAATTTGTCGTCGGGCCGTGACGCCATCGCTCCAGATACGGCGACGCCGGTGTCAGCGTAAAAATCGACGAGGTTCCGTTGATCTTCCGGACTCGCTGACGCACGCACGAACATGCCGATATTACGCTCACTCTGATGCGGTCCTTCAAATGAGTAGAGCATCTGCTGGAAAACAGCATACACGCCATAGTCGGAATTGAGCTGTGCCGGACCGTCGGCCAACGGCGAAGCAAGGGACAGGCCATTTGCTGCAAAGCGTTGGTCGTCAAAGGTTCCGGCATGATACCATCCACCCAATTTCACGGTGCCGGGCAGCCCTTTTGAGTTTTTTTCTTGGTTGTAAGCGTACTGGACTTCGCTGATGGCAAAAGGCGGATCATTGACTCGAAAGTTGATGCCGTAACGGTCGAGCGATTGTGGATCATCAGTGCCGGGCCCAGCGGCGTTACCATCGAACACGCCCGCGAGGAACGTAATGTTATCGTTGAGGATCGCCTTGATGCGGGTCCCCATCGCCGCCAAAGGCGGGGACGGTCCACCGCTTGGCAGGTCGAGCGAAGTGATGGCCGGCCACCCATATGTCGCTCCCATGAATGGGTCCGTGTACTGTGCCGTGATGAACTCGGCGTCTGCGGCGAGTTGCCCCGCACGAATGGAAAATTTGTCATTCCAGAATTTTTGCTCAAACCACGCTTCGTAGAGCCGCGTGGTTGCCAATTCCTCGATGCTGCTGACAGGCATCAAATTGCCGATATATTGCGCGCTTAACCGAGGACCGTGACTTTGGAACGCATTCGCGTGGAACGTTAGTCCTGGCGCTCCGACGAGCTTCGCCAGATCAAGGTCGATTGCGGCGTTCAGACGACCTTCATAGATTGCGCCGCGTCGCAACCCGCCAATAAGATTGGCAAGTCCGTCCGCGACATAAGTGAGGGTAAACTTTATGCCCTTGCTTTCGAAGGGGTTAGGCAGCAGGCCCAGTGTCTCGCCGGATAGTGTGCTGGAACCGGTATCCGGATCGACCGGCTCGTGCTCCTCCTTCTTCTCTTTTTTGGACGGCGTATCGGCAGTCTTCTTTTTCTGCTTGGTCACCGCGGTCACCGGTACCGCTGCCGGTGGGGATGCTGCCGCCGGAGGATTTGTCGAAGGCGGCGACCCGTTAGGCGTGGTGACCGTAGCGGGGGGCGTTTGGGTTGCGCCGGGCGTAGATGATGCCGGTGCCTCGGGTGTCGCAGTCGGCGACGACACAGTCTGCGCGTGTAGTGGAACTGACATTAGAGCGGACGCCAGAATGCCCGAAGAGATCACAACTCGAACGGAAGGCTGGCGCTTGTTTCGCAAGATCACGGCCGATTATCCACTCAACAGTCCAATGCCCATGCCCACAATGCAAAGGGCCATTGCCACCGTCGATGCCCAGCCAAGCCAATAGAGCCATCCACTGACGACGAAATTCCCCATGACCTTCTGGCGCCGAACAAGAATCATGAGCACTATCATGACCGGGGCGGCCAGCACGCCATTGATGACTGCGCTCCAATAGAGCGCTTTGATCGGATTGAGCGGTGCGAAGTCGAGTGCAATCCCGAGCAGGCCCGATATCGCAAGTACGACGTAAAACGCTATGGCTTCCTTCGGCTTACGTGCGAGACCGACCGGCCATTTACGGCCCTCAGCAACCGCATATGCGGTCGAGCCGGCGAGGACGGGGATGGCGAGAAGGCCCGTACCGATGATGCCGAGCGCAAAAATCAATTCCGCCAAAGGTCCGGCCAGAGGCTTGAGCGCCTCGGCCGCCTGCGACGAACTTTGAATATCCGTGTGGCCGTGCGCATGTAGCGTGGTTGCAGTGGTGATCATGATCGATAGCGCAATGAGATTAGAGAACGCCATGCCAATCAGTGTATCAAGACGGATGCGGCGGAATTCGGCTGTAGCCTTCTTCCCATCGCTTTTCAGTGGACGCTTGGCAGGATCGATACGCTGCTCCTCAGCTTCCTGAGACGATTGCCAGATGAACAAATAAGGTGAGATGGTCGTGCCGAAGATAGCGACAAGTGTGGTGAGGTAATCCCCGGAAAGTTGGATCGACGGGATAACGAGCCCGCGTAGGGCCTGACCCCACGGCACTCTCACCACGGCTAACGCTATCACATATGCGAAAAGCGAAAGCGTAAGCCATTTCAAGAGTGAGACATAACGCTTGTAATCGAACAGAATCTGCGCCGCCACAGAAACCAGGCCGAATGTAACGACGTATACTAAGCGCGGGCCACCGATCAGGAGTTTGAGCGAGTCGCCCATGGCCGCGAGATCTGCGGCGATGTTCACGGTATTGGCGATAAACAGCAAAAACAACAAAGGCCAAAGAAACGGACCAGCGAAGTGACGGCAAACATTGCCAGCGATACCATGGCCCGTCACCCGGCCGATCCGCGCCGATATTTCCTGGATAGCGACCATAAGCGGATAGGTCAAAAGCATGGTCCAGCCGATGCCGAACCCAAGCTGCGCTCCGGCTTGACTGTAGGTGCCAATACCAGAGGGGTCGTCATCAGAGGCGCCTGTTATCAGGCCGGGCCCGAGCGCTTTCAGTCCCCCGCGCAAACGAAAGGTTTGTCGTTTTGGAACTTTCGGAGAGGAAACATTCCGCATCAAAAGTGTCCCCGACCGCAGCGTGGGCAATCGCTAGGAATAGCACACTAAAATCCGGCCAGGTAAGTCAGGTAACTAGGGTCTCCGCGACTGCTCACAGGCATATCTTTGGACACTGATTCCGTAGTCGCTAGTGGATGGAATCTAACACTTGGTGCCCACGCCTGACAGCGGCGATGATTTTGTCGGGGTCTGCGGTCCAGGTGAAGGGTTTGGGATTGTGGTTGGTCTGCGCGACGAAGCGGTTGATGGTGGCTTGGAGATCGACGACACATCGGAAGACACCGCGCTTGAGGCGCTGCTTGGCAAGTTTGGCGAAGAACCCCTCGACTGCGTTGAGCCACGAGCACGAGGTCGGCGTGAAGTGGAAGGCGAAGCGCGGGTGCCGGTCGAGCCATTGCCGCACCTTCGGATGCTTGTGGACGGCGTAGTTGTCGAGGATCACGTGCACAGACTTTTTGGCTGGCACCTGCGCCTCAATGGCATTGAGGAAGCGAATGAACTCCTGGTGACGATGGCGCTGCATACAGGAGCGACGTCACTTCGGCTCTTCCCCCAACAACTGTTGCTCGACAAGCTTCTCGAGTTTCATCCAATGACCTGATCAGCGCGCGCCAACAGCGAAACTGGCACAGCAAGACCGAGGGACTTTGCTGTCCTGTCGTTGACGATCAGCTCGAATTTTGTGGGCATTTGAACGGGAAGAGTGCCAGGGCTTGCACCTTTCAGAAGCCGATCGATGTACGAACCTGCACGCTTGAACATGTCCACCTGATCAGGACCATAAGACATCAGGCCTCCGGCTGTAGCGTAGAAATCAAACGGATAGATAGCGGGTAAGCGTGAGGACGCCGCCAAATCAACGATCTGATCGTGGTTACCGATCGTGACCGGGTTCGGCGCGACGATCATGCCAACGTTCGACCCCACTGCAAAGTTTCTTATAGCGCGCTCGATTTCATTGCTGTCATGGACGCCCAAGGGAATTATTTGCAGGTGCAATGGCGCTGCAGCTGATACCGCGGCACGCATGTCATTTATGTTTGCGAGGGTCTCGGGATTGTGCAAGAAACCGACACTGCTCATTGTCGGCGACATCTCTTTGAGAAGCTCCAGCCATTTGCCACCCATTGCTGGCTCGAAATTCGTGAAACCAGTCACATTTCCGCCCGGCTCAGCGAGCGATTTAACCAGCCCCTCCTTGATCATGTCTCCGCCGCCCACAAAAACGATCGGAATCGTCGTCGTTTCGCGATGCAGAGTGATCGTCGCCAAGTTGGTGCTTGTAATGAGTATCTCGGACAATTCGCGCACCAGCCTGCCGCTCCCGCCTTCAGAACGGCGAGGTTTGGGGCGTAACGAATGTCGATGCGAATGTTGGCGCTTTCCTTCCAGCCAAGCTCGCGCAACCCGGCTTTTAACGCCGTGCTGATCCTGACCGAGGCCGCCAGCCCCTGGGAGAATGGCTATGTCGAGAGCTTCAACGCGCGCCTGCGAGACGAACTGCTTAACGGCGAGATCTTCTACACGCTTCGGGAAGCCAAGATCGTCATCGAGAGCTGGCGACGGCACTACAACGCAATACGCCCGCACGCATCGCTCGGCTACAAACCACCCGCACCGGAGGTGTTCATACCGGCATTCGCCGCGTGGCCGGCTTCGCTACGTCAGCCGGCTTCGCCGGCCACGCTGGCGCAACCGCCAGCTCTAAACTAACATTAAATCTGGACCACTCAATGTGGGCTGCTCATGAGCGCAATACTGAACCCAACGGCAAGCCCCCGCCTTCTGTTCCTGGGGCGCCAAGCGGAGCACGCGGGCTATTTTTCGCGAGGCGGGCGCTTATCGCGAGCCGGCGGTCGCCCGGTTCTCGCCGTGATCACTTTGTCGGCCAGCGTTTTGGCAGCGAACTGGACTTCCTTTTGAAAGGCCTCGTCTGCGTCCAGTGCGTCGTGGCTCGTAGCATAGGGCTCCCAGTAGCCGATGTATCGATCGAGCGTCGCCGCCATACCGGCCGGCTCAAGTTCCATCGAGGTGAGCCAATCGCTCAGCGCGCGGCGAACCTCTAAGACACCTTCGGCATCGCCGTGGACCACGACCGAAAAAAGCCGGCCCGCAAGGTGGCGAGGGTAGTCCCAGCCCTTCAATTCGAGACGCTGGGCCTCGGAGGCGTCCTTGCCATGCGTCGAGGTTGGGTCGGGGTTGCCGCCATCGGCAGAAACAAGGCGATCGATCATCAGCTTGAGGGGCGATGTCGCCTGGTACCAATGGACGGGTGTGACAATCATGATGCCGTGCGCGGCGACCCAAAGCGGATAAATCTCATTCATCCAGTCCTGCGTCTGGCCGAGGGAATAGTTGGGATAGCAGGAACAGGGCCAGTGACAGAGCGCGGGCGACGTCGAGAAGCACGCTTTGCACGGATGGATGCGGCGTCCGTATTCGGAAGCCACTCGCGAGAGATCGAGGAAGGTGACTTCTATGCCGGCTTTGACAAGCACGGCCTCGGCGAGCTGAGCCAGACGGAAACTTTTCGACATCTCGCCGGGACAGGTATGCTCGCTGCGCGCGGAGCCGTTTATCAGCAGAACGCGGCCGGGGACGTCCCTTGCGTCGTGCTGGCGCTTCGCGACGGCGATCGCATCCCGCGCCTTAATCCATTCGACCGCGATGTCGTAGTCGGGATCGGCAAATCCAGGGCCCGCCTTTTGCGTGTGTGGGCTTTTCCTTGAATGCGCGTAAGCATCCCATGCCGCCGCGGCCATTTTCTCCAGCTCGACAGTCAAAGGGTCAAAGGAGGGGTCCCTATATTGCTGCTTAAAGCGCCGTTTAAATTCGTCCTCGTCAAGGCGCGGGCGCGGCATCCCTTTGCGGGGCCTGTGACTCAAGGTTTTCAGCCAATCGATCATATCACCGGCGCCTATTTTTTAAACGTCCAACGGCGCGACGGATGATGGATGGCCAAGACCATGGTTTCCGAAAGGGCCAACTGTGATCCGGCACCGGACCAACAACGCCCGGCCGGACCATAAAGTTTCGAGCAGCAGGCTAGCAGGCGGTCGGCAGATATGCATTTGGTTGCTCAATTCCGGCTGCCGGGCGCCTACATCCGCTTCAGCGGTTGCATGTTTGAGGTGTCGCGTGCGTATCGGCCCCGGCGTGAAAGTTGAGTGCATGAATTGCCGCCATGTCGGCATGCTATCGGACCACTCGCTCTCGCGCCTCAAGATTAAACCGGCAACGGCGATTGTCGCGTCTATCAAACGACTGCGCTGCAGCCGTCGCGACAGTCATAGCGTCAGCGCCCGACGTATCGGCACCTTCTTCCCTGCGCAAGGCCATCAAGGGTCCTGGCCACATTGCCGTTAGTATCGCAAGTGAAGTCAAATTTGAAGGAGGGCCCTACGGTCGCCCAAAGACGCTTGGTTTCGCCTCTCCCCGAGACTCGTAACGGCACGGTTTTCAAATACGGGCGAGACCCGGGGCGAAGTTGGAACCGATCGCCTGCACTTTTAATTAGAATCCGCAGATGACAGACCCTGCATTCGCGGATGCCGCTCCTCCGGAAATGTGCCTCCGAGCTTGAGCTAAGCGCAATGCAAAGCCATGGCGGTTCAAGCGATCGCAAATGACGCCGCGCACTTCATCTCGTCCAGGGACCCTCGCGATAGGGACCGCCGGCTGGGCCTACGATAGCTGGCGCACCGTACTCTACCCGTCCGATTTGCCCAAAAGCGATTGGCTTACATTTTACAGTTCGCGATTCGCGTCTACCGAGATCAATAGCTCGTTTTACCGCACGCCGACGTTTAAGGCCGTTGCTGCCTGGCACGATCAGACCCCGGGAACTTTTACTTTCGCATGGAAGGCGTCCAAATTCATCACGCATTGGAAACGGCTGACGCAAAATTGCGAGAATTCGATCGCGTTGATGCAAAGTCGTTTGGAAGTTCTGGGTCCGAAGCTGGCAGTCGTCCTATTCCAACTTCCGCCGCGATTTTCCAAGGACACGGTGCGGCTGAGCGGCTTTCTCGAAATGCTGCCTACTCGCTACCGTTACGCGTTCGAGTTTAGAGATAAAAGCTGGTTCACCGCCGACGTGTTCGACACATTGCGCCATTACGACGTGGCGCTTTGCGTTTCCGATCACGCCGATGCGCCGGGGCCTTGGCACGCGACCGCTCGCCATGTCTACGTCCGCGGTCACGGACCTGCGGGAAACTACCGCGGCAGATATTCGACCCGCGCGCTTCGCCAGTGGGCAAAGATTGCACTCGCATGGTTAAACGAGGGGCGTGATGTTTTCATTTATTTTGACAACGATCAAAAAGCGGCGGCGCCCATCGACGCCGAACATCTACTGAAGATCATGAAGCAGATAAGAAGTTAGCTATGTCGCACTATTTTCTGTTATGACCGTCTCGGCAACCGCTTCATTCCCACAGCAATGAGCTCTTGTGCGCAATCCCGGCGCGCGCTCTTCATCGTCGTTTTGGGCTAACGTCGTTATTGATCAAATTCGTGACGAACAAGCAAGGCGGAAGGGCGGTTGGGTTTGCCTCTACCCGGGGACCTGCGCGACGAAGCTTTTTGCCGAAAGCTCCTAGCCGGTAATGCTTTGAGGCTATCCTGCTGGACCACGAAGTATGCCCACGCATTGGAGCATCGTTGTTATCGCACGAGCGCCGATTGTCTCGCGCGCGGCAGTACTTCCGGTTGCAATCTTAAAGCTCCCGCTACATACTCGCAAACGGGGAACGGCATGCCGTTGGGACGTGAAAGTGCCGACTTGAGGATTTCCTCTCCGCCATCACCTGAATGATTTCGACTGGTTAGGCGGCAGCGCCGCGGGCTACCTCCAGTTCTACCTCCGGCCGACGCTTTGGTTGTCGTCAGCACCATGATCAGAAGCTCAAAACCAAACACAAATTCCGGCCGGCGCCGGGTACCATTCGCGGGCCGACACGCACTCGACGCCCGACGCTCCAACATTGGCCACGACGCCAACGCTCTCGACCGTGATGGAACGGCAAAAGATGAGCTAGTCGATCGCTTCATCACTCTCTCGGAAACTGGCGTCATAAATGTCGTTGTCGCTGGCGGTGTCCTTGACGAGATTGCGCACCCTCACACGCCCCACCTCGTAAGGGCAGCGGTCATTGGACAAATCTTCAACCTTCGGCCGGTCATAAATTCTACGCAGCAGGCTGACCGCGCTCGCCTTCGCGCAATACTCCAGGGCAACGCGAGACCAGGAAAGCACGCGGCAGACGCCTCGCACATTTCAGAGGCCGCAGAAACTGGCTGCGCTTACTTCATCACGAACGACAAGCGGATCCTCAAAAAGCGAGCCGAGCTACGCGACGCTCTACCCCCCACGCTCACGATAGTGACCCTTGCCGAGTTTATGGAAATTCTTGACGACTTCGAAACGGGCCGGCGGTTGTGATGGCAGAATTTTTGTCTGCCATTGCCGGTGCGATCGTCGGCGGAATAATCGCCTACGTCGTCCAAATCCACGCTCTGCGCGAAGGACGGGTCCAGCGACCGGAAGATCGAAAGCTGACCCGACAGGCTCACGGCCGCGCGTTGCTTATCAAGATGGGCAGGATCGTCTCCAACTACGATGGCATCCAGCGGCACTTCGAAAGTTGTTTCGAGCGCGCGAAGCAGAACGGCTTCGGGGCGAGCCATGGCAGTTTGTGCTTCCCGCAGCCAACACGCCAGATCACGTTCACTTCTCCACGGATGAATTGGGCCTCCTGCTCTCTCTCTGAAACGACGACGTGTTCAACTCACTCGTCCGCATGGATGCGGTTCACAACAGCCTCGTCGATGTTTTCAGGCTCTTCAACGGGCAACGAAGGGCCCTCACGGAAAGGCTCCCACATCAAACGGGACAAGGTAATATTCTGGGCGGCCATATGCCGGTGGAAACGTACGCGGCGCTGCGACCAGCATGATTGAGGTCAACGGGTTAATAGAGCAGCTACGCGTCGGCGCAAAAAATGATTTTGCCGAAGCAACGATGGTGACAGGAAATCTAGCGAGTTTGTTGCGCGAAAAACTGGATCTCCACTACAAGATCAAGATTTTGGATCGCGCGTCACCAAAATCCTCGAGCGAAGTGAGAGCGGCGCCAGCGTCACAGTAGACTCGAACACATCCAGATCGACCATCCCGGGAAGCCGCGCGGCCGGCAGAGCCGTCCGAGGGTGGCGCTCCGGGTGAGATCGACGAGGCCGTGGTCGAGAAGCTCCGCGCGATCCTGACGCTGCGCAAGATGGCCGGCGAGGAAGCGGCGCGAGCTGCGCCTTACGTCCATCCGCGCATGGGCTACGACGCCGGCAATGGCAACGAGGACCCGGATTTCGTCCCGCTCGCGGAGCGGATCAAGGAATACGAGCGCCGCGCCAAGCTGGCCACGGCTGGCGATAACGTGATCGAGTTGAAGCCGTCCGGAGATCAATGACGCCGCAGCCGCCATATGGCAGGATCTAGCCGCTGCCATGAGCTGAAAATATAGCTATAAAACGAAAATCTACGGATAATACAATGTATTGCGGCATTATTCCAATTCGTCACTTGAACGTATTGCGGGTCTATTGGCTGTCGCGAGCGGGGCGACCAAGCGACTATTCCCCTGCGAGCGCCGATGGGATCCCGAGTTAGCTGTCCTGAAGTAAGCGAAATGCTTCGACCCGCAGCCCCTTCGCGATCCGGGCGATGTTATCTATCGAGACGTTTCGTTCCGCCCGCTCGACTGCACTCAGATCGGTCCTATTGATCCCGCACTCGTGCGCCAAGGAGTGCCCGCCGCGCGCGCCCCGAAGCGCCCCGAAATCGATCGGCTTGGTCATAAGCGCCTCGGCGCCGTTATTCAGCGCTTTGCGCATGGTCTCGGGATCGCCATAGGCCGTGATCATGATGATCGGGACATCCGGCCGCAGGGCTTTGGCTTTGGGCAAAAGTTCAAGCCCGCTCATCACCGGCATATTGATGTCGGACAGGATTAGAATGAGCGAACGGTCGCTAGCCTCGGCGATGCGTTGAAGTGCCATCGGAGCGGATTGCGCAAACTCCATCGTGAAGCGGTCAGCGCGCAGGTCCCGGCGGAACTGCTGCCGGAACAGCATCTCGACATCTGGCTCGTCATCAACCACGAGAATGAGTGATCCGCCCGGACGGAGCCGCCGGCGTTGAAAGGACGTCGCCGCATAGCCCGGTGCTTCCCCGGCGGCCTTTGTCGTGAAAAGCGGATTGAACATCTTCTCCCTCGCCTCAGGCGGTAATGCTGGCTCGCTGCCTGTGACGTGCCAGGCGCTGGCAGCGGTGATCGGCGATGAGGATGCACGTTAGTTGGCTACGGAAATGTCCAAAAACCGCGCAAATCGCGTCCGGGCCCTTTGATTTTTATCTAGCAACCGAGCGCTGCCCCGAGGTGGCTCGTGCCCAGGTCTTTGCTCAAATGCGCGATCGATGCTTCGGGGATTCGCTCACCTTCTTGCGAGGACTGACACCGGCGTCCATTTGTGATCGTGCCAATGGTGTCATTATATTAGGCGCTCTCTCCGTAGGCAAAGAAAAAACGCCCGATTTCCAATGTGCGCCGGTCGTTCTCGGATGAGCTTTCGCCCAATCGCTTGGACAAGAGACTCATTGTCCCAAAGTGAAATATCAGGAATCGCTGCAGTTCATCAGGGGTGACTTGTTTCCCGTTTGGTAGCCTTTTCAATTTGCACAGCGAGAAGGCGACGAAGCTGAGGGTTGAACGAGGGCCAACATCCATAAAATAAAACCAGTAGGGAAATGCCTGATCCAAAGCTTGCATCCAAGCGCGGACCGCCGGAACCTCGTACAGGTCTCTCGGGTCATCCTCGTATCCTCGTATCTCAAAAATGAGACGCCCTTTTAGTCTCTGCGCGACTTCGGGGTTCAGAAGCTTATCTAGTGCACTCAAAGCATGATCGATATCTGCCGCTTCGACCTCGGCGCGTGACGCGTAGAGCACGAGGTGGTCAACTCTGGCTCCAGGATTTTCCCACAATTCCATCATTCATCCACATCGAAGGGACCGCACGTTCACGGCATACATATTATAGTTGATAAACTTATCGTATGTAATGGGCTGACCTCTGTGCATGGACATGCGCAGATTGGTCGGCAAGAACGTCAGCCGGATTAGAAAGAAAAAGGGTTGGACGCAGGAGCGATTTGCCGACATTTCTGGCTTTAGCCAGCAATACGTTAGCAGCTTGGAGCAAGGCCATCGCAACCCAACGGTTGTGACCCTTTATGAGCTGGCGACCGCCCTTGGGGTTAGCCACTTGGATTTGCTCAGGCCGGCCAAGAACCAGAAGACGATTTGAGGCCGGCGCAGTGAGCAATGGGGCACTGCATTTACCGTGATGCAGGATTCCGTCGCTATGGTCTCAACTGATCGACGCAACACTTTATCTTTCTCGTAAAAGATGGAGTGTGTGGTAATAGGTCAAGGATATCGTCGAGGTTTTACTGAGACGGAGAAACGGAGTTATGCGATCGCTGGCAGCGGGACGAATCGCTCAGAATTGTTGGAAGCGAGTCAGGTCATTTGCTTGCGAGGATCGAAGAATCAGCGCAAAAGTTGCGACGAAGCCGGTGCGGTCGGTCGAACCTCCGGGGGAAATGATGTCGCTTGAAAAAGCAACTCCGACGTTACATGGTCGTATAATCGTCGTCGGGAATGAAAAGGGCGGTTCCGGCAAATCGACGGTTGCCATGCATGTCGCGATCGCGCTCATGAAGGCGAAGCAACGGGTCGCCACTATTGATCTCGACTCGAGACAGAAGACCTTCACAAATTATATTGTGAACAGGCACGCTTGGGGCCAAGAGACCGGACGTGATCTCGAGATCCCCAACCATCTATATTTTACCGAGAACATGGACCATCCCGACCCGGAAGATGAGGCAGCGGATGGAAAGGCGCTGAGTGAGCGTATTGATGGATACGCGCAAGAAGGCAGCTTTATTGTCATCGATACACCCGGTCATAACAGCTATTTGGGCCGGCTGGCTCATTCGATGGCCGACATCTTGATCACGCCGCTGAACGACAGTTTCGTCGACTTGGATGTGCTTGGAACGGTCGATCGCCAGACCTTTGCCGTTGCTGGCACCAGCCATTACTCGCAGATGGTGGTGGAGGCGCGCCGGCAATACCAAGCTCAAAACAATGCCTCGCCGGACTGGATCGTGCTGCGAAATCGGCTTTCGATGCTCAATTCGCGAAATACACGGCATGTCGGCGAGGCGTTGCACGACCTCTCGCGAAGGCTCGGTTTTCGCTCTATTGACGGGTTGGCCGAGCGAGTGATCTTCCGCGAGTTCTATGCACGCGGATTGACTGCACTTGATGATCTCGACGAGGCCACGCTTGGCACGCGACCAACTCCATCACATGTCACGGCTCGTTTCGAAATAGAAAATCTCATCAGCGCCCTAGGTCTGCGCGGCCCGACGATCAGCGACGTAGGTGGAGGGGACAATCGCGACGTGGCTTGAGACGTTCGAGTAATCGTTTCGTTTGGCGAGATCGCGCTTCGTCCTCTGGGGGAAAGGCACCTGCCTCAGCGCAACTGCTCGCTTCTGCGAGCAGATTTCGGCGTCGCATGAGAGTAATGACTTCCGTTCTTCCCCCAACAGCCGACATTCGATTGCACCGCAATATCGGTCGTTCAGGGCCAGAACCGGACAATCTGGTCATTTCAGTATTTATTGAAACTCTTCTTGACAGGAAGACAACATTTCAGTATCTATCGAAGTATGAAACCACAGAACGCTGTGGCGGCATTGGCCGCTCTCGCCCAAGACAACCGTCTCGATATTTTCCGTCTATTGGTACAGGCGGGACCTGCCGGAATGCCCGCTGGTCGGGTGGCGGAAGCACTCGACCTCGCCCCAAACACGCTGACGTTTCATTTCGACCGGCTCCGCCTCGCGGGTCTGGTCACGGTACGTCGCGAGGGGCGTTCGATGATCTACGCGGCGCGCTTCGAGACGATGAATGATCTTCTCGCCTTCCTGACCGAAAATTGTTGCCAAGGTACCGCAGAGGCGTGCGCACCAACGGCAGTTTGCAACCCCGCGCGCGGCAAGCGCACCAAAGTCCCAGCGTAAGGAGACCGCCATGAAACGGATGCACGTCCATGTCGCCGTCGACAACCTTAAGAAATCCATCCGATTTTATTCCGCACTGTTCGCTTCGGAGCCATCCGTCATCAAGACGGATTACGCGAAGTGGATGCTTGATGATCCGCGCGTGAATTTCGCGATCTCGACACGCGGTAGGCAAGCGGGCCTCGATCATCTTGGCATTCAAGTCGAGAATGACGACGAATTGAAAGAGATTTACGCGCGGCTGTACAAGGCCGGTGGGAACATCGTTGAGCAACGCCAAAGGACGTGCTGTTACGCCAAGTCCGAGAAGTCGTGGATCGACGATCCGGCCGGTATCTCTTGGGAGACGTTCCACACCAAGGGCGAAAGCACCGATTACGGCGACGGATTAGACAGGCGTGTCGCGCGAGTCGCACATGAGCAGTCGTGTTGCGCTCCCGCGCCCAAGGTCGCTGAGCCTGCCGCCGCCTGCGGCTGTTCGTGAGCGGTGCCGTGCTTAGTCAATGTTGCAACGGCGATCTTGGCTACCTCCTATTGCAGCTAAACGTCATCTGTTTGCTGCTAGCCTTGATCGGAACATCGGCCATTGTGAAGCATCCCGCGTGGTTCGGCGGTATCCCCGCAATAGCGCAATCCGTCGCCGAGAGGTAGGCCGTGGCGGATCAGCCTTACAATGTACTCTTTCTTTGCACCGGCAATTCTGCGCGCTCCATTATGGCGGAAGCGATCTTAAACAAGCTTGGCGCTGGCAAGTTCCGCGCTTACAGCGCGGGCAGTCAGCCGAAAGGACACGTTCACCCGGAAACCGTTCGACTGTTGCAGGGCCTTCGCTATGACACTTTGGTCTTTCGGTCGAAGTCATGGCATGAATTTGCGAAACCCGGCGCGCCATCGCTGGATTTCGTTTTCACAGTCTGTGACAACGCCGCTGGCGAAACCTGCCCGGTGTGGCCCGGTCAACCGATGACGGCACATTGGGGCATCCCCGATCCGGCAGAGGCCAAGGGGACGGAAGCCGAAGTCGCACTCGCGTTCAAAGACGCCTACCGCATGCTGGAGAGGCGCTTGGGCATTTTCGTGCCGTTGCCGCTCCGTTCGCTCGATCAACTGAGCCTGCAAAGCAAACTGCATGAAATCGGCCGCACGGACGGTGCGACTGTGAAGGCGACCGAACCGACGTGAAGTCGACACTCGCTCAGTGCATCGTTGCCGAGGCTTTGGGGACGGCCTTTTTACTCGCGGCGGTGGTCGGCTCAGGGATCATGGCCGCGAAGCTGTCCGGTGGAAATGCGGCGTTGGCGCTCCTGTGCAACACGTTGCCCACCGGTGCCATCCTTACCGTCCTCATTCTCATGCTGGGTCCGACATCGGGCGCGCATTTCAATCCGGCTGTCAGCATCGGCTTTGCCTTGCGCGGTGAACTGCCGGCAAAAGCGCTACTGCTCTACATCGCTGCACAAATAACCGGCGGCGTTGCGGGCGTGTTGGCAGCTCATCTGATGTTTGAGTTGCCGCTCTGGCAAATCTCCGCAACGGTGCGAGCCGGTCCCGGGCAGTGGTTTGCCGAAGCCGTCGCCACCTTTGGACTGCTGATGACGATATTCGGTTGCGTTGCGCGCACGCCGGCGGCTGTGCCTTACGCCGTCGGCCTCTACATAACTTCGGCCTACTGGTTCACCGCGTCCACATCCTTCGCCAATCCGGCAGTGACCATCGCGCGCTCGCTATCTGACACCTTTGCTGGTATCGCCCCCGCAGGGGTCGTGGCCTTCATCGCCGCGCAGTTCGTCGGAATGCTCGCGGCGGTCGCTCTGGGCCGCTGGTTTTGGCGCGCTTGAATGTCCGTTCTGGGTCTTGGTCGTGTCAAAACGCGGGGAGAGAGGCGGGATTCGGCGACGGCGCGGTGCAGGTATTCTGCAGGTCCGGCTATGCCCGGATCGCTGCAATGAGCGGCTGGATGCCCACGATGTTCATCACGCGGGTAACGTTGTAGGCCAGCACATGTAGTGCCATTTCGGTGGCGACCTTCGGCAGACGCTTCATCAGGAAGTGCGTCGCCCCCATTCTCATTTTTAGCGTGCCAAAGGGATGCTCGACCGTCTCGCGACGTACCCGCATAGCCTGCGGGTTCTTGTCGAGGCGCTTTTGTACGGCCTCCAACACTTGCTCATGCTCCCATCGCGTGATTCGCCGCTCCTTTCCGGTCGTGCAGCGAGGCTTGAGCGCACAGTCACGGCATGCAGTTGTCCAATAGCGGCGCAGCTGCTGGTCGCGCTCCTCGTTTGTGTAACGGTACTTCAGCTTTTCGCCGGCCGGACAGCGGTACACATCCTCATCGCTGAGATAGACAAAGTCCTGCTTGCCGAAGCGACCCCTTGCCTCAATGCCAGAGGTCATCGGTTTGGGAAGCGTCACCGCGATGTCGGCCTTGTGGCACTGGAGGATTTCATCGCCGCTGTAGTAGCCGCGATCAGCAACGGCTTCGAGCTTATCGACGCCAAGGACTTGTTTCGCTTGGCAAGCGATTTTTGCCAGTTGCGCTCGATCCAAGCCATCGTTCGTTACCTCATGTGCGATGATCAGGTGATGTTTCGTGTCGACTGCGACCTGCGCATTGTAGCCGACCACGCCGGAGCCGCGTCCGCTCGTCGCCATCGAGCGACTGTCCGGATCAGTCAGCGAGATCTGCTGATCGGGCGATGCCAGCATCAGCTTCTCCATCACCGCAAGGCGCTGTATCTCGCTTTCCAGCTTGACCAGTTTCTCCTGCAGATGGGCCGTCTTTGACGCCAGTTCTTCGGATGGCTCCTGCCGGTCAGCGGTGTCGAGCTGCGCAAGATAGCGTGCCACACTCTCCTCCAACTGCGCGCGGCGCCGCTCCACCTTGTTACGCGTGAAGTTCTTGTCGCGGGTGTTCACCGCCTTGAACTTGCTGCCATCAATCGCAACACTCGCCGTCGTCAGCAGACCCATCCGGCGGCACAGTTCGATAAATCGCACGCAGACCTGCTTGATCGCTCCCCCACCGTCCTTGCGGAAGTCGGCTATCGTCTTGTGGTCAGGAGCGAGACGGCCAGTCAGCCACATCACCTCGACATTGCGCCCAGCCTCACGCTCAAGCCGCCGGCTCGACTGAACCCGATTGAGATAACCGTAAATGTAGAGCTTCAGCAGCACGGAGGGATGATAGGACGGCCGGCCCGTCGCCTCGGCAACCACTCCTTCAAATCCCAATCTCGATAAGTCGAGTTTGTCGACAAAAGCGTCAATCACCCGAACCGGATTGTTCTCGTTGACCCAGTCCGCCAGGCACTCCGGAAACAGAGCCGCTTGGCCGCGATCGATCCCCTCAACAAAGCGCCTCATTCTAGCCCTCCACAGCAGCAGAATCACACTGCAGAGTGAATCACACACCGCGCGTTTTTACACAGCCAGGGTCATTCAGGTCACATTGAGGCCGCGCCAGTTACTTCCGCAGTACCCCTGACAGCCGACGTTCGCTTGCGCCGCAATATCCGTCGGTGTGGGCCATGTGTGGACGGCTCCGAGTTGGCAAGGACTTTCTTCACGAGTGCAGCATTGGTCGGTGCAGCCATGTGTTCGGCCTTTGAGTGCGGTTCACATGACCGCTGGCCATAATGCCTTCCGCGGATCAGGTCCCGGTCAATAAGACGCATTCGACGATGCTTTGGCCCTGGTGGGTTGTCCTGATCGCCGGATCGACCGGCTCTGCATTACGTGCTGTTTGCCCTCCCAACCATCACATCACATCGGATGTCCGATGTGATCTCGTTCAAGCCGCGAGCGCGGCCGGTTCCTTGTAGCGTTCACCCTTGGCCAGGATTGCCCATGCCATCCGTGCAATCTTGTTGGCGAGCGCGATGGTTGCGACCATTGTCGGCCGCCGCGCCAACAACGCGGTGAGCCAAGGCCGATGTTTGGTGCCATGGATTTTGGCATAGCGGATCACGGCCAGCGCCCCGGTCGTGAACAGGCTACGCAGATAGCGATCGCCTCGTTTGCTGATACTGCCAAGCCTGTCCTTGCCACCGCTCGAGTTCTGCTTTGGAACGAGCCCGATCCAGGCCGAGAAGTCCCTTCCGGATCGGAAGAGCTTCGGATCAGCGACGCTGGCGACCAGGGCGGTGGCGAGCGCCGGACCGACGCCGGGTATATCGTCGAGCCGCCGGCTGGCTTCGCTGGATCGGTGCCAGGCCATGATCCGACGATCGAACTCTAGGATCTGCGTCTTTAGCATCCGCAGTTGAACGCCGAGCGCGGTGACACAGGTGCGGGCAACCTCGGGTAATCTCTTGTCATTGGAATCGGCAGCGACGCCGAGCAGCTGCTCGACGCCATGGCGCCCGACCGGCGCGACGATCCCGAACTCGGCAAGATGCGCGCGAATGGCATTGATTACCGAGGTCTGCTGCCGGATGAACAGGTGGCGGATGCGATGTAACGTCAGACAGCTCTGTTGCTCTGGTGTCTTGGTCGCCACGAACCGCATGTTCGGCCTGGTGACCGCTTCGCAGATCGCCTCGGCGTCGGTGGCATCGTTCTTGTGCCGCTTCACATAGGGCTTCACGTAGGCTGGCGGCATCAGGCGAACGGTATGGCCAAGCGCCTGAAGTTCGCGCGACCAGTGGTGCGAGGAGGCGCAGGCTTCGATGCCGACCAGGCACGGCGGCAGCTTCTGGAAGAAGGCCAGGACGTAGCGACGCTTCAACTGGCGACGGAGGATGACATTGCCCTCCGCATCCACGCAGTGCACCTGAAAGACCGACTTCGCAATATCCAGACCGATTGTCGTAATCGTTTGCATGACTTAGCTCCTCCAAATCATGGGAGCCTCAGCAGCACCCACATTCATGGCACTCACGTGCCGGTGGAGGAGCCGTCCACAGCATCAATAAGCGACATTGCTACACTGGCGCTAAGGAGCTCGGATCAAGGTTCGAGGGTAGCGCCCCGGAACCTAATCAACGTTCCGTAATTGTTTCTCGAGGCACAGTCCGTCTGCTAATGGGGGCCTTTTGTCCGGCAAATTAACTATTGAAGGATTTCCATATCAACTTCGGTTGGAGCTTCTGGTCGATGCGGTGATTGATTACGCCCTTTACCTGCTAAATCCCAATGGCGAAATTGTAAGCTGGAATCCCGGTGCCCGACGCCTCAAGGGGTATGAGGCGGAGGAAGTAATCGGCAGCAAGTTCCACAACTTCTTCATCGCCGAAGACCAGGCTCGGGGTTTTCCCGATCACGCATTGGAGATGGCTGCTCGAAACGGACGCTTCGAAAGCGAAGGCTGGCGTGTTCGCAAAGACGGGTCCAGGTTTTGGGCCTTGGCTGTGATCGATGCCATTCAGGGTGGTGATAACGGCGAGCTGTTGGGTTTTGTAAAGATCACGCGAGATATGAGCGAGCGTCGGGAGGCCGAACAGCGCGCATTGGAGTCGGAGGCTCGCTTTCGGCAATTGGTGCAAGGTATCGTTGACTACGCCATCTTTCATCTCGATCAGGAGGGGATAATTTCGTCATGGAATGCGGGGGCAGAACGCATCAAAGGTTACGCAGCGAACGAGATTATAGGATCGCACTTCAGCCGTTTTTATACGCCGGAGGATCGTGAGGCCGGGGTGCCCCGGCAAGCGCTGGCTACAGCGCGGTCGCAGGGTAGGTTCGAGGCCGAAGGCTGGCGCGTGCGCAAGGACGGCAGTCGATTTTGGGCATCCGTGATAATAGACGCCATCCGTAATGACGCAGGCGAATTGATCGGCTTCGCCAAAATCACCCGCGATATCACCGAGCGCATGGAAGCCCAACGAACCTTGCGCGAGACTCAGGAGCAGCTTGCGGCCTCGCAGAAAATGGAGGCGGTCGGCCAGCTGACCGGCGGCATTGCCCATGACTTTAACAACCTCATGATGGTGGTGCTTGGCAATCTGGAAACGGCGCAACGCAACGCCCGTCAAACTGATAATTCCAACCTGCAGCGCGCACTTACCCATGCTATGCGAGGGGCTCAGCGCGCATCGTCTTTGACGCAACGGCTTTTGGCTTTCTCACGGCGCGCAACCCTCAATCCCAAGCCGCTCGACCTCAACAAGTTTATGGTTGGTTCGGCTGAATTCTTGAAACGGGCACTGGGTGAAATAATCGACATCGAAACGGTGGGTTCCGCCGGGCTTTGGACGGTCGAGGTTGATAGTGACCAGCTCGAAGTGGCGCTGTTGAATCTCGCAATCAATGCCAGAGACGCGATGCCGGCCGGCGGAAAGCTCACCGTGGAAGCGGCGAACGCAATCCTCGATCGCGAATATTGCAAAATGAATCTCGAAGTCAGCCCTGGTCAATACGTCATGGTGAGTGTGAGCGATACCGGCTGCGGGATGACTAAAGAAACGATGAGCCGCGTGTTCGACCCGTTCTTTACGACGAAGGAGATTGGCCATGGCACTGGCCTTGGACTCAGCCAGGTTTATGGCTTTGTGAAGCAATCGGGCGGCCATATCCGCATCTACAGCGAGGTCGGACAAGGAACTACGGTGAAAATCTATTTTCCGCGGTTCTTTGGTCGTGATGCGGACGATGAGTTAATCGAGGGCGAACTTTTGGGCCAGGGGGAAGGTGGGGAGACAATTCTCCTCGTCGAGGACGATGACGATGTGCGCGCCTACCTTACTGACATCTTACGTGGTCTGGATTATGGCGTCGTTGCCGCTTCAAATGGAACCATCGCATTGGACATTCTCACTCGGAACGATTTGCGCATTGATTTGATGTTGACCGATGTCGTTATGCCAGGAATGAACGGTCGGGAACTCGCAAGAAAGGCTTCACAGCTGCGCCCGGAATTACGGGTAATCTACATGACGGGGTACTCACGCAATGCCGTCACACATCACGGCCGCCTTGATCCAAATTTAGACGTCTTGCAGAAACCAGTAACCCAGAGCGACCTGGCGATGAGAATTCGCGAGGTGCTTGATAAGCGTAAATGAGATTAACTGCATACTGGTTTGGGTCCATTAGGGGCCTAGGCGACATGACGCCGATGGATTGATATGAAAGAGGCCGCAAACTCAGGTGGCCTATTCTGGTTCCGGCGGCTGTGGTGCCAGCGCATCCTTGGCTCTTTGGGAATCGAGGAGGAACCGCTCAAGACTTTCCGAGAACTCGTAACTGCGTGCCAAGTGGAGCCATTGGGCGGCTAGGGCCAGATAGTCAGCCTTCAAATCCGGGTCGCCCACTTCTGCGGCTCGCCGTTCGGCGTCGGACGCCCGCTTCAGACACGCCTTAATGTGATCTTCAAGTTTCTGAAGCACGGAGTATTTCCCAGACCAAATGCATATTAGAAAACGTGCGGCCGAGAGAGTCTAGCGTCAAAAGACGTACCGCCGCATTAGGGCACTCGTTCCGGCCAGTTATGATAATAGGCTTGGCATTAGACTGTACCCGACCGTGGGTAGGAACGGACAGGGAGCCCACACCCGACCAGACCCTAAACTCGCCAGGGCGCCACAGCCGGTCCAGGCCGAATGTCCGCTTGGGGTCGATACTGTTGAAAAAGTAGCTCGTTTGGTTGGCGTTATGCTTTTGGGTCGTTTTGATGCGGCTGAGCCGAGCCGGCTTTAGGTTTTGTAGCCGCTGGATTGGCGGCGACTTCGACGCGGACACTACTGAGACAATCGTGAACCAGCTTAGGCCGACGCCAAGCGCTGCTGAACAGGCGGTGGCTGGAAGGTTCGTAGCGCCAGCGTCTTAAGGTTTTGCACGATGGCGGCGAGGACGAACTCGTCGCGTGCGCCGGAAAGACCGCGCAGCCGCATGCGCTCGAAGCCGTGGTGGACCTTCAGGTGCGCAAAGCGCATCTCAACGCGCTTGCGCTCGTCGCGCGACTTGATGAATGCCTTGGTCCGCATCAGCCGGCGCGTCAGGTCGCGGGCGTATTCATGAACATCGCGGGGAATCTGGCGCGTTGGGCTATTGGGACAGCACTGCATTTTGAGCGGACAGACTTCGCAGTCGAACTTAGAAGCGCGATATCGAAGCGTGGTGCCCTCGTGCACGGTACCGGTGGTGTGCAGCACCTTGCCGTTCGGGCAGATGTAAACGCCGCGCCGCCGATCCCAGCGAAAGTCGCTGCGTGATAACGTGCCGTCGTCACGCTCGCTGGCGTCGCGGACCGGAATGTGCGGTACAATCCTTTGATCCACCAGCCAGCCCAGGAAGCGACCGGTCCCATAGGCGGTATCGGCCGCAAGCCGTTTGGGCTTGAGACCAAAACAACGTTCGGTGCGATCGAGCATGGTCTTGGTTGACGCGACTTCGTCATAGGTGCGCGCCGGCGTCGGCTCAACGTCGACAATGACTGCATTCTCAAGGTCGATGAGATAATTGAGCCCATAGCCGAACTGCACCCGCTTATTGGCCTTGGCCGTCCACGCCGAGCAGGGATCGCTGGGCGAGATCACCTTCGGCGGCTTGCGGTCGGGATTGGGTTGCGCATCAACATCAAGCCCCGCGAGATACTCCTTAACTGCGCGCGTCTGGCGTTCGGGCTCCGCCCACGCGATCTCCTCCGGCGCCTTGCCGTGATAGCGGCTGGCATTAGCCTCCATAACGCTGGCATCAACCGCAAAGCCCTCGCCCTTGACCAGCCCGCCATCCATGCAGGCCCGCACCACAGCCTCAAAGATCTGGCGCAGAATGTCGCTATCGCGAAACCGGCCATGCCGATTGACTGAGAACGTCGAGTGATCCGGCACCTGGTCGTCAAGATCGAGGCGACAAAACCAGCGGTACGCAAGGTGAAGCTCAACCTCCTCGCACAACCGCCGCTCGGAGCGGATGCCGTAACAATAGCCGATGATCAGAATCCGGATCATCAGCTCGGGATCAATCGAGGGCCGGCCAATGCCGCTATAAAACGGCGCCAGCTTATCGCGAAGCTCAAGCAATATCCGGCTCACCACCGGATTGATCCGGCGCAAAAGATGGCCCGCGGGAATGCGCCGTTCGAGGTTGAACAGGTAAATCAACTGGCTCTGATCGCCGCTCTGTCGACCCATCATGGCAAACCTCCGCCACCGAATCTGGTCAGACGACGGAATCACTGTTCGCCGATTAGTGCCAAGCCTTTTTCAACAGTATCGGTCATAAGCGCCGTATTGCCCATGTCCGAGTCATGTCCGCTTCGCCCCTGATACCGGTCGAACTGATGACACTCGGCAACGGCAGAAACGGGCCAATAGCGAACTTCAGGCCTCTTTGGCGAAATTGAACGGGTGCTCGTAGAACACAATGGTCATGGTGGACTCCTATCGGCCGAGAACGACGTGCGTGGCATGCTCGGTCGCCTGATGTTCGATGACGCGATAGCCGAGCGCCGGCAGGTCGATCCCGGCGAACGTCACTTCGCCTTGCCCGAGCACGACCGGGGACAAGGCGAAATGCAGCTCATCGACCAGCCCGGCGCGAAGATATTGACGCGCCGTCTCGACGCCACCGCCGATCTTCACGTCGCGACCATTGGCGGCTTGTTTCGCCTGGTCCAACGCCGCCTCGATACCGTTGGTCACGAAGATGAAGGTGGTGCCGCCTTCCATCTCGATCGGATCGCACGGATGGTGCGTCAGCACGAAAGTCGGCGCGTGATAGGGCGGATTGTCGCCCCACCAGCCCTTCCAGCTCTCGTCCGGCCACGGACCGCGGATCGGCCCAAACATATTGCGGCCGAGGATGAACGCGCCGAACCCGTCCATCGAACGATGTGCGTAGGCCTGATCGACGCCGTCCGAACCACCGTCCTTACCGACCATTGTTCGGAACATGCGCGTACCGAACAGCCACGTGTGCAGTTCATGCCCACGCTTGCCGAGCGGATTTTCAAGGCTTTGCTCAGGGCCTGCTCCGAAACCGTCGAGCGAGATCGAAAAGCCTGCAACGCGCACTTTCGTCATGGCGAACTCCCTTTCATATCGGCAATTTATCTGATTGCTTGCAACGTGTCCGATATGGGTCTTGGCTGTGTAAAAACTCAAAACCGCTCGACGGCGACAGAAGAACGTTCGTCAAAACCGTCAATAGTTGAGCAAACATTCGCTGGCGAGTCCAATTTCAGCTGGCCTGAGAAATATCATTCTCACGACTTTTCGATTTTCGGCGTTTTCACACAGCCTAGGTCAGGAATGTTGGATTTGTGCCTTCATCGACACGTCCGCTGTTACCCTGAACGCGGACATTTGCTTGCGCCGCAATATCTGACGAAACGGGCCATTAGGCGACATCAGACCGACTTCCAAATCATCAGGTATCTTTGCGCCCTCAGACTGCCGTAAGATGCTGAAGTTGGTCTAACTGGTAGGGAGAACGCCGCATGGCCGACGACATGAGCGCGGTTTCTTTGGTTCAGGATATTGGATCGGCAGTACTTCAACCACCCTTCATAACGTACCGTGCCAATCCGAAGTTGCACTTGCGCAACATGGAGGAATTGTTGGGATGCGTGAGGGAATTTATGACCAAAATCGGTCTTTCCCCTACGATTTCCATGAAGGACATCGATGACTATTTCCGTTTGATGTCGTTTAATCGGGCATTCGGATTGCCTATAACGACACCGGGGAACGGCACAGTCTGGCTGTTTCTGCTGGCGCGAGAATTACAACCCAAAACAATTGTCGAGAGCGGCGTTTATCACGGGTCATCGCTCTATACGCTAAGGCACGCTGTTCCTGAGGCTAAGATATTCGCTTTTGATGTAACCTTCGCGAACCTCTTTACGCAACTCCAGGGCGTCGATTATCGCGAACATGATTGGCGCATTGACGATGTGCGCGCCGAAAATCCCTCGGATTTGTGCTTTTTCGACGACCACATCAACAACTGTTTGCGGGTTCGACAAAGCTACGAAAGGGGCTTTCGACACATCATCGTGGATGATTCACCCGATCTGGGCCAAATTCATCAATTTCGCTATCCAGCAGTACCTACCATGTCAATGATCGAAAATGACAAATGGTCTGACGGGGACACGGTCGAGTGGAACTGGAACCAACGACGATTGCGTTACACTTTTCGCACTGCCGATACATTTGGCGCAAAGGAGCTAATCAAAGGACTTCACCGCTTCCCAAGCATTAAGCATTTGACGGGGATGGAGGACGCGTTTCATTATTACGTTCGACTTAAGGGTTGAGTCAGGGAGCGTACGCCGCACAGTCTAAGTTCGCTTTGGGTCAACAGCGCCGCATTGCCCATGTCCAAGTCATGTCCGCTTCGCCCCAGATACCGGTCGAATTGATGACAGTCGGCGACGGCAAGCTGGCTTTTCGACAACTTACCGGAATCAAAAGCCCCACCGTCGATGCAGTCGGCGGTGGGGCCTAACCGCGGCAAGGCCAACGTGCAACCGAAAGCCATGATCTATTAGAACAGCGCGGTGTGGCTCACTTTGGCATTGCTTTCGCAAGGCCCTTCCGTAGATCGTCTCCGGTCATGACGGGGATGAGTTCGACCGCTGCATCGAATGCGAGAAAGAACGGTTCGACAATTTCGACGACCTGTGACGCTTCGGTCATGTCAAAGAATATCATTCCACCGCGCAGACCATCGGACACTCCAAAGTAAGCGGCCTCCGGTTTGAGCTGACCCATGATCAATTCCATCGCTTTTCCGAGGGACCCGTCTTTAAGCGCTGCGTTGCCCTTCTCGACCGGGACTGTAAATCTCAACATCATTCGCATTGTCGCCTCCAGGTTGTGAAAATCGAAATTCTGTCCAACCAATCTATTGTCGTGGCCGCTCCGACCCGGTTGACGCGCGAAATCGACGGTGACCCGCGTCAGATGTCGGATCCGGTTGGCGGCCGATCCGCACCAGCGTTGTCTATGAAGGGAATGTCAGCTTCGGCTGATGACGGCCTTACACGACGCTCGGACGAAGAGAGTCAGCGTCCGTGAATAACTTTAGGCATAAGCCGCCTACAGCGACAAGCTCCGCACTGCGGCAATTTACGATGGCGAAGTGACGTTGTGGGTCAAACACTGCACTTTTGCGATGTCCGAGTTGAGTCCGCTTACCCCCTGATTCCAGACGTAATGGTGTCCGACAGCAAACGACGTTCAGGGCCAGGAGCGACCAAAGTGCACCGCAGCAATTTGGTGCTCCTCCGTGTCGCCGTAGGCGATAATCATGATGACACGTCCGGCGGTTGGACCTGCCGATCGCTACCGGCAACGCCGCCCGTTGGATTGTCCGCCTCGCTCTCGGATCCCCATGATGGAGCGGCCTTCAACCGGCCGATTAAAGAAACGACCAGTTCGCCGCGCCACACAAAGTGGCGCTATGGGCCACCCCT
>CAWGJP010000021.1:0-131035 GCA_963822935.1 uncultured Alphaproteobacteria bacterium
GAATGGTCCGGCCGTGCTCCTGCCCCGCCAGCGATGGAAGCTGGGAGGGGGCGCTAAAGACAAGGAGCACGCCATGTCTCAGAACTCAAACACCTCGATCGCCGTAGTCGGCATCGATATCGGCAAGAACTCATTCCACGTTGTTGGCCTTGATCAGCGCGGCGCGATCGTGCTGCGGCAGAAGTGGTCGCGTGGCCAGGTGGAGGCACGATTTGCCAACATGCCGCCGTGCCTGATCGGCATGGAAGCCTGCGTTGGCGCGCATCATCTCAGTCGCAAGCTCAAGGCGCTTGGTCACGATGCCCGGCTGATGCCGGCGAGGTACGTGCGGCCCTACTCGAAGGGACAGAAGAACGACTTCCGTGATGCGGAGGCGATCGCCGAAGCGGTGCAGCGGCCGACGATGAAGTTCGTGGCGACGAAGACCGCCGATCAGCTCGACCTGCAGGCCCTGCACCGGGTGCGGGAGCGGTTGGTCAGCCAGCGCACCGGCATCATCAATCAGATCCGCGCCTTCCTGTTGGAGCGCGGCATTGCGGTGCGGCAGGGGTTACGGTTTTTGCGCGCCGAGCTGCCGCGCATCCTCGCTACGCCACCCGATGTCCTGTCGCCACGCATGGTGCGGATCATCGAGGACCTGGCTGGCGACTGGCGCCGGCTCGACGAGCGGGTCGAGAGTCTATCGGGCGAGATCGAGGCTGTTGCGCGCCAGGATGCCGGTTGCGAGCGGCTGATGAGCGTGCCTGGCATCGGCCCGATCATCTCCAGCGCGATGGTGGCCGCGATCGGCACGTGGAGATGTGTTCTCCAAAGGCCGCGACTTTGCCGCCTGGCTCGGGCTCGTTCCCAAACAGATCTCGACCGGAGACCGCACCATCCTCGGCAAGATATCGAAGCGCGGCAATCGCTACCTGCGCGTCCTGTTCGTTCAGGCGGCATGGGTCGTGTTGATCAAACCCAAGAGCTGGGAGCGCCATGGGCTCAAGCCCTGGATCGAAGCCGCCAAGAAGCGACTGCACCGCAACGTGCTGGCGATTGCGCTCGCCAACAAGTTCGCCCGTATCGCCTGGAGCGTTCTGGCTCATGGCCGGAACTTCGAGGCGAGAAAGATCGACGAGACCGTCGCCCAATCTGCCTGATCCTCATTCTGCGCCGACGATCACAGGGCCTGCGCAAAACGAGGAGCCCGCGATGACGTAGTCAGATCGACACGATTTACCCGCCGAGGTCTGCGAGAGGATGAGAAGAGATGGAGGTTCGGTCTTCCCGGCGCATGCGAACACTGGTGACCCAAATGGCCCGGTCGAGGCCTGTCCGCTAATGAGATCGCACGCGCGCTGATATCCATGATGGCCAGGAGCACGACACGCTCCAATCAAAGGCCGGATACATTGATGCAAGACCGCTTACCGCTATCTCGACGAAAACTCTTGCAACGCACGGCCGGACCATACATTGGGTCACGAACGTTATTTCGAGCGCAAGTCGCACACTTCCGCTTTGCCCTCAATTCCAGACGTAATGGTGTCCGACAGCAAACGACGTTCAGGGCCAGGAGCGACCAAAGTGCACCGCAGCAATTTGGTGCTCCTCCGTGTCGCCGTAGGCGATAATCATGATGACACGTCCGGCGGTTGGACCTGCCGATCGCTACCGGCAACGCCGCCCGTTGGATTGTCCGCCTCGCTCTCGGATCCCCATGATGGAGCGGCCTTCAACCGGCCGATTAAAGAAACGACCAGTTCGCCGCGCCACACAAAGTGGCGCTATGGGCCACCCCTTTTTTCGAGCAAGCCGAGCGCGCGCCGCAGCACGTCTGCCGCTGCTTTGCGCTCGGCCTCGGACATGCGCTCGGCGTCGACCTCGAGCCGCAAATGGGCTGTCGCGGCCTGTTCCTCGTCTTGCTTCAACCCGAGTACTGCGTAGGTCGCGACCGGCTGCGTAATGCCTTTGACCTGCACGTCGCCGCGCTCTTCGCAACGCATCTCGTCCTTCACGAGCGCATAGGTCTCGAAGGAGATCAGTACTCCGCCGGGGGGCGCCTCATGCTCCAGCCGCGAGGCAAGGTTCACGGTGCCGCCGACCATGGTGTAGTCCATGCGGTCTTCGCTTCCAAAATTGCCGACCGTGCAATAGCCGGTGTGAATGCCGATCCGGCAGCGCAGAGGCGTTTGGATGCCGCTGTCGCGCCATTCATGCGCTAGTTCCTTGACGCGCTTTTGCATGGCGATCGCCATTTGCACGCAGGCCAGCGCGTCCTCCTTAACGCCCAGCGTCGTCGGATCGCCGAAGAACATGACGATGGCGTCGCCGACATATTTGTCGATAGTGGCGCCGTATTGCAGGGCGATCTTCGACATTTCGGTCAGGTAGTGGTTGAGCAGTTGCGTGAGGTCTTCCAATTCCATCTTGTCGGTGATCTCGGTAAAGCCGACGAGGTCGGAAAAGCAGACCGTGAGCTTCTTGCGCTTGCTGACGATCTTGACGTCTTGCTGGCCGGTGAAGATCGAATCGTAGACTTGCGGCGCCAAGTATTTGGCGAGTTTGGACGACAGCGCGGCCAGCGCGCTGGATTTTTCGGTGAGATCCTGCTCGCGCTGCTTGAGCTCGGTGATATCGGAATAGACCGCGACGGTGCCGCCATCCTCGGTGCGGCGCTCGCTAACCATCACCCAGCGGCCGTTGTCGCGGCGCTGCACTTGCGGCTCGCTCGGACTTCGATGCTGCGCCAGGCGCTCCGCGATCCATTCCTCAACGCGGCCTTCTGCATCCTCGACATAGCCGCGCTCGGTAGCGCGGCGGATGATGCTCTCGAATGTCGTGCCGGGGCTCAGATCGATGTCGAGACCTGGGTAAAGCAGGTTGCGATAGCACGAATTGCAGATGACCAGCCGGTCCTCGCCGTCATAACAGACAAAGCCTTCGGAAATGCTTTCGATTGCCTCGGCGAGCCGACGCTCGCTGCGCTGTCTAGCTTGCTCGGCGCGACGCAGCGGCGTGATGTCGTAAAGCCAATAAAGTCGCTTGCCGCCGCCGATGGCAACGTGGCCGCCGTGGTAAGCGACCTGGACGTAAGAGATCAAGAGATTGAGCAGTTCGCCTTGCTTGGTCTTCCAGACCACCTCCTCGTTCAGCAACTGTCCGCCGCGCGTCCGCAGGAGCTCGACCACGCGCGCGCGATGATCGAGGTCGTGCCAGAAACGCCTGGTGTCGAACAGTTCCAGCTCCTCTTTCTCATAGCCGGTCAATTCTCGCAGGCGCCGATTGTGGAACAGGAGCCGCCCATCGTCGTCGACGACATTCACTGCGGCGGGGCTGAAGTCGAGGATTTCGCGAAGCTGGCGTTCTTGCTCGGCGACTTGCGCCTCCTGCTGGGTCAGCGCGCTAATATCGTAAACCCACAGCACACGCTTGCCGCCGACAAAACTAATATGGCCACCGTGATACCCGACCTGCACATAGGACAACAGCAGATGAACCAGTGTGCCTTTCTTGGTCCGCCAAATCACTTTTTCATTGAGAAGTTGGCCGCCCTGCTTGCGCAACTGGTTGATGATCCGTATGCGTTGATCGAGGTCATGCCAATGCATGCGGGTATCGCAAAGATCGAGCTCTGCTTTGCTGTAGCCCAGAATTTCGCGCAGCCGCGCGTTGTGGAACAGCAGCCGGCCGTCTTCGTCGACCACCAGCAGCGCCGCAGGACAAAACTCGAGTAACTCGAGGAATTGACGCTCGTGCTCGGCCGCCTCGGCTCCCAAAGCCGCACCGCCGGCCGCCGCCGATCGGCCTGTCGTGGTGTCAGATGACATACGGCCCCCGCCGGGCTGACATGGCGAACGTTACCACCGAAGCCTGGGGAATTCGAGGTGCCTACAAGCCCGATATGGTGGGCCATGATACCTTCGGATAATGGGCGGGCGTGATACAGTAAAAGTCACATTACGATAGACATAAGCGACTGATCCGGGGGAAATCATGCGCCTGAACCAATGTCATAATTTCCATGATTTTCGTGAATTGGCGCGGCGGCGTCTGCCGGGGCCAATCTTCAACTATATCGACGGTGCTGCCGACGACGAAACGACATACCGGAGAAACACGCGCGCCTTCGAGGACTGCGACCTGGTGCCGAGCGTTCTCACCGGCGTCGGGCAGGTCGACATGTCAGTGATCGTGCTCGGTCAGAAATTGAAAATGCCGTTTTATTGTTCACCGACCGCTTTGCACCGGCTGTTTCACTATCAGGGCGAGCTCGCGGTGGCGCGCGCCGTGGAAAAATTCGGCACAATGTTCGGCGTTTCCTCGCTCGGCACGGTCAGCCTGGAAGACATCGCAGCGAATTTTACATTTCCACAAGTCTATCAATTCTACTTCCACAAGGATCGCGGGCTGAACAAGGCCATGATGGATAGGGCCAAGAGCGCCGGCGTGCATATCATGATGCTGACCGTGGATTCGATCACCGGGGGCAATCGTGAGCGCGATCTGCGCACCGGCTTCACAATTCCGTTCCGGCTGAACTTGCGGGGCATGTTTGAATTCGCAACAAAGCCGAAATGGGCGTTTGACCACCTGACCCATGAAAAGTTTGGGCTGCCGCAATTGGACACCCATGTCGATATGAAGGGCGGCACCACCTCCATCGGCGACTACTTCACCAACATGCTCGACCAATCGATGAACTGGCGCGACGTCGCCGACATGGTCAAATTGTGGGGTGCCAAATTCTGCCTCAAAGGCGTGATGAGCGCCGACGATGCCAGGAAAGCCGTCGATGTGGGTTGCGCGGGTATCGTCGTTTCAAATCATGGCGGGCGGCAATTGGACGGTTCGCGCAGCACCTTCGATCAGCTCGCCGAAATCGTGGATGCCGTCGGCGGCAGAATCGACGTCCTTTTCGATGGCGGCGTGCGGCGCGGCACCCATGTGCTCAAGGCGCTTTCATTGGGCGCCAAGGCGGTGGGTGTCGGCCGGCTCTATCTTTTCCCGCTTGCCGCCGCCGGCCAGCCAGGCGTCGAGCGCGCGCTCGGGCTAATGCGCACGGAGATCGAGCGCGACATGAAGCTGATGGGCTGCACGTCGATCCAGCAGCTGTCGCGGTCGAATCTCAGATTCCGCAATTAAAATCCTTGATTGTCTTGCTAAGTGACCAAGTATTCCAGGAGACCAAGCCCCGGGAAGTGGTTGTGTCCGCTGATGCCATGGGAGGCCGAACCAAACCTGGCATCGGACGCCAACATAGGGAATCTACTATTGGTGACCGCGTTGTGCATCACGTCAAATGGTGGGCGCGAAATGTCGAAATGAGCCACAACCGGACCTCCGATCGACTATTCAATCACCTCGTCGGCGGTCATTTGCATGATCTGCGGCACAGTGAGGTTCAGCGCCTTGGCGGTCTTGAGGTTGATCACGAACTCGAATTTGGTGGACTGCATAACCGGCAGGTCGGCGGGTTTCTCACCCTTGAGAATCCGGCTGGTGTAGATGCCGACCTGACGATAGGCATCGGTGATGCTGGTCCCGTAACTCATCAGGCCACCAGCCACGACAAATTCGCGCAAGTCATAGGCCGCTGGCAACACATCGCGAGCTGCGAGCGCGACGAGTTGCGCTCGGCGGGAGGTCAGGAACGGGCCGGAACCGACGAGCAGCGCACCGGCCCCGCGTTGCACGAACGTTGCAAAGGCTGTCTCGATGTCGCGGTCATTGCTGACATCAAGAATGATGAGTTGCCGCCCGATAGCCTGCGCCGCAACTTGCAAATCTTTTCGCTCTACCTCGGCTTCAGGACTGCCCGGGTTCACCAGCACGCCAATTGTTGTCGCCTTGGGCACGAGTTGGCGCAGCAACTCCAATCGCTTCGCCCCTAACTGGCCGACCAGAAAGGTCACTCCCGTGACGTTGCCATTGGGGCGGTTCAAGCTGGCGACAAGGCCATCCTTAACGGGGTCAGCGCCGGTCAGGAAGACGATCGGCACCGTCGTAGTTGCGTGTTTGGCCACCTGCGCCGCAGGGGCATTGACGACAATCACGGCTGCGGGCAGCCGAACCAGATCGGCCATCAGAACCGGAAGGCGATCTAATTGATTGTCCGCATAGCGGTATTCGATTGTGACGTTCTTGCCCTCGACGAAGCCTGTTTCCTTCAGGCCTTGACGGAACGAGGTCACAAAATTCGTCGAGTCGGCTGCCGATGTGCTGCGCAGAAACCCGATCACCGGCATCGCCGTTTGCTGCGCTTGCGCGCCGAACGGCCACGCGGTCGCCACTCCGCCGAGTAACGTGATGAACTCCCGTCGCCTCATGGGTTGCCCTCAGGCTGAGGATCGCAGCCAACCGCATTCTAGCGTGGCGCTTCGGTTTCGGGGCCAACACCGGAAGTGGTCTCTATTCAATCATCTCGTCAGCGAGCTGCTGGAGATTCACTGGCACATCCAGACCTAGTACTTTCGCTGTGGAGGCGTGGTATTCTTTCTACAATACCAGTCTACAATACCAGTCCGTGCGTAACCCCATTGGGGACCAATGGCAATCGACATCGGAAGACGGCAGTTCATGTCCGTGCTCTGTGGAGCGGCTTTCGCATGGCCGCTCTCAGCGCAGGCGCAGCAGCTTTCTGGCAGGACGGCCCGGATCGGATTTTTGCAGCCTCCACTTAACAATCCAATCGTTGCTGAGGGCTATCCAGCATTCCTCGACGAACTAAAAAAGTCTGGTTTCATCGAAGGCCAAAACCTGACTGTCGAATTTGTAAGGTTAGATCAGGATGCTCACCAACTTTTCGCTCAAACGGCCGAGTTGGTACGCTCGAAGGTGGAATTATTGGTCACAACCGGGGCCGAAGAAGGGCTGCAGGCCGCGATAGCGGCGAGCCCAAGCACTCCAATCGTTACGTGGGCCATTAACTTCGATCCGATCGCAAAAGGTTATGTGAAGAGTCTCGCGCGGCCCGGTGGAAATGTCACCGGGATAGTATCTCTGCAAACCGAATTGGCCGGAAAGCAAGTGGAGCTATTGACCGAGGCCCTTCCCGGTAGAACCCGATTGGCGGTTCTATGGGATGGGCTTACGGCCGATCAGCTCGCCGCCGCAGAGCGTCGCGCTGCATTGCTACACTTGGACGTCCGGTCGCTGAAATTGGAAGACCCACCCTACGATTTCGATGCGGCGTTTCGGAGCCTCGCCCAGGGCTCCCCACAAATGCTTCTTGTGCTCTCTAGTCCGTTCTTTGGGCTTTACCGCTCGCATATTGCCGAACTTGCTATCCAGCAACGACTGCCGGCCATGTTCATCTTCAAGACATACGTTCAGGCGGGTGGACTTATCTCTTACGGCGTAGACCCTCAAGCCAACTATCGTCAGCTCGGATTTTACGCCTCCAAAATACTCAACGGGGCGAAACCCGCCGATCTCCCCGTTCAGCAGGCCGTAAAATTCGAGCTTGTCGTCAACCTTAAGACCGCTAAGTCGATTGGCGTCGAACTGTCAACGGCAATTCTAGTCCGCGCTGACGAGGTGATCGAATAACGTGCTGAGTGTCCGCTGCGGGTCACGTGTGGACGGCGCCCCGGCAAGAACTTTCTGACGTTGCTGCAGCATTGGTCGGGTGCGGTCACGTGTCCGGCCCGTTGATGCGGCGCTGCTGGCCGAGAATTGCTCAAGCCGGCGGCCGACGACCTGTTGCAGCGATGGCCGGTGTCAAAGCGCGTTAACAGCTCACGGGCACCGGACGACGACGCGACGCTGATAGACCGCATTTCTGTGTGAGGAATGGCAATGTCTAACGCATGCAAGGGCATGGCTACAGCTTGGGTGTCCGTGGTCATCGCATCCTGGTTATCCGCAGCGGTCCACGCTCAAACGCCACCGCCCGAGGCGATCGCCCGTTGCAGGGCGATGGATTTAACAGCGCAATGGGGGTGTTTCAAAGCGCTCAACGAGAAAATGCAGCAGGCGACTAAATCAGATTCGACTGCTCCGGCCACAGCTCCGGTTGCACCCCCTCCTAACCCACTCCCATCTATGCCTTCCTCCAATGCGACAGCCTCATCAGCGCCGATCGGTACAGCAGCCGCCAAGGCCGTGCCTTCGTGCGCCAGTCTGCTTAATCCGCAGCAGAGGTTGTCTTGTTACGACGCCAAATTTCCACCGCCAAACCTGCCTATCGGACCCGCGATAAACAATTAGACTCGTCAACGCCCATCGTGCGGCGACGGTGTGTAGACACCATCTGGCTCATGACTGCGCACACTCTAGCGAAAGAAGGCCTTGTGCGCCGATTGGTGACCAGCATCGTTGACGAAATGCGGATCGAGCACACACCTCGAATCCTCGGCGAATAGTCGAGGCCACGTGATTTCCGCTCTTCCCCAACAACCGACATTCTTTTGCAGCGCGGTAAGTGTAGCGATGGGCCATGTCTGGACGGCTCCGGGTTGGCAAGGAGAATCTTCACGTCGCAGGCTTGGTCGGTGCAGCCATGTGTTCGGCCTTTGAGTGCGGTTCACATGACCGCTGGCCATAATGCTCTCCGCGGATCAGGTCCCGGTCAAAAGCTCGCATTCGAGAATGCTGTGGCCCGTGTGGGTTGTCCTGATCGCCGGATCGACCGGCTCTGCATTACGTGCTGTTCGCCCTCCCAACCTTCACATCACGCCACGGTACTTGGCGCGATCTCGTTAGACCCTTAGCCCGGCCGGATAATTGTATCGCTCGCCCCTAGCCATTAATGCCCAAGCCATTCGGGCGAGCTTGTTGGCCAGCGCGATGGCCGCGATTTTGGTCGGCCGTCGTGCCAGCAATGCTGCGACCCAAGGCCGATACTTGGTGCCATGGATCTTGGAATAGCGGATGACGGCGAGCGCGCCGGCCACGAACAGGCTGCGCAGATAACGGTCCCCCTGTTTGCTGATACTACCGAGCCTGTCTCGGCCCCCGCTCGAATGCTGTCTGGATACCAGCCCGATCCAGGCCGAGAAGTTGCGGCCTGATCGGAAGGCTTTAGGGTCGGCGACGCTCGCGACCAGCGCGGTGGCTAGCAGCGGACCGACGCCCGGAATGCAATTGAGGCGTTTGCTCGTTTGATTGGAGCGGTGCCAAGCCATGATCATCCGATCAAAGTCCAAGATTTGCTTTTTGAGGCCGAGCAATTGGCTGCCTAGCGCGGCAAGGCACGCACGCACAACATCAGGCACCCGTTTGTCGCTCGGATCGGCGATGACACGCAGCAGCTCCTCCATGCCCTTGCGACCGACCGGCGCAGTGATGCCAAACTCGGCCAGGTGAGCGCGGATCACATTGATCACCGAGGTCTGCTGGCGGATGAGCAGATGGCGCGTGCGATGGAGCATCAGCCCGCTTTGTTGCTCGGGCGTCTTGGTTGGCACAAACCGCATATTGGCCCTGGTGACCGCTTCGCAAATTGCCTCTGCGTCGGCCATATCGTTCTTCTGTCGCTTTACGTAGGGCTTCACATACGCTGGCGGCATCAGCCGCACGGTGTGGCCGAGGGCCTGCAGCTCGCGCGACCAGTGGTGTGATGAAGCACAAGCCTCGATGCCGACCAGGCAGGGCGGCAGCTTCTCAAAGAAGGCCAGGACATGGCGACGCTTGAACTGCCGGCGGATGACCACTTGGCCACCGGCATCCACGCCGTGAACCTGAAAAACTGACTTGGCGATGTCGAGACCAATCGTCGAAATCGTGTGCATGGGTAGCTCCTCCGAATCGTGGGAGCCTTAAACAGCGCCCACATCTTTGGCACTCTCGTGCCGGTGGAGGAGCCGTCCACAGCATCACAAGCGGACTCATGCACTGCAGCAAGCGGCGTCTCTATTGGAGCAATTCGTCGGCGCCTAACAGGAACGATTTCGGGACCGGTAACCCCTGATATCTCCTTGGCCGATCAGGTTCACACCGGGATAGAGCTAAGGAGCCGATTAGATGATGCGGCTCCCCGGAACGGCGGCTTTCCTGCCGCTGACGAGCGTTTCGCCAAACGAAGCCTAAGGAATTATCCGACACCGCCTGGGCCGAGAAAAACAAGAAAACGCTGCAGAATCTATTCAAATCGGCAGTCATTTGTGCTGCAATGACTCTCGCGGCACCCTTGTGGTTCAAATAGCAGTTGCTGAACATCACAATGCGGAATCACCTCTGCCGGGTTTTGTGCGTAATTCTTCTTTTGGCGTCGTCGTTAGTTTGCTCGGCTGCCGGGGCTGTCGAGTCGAAGCAGGTGCTGCTGCTTTATTCTTTCGGCCGAGAGGTGAGACCGTGGAGTGATTACGCCCAATCCATCCGCTCGGAGTTACAACGACAGTCACGGTGGCCGCTAGACATCACCGAGGAATCGCTCAAATCGGCCCGTTCCGATGATGACAACTCCGAGCGTCCGTTCGTCGACTACCTCCGGGCACTCTTCGCCAAGCGCCCGATCGATCTGATCATTAGCGTTGGCGCGCCTGCGGCGGGCTTCGTGCAGCGCCACCGCGAGCAGCTTTTTGCTGCCACGCCCATGGTGTTCACCGCAGTGGAACAGCGGCGCATTCAGTATTCCAACCTCACCGCCAGCGATGCTGTCGTACCGATCCGGATCGATTATCTTGCTCTCATGGCGAACATTCTGCAGGTATTGCCTGAGACTAAGAATGTGCAGGTGATGGTCGGTACATCTCCTATTGAGCAATTTTGGCGAGGAGAGATACGCAAAGAGGTGATGCCTATAGCAGATCGAGTTGCATTCGCCTTCTATGATGATCTACCGTTTGAAGACGTTTTGAAGCATATGGCTGCGCCGCCACCGCATTCCGCCATCTTCTGGGAGTCGATGATAGTCGATGCGGCGGGCGTCGTGCATGATGGCGACGCGGCGTTCAAAAGCCTGCATGCCACAGCCAAAGCGCCCATTTTTGGCTATTACGAGCCCAACTTCGGAGAGGGGCTTGTCGGCGGCCCCTATGCCTCAGTGCTCGACACCGGTCGGCACACAGCCGACGCCGCGGTTCGCATTTTGGGCGGCGAGAATGCAGGTGACATCAGGATAAAGCCGATCGAATTTGCGACGCCTAAGTTCGATTGGCGGGAAATGCAGCGTTGGGGGATCAGCGAGAGCCGCTTGCCGCCAGGAAGCACGATCTACTTTCGCGATCCGACTGCATGGGAGCAATACAGGCTGCCGATTCTGGTGATCTTTGCTGCGCTTCTCACGCAAGCCGCTTTGATCTTTTGGCTGATGTTCGAGCATCGGCGAAGGCATCTCGCGGAGGTCCAATCACGCAATGCCATGAGCGAACTGACCTACATGAATCGCAGGGCCACAGCGGGGCAATTGTCGGCCTCTATCGCGCATGAGATCGCCCAACCATTGACAGGAATTTCCGCAACGGCAAGTGCAGCCTTGCGTTTCCTTCGCGCGGAGACCCCCAATCTTGAAAAGGCAGGATCGGCGATGGAGCAGGTTGTAACCGCCAGTCACCACGCGAGCGACGTCATCACAGGCGTTCGCGCGATGTTCAGAAAGGATACGAGCGAGAGACTTCCGATTGACATTAACGAGCTCATCCTCAGGGTCTTAGCAATTGTGCGGATTGATTTGCAAAAGAACAGCGTTGAGCTCCAAACGCAACTCGACAGTAAAGCCTTGATCGTGAAAGGCGACGATGTCCAGTTGCAGCAAGTTATCCTGAATCCGCTTCATCGGCAGGCCCGGCTGGGTGCGGTCGAGTGCCTGGATTTGGCTCTTTTCATCGACCGAGAGCACGACCGCATGTTCAGGCGGATCGACATAGAGGCCGACCACGTCCTTGAGTTTGTCGGCGAACTTCGGATCGTTCGAGAGCTTGAAGGTGCGGATGCGGTGTGGAGCAAGCTGGTGGGCCTCAAGAATGCGCTGCACCGAACGCAAGCTCACCCCCGCCGCCTTCGCCAACATCCGGCCGGTCCAATGGGTTGTTGCTCCCGGCGGCGCCGACAGCGCCAGATCGACCACCCGCTGCACCGTGGTTGCCGGCAGCGGCGGCTTGCCGGGCTTGCGCGTCTTGTCGCGGGTCAGCCCGGCGATGCCCTCGGCCATAAACCGCGCCTGCCAGCGCCATACCACTGGCTTGGCCTTGCCGGATCGCCGCATGATCTCAGTCGTGCCGCAGCCATCGGCAGTCGCCAGGATGATCTTGGCGCGCCAAACATGCTTCTAGTTATAAATGCCATTGAAGCGATGCAATCGGCGCGGCCTCGCGTGTTGAAAGTGAAATCCGACCAAACCAGCTCTGAATTGGTTCATGTGTCGATCGAAGATACCGGGACAGGAATTGACCCAGCTGACCTCAAGCAAATGTTCAGCCCACTTTTCACGACCAAGGAGCGTGGAATGGGAATGGGACTTTCCATCTGCCGTTCGATCATCGAGAATCACGACGGTCGGATTTGGGTGTCGCCGGGCGTCGTCAAAGGATCGATCTTTCAATTTGAACTGCCGGTAAACAACGGATGGGAATAGCGGCTCTAATCAGTTTCAGGATGCCAAAAACGTAAGTGGTGTTCTGAGATAACTTGGTCATCTCGGCGCGCCCAATTTTGCCGTTGCAGTAATCGCCCCACGCCGCGGCGACCTTTATGAAGTCGGCTTTGCCGATAACCCGCAGCTTTGAGAAGGTGGGCGAGTTAACAACGATCGAACCGGCGTCAGTGTCCGATATTTTGAATGTAATGCCGGTGTAGCCTTTGTCTCGGCTCCAAGCTCTGACTTCTGTCCCGGGCCTAAGGAGGCGACGAGCTTGCACCCAGGCTTGATGCTCGGTCACTGTTGATCTCATGCTATCCAGGCGAATTGTCTTCGTCATGGTGGTCAACTCTCGGCGTCCTCCGGCAAGAACAAGGGCGCGCTATTTCATTTCGTTCTGCCGATAAAATCGGCGGAGGGCGCTGCCAGCATCCCGTTGTAGGCCTTTGTGGCGTTCTCGGACGTCGCGACCAGTCGCTCGCTTTTGGTTCCGAGAAGCGCAGTTATCGGAAGAAACGCGGCCGACGGCACCGGCAAAAACGTCCAATTCCCCCTCACAACAAACCGGGACGTCCGCCCTCGCCGAGAGGCCCGACGAACGTGGTCACCATCGCTTTCGGTCCAAGGTCAAACGGCGGCGCGTCGTTCTCGATGATTAGGAACTGGGCATCGTGGGTCACCTGATCGAGCAAGTAACGGTAAAAATACTCGCTCAGCCCCGTCTGCGTGACCGCCTGCTCGTCCGCCGACAGCTCGCCATGCTTCGAGGTATGCGGATCGCGATAACTAAGCAACGGGCTGTCTAGCGCGACGATACCGGGATGTGGCAAGTCCTTAGCCCGACAGTAAATAAGCACGCCGATTTTGAAAGCGGCGTTCATCAGGGCCCGCAGGCCCTTACCGCGCGCTTGGCGGTTTCCCGGCGATCCTGTCGTCTCGTTCGATGACAAGACCCACGATATTCTGATTGATGGCAAAAATCGCCGCGGTAACGTTCGAATTGACCGCCATCACAAAACCGCCGCCAAGCCTATCGTTCCCTATCAGTGACCATTACCACTTTGTAACTCGCCTCACCGATTATTACCGCATAGATTCGCTGCCGTTGGTCGGGCACATCTGTCGCCCCCGTGTCCGGCCAACAAACCCCAGCCCGCTTGCGAGCTGGGGTTTTTGCTATGGGCCTTCATAAAATTCAGAGCAAAGCCCGCGTCGCCTCGCAACGATCCGCGGAAGCATCCGTAAGACTTCACGCAACGTCTCCGCCCTTATCGCCTGCGCGTCAGGCGCGTTTCGTTGGCCTACGAGCCATGAGCAGATAGCTCCACCCGTTCAGCGAATGCTGAAAGTCTTTGCGGTCTCCATATTGTGGTGTGATATTGTCGTCGCATCGGCCGCTCTCACGGATCGGTCGGTGGCTGAGGACGAACCGTGCCGGATTCGGAAGCTTTTGACTTCATCATCGTGGGGGCCGGCAGCGCCGGCTGCGTTCTGGCCAACCGGCTGACTGCGTCAGGTCGTCACCGCGTGCTGTTGTTGGAAGCCGGTCCCGGCAACTGGCACCCGTGGCTTCATATTCCGCTCGGCTTCGGCAGGCTTTTCACCGATCACCGTTATAACTGGTGCTACGCGACCGAGCCGCAGCCCGGTTGCCACGATCGCGAGGTGATTGCGCCGCGCGGAAAAGTTCTCGGCGGCTCAAGCTCGATCAATGGGCTGATCTATATCCGCGGCCAGGCGGAGGACTTCAATCATTGGCGCCAGCTTGGCAATGCCGGCTGGAGCTTTGACGACGTGCTGCCCTATTTCCGCAAGGCGGAGGACAACGAACGCGGCGCCGATGAATTCCACGGCGCCGGCGGTCCGCTCGGCGTTTCCGACTTGCGCGACCGGCATCCGCTCGCCGTGGCTTATGTCGAGGCCGCGGTGCAATGCGGCTACCCGCGCAACGACGATTTCAACGGCGCGGTGCAGGAAGGCGCGGGCTATTACCAGACCACGATGCGCAACGGCATCCGGTCCTCCACAGCGGTCGGATACCTGAAGCAGGCTCGTCGTCGCGCCAATCTCAAAGTGGTCTCGCAGGCGCTTGCCACGCGCATCGTCTTCGATGGCCGGCGCGCGATCGGCGTGGAATATCTCGCCGGCGACGAGAAGCGCAGCGCCAGCGCCAATGCCGAGGTGATTGTCGCTTCGGGAGCGTTCAACTCGCCGCAACTGTTGCAGCTTTCGGGGCTTGGCCCGGCCTCGCTCTTACAATCGCACGGCATCCAAGTTGTTGCCGATGCACCGGGCGTCGGCAACGATCTTAACGACCATATCTCCGGACGCATCGTGCTGCGTTGCAAAGGAACGACGACGGTCAACAATGTGACGCGCAACTGGGCCACCAAGCTTGCTCACGGCGCGCACTACATCTTGACGCGCCGCGGCTACCTCGCGGTGCCTGCGGTTTCGTCCGCGGTTTTCGTCTGTGCGCTGCCGACCTCGGCAACGCCGGACTCGCAATGCTCGATTTCGCTGTTCTCGGCAGGCGACATCGGCGGCGACCTCCATCCGTTCCCGGGCGTTACCGGAAATTGCGTGCTGCTGCGGCCGGAGAGCCGCGGCTATGTGCGCATTAAATCCGCCGATCCGCGGCAGGCGCCGGCTATCAATCCGAATTATCTGACGACACAAAAGGACTGCGAAACGATCACCGCCGGCGTCAAGGTGATGCGCCGCATCTTCCAGGCGCCCGCGATTGCAAAATATATCGCCGAGGAGTTCGAGCCGGGCGCGCAATGTGACAACGACGCCGAGCTGCTCGATTTCATCCGCCGCCGCGGCTCCACCACCTACCATCCCGTCGGCACCTGCCGCATGGGCCCGGATCCGAAAGCGGTGGTCGACGAGCGGCTGCGCGTGCGCGGTTTCTCGGGCCTGCGTGTGGTCGATGCCTCGATCATGCCGGCGGTCGTTTCCGGCAACACCAATGCAGCCACGATCATGATCGGCGAGAAGGGCGCAGACATGATCCTTGAGGATGCGAGGGCCGTGCCGCCACGCATCAATGTTGGTCGCGCGGCTTGATGAATGAATGCGCCGGGCGTTATTTTGGCAGCAAAGTGACGCGCTAGGATTTATCCATGGCGTTATCGGCGACCAGCTCGGCGCCGTTGATGTAACTCGCCGCGTCGGAAACGGCAAAGACGATCAGATTGGCGATCTCCTCGGGCCTGCCCCAGCGCGTATCTCGTGAACCCTGATTGCTCGACCATTGTGTCCGCTCGCGCGCCGCATCTTCGTCGCCGAGCTTGCGCTTGGCCATTTCTCGTTCCCATTTGGCAAAGCGTTCCGGCGTATAGATGAAGCCGGGTATCACGCAATTGACCCGGATGTTGTGCGGCGCAAGCTCATTGGCGAGCACCTTGGAGAACCGGATCTCGGCCGATTTTGCCGGTCCCGTGCAGGACGACAAAAACGGCGGATTGAGCGTCATGATCCCGGTCTCGCCGCTGACATTGACGATGCGGCCACCGCCTTGCGCGATCATCATCGGCACGATCCGCTGACAGATGCGGAATTGCGCGAAGAAATTGATCGCCATGCCCTCGACCAGCTCCGCGTCGGTCACTTCGAGAAAAGGTTTGTAGGTGCCGGTGCCGGCGTTGTTGACGAGAATGTCGATGCGACCGAGCTTGTCCTTCACGATCTGCGGGATCGTGGCGATCTGTTCGACATTGGTCACGTCGAGCGGCTGCGTCTCGATCTTCGCTTGCGTGGTTTGCATGATGTCGCGCGCCGCTTCGGCAAGCGCCGTCTCCCGGCGCGCGCAGATCAGTACCTTCACGCCCTCGCGCGCCAGCGCCCGCGCTGTCTCAAGGCCTATGCCCTTGCTGCCGCCGGTGACGAGGGCCGTCTTGCCTGCAAGCCGGAGTTCCATAGCCTTCGTCCTTTCCAAAAAAGATCTCTTCACCCAAGAGCTAGAAATCCCACACGGCCGAAACGTTCTCGATCCCGGCGAAATATCTTGGGAGCAATCCCACGCCGAAAGACAACCTAGGGCGCTTTCCGGACCATCGAGCCAAGGCTATAATGCCTCCTAATTCTTCAAGAAACGCAACAAAATTTGGGAGCGGTTCAAGACAGCACAGGGAGGAAATAAAAATGTCGATGACGCGTCGTCAAATGCTGGCGTCCGCCAGCGCGGCCACTATCGCCGGTGGCCTTTCCAAGCCTGCCATCGCAGCAAAAGACCCGATCTTGATCGGCTATTTGCCGGCGCTCACCGGTCCCTCGTCATCCACCGGCATCGGGATCAATCGCGGCACCCAATTGGCAGTGCAAGAGATCAATGCGGCCGGCGGTATCGATGGACGACAGATCGAATTGATCACCCGCGATACGCAAAGCGATCCGACCAAGGCCGTGAACGGAGCGGCCGAGCTCACGCGCGGGCAAAAAGTGAGCGTCGTGTTCGGCCCGGTCAATTCCGGCGAGTCGCTCGCCGTTGTGCCGCTCTTGGCACGGACCGACACCCCACAGGTCCATCCCTGCTGGGTCGATAGCCTGACCGATCCGCAAAAATATCCGATGTGCTTTCGTAACGCGCCCACCAACCAGCAGATCGGCGGCGCCGCGAACCGCTACGTGCTGGACGTGCTCAAGCGCAAGAAGGTCGCGGTCATCAGCGACACCACCGGCTATGGCACCGCTTCGGTCAACGCCTATGTGCCGATGCTCAAAGCCAAGGGCGCCGATGTGATCTATCAGGGCAATGTCGATGCCGCCAATCCGGATCTCAAGCCCGAACTGTTGCGCATGCAGTCCGCCGGCGCCGAAGCGATCATGCCGTGGAGCGTGAATGCCGGCTTCCTCTCCCGCATCATCAACACCCGCGGCGATATGGGTTGGGACGTGCCAATCGTCGGCCAGACCACACTCGGCTCCGGCCAGACCAAGGACTTGCTGGAAAAGCCAGACTACTGGGCCAAGGTCTATCCGAATAATTTCCGCAACGTTTGCTACGCCCCGGGCAGCAAGCTTTCGGATCGCACCAGCGCCTTCCTCGATCGCTTGAAGAGCGCCAAGATCGACCTTGGCGACACGCTGCTGTGGTGGGTCGCGCTTGGCTACGATTCGCCACGAATGATCGCCGAGGCGATGAAGAGTGTCGGTCCCGAGCCGGCGCAGATCGTCGGTTATCTCAACAAGCTCAAGGGTTTCCCGGGAGTCTACGGCGACATCACTTTCACTCCTGAGCAACACAACGGCTATCCGGATGACGAAGTGGTGATGGTGGAAGCCAATTCGCTCAAGGACGGCGCGTTCAACCTGGCTCCGGGCTATAGCGCCTGATCCGATGATCGAATCGATCGTCTCGACTGGGCTGGCGATCGGCTGCGTCTACGCACTGATCGGCATCACTTATAATGTGATGTTCTCCGCTTCGCGCGTGTTCAGCTTCACCGCCGGCACGCTCGGCATGCTGGGCGGCGTGCTCGGGGCGTTGTTCATCGCTCATATGGGCATGCCAGTCGCGGCCGGCCTTGTCCTGGTACTGGCTGCCGGCGCGATCTTCGGCATCGTCACCGAGATCGTCGCCGTGCGGCCGGTGCTGCGCAGCCTCGACCAGCATCTCTACGTGCTGTCGACGCTGGCGCTGGCATTGATGGTCCAGCAGTTTACCGCGATCGAATGGGGCACGGATGCGCGGCCGTTTCCGCGGCTGTTCGACGTCGCCCGTGGCGGCTTCGATCAGCAGCTCTGGCTGCCGATGCTCGCCTGCGCCGTGGTGATCGTCGGTTTGGAGCTGCTCTATCGATACACGCTGATGGGCCATGCCTTTCTGGCGATCGCAGAGGACGCCTACGCGGCGCGCGCGCTGGGTCTGCCGGAACGCCGTCTGCGCATGACGAGCTACGCGCTCGCCGGCGCGATCGGCGCGCTCGCCGGTTTCGCCGGCGGCGAAATGCTCCTGGCCTTTTTCGGTAACGCGCCGCTCTTGACCTTCTACGGTTTCATCCCGGTCGCATTGGGCGGCATGGGCAGCAATCGCGGCGCCGTGGTCGCTGGCCTCCTGCTCGGGCTGTTCCAGCAAGCCGCAAACTTTCTGGTCGGCGGCATCTTCGCATCGGTGGCGGTCTTCACCGTGTTCATCCTCGTCCTGCTGGTGCGACCCGAAGGGCTCGCCGGCGCGGTCCGCCAACGCCGGGTCTAAATGGAAATGCCAGCCGCACAGTTGCAGCCGAGCCGCGCCACCGTGCTCGGCGCCGCAGGCTCGTGGAGCGCGGCCATGCCCTTCCTGGCGCTGCTCGTTCTTGGCATCGCCTTCCCGTTGTTCGGCGGCGGCTATTGGGGTCTGATCGCCACCCGCGCCTGCGTCTATTGGGTGCTGGTGTCCGGCCTCAATCTGGTCGTCGGTTTTGCCGGGCAGATCGCCATCGGCTGGGTGGCGCTGCTCACGCTGGGCGCCTACGCCACGAGCGTCCTCGTCGCCGGCAACGCCACGCCGGCCCTTCCGCCCTATCTGGCGCTGATGATTGCAGCCGTGATCGGCGGCGTCTTCGGCTTGATCCTCGGTCTGCCGGCGCTGCGGCTGCGTACCTTTTATTTCGCCATCACCACAGTCGGCTTCGCCACGATCGTCACTCAGGTGGCGTTGGCGTGGCAAAGCGTGACCGGCGGCGGCGTTGGCGTTGCCGGACCGATTTTCCCGCCACCGTTCTCCTCGCCATGGGGCTTCTATTATTTCTGCTTCGGTCTGGCGGCGATCTGCACCTGGATGACGGCGAATGTCGCGGCAAGCCGCTTCGGACGCGCACTCACCGCGATCCGTGACGCGGAGGTCGCAGCCGAAGCCAGCGGCATCTCAAAACCCGCATTGCTGGCGGCGGTATTCGTATTCAGCGGCGCCGTCGCCGCTGTCGCCGGCGGCCTGTTCGCCTCCCTGCAATCCTACATCACGCCGGATGCGTTCACGCTCGACCTGTCGGTGCTGTTCTTCATCGCCATCCTGATCGGCGGCCGCGGCTCCATTTTGGGACCGTTGCTGGGTACGATTCTTCTGACGGTGCTGCCGGAATTCGCGGCGCCGCTGGTCGCATGGTCGACATTTCTTTATGCGGCGCTGCTGCTCGTCATCGTGGTTGCGATCCCGGGCGGGATTGCCGAGATCCTGGATTTCAAGAACCGCCGCCCGCTCGAAAGCCACCGCGCGATCATTCCGCGTCCCGACCTGCTGCCGCGCCTGCTCGGCGCTGCCCCCGATGCCGGCGCCCTCACGTTGGAACAAGTAGCGCTAAGCTTTGGCGGGGTGCAGGCGATCGGCGGTCTCGATCTCGAAATCCGGCCCGGTCAGGTGCACGGACTGATCGGCCCCAACGGCAGCGGCAAGACCACGACGCTCAACGTCATCTCCGGATACTACGCGCCGCAGCGCGGCACGGTGAGGCTGAATGGAGCCGCGCTGCCGTTGTTCGCGCGCCACCAGCGCGCCCACATGCGTATCGCACGAACGTTCCAGACCCCGCGCATCGTCGGTTCCGCCTCGGTGCTGGAGAACGTCATGATCGGCGGCACCATCGACGGCGTCGGCACGTTCGTCGAATCGTTGCTATCGCTGCCGCGCCATCGGCGCGACGAAGCGATGCTCCACGACACCGCCATGCTGGCTTTGACGGCGGTCGGGCTTGAGCGGCTCGCTCCGGTGCGCGCCGACCGGCTGCAGCACAGCGAGTTGCGCTTTACCGAGATCGCGCGTGCTTTGATGCTGCGTCCGGCCTTCCTGTTGCTCGACGAGCCAGCGGCCGGTCTCTCGGCCGAGGAAATCACACGGCTCGGCGCGCTGCTGGTGGCGATTGCGCGGGCCGGTACCGGTGTGCTGGTGGTGGAACACCATCCCGATCTGATCTTTGATATTTGCCACCGTGTCACTGTGCTCAATCTCGGCAGGACGCTGGCGGCAGGAACCCCTTCCGAAATCCGCTCGCATCGGGAGGTGGTCAATGCCTATCTCGGCGGCTGAACCGCTGCTCGTCGCCTCCGGCCTCTGCGCCGGCTATGGCAAGATTTCAGTGCTGCGCGGCATCGATCTGACGTTGGAGGCCGGCGAGGTGGTGGCGCTGCTTGGCCCCAACGGCGCCGGTAAGACCACGTTGTTGCGCGCGCTGTCGGGACTCCTGCCGTGGTCGGGAAGCGTGCGTTTCGCCGGCCGCGATCTTGCCGGTGCCACGCCGCGCGACACCGTCAAGGCCGGGCTTGCGCATGTCATCGAGGGACACCGCGTGTTTACGCAGCTTGCGGTGCTCGACAACCTGCTGCTCGCGGCCTACGGCCTGCCGCGCGGCGAACGTACCGCGCGCGTCGAAGAGGTCCTTGAGCTCTTCCCTGAAATCGCGGCCAAGCGGCACGAACGCGCGACATCGCTGTCCGGAGGCCAGCAGCAGATCCTTGCGGTCGCGCAAGGTTTGGTCCGGCGGCCGCGACTGCTGATGCTGGACGAGCCCTCCGCCGGCCTGTCGCCGGTCCTGGTGGACCGCGTGCTCGTCGTGGTTCAGCGGCTACGCAAGGCCGGGACGGCAGTGCTTCTGGTTGAACAATTGATCGAGAAAGCGCTGGCGCTGGCCGACCGCGTCTATGCGCTCGCGCGTGGATCGATCGTGTTGGAAGCCAAAGCAAGCGAGGCCGATCTGCCGCTCCGGCTAGAGCACGCCTATTTGGCGCCCATTATTCACAAGTGATGGGCGGACAAAGTACTACCGACAGCCCAGCGGAAGGAGAGGGTTCGTGCCGATCAACGCCAAATACCTTTTCGTCGTGAGCATGGATGTCGACGCCGATAAAGAGTCACTCTTCAACGAGGTGTACGATACCGAGCACGTACCCAATCTCTTAAAAGTGCCGGGCGTGCACGCCGCCGCCCGCGTCGAGGGCGAGCCGTTCGTCATCACTATCGGCGGCGAGGAGAAGCGAATCGAGCGAGCCAGCCCGCGCTATAGCGTCCTCTACGAGATCGACGGCCCTCAGGTCTTGGTAAGCAATGCATGGGCGAAGGCTGGCGAGGCCGGGCGATGGCCCAACGAAGTAAGGCCGCTCACCCGCAACAGGAGACATGCACTCTACAAACTTCGCTAGCCGTACTTTGGGTCCGGCTGAATTTGGCAACTCGCTTCGCCGGCCGTCGAAAGGCGCCCCAATGGATCTCGGTTTGAAAGACTGCAAGGCCTTTGTTGCCGGCGCCAGCACGGGACTAGGCAAAGCCTGCGCAAAAGCATTGGCCGACGAAGGCGCGCGCGTCTTCATTTGCTCTCGCAACGCGGAAGACCTCAAACAAGCAGCGGCGGAAATCAACGCTGCGGGCCATGCCGTGGCCGACCTTTCACGACCCGCGGAGGTAAAACGCATCGTGGCCGAGGCCATCGCCACGCTGGGCGGTCTCGATTGCCTCGTGACCAACGCCGGCGGGCCGCCAACCGCTCCCTTCGAAAAAGCCGGCGATGGCGACTGGGACATTGCCTACCAGCTCAATTTGATGAGCGCCGTTCGCCTCATCCGCGAGGCACTCCCGGCCCTCAAAGCCTCCGGACGCGGCCGTATCGTCAACCTGACAGGTTATGGCGTGAAAGAGCCGATGACCGATCTCGTGGTGTCGGATTCGGTTCGCGCCGGCGTCACTGTCATGGCCAAAACCATCGCGTCCGACCTCGCACCATACGGCATCACCGTCAACAACATCGCGCCGGGGCCCATCATGACAGATCGCTTGACCGAAATACTGTCGGCACGAGCGAAGAGTCTGGGCGTGACGCCCGATGAGGAATTCAAGCGTTTCGCCGGAACCATTCCGGTCCGCCGCATGGGACGGCCTGACGAAATCGGCGACCTCTGCGCCTATCTCTGTTCACCGCAAGCCGGTTACCTCACCGGCCAAACCATCGTCGTCGATGGCGGCATCAATCGGTCGATCTAGACCTTAGGCAGGAGAATCGCAGCCGTGGGCGATATCGCCGCTATCATTGTTGCTGTGGCTCGCCTCCGTTGTGTATCAATATCCACCTGCAAGCGGAGTTCGATCCTCGGCTATGGCGTGCACTGCCGGCCGCTGCAATCGACGACGAGTGAATGATGGAATTGCCGTCCCAGTTGCGCCGCGCGATCGACCTTGCCCTGAGCGACACAACGCTTGCCGAGGTGACTGCGTCGGCAACGGCTTTGTCACAGCGCTATCGTGAAGAGCGGCGCGACGGCAGGCCGCATGTTGGCAGCGATGGAGACGCCCTCGCCTACCTCGCGGTACGCCTGCCGGCAACGTTCGCGGCGGTCCGCGCGAGTTTCGCCGCGATTGCCGAGGCCCGCCCGGATTTTACGCCAAACACCGCGCTCGATATCGGCGCCGGCCCGGCAACCGCATTGTGGGCCGCGGCCGACTGCTGGCCCGCTCTCGCCGATGCGGTGCTTGTGGAGGCGAGTCCGATTTTTCGCGCCTGGGGAGAGCGGCTCGCTGGCGGGGCTCACCTGCCGCGGATTACTTGGCGCACCGCGGATGTAGCCGTCGAGACAATCGATTGTCCGTCAAGCGATTTGGTCATTTTGGGTTACACGCTGAACGAACTTGCCCCCAACGTCCGGCAATCGGTCTTGCAGCGGCTGTGGCGAGCAACCGCCGACATCCTTGTTATCGTCGAACCGGGAACGCCGGCCGGCTGGCAGCGTATCCTTATCGCCCGCAGCCAATTGATCGAGAGCGGCGCTCACGTGATCGCGCCGTGTCCGCACACCTATGCCTGCCCGCTGCAGCCGCCGGACTGGTGCCATTTCGCCCAGCGTGTCGCCCGCTCGCGCCTTCATCGCCAAGCCAAGGAGGCGACGGTGCCTTGGGAGGACGAGAAGTTCAGCTATATCGCGGTCTCGCGAGCGCCCGCGGCGACCGCCGCAGCGCGCGTCATTGCGCCACCCCGCAGAGCCAGCGGCCGCGTTACGCTGAAACTGTGCCGACCCGATGGATCGGCGGGCGAACAGCTATTGTCGCGTCGTGACGGCACGTCTTTCAAGCGAGCGTCGCGCAGCGATTGGGGCTCTTCGCTATGACGTCAAGCCGTTACTTCTTGACGAGCGCGTCGAAAGCCTGAGCGAAACCGTTGAACGAGATCGGCACCGCCACGTCGTGGCCGCCGGCATCGGCGAACGAAAGTTTGCCGGTGCCGGTTGCCTCGCGTAATTTCTTGAGGATGTCTTCTTTGAGATCGAATTCGGCGAAGCAGTCATTCGGGGTGCAGTTGGCGAACGGCGCGATCACACCCGGATCCGCGTCGCCGGTCTGGATATGCACTTGCGTGCTGAAGGAAGCATTCACCGGCACCTGAACGATGAGCTTGACCGGCTGGCCCTTCTCCGGGCGGCCGACGGCGACACGTGAGAACGGGAGGTTTTTTCCTTGGAGCTGCGTGACTGTGCCATATCGCAAACCGGTTCCGACGGCGGGGAACTGTTTGTGACGCATTGCACGACCCAATCGCCATAGGTCGCCGTCGTCCTCTGCGGCGCCTCACTCGATGCCGGCGGACGGGTCGCGGCCGGCGGCGCCGGGCGAGCGGGCGGCGCTGAATGGGACTGTTGCGCCAGTGCCGACGAGGCCGCCAACACCAAGAAGGCGGCAGCGGTGTAGCAGGACGCCCATGTGCGGTTGATGTTCATGCTGTTATGCAACTCTCGAGACTCCCAACATATTGCGAACTGGCGGCAATCCGTCTGACCCGCAGCCGGCTGCGAGGCGACAACGTCGTTTAGCGGCTCACCACGAATAGCGCAACGTGCCGGTGCCGGCGTAGGTCTGTGCGGTGGGGCGAACTCGCCCTCGAATTTGGCGACCGCCGTCCAGTTGGCGTTGATGTGCAATTCCGTCGCCGCGCCGGCGAGCGCGTCACACCCCGCGGCCGGCTGGCGTGGGCGCATGCCGGGGTCACCAATCCGTCGATTGGCGCGGTGTTCCAGACACTGCCGGGATCGAGCTTCACCATCAACGGCACCGCGCCGCCCACCAACGCTGAGGCATGTTCGTTATGTAATTGTATAAGAACCTATTTACAGCTTAAGATTGAACAGTTGCCAAGCCGGTCCTTGGCCCTTCGACCGAACGCGTGGTAATCGAAACGGCCATGGCGCAAGGCCAAGTCAACCAAACTGCCAACCAGACATTTCTGCCGCTCGGCGAGGCGTTAATGTACGCCGAGCGCTGCCGCACCGAAGGCAAGCTGATGGAGGCCGAGGCGGTCTGCCGCCAGATCCTTCAGGCGCAGCCCAACGTGCCGGAAGCCGAGCACCTGCTCGGCGTCATCGCCCATCAGAACGGCAAACTCGGCGAGGCCATCGAGCATGTGAAGCGCGCGGCCAAGCTGGCGCCGCAGCTCGATCACATCCGCCGCGCCATCGCCATCAAGCCGGATGTTGCGCTCTATCACGCCAATCTCGGAGAGATGTGCCGGCTGGCCGGGCGCATCGACGAGGCAATCGCCGCCGGACGCCGCGCCATCGAGATCAGCCCCAATTACGCCGGCGCACTGAGTAATCTCGGCATTGCGCTATTCGACCAAGACAAGTTCGACGAAGCGCTCAGCCTTTACGACCGCGCCATCGCCCTCGAGAGCAATTTCGCCCAGGCTTACAGCAACCGCGGCAATGCCCTGCAACGGCTCAAGCGTTTCGCCGACGCGGAGAAGGACTATCGCCGCGCCATCGAATTGCAGCCCGCTTTCGCCGATGCCTGGAACAATCTCGGCACTTGCTTGCGCGAACTCAAGCGCTCCGAGGAAGCGGAAACCGTTTATCGCAAGGCGCTCGAATCCACGCCGAACAATCCCGACACGCTCGACAATCTGGCCCTGGCGCTCAAAGACCTCGATCGGCTCGACGAAGCCGCCGATCTCATGCGCCGGGCGCTGACCATCGAATCGCGCAATGAAAAGCTGTTCGTACATTACGCCACGGTGCTGCTCGACCAGCACAAGGTTGTCGATGCGGCAACGGCCAACGAACGGGCGTTGGCGCAACAACCATGACGCCGTCAATCTGGCCGGCCGCATCGCCTTCGAACGCGGCGACCTTGCCGCCGCGCTGACGCACTACCGCCGCGCGCTGACGCTCAAGCCGGATCTCGCCGACGCCTACAACAACATGGGCAACGTGCTCAAAGAACTCGGCCAATTGCAGGAGGCGCAGGATGCCTATCTGGAAGCGATCCAGCTCGATCCGAACATCGCCGGTGTCTATGTCAATCTCGCCGATTCCAAGAAATTCGTAGCCGGCGATCCGCATCTGGCGACGATGGAGGGGCTGGCGGCAAAAGCCGACGGCTTGTCCAAGACCGACCGGTTGCAACTCGACTTCGCGCTCGGCAAGGCTTACGGGGATCTGAAGGATTACCGGCGCTCGTTCACGCATCTCCTCGCCGGCAATGCCGCCAAGCGCGCCACCATCTCCTATGACGAGGCCTCGGTCTTTTCCCTGTTCGATCGCATCGAAACCACCTTCACGCGCGAACTGATCGCGCAGAAATCCGGCAGCGGCGACCCATCGCGCATGCCGATTTTCGTCATCGGCATGCCGCGTTCGGGCACGACCCTGATCGAGCAGATTATCGCCAGTCACCCCCTGGTGCACGGCGCCGGCGAATTGCAGACCTTCAACGACGTGGTTCTCACGGTGCGCGGACCGGGCGGCAATGCCCTGGCCTACCCTGATTTCGTGCCGGCGCTCGAGGCGGCGGCATTACGCCAGATCGGCGCGCGCTATATCGCCGATGTGCGCAAGCTCGCACCGAGCGGCGAGCGCGTCACCGACAAGATGCCGTCGAACTATTACTTCGCCGGGCTGATCCATCTCGCTTTGCCGAATGCCAGGATCATTCATTCCATTCGCAATCCGGTCGACACCTGTATTTCGTGCTTCTCCAAGCTCTTCACCGCCGAGCAGAACCATACCTACGACCTCGCCGAACTCGGCCGCTATTACAAGCGCTACGAGGCGCTGATGGCGCATTGGCGTCGCGTGCTGCCGGCGCAAACCATTCTCGACATGCGCTACGAGGACGTGGTCGCTGATCTGGAAAAGCAGGCGCGCCGCATCAGCGACTATTGCGGCCTGCCCTGGGACGACCGCTGTCTGTCATTCCACGAGACCGAGCGGCCGGTGCGAACGGCGAGCGCGACGCAGGTGCGCCAGCCGATCTACAAAAGCGCAGTCGGCCGCTGGCGGGTTTATCAGGGCCAGCTCGCTCCGCTGCTGGGTGCGCTTGGCATCACCGAGGAAGTCGCGGGCTGAAGCCGTCTTGCCGGCTCGCGGCGACGAGCACTTACAAATAGATCGGCCTACTGCAAGTCCACCGGATTCGGGCTGTATCAACGCGTTCTTTGACGCAAAACAACTCTCTTAATCGATTGCGGCAAATGTTCGCGCTCTTCTGAGAATTGCGCCTTGATCGCGTTAGGTAGTCAAAAACATCGCCTTAATCCTTTGGCGACGCCTCATTGCACTTATTGTGCAGCGCACTTTATGGTGCACTGCGAAGGAATTAAGTACAAAAAACTCATCGGAAAATGGAAATCTGCTTTTCATTTTCCGGAAAATCGGTCAGAACCCGTCCGTCACCGGGAGACGTTCGTGAATAACAAAGCTGAAAAGGCCGGATCGCGCCTGCGAGCGCTGACAATTGGTCTGGTGATTTTCACATTGCTGTCGCCGGTCGCGGCGCGCGCCGCCGACGCGATCGCGTCCGACAAAGTGTCATTTTATTTTGCCGCGCATGAAGACGATTGGCAGCTCTTCATGAATCCGAACGCCTTTGAGGATGTGCTTGGCCGCGCCGCGAAGACGGTTTTCGTCCATGTCACCGCGGGCGATGACGGTCTCGGCACCGGCAACGGGGGGCGAAAATATCCGTATTATCTGGCGCGTGAAAACGGCGCCGTAAATGCCATGCGTTTCATGGCCGACGCCGACCGGGCGCCGATCGCGGATTCGGCCGGGCCGATGCTCTTCAATGGTCACCCGATCTACCGGGTCGCTTATCGCAACACCATCGGTTATTTCCTTCGCTTACCCGACGGCAACGCCCTGGGTGAAGGTTTTGCCGGCACCGGCTTCCAGTCGCTCAAGCATCTCGCCGGCGGCGACACCGCCTCGCTCGCAGCCGTCGACGGCTCGACGACTTATCAAGGCTGGAGCGATCTGGTCGCGACGGTACGCGAAATCATCAAATACGAGCGTGGACGGGCGCCGCTCGTTCAGCTCAACGTCGCCGACCCCGATTCCCGCTTCAATCCGGCCGACCATTCCGACCATTTGATGACCGCGAAAGCGGCCCTCGACGCCGCGGTTGACATGGACTGCGTACGCCGCGCCTTTTTCGTCGATTACGCCAGCTCGAAACTTCCGGCAAACCTCACGGCGCGTGAGCGCGATATGGAAAGCGCCGTTTTCGCAGTCACGCTTGCCGGAGTCATCGCTTTCGATCAGAGCACGGCGTGGCAACATTACGACCAGTCTTTTATCGGCCGTAATTACTTTCGCGTCGAAGAACCCACCGGCCGCTGTCGCGCCGCGCCGGCCGTCGTTGCCGCGAAACCCTGAGACACGGTGGCGCGGGCGCTACCGCCTAGCGGCCGCCCAGGTCCATCGATGAGGTCGACGTAGCTCAAGACAAAATCGGCGTTTCCCGGTAAGCTCGTCCGATCGGTCCGAATTCCGGCACCGGATTGGCTCGCAAGAAACGAAATCCGATGCGCTTCGTCGACTTGCCGTCCCTCGCTCAGTCCCCCCGCGTCGCTTCGGTCGATGCGCTTCGGGGCTTAAACATGTTTTGGATCATGGGATTCGACGGTGCGATGGTGGCGCTTGCGCAAATGTCCGAGGGCAAGGGCGCCCTCGTTCACGCCGCTGGCGGCTTCCTCGCCGCTCAATTTCAGCACGTCGCCTGGGAAGGGCTCAGATTCTACGATCTGATCTTTCCCTTATTTGTGTTCCTCACCGGGGTCTCGATCGTGCTTTCGCTGCCGCGCCTGGTCGAACGCGAAGGCAGGGCCAAGGCCCATTTGCGGGTGCTGCGTCGGTCGCTGTTGCTCTACGTGTTGGGCCTCATCGCCTATGGCGGCATCAGCAAGCACTGGGGGGACGTTCGCCTTCTTGGCGTGTTGCAGCGGATCGCACTTTGCTACTTTTTCACATCGCTGATGTTCTTGAATTTCAATCTACGGGGCTTGGTTGCCGCCCTTGTCGTCCTGCTGGTCGGCTATTGGGCGCTCCTGACCTTTGTTCCGGTTCCGGGAATCGGCGTCGGCTCATACGGCGCTGACACCAATCTGACCAACTGGGTCGATTACAACTACCTGCCGGGTCACTTATGGGACATCACCCGCGATCCCGAGGGCATGCTGAGCACGCTGCCGGCGGTCGGTACATGTCTGTTCGGCGTCTTTGCCGGCCTGCTGTTGCGCGATAATCGCGTCGGCGAGCAGCAAAAGACGCTTTGGCTGCTCGGTGCGGGTTGCCTTCTCCTCTTGGCCGGCTATCTCTGGGCGCTGCAGTTCCCCGTCATAAAGGCGATCTGGACATCGTCGTTCGTTCTGGTTACGGCCGGCTATTCCGCGATCATGCTGGCCCTGATGCATCAGATCACCGACGTCTGGCTATGGCGGCGGTGGACGAACGTCTTTCTATGGGTCGGCGCCAATGCGCTGGCGCTGTATTTTCTCAACGACATCGTCAATTTCTGGTCGATCGCGGCGCGCCTCGTCGGCGGCGACCTTTCGGGCGTGCTCGACCGCGCCATCGCTGCGGGCGCCGGCGGGTTCGTCACCAATCTCATCGCGCTCGTTATGGCTGTGATGCTCGCCGGGTTCCTATACCGCCACAAAATCTTTATCCGCGTCTAAACCACCTCACCGCGTGTCGGCGCGCACTCCGAAACGCAGCACGCGACCACGCCGCCCAGGTCTTATCTCACGGCCACTCTTACACTATGGCCAAACCAAAACTCGAAGGAAGCAAAGCAACTAACACATGACTCAACAGATCGAACTCGGCCTGGATACGTTCGGCGACATCACCGCCGACCCCGACGGCAGCCTCAAATCGCATGCTCAGGTGATCCGCGACGTGATCAAGGAAGGCGTGCTCGCCGATGCCGTCGGCGTTGATGCGATCGGTCTTGGTGAGCATCACCGGCCGGATTTCGCCATATCTGAGCCGGACGTGGTGCTGGCGGCGATCGCGGCGCGTACCAAACGCATTTGGCTCGGCTCGGCGGTGACCGTGCTGTCGTCGGACGACCCCATCCGGGTTTTCGAGCGCTTTTCCACGCTCAATGCCGCCTCCAACGGCCGCGCCGAGGTCACGCTCGGGCGCGGCTCATTCATCGAGTCGTTTCCGCTGTTCGGGTTCGAGCTCTCCGATTACGAAAGGCTGTTCGAGGAAAAACTCGACCTCTTCGCGGCATTGCTCAAGAACGAACCCGTGACGTGGAGCGGCACGACGCGCACGCCGCTTAACGATCAGCGCGTCTTCCCGCCCATCGAAAAAGGCCGCTTGCGCACCTGGGTCGGCGTCGGCGGTTCGCCGGAATCGGTGGTGCGCGCCGCACGTTACGACCTGCCGCTGATGCTCGCCATCATCGGCGGCGATCCGAAGCAATTCCGGCCCTATGTCGACCTCTACCATCGCGCCTTTGCGCAATTCGGCAAGCCCGCGCAGCCCGTCGGTATCCACTCGCACGGCTATGTCGCCGACACCGACGTGCAGGCGCGCGAAGAATTCTGGCCACATTACAAGGCCTCGCGCGATCGCATCGGCGGCGAGCGCGGCTGGCCACCGGCGACAAAGGCGGCATTCGAGCAGGAGGTCGACGGCGGCGCGCTGCACCTTGGCTCGCCGGAAACCGTCGCCCGCCGCATTGCCACGACGCTCAAGGATCTCGGCGCCGTGCGCTTCGACATGAAATATTCGGTGGGCACCCTGCCGCATGACAAGCTCATGCGCTGCATTGAGCTTTACGGGACCAAGGTGATGCCGATGGTGCGGGGGATGCTGGACGATGCTGACACCAAAGGCGCCTGACCGCGAAACATCGTGTGTCTACATTGTATCGTCAAAAGCCACGAACAGCGCGGTCACCGCCCCTCCCTCGTCCTGAGCCCGCGCGCTCATAACCAGCGTGCCGGACTATTTGTGGGTTGCCCAATCACGAGCCGCGCCAAGGGTTATCCGTTTGAGGTCGCCATTCGAAGCGGTCTTGGTGTCGCCGGTGTGATTCTTGCGGATCAAATGCGGAATCTGTCGTGGGTGGAGCGGAACGCTGAATTGATCGACAGAACAAACTCAACTCTGCTCGACGACGTACGAGAAAAGATCGCGACGCTGCTTGAGATCGCGTAAGTGGCGCGGCCAAACAGCCTTCACGTCCCCACCAGCCCGAATTGCGGGCTCGACGGCTCGGCGTGGGTTTTCTTGGCAATGCGGCCGGCGAGCCGCGACAGGCGGCCGGCTTCCACCGCGGCGCGCATGCTTTGCGCCATCAGCGTCGGGTTTTGCGCCTTCGACACCGCGGTGTTGATCAGCACCGCGGCGCAGCCGAGCTCCATGGCAAGCGCGGCGTCCGACGCCGTGCCGAGACCGGCATCGCACACCACGGGTACCGGAGAACGCGCGCAAATCAGCTCGATCAGATGCGGATTGGAAATGCCGAGCCCGGAGCCGATCGGCGAGCCAAGCGGCATCACCGCGGCGGCGCCGGCATCGGCGAGCTTGCGGCAGGTCACCGGATCCTCGGTGCAATAGGGCAAGACGATAAAGCCCTTGGCGACGAGCTCGCCGGTTGCGCGAATAAGCTCCTCGACGTCGGGATACAAGAGTTCGCGGTCGCCGATCACTTCGAGCTTGATCCAGTTGGTGTCGAGCGCCTCGCGGGCAAGCTCCGCGGTGAGCACAGCGTCCTTGGCCGTCTGGCAGCCTGCCGTATTGGGCAGAAATTTCACGCGTCCGGCCAACAGATCGACCATGCTCTCTTCCTCGCCGGCAAGGCTGATGCGGCGGATCGAGGCGGTGACCATCTGCGTGCCGCTCGCCGCGATCGAATCGAGCATGATCTTGCGATTGGGATAGCCGGCGCTGCCGAGAAACAGCCGCGAGCCGAATTCGTGTCCGGCGATGATCAGAGGATCGGACATATGTTGCTCCTTAACCGCCCTGCCGCGCGCGCACGATCTCGACGCTGTCGCCCGGCTTGAGCGCGGTGTCGCGCCACGCCGCGCGCGGCACGACGGAACCGTTGAGCGCCACGGCGATGCCGCGCTGCTGCGTATCGACCGCTTTCTTCGCCAACAAGGCATCGAGCGTCACCACCGAAAGTGGCTCGCACTCGCCGTTGACACGGATCGTAACCTCGCTTGTTTGCTGCGCCATGTCCCCTACTCCGCCGCGCGCGCCGGCAGAAAGCGCTCCAAGCCAAACGGTTTTATCGCCGGCTCGATTACGTCGTCGAGAATAAGCCGCGCCATGGCATCCGCGGTCACCGGCGCCAGCAGGATGCCGTTGCGATGATGGCCGGTGGCATAAAACAGATTCTCCAGCGGCGCGCGGCCGAGGATTGGCGCGTCGTCGCGGCTGCCGGGCCGATGGCCGACCCAGATTTCGTCGATCGGCAATTCCTCGACCGCGGGAATGGCCCGCCACGCCGCTTCAAGTAGCGTCAGCATCCCCCCGGCGGTGATGGTTTCGTCAAAACCTTTTTCCTCGACCGTGGCGCCGACAATCAGGCGGCCGTCACGGCGCGGCACCAGATAGGCCCCAGGCGCCCACAGCACGTGATTGAGGAGCGGCGAAGCCGCATTCATGCGCAGCGCGAACATCTGGCCCTTGACCGGGCGCACCGGCGGCCGGCGATCTGGCGGCAACCCGGCGATGCCGCGTGACCAGGCGCCGGCGGCGAGCACCACCCGATCGGCCGCAACATGCGTTCCGTCTTCGAGCACGATGCCGGTGGCGCGACCGCCTTGCACTGAGATTTCCTTGACCGCTTTGTGCTCATGGAGTTTTGCGCCTGCGCTCTCGGCCGCGATGCGCAGCGCCGCAGCGAGCTTGCGGTTGTCGACCTGATGGTCCTGCGGGCTGAACACGGAGCCGGCGAGCTTGCCGGCGAGATGCGGTTCTTTGGCGCGGGTCTGCGCGGCGGAAAGCCATTCCAGCGGCAGCCCGAGCTTGCGCTGAAACTCCAGATGATGCGCTAACGTTGCCTGATCGTCGGCGGTCAGCGCCAGAACCAGCGTGCCTTCGCGCCGCAGTTCGACGTCGACGCCGCTTGCGGCCGACAGCTCCTCGGCAAAGTCCGGCCAGCGCGCCTGGCTGTCGCGGCCGAGCGCGACCAAATCCTCTTCGCCGGGTTCGGCCTCGGCGCATGCCGCGAGCATACCCGCCGCGGCATGGGTCGCACCGGCGCCAGCCTTGCCGCGGTCGAACAGCAAAACTTCAGCGCGCGACGCCAAGCGCCACGCAATGCCCAGCCCGACCACGCCCGCGCCGATAATGACGACGCGGGGGCGCTTGCCGATAGGCGAATGGGCTGTCTTCGTTCCGACCAACGCGGCTCCCTTCGCTGGAATGACCCAGACAGAACTGCCCTATGCAAGTAATGTCAGAGGGTTACGTTGTCAAAGTGCGGTAATGGCGCACATTGAGTGCAAAGGACAATTCGCCGGATTGTCAAACTGCCACATCACGGCTTTCGGATAACCCCCGTCCCGTCGCGTTGACTTCAAGGGGCCGCTAGAGCTATCAACAATTTATCTGCGAAAAAGCGCAAGCGCCTGAGCCAGCAATGGCCGCCGGGCGCTTTTTTTATTTCCGCAACCTGCAAGCAAACTGAGGTCTCCAATGAGCTATTACGCGGCATCTCGCCGAGGACTGAAGCTGGTCGTTACCCCCGTCAGGCCGGACCTGCATCGCCGGCTAAAGGTGTTAGCGGCGCAGTCCGACCGCACGTTGGAGCAAACATGCCGAATCGCATTCGAGCAGTTCTTAAACACGGTGCAGCCGGGATTTCCGCGCGACCCGCTGCCCTAACTCGTCGTTTCAACTCGCGCCTATTCAGTATCCCCGTCGCAAACGGGAAGCACGGCCATCGAAGAAATTTCGCCTTTCCTGGCGGTTCGCGGTGGTTTTTCAACCAGCCTTGGTTCGTGGGGTCTTTGCGGCCGCGGACCGCCAGGAGCCTTCAAATGCCGAACAACGTCTTGCGTAACGGTCGATCCAAAAAAGACGCCCGTCATGTGCGCCTCTATCATTGGATCATGCGAACCGACGCCTGGAAAAGCCTCAGCCCGTTGGCGAGTGCGATCTACCCCGAAATGGCCTCTCGCTACATGGGTTCAAACAACGGTCGAATCCCTTACGCGGTTCGGGATGCCGTGCAGAGATTCCGTGTTGGCCGGACGGCCGCCGTCAATGCAATCGAGATGCTGCAAGACCGTGGCTTCATTGTCCTGGTGACTGACAGCAATTTCACTTGCAAGGTTCGTCGCGCTAGAGAGTGGCGACTTACGGAATTTGGCTGTGATGTCACGAACGCGCTGGCGAGTTGGGACTTTACAAAATGGTCGCCCAAAATTCAGAACACGGGTTCTGTAGCGAGACCTACGGGTTCTGTAGCAAGACCGAACGAGTCCTGTGGCGTGACCGTGCCATTTCGAGAGGCTGCTTAGTGTTGCCCGAAAGCCACGTTACAGGTTCTCTAGCGTGACCGTGAAAAGACCCACGGGTCCTGTAGCGTGACACTTCTAGTTTACCAGGGGGTAGCCCATTGTGATGCCGGCGCTAGGGAGATTGAGGAGAATCACGATGGTGCCTATGTTCAAAATCCTGTTCACTCTCGCGGTTGGATTATTCTTCAACAAGTTGCGTTCTCACAATGCCTTTTTGTTCGGATTAATTGAGGTTGTTCTCGCAATCGGCTTGACCTTCCTGACGTTCGTGCCGACGCAAGACGTTCTGCTGGTTGTAGGTCCCCCCTTTTGGGCCCCTAGCGTTTCTGAGGCGGTTGGCGCGCTTGCTGCGATTTACGTTATCCGCAGCGAGACGCCACGTTGATCTTGGTGATCTACCGGCACGGATTGCGCGCTACTGAGGCTTGCGACCTCGAATGGTCGCAAATCGATTTCGAACTCCGCGACGCTGCATGTGGCCAGAGCCAAGAACGGCAAGCCGGCAACGCATCCAATCCGCGGCGATGAGCTACGGGCGCTGCGCAAGCTGAGGGCCGGTCAGGGACCGCACGCCAAGTTCGTCTTTACCAGCGAGCGCGGTGCGCCGTTTACGACCGATGCCATGAACCGTCTAGTCAAGCGCCTGGGCGCCAAGACCAAGATCGGTTTCCCGGTTCACGTTCACATGCTCCGGCATTCGTGCGGCTACAAGCTCGCCAACGACGGACACGACACGCGGGCCATTCAGGACTGGCTCGGCCATAAGGCCATCCAGCACACTGTGCGCTACACCGAGCTATCGCCGACCCGATTTAAGGATTTCTGGCGCAACTGAGCTTGCCGGCCTTGGCCGTCGTGAGGCTGCCCGACGATTTGTGCCGTAGGGCGCTCTACCGGCGCCCCGTTAGAAGCGAATTGCTCCGCTCCGTCAGATGCCGCCAACGCAACTCGCGTCCAGGCATTCGCCATTTCAAGAAAGGCTTTCCGTTCCCTTTCGGTTTTGGCTTGCGCGGCCGACCGAACACACTCCTGCGCATATTGCCGGTAGTCGTATGCTGAGGTCATGACGTTTGCTCCCGATTTACATCAATCTCTCGCTCACAAAACGCTGAAGGAACTTGTGGGTTCCGCTACGTCATTGAAAACATTGCCCCAAATTTTGGGGCACGGGCTGCGCTATCCGGCGGCTCTGATAGTACCAAGGTCCAACGCAAAAGTGCGTCAGATAGCAGTTCCAACGACTTAGCGACCCATTCCCCAAATCTGGGGACGGTAATAAAATCAACCACTTAGCTGGCCCGCTCTGCGGGCCTTTTATTTTGGAGACTGCCGACATGCACGAACGCGCCAAGCTCGAAACGCTACTGACCGCCCTGGATGCCTCGCCGCGGTCATTACGCCACGACAGCTGCGGCGATCTGCACGCCTTGGCCGGCATCTGGTACGTCGATTTCATGGACAAGTATGAGGCCAATCCCGCCCCACCCGAAAGCTACGACGGCGAACTGAGCAATATCATCCTCGAAGATGAGCTTGGGGCCGATGTCGAAGTCCCCGGCTTCCACCTCCGCACTGTGCCGTGCGCCGGTTTCTTCTCTTCCACCCATTGGCCCCATAACGCGGACAATGTGAGGGCCTCACTGTGCAGCTCCAGGGTAGGGAAGGTGTCGCGGATCGGATCGCGGCTGTAGTCGCCCCGTGCTCGCTTGGCCAAGGTGCTCAACGCCTGGACGTACAGTGGCGCCAAGATTTCGAGGAAGTCGGCGCGGCTCTGTGGCGTCAGGGCGTGACCGTGATCGAGAGCCACGCGTCAACCTTGGCTGTGGTGGCGAAGGCCGTCATTGATGCAGCGAATGCTCAGTGGCCCGATGCGCGGAAAATCACAGAGGCCGATGCCCGGACGTGGCTCAAAGCCTTGGTCACTCCGGAGCGTGGCGCCTACACGGTCGCAACAATCTGGCGCTCAGCACTTAAGACCCTCTGTAATTGGGCGGTTGACGAGGGCAGCATGATGGCACGTGAGGTAGGATATCACGGCTTCAGCACCGCCCCCTTGCTATCCGATAGCCTTTTCTCCGACTGGTTTATTTTAGAGCAGTACAACCCATTTAATCCCTTCTTTGTTGTTGGTAGCGAAGTCGTCACACAGCAAATGTTGAGGCGTTTCAACAGCGCGGCGGAGCGATGCTACATCACATTAATTGACAGCGGCACAATACATCACTCCCAGGCCGCTTTCGCTATTCAAGGATTTTACAACACTGCATTTATGCGAGCCATGAAATCCAGCGGTCGGACAAACACGATTTCCATCTTCCTCTTGAGTTGCATTACTCCGTCGAACTCGCCATCAAAATGGCTGATAAACTACTCGACACACTTCGTCCCGATCAGTATCGGGCTTTGTATGTGAATAATCCGAAGGCATATCGCGCCGATGTCCTCGAAACGCTGGTTGAGATTGCATATGAAGCGCTTGCGGCGATCTCCAATCAGTTCAAAGGATTTGATGATCCGTTCTGGATCACGGCCATCGAGACATTCATGAAGGGATTTCCATCGCACGGACAAGAACCCGATGGTATGACCCCTTTCCAGCAACGCCTTGCAATAAAGCTTATAGAAAAACTCGATGACAACATGAGGGGATGGTATCCAGCGATATGCCGGGTCTTGCTCGCTTGCATCGGACCTTATCAACCTCAAGCGACGCAACTCAATCATACTGCATTCAATATTCTGAGAGACGCTGTATACTTCACACTTCACTATCAGCTTCCACAGCTCGCCGCCACGCAGCCAGAGAAACTTTCGGGCTATCTTCCAGATAATGTCACGTACGACATTGCAACTACGGACCTTGTTCATACTTATAGAGGCGGAGCACAAGCCGTTACGAGGCTGTCAGCGCTAAATATGCCACCCGTCTTTCTGACCTCGCAGTACATACGCAGATGAACGTTTTTGCCGGATCGCAACCTGTTCTGCTAAAGCGCATGCTCCTTACCAATTATAAATCTGATCTACGGGGAATGGTGCGAAGCCAGCTTGCGCGTCAACCCATCTGGGGTGCTGTAGCGTCGCGCCCTTGTGGCTGCACTTGGTGCAACGCGCGGAACGCCTCAGCGTGTCGCTTGATGCATCGGAGCCCCAACGGATCATGAGCGGCACGAAAGCGACCGGCGCACGATGCAGGCACTTCTTGCACCATAGCCAGAACGACGCGCTGTGCTCGCGCAGTTCGGCCAGGGTGGAATGGTAGAGGTTTCATTTGACATCGCTATTTGCTTAAGCTAGAACGATGCTCAAATACAATCCAAAGACATAAATCGAGAGACGCTCTGATTAAGGACGGAGATCGGTCCTTAGAGCAAATGGTGTTCCTCACTCTGCTGAGGCTGTTCAGAGGTCGCAGCTGGTCAGAGGCCGAACAAACGAAAGCGCGATTTAGGATCAACGGCACAGACAAGGGCTACGAATATACCTGGGCGGATATTCCCTTCGATCAGCGGCAAGGGCTTGCGACTTGCGCGGGATTGTCGAGCGCGTACAGTAACGGGGCTGAAGCTCGATCATCTGTATGTTGAAAATCCGCACTGCTGACCACTGGCTTGTCCTTGGCACTTGGGTACTAGCCATTGCAACAATCGCGCTTGCGCTTGACGCGAGATGGTCCAGTGATCGGCAAATTAGAGCTTACGTCTATGTCAACCTCGACGTGCTTTTCCACGCCGACGGAAAGGAACGCTGCAAGTTTACACTGGCATAGGGAACAGCGGCCAAACGCCTGCTATTAATGTCTAGAGGTACGCGGGATTAGAGGTATTGCCACCAACGGAAAATCTGCTGGCCACTCAGCCACTAATTCGCGAAATAGGCGTACAATTCTTGGGCCTAGGACAGAAATTTTTCTCATCAAAAATTGGGCGCAGGGAGCGTTGAAACCCAATCAAAGCCAGAAAATTCACGATGGCACTTTGAGGGTCTATCTGTTCGGCAGGCTCTTTATGACGATATCTTGGGGACGAGTGGGAGCTTGATTTTTGCAACGCCTATTTTGGTGGCGAACAAGCTCCTAACAAAGAGGGAAACGACATCAGCTATGGTTATACCGGCTGGCAATCGAAGCCTTGCGAAAAAGGCAACGAGACAAAAGAGCGCCAGCCAGAGATACACCGTCGATATCCGCCGAAGTAACCGGCAGAACTAACTAAAGGCGTACAACGCTGTGCCGACATCAAGGGGACGTAAAAAGACTAAACGAACAAGCAGCCAAAGACATTCCCCAATTCCACCGTCATACCTACGATGGAAAAGACACTGGAAAAAATTGCTAGCGATTGCTGGCGCGATAGCCGCCATTGTCGGGTTTGCCTCTGCGGTCGCGACCTTTGTGCTACGTGTACAATTCGAAGTCTCGCCGCAATATGTATCAGGAAGCTGATTTCCGGCCTCCATCACAATAATCAACAGTTTTGGCTACTCGATGATGTCTCGTTTGCTTTGCGAATTTGCCGAGCACAGAACGCTGTAGGCGGAAAATTCATTGGATTGAAAAATTGCAGCGGCCCCTCGAAAGGAGCGGGTGATATTTCGACTCCTCAGTGGGAAAAGCACCAGCTAGCGACGGATGAGAGATGGGACATCCAAGTAGGAGGCAACATTGCTTTCCAATTTGACGCCGTTACGGCAGACATTAGGTTAGTTCTTAAATATTGGCCTTGGTTGATCCACGGGCCGTGGTTTATGGGCCTCGAAGAAAAAGAAGCTCGGCTTGTCCTTTATACAAAGCCTGATGGTAGTCGCTTTTGGAGCGCTATTCCGGTGAATTGATCTCACCCGTTTGTTCGGCGAGCGGATTGTCAGATCGCGTTGCGCTGCTCCGCTCTGCACTGTTCGCCGAGACGATCCTGAGACTTTGCCGCGCGTGATTTGTTCGCCGTTTGGTTTTTAGCGACGCTCCGCGTGCGAGAAACGTTGGGAAACAAAAATGTTTTCGCGGGCAATTCGATGGGTGGCATACACCCACCCCCGGTCTATTTGGAAGTGAAAATCCTAACGGTTGGACGCTAGCTAGTTGGTTTCAATGGGAAGGCCATGCAATGGCGGGAGCAAACAAACACACGGTGTGCAGCATCCAGTGACCTAACAAATAATTTATCTGATCGTGCATTTGTAACTTGACGTTTGTTTGATGTGCGCTCATCTATCTGTCTGTAAAGTGCGTAGATTACGAACAGTGCGATCAGGCTGAAGGGCAGAAATCCAATGAACGCGACCATTCACAAGCTGCCGTCATGGCGAGTAAACCAGACAGAGCGCACTCTGAGCCGTGTTCCCAACGCCAAGATGAGGCCCGCTGGCGAAAACCTCAGCGACGAACAAGTGCGCAAGCTCATCAAGGCAGCTCGGTCAAACCACTATGGCGCCCGTGATGCGTTGATGATCGAGCTCGCGTGGTATCACGGCTTACGAGCATCTGATACCAACTCCACATCAGAGTGAGTTGGCGATATATGGAAAGGATGTGATGGAGCGGACGAGTTTGCGGTTGTGCTCGATGTAGAGGATGGCCTGTTTGAGTTTAGCGCGCACGGCGTCGATGGATTTCAGCGCGTAATTCTTGAAGATTTTCTCGCGGATTTCATCCCAGAGATTTTCCTTTGGATTAAGTTCGGGCGAATACGGTGGAAGGTACAAGAGCTTGATATTGTCGGGAAGGGTCAGTTGGCCACAGCGATGGTTGGGCGCGCCGTCGAGAACCAAAAGGATGTCCTGGCGGGCGAACCTGCGCGCCAGCACGTCGAGGAAGGCCTGAAAGCAGGCGGTGTTCGACGTCGGCATGATCAGATAGACGCAAACTCCGTCTTTTGGAGAGACTGCGCCGTACAAATAGATGTATTCGCGAATGAGCTGAGCGGCGACCGCTGGTCTCGTTCCGATCGGCGCCCAGCATGGCCGTGGCCGATTAATGCGGCCGAAGCGCGCTTCATCGGCGAACATGATGCGCAGATGCCGACCGCGCCTCTTGGCCGCCCGCCGAGCCTGCCTCACTGCATCAGGAAAGCCGTTTTTTTAAAAGCTTTTTGCGCCGCGAGGTCGCGCTTGGGATGAAACGGCCGCGGCATCAGCTTGCGCCAGCCCTGCCGGTGCAAGAGATTGTACACCGTGCTGTCGCTGGTCACATGCCCGATCGCCTGTTCATAGGCCGCTTTGAGATCGTGAATGTTCAACATCTCGCCGGCGCCGGCAGCTTTGGCAAAGCGCGCCAGCAAGGCCTTTTCCGTCGCCACGGTCATGTTCTCGTGCTTGCGTCCGCCATTCGGCTTGGGCTTAAGCGCCTTGATGCCACCGTGAGCATAGGCCATGTGCGCGCGGTTCACCGTGCTCAGCGATACACCCATCGCTGCCGCAATCGCGCCCTGCGTCATCCCGCTCTCGCGTAACAGCACCATTTGAATGCGCTGGCGCTGTCCGGCCGTGATCTTCCATCGTAGCGCGGTTTTGAGCCGCCGAACCTCGGCTTTGCTGCATTCGACCATCTGTTTTCCCCGAATCAGATAGCCAAGCGAATCACACTCAGCGCCTCGAAAACAATTCCCCTGCCTTCCGCTCTCAGCGCAGAAGACTGCCCGATTCAATCCGTTATGGAGCTGGTATGAGTTGTGCGGCCTTACATGGGACGATATTCGACCCGGCCGATTGCCGACGCTTTACATTCGCAGGGCCAAAGGCGGCGAAAGCGCTGCTAACCCGTTAGAGGCACAACACTTGCGCGCCCTCAATGCACTGAGGCCAGAGGAGCCGGGCGCCACGATCTTCGTCAGTGAACGCGGCGACGCCTTCACGACTGGCGGCTTTGCCAAGATGGTAGAGCGGGCAGGCATCAAAGCAGGTTTTAAGTTCAAAGTGCATCCGCACCAACTGCGGCATGCCTGCGCTAATCACATGGCGCCGAAGATCAACCAGCTTGAATTGGCGGCACATCTCGGCATGAAGGACCCGCGTACCTTAGGCCATTACTATTCCGGCGATCCGTAACGTCGGCGGCATAAATGGTGAGGCGATGATCGGCCGCGAAGCAATCAAGCCGGTGCTGTTTGTGTTCGGTTACTTCGGCGCCATTGCGCTCGTCGCGTGGCTGCTAACCGGAACGCGGTAATTGCGGTTATGGGCTCGCCGATTGGCTACGGGCGCTCACGAGGCGCAGGCCGGCGAGGAATTGGCCAACTGAGCCATGAGGGTCGATGGCCAAAGAATAGGTGTCTGTATAGACACTGCCTCCTCAAAGCATCAGACCGCAGCCCTTTCCTATCATCAGCAGAGATTACGGCCTGATGATACTTATGCCCATAAATACTACATTACTTTACTCCTATGGCTTTACGGCCTGATGGAACTTTTTACGGTCTGATATAGACACCTCCTCTTTGGCCAGAGGATCATCAGGCATAAAAGCTTTAGGAGTAAAATAGCCCTTTAATAATGGGCATAAGTATCATCAGGCATAATTTCTGCTGATGATAGGTGCACTCGTAAATTCAGATCGATGCACCCTAGTTGGTCAATGTCCGCTTGTTGCGATCTGAATTACACGCCGAGGCTAGATCATTCGGCGGAACGCCCTATCAAAGCGATAGTCCTCAGCCACGATCAGCCGCAGTTCGCGGATTGAAGTTCCTTGTGTGTCGAGCAGTTTGGACAATGTCGAGCCCTGCGCCGACGCGATGATTGATCGCAGGTCGGAGCGCGATTTAGTCTCGACAAGATGGAGCGCCAGCCGCTGCTGAGCTAGACGGAACTGCCCGAGGTGTGCGCTATGCAGAGACAGTAGGTTTTCAGGAACGATGATTGGTTCGCTCGGCGCCGCTTGGTTGATGGGTGGAAACAGGGCGAACGTGACCGTCGCCACTTCAGACAAGATGTCCTCTGGAACGGCGGCAAACGATCTCATGGTCTGTTCAATGGCCCCATCAAAGGCGGATTTGTGGTCGCGAAGCGCGATCACGCTGAACTGTATGTTCAGCTTCTCAAATTCGTGGTTCAGGAGCCGCGCCCAGTTCTGTGGCTCGCTGAAATAGCCCTCGATTTGCTGGGCACTATCAAACCATTCCGCATGGGAACTGGCATCAAACTCGACAAAAAACGCAGCGAGGTCATCGCGTTTCAGTAGTACCACCAGCACATCGATTGGGCTGATGCCATAGAGCTGACCGACGTTGAGAAGCGGTCGATAGATTTCGAAGTTCCAGCAAAAATCGACCAGGAAATGCAGCTTCCGCAGGTAGAACAGTTCTTCTTCAGACATCACTTCAGTAGAGCGCAAGCTTTCCTCGTACTCGAAGGCCCGGACGATTTCACCGCCAGGGGCGCGATATTCGCCGGCGTCGCCATGGATCAGCCGGTAACGGGTCCAGAAGGAGAATCGGTCCCGAGTGTCCTGGGAGTTCGTTTCCGCTCCCGCCAGCAGGCGCATGTTGTGATTGGCGATGACGTCCACGCCGACATCCATTAACGTGCCCAGCGCCTTCAAATGGGTTTGAAGCGTCTCACCCGGCAAGGGCACGATCAGGTCGGAATTTGTCCGGCTCCCTATTCGATGGAACCTCTCTTGATACTTTATGTAGGTGTCGAGCGAGATATTGTCCCGTTTGATGTGCTTGAGCACAACCTCATCGAGGCTTTGCACCGCCATCACAGGTTCTATCATGTCCTCCAAGATTTCGCCGATGGCAAGGTTGCGGTCGGTGACGTTCTTGGCGAGCCAGATATGGCACTTAGAGGGCGCACCCCGTTCATCTTTCACCTTGCGGATGGCCTTTGCGAGTTCGATGTCCCTTGGCAGGATACCGAAATTGGCATCGCAGATAATCCAATTTGCGGCGCTCGACCGTTCGCCAACGTAGGCGATCTCCGCAAGCGATTGATCGAGATCAATCCGCCTTACCAAGTCTTTTGACGCCGATCCCCAGGCGCAGAACGTGCATCGGAACGGGCAGCCCCGGTTAGTCTCGAATAGTGGCACCATGCCGGCCCGCAAGAATTCATCGAGGTGGCCAGACAGATAGGGTGACGGCAAGTACTCGATGATCTTCTTCAGCGGGCGCTCGCGTGTCTCGTGCAGTTCATCTCCGGTGCGCCAGATGACGTTTGACGGCAGACGACTGAAATCGCGCGAGGTTTCAAGATGCCATTGCATCAATTCGGTAAATGCCTCTTCGCCGCCGTCAACGATAACGAAATCGAGATAGTCGTGTTTTTTTAGAAACGATAGGCGACGGTCTCGCGCTGGGTCGATATTTGGTCCGCCGGCGACGATCAGCGCGCCCGGCAGGATCTTGCGAACGTGGCGTCCAATTTCGCGGTTGAGATTTTCATTCCAACCATAGTTGGCAAAGCCTACAATTTCTGGCCTCAGCAAATGTACGGTGTCAAGAAAACGCTCTGGGTGCTTGAACAGGCGGACATCGATATCCGCGCCGAACGAGTCGACGGCGTAAGCTTTGAGGTAGCCGATCCCGAGCGGCACAGTTAGAGATCGATCGCCCACCGAGTAGGTGTGCGCCAAGTCAGCTAGAACGACTTTGGTTTTTGAAGGCAACGGTTACCCCATGTAAAAACGGTAGCACAATTCCAGGTAGGCGCAAAGTCCAAGCGCATCGGGTGAGCGGGTTCGACTGCGGGGTTTGAGCGGTGCCCGCTTCAGTGAAGCTGGCTTGCGGGGCTCAGAATGGCGAAGTCGGGGTCGCTTGGATCAATTCCATCATCTGCATAAAGCGGCGATGTTTCTGCGGCGACATCCCGCAGACGCCACTCGTGATAGCCAAGCAGGCGCGCAATTTCGACAGCGGTGAAGTGAGGCTCGGACATGACAAAGCTCGACTGCGATCTATTCGCTGTCAGAGTTGTCCGCGTCCGGGCTCTTAAAGGCGGGGAAGGTTCGCTTCCGTTATCCGACACGTCGTCGGGCAGAATGGTGCGACCGTCTTCAGTCTATATAGGATTGTTTTCCTTTAGTCAAGGGGGGAAATATCTTGTATTTGACACCGTGCTATGAAAACATGGCCCCTAATACGGTCCCCGGCCGCTACCATAAAGCTCTAAAATCCTATATTTATTGAGGTTTTTGGAGGTGGGGTGGGAAGGGTTTGATCTCAGCCGCGCACTTTGCGCGGCACCCCTGGCCGATGAGGCAATAATGGGGGTTTTAGGAGCCTTCGGCAAGGTGCAAGCCAGGCCGCCGGTGCCGCAGATACCGCGCGCAAACCAACCCGACCGCCAGGATCACCGCCGCCCCGAGGAACATCGGCTTGCTGGTACCAAAATGCTGGAAGGCAAAGCCGTAATAGATCGGACCAATTGCCTGGCCGAGATAGAACGACGCCGAATGCAGCGACAGCGCCGCGCCGCGCGCGGTCTGCGTCAGGTCGGTGACGTGCACCTGAATGCAGTTGTGCAACATATAGAAGCCCATGCCGAACAGCACGAACACGGCGGCTTCGACGTACCAAGGCATGGTCAGCGAAATCAGAATGAAGGCAACGCTGGCGCAGGCAGTGCCCGTGAGCATCATGTGCCGCTCGCTCACCCGCTGCACCAGGAACGGCAGCGACAGCGAAAACAGAATGCCGCCCAGACCGAACGCGGCGATGACGATGCCGGCGTAGGACGAGCGGGTCTGCCCGCTCGCCAGCAGCAACAGCGCCACGAACGGAAACATGCCGTGAATAATGATCGCTTCGAAAAATACCGAGCCGAAGCAGAATTTCGCCCGTGGTTCGGCCAAGATGCCGCGGAATCCTGCGGCCGCGGCGCTCAGATTAAAGGGTTTTGATTTGCCGACCTGCAGCCCGCGAAAAGCGAAGAAAGCGACGATAGCGGCGACGAAGCCAAAACCCCCCAAGGTGAAAAAAACGGCCCGCCAGCCCAACAGGTCGCCGATCACGCCCGAAATCGTCGCACCGATCAGATTTCCGGTCAGCCCCACCGCAAGCACGCGGCCGATCGCGACCTGCCGCCGCTCCACCGGCACGAGATCGCCGACGATCGCAACGCCGACCGGGAAGATGCCGCCCGCCAGCATGCCGGCGACAACCCGCATCGCCACCAGCAGGGTAAAATTGCTGGCGAAGGCGCACACCAGCGTGGTCAGCGCGACCACCATCAGGCTCACATTCATCAAGCGGGTTTTGCCGAAAAAGTCGCCGATCGTGCCCAGCGCGGGCTGCATGATGGCGTAGGGAAGCGTAAAGGCCGTCGACAGCAGCGCGGCCGTCTTGATATCGACGCCGATATCGGCGGCGATCCGCGGAATGACCGGATCCACCGCGCGCGAAAACAGCGTGGACGCGAACACCACGAGGCTGACTATTCTGAGAAGCGGCGAAATGGCGGCGCTCCGGCCGCTAGTGCTGTTTGGCCAATGTATCGAACTGCATCAATCGCTCAAGAAGCGGCGATAAATCCTTGAGCGGGATCATATTCGGGCCGTCGGACGGCGCCTTGTCGGGGTCCTGATGGGTCTCGATAAAGACCCCGGCGACTCCTACCGCGACGGCGGCGCGCGCCAGCACTGAAACGTATTCGCGCTCGCCGCCCGAGGACGTGCCCTGGCCGCCCGGCTGCTGCACCGAATGGGTGGCGTCGAAGATCACCGGCGCACCGATGTTCGCCAGCACCGGCAGCGCGCGCATGTCGGAGACCAGTGTGTTGTAGCCGAACGATACGCCGCGCTCGGTCACCAGCACATTGGCATTGCCGGCGCCGGTGACTTTGGCAACGACATTGGCCATGTCCCAGGGCGCCAGAAACTGGCCCTTCTTGACGTTGACCACGCGCCCGGTTTTGGCGGCGGCGACCAGAAGGTCGGTCTGCCGGCAAAGGAAGGCGGGAATTTGCAGGACATCGGCCACTTCGGCGAGGCGCGCGCATTGCTCGGGCTCATGCACGTCGGTAAGCACCGGCACCCCGAGCTGGTCGCGCAGATCCGTGAAAATCTCGAGCGCTTTGTCGAGGCCGATGCCACGCGCGCTCGCCCCGCTGGTGCGGTTCGCCTTGTCGAACGAGGTTTTGTAAACGAAACCGATCCCAAGCTTGCCCGCGATCTCCTTGAGCGCCGCCGCCATGTCAAAAGCATGCGCGCGGCTTTCCAACGCGCACGGCCCGGCAATAAGCGCGAGCGGCAAGCCGTTGCCGAACCGCGCTTTGCCGACGCTGACAATGGAATTAGGCTTCGTGGTCATGCGCACCTTCGCGGATGACCATGAAGGCCGTGGCCGCCCCGGTCAACCGCGACCGATCGGTCGGGCGGCAACGCTATTTCACCGCCGAAAAAGCCGTCGGCTGCAGGATTTGATTGGTCGCGTTCGCCAGGATCGGCCCATCCTTTTCGCTCTCGGCGCGGGCGGAAACCCAAGCCGGATCGCTCATGAAGGCATTCCATTTGCGCTCGCGATCCGCCAGCAATTCCCAGGCCAACAGATAGGTCAGCTCCTGGTTGGACTCGCCGATCAGCGTCGTCCAGAAACCGGCCTGCTTGATGCCGTGCTTCTCCCACAGCTTCAGCGTGACGTTCTCAAAGCGCTTGAGCAAAGCCGGCATCCGGCCCGGCACGGTCCGATAGACGCGCATTTCGTACAGCATTGAGGTTTCCTCTCCTGTTTTGTCATTCCGGGACCGAGCGCAGCGAGGGGCCGGAATGACGAGAGTATTAGAGGGGATCGAAGATGCATAGATACCGCCGCGGAGCGGACTTGTCCGCCGCCGCAGGCATACCTGCATACTTCCGGGCCAAACCCCGATATGATTGCACCAGCAGATATCCCGAACCAGCGGAGGACGACTTGCGCGCCCTATTCGGTCTTTTCGTCGTGGCGTTCTTGGTGTCGCCAGGTTTCATCGTGCCGGCCGCCGCACAGTGCAGTATGGAGTTCTGTTGCAATCCGTCGACGGGACAATGTTGGCCGAACAATCAGCCTTTCAAAGCGAACACGCACCATCATCGGCCCAAGCATGTGGCTACGCCGAAGGTGCGGCACGCGCCGAAGGACAGGACACAGTATCTGCGATACCAGTAACGCCGCGGCCGGCTCGGCTCAGACCAGCCGGTTTTGCTCCCCGCCGCGCCTCGTCGGCGGTGCCGCAATCTGCCGTCAGGATACCTGATTTCACTTCCGCTTTCGGGGGCACAGCGAACATGGCGGCACCTGTTGCTGGTCTCGTTCCGGTCGAAATTGACCCCATCAGCGACATTGAGCGCTCCTTGCTGAGCGGCCACACAGAGCCTGTCCGAGCCCCTTCCAGAGCACTGGTCTGAGCCGATACGATGCTGTGTCTACGAGCCTAAGGCGAGGCAATGACACGGCGCTCCAAAACACGCGGCGATTCAGTAAAAACGCGACGCCGCAAAATCGCGACACGCAAGCGCCGCAATGCGCCAAGGGCTGTGCGCCGCCACAGTTCCTCTGCCGTTCGCGAAACGGAGGTCGTCCGGCTTACCCGCGAACTCCGCGAGGCGCGAGAGCAGCAGACGGCCACCGCGGAGGTTCTGAGCGTCATCAGTTCGTCACCTGGCGAACTGCAGCCTGTTTTCCAGGCGACAGTCGATAACGCAACACGGCTCTGCGGAGCGAAATTCGTAGGGCTGTCGTTCCGCGCGGGAGCACTGGAGAAGATCAGCGTGGCAGGGGACGCCTCCCTGATCCTCATCCTCTCCGACATCAACATTCCGGGCATGGCCGGACACCGGCAGAATAGGTGCGCCGTTCGTCGCCAAGTCCCGCGTCTCTCCAAGCGTTTTGGCACGACCAAGACCCGAAACCGACATTAGCAGCCGCATTTTGGTGCAATGCACAGCCGCCCTCGTCGCGCTGTGGTGTGCTTAGATTGTGGACCTCGTTCGAGGCCACCCTATGCGACGGCGCAAATCCATTATCCTGCTTGGCGGCGCGGCTGCATGGCCGCTTTCGGCGCGCGCGCAGCAGCCAGCCGGCCCGGTGCTCACGCTAACCGCGCGCGCATCGTCACCCTTGCGTTCGACGCGCGGTTGCCGACGATGTTCTATGCGCGAGATTTTGTCCAAGCCGGGGCGCTGATGTCCTATGGAACAAGTTACCCGGATCAGTTCCGGCGCCACCGCTGAAATGGTCGATAAGGTTCTGCATGGGACGAAGCCCGGCGATATCCCGGTCGAGCAGCCGACCAAATTCGAGCTCGTCATCAACCTCAGGACCGCGAAGGCGCTCGGACTGACGATTCCACCGACACTGCCCGCGCTCGCCGACGAGGTGATCGAATAGGACCATATCTTGCTGCGCTGCAGTTGGTCCGGAAATCGGCCCATCGCGACATTGCGCGGCGGGGCAGCAATTCGGTCGCTTTCAGAGCGAAGCGGAACTTCAGCACGCCGTGTTTACAGTTACGGATTTATGAGACGCGGCTAGTACCGCCGCTCAACGCGTCGCGAGACCGGCTTACACCAGCCGCGACTGCTCCACCGCCGCCTCGATGAAGGACGAGAACAGCGGATGCGGCGCAAAGGGGCGCGATTTCAGCTCGGGGTGAAATTGCACACCGATGAACCAGGGATGATCGTCGTATTCGATGATCTCCGGTAACAACCCGTCGGGCGACATGCCGGAAAATCGCATGCCGTGCTGCGCCAGCCGGTCTTTGTAGGCGGTGTTGACCTCGTAGCGGTGGCGGTGCCGCTCGGAAATCTCGGTGGCATTGTAAATCCCGGCGACGCGCGAGCCGCGTGCCAGCACAGCGGGATAGGCACCGAGCCGCATGGTGCCGCCAAGATCGCCCTGAATGCCGCGCTTCTGCAGCTCGTTGCCCTTCATCCATTCGGTCATCAGGCCGACCACCGGCTCGGGCGTGGCGACGAACTCGGTGGAATTGGCGGTTTCGATGCCGCACAGGTTTCGCGCCGCCTCGATCACCGCCATCTGCATGCCGAAACAGATGCCGAAATACGGCACGTCGTGCTCGCGGGCAAAGCGGGCGGCGCGGATTTTTCCCTCCGCCCCGCGCTGGCCGAAACCGCCCGGCACCAAAATGCCGTCGACATGTTCGAGGAACGGCGCCGGGTCCTCGTTCTCGAACACTTCGCTTTCGATCCAGTCGAGCTTGACCTTCACTTTGTTGGCGACGCCGCCATGCGACAGCGCCTCGATCAGCGACTTATAGGCGTCCTTCATGCCGGTATATTTGCCGACAATGGCGATGGTGACGTCGCCTTCCGGATTGCGGATGCGCTCGTTGATCAGATGCCAGGTGGCGAGGTCGGGCGGCGGCGGATTTTCGATGCCGAAGGCGGCGAGCACCTCGTCGTCAAGCCCGCCGGCGTGATAGGCCTCGGGCACCGCGTAAATATTGTCGACGTCGCGCGCCTCGATCACCGCGCTTTCGCGCACGTTGCAAAATAGCGCGAGCTTTTTCCGCTCGCTCTCCGGGATCGGCCGGTCGGTGCGGCAGAGCAGGATGTCGGGCTGGATGCCGATGGCGCGCAATTCGCGCACCGAATGCTGCGTCGGCTTGGTCTTCAATTCGCCTGCCGACGGGATGAACGGCAGCAGCGTCAAATGGATGTAGATCGCGTGTCCGCGCGGCAAGTCGTTGCCAAGCTGCCGGATGGCCTCGAAATACGGCAGGCCCTCGATATCGCCGACCGTGCCGCCGATCTCACAGAGCACGAAATCAAACCCCTCGTTGCCGTCGCGGATGAAATCCTTAATCGCGTTGGTGACGTGAGGGATGACCTGGATGGTGGCGCCGAGATAGTCGCCGCGCCGCTCCTTTAGGAGGATGTCCTGGTAGATGCGGCCGGTGGTGATGTTGTCCTGGCGGGTGGCCGGGCGGCCGGTGAAACGCTCGTAATGACCGAGGTCGAGGTCGGTTTCGGCGCCGTCATCGGTGACGAAAACCTCGCCGTGCTGGTACGGCGACATCGTGCCGGGATCGACGTTGAGGTAGGGGTCGAGCTTGCGCAGACGGACTTTGTAGCCGCGCGCCTGCAACAGCGCACCCAGCGCTGCGGAAGCGAGACCCTTGCCAAGTGAGGAGACCACGCCGCCGGTGATGAATATGTACCGCGCCATGGGACCTACTGGTTAGCGCCCCTTCTACGATTCGACGAGCGATTTTCCGGAATATCTGCCGCGCCTTGCATGGAAACTCGCGCCGCCCGGAGAAATCGTTTCAATTCCATGCGCTTATGTAGATACCCTCGCGTTAAATTGGAGCCCCACCCGCTGTGATTATCGCGGTCACGAGCGGGACGCGGTCGCGGCTTGCAGTTACTTCGATTGCGGGACCTGCGGTCCCTTCGGCTCAGGCGCGAATGCGGGATTCGACCCAGCCGGCAAGCTCGGAATGCCCTTTTGCAGCGAGTTGAGGAGGCCGCCGCTGCCGGGGCTCAATGGCGCCGCCGGCGGTGGACCGCCCGCCGGACCGGGCGGAGCCGGCGCCGCCGGCCCTGATGTATTGATGATCGCGACCGGCCGGTGCTCGTAGCTCGCCAGCCAGGACAAAGCGAGACTGGTGACGAAGAAACCGGCGGCAAGCACGGCGGTCGCTCGCGACAGCGCATTCGCCGTGCCGCGACCGGTCATAAATCCACTGGTCGAGCCGACCAGCCCGCCGCCCTCGGATTTTTGCAGCAAAACGACGCCGATGAGCGCGATCACCAGCATGAGATGAATGACAACAACGACAGTGAGCATGGAAATCCGCCTGCGGGTCCCGACGGGGATTAAGGCACCGCCCCCCGCGTTCTGGCCTCGATATAGGAAGTTGCGGGGGTCTCTACACGATCTGCGGCGACATTTCTATGGCCGGCAAGAAGGCACTCGAGGCACCCCAAGACCTGGCCGGGCCAAGGCTGCTACTCCAAGGCAGCCGCTACTTGTAATCCTTCAAGAAGGCAATGACATCGGCGATGTCCTTCGGGTTACTCAAGCCGCCGAACGGCATGCGGTTGCCTTTCACCTTGGCCTGCGGATCCTTCAGGTAATCGCGCAAATTCGCGTCATCCCAGACCAGATTGGCGCGCAGCATGGCGTTCGAATAGCGGAAATCCGGCAGCGCGCCGGATTTGCGGCCATAGACGCCACGCAGCGACGGGCCGATCGCGCCGGGCCTTTCGCTGTGGCAGGCGGCGCAGGTCTGGAACACGATCTTGCCATGCGCCGCGTCGGCCGCCGACGCCGTACCCGCCGTCAACGCGACCGTCAGCGCGGCGGCCGCCTCCACCAAAATCTTACGCATGAACGAGCGGCCCCGGATTTTTCAGGTAGTCGTTGGTGATGGCATGCGCCGACCAGTAGGACAGCGCGGCCAGCGTGCCGGTCGGATTGTAGCCGTGCTGCTGCGGGAACACGGAGGCTCCGTGGACGAACAGATTGTGCGCGTCCCAGGCCTGCAGATAGCGGTTGACCACGCTCGATTTCGGATCCGCCCCCATCATCGTGCCGCCGGTATTGTGGGTCGATTGATACGGCACCACGGTAAATGTCTTCGGCCGCGGGTGCATGTCGTAGTGATCCGGGTTCATCGCCTTGATGATCCCTTCCAGCTTGCCGAGCAGGAATGCCGACATTTTGAATTCGTTGTCCGGTGGATTGTACGTGAGCCTGATCAGCGGCCGGCCGAACGCATCCTTGTAAGTCGGGTCGAGGTCCATGCAATTGTTGCGGTTGGCATAGACCGAGCCCTGCGTATTGAACCGCGCGGCGTGGTGATACCACTTCACCGTTGCGCGCTTCCATTCGGAGCCCCATTCCGGCGTGCCGTGCGGCACGGTGCGACCCGCGATCGGCGGCGCGCCGGCGGTGTTGCCGGCGATGTAGCCGCCGCCGAAAAAGCCCAAGCCGCCATGATCGAACGTCTCGCCGTTGAAATCGTCGATGACGGTCCCCATGCCGGCCGAGCCCCAATACGGATTGAGTTCCTTGCCGGCGAAGAAGGCGGTGGCGCCGGCTTCAAACTGATAGGCGTAATTCTTGCCGACCAGGCCCTTGCCGGTTGCGTGATCGTAAGGCTCGCCGATGCCGGCGAGCAGCAAGTGCTGCACGTTCCCGAACACGTAGGACGACAGGATGACGATGCCGGCGGGCTGTTCGTATTCCTGGCCGGTGCGCATGTCGATATAGGTGACGCTCGTAACTTTCTTCGCCGCCTTGTCGTAGTTGAGCTTGGTCACGAAACAGCGCGAACGCAGCTCGAATTTAGGATCGAGCCGCAGCACCGGCAGGATGGTGGAACTGGCGGACGCCTTGGCATTGGTCTCGCAGGCGATGCGATTGCAATAGCCGCAATATTCGCAGGCGCCGAGCGTGACGCCTTCGCTGTTGGTATAGGCCTCGCTCGCGATCGCCACCGGCGCCGGGAACGGATGATAGCCGAGGCTTTTCGCCGCCGCGCCGAACATCAGGCCGGCATTGCTCGCCTTGATCGGCGCATTCGGATAGTGGCCGGAGCGCGCGCCTTCGAAGATATTGCCGCCATCGATTTTCTTACCGCGCACATTGCCGGCCTGTCCCGACGTGCCGCAGATCTTCTCGAACCGGTCGTAATAAGGCTCGAGCTCGTCATAGCTCACCGGCCAATCCTGGATGGTCATGTCGTCCGGGATCGCGTTTTTGCCGTAGCGCTCGGTGAGCGTACTGCGGATGCGGAAATCGGACGGCAGGAAGCGCCAGTGCAAGGCGCCCCAGTGCAGGCCCGAACCGCCGACGCCCTCGCCCGGCAGGAAGGCGCCGATGCGGCGAATGGGCAACGCCTGCTCGTTCGGAAAATTGCGGAAGGTCAGCGTGTCGATCGAATTATCCATCATCAATTCGAGCCGCTGCGCGTAGCGCACCTCGTCGCGGATCGACGGCAGGATGAAATCCTCGCCCGGGACGCGGTCGGGTCCGCGCTCGAGCGACACCACGTTTAATCCGGCCTTGGTCAGTTCGCGCGCCATGATCGCGCCGGTCCAACCCAGCCCGACGGTGACCGCATCGACGTCTTTCAATCGTGTCGCCATGTCCGCCTCCGCTTACGAGAAATCGGCAATGGATTGCGGTTCGGCGACGTAGCGCTTGTCGCGATATTCATCGATGAGGTGGGCGTAGGTCGCCGGCAGGCCGGGGAATCCGAGCATGCGCCACGATACCTTGTTGCGATTGCCGCCGTAGATCGGGTCGGCAAAGAAGCCTTCCATGGTGATGGCGAGAAGCCGCCCGAAGAACGCCTTGGCATTGAAATTGGCAAATTCGGCCTTGCCCTCTTCCATCGCCTTGAGCGCTTCGATCCGTTTATCGGGCGTGAGACGATCGAAATCGCCGCCGTAGGTTTTGCGCAACCAGTCGTTGGCGGCGGCAATTCCGGCACTGAAAAATTCGGCCGGCGTCAGCGGCAATTGATAGCCCTGTTCCGGCTTGCCTTTGATATACGGTCCGGCGCGATAGGTTTTGGCGCCACCGCCCCAGGCGCTGGCGAGCTGGCGGTCGATATAAACCGCGCAACCGCAATCGCTGCCGGACGGTGATAATTCGTCGGCCGGAATGATCGTGTCGACCGCCGCCACGACAAACGCGTACTCGGTTTCGTTGAGGATCAGAAGCGGCTCGGCTTGCGGCGGAGCCGCCGGCGCGGGCGCGGCGGCCTGGGTCTCGGCGCTCGCCGGCGCATCGGGCGCCGTCAGCGATGCGGCAAGCGCAGTGCCCGCACCCATCAGGAAATTGCGGCGTCGAATCGGATTGCTGGCGGTGTCGTCCGTCATGGCGCCCTCCTCCGCACGCACCGATCGCGGCGGAACTTTCTCGTTGCGATCACGATAGACCAAAACCTGTTGTCGCGGGAGACCGTTCGATACGGCGTTGGAGGTCAGCCCGGCCCCATGCCCTTCGATTTGAGCACCGGCGCAGCCGACGGCGCCGCGAGGAACTTGATCAGGGCCTTTGCGGCATCGGCATTCTTGCTGTCGGTTGCTACCCCGCCGGAGAGGACCAGATAGGACTGGAAATCGGTCGGCACGGGGCCCGCGAGCTGCGCGCCGGACACCGCGACGATTTCGCTGATGGGCGAGAGCGCGACGTCAACGTCGCCCTTGGCGGCGGCCATCGGTGCGCTGACATCCAGCAGCTTGATCTTCGGCTTGACGTCGTCGGTAATGCCGAGCTTGGCGAACATGGCCTCGATGCCGGCGCGGCTGGCGCCTTGGCCATTGAAGCCGATCGATTTTGCGTTAAGCAGCGTGTGCTTCAAGGCGTCGGCCGTCCCGACGTCCGGCTTCGGCGCGCCGGCCCGAACGGACACACCAAGAGCTGAGCGCGCGATCACGGCGCGGGTCGCGGGATCGACTTTGCCCGCCTTGGCGAGCGCCTCCAGCAACGGCGGAGTGACAATCGCGACGTCAAATGCCGCGCCTTGATCGATCTGCGATTTCATGGCGGCGGCGGGACCGATAGTGAAAACGAGCTTGTTGCCCGTCGCTTTCTCGAATTGCGGGCCAAGCTCGTCGAGCACAGCCTTCAAGGCGGTCGAACTGAAGACCTTGATATCGGCGGCCTGCGCTTGCGCCGCCGCAAACGCCACCATCAGGCCGACAAGCGCAGCGATGCCGTGATGAATACGCATAGTCCCCTCCCCTTGGCCGGTTTTGATGCCCGGCTACAAGGGGGCAAACTTACCGATAAACGCCGGCTATTGCCAGGAATTCGGCCGCATCGAGGCTCGCGCCGCCGACCAGGGCACCGTCGACGTTTTCGACCGTCAGCAAAGCCTTGGCATTCACCGGTTTGACCGATCCGCCGTAGAGAACGCGCAAGTCGTGTCCGGCGTCGCCAAAGCGCACGCACAAACGGGCGCGGATGAAGTCATGGATGTCGGCGATATCGCGCGGCGTCGGCGTCCGTCCGCTACCGATCGCCCAAACCGGCTCGTAGGCGACGACGATATTGGCCGCCGCGTCTGGATCGGTCTCCGGCAGCGATCCGTCGAGCTGATGGCCGAGGACGTGGCGGGTCTGACCGGCATTGCGCTGATCGCCCGTCTCCCCGACGCAGACGATTGCCACGATGCCGGCACGCCGCGCCGCCAAAGCCTTGGCGCGTACCAGCGCGTCGGTTTCGCCATGATCGCGGCGGCGTTCGGAATGGCCGACGATCACCGCCTGTGCGCCGGCGTCACGCAGCATTTCGGCGGCAATGTCGCCGGTATGCGCGCCCGAAGCGAGCGGATGGCAATCTTGACCGCCGATGGCGACGGGCGCTCCGCTCGCAGTTTTGGCGAAGCTCGCGATCAGCGTGGCCGGCGGACACACCATGACGTCGACCTTGGCTGCGCTTTGCGCAAGCGCCCGCGCTCCAGCGATGATTTTTTGCAATTCGCCGATCGAGGCGGATAGCCCGTTCATTTTCCAATTGCCTGCGACCAGCGGACGGCGCGCCATCGTGTGGGCTCAGTTGAGTAGGGCCATTGTCATGCGACAAAGAGGCGTTAGCAGAGCCATTGCAGCGGGAAAAGGGGCGATTTAGCAATAGAACCCGTCGGTTGCGGCAAGCGCCCACGCTCCTTATAGTGCGCCGCCTTCCGGCCATTCCAACAGTTTGGACTTAAAGCTTCTGACCAATGCTACGCGGCATCCGCAAAGTCTCCGAAAATTGGCTCGGCCGCACCGTGATGGCCGTGGTCATGACCACGCTTGCCGGCAGCTTTGCCATCTGGGGCATCAACGATATTTTCCATGGCTTCGGCCAAGGAACCTTGGCGAGCATCGGCAAGACCGAGATCTCGACCGACCAGTTCCGGCAGACCTACAACGACCGTTTGCAGCAGATCGGCCGCCAACTCGGCCATCCGCTGCCGGCCGACCAAGCGAGCGCGCTCGGCCTCGATCGGCAAGTGCTCGGGGAAATGATCGCCCAGGCCGGTCTCGACCAGCTCGCCCAAAAGATGGGGCTCGGTCTCGCCAATAGCGAAATATCCCGCGACATCACGTCCAATCCGCAGCTGCAGGACCAGCACGGCCAATTCGACCGCGCGCGGTTCGAGATGGTGCTCCATGATATGGGCATGACCGAGCGGAACTTTCTCGCGACCCAGCGCAAGAACGTACTCCGCCGCCAGCTGGTCGACACGATTTCGGGCGATATCACGCTGCCGCAGGCCTGGCTCGACGCCATCAATCAGTTTCAAAATCAGCAGCGCGGCATCCAATACGTGTCGCTCGGACCGGCGCAGGTCGGCAACATTCCGCAGCCGACCGACGAACAGCTGAGCAAATATTTCGACGAGCGCAAAATCCTGTTCCGGGCGCCCGAATACCGCAAGATCGATACCGTCACGGTGACGCCGGCGGCGCTGGCGCAATGGATGCAGATTTCGGATGACGACGTCAAAAAGGCCTACGACGAGCAGCATGCGAGCTTCGTCACGCCGGAAAAGCGCCATGTCGAGCAGATGGTGTTTCCGCAAATAACCGACGCGCAAGCCGCCGCCGACCGCATCCAGGGCGGCACGAGCTTTGCCGACATCGCCAAAGAACGCGGCCTCAAACCGCAGGATATCGATCTCGGCACCGTGTCGAAGGCGAGCATGGTCGACCCGAAAGTGGCCGACGCCGCCTTCTCGCTTAAGGACGGCGATGTCAGCGCGCCGGTGCAGACGCAGTTCGGCGCGGTGCTGGTCACCGTGCTCAAGATCGAGCCGTCGACGACAAAGTCGCTCACCGAAGCGACGCCGCAGCTACGCACCCAGATTGGGCTCGATCGCGCCAAGAAGCAGGTCCAGGACCTGCACGACAAGATCGAGGACGATCGCGCCGGCGGCAGCACGCTGGAAGAGGCGGCGCAGAAAGAGAAGCTGCCGGTCGTCGCTGTCGTTGTCGACCGTTCCGGCCGCGATCCTGACGGCAAGCCCGCCGCCAACCTGCCGCAGCAGGGCTCGCAAATCGTCAGCGGCGCCTTCGCCTCCGATGTCGGCGTCGACAACGACCCGATCGACGTCGACGGCGGCTATATCTGGTATGACGTCGCCGCCATTACCCCGGCGCGCGATCGCACGCTCGACGAAGTCAAAGGTGCGGTGACACAGCGCTGGCGCGACGACGAGATCGCTTCGCGGCTGAAGGCCAAAGCGGCCGATCTTCTCGACAAGCTCAAGAACGGCAACCCGTTCGCCACGCTCGCCGCCGCCGGCAATCTCAAGGTCCAAACCGCCGCCGATTTAAAGCGCGGCGGGTCGAGCGGCGACATTTCACCGAATATGACTCAAGCGATCTTCCACACCGCAAAGGACGCTTTCGGCAGCAGCGTCGGCGCCAATCCGACGCAATGGATCGTCTTTCAGGTGACCGACATCAAGACGCCGAGTCTTGAAGCCAATTCGGCGGACGCCAAGCACATCGAGGACACGCTGCATAATCAATTGTCGGACGATTTGATCGGCCAGTATGTCGGCTGGCTGGAAAGCGATCTTGGAACGAAAGTAAATCCTTCGGTGCTGGCTCAGGCGATGGGTAACGGCACGCCGGACACCAATTAAACATGCATATCGAGCCTTCGGCGCACACCTTCGCCACGCACTACGCGGCCGGCGAGCCGCAGGTCGTGTGGACCACGCTCGTTGCCGATCTGGAAACGCCGGTCTCGGCTTATCTCAAAGTTGCCGGCTCCCGGCCGGAGGGCTCGGCACCGATGAGCTTCTTGCTGGAGTCGGTCGAAGGCGGGGCCGTGCGCGGCCGCTATTCGATCATCGGTCTCGATCCGGACGTCATCTTCCGCGTCAACGGCAAAAATGCCGAGATCAACCGCACGATCCAGAGCGACCCGGCGGCCTTTGTGCCGATCGAGCATGCTCCGCTCGCCGCGTTGCGTGAACTCATCGGCGAAAGCCGCATCGCGCTGCCGGCTTCGCTGCCGCCGATGGCGGCGGGCGTGTTCGGTTATCTCGGCTACGACATGGTGCGGCTGATGGAGGAACTGCCGCCGCCGGGGCCGGACCCGGTCGGCATTCCCGACGCGATCCTGCTGCGGCCGACGGTGGTGGTCGTTTTCGATGCGGTCAAGGACATGATCGCCGTTGTCACCCCGGTGCGGGCGCAGCCCGGCGTGACCGCAAAGACGGCTTTGGCGCGCGCGGTCGAGCGGCTCTCGACAATCGTCGACGCGCTGGACCGGCCGCTCGACAAATCGGCGACCGACGTCGACGCCGGTCCGCTCGACGTCAAACCGCGCTCGAACACAACGCCCGACGAATTCAAAGCGATAGTGCTGCGCGCCAAGGACTACATCGCCGCCGGCGATGTTTTTCAGGTCGTGCTGTCGCAGCGCTTCGAGGCGCCGTTCAAGCTGCCGCCGTTTTCGCTTTACCGGGCGCTGCGCCGCGTCAATCCCTCGCCGTATCTGTTCTTTCTCGATTTCGGCACGTTCGCGGTCGCCGGATCGAGCCCGGAAATCCTGGTGAAGACAAAGAACGGCATCGTCACCGTGCGCCCCATTGCCGGCACCCGGCCGCGCGGCGCGACGCCGCATGAAGACGCAGCGCTCGAAGCGGAGCTGCTTGCCGACCCCAAGGAGCGCGCCGAGCATTTGATGCTGCTCGACCTCGGGCGCAACGACGTCGGCCGCGTGGCCGAGATCGGCACCGTCGAGGTCACCGACCAATTTTTCATCGAGCGCTACAGCCAAGTGATGCACATCGTTTCCAACGTCGAGGGCAAATTGCGCCGCGACCGCGACGCCATCGATGCGCTCACCGCCGGGTTTCCCGCCGGCACCGTGTCCGGCGCGCCGAAGGTGCGCGCCATGGAAATTATTCACGAACTGGAAAAAGAAAAACGCGCGCTCTATGCCGGCTGCGTCGGTTATTTTTCCGCCGGTGAGGAGATGGACACCTGCATCGTGCTGCGCACCGCGCTGATCAAGGACGGCACCATGTATGTGCAGGCCGGCGCCGGCATCGTCGCCGACAGCGATCCGGACTTCGAGCAGCAGGAATGCATCAACAAGGCCGCGGCCTTGTTCCGCGCCGCCGAGGAGGCCAGGCGTTTCGCGTCCGCGTCCCGGCGCGGGCAATAGCGCCATTTGGATAAGCGGTCGCGGCGCCGTGCGCCGGTTGCATGCCGCTCCAGGAAAAATCCAATCATCAGGACCGAAGCCCTCTACACCGGTAGGTTGTTCTCCATTAGAATGACCGCTCATTTCACAGATTTTCGGGGGGAAATTATGTCGGCATGTTGCTTGGGACGCAGACAAGGATTACGGCTGCACTTTTTCGCGGCGCTGGCCGGTCTCGCCATTGCCGGCGCCATGCCGGCGCACGCACAACAGCCGCCAAAATATTCTTGCGGTGACATCCCAAATCCGAACTCGGTGCCGAAAATCCAACCAACCTTCCGCACCAATGCCGGCCTCAACAACGGCGAATTCGATTGCATAGCCTGGCAGGATTTTATTTATTTCATGTGGCCCGCCCAACCGGGCCAGCGCGGCGCCCCAAAACCGAGTCCTGCGCGGCTCGGCGACACTGGCCCGACGGTATGGGAGACCTATCGGAACGCTGAAACCGTCTTCCTGCCGAACGCCCAGAACCCGGGTCCGTGGAATCAACCCCAGCTGATGGCGACGCTGCGCGCTTCGCTGGCACAGCAGGTCGCGGACGGCGCGGTGCGCCACCTGACGATGACGTCAAAAGTCTCGCGCGCGGTGCTTGCCAATATCCTGCGCAGCGGCGCCGCGACGCCGCCGAACATTCTTGACGAGATCGCTCAAGCCGGCGGCGGCACGCTTTACGATCTCAACGGCAACCCGGTCTATTACGAAGTGGCGATGAACGAAGCGCAGTACGATTACATCGTGGACAACAAGCTTTACGACGCCAACCAGCAGAGCTCGTTCGCACAAACCAAGGTCATCGCACTGCCGGGCAACACCGTCGGCGCCGGCAGTTCGGTCGAGATCAAGGCGGCGTGGAAGATTCTCACCGCCGCGGAGAAGAGCTCCGGCCGCTTTCACACCACGCAAGCGCTCATCCAAGGCTCGCTGACGCCGGTGACGGTCGGTCTCGTCGGCTTTCACGCCTTCATTTCCAGGGGCGATCAGGGCGGCTGGGCGACGTTTGCGCAGATCGACAATGCTCCGGTGCATGCGCCGGTGACGAGCGGCACGTTCAACTTCTTCAACCCCCGTTGCAAAGGGCCCGCCGATATCACGACACCCTGCCCTTACAACGTCAGGGATGCCGATCCAGGCCAAGTCGTGCAAATCACGCCCGACGATGCCACGGCCGATCAACTTAATGCCTATATGCATGGCTTGCTGAAGCAATACGATCCGAAGTCGCCGTGGCAATATTATAATCTGGTGAACGTGCAGTGGCCGAAAGTACCGGTGCCACTTTCAAGCCTGACGGCGCCGGTGACGCAGCCGCTGCCCGATGGTACCCCCAATGACCCTATCCTGGTCAATGCTGTGCTCGAAACTTTCCTGCAGCAAGCCAATGTCGGATGCATCGAGTGCCACCAATACGCGTCCACGGCGGCATCCGGCGGCAGCAAACCGACCACCTACGCCGGCTACAGTTTTATGTTCGGGCGCGCCAGCGCACCGCAGTGAGCGCCGGCTTACGCCGCGGTGCGCACGGCCAATTTCGCGACGCGATCAGGCGCGCGACGACCCTGCGCTTTGTCAGGCCCCGAACCAGTTTGGGTGCTGCGTGATCGCCATGACCCCGCAGGCGAACATCAGCACGCAGATGGTCCAGAGCAGGAGCGAAACATAATTTTCATCGGTCATGCTGTGCCCGATGCAATCCATATGCCAAATTCGACCAACAGGTGTTCCAATCGATCGAGACCCGTGGGGATACGGACTTTTCGCAATCGCTTCAAATACGACAAAGTTCCAAAGATTTTATTGCCGCTGGTCGGCGGCGTGGACGACGAAAAAGCTGCCCGTGGTGGGCCCGCAAATCCGTCGTACTACTTCACGTTGGGATAAAGGCCGGACTCCCTCACCGCGGCGAGACCGTTGGCGCGATCGGCGACGAGTTCCTTGGCGAATTGGTCAGGCGGACTGAACACCGGCGCCAGCCCACGGCTGAACAGGAATTTCTGCTGGAAATCCGGCTTGGCGCCGATCGCGGCGATCGCCTTGTAGAGCTTGTCGACGATCGGTTTCGGCGTGCCGGCCGGGGCATAGATGCCGAAGAACGTCGCGTCGATGTGGTTGGTGTAGCCGACCTGCTTGAAGGTCGGAATGTCGGGCGCCAGCGGCGAGCGCGTATCGCCATCGATGGCGAGACCGACGATCTTTCCGGCGCGGATGAAGGACACCAGATTGCCGATGCCGAAAATGGCGATCTGCGTCGTGCCGGTGAGCATGCTGTTGACGGCGTCGCCGCCGCCCTTGAACGGCACGCGCACGATGTCGGTGCCGTTCGTCTTGTTGAACTCCTGCATGAAGGCGACCTTCGACAACGAAGGCGCCATGTAGTTGAACGCGTTAGGCTTGGATTTGGCGACTTTTGCGAGATCGGCAAAGGATTTGACATTGAGCGCGGCGTCGACCGCAAACACCTGCGTCAGGTAATAGGCCCTGGTGATCGGCTCGAGGCTCTTGGCCGGATCGAAATCCGAATTGGGCTGGATGATCGGATTGATGGTGACGGTCTCACCGGGCAAGATGCAGATGGTGTAACCGTCCGGCGCCGCCGCCGCGCAGGCTTGGGCGCCTATCGTGCCTTCCGCGCCGGCGCGGTCCTCGACCACGATCGACGTGCCAAGCGCCGGGCCGAGTTGATCGGCAAGCCCGCGCATGAACAGATCGCTCAGGCCGCCCGGCCCCTGCGACGCGATCGCCTTGATCGGCCGCGTCGGATAGTTCTGCGCCACCACCGGCAGAGGCAAGAGAACGAGTGCAAGCAAGGCGAGAAGAGAGCGGCGCATGTGATTTCCCCGGCGATAATTTATTGTCGTTCCGGGCGAGAATGCCGCACCATGCCGCATGCGGGCAAGCGGCTTAAGCGCGCAGGACGAGCGCACTCGTTCACAGGGAGGCAAAGCGTGGCGGATTACCCGATGAAGGTCGAAAAGGGCATCACGGTGCGAATGCGCGACGGCGTTCGCATCTCGCTCTGCGTCTATCGCCCGGATGCCCCCGGCCGCTTTCCCGCGCTGTTTGCCGCCTCGCCCTATCAATACGAAATGGACGGCGTGCCGGCATTTCCCCTGTTCCTGTGGCGCGAGACCGGCCCGGTCGAATGGTATGTCGGCCGGGGCTACGCCTACGTCCACGCCGACGTGCGCGGCGCCGGCCGCTCCGAAGGCGAGTTCGAGTTTATGGGGCTCAACGAGCAACAGGACTATCTGGAACTGATCGCATGGATCGTGCAGCAGCCGTGGTGCAATGGCCGTGTCGGCGGCATCGGCCAGTCCTATTACGCGATGGCGCAGTGGCTGATGGCGACCTACAACCCGCCCGGCTTGGCTTGCATCGCGCCCTATGATGGCCTGGTCGACCAGTATCGCGGCTCGAATTATCACGGCGGCATCTACTGCTCATATCGTTCGGTCTGGTACACCTCGCTGCGCGCGGATAATCAGCATCGGCTTGCCGGGGCACACGGCCGGCCGCCGATGAAATTCGATCTGGTCGGCGCCATCGTCGAGCATCCGCTGGACGACGAGTTCTGGCGCCAGCGCTCGCCCTATTGGCGTCTCGATCGGATCAAATGCCCGGTGCTGTCGATCGGCCATTGGGGCAAGATGGGGCTGCACCTGCGCGGCAACATCCTCGGCTACGAAGAGGTCAAGGCGCCGAAAAAGCTTGTCGTTACCGGCGCGCGCAATACCTTCGAAGCGCACCGGATGTTCGACCAGATCGAATTCCACGAGCGCGAGCTGCTGCCATTCTACGATCTGCATTTGAAGGGCGCGAATAACGACTTCATGGACACCGAGCCGGTGAGGCTCTACGTCCGTGGCGCCAACGCGTGGCGAGCCGAGCAGGAATGGCCGCCGCAGCGCACCGCCCCACTGACCTACTATCTGCGCAAAGGTCCGTCGGGCAGCGTCACTTCGCTCAACGACGGGGGACTATCGGCCGAAAAGCCGGTCTCGAGCGAAGCGCCGACGAGTTACACCTATCCGGATTGGGAATGGGTCAACGGCGTTGCGGTCATCGGTCCCGATGGGCGGGTCGATCCGCCGCGGCGCGTGCTCACCTTTACCACTGCACCGCTCGCCGAAAATCTCGAAGTGATCGGCCCGATCGTGCTCAAGCTTTACGCATCATCGACCGCGATCGACACCCAATTCATTGTCAAGCTCACCGATCAACATCCGCAAGACGCCGCGGCGCGCACCAAGGGCGAGCAGCCCGGCTATACGCCGGTATCGAAAGGCTGGCTGAAAGCCTCGCATCGCGAAAAGGACGCATCGCACTCGACGCCGCAGCGGCCGTTCTACACGCACACCAATCCGCAGCCGCTCACGCCGGGTGAGATTTACGGCTTCGACATCGAAGTGCTGCCGATCGCCTATGTATTCAAGACGGGGCATCGCATCCGGCTCGAACTCGCCAACGGCGATTCGCCGGCGACCGATGGCGTGTTCTCACACCCTTATCATCCGTCATTGATGGGGACGGACACCATCCATCACGACGCGGCGCATGCGTCGGCGCTGGTCCTGCCGGTGATGAAACCCGAGTGATCGGACAAGACGCGCCGAACGCTGGTCACGCGGCGCGATCAAGCCTGCGCTCAAGCGGATCGTGCCGGAGTTTGGCCTGTCTCTGCCGAGGCGCCGTAAAGACGCAGCCGAAATAGACGCATGCCACCATGGCGGCGACAATGAACCAGAGCACCACATCGACCGCCATGCTGTCCTCCATGGCCGCCCCCGGCTTACTGATTCAACCACGCCCCGCCCGGAGCGGTTCATGGCTTAATGTCGCAGCACCTCGATATTAATGTCGCAGGCCGAATGCCGCCGCTATTTCGACCATGCGGCTCACTGCCCGCATCGAGACGACCCGTCAAAACAAAAGCCGCCGGCCCTCCGGCGGCTTCGCTCGTCAATCAGGCACCCAAAGCGCCCGCGCGCCTGCGGGCGCGCGAGCCAATCGGTGCAAAATACGCGGAGTTACGATCGTCGCCGTTGTGAAGCGCTGGCGCGCTTCACGTCACTTCGGCATCGGGGCGACGAGCGCGTAACAGGCCGAATATACCGAGCCGTCGAGATTATAGCACGACACGCACTTGCAGCCATTGGCGCCCGTGCACGAGGCGATGGTCTTGTGGTGCAGCACGATCCGCGCATGATTGTGCACGGTCGTTCCGACGGCGCATGCCGGGAAAGCCGCGAAGGCTGATCCGGAAAACGCAACGCCCGACAACGCCAACGCGAGACCGATCGAGAGTCCGAAACGGCGCATAAATCCCTCCACCTCTTGAAAGACACCCCAACCCCTGGGGGAACGTGGCAGTCTCACATACCGGAAAACGCCGCGCAAGGTTGCACCGGCGCTGGGCGCGTCGTTTTTGCAACACAACCAATGGCTTCAACTGCACGGTCCGCCGCCCGGTTTAGCGCAACGCGGCAACCTCGGCGGTGGCGCGTCAATCGCCCAAGGCAACGAACCTGTAGCCGTCGCCCCAGCGACGCACGCGTCCGAGCGAAGGCGCGGGGAAATGGCTGGCGCACATGATCGTCGGCTCTTCGCAAAAGCGGTCGAAGATCTTGCGCCGTGTCGTCCCGGCCTGTGCCGAATCGTAATCGGACATCATGCCGATGTCGGGATATTTGCCCTGCAGCGGCGAATGGATCATGTCGCCGGTGATGAGCGCGTCCTCGCCGCCGCGGCCGACCAGCACCGAGAAATGGTCGATGGTGTGGCCCGGCGACGGGATAAAGCGCACCTGCTCGTTAAAGGCGAAGTCGCTTTTGACGATCTGCTCGCGCTTGGCCGCGACGATAGGCAGCACCGAATCGGTGATCCACGGCACGCTTTGCGGGTTCTCCTTCTGGCGCGCGGTCCAATGCGCGAGCTCGCGATCCGCCATGACGTATTTCGCCTTCGGAAAGGTCGGCACCCAGCGGCCGTTATCGAGCCGCGTGTTCCAGCCGACGTGATCGCCATGCAGATGCGTGCACATCACATAGTCGATGTCGTTGACGGTAAGGCCGGCGCCGCCAAGGCCCTTCTCGAAGCGGTCGCTGTTCATCATGTTCCAGAATGGCCGCGTCGGCCGCGGCTTATGATTGCCGACGCAGGCATCGATCAGGATGTTGTGGTGCGGCGTTTTGATGACGAAGCTCTGGATGCAAAGCATCAGCATGTTATTGGCGTCGACGAATGCCGGTTGCAGCCAGGCGCGGTTTTCCTCGAACAGCTCCTTGGTGAGCGAGGGGAAAAATCCGAATAGCTCGAAGAAACCGCCTTGCTGCTCGACAACCGGATGAATGGTGGCGTCCTGCAGCGTGATCGGCCAAGTTGCAGTCGACATCGGAACGCTTCCTCGGGCTGGAGATGGGTTGGCCGAATCTTACGCACGCGGCGGCGCGAAGCAACTCCGGCTCCGGCTTGCCGGCGAAGCGCGCGCGGACGCCGTCCGCGCCGCATTTTGCCGAGGGTGTCTGCCAGCCTTGCCCGGGCGGCGGGCGCTATTCGGCGGCGATGAGCCTGTTTTCGAGGAGCGCTGCGTTCTGCCTGGCGACGAAGTCTTCTTCCAATTCCGCCAGCACCACGTAGTTCTTGGCGAGCAGCCGATAGCAGTCGCCAAACTTCAGGGAAACACTGGCCTTGGCCGCCTCCTGGCATTTAGCCGCTTGGCGCCGCAACTCACGCGCTCGCACCAGGTGATCGAGCATAGGACGCTTACTCACAGACGCACCACTGACCATGCGCACGAACCACTCACCACTCATTCCGCGTGGGACATTGCGCGGATGCGGCGGAAGGGTCAAAGCGGTGATGTTCCGGCCTGTGGAAAACTCGGCGGTTGCCGCCGTCGGGGCGGCAGGCAACGGGCCGATATCGCGTGATGACGCGGGCGCGCGAATCTCCTCTCGCGCATCTCGCGATTCACCGGCGCGTCATGTCTCCGCCGCCGGATCGCGGTGGATCGGATCGACCCACAGCACCGTTTCCGGCTTCTCCACCGGCTCGATGTCGAGATTGATCGCGATCGCCTCGCCGTCACTGCGCACCAGCACACATTCCAGAATCTGGTCGGGACTGGCGTTGATCTCCTGATGCGGCACATAGGGCGGGATGAAGATGAAATCGCCGGGGCCCGCTTCGGCGGTGAATTGCAGATGCTCACCCCAGCGCATCCGCGCCTTGCCGCGCACCACATAGATGATGCTTTCGAGATGGCCGTGATGATGCGCGCCGGTCTTGGCATCGGGCTTGATGGTCACCGTGCCGGCCCACAGTTTCTGCGCGCCGACGCGGGCGAAGTTGATCGCCGCCTTGCGGTCCATGCCCGGCGTCGACGGCACGTTGGGATCGAGCTGATTGCCCGGAATGACGCGAACGCCATCGTGCTTCCAGCGCTCCGGGGCGGCGGGATGAGGATGATGGTGAGTATCGTTCATGCAGCTTGATACCATGAAAACGAGTCGCCGGCCGTGGTTCCCGAAACGCAAAGCCGGCAAAAATTTGCCTCAACGCGGCGAGGATTGATTTCTTGACAATTCAACGGATCGGTCCACAGTTTTCTCGCACCCTTTACGCGGAGGTTTCAATGCTTCCACCGGGTCACGGAGCCGCAATGATTGTTGCGTGACCGGTTCGGGTCGCAACATAGCGGCAAGTCCACGAACGGTTCGCCGGGCGCGGCTTTCGCGGGTCGCATCAGTCAGGCAAGACCCCACTTCAGTCGCCCCGGCCAGCTTCTCTTTATTCGGCGGGTGAGCTGCAGATGCCGCTTCAAGCAGCAGGCCGCGACAACGCGTCCTGCCGCGCGCGCGCAACTTACTTCCTTCCGCCGGCGTTATGCGCTTGCAGGCCACCGCGATGGTTTTCGCCGACGGGTGGGTTTGCAGATGAGCATAGCGATGAAACGCGTCATGACTATCGCCGTCCTGGGCCTGCTGCTCGGCGGCGCGCCCGTTGCAATTGCGCAGAACGCACCGACCACGCAGGTTGCCCCCTCGCCGTCCAGCATCAACAAAAGTTCGCGGGCCACCGTGCCGTCAGGCAGCGAAAGCCGCACCGCCGCCGGCGCTGCGCGCCAGCACGTCGTCGGACACGGCAAGTTCTGCAAGCAGACCTCGCCGAACACGCTGCATTGCTTCTATGCGAGCCTGAAATCCTGCCGAATGCACAGCAAGTCGAACAACCTGCACTGCGTGAGCAATCCGAAACGGTCTTAGACGCGGCAGCTACTCGCTATTCTCGCCGGCGGCGTTCATAGGCGAAAGTGCCGTGCGCATCGCTCACAGGCCGGTATTGGCGCTGCGCAACCGCCGCGCCATGGTCCGCATCATGTTCAACGCGAAATGCGGCGTGTTGCTGATCAGGAACAAAAATTGCTTCTCGGCGATCGGAACGACCTTTACGTCCGTCGCCGCTACGGCGGTGGCGCTGCGTGGCGCGGCGTCGATCAGCGCCATCTCGCCGAAAATGCCGTATTGCGAGACGGTCTCCAGCAGGCGGTTGCCGAGGCGGATCTCGACTTCGCCGCTCTGAACGATGAACAATTCCCGTGCGTCATCGCCCTGCACGAAGATGACCTCCCCGGACTTGAATTCGCGCGCCGGCGAGCCCGCGCCCGCCAACATTCGGAAGTCCACCGGTGTATTTGTCATGTCGTTTCTTAAGGCATGGTGGTTGAACAGACCATCGGGCCGCGCCGACCATCCACAGCGGCCGGACGACGAGCCGGCGTAACTTTCGCCGGTCGGTCAGCCGCGGTTTTTTTCCGCTCTCCGTTATGCTTTACTTCAGGCCGGAACGAAATGATCGATCGGGAAACGGGTCATGCCGTGGGGGATCAGCCGTATTGCCTCATGCTGCGCGGTCGCATTGGCCATCCAGCTTGCCGCGCCCACGATCCGAGCTGGCGCCGCGCCACCGCTACAAGCGCAGAACCGGACCTGGTGCAACGATCCGCACAGCACCGACGATCAGACCATTACCGGCTGCGCCGCTTTGATCAAATCGAAACGCGACACCAAGCATAGTCTGGCGGTCGACTACGCCAATCGGGCGGTCGCCTATTACAACAAGCACAATTACGACGGCGCCATCGCCGACTATAACGCGGCGCTGACGCTCGATCCGGAATTCGCCGCCGCCTATAACGGCCGCTGCGTGGCGCGAACCGCCAAGGGCATTTATGGGTTTGCCATCGCCGACTGCGACCAGGCGATCCAGATCGACCCCAAATACGCTTATGCTTATAACAACCGCGGCCTGGCCAAACACGCCAACGGCGACATCGCCGGCGGCGACGCCGACATCCAGCGCGCCCGCGAGCTCGATCCGACGATCGGTAAATAACTTCGATTGAACCGAGCGGCTTACCCCTCGCCGTTCTCTTCCTCGCCGCCCTCCTCGGAGAGCCGCTCCACCGACGCCACCTTCTCGCCCTCGCCGGTATTGAACACGATGACGCCCTGCGTCGAGCGGCCGGCGATGCGGATGCCGTCGACCGGGCAGCGGATGAGCTGGCCGCCGTCGGTGACCAGCATGATCTGGTCGCTTTCCTCGATCGGGAATGACGCAACCAGCCGGCCGTTCTTCTCGGTGATCGCCATGGCGACGATGCCTTTGCCGCCGCGGCCGGTGGTGCGGTATTCGTAGGACGAGGTGCGCTTGCCAAAACCTTTTTCGGAAATCGTCAGCACGAATTGCTCGGCGGCGGACAATTCCACGTATCGGGTCTGGCCCAATTCGATCGCGCCCTCGGCTTCCTCAGCATCGCCATTACCGTTGCCGCCGTTCTCCTCGGCGTCGCCATTTGTGCCGCGGCGCACCGCATTGGCGCGTTTGAGATAAGCGGCGCGCTCTTCGGCGCTCACTTCGACGTGGCGCAGGATCGACAGCGAGATCAGCTTGTCGCCGTCGGCGAGCGCAATGCCGCGCACGCCCATCGAGGTGCGGCCCTGGAACACCCGCACGTCGGTGACGGCGAAACGGATGCACTGCCCGGCCGCCGAAGTCAGCAGCACGTCGTCGTCTTCCTTGCAGATTTGCACGTCGACGATGGCGTCGCCGTCGTCGAGCTTCATGGCGATGATGCCGGAGCGGCGCACGTCGGCAAAATCCGACAGCTTGTTGCGCCGCACCGTGCCACGCGTGGTGGCGAACATCACGTCGAGCTTGTCCCAGGTCTTCTCGTCCTCGGGCAGCGGCATGATGGTGGTGATGGCCTCGCCCTGCTCCAGCGGCAGGATGTTGATCAGCGCCTTGCCGCGCGCCTGCGGCGCGGCCAGCGGCAACCGCCAGACTTTTTCCTTGTAGACCTGGCCGCGCGAGGAGAAGAACAGCACCGGCGTATGCGTCGAGGCGACGAACAGCCGCGTGACGAAATCCTCTTCGCGCGTCTGCATGCCGGCGCGGCCCTTGCCGCCGCGCTTTTGCGCGCGATAGGTCGACAGCGGCACGCGCTTGACATAGCCGGCATGCGAGACGGTGACGACCATGTCCTCGCGCTGGATCAGGTCCTCATCTTCCATCTCGCCTTCTTGGTCGATGATCACGGTGCGCCGCGGAGTGGCGAATTCTTTCTTGATGGCGGCGAGTTCGTCCTTGAAGATCGTCTGGATGCGCGCGCGCGAGCGCAAGATATCGAGATAATCGGCGATCTCGTCGGCGAGTTTGTCGAGTTCGGCCTTGATCTCGTCGCGCCCGAGCGCGGTCAGCCGCTGCAGACGCAAATCGAGGATGGCCTTGGCCTGCTCCGCCGAGAGCCGCGTGGTGCCCTCGGGCGACATGCTGTGGCGCGGGTCGTCGATCAGCGTCACCATGGTTTCGACGGCGCGCGCCGGCCAGTCGCGGTTCATCAATTGCTCGCGCGCCTCGTTGGCGTCCTTGGAGCCGCGGATCAATTTGATCACTTCGTCGATATTGGCCACCGTGATTGCGAGGCCGACCAGCACATGGGCGCGATCGCGCGCCTTGCTAAGCAAGTGCTTGGTACGCCGATAGATCACCTGCTCGCGGAACGCGATGAAGGACATCAGCAGGTCCTTCAGGTTCATCACCAGCGGTCGGCCACCCTCGAGCGCCACCATGTTGGCGCCGAACGAGGATTGCAGCGCGGTGAAACGGTAAAGCTGGTTGAGCACGACGTCCGGCACCGCATCGCGCCGCATTTCGATCACGACGCGGAAGCCGTCGCGGTCGGATTCGTCACGCAAGGCGCCGATACCTTCGAGCTTTTTGTCGCGCACCAATTCGCCGATGCGCTCGACGAGGTGCGCCTTGTTGACCTGATAGGGAATTTCGGAAATCACGATCGCTTCGCGCTCGCCGCGCAGCGTCTCGAACTCGACCTTGCCGCGCATGACAATGGAGCCGCGGCCGAGATGATAAGCGGCGCGGATGCCTTGGCGGCCAAGAATGACACCGCCGGTCGGGAAATCCGGCCCCGGCACGATGGCGATCAAATCCTCGATCGAGAGCGCCGGATCGTCGATTAGTGCGACGCAGGCGTCGATCACCTCGCCAAGATTGTGCGGCGGGATATTGGTCGCCATGCCGACCGCGATACCGCCGGCGCCATTGACCAGCAAATTGGGAAAGCGCGCCGGCAGCACCGCCGGCTCGCGCTCGGTATTGTCATAATTGGCCTGGAAATCGACGGTCTCGTTGTCGAGGTCGTCGAGCAGCGCCATCGAAGCCCTGGTGAGCTTTGCCTCCGTATAACGATAAGCTGCCGGCGGATCGCCATCGACGGAGCCGAAATTGCCCTGCCCGTCGATTAGCGGCAGGCGCATGGAAAAATCCTGCACCATGCGCACCAGCGCGTCGTAGATCGACTGATCGCCGTGCGGATGATATTTACCGATCACATCGCCGACGACGCGCGCCGATTTTACGTATTTTTTGTCGGGCGTGTAGCCGTTCTCGTGCATCGAATAGAGGATGCGGCGATGCACCGGCTTGAGCCCGTCGCGCGCGTCGGGCAACGCGCGCGCCACGATCACGCTCATGGCGTAATCGAGGTAGCTCTTCTTCATCTCCTCGGTAATCGATACCGGGCGAATATCGGACGGCCCGCTGTCGCTCGGCGGGGGATTATCCTGGTCTGACACTTATGAATCCTGCACGAATCGCGTGGAATTTTTATAGCCGATCGGGCCCTTGAGGGCCACCTTTATCGGCAATCGAGAGATGGTATTTTTCGATTTATTTTCAAGGCCTTATTGAGACAATTCATGCCGCTTTGGAGGTGTCGGCCACCCCGCGCCGGAACCCGGCCCGGGGAGGCTGGTGCGGTCACCCGCAGCCCCTATGATGCGCAAGAAAAATGCGAATGAAAAAACGCCAATGAAAGGGATGCCTTTATGGTTCAGCTTACCGATGCCGATATCAGGACCCGGGAGGTGCTCGGCTGGAAAGGCGTGCACGTGCTCCACTTTGCGGGTTCGTCCTGTTCGCAAAAACTCCGCATCTTCCTCAACCTCAAGGGCATTCCTTGGCAGTCGCACCCGGTCGATTTGCCCGGCAACGAGAATTTTCAGCCCTGGTTCCTCGGCATCAATCCGCGCGGCCTGGTGCCGGTTCTGGTCGATGATGGCGCCGTCCACATCGAGAGCAATGACATCATCCAATATCTGGAGAAGAAATTCCCGACGCCCAAACTCATTCCGGCCGGACACGAAAACGAGGTCGCGGCGCTGCTCAAGCACGAAGACGATCTGCATCTCGATTTGCGCACGCTGAGTTTCCGCTTCGTCTTTGCGCCGCCCGGTCCGCCGAAACCGGCAGGTGCGCTTGAGAGTTACAAAGCCAACGGCGCAGGCACCGTGCAGGGTCTTAAGGATCGGGAGAAAGAGATCCAAATCGAATTCTGGGAGCGCGCCGCCAAGGAGGGCTTTACCGACGAGCGAGCGCGCGCCTCCGCGCAAAAATTCCGCGGCGAATTCGACGCGCTCGATAGGAAATTGGCGCAGCAGCCCTATCTGATGGGCAACGAACTAAGCGCGCTCGACATCGCCTGGTTCATCTACGCGCACCGGCTGTCGCTCGCCGGCTATCCTTTCGCCCGGCTGCATCCGCGCGTCCATGCCTGGGCCGAGAAACTTCGCGCCCGGCCGGAATTTGCCAAGGAGATCGGCCAGCTTCGCCATTCGCCGGAACAGCTTGACGCCATTCGCCACGCCCAAGCGGGCAAGACACTGGAGGCGGTCGCGGGCTTCTAGCCGCGACGGCAAGGACGGGATTCGCCGATGCTGCTCGACTACGCGATCTCGGCGGCGCTCACTTTGTTCGTCGTGGTCGATCCGATCGCGATGGCGCCGACCTTTCTGGTCGTGACCGAAGGCATGCCGCGCGCATCGCGGCGGAGCGTCGCGGTGCGCGCCAGCATTATTGCCGGCGTGATCCTGATCGGCACCGCGCTGATCGGCGACTGGCTTCTCGACACGCTTAAAATCTCATTGACGGCGTTCCGCATCGCCGGCGGCCTGCTGCTGTTCTGGATCGCAGCCGAGATGGTGTTCGGCGTGCGCAGCCGGCACGAGGGCGAAGAGGCCGAACAGGCGCTGGAAGAACGGGTACGCAACATTGCCGCCTTCCCGCTGGCAATCCCGCTGCTCGCCGGACCGGGCGCCATTACGGCCACTCTGCTGCTCGCCACCCGTGCCAACGACAATTTGACCCTGATTGGAATTCTCATTGGCGTCGTGCTGCTTATCGCGCTTTCTTGTTGGATCACCTTCGTTTCCGCCGAGCGTATCAGCGGCCTTCTCGGCAAGACTGGCAATATCGTGCTGTCGCGGCTGCTCGGCGTGCTGCTGGCGGCCCTGGCCGTGCAGTATGTGGTCGACGGCATCCGCTCGATTTTGGCCGGTTGATCCGCAGCCTTACTGATTTCGGAATTTCACGATTGGCTAGATCATCGTCCCGCGCAATCTTCGTTGGTCAGTCAGCGTTGCAGTATGCGTCATGCCAATTTCCTTCATCCCGCCCGGCGCGAGCCCGGCGACCGCACAAAGCCTGGAATCGATCGCGCGGCAAAAAATGGCGTCGGCCACCCGCTGGCGGCCTCGCCTACACCACCCAAAATCAACATCGCTCCTGCGCCGCCGGACAAAAACCAGCCGTCGGGGCTATCACCGGCGACGGCCGGAGCAATCGAAAGCAAGGTCAACAAGATGGCCTGAACGCCGCGCCCGAAGTTCCTTCGCGCATCTGCTCGTCTTCACGCCCGGCAGCCAGCCGGCGCTAAGCGTTCGTTAACCATAGAAATTCATGATCGCTTAGGATTTTGCTTCGGAGAAACGCCATGCCTGTTCCGGGAATTGCCACCACCGCGACACCGCCGCTATCGCTTCAACAGTTGTCGCCAAGTGCCGGTCACCACAAGCATAACGGCGGCAACACGCCCTCGGTCAGCGATATTGGCGGACAAAGTTCGACGCCCACGCCGCCATCCAATTCGACCGGCAGAATCGGCAGCGTGCTCGACATCAGGATATGACGCCGGTTTGCGTGCGCCCGGCGGAGCCGCGCGATATCCCGGCGCTGATGCGGCTCAAGCGCCGCTTGGCGGACGGCGAAGATTCCGCTCATGCCGTGTGCGCCGGCGAAGCCGATTGGCTGCGCGATGGGTTTGGCCCCGAAGCCGGCTTCACCGCTTTCGTCGCCGAGGGTGCCGCGACCGCCGGCGAGGTCGTCGGGATGGCCACATGCAGCCGGCGTAAGATCACCGGCTGGAATGGTCCGGTGATTTTCCTGCAAGATCTCTTCGTCGAACCGGCACATCGCGCGCATGGCGTGGCGCGCGCGCTTATCGCGCGGGTCGCCGCTTACGCAAGCGAGCTCGGCAGCCCGATCGTCGAACTGACCGTGCGCGCAGACAATCCCGCGCAACAATTCTACCTGCGCGCCGGTTTTGAGCTCTTGCCGCAATGCCTGACTTACGTGTTGGCCGGCCCGGCGCTCGCGGCGCTCGCGGCGCAAGATCACAACGTTACTCCCGCACGCTAGAGCCCAATGGGTTTTGATGGAATCAAAACCGGGCTCCGGTCTTTTGAATTGAGCATGATCTTTTTCGAAAACCGGTATCCACTTTTCGGGATCATGCTTTAGCCGTCGAGCCGCGGCTGCCAGATCATGAAGGCAAACGCCGCGAGCATGCCGATCAGGATCGGGCCGGCCAGCACGCACCAGATATGGAATAAACGCCGATAGGCGGCGGGCAGCGGCTGGCTTGCCAGAGCCGCGTCGCGGGTCAAGTTGCGGATGCGCATTTCGATCCCAACCGCCGCGATCCAGCAGGCCACGATCGCGGCATAGAGCACGCTCGAAATCACAATCCAGAATTCGTACAGCGGCGATAGGCCGATGGCAAAAGCCAGCGGGACGCCGCTGAGCGGCTGCAACGCCATGGCGGCGGCCACCACGATGAGCTCGACCTTGACGACGAATTGCGAGGTCAGTGCCACGACCGAAGTATTGCCGGAGCGATTCGCCAGCACCATGAAGATCGCCAGGCAGAGCCAGGTGCCGAAGCTCAGCGCAACGGCGAGCACGTGCACGAATTTGATGGTGAAGATCAGATCGAGCATGGCGGTGAACTGGCGATTGCGGAGAAAACGAAGCATCCTCCTAGCACATTAGGCCGGCCGATGTGCTACGACGAGGCGCATTAGCCGGGATGCCGGTTGCTTCAGCAATCGGCCCGATTGCCCTTCGGCAGAAATACGAGGTTCACGGTCTTCGGTTGTCGCGTTCCAATCGGCGCGAGCGATCCGTCGGCACCGGAAAAGTCCATCGCCTCATAGTTATGCGCGGCTAGCCAGGCAAGGAACTCGGCCAGACTTGCGCCGCGCAACGCGAGGCTTTCGTCTTCGGCTTCGAGCAACAAAAGCGGACGGTCGCGCGCCAGCAAAGCTTCCGCTCCGCGTAAGGCGTCAAGCTCCGATCCTTCGATATCCATCTTGATAAGATCGATGCGCGGCCAGTTTCGTGTCTCGGCCAGCGCATCGAGCGTTGCCACCGTCACCTCGGACCGGCCCACGAGCTTCACCCATGGCGCAGCGACAGCGCCAAGCGCGTTGAACCCGGCATGCTCGAGCTCGGCAATGCCCAGTTGCGCTTGTCCGGTCCGCGCCCCGATTGCGGACGGGATGATTTCGACATCGGCAAAGCCGTTGATGCGCAGATTTGCTCGAAGCTGCCGCAGCTCCCGCTCGCTGGGCTCGATTGCGATCACGCGGCCGGACGCGCCGACCCGTTTGCGGCAAAACAGCGTGAACAGGCCCTCATTGGCGCCGACATCGATGACGGTCATGCCGGATTTTAGAAACCCAGCAAGAAAGAAAAACTCATTCGGATCTATCTCGCCGGCGACGAAAACGAGCCGGGCGGTATCGGTTCCCATCCGCAAGTCGAGCTTGATTCCATCAAGCCATTTGACGCGTACCGTTTGCCCGCGCAGCGCATTCCACAATTTCAGCCGGGTTTCACGGGCGGCGTCGGGCGGCGTTTCCAACGTATATCCCGACCACCAGCCCGGGACTTGCCGCAGTGGCTGAATGGATACGACCCGCGATGCGAGGTGGCGCAAGAAAAAAAACACGGCGCCGCGCGCGATAGCCGAAACCGCCTGCTTCGTCGCGGAGCTTGTCATCGGGCCGGCCATTTCGGGCTGGGCCCGTTGGCTCCTCGCGACGACGACCGCTCAGAACGGAATTTCGTCGTCCATATCGGCGCCGGCGCCGCCGCGCGATCCGCCCGCCGCGGCAGCCACCGCAACCTTGCGGGTCGGTCCGGACGAGCCGAACTCGCCGCCCTCATCGGCGCCGAAATCGCCGCCGCCACCGCCACCGCCCGCGCCGCCGGCGCGGTCGAGCAAGGTCAGCTCACCGCGAAAACCTTGCAACACCACCTCGGTCGAATAGCGGTCCTGGCCGGATTGGTCCTGCCACTTCCGCGTTTGCAATGCGCCCTCGATGAAAACCTTCGAGCCCTTCTTGAGGTATTGCTCGGCGATCCGGCACAAATTCTCGTTGAAGATGACGACGCGGTGCCATTCGGTCTTCTCGCGCCGCTCGCCGGTGGTCTTGTCTTTCCACGAATCCGAGGTCGCAACGCGCAGATTGGCAATCGGCCGGCCGTCTTGCGTGCGCCGGATTTCCGGATCCGCGCCCAGATTGCCGATCAGGATCACTTTATTGACGCTGCCTGCCATGACCTTACTCCGCTCGTTAGCTTGTCCGCCGAGTCTCGTTTGCCGACCAAGTCTCGTTTGCCGACCGAGTTCTCGTTTGCCGACCAAATCTCGCTTGCCAACCACATCTTCCCGCCAAGTGCAGCTAAACCGTGATGCAGATAACGCGGGTGACGGCAGTCCCCGCAAGAACGATCGGTGTTATCCACACCAGTCCCGGGCGATGGCGCCGCCCGTCGGGTTGTGTTCACTTTTCGTTCTAGTTATTCTGCGGCGCCAATGCAAGAGGCGCTAAAACGACACCCCAGCGAGCTTGTGCAGGGCGGGACTCGCTCAAAAGGCGAGACTCAAGCACAATGCCCGCCGGTGCCAGGGTGTTGAAATCTCGCCGCTGTTGCTTTTAGGTTACAAACACCTTTTCCGTGCCAGATCAGCTACTTATTGGGCGAGCGACGGCGGTACGGAAGTGATTCCGTCGAGGCGGAAATTGAGCCGGTTCGAAGGCCAGTTTGACTGAAGACGCTCGGCTGGGAAATTCGACCGGGCGCGGAACGCACTGGAGGGTCGCAATGAAGCGATTATTGATGGCTGGAGCGTTGGCGTTCACCGCTGCCGCTGGGCAAGCAGTCGCAGCAGATCTTCCGCAGCCGGTGCCGCCGCCGCAGGCGCCCGTCGCTTACGTGCCGACCGTGGCGCCCGTCTACAACTGGGGCGGCATCTATTTCGGCGCCAACGGCGGCTATGGATTCGGCAGCAGCGAGTGGAGCGATCCGAATAATCTGGTCGCACCAAACACCGGCAATTTCGGCGTGACCGGCTTCATGGCCGGGCCGACCGTCGGCGTCAATTTCCAAACCGATGCTTTCGTATTCGGCATCGAAGGCGATTTTGACGCCTCATGGCTGGATGGAAAGAGCTCGAGCGTATATTGCGGCAGTCTCGGGTTTGGCGCGGCCGCGCAGTGCGAAACCAAGAATACATGGCTCGGTACGGTCCGCGCTCGCGTCGGCTACGCTGCGGATCGCGTGCTGTTCTACGGCACTGCCGGCGGGGCCTTCGGCAATATCGAGGCTGGGGCCAACGGCGGCTTGCAGAGTTCGACGAAGGCAGGCTGGACGGCCGGCGCCGGGGTCGAGGTGGCTTTCGCCGACAACTGGACGGCGCGAGTGGAGTACCTGTTTGTCGACCTCGAGAACGCCACGTGTAGCGTGGCCAATCCTTGCGGCAATGACGCCGGACCGGTCCCGGCGAACCAGACCGTCAAATTCGACGCCAACCTGATCCGGCTCGGCGTCGACTACAAGTTCCGCTGAACAATCTGCCAGGGGGTGGCGGCGGGGAGCGGGTCGGGCAACACCGCTGTGTGTTTACCCGCTGTCTCCAAGGATTGATTCCGGTGGGCTGTTGTTTTTTTGCACTATCCAGGGGCACGCGGAACCAGTGTATTACGGGGTGAACACGTGAGCCTCGTGCCCGCGGGGGGGTTGGCGTATGCGGTCTGTCGGTCCCGGATTGGTGGCGCTGGCGTTGGCGGCGATGGCTATTGCTGCGCCGGTTTACGCCGCGGATTTGCCCGTCGCCCCACCTGCCAATCCGCCTGTCCCGATACCGCCCGCAATCTACAATTGGACCGGCTTCTATTTCGGCGGCAATGTCGGCGCCGGGCTGTTGTCGGACAGCATCAGCCAAGCCGGGACGGGCACAACAAACTTGGTCACCAGCCAGACCGCTCACCCCGTCGGGCTGATTGGCGGCGGCCAAGCCGGCTTCAATTATCAGTTTGACCGCTGGGTGATCGGCGCCGAAGCCGCGTGGTCCGCGTCCAATATAACCGGCTATGGGATCGGTCAGGCAACCGGAGGCGGCGCGGACCAGGAGCGCAACACATCCAATCCGCAGTGGCTCTCCGCCGTGACCGGACGCGCGGGTTATGCCGCCAACGACTGGTTATTTTACGCCAAAGGCGGCGGCGCCTGGATGCACGTCCAATATACCCAGGACACGCTGGCAAGCAGCGCCACCATCCTGACGCAGGTCATCAACGACAACCGCAGCGGCTTCACCGTCGGCGCCGGCATCGAGTACGGCATGACGGAAAATCTCTCGGCACGGCTCGAATACGACTTCTACGATTTCGGTTCCAAGACGTACCAATTCGCCCAGACGCCGACCTCCATCGCGTCCTATCTGCACACACTGACTTTCGGCCTCAATTACCGCTTCACCATGGGCTCGTTCGGCCAGCCGTTCTGCCCGACCTGCTGAGCCTGGCTTTTTCCCCAACGAAGCCAAGATTTCCGGGAATAAGATTTGCGGGCATAGGTCCCGGCGCAGCCCTGGCATAGGCTTGGCGTTCTCACTATGTTCGGGCCATGATCAGCGCCTCGCCGACCGCGGGGTAGGCATCGTTTTTCCCGGCCGGTGCGCATGAACGACCTGTTCGACAAATCCGCCAAAGTTGCACAAAGTCTGACGGCACAAGACCACCGCGACGAGGCGCGCCGCGCGCAAATCCGCGCCGCCCAGGATCGCCGCATCATCGCGATCCGCGGCGCCCGCGAGCACAATCTCAAGAATATCGATCTCGACATTCCGCGCGACGAGCTGGTGGTGTTCACCGGGCTGTCCGGCTCCGGCAAATCCTCGCTCGCCTTCGATACCATCTATGCCGAAGGCCAGCGCCGCTATGTCGAGAGCCTGTCGGCCTACGCCCGGCAATTCCTGGAAATGATGCAGAAGCCGGACGTCGACCAGATCGACGGATTGTCGCCGGCCATTTCCATCGAGCAGAAAACCACCTCGCGCAATCCGCGCTCCACCGTCGGCACCGTCACCGAAATCTACGATTACATGCGGCTCCTGTGGGCGCGCGTCGGCGTGCCGTATTCGCCGGCCACCGGGCTGCCGATCGAGAGCCAGACCGTGTCGCAGATGGTCGACCGCATCTTGGGCCTGCCGGAAGGCACGCGGCTTTATCTGCTGGCGCCGGTCGTGCGCGGCCGCAAGGGCGAGTACCGCAAGGAGCTCGCCGAATTCATGAAGAAGGGCTACCAGCGCGTCAAAATCGACGGCGCCTTCTACGAGATCGCCGACGCGCCGGCGCTCGACAAGAAATTCACCCACGACATCGACGTCGTGGTCGACCGCGTCGTGGTGCGCCCCGACATCGCCGCGCGGCTGGCGGATTCGCTCGAGCAGGCGCTCAAGCTCGCCGACGGGCTTGCGGTGGCCGAGCTTGCCGAGACCACGCCAGCCGAAGGTGCCGCGACCACCAGCAAGGCCAACCGCCAGCGTAACCAGACCGCTGCCGAACGCCTCACCTTCTCCGAAAAATTCGCCTGCCCGGTATCAGGCTTCACCATCCCGGAGATCGAGCCGCGGCTGTTCTCGTTCAACAATCCGTTCGGCGCCTGCCCCAAATGCGGCGGGCTTGGCGTCGAGCAGCATATCGACGCCGATCTCGTCATTCCCGACAAGGAGCGCACGCTCCGCAAAGGCGCCATCGCGCCGTGGGCCAAATCCTCGTCGCCGTATTACACGCAGACGCTCTCGGCGCTGGGCAAGCACTACAAGTTCACGCTCGATACCAAATGGAAGGACCTGCCGAAGAAGACGCAGGACGCCATTCTCTATGGCAGCGGCGACACCGAGCTCCGCTTCTCCTACGACGACGGCATGCGCGCCTACGACACCAAGCGCGCCTTCGAAGGCGTCATCACCAATCTCGAGCGCCGCTACAAAGAGACCGACAGCGATTGGGCGCGCGAGGAGATCGCGCGCTATTTCACCGACGTGCCGTGCGACGCCTGCAAAGGCTATCGGCTCAAACCCGAAGCGCTGTGCGTGAAGATCGGCGGCAAGCACATCGGCGAAGTGTCGGACATGTCGGTCAAAGGCGCAGCTGCCTGGTTCACTGAGCTACCCCAAAGGCTGACCTCGAAGCAAAACGAAATCGCGGTGCGCGTGCTCAAGGAAGTCCGCGAGCGCTTGAAATTCCTGGTCGATGTCGGGCTCGAATATCTCACCCTCGCCCGCGCCTCGGGCACGCTGTCGGGCGGCGAGAGCCAGCGCATCCGGCTTGCCTCGCAGATCGGCAGTGGCCTCACCGGCGTGCTCTACGTGCTCGATGAGCCCTCGATCGGCCTGCACCAGCGCGACAATGCGCGGCTCCTCGAGACCTTGAAGCGGCTGCGCGACCTCGGCAACACCGTGATCGTGGTCGAGCACGATGAGGACGCCATCCGCACCGCCGACTGGGTGCTGGACATCGGCCCCGGCGCCGGCATCCACGGCGGCCATGTCATCGCCAAAGGCCAAGTCGACGACCTCATCGCCGCGCCGGACAGCTTGACCGGCAAATATCTGTCCGGCGAGCTGACAGTGCCGATCCCCGAGCGCCGGCCGCCGAGCAAAAGCCGCGTGCTGAAAATCGTCGGCGCCCGCGGCAACAACCTCAAAGACATCACCGCCGAAATTCCGCTGGGACTATTCACCTGCGTCACCGGCGTGTCCGGCGGCGGCAAGTCGACGCTCTTGGTCGACACGCTCTACAAGGCGCTGGCGCGGCGGCTCAACAATGCCAGCGAGGCCCCCGCCCCTTACGACCGCATCGAAGGCGTCGAGCATCTCGATAAGATCATCGACATCGACCAGTCGCCGATCGGCCGCACCCCCCGCTCAAACCCCGCGACCTATACCGGCGCGTTCACGCCGATCCGCGAATGGTTCGCCGGCCTGCCGGAATCCAAGGCCCGCGGCTACGAGCCCGGCCGCTTCTCGTTCAACGTCAAAGGCGGTCGCTGCGAGGCCTGCCAGGGCGACGGCGTCATCAAGATCGAGATGCATTTTTTGCCCGACGTCTACGTCACCTGCGACGTCTGCAAGGGCAAGCGCTACAACCGCGAAACGCTGGACGTGCTGTTCCGCGGCAAATCGATCGCCGACGTGCTCGACATGACGGTCGAGGAGGCGCTGGAGTTCTTCAAGGCGGTGCCGAGGGTGCGCGAGCCGTTAAAGCTCCTGCACCGCGTCGGCCTCGATTACATCCATGTCGGCCAGCAGGCGACGACGCTTAGTGGCGGCGAGGCGCAGCGCGTAAAGCTCGCCAAGGAATTGAGCAAGCGTGCAACGGGGCGCACGCTTTACATCTTGGATGAACCGACCACGGGGCTGCATTTCCACGACGTGGCCAAACTCCTCGACGTGCTGCACGAGCTGGTGGAGACGGGAAACACGGTTGTCGTCATCGAGCACAATCTGGAAGTCATCAAAACCGCCGACTGGATCATCGACCTCGGCCCCGAAGGCGGGGACGGCGGCGGCGAAATCGTCGCCGCCGGCACGCCCGAAGACGTGGTGCGCGAGAAGCGCAGTTATACGGGGGCGTTTTTGAAGCCGGTGCTGGCGCGCAAGGGCAATGCGCCGAAGAAGACGAAGCGGGTTGAGGCGGCGGAGTGATCGCTCTTCACCCTCCCCTGCAGGGGGAGGGTCGCCCGCCGGAGCTCCGCAGGAGCGAAGGCGCGGCGGGGTGGTTTTTCTAGTTGCTGCGCCACAACCAAGATTGTGCTACAGGCACCGTATGAGCATGAATGTCGAGGCCGAAATCCGCGATCTCAAGCGCCGCGTCGGCGAACTCGAAGGCTCGTTCGGTTTTCTGACCCAGCAGGTTCAGAACGTGCACAAGGATCTGCTGGCGTTTGAAGAAAAAACCGAGCAGAGGTTCAATATCGTCGACCAAAGATTCGATCGCTTGGAAAGCAAGGTTGATGCCCTGGATCGGAAAATCGACACCAAGGTCGATGGCCTGGCTAAGAGCCTCCCCGGCATTATCCGGGACGCCTTGAGCGACTACGAGATCAAGTCGAAGAAGAAATAGTGGCTCTACCGGCGCCCCGCCTTTGCGCCACGCTTGATTAGGCTCGACAAATTTTCGGCTTTCTCTTTTCTGAGAACTGCACCGAGCGTTGCATCGCTGCGATACCCTTTTGCAAAGTCAGATCCGTAGGTCTCACGTAAAGTGCCTACCAACGTATCGCCCCGTTTATGATGGATTTCACCATCCCGGTCACGAGAACGAGCGTCCAAACCCACGCTGTAATCTCGTGCGTTTCCGTGACGTACGCGTTGAACAATTTCCGCACCGCGATCGCGTTCAACCACCGCGATGTCATGCTGACTCTGCAGATCGAGCCAGAACTGCGCACTATTGCCAAAATAGCGACCGAGGCGGACGGACGTGTCGGCAGTAATCGAACGCCGGCCGTTCAAAATATCGGTGATGCGGCCGGACGGCACACCAATGTCGATCGCGAGGCGATTGGCGCTTAGCTCGCGCGCAGTCAGTTCGCGTTTCAACAGACGGCCTGGGTGAGCTGTCACGTTTGTTTTCATAACCAACACTAACACAGTGCCGTCATGCCCGGCCTTGTGCCGGGCATCCACGTCTTAAATGCTACCAACTCGCAAAGACGTGGATGGCCGGGACGAACCCGGCCATGACGGTCTCGTCGTTGCGAGCGCCAGCGAAGCAATCCAGCGTGAAATGACGGATTTGGATGCTTCATCGCTCCGCTCAATCCAGGCTACGCGTCCCCTACACCCTTATCACCGGCCGCTTGCCCTTTTCCTCGCGCGGGACTTTCACCAAAGCTTCGCCGTCGAGCACCATCTGGCGGCCGACCTTGCAGACGCAGGTGAGCCGGGCGCGGGATTTTTCCGGTATCAGTTCGGCCACAGTGACGAGGACGGTCACGGTGTCGCCGATCCGCACCGGGGCGCGGAAATTCAGTGTCTGCGAAATATAGATGGCGCCGGGCCCGGGCAGCCGCGTTCCGAGCACCGCCGAGATCAGGCTCGCGGTGTATAGGCCGTGGGCGATGCGGCGGCCGAACGGCGTGCGCGCGGCGAAATGCTCGGACAGATGAATCGGATTGCGGTCGCCGGTGAGTTGCGCGAAGCCGACCACGTCGGAGGCGGCAATCGTCTTTTTCAGCCGCTCGGTCATGCCGAGCTTGAGGTCGTCAAAGAACAACGTGCGCAGCGGCGGCAGGCCGGTCGGGAGCGGCATGGGTTTACCGCGCCGCCTCAGCCGCCGAGCTGCTGGTCGATCCAGCCGCGCAGCGCGCCCGCCGCCATGACGCCGCTGTGGCGGGCGACTTCGCGGCCGCCGCGGAACAGGATCATGGTTGGAATCGCGCTGATGTGATAGCGCGCCGCCAGGTTTTGTTCGGCGTCGGTATCGACTTTGGCGAAGCGCAGCCGCGGCTCCAGCGCCTTGGCCGCGCCCTCGAACACCGGAGCCATGGCGCGGCAGGGTCCGCACCAGGCGGCCCAGAAGTCGACCAAGAGCGGCAAATCGGCGGCGGCGTGGCGCTCGAAATGAGCGGCGTCGAGATTAATCGGCGCGCCGGCAAACAGCGACTGGTGGCAGCGGCCGCATTTGCCGCCCTCGCCCCGCCGCTCGGCCGGAACGCGGTTGAGCGTATGGCAATGCGGACAGGGAATGGTGGCGGACGCCGACATCTCAGAAAGATTTGGGAACAGCCGGAACCGAAATCAACCCGCCACGGGACGTCTATCGCCTCACGTCTCGATCCTGCTCAGCACGGCTTGCATCTGCTGCAACACGTCGCGGGTCTTCTCCGCGTAGAACGCGTTCACCACCTCGCTGATCGCCTGCACCTTGGGGTCGAGCGGATTGAGGCCTGCCGCCACCAGCCGGCTGTGCAGCTCCTTGAGCACTTCGTCCTTCTCGAACATCTCGCCTCCGGTTCCCGGGTCTATGCCGCATTAGCTGGACGGCCCGGACGAACAACAGATTTGTTTCTCATGCACGCCACCGTAGCACGTTCACTGCCGCAGCGGCGAAGCGCATTTTCGCGCGACCAAAGCAACAGCTCTTCCCTCTCCCGTTCCGGGAGAGGACGCTGAGCGACCCCCGACTTGATCGGGGCGAGCAAAGCGGGTGAGGGTCCGCGGTGGTCAGACCCTCACCGGCCCCGCTTGCGCGGGACCGCCGCTCCCGTAAAGGGAGAGGGGAAAGGGTCGCTTCGTCTCGGGAGTCACAATTGAAACGCCCGCAGTCCAATCGCCTACCGATCGCCATCCTGTTCGCCGTGCTGTGGGCGGCCGGCATGGTGTTGAGGGCGCCGTCGGTTGACCTGCAGTCCGTTGCGACCGCGGTCATCGCCGGCGCCATTGTCGGCGGGCTGATGTACTGGCTGTTCGACAAGTTCCGCCCGCCGTCGTGAGCCGAGCAAACGTAGCCCGGCTTGAGCAGAGCGAAAGCCGGGATCGGCGTGCAAGCCGATAGGTCATTCCCGGATTTTGCTCTGCTCAATTCGGGCTACTTGCTCATTACTTGAAATAACTTACCCCGCAGGCCTGGTCGCCGACGCGCGCTTCGAGGGCTTCTTTGGCCGAGGGCTTTGTCTCGCCCGGCTTCGGCATCCGGTAGTCGATGCTGACGACGGTGCCTTCCGGCGCGTCGTGGACGACGTCATAGCTGCGCTGCCCCATCGGCTCGTTGTAAAGCTTGAACTGGCGGATATCGGCGCCGATCAGCGCGGGCAGTTCATAGGCGGTGAATTTGCCGTCGCCGGCATCGAAGCAATAGACGAAAAGATCGCGATCACGGAAATCCTTGTTGTGCGGATCGTTGAACGCCGCCACCGCCTTGCCTTGGTCGGCCTTGAGCGCGGCGACGGCGCGGTCGAGCATGGCGCGGGCTTGCTCCGCCGTGCCGAGCGGCTCGCCGGCAAGCAATTCATCGCTCCACAGCACTGCGACCACAAGCAACGCCAACAACGCGAACGCATACGAATTTTTCGTCACGGCGATCTCATCCCTTTTACTATTTTACCATTGCACCAACCGGCTCGATGGTAGTTTAGCGCGGCCCGAACGCGCAACGTTCGCAATCGCATCCGCCAATTTAATGGCGAGGACGTCGTAAGGGCTCGAACTTCGGGCACGCCGGTTCCATGGCCGCCAAGCGACCCGCCCACGCTTGCCTGCCACGACGCGTGGCAATACCCATAATTTGCCTCGCAGCCCGGCGGTGGGTTCCGCTTCGCTCTACCCATGCTACATGACCGCCATGCCCTCGATCCGCGACAACACCGCCCTCTCCCGCTTCGAGCTCGCGGCCGGCGGCGTCTCCGTGTTCATGAATTACCGGCTGACCGGCAACATCATCTCGCTCGATCACACCGAGACGCCGGTCGCCGCGCGCGGGCGTGGGCTTGCTTCGCAGCTCGTCAAAGGCGTGCTCGACGAGATGCGCCGCCGCGGGCTGAAAATCGTGCCGCGCTGCCCGTTCGTCTCGGCCTATCTGACCAAGCACCCGGAATACCGCGATCTGGTGGCGTGAAATAAAGCCATGGGTGGCCGGAAGAAGTCCGGCCATGACGGCGCCTATTTTCCGCTCATTCCCGCGCAGGCGGGAACCCAGGCTGGGTCCCCGCCTGCGCGGGAACGAGCGGCGGCAAAAAGGTCGTAACTAGTCCATTGACATTGGTCCCCGTTAGTGTTACATACGCGGCACCTTGCCGGCCGACGGGCGTTTCTCGAGGACGATCCCGAAACGAGGCAAGGGCGGTGACCCGATAGGGGTACCGCGGTGGAGCGCCGGGAGGCGCGCCCCCCTCCGTATCTCCCTCTTTTCCGCGGAGAGATACGGAGGGGGGATGCCGCGCCCGAAGCGCAGAAGGCGGTGACGCCGACTGCGTGGCGCGGATCCACGACCGGCGCCTCCCGGCGCTCCGCTCCCGTCGGTATCGGGGACTCATGGCTTGGCGTTTTAGTGGCGTAGCGTTCAGTGGCAAAGCTCGGGCGCAGATGCGTCGCGAGAACGTATTGTTTTGTGCTGCAAACCCATGGCCCGTACCCGAGCTAGCCTTGCCTCCTGGGCTCAAGTGATGGCGCCATCATGAATGCACGCACGCAAATCACTATGGAGCCGGAGCTGCAGCGGCGAGCGCAAGCCAAGGCCGCCGATCTCGGCATTTCGTTCGCCGAATACGTCCGCCGTCTCGTTGCCGGCGATCTTGGCGAGCCAAAAAAATCCAAACCCGACATCTCGGCGCTCTTCGACCTCGGCGCTTCCGGCGAGCCAACGGATATCGCGCGCGACAAAGATAAGATGATCGGCCAAGCGGCCTGGGAGGAATATTTGCGCGATACCGGCCGTTTGCCCAAGACCAAAACGCGCCGATCGAAGGCGCACCGCCGTTGAGCGTTTTCGTCGATACCTCGGTTTGGTTCGCAGTCGCAAATATCCGCGATCGGCAAAACCGCCGTGCGAAAATGATGTTGTCGAGCGTCGCCGACGCGCTGCTGAGCGACCATGTGCTCGTTGAAACGTGGCGATTGCTCAACAGCCGCATTCACCGCGAAGCGGTCGAGCAATTCTGGAGCCAGATCAGGCAGGGCGCAGTGCCGATCGAAAAGATCACCGCGCTCGATCTCGAACGCGCATGGACCATCGGCGAGGCATTCCCCGATCAGACCTTTTCGCTAGTCGACCGCACCAGCTTTGCCGTGATGGAGCGCCTCGGCTTGACGCGCGCGGCGAGCTTCGATGACGATTTCGCCGTCTACCGCTACGGCCGCAATCGCGACCGCGCCTTTGAAGTTTTCCGATAAAGGGTTTAAGGCCGGGCCATGGCAGCGAAAAAGCCCGTCGTCGGCGTCATCGGCAGCGCCCATCTGGCCGAGGGCAAGTTTCCGGCGCAGCGCGTCAGCGAGCGCATTTTGCTTGCGGCCGCCGATGCCGCCGGCGCGCTGCCGCTGATCTTTGCCGGCTCACCGGAAATCATCGATATCGGAGCGCTCCTTGACACGGTCGACGGCGTGCTGCTGACCGGCGCGCGCGCCAATGTCCATCCGAGCTATTTCGGCCTCGACGAGGATCCGCGGCACGAGCCTTATGACCGCAACCGCGACGCGCTGGCATTGCCGCTGATCGAGGCCGCCGTCGCCCGCGGCGTGCCGCTATTCGGCATCTGCCGCGGTTTTCAGGAGATCAACGTCGCCTTTGGCGGCTCGCTGCATCCGGAAATCCGTGAATTGCCCGGGCGCATGAACCATCGCGCGCTGCGGCTCGAAAACGGCGAGATCGATCCCGATCCGAGCGTCATCTATGCCGAGCGCCACGAGGTCCGGCTCACGCCGGGCGGCGTGTTTTCCAAGATCCTCAGCGCCGAGACCATCCGGGTCAATTCGCTGCACGGCCAGGGCATTCTCGATCAGGGCTGCCGCATCGTGGTTGAGGGGGTGGCCGAGGACGGCACCATCGAGGCGATCCGCGTCGCCGAGGCGCCGGGATTTGCGCTTGGCGTGCAATGGCATGCCGAAGTCGTGGCCGATCCAAATCCGGTCAATCGCACCTTGTTCGCGGCGTTCGGCGCGGCGCTGGCCGCGTACCGGCGGACGCGGTGAGGTTCATTTCGCCGCCCGCCTGTCGCGCGTGGCGCGCTTGCCAATCAGCCCCTCGCCAGACCGCCGCAGACAGGTAGAATGACGTCGCGGGGCAGCCACGACTGGGCAGCCACGACTGGGCGCCGAAGCGGCGCGATAAGCTGCTCGGCTAGCGGAGGAAAAGCGTGAACACGTCCAAAAGTCTGATTTCGACCGTTTTCAGCGCGGCACTGATGTGCGGGTGGGCCGTTGCATCGGCACAGGCCGCCGACGATGTGGCCAGCAAGGCTGAGGTCTGCGGCGCCTGCCACGGCCAGAATGGCACGCCGATCAACACGGCGACGCCGACCATCTGGGGGCAACAGAGCAATTATCTTTTCAAGGAATTGCACGACTTCCACAGCGGCGCGCGCGTCAACGCCACCATGTCGCCGAATGTCAAAGACGTCGCGTTGCCGGATCTGCGCCAGCTTGCGGATTACTTCGCCGCCAAAACCTGGCCGGCTGCGTCCGGCGCCAACGCCGCCGCGCCGCCCGCCGCCATCGCCGATAAGATCGAAATGTGCAAGGCCTGCCACCAACCGCATTTCGAGGGCGGGGCGCCGGCGCCGCGGCTGGCCGGCTTGAGCTCCGATTATTTATTGTCCGCCATGAACGCCTTCGCCGACGGGCAACGCACCAACAATCTCGACATGCCCGGATTTATGAAAGTGCTCAGCGCGAGCGATCGCCAGGCAATCGCGAAATATTTGGCCGGGCTATGAGCCCGACCTGCCGCCTCGGCGAGTAACATCAGGGAAAGACAATGGCCAAAAAGAAGCGGAAGCGAACTGCAAAGGCAGCCACAACCACTAGAGCTTTGGCGAAGAAGAACGCTGCCAAGAAAAACATGCCAAGAAAAACATAGCCAAGAAAATAGCGAAGAAAACCGTAGTCGCAAAAAAATCGCGCAAGCCCGCAATCTCGGCAAAACCGAAGCCTGCCGGCACGAAGACCGGCAAGAAGCCAGTGGCGGCGATCGCGGCGAAACCAGCCGCAGACAAAAGGGCCGTGGCGCCGCCGCGGGAAAGCCTGTCGCACAAAATCGAGAGCGCAGTCGCCGCGGTCGTCGACATTTTCACCGACGCCGAGCGATTGCATCGCAAATTGGAACCCGACATTTCGAACGAGCCGGAATAAAGCCTGGATCCGCGCACCAAAAAAGAAGCACCACCACCATCACCACCATGGCGTTTTCGGCGTTTACATCCGCTGACGCCGCCTAGGTCCGGCACTCACATCTCGCAAAGTCACGGCGCGGAACCGCTCTGCGCCGTCATTTTGCGATTGAAATTTCAGAGGAGCGGATGCTTCGACGGCTGCACGCGGCACTACCGCCAAAGTCCTGCATTGGCTGGTCGCTGGGCTTGTCATCATCCAGTATTCGATCGGCTGGCTGATGCCGAATATCAGAGAGCACGTCGCCAGCGCTCTCCTGCACGTGCTGTATTACCGCGATGGCGTCATGCGGCGCATGCTGCCGCAAGCGTTGGCGACCTGAGCCGCAATTAGGCTTTGATATGCTTGCCGACGAATTTCACCATGTCGGCAAAGGTGCCGCCGATCTGCGACAAGTCTGGCGAATGCCCCTTGTGGCGTTCCATCTCGATATAAACGAGCTCGATATCACCGCCGGCCTTGCGGTAATTGGCGACAAAGCGTTGCGGCTCATTGCCGGGGAAACTCAACTCCACGTCCTTATAGTCGTGCACGTCGTCGCCGCGCGCCTGGAACCAGATGGCCGGCGGCAATTGCACGGTTTCGCCGCGCTCGAGCGCCAGCATCGGATTGCCCTCGGCCATAGTCTCCTCGTTGCGCCAGTAAGCGTCATGCCGCGGCACGATGCTCTTGCCCCATTCCTCACCGCGAGCGATCGCACGTTTGGCGTGGCGGTAGCGCGACAGCGGATTGATCACCGGCCACGACATCACGACGCAAGGCACGCTCGCATCGACCTGCGGCGAACCCGGCGGCAGCGCGATCGCCGCATAGCGCGGATCGTGCGGCCGCATGGCGACGAGCATGGCGAGTTGGCCGCCGCTCGACTGTCCCGACAGCGCCACCAATTCCGGCCGGGTTTTGAGATCGCCGGCATGCGCCTTAGCCCAGCGCACCGCATAGTTAATGTCTTGCACCGAGGCCGGGTACGGCGCCTCGTTGCCGGAGCGGAAATCGAGCGCGATCGAAACAATGCCGTGCGATGCCATGAATTCATGGCGCAGATGCTCGGTCTTGCGGTCGCTCATGCACCAGGCGCCGCCGTGCACCTCGACCAGCGCCGGGAACGGCCCCGTTCCGCGCGGCGAATGCACCCGCGCCAACAGCGGCTGGTCGCCGTGGCGGAGATATTCGACGTCCTGGACGTCATAGTCGGCTGCTTTGGTATCGAGAACGGCAGTGGTCATGGTGGGTTTCCTTAATGAACTCGGTGCTCAAGCCGCCCGCGGCGCCGTAGCCGGCAAAATGACGCTGCGCGTCATGGTGCCAAGCGCCATCGCGCCAATGATCAACAGTATCCCGGCGATCCAAAGCGCCCAATCGTAAGCACCCAGCCCGGACACAACGTAGCCGGTTACGATCGGCGCCAATAGGCCACACAGATTACCGCTCAAAATGGTGAGACTGATCGCTTTGCCGACATCGCGGGCGCGGTGCACGAGGTCGGTCACCAGCGACAGGTTGAGCGAGATCATGGCATTGACGCCGGACAGCGACAGCGCGAACAACGCCAGGATCAGCGTGGTATTGTCGGTGAACGGCACGAAGACGACCACGGCCGAGAGCAGGATGCAGGCGATGACGATGGTGCGGCGCCCGCCGGCAAGAAGCGTGTGGTTTTGCAGCATACGGTCGCTGATCAGACCGATGACGATGCTGACCGGCACCGCGACCGCCCATGGTATCGCGGTATAGAGCCCGGTCTTCATGATGGTGAGATGCTTGGTGTCCTGCAGATAGCTCGGCATCCAGAACAGCAGCAGGTAAAGCGTGTAGATGCCGGAGGCCTGCGCGATCATCGCGCCCCATTGCGACGGTGACCGCAGCAGCTCCAGCACAACGCCGGGGCTGCCGTGCATGCCGATTTCGTCGGGCGAACCGGCCGAGCGTTCGGTAAGGATTTTCTTGCGTTCCTCGGGCGAAAGCCAGCTCACTTTTTCCGGGCGGTCGAACCAGAATAGATTGCAGGCGAGCCACACGAAGCCGAACGCGCCGAGAACGACGAACGCGGCGCGCCAACCCCAGGCGCTGGCGATCGACGCCGTGACGACCGCGCCAAGCGCCGGCCCGACGAAGCTGCCGGCACTCCACACCACATTGGCAACGCCGCGTTCCCCGGCCGGCATCCATTCGCGCACGATACGTCCGCAAGACGGGATCGACGTCGCCTCGCCGGCGCCCATCACCATGCGAACGACGATCAGGCTGGCAAAGCTCCACACGCCGGCCGTTGCGGCCATGGCCAGCGACCATAGCGTGATGCCGATCGCGTTGATGTTGCGAGCAGCGAAGCGGTCCAGCAGGATACCGATCGGCAGAATGCAGAGCGTGTAGGTCCACAGGAACGACGAGAACAGGTAGCCCATCTCGACCGGTGAGAGCTTAAACTCGCCGCGCACCGCCTGCGCCACGATGCCGAGCGCGGAGCGATCCATGTAATTGATCGTGACCAGCGCCAGCGTCAGAGCATAGACCCAGCCGCGCCGGAAATGGCTCGTTGTGACCGCCGCGGCGGTTTGCTTGCTCATGATATTCTCCCCATTATGATTTTTGTGCGCGGCAATCGGCCTTTTGCGCGCCGCGTCATGGCACGGCTTTGCCGGCCGTCTATTTCTTCGGCGGCGGCACGCCACCCGGCGGCGGCGCGCCCGCCGCGGAACCGCGTGGATCATCGCGGTTGGCCATGCAATTTTTCAAAAATTTTGTTCGCGCCGCGCCCTGCAGTTTTTGGTCGTCGGCGCCGAACTTGCAAGTCGCCATTTTCTCCTTCGCGGTCACCGCGAAAGACGGCGCGCTCGGCATCATAGCGATCAGCGCGGCGGCCAAGAAAACGGCGCGATAAGCGTGGCTCAGCATGACGTTATCCCCTGACTATCGAGACCCTATACTACCACCGAAAGGACGGCGCGATACCAGGGCGCAAATTGGCGCTATAAGGCCGCATGACCTCCCCTGCCCGAACCAGCGATGTCCTCGCCCGGATCAAGCCCGGCCTGACCGGCTCCGCCGAGATCGTGGTCGGGCCGGAGCACACCGCGCCCTTCGTCGGGTCCGGCCGGATCGCGGTGCTGGCGACGCCGGTGATGATCAATGTGATCGAGGCTGCGGCGCTGGCGGCGATCGAGCACCTGCTTCCCGCCGGCCACCAGAGCCTCGGCATCCATCTCGACGTCAGCCATACCGCGGCGACCCCGATCGGTTTGCGGGTCACGGCGACTGCGGAGGTCGTACGGCTCGAAGGCCGCACAGTGACGTTCCGCGTCGAAGCCCGCGATGATTTCGAATCAATCGGCGGCGGCAGCCATCAGCGCGTGGTTGTCAGCGTGGCGCGTTTCGACGAACGGGTGCAACGCAAGATGCGCGGGTCATCCTAGCTGCGTGCTCATGCGAGCACGTCATTTTGCGCGGCGAACGATCAGCGCCGCCCTGAAAACCAGCCAACCCCGAACAGCACCACGGCGGCGACGAGCGCCGCATAGGCGTGCAGGTGGTGAATGTGCGTCGAGCCCTCGGCGTAGCCCGGCATGAATGTCGGCAAAGAGCCGGCCGCGACCGTGTAGTACGTCACGGCGACGATCACGCAAATAATGGCAAGCAGATAGGCGATTACCTTCATTGATCGATTCTCCCAATTGCACGCAGCGCGTGAACGCGCCGGCGGCGGACCAATGGGCTCCGTTAGCACGCCGCCAGCACTTTTGGCGAGACGGGAAATAAGTTACACGTGCTGGCCGCTTGTGTTCGCCGGCGTACACAGCGATGATCCTCGGCAAAACAAGGGGCAGGATCATCATGGCCAACCGGCTCACCAAGCTTGCCGCAGCATTGGGGCTTATTGCGCTCGGCGCGCGTCCCGCCGGCGCCCAGTCGCTCGACGATCTCTACGCCAAGGCAAAAGGCGAAGGCGCCTTCGTGCTCTATGTCGGCGGCCCGACCGCGCCTTGGGAGGCGATGGCCAAGGTCTTCAACGCAAAATATCCCGGCATCACCGTCTCGATCAGCGGCGGCTTCTCCAACGTGCTCGACAAGAAAATCGACACGCAGATCGCCGCCGGCAAGCTCGAGGTCGACGCCGCGATCTTGCAGACCATCGCCGACTACGTGCGCTGGAAAGCTGACAGCCATCTGATCGACTTCAAGCCGGCCGGATTCGACAAGATCAACTCGCGCTTTAAGGATCCCGATGGCGCCTATTGGGCGACGATGGTCAATGCCGTGCCCTATATGTACAACACCGAGAAAGTCGCCGCAGCCGACATCCCGAACTCCGCGCTGGATTTTCTTAAACCCAAATTCCAGGGAAAGGCGGTCACGCCCTATCCGGCGGATGACGACGTCACGTTATGGGTGTTCTACCACATCGTGCAGAAATACGGCTGGGGCTACATGGACAAATACATGGCCACCATGCCGAACTTCATTCAGGGCCATCTCGGCGAGCAGCGCAGCATCGGCTCCGGCCAGAACCTCGTCACGTTCAATTCGATCTACAACATCACCACCGTGCTGAAAAAGCAGGGCATGAAAGTCGACAGCCATTTCGCGACGGAGGACGCGACGCCGTTCTGGCCGCTGTCGGGCGCGATCTTCAAAGGCGCGCCGCATCCGAACGCAGCAAAGCTGTTCCTGACCTGGCTTCTCGAACCGGCGCAGCAAGTCGCCACCGAAACCTGGTCCGGACGCGGCGACGTGCCACCGCCGTCGGGCTACAAGCCGATATTCTCGTACAAGGTCGTGACCGACTATAGGGCGTTTCTGGTCGACCAGAACAAGGTCGCCGACCTGCGCAAGCGCTTCGAGAAATACTCGGGGCCGGTCGTCAACGCCGGCGGCGTACGCTAGACCCGCATCGTTCTGTTCATTCGGCGGCAACCGCAGCCGCCGGCGCCGCGTGGGCGGTTTCGCCGCTCGCCAGCGCGGCCAGAATCCGCTCGACCAGCGCGCGGGCCGACTCGGCCGACAGCTCGACCGCCACGCGGTCGCGGCCGCCCTCGCCTTCATTGGTGAAGTCGATCGCGAGCACATGATCGAGCGTCGAGTAATAAGGATGGTCGAAATAGACATTGGCGGTGTCGATCCGCATCCAGCCTTTGCGGCCCTTGGCGCTGCCGACCAGCGCCGCCTTTTCGACGATGTAGGAGCACATGGCTAACCCTCCTGCTGGCGCATGATCATGTCCGAGAACCAGTATCCACTTTTCGGCATCATGCGTTATTCCGCTGCAACGTTGGCCGCGGCCGCTCCCAGATAGCGCTCGTAGAAAGCAAAGACCTTCTTCCAGCCGTCCGCCGCCTGGTCAGGCCGATAGGCATCACGAGCGGTATTGAAGAAGGCGTGCCCGGCGCCGTCGTAGCGGTGAAACTCGTAATTCTTGCCGAATTTCTTGAGCACGGCCTCGGTGCGGTTGACCTGATCGGCGGTCGGATTGGCGTCGTCGTTGCCGAAAATGCCGAGCAGCGGGCAGCTCAGTTTCTCGGTGAGATCGATCGGCGCCACCGGACGCTTGTCGTTGAGCAGCTTGGGGTCGTCGACGATGACATTGCCGCCCCAGCAATCGACTGCCGCGTCGATCCCGGGCAAGGTGCATGCGGCAAGATAGACGTGGCGGCCGCCGGAGCAGAAGCCGATCAGCCCGATCTTGCCGCTGGCATTGGGCTGCGCGCGGAGAAAGGCCACGGCGCCGGCGGTGTCGCCCATGACCTGGGCGTCGGCGACCCCGCCTGCAGCACGCACCCGCGCGCCGATATCGTCGGGGCTGTCATTACCCTCACGAAAATAAAGATGATGCGAAATCGCGGCGTAGCCGTGATGCGCGAATTTGCGCACCACCTCCATGGTCCATTCGTCCCATCCGGGCAAATGATGGATGATGACGACGCCGGGGAATTTTCCGGCGCGCGTCGGACGCGCATAATAAGCGTCGCCCTGATCGCCGTTGTGGCCGCGGAACCGCACTGATTCCGCTTGCAGACCTTGATAAAAGCTCATTGGGGACTCTCCCTATTCCGCAGATCAAACCGATTGCGACATGCAGATCATTTATTGGCCGCCGCAGCACCTGACGCGGCACTTGGCGCAGGACTTGACGCAGGACTTGACGCAGGACTTGGCGCAGCACTTGGCGTCGAGTCCGGACAACGGTGCAGCACCGACTTATAGGTGCCGTTGCTGTCCACGAAGTCGACGGTGTTGTTGGGCTTGGGCGTGAACGTAATGTTGCCCATCAGCGGTCCGCTCGGGAACTTGCATTCGACATGCTCGGCATAGCTGTCGCCATCTTTTTTCGTATCCAGGATGGTGCAGACCCCGACATTAGACACGATTTCCTGGGCCGAAATCGTCACTTTGGCGGTGGCCGGGTCGCTGCCGTCGCCCTTGCAGTCTACATTCTGGGTGTAACTCCCTGTCAGCGGAAAATCGCCCGCCGCAAGCGCGGCACTCGGTAGACCAACCGCGACGAGCACCAATGCGCCGCATCCGGCGAGCGGATCAATGGTTTTGTACACGGGTCCCTCGACCGATTGCTATTGCCTAGCGCCGCCCCGACACCACAGCCGCTACTCCCCTGCCAAAATGTAGCGAAACTCGCGCGCTGAAGCCAAACGTTTTTCGGTGTGCGTGCGAGCCCGATTCTTGCCCGGCAATATGAGGTGCTATCGGCAATGGAACTTGTTTGCACCGGCTATTCGGCGACCCGAGCGACGGAAGAACTGCCCATCGTGGTTTCAGTGATCGCGGAAACCATCGCTGATGACCCGGATGCGGGCCGACGATAAATCCTTGGAGCCGTTGAGCTCATGATCGGCGACATCGTCGCAATTGACGGCGCCCTTGTCGTTAAAATGGCCGTTGCGATTGTCGAACTGCCATTGGTGGCAGCCGTCACCGGTTTCGGGCACGTAGAGAATTGAGCCGCTATAGATAGCGTTGCCGTTTGCGGATTCGAACGTCCCCCCGGCCCGACGCTTCGCTGTCGCCAGATATTGGTCGGTCGCCAGCAGGCCGAGACCAAGCACGGATGCGATTGCGATCACGACAATAGATACCTGCCAGGTGCCATTATCGGCGCTCACGGCGTGCACACGGCTTTGCCCAGGGCGAGGAAACCGGGTCATTTTGGACTGTCCTGCAAGCGGCGCGCGGAGCATAGCTCAGCCCGGCTTGCCGGTGCGCAGTGGACACCGATATGGCTAAGGAATCGATAATCCCGCCGTCGCCACAAAAATGGACAGCGCCGAAAGCGGCGCCGTCCCTAATCCTGAGGCCTGCAATTTCAGTGCGCGGTGAGGCCGGAGGAATCTTCCTCAACCACCGGCTCGGGGACGTCGACGGGCTTCGCCGTCCCCTCCTCCCAGACAATCGGTTCGGGCTTGCGGGTCAGCGCGCGCGTGAGCACCTCGTCCATGCGCGACACCGGGATGATATCGAGTCCGCTCTTGATCGAGTCGTTGATCTCGACAAGATCCTTGGCGTTCTCTTCCGGAATGAGCACGGTCTTGATGCCGCCGCGGTGCGCGGCCAAGAGCTTCTCCTTCAAACCGCCGATCGGCAGCACGCGGCCGCGCAGCGTGATCTCTCCGGTCATCGCCACGTCGCGATGCACCGGAATGCCCGTCATCACCGAAACGATGGCAGTGACCATGGCGACGCCAGCGGACGGACCGTCCTTCGGCGTTGCGCCTTCCGGCACGTGCACGTGGATATCGCGCTTGTCGAACCACGGCGGCTCGATGCCGAAGGCGACGGCGCGCATGCGCACGTAAGACGCCGCCGCCGATATCGACTCCTTCATGACGTCGCGCAGATTGCCGGTGACGGTCATCTTGCCCTTGCCGGGCATCATCGCCGATTCAATCGTGAGCAGCTCGCCACCGACATCGGTCCAGGCCAGACCGGTGACGACGCCGACCTGATCTTCGTCCTCGACCTCGCCGTAGCGATACTTCTGCACGCCGAGATAATCCGGCAGATTCTTGTCGGTGACCGCGACCGATACCTGCTTCGAGATCGTGAGCTCCTTCACCGCCTTGCGAATGAGGGTCGACACTTCGCGTTCGAGATTGCGCACGCCCGCTTCACGGGTGTAGCGGCGAATGATCGTGAGCAACGCCTCGTCATCGACCGACCATTCCTTCGGCTCAAGACCGTGCTTGACGATCGCGTGCGGGATCAGGTGCTTGCGCGCGATCTCGACCTTCTCGTCTTCGGTGTAGCCGGCGATACGGATGATCTCCATGCGGTCCATCAGCGGCGGCGGAATATTGAGCGTATTCGCCGTGGTAATGAACATCACGTTGGAGAGATCGTAGTCGACCTCAAGGTAGTGGTCGTTGAAAGCGTGGTTCTGCTCCGGATCGAGCACTTCGAGCAGCGCCGAGGACGGATCGCCGCGGAAATCGGCGCCCATCTTGTCGACCTCGTCGAGCAGGAACAGCGGATTTGAGGTCTTCGCCTTGCGCATCGACTGGATGATTTTGCCAGGCATCGAACCGATATAGGTCCGCCGGTGACCGCGAATCTCGGCCTCGTCGCGCACGCCGCCGAGCGACACGCGCACGAATTCGCGACCGGTCGCTTTGGCGATCGATTTGCCGAGCGAGGTCTTGCCGACGCCGGGCGGCCCGACCAGACACAAGATCGGTCCTGTCAGCTTATTGGCGCGCTGCTGCACGGCGAGATACTCGACGATACGCTCCTTGACCTTTTCCAGGCCGAAATGATCGGCGTCGAGAATCTGCTCGGCAAGCGTCAGATCCTTCTTGATCTTCGACTTCTTGTTCCACGGGATCGAGAGCAGCCAATCGAGGTAGTTGCGCACGACGGTGGCTTCCGCCGACATCGGCGACATCTGCCGCAACTTCTTGATCTCGTGCTGCGCCTTCTCGCGCGCCTCTTTCGAAAGCTTGGTGCGCTTAATCTTCTCTTCGAGTTCGGCGAGTTCGTCCTTGCCGTCTTCGTCGCCCAGTTCCTTCTGGATCGCCTTCATCTGCTCGTTGAGATAATATTCGCGCTGCGTCTTCTCCATTTGGCGCTTAACGCGCGTGCGGATGCGCTTCTCGACCTGCAGGACCGAGATCTCGCTCTCCATCAGCCCGAGCACCTTTTCCAGCCGCTCGGTGACAACGGGTATCTCCAGGATCAACTGCTTGTCGGGAATCTTCACAGCGAGGTGCGAAGCTACGGTGTCGGCAAGCTTGGCGTAGTCCTCGATCTGCTGGACCACGCTGACGACTTCCGGCGACACCTTCTTGTTGAGCTTCACATAGCCTTCGAATTCATTGACAACCGAGCGCGCCAGCGCTTCGGCCTCGACCTGATCACCCGGGGAATCCGCAATCACCGCGGCTTCCGCCTCGAAATAATCCTCGCGATCGGTGTAGCGCTTGACCTCGGCGCGCGCGACGCCTTCGACCAGCACCTTCACGGTGCCGTCGGGCAGCTTCAAAAGCTGCAGCACGCTGGCAAGCGTGCCGATGCCGAAAATGGAATCGGTTGCCGGATCGTCGTCGGACGCGTTTTTCTGCGTGGCGAGCAGGATGAAGGTGTCCGAACGCATCACCTCCTCGAGCGCCTTGATGGACTTCTCGCGGCCGACGAAGAGCGGCACGATCATGTGCGGGAAAACAACGATGTCCCGCAAAGGGAGCACCGGATAGGCCCGGCTTTCACCGGCTGTCAGGAGCGGTTTGGGTTTGGCGGCGCTTGTCATGGCCACTTTTCCTTATTGTAGGCACGCCTATCGAGACCCGCAGGATGCGCCGTGACGACTGGCTGCGCACTATACGTGGCGTCGCGTCCCGGGCCTGTCAAGAAAGGCCGGTTTTTCGAGCGAATCTGTGCGTTGCCGAGGCGGAGCGGAGGGCCGCACACCGAATCGCGGGTGCCGCTTGTGCCCACCCGTCAGGCGCTCGCTCCGCCGGTCTCGCCGGCGCGATCGGAGCGATCGGCGTAGATGTAAAGCGGCCGGGCGCTGCCTTCGACGACCTCTCTCGAGATCACGACCTCCTCGACGCCTTCGAGGCTCGGCAGATCGAACATGGTGTCGAGCAGAATGCTCTCCATGATGGAGCGCAAGCCTCGTGCGCCGGTCTTGCGGTCGATCGCCTTGCGCGCGATGGCCGAAAGCGCCTCGTCGGCAAGCGTGAGATCCACCGTCTCCATTTCGAACATGCGCTGATACTGCTTGACCAGCGCGTTCTTCGGCTCGGTCAAAATGCGCTTGAGCGAGGGCTCGTCGAGATCTTCCAAGGTGGCGACCACCGGAAGCCGGCCGACGAATTCTGGGATCAGCCCGTATTTCAGCAAATCTTCCGGCTCGACCTCGCGGAAAATCTCGCCCTGCTTGCGATCCTCCGGCGCCGCCACCCGAGCGCCGAAACCGATCGAGGTGGAACGGCCGCGTGAGGAGATGATTTTTTCAAGGCCGGCGAAGGCGCCGCCGCACACGAACAGAATATTCGTGGTGTCGACTTGCAGGAACTCCTGCTGCGGATGCTTGCGGCCGCCCTGCGGCGGCACGCTGGCGATGGTGCCTTCCATGATCTTCAAGAGCGCCTGCTGCACGCCCTCGCCCGACACGTCGCGGGTGATCGAAGGGTTATCGGACTTGCGCGATATCTTGTCGATTTCGTCGATATAGACGATGCCGCGCTGCGCGCGCTCGACATTGTAATCGGCCGACTGCAGGAGCTTCAAAATAATGTTCTCGACGTCCTCGCCGACATAGCCGGCTTCGGTCAGCGTGGTGGCGTCCGCCATCGTGAATGGCACGTCGAGGATGCGCGCCAGCGTTTGCGCCAAGAGCGTCTTGCCGGAACCGGTGGGACCGATCAGCAGAATGTTCGACTTCGCCAGCTCGACATCGTTGTGCTTCGACTGATGATTGAGCCGCTTGTAGTGATTGTGGACGGCGACCGAGAGCACCTTCTTGGCGTGGTCCTGGCCGATCACGTAATCGTCGAGAACCTTGCGGATCTCCCGCGGCGTCGGAATGCCGTCGCGCGACTTCACCAGCGAGGATTTATTCTCCTCGCGGATGATATCCATGCACAGTTCGACGCATTCGTCGCAGATGAAGACGGTCGGCCCGGCGATGAGCTTGCGCACCTCGTGCTGGCTCTTGCCGCAGAACGAGCAATAGAGCGTGTTCTTGGAATCGCCGCCGCCAACCTTGCTCATTCCATTCTCCGTCTTCGCCAGCGCAGCACCGTAACTCTATATCCTACGCGGCACTGCGCTAATATTCCGTAGCATCACCCAGTCCCCGAACGACCGCATCACCACCAAGTCCGCCGCCCCAATCCGCCGCCACAGTGCCAACAGTCACGACTATGACACAAGCGGACATGCTAACGGCGTGCCAATCAAGAATCCATTAACGATAACGCGACTTTGTACCAGTGTGTTTTCTCGATCACAGACCGAGAAAACGCTTGACCCGGTGATCGCGACCCCGCTTTGGACCGATGAATTGGCCCCTTTTGTGGCGGGCGGGCGCACCCGACTTAGCTCACACCTTTGAGGACGGGCTCGGTTTTGAGACCCGGCTCGTCCGGGCGCTTCTCGATCACCTTATCGATAAGGCCGAAATCCTTGGCCATTTCGGAGGTCAGGAACATATCGCGTTCCAGCGCATCCTCGATCTTCTTGAGCGGCTGGCCGGTGTGCTTGACGTAGATTTCATTCAACCGGCGTTTGAGGTTGAGGATCTCCTGGGCGTGCAACATGATGTCGGTCGCTTGGCCTTGGAATCCGCCGGACGGCTGGTGCACCATGATGCGGGCATTAGGCAGCGCGAAGCGCAGGTCCTTGGCGCCGGCCGCAAGCAAGAGCGATCCCATCGACGCCGCCTGGCCGGTGCACAGCGTCGACACCGGGGGACGAATGAATTGCATCGTGTCGTAGATCGCCAAGCCTGAGGTCACGACCCCGCCGGGCGAGTTGATGTACATCGAAATTTCTTTTTTCGGATTTTCCGCTTCTAGGAACAGCAGCTGGGCCACGATGAGCGAGGCCATGCCGTCTTCGATCGGACCGGTGATGAAGATGATCCGCTCCTTGAGCAAGCGCGAATAGATGTCATAGGCCCGCTCCCCGCGGTTGGTCTGTTCGACCACCATGGGGACGAGGTGCTGCATATAGATTTTGGTCGGGTCGCGCATGGATCACCTGGAGGTGGACGCCTGGAGGGGCACTCGGAAGTTTACCTGGTACCCGGCCCACCGAAGTGCGGTTGGCCGAGATAGTGACACTTACGTAGTCACCGCTACAGCCTAATGTGGCTTGAGTCGGTCGCCTTGTCGAAGCCGGCCTGGTTTACAGCGCCTTGCGATCAGCCGGCGCTACACACTCGTCCCGGCCGTTATCGCAGATAAGCGCGGAAATCGCGCCGGCAAGGCGTCAAAACCACCCATAAGGCGGGCTTATTCCTCATCTTCCTTGAACAATTCTTCCCGCGACACCTGCTTGTCCGTAACTTCGGCAAGCTCCAGCAGGAAATCGACGACCTTGTCCTCGAATATCGGCGCGCGCAGCGCGGCGAGCGCGCCCGGATTATTGCGGTAGTAGTCCCACACCCGCTGCTCCTGGCCGGGGACCATTCTGGCCTGCGCGACGACCGCCTGGCTCAACTGCTCGTCGGTGACTTTGATATTGTTTTTCTCGCCGATTTCCGCAAGCACCAGGCCAAGCCGCACCCGCCGTTCGGCAATCGCGCGATAGTCCGCCCGGGCCTTCTCCTCGGTCGTTCCCTCGTCGGCAAAGCTGCGACCCTGCTGCTTGAGGTCGTTCTCGATTGTCTGCCAGACGTTGTTGAATTCTTCCTCGACCAGCGTCGGCGGCGGCTCGAAGCTGTGGCCGGCGTCAAGCTGATCGAGCAGCGCGCGCTTGACCTTTTGGCGCGTCGCCCCCGCATGCTCGCGCTCGATCCGCTCGCGCAGCGCGTCGCGCAGCTTGGCGAGCGATTCCAGCCCCAGCGTCTTGGCGAAAGCGTCGTCCATCGTGATTTCACCGGGCGCTTCCACCGCCTTCGCCGTCACGGCAAAAGTGGCGTCCTTGCCGGCCACGGTGGTAGCCGGATAGTTCTCCGGAAACTTGACGTCGAAGGTTCGGCTCTCACCGGCCTTGACGCCGATGAGATGATCTTCGAAGCCCGGAATGAATTGGCCCGATCCGAGCAGGATCGGCACGTCGTCGCCGGAGCCGCCCTCGAAGGTTTCGCCGTTCATGGTGCCTTGAAACGAGACCGTGACGCGGTCGCCTTTTTCCGCGCCTTCACTCTTGGCGGCGAAGGGCCGGTTCTGCTCGCCGATCGTCTTGAGCGCTTGATCGATCTCGTCATCGCTGACCGGCGCGGTGAGCCGTTCGAGCTTGATGGATTTGAAATCGGCAAGCGTGATCGGCGGCACGATCTCCATCTCGACCGTATAGGCAAGATCGGATTTGCCCTCGATCACGCCCTCGACCGCACCCTCGTCGGTGGGCAGCACCACCTTGGGTTCGGTAGCAAGCTTAAAGCCGTGGTCGCTGACAATCTTGGTATTGGCCTCGCGCACCGCGGCCTCAATGACCTCGGCCATGGCGGACTTGCCATAGAGACGCTTGAGATGCGCCACCGGCACCTTGCCGGGCCGAAAGCCGCGCAGTTGCACACGGCCCTTAAGGTCGTCGAGCCGTTCCTTGACCTTGGCTTCGAGATCGGTCGCGGGCACGACGACGCGGTATTCCCGCTTGAGACCCGCGGTGGCAGTTTCGGTCACCTGCATCGGCACTACTCTTCAGCGGCGCGAGATCGAGCGCATCCCGGCCAAGTTTTACAGAAACCGCCCAGCTGGTGCGGGCGGAGGGGCTCGAACCCCCACGACTTTCGTCACGGGAACCTAAATCCCGCGCGTCTACCAATTCCGCCACGCCCGCGACGCGCAGGGCGGCCCGGTGGCGCGGCTTATATCATGCTGGGCGCGCCGGCTACTACAAAATTAGCCCCCGGTTCAGGCCGGTCGATTTATAATTTCAGCCGAGCAGCGCGCGGTAAACGCGCGGCAGCGTGTCCGGTAAATCCTCGGCAATGAGGCCCGGGCCGAACGCCGCGGCGGCTTCGCCATGAAGCCATACCGCGGCTGAGGCGGCCTCGAAGGCGGGCATGCCTTGGGCCAAGAGCCCCGTGGTGATGCCGGCCAGAACGTCGCCGGCGCCCGCGGTGGCAAGGTAGGCCGGCGCATTGTTCGCAATCGAGGCGCGGCCGTCCGGCGCCGCGACCACCGTATCGGCGCCCTTGAGCAGAATGGTTGTGCCGGTGATCTCGGCCGCAAGGCATGCTCTTTCGAGCTTGGAGCCTACTTTAGTACGTGCGTCCAAAGCCCCGAAATATCTAGCGAATTCTCCCTCATGCGGGGTCATGATCGTGGTTTTTTCGGTGCGCGCTTTCAGCGCCGCGGCGAGCCGCTTGGGCGACTGCGCGAAGCTCGTCATGGCGTCGGCGTCGAGCACCACGGCGCGGTCGCCGGACAACGCCGCGAGGACGAGGCCGCAAGTCGCCTCGTTCACACCGATCCCGGGGCCGATGGCCAGCGCATTGAGCCTGTCGTCGGCGAGGAAGGTTGCGAGTTCGGCGGCGCCGTCGACCGGCCGCACCATTACGGCGAGATTCGCCGCTGCATTGACCGCAAGCGCCTCGCGCGGGCTAGCGATGGTCGCGAGTCCCGCGCCGGCACGCAACGCGCCGCGGGCCGCGAGCCGCGCCGCGCCGGTCGACCAGGATGGGCCAGACACGACGACCGCATGTCCGCGGTCGTATTTGTGCCCCGCACGGCCGGGGACCGGAAAGTGTGCCCGCCACAGCGCCGGTACGTTCTCGAAAGTTCGCGGCGCGATGGACTTGAGCACCGTTGCCGGAATGCCAATGTCGGCAACCGAAACCGTACCGCAAAACATGCGCCCGGGCAGCAACAGATGGCCGGGCTTTTTGCGGAAGAACGTCACCGTGTGAGCGGCCTCCACCGCAGCGCCCATGACGGCGCCCGTGGTCCCATTGATGCCGCTCGGCAGGTCGACGGCGATCACCGGGGCGCGCTGCGCGTTCATCGCCTCGATCATGGCGCGCGCCTGACCTTCGACCGGGCGGTCGAGGCCGGCTCCAAATAGGGCATCGACGATGATGTCCGCGCGACCAAGTCCGCCAGGCTCGGCCGGCGCGATCGAGCCGCGCCACGTCGCTGCCGCGAGCGCTGCGTCGCCTGTGAGCCGGCCGCGCTCCCCGACCAGCAACACGTCCAGTTGGTAACCGCGCGCGGCGAGGAGCCGCGCCGCAACGAAGCCGTCGCCTCCATTATTACCGGGACCCGCCACTACGGCGACCCGGTTGCCAGAGGCGCGGCGCCCGGCGACTGCCTCGGCCACCGCGGCGCCGGCTTTTTCCATGAGCGCGATGCCCGCAACCCCGCCGGAGATCGCGAGCCGGTCGGCTTGCGCCATGTCGGTCGTGGTGAGGAGTTCGATCATGTCCGGTCACACCTTAGCGAATGCATTGTTTCGCGAATATCAGGCGGCTCGGCCGCGCCGGCCGTTGACGTGAATATGGGCAGTGTGCCTATTTAGTCGGCGACCGCCCATTCCGAACTTGTGCAGTGCCTGCCGGATGGCCCCGTACCGCATTGATTTTATAGCGGTTTCGGTGCGCCTAAGACCTTGGCACGGGACCTGCTAACCAAGGCTCGGTTCCAAGGATGATTTGCTCATCAAGGGGCCGGGAGAAAAGACGCGATGAAAAAAATCGAGGCGATCATCAAGCCGTTCAAGCTCGACGAGGTGAAGGAGGCTCTCCAGGAGGTTGGTCTTCAAGGAATTACCGTGATCGAAGCCAAGGGGTTCGGGCGCCAGAAGGGGCATACGGAGCTCTATCGCGGCGCCGAATACGTCGTCGATTTTCTGCCCAAGGTGAAGATCGAGATTGTGCTTGGTGACGACATGGTCGAAAAAGCCATCGAGGCGATCCGTCGCGCCGCCCAGACGGGGCGGATCGGCGACGGAAAAATCTTTGTCTCAAATATCGAAGAAGCCATCCGGATCAGGACGGGGGAATCCGGAACAGACGCCATCTGAATTGCTGGTCCATCTGTTCACGCCGGCCGGCCGCGGGCGGATTGAGCCAGTGCGACGCGACATTCATAAGCACCACCACGAAAGGGTACGGCTACCATGACGACGCCAAAAAATGTCATGAAGTTGATCAAGGACAGCGACGTAAAATACGCTGATTTCCGCTTCACCGATCCGCGCGGCAAGTGGCAGCACGTCACTTTCGACATCGGCATGATCGAGGAAGACACGTTCGCCGAAGGCCAGATGTTCGACGGCTCGTCGATCGCTGGTTGGAAAGCGATCAATGAATCCGACATGTGCCTGATGCCGGACCCCGCCTCGGCCTGCATCGATCCGTTTTTCGCCGAGACCACCCTGGTGCTGGTCTGCGACGTGCTCGAGCCGACGACCGGTGAGCCATACAATCGCGATCCGCGCGGCATCGCCAAGCGCGCCGAGGGCATGGTGAAGTCGATGGGCGTCGGCGACACCATCTATTTCGGCCCCGAAGCCGAGTTCTTCGTTTTCGACGACGTCAAGTACAAGGCGGAGCCCTACAACACCGGCTTTAAGCTCGACTCGGTGGAATTCCCGACCAATTCCGACACCGACTACGAGGGCGGCAATCTCGGCCACCGGGTGTGGACCAAGAAGGGCTATTTCCCGGTGCCGCCGCAGGATTCGGTGCAGGACATGCGCTCCGAAATGCTCGCCGCCATGGCGCGCATGGGCGTCAAGGTGGAAAAGCACCACCACGAGGTCGCCTCGGCGCAACACGAACTGGGCATGAAATTCTCGCCGCTGACGATGATGGCGGATCAGATGCAGATCTACAAATACTGCATCCAGCAGGTGGCGCAGGTTTACGGCAAGACCGCCACCTTCATGCCGAAGCCGATCTATGGCGACAACGGCTCAGGCATGCACTGCCATCAGTCGATCTGGAAAGGCGGCAAGCCGGTGTTTGCCGGCAACAAATATTCCGACCTGTCGGAAACTTGCCTGTCCTACATCGCCGGCATCATCAAGCACGCCAAGGCGATCAACGCCTTCACCAATCCGACGACCAACTCCTACAAGCGCCTGGTGCCGGGCTTTGAAGCGCCGGTGTTGCTCGCCTATTCGGCGCGCAACCGCTCGGCGTCGTGCCGCATTCCCTACACGACGAACCCGAAGGCCAAGCGCGTCGAAGTGCGTTTCCCCGATCCGCTCGCCAATCCCTATCTCGCCTTCGCGGCGATGCTGATGGCCGGGCTTGACGGGGTGAAGAACAAGCTCGATCCGGGCGAGGCGATCGACAAGGACCTCTACGATCTGCCGCCGAAGGAGCTGAAAAAGATCCCGACCGTTTGCGGCTCGCTGCGCCAGGCGCTCGAAGAGCTCCACAAGGATCGCAGCTTCCTCACCGCCGGCGGCGTGTTCGACGACGACTTCATCGAATCCTATATCGATCTCAAGATGAGCGAGATCATCCGCTTCGAGCACACCCCGCATCCGGTCGAGTTCGAAATGTATTACTCATCGTAAGCGTTGGTATCCTCCCCGCATTGCCTGTAGCGATGCAAACTTAAAGGGCGCTGCGGCGCCCTTTTTTCTTTTTGCGATACCTCACCTCACCAAAATCGGCACCGTCAGCGTCGACGCCGCGGGCAAGGCGGCAAGCTTCAGCTGCGCCCGGCAATCGAGCTGGCGCTCGGCGCCGCTTAGCACCATCGCATTGTCCGGCTCGACGCGGTTGCGGCCATTGGCCTTGGCGCGATAGAGCACGGCGTCGGCGCGCGAGATCAGCACGTCGATCGATACATCGGGCATGCCGCAGGCGACGCCGATGCTCACGGTTGCTGGGATTTGCGGGCTGCCCGGCGCCACCGCGGCGCGTTCGAAGGCGAAGCGGACGCGCTCGGCGGCAATGCGAGCTTCGGCGAGCGTGCCGGAAATGACGGCGACAAATTCCTCGCCGCCGATGCGGCCAACGACGTCGTCACCGCGCAGGCTCGATCGGGCTATTCTGGCGAACAGGCTCAACACCGCATCGCCGGACTTGTGGCCGTAGCGGTCGTTGATCGACTTGAAGTGATCGAGATCGAAGGCGAGCACGCTGACCGGCGTCTTGCTTCCCTTGTTGCCGGCCATCAGCGCCGTTCCGGCTGCGAAGAACCCGCGGCGGTTGAGAAGAGCGGTCAGCGGGTCGGTCTCCGCCGCCGCCTTGTAGCGATTGACGGCGCGGTCTTTGGCGAGCACCAGCACGATGAAGGCGGCGCCGACCACGTAAAGCACGATCTCGATGGCGAAGACCGCGATCCAGCCGGTGGCCAGGCTCTTCACGCCGAGGCTCGCCAGCGCCACCGGAAACAAAAAGATGGCCCCGTGCAGCATCGGCACGAACAAAGCCGGCCAGCGCCGGATCAGCGATTTGCGCCGCTCGCGCCACAGCTCGGCGGCGATCAGGAACGTATAGGTAGCGACGATGACGGAGCTGAGCATGATGCGCGCGGCGGCCGAATGCGATACCGCCGGCACGACGCAGCTTGCGGCCCATACCGTGGCGCCGAAACACATTGCGCCCCAGCGCACCTGACGTCCGTGGAACAGGCGCGCCGCGCTCCAAATCATGCCGACGGCGATGAACAAGAGCACATCGGGCACCCACGATGGCACCCATGGTGACAGGGCGCCGCCGAGCTGCCACAGCACGCCCGAAAATCCGCCGATCAGATAAGCCAGTCCCCACCACGCCAGCGCCTGGACGCGATCCTGCATCCAGGCGAACAGCAGAAACAGGCCGAGCAACGTGGTCACGCACGTTGCGATCACGAACAGCGTACCGATGTCGAGCGAGGTCGAGGCTTCCGCCAGGCGTGCGAACATGTACGCGGTACTCCTCACCAAATAGGTGGAATTACCTATCACGGATTTTGGAGCCGTGGTGAACGTTCGCCAATCAGGCTTTGCCGAATGTGTCGGCTATCGCGCAGGTTTGCTCGAAAACACTTTTTAAAATTGCAACGTCCTCGTTGCCGAGTTCGCAACCGCTTGGCTTTCGCCGGACGCGCCGTTGCTGCAATCGCCCGAGCCGGCTCGCTATCTCACGACGCATAGCGCCAGCGCCGGCCGGCCGATTGCGGCGCGCCTGCCGAGCGATCCGGGCCGATGATCGGCACGATCGAAGGCGCGCCGGCGCCGCCTCCGGTCGCGACGGGTGCCTCCAGCTCGACGCGATTGCGGCCGAGCTCTTTCGCCCGATAGAGCGCCCGGTCGACGATAGAAAGCAGTTCGGTCACGCCGACACAGGGCTCGCAAGCCAGCGTCACCCCGACGCTGACGCTCGGCGACAGGCTTTCATTGCCGAAGCGAGCCGCCATGGCGGCGAAATTACGCCGCACCCGATCGGCGATCGCATAGGCCTCATCGAGGTCGCCAACCGGCAAGCAGGAGGCGAACTCCTCGCCGCCGATGCGGGCGAACAGGACATCGGCGCCGAGCGTCTGACTCGCGGTGCCGGCAAAAGCTTGCAGCACGGTGTCGCCGAGCGCGTGGCCGAAGCGGTCGTTGATTTGCTTAAAATGATCGAGATCGAACAACAGCATCGCCAGCGGCTCATGGTCGGTCTCCTGCCGCACCAAGAGCGCCGCGGCGCGGTCGAGGAAGGCGCGGCGATTGGCCACCCCGCTTAACGGGTCGACCAGCGAGTTGATCTTATGTTTGAGCTCGGTGCGCTCCTTGGTCATGTTCAGCTGCAGGAATGCGAGCACGATCGTGAACAAGAGCGTGCCGAACGCGAGCAGAGTAAACGACAGCGTGCTCAAGACCAGACCGCCCCCGAAGGTGGAACTCAGCAATAGCGCCGGCACGCGCACCAGCAAGATCGTGGCATGCGCCAAGAGCACGATGATGGTCGGCCAGCGCGACATCAGCGGCTCGGCGCGGCCGCGCCAAAACTCCTGCGCCGCAAGGAGCGTGAGCAGCGCCAGCATGGCCGAACCGACCATGGCCCTGGTGGCAACGCTGTCGGCGAAAATCGGGATGCGGCATAGCAGCAGCCAGGTGGACGGCGCCAGCAGCACGAGCAACGGCCGGATCGGCCGGCCGTCGAAAATGCGCGCGCCGGTCCAGGTCAATCCGTAACCGAGCAGCACCAGCGCGTTGGCGAAATCGACGTTGAGGAAGTCCGGTGCGGTTCCGCGCGACGCCAACAGGGCGAAACCGGTCGCATTGACGATATGGGCGGCGCCCCACCACATCGGGGCGCGCACGCTGTGGTTCTGCAAGCCGGCGAAGACCAACAGCGCGCCAAGGAGGCCGGCAACGAATACCGTGACAACCGATAGGGTTTGCAGATCGATATGCATGCCGCCACCACCACGCGCTGACGGCGGCACGCTAAAGGCCACGCCTTCCCTACGCGTTACTGCGCGGCGAAAGCTCGCGAACAGGCTTGCCGGACGGTAAACCGCCGCCGGACGATTTTAGAGACCCTTCCCGCCGCGGCGTTTGGGCCATAAATTAAGGGGGAACCACAGGAGTTACCGATGACGCTGACCGCCGCGCGCGACACCGCTCCCGTTCCGGCCGCCGATACGATCGAGGCGACGCTCAATTACATCGTCGACGATGGAACCAAAGTCTTTACCATCGTCGCCAGCCCCGGCGGCAGCGACGCGCGCTCCGGCGGCACTCCCGATCCGCGCCGCGTCACCATTCACAACGGCCGCCCGCATGCCAAAGACTTCGTGCTGGACCGCAACGGTTTCCGTTTCGTGCGGCACGACACCAAGGTAATCGACTTCTTCGACGAGGCCGAAATCAAGCGCGTCTACTATCCGGAAATGGAAGCGCTGATCAAAGCCGAAAGCGGCGCCAAGCGCGTCGTCGTATTCGACCACACGCTGCGCACCGCCGACGACGAGCTGCGCGAGTCAAAGAAGATTCGCGAGGTGGTGCGCCGCGTGCACAACGACTACACCGAATGGTCCGCACCGCAGCGCGTCCGCGATATTGTTCCCGGCGAGGCCGAAGAACTGCTCAAGCGCCGCTTCGCAGTCATCCAGGTCTGGCGGCCGATCCGCTTTCCCGTCGAGACATATCCGCTCGCCATGGCGGACGCGCAAACTTTGTCGCCGAGCGACATGATCGTCTCGGAACGGCGCGCGCCCGGCCGCATCGGCCAGACCTACGCGATCAAATATAATCCGGCGCACCAATGGTACTGGTTTCCGCGCATGCGGCGCGAGGAGGCCTATGTTTTCAAAGTGTTCGATTCGGAAAAAGACGGCCGCGCCCGCTGGACCGCGCACACCGCGTTCGAGGATCCGACCTCGCCGCCGCACGCTCGTCCGCGCGAGAGCATCGAGATCCGCACGCTAGCGTTTTTCTGAGCGCCATTATCCACAAACGGTCATTGCGAGGAGCAAAGCGACGAAGCAATCCAGTTCAGCCTGGCCGCCTGGATTGCTTCGCTTCGCTCGCAATGACGGTTACCGCTTCGAGAACTGGAAGCTTCTGCGCGCTTTGGCCTTGCCGTATTTCTTGCGTTCGACGACGCGCGGGTCGCGGGTCAGGAAGCCGCCGCGCTTGAGCACGGACCGCAAATCCGGCTCGTGCCGCAACAGCGCCTTGGACAGGCCGTGACGCACCGCGCCGGCCTGGCCGGACAGTCCGCCGCCGGAGACAGTGCAGACGACGTCGTATTGGCCCTGACGGTTGGAGGCAACGAGCGGCTGCTGGATCATCATGCGCAGCACCGGCCGGGCGAAATAGGTCTCTACCGTGCGCGTATTAATGGTGATCTTGCCGGCGCCCATCTTGATCCAAACTCGGGCTACCGCATCCTTGCGCTTGCCGGTGGCATAGGCGCGCCCCTGCTTATCGAGCTTCTGGACGTATTGAGGCGGGGACGGCGCCGCGGCGGGCTTCAGTGAAGACAGCTCTTCGAGCGTCTGAATGGTCTCGGCCATTACGCAGTCCTCTTATTCTTGCGATTCATCGCCGCAATATCGATCTTTTCCGGCTGTTGCGCCTCGTGCGGATGTTCCGCGTGCGGATAGACCCGCAAATTGCCGAGCTGCCGGCGGCCAAGCGGCCCACGCGGCAGCATCCGCTCCACCGCCTTCTCGACGATCCGCTCCGGAAAGCGGCCGGCCAGGATCGCCTTTGCGGTGCGTTCCTTGATGCCGCCGATATAGCCGGTGTGCTTGTAGTAGACCTTCTGCTCGACCTTGCGGCCGGTCAGCACCGCCTTGGCGGCGTTGATGATGATGACATTGTCGCCGTCATCGACGTGGGGGGTAAAGCTTGGCTTATGCTTGCCGCGCAGCCGCAACGCCACCAGCGAAGCGAGCCGCCCGACGACAAGCCCTTCGGCGTCGATTACGACCCACTTCTTCTCGACTTCGGCGGGTTTGGCAGAAAAAGTTTTCATCATCCGCATCCGTTGCTGGCTACGGGGATTGATCCGCATCCGTTTGGGAGGTGCGCGTATTTATCCACCCGATATCCGCGCGTCAACCACTTTAAGCCTGTATTTCGGATGTTTCTCAGATGGTTGGCCTAGAGGTATAAAATTACCTCTACCCCGCTTGAGCCGGTATCGAGTAGGTCGATGTGACATGGGCGACGAGATCCTCCTCGCCATCGGAGCGAACGCCGACCTCGCCCACCGCGAGCCGTTTGCCGAGCTTGATCAAGCGCGCCTCCGCGATCAGATCGCGCGCCGCAGGCCTTTTGAGAAAATTGATGGTCAGATTGGTGGTCACGGCGAGCGGCACCCAGCCGACCGCGGAAAGCACCGCCACATACATGGCGAAATCGGCCAGCGACATCATGGTGGTGCCGGAAAGCGTGCCGCCGGGCCGCAGCGACGTCTGGCTGAAGCGGTGACGCAATCGGCAACCGCCATGCCAAACCTCCTCGATCTCGTAATTGCTCATGGCATTGGACGCTTGGGGAAAGTCCGCCCGCAAGAGCGCGATAAGCTTCTCCCGCGTCAATTTCGGCGGCGCCTTTTCTTTTGCGCTGGTCATGTTTACCTCCCCGACAACCCCGCACTCGGATACAATGGCTGGAACAACACCGCAAAGCAGCGAAATTCCGAGACCGGCTTGGAAATCTGGACCCTCGTATGAACGCCCGACCCGCCGCCGTTGCCGCCGCGCCGTCGCCGATCCTGTTGCGCGAGCACCGGGACGGCATCGCCATCCTGACCCTCAACCGGCCCCAGGCGCGCAACAGCCTGTCCGAAGCGACCCTCGAAGCGCTGTCCGATGCGCTCACCACGATCGCGCAAGATCGCACGGTCCATGTCGTGATACTCGCCGCGAACGGGCAGGCCTTTTCCGCCGGCCACGATCTCAAAGAGCTCAATGCCCACCGCAAGGATGAAGACCGCGGGCGCAGCTATTTCACGCACATCATGGGGCTGTGCAGCCGCATGATGCAGCAGGTCGTCAACCTGCCGCAGCCGGTTATTGCCGCAGTCCAAGGCACCGCCACGGCCGCCGGCTGCCAGTTGGTGGCGAGTTGCGATCTCGCCATCGCCTCGCAGGCGGCCAAATTCGCCACTCCCGGCGTCAATATCGGATTGTTCTGTTCGACGCCGATGGTGGCGCTGTCGCGCAACGTATCGCGCAAAGCCGCGATGGAAATGCTGCTCACCGGCGACATGATTTCGGCCGAGGACGCCGCTCGCATCGGTCTCGTCAACCGCGTGGTCGCGCCGGGCCGCGAGTGCGACGAAGCGATCGGACTCGCCCGACAAATCACCGCCAAATCGGCTGTGACAGTCAAGATCGGCAAGAAAGGATTCTATCGCCAACTCGAAATGCCGCTGGCCAAAGCCTATGATTACGTCTCCGGCGTGATGGTGGAGAATTTGCTGGTGCGCGACGCCGAGGAAGGCATCACGGCGTTCATCGAGAAGCGCGAGCCGAAATGGGAGGACCGTTGAGGTCCGAACGCTCGCAATGAATCACAATTCCTATCCCGACAGCTACATTCGCGGCATCCTCAATACCGTGAAGACGATCGCCATGGTCGGCGCCTCGGAGAAGGAAAATCGTCCAAGCTATTTTGCCTTCAAATATCTGCTCGAGCGCGGCTACCGCATGATTCCAGTCAATCCCGGACACGCCGGCGAGGACATGCTCGGGCAGCGCATTTATGCACGGCTCGCCGATATCCCCGCGCCGATCGACATGGTCGATATCTTCCGCGGCGCGCAATATGCGCCGGCGATCGTGCAGGAGGCGTTGGCGCTAAAGCCGCGGCCGCAGGTGATCTGGATGCAGCTCGGCGTGCGCAACGACGAGGCGGCGGCATTGGCGGAGGCAAACGGGTTGAAAGTCGTCATGAACCGCTGCCCCAAGATCGAATACGGCCGCCTGTCGTCGGAAATTGCCTGGATGGGTGTCAACACGCGCACGCTGTCGTCGAAAAAAGCCACAATCGGCGGCGTTCAGCGCATGACGCTCAACCGCACCAGCGCCCAGGGCGGCGCGACCGAGGCTGCCGACCGCGCCCAGCGCGAAGAAGGCGGACATTGACCTCGATTTTGCCTTATCGAACTTTTTTACTAGTTTCGACGTCTAATGCATTGGGCCTTTTGGCGCCCTTGGGAACAAGATGATGAAGCTTTCCATAGTCGCTACGCTGGCGCTGCTTTGCGTGATGCTCGCGCCCGTCGGTACCAAGGCGGACGCCCAACAGGACCAGAGTGCCTGCATGATGGACGCCCAGACTTTTTGCGGCCAATTTATTCCCGATCGCGTCCGCGTCGCGCATTGCCTGATGACCAACCGCACCAAGATCACGCCGGCGTGCCGCGAGGCGATCAAGCACTTTCGCTAGACCTTACGGCCGCATCGATCCCAAATTTTACCATCCCGGTTTTCTCCTGAGCTAAGCATCCAGCCGCTAACCACGGCAGGTTTCGGCCGCCATGGCCCGGAACCTTCCTTTGGTTCGCGCGTCTAATAAATGGCGCTCGAAGCTACTGATATTCGGCAGCCTTTTCAGGAGGATGCTATGAAGACGCGCACCATGATTGCGCTTGCGTCGCTGACGGCCGCGATCACGTCGGGACCGGTAGTCGCGGAAGAGTCAGGTCAGCAGGCCTGCATGCAGGACGCCATGTCGGTCTGCGGGGCCTATATTCCCGATCGTGAGCGCGTCGCGACCTGCCTGATGTCAAACCGCACCCGCATCTCTCCGGCCTGCCGCAGCGCGCTCGAACATTTCCATCCGCACACGGCATCAGCGCGCTAAAGCCTCCCGGCGGCTGTCAGCTAAAGACGACAATTCCGGCTGTCTGCATTCGGACGACGGCGTCCGTTTGGTCGTCGACGCATTAAGGCAATAAATCTCCTCGTCTTGACGCCCTCCCCCGGTCCTATAAACCGGAAACAAGTGCCGGTTCCGCGGCCGAGAGGGACAGACGATGAGCGAACGCATCCCGGGCTTCTCCACGCTTGCCGTGCACGCCGGCGCGCAACCCGATCCGACCACGGGCGCGCGCGCGACGCCGATCTATCAGACCACTTCCTATGTGTTCGAGAGCGTCGATCACGCCGCCTCGCTATTCGGTTTGCAAACGTTCGGCAACATTTATACGCGGATCGGCAACCCGACCACTGCGGTGCTCGAAGAGCGCGTCGCCGCGCTCGAAGGCGGCACCGCGGGGCTTGCGGCGGCATCCGGCCACGCGGCACAAGTTCTGGTTTTCCATTGCCTGCTCCAGCCCGGCGACGAGTTCGTGGCATCGAAGAAGCTCTACGGCGGCTCGATCAACCAGTTCAATCACGCGTTCAAGAATTTCGGCTGGAACGTGGTGTGGGCCGATCCCGACGACATCGGCTCATTCGAGCGCGCCATCTCGCCGAAGACCAAGGCGATCTTCACCGAGTCGATCGCCAATCCGGGCGGCGTCATCACCGACATGGCGGCGGTAGCGCAGATCGCCAAGCGTGCCGGCGTGCCCTACATCGTCGACAACACGCTAGCGACACCCTATCTGTGCAAGCCGTTCGAGCACGGCGCCGACATCGTCGTGCATTCGCTGACCAAATTTTTGGGCGGCCACGGCAATTCGATCGGCGGCATGATCGTCGACGGTGGTACCTTCAACTGGTCGCGCGAGCGGCGCTATCCGATGCTGTGCGAGCCGCGGCCGGAGTATCACGGCATCGTGCTGCACGAGACCTTCGGTAACTTCGCATTCGCCATCGCCTGCCGCGTTTTGGCGCTGCGCGACATCGGATCGGCGATCTCCCCGTTCAATTCCTTTCTCATCCTCACCGGCATCGAAACCCTACCGCTGCGCATGCAGAAGCATTGCGATAATACACTCGCGGTCGCGCAATGGCTCGCGGGACATGAGAAGGTCGCATGGGTCAGCTATCCGGGCCTGCCGGGCGACCGCTATTACAATCTGGCTCAGAAATACTGTCCGAAAGGCGCCGGCGCTGTGTTTACCTTCGGGCTCAAGGGCGGCTATGACGCCGGCGTGAAGCTCGTCTCGAATGTGAAACTGTTCTCGCACCTCGCCAATATCGGCGACACCCGCTCGCTGATCATCCATCCGGCTTCGACCACGCACCGGCAGCTATCCGACACGCAGAAAGTCCAGGCCGGCGCGGGGCCCGACGTGGTGCGGTTGTCGATCGGAATCGAAGATACGGACGACATCATCGCCGATCTGGAGCAAGCGCTGGCGGATTAGCTTTTAGGCGCGCGCCGGCGCAACGATAGCCCGAGGAGCGCGCTCGGCGACTGATGCGGCGTGAATCGCCGCCACCGTCAGCACCGCCATCGCCATGGCTTGGTGCATCAAAGCGAGCGAGATCGGCACCACCATCAGCAGCGTGAAAATGCCGAGCGCCGCTTGCAGCGTCACCGCCGCGAAAAGAACTGCCGCTCCGGTCACGACGGGCCCAACTTTCACGGTGCGCATCGCACTGCCGGCGTGAATGAGCGCGACGAACCAGATCGTATAAGCCAGCATGCGGTGGTCGAACTGCACCGTGAGCGTATTTTCGAAGAAATTGCGCCACAGCGGCACATCAAAAAACAGCCGCGACGCGCGGGGCACCAAGGCGCCGTCGATTAGCGGCCAAGTGTTGTAAACGTAGCCGGCGCGCAGCCCCGCGACCAGCGCGCCGAGATAAATCTGCCCGAGCACCAGAACGAGCAAACCAATGGCGGTGGCGCGAATGGCGCCGGGCGCCGGGGCGGAGTCGTGGTCATCCAACCGCTGCGCTGTCCACAGGATGGCGATGTAAATGATGCAAGCCAACGCGAGATGCGTTGCCAGGCGATATTGCGAGACTTCGACGCGATGGACGAGGCCCGACGCCACCATCCACCAACCGACCGCGCCTTGCAGCGCGCCGAGGCCGAAGATCAGCCACAGCCGCGCGCGCAATCCGGGACCGACCCAGCCGCGCCACAAAAACCACAACAGCGGCAGCAGGAACACCGCGCCGATGGTGCGGCCGATGAGCCGATGCGTCCATTCCCACCAGTAGATGGTCTTGAAGGCATCGAGGCTCATGCCGCGGTTGAGCTCGCGGTATTGCGGAATGGCCTGATATTTTTCGAACTCCGCCTGCCATTGCGTGTCGTTGAGCGGCGGCACCACGCCCATGACCGGCTGCCATTCGGTGATCGACAGCCCGGATTCGGTCAGCCGCGTCGCGCCGCCAACCAGAACCATGGCCAGCACCAGCGCGGCGACGGCGTAGAGCCAGAGCCGGATCGCGCGCGTCTGATATGAAGTTCGGCTGATCATTTCGATCGCTGGCGTCGGTCGCTTGTCTTAGGTCGCTTGTGATGGGCGCGCGGACCATATAGTGCTGCCCCCTGCCCTCGCAACTCGCGCATTGTCGCTCTCATTGTCGCTCCTGGAACTTTGCCGCCATGCCCATTCGCCTGCGCAAATTTATCGGCACCGTGGTGCTTTTGGTGCTGGTCGTCGTGTGGGCGCTGCTAGCCATGGCACTGGCACAAGCGCCCGCCATCCATGACAGCGCCACGCTGTCGATTGCCTATTACGTGATTGCCGGGCTGGGCTGGGTTTTGCCGGCGATGCCGATCGTATCGTGGATGAGCCGGAAATCTGACGATAGCGGAGGGACGGCAGGCGACGGACGCGGCGTTCGCGGCTGATCCGTCGTTGGTCGTCAGCTAGGCCGCGTCGAGCCGCCGAAACCCATTCCACATCGCCGTCGCCGCGCCCGACAGCAGGACGCGCACATAACGGATCCGCTGGTAATCCCCGTTGAGAGAAATCCGCGGCAGCGCCATCAAGCACTGCGCATGTTCCGGGAACAGCACGCCGGGCCGCGTCGTCACCGCCGTTTTGAAACCGAGTTCGGCGGCGATCTCAAATTCGCGGGCGCCAGCCGAGGTGCGATCGCCGAACGGATAGGACAGATGCTGCGGCCGCACCGCGAGCGCCGCTTCGATCACCGAGCAGCTCAAATCCATCTCCGAGCGCACGTTGTCCTTCGTAAGCTTCGCCAGCATCGGATGGGTCACGGTATGCGCCCCGATGGTGACGAGCGGATCGGTTGCGAGCTCGGCGAGTTCACCCCAGCTCATGCATAATTCGCTGCAGAACGCGGCGATATCGACGTGATAGAAGGCGGCGAGATTGCGGACAACCTCGCGCAATTCGGTTTCCGTCGGCCGGCCGCGCAGCCACCAGTAAAGCTCGTCGAACAGCGCGCGCTTCTCGGCAACCGTACGGCAGTCGAACTTGCGGTCCCGTCCGGCAATCACCAGGCCGACGCGGTCGTTGCGCGCGATCACCGCTTCGAGCGCCAGCCACCATAATTCGCCAAGCCGGTCCGGAAAGCTTGTCGGCACATAGATCGCGAACGGCACGCCGGCCTCTTTGAGGATCGGATAGGCCCACTGCAGCGTGTCGCGGTAACCGTCGTCGAAGGTCAGGCAGGCGAAGCGGCGCGAAAAATCGCCGACGGTCATGCGGCGATGCATCTCGTCGAGGCTGACCAGATCGAGGCCGGAGCGGCGCAGCGTCTTGATCACGCGGGTGAGAAAGCGCGGCGTGACTTCGAGCAGGCGATTGGGTTGAAAGCGATCCGGCCGCGGCGGGCGCACATGGTGCAGCGTCAGGATTGCGCCGATGCCGCCGAGGAACGGCCGCAGCGCGATATGCGCGCCGGTGAAATACAGCGACTCCAAGCCGCCGCGAATGATCGTCTGCTTCAGGCCGGCCACCGGCGTTCCCTCGTCGAAGCGCAGCGATGATCTTTTGCCAAGGCAAAAGCCCGGTCAACCGTCGGCGGCAAAGCCGGCATTTACGCGGCGGCGGCGGTCTCGCCGGGAGTTCCGTGGCCGCCGACAAGGATCCGCACGTCGCCAAATCCGGACGCCAGCAGGCGATCCCGCGCCGAAATCGTGGCGGCATTGGATACTGCGTCAGTAATCAGCACGGCGTGAGCAGCAACCTCGGAAATGCGGTCGATCTCCGCCCCGGCAGCCTCGCCGGCATCGACCACGAGATGATCGTAGGCGCGCGCCAAGGCGTTGAAATTCGCGACCATGCCGGGCGCGGCGAGGACACCGACCCGATCGACCGGCGCCTGCCCCGCCGAGATCAAGTGCAGCGGCGAGAATTTGTCCTTGGTGATGATGCTGCCGAACGACGCCGCGCCGCAGGCAAGCTCGGCGAGCCCGGGGGCGGACGGCTCGTTCGATATTCCTCGGATCGCGGTATCGCCGGAGGCGAGGCCCACCAGCACGACACTGGAATCGTCCGCCAGCAAGCGCGACAGCTTGATCGCGGTTTGACTGGTGTTAATTCCCGGCATGGCGCCGAACACGGCGAGCCGCTCGCCGGCGGCACCGGCATGCCGCAGATTATCGGCGACGCTTACAATCGAGCCGGCGGGAACGCCGGCGGCTGCCGGCGGCCGCGGCGGCTCGTTGGCGATCGCCGCCAGTCTGGGCGCCCAGGCGTCAGACGCCCCGACGCTCGGCTCCGTCCGCGCCGGAGCGGGTCCGACCGGAGCGGCAAGAATCTCCTTGGTCATGATCAGGCCGGAGCTGATCAACAGCGTGGCGAAGGTCGCGATCAGCACCGTCGGCAATTTCTTCGGATAAGCCGGAACGTTCGACACCGTGGCGCGCGAGATCACCCGCGCATCGGCCGGGCTCGACTCCAGGCTGTTGCGCGACGTCGCTTCGCGGTATTTGGCCAAATACGACTCCAATAGATCGCGCTGCGATTTGGCATCGCGCTCGAGCGCGCGCAGCTGTACGTCATCGCCATTGGTCGTAGCGGCCTGGCTCTTGAGCTGATCGAGGCTTGCGGTCAGCGTGTCGAGCCGCGCGCCGGCGAGCTTGGAATCGTTCTCGAATGAGCGCGCAATAGTTTCCGCCTCGGCTCTAATCTGATTGTTGAGATCGGCGATCTGCGCTTTGAGTTCGATGATCCGCGGATGGTTGTCGAGCAGCGTCGCCGATTGTTCGGCCAGTTGCGCGCGCAAGGTGACGCGCTGCTCGGCCAGCCGGCGGATGAGCTCGGAATTGAGGATATCGGAGGATTCGATCGGCTGACCGGAGCGGAGCATCTCGCGGATCATCTTGGCCTTGGCCTCGGCGTCGGCCTTTTGCGAGCGCGCTGCAGCAAGCTGGGCATTGACGTCGCCAAGCGTCTGCGCCGACAGCGTGGTGTTGTTGTTGCCGACCAACAGATTGGACTTGGCGCGGAAAGCTTCGACTTTGGCTTCCGCCTCTTCCACTTTCTGCCGCATGGTGTCGATTTCACCGGACAGCCATTGCGCCGCGGTCTTGGCTTGCTCTTCCTTGGCCTGGCGCTGGCGCGTCAAATAAGCGTCGGCGATGGCGTTGGCGACTTGGGCGGCCAGCTGCGGATCCTGCGATAGAAAATCGATGTTGATGACGCGTGATTTCTCGACCGGCGTCACCGTCAGCCGGTCGTAGTAGGAGTTGAGTACGCGCTCTTCCGGCGTCATGTTCAACGGGTCCTTGCCGAGGCCGATCAAGCCGAGCACGGCTTTGATCGGCGAGACGCCGTTGAGCGCGGAATCGAATTCCGGTTTCTCACCGAGCTTGAGCTTATTGATCACCTCGCGCGCCAAGTCGCGCGACAGGATGATCTGCACTTGGCTGGTCACCGCCTCGTCGTCGACCGGATTCTGGACGTCCTTGTCGACGTCGGGGCGCAAATAGATGTTGGCGCGGCTCTCGATGAAGACGCGCGACTCCGCCTGATATCGCGGCGTAATGAACTGAACGACGACAAGCGTGGCCACCGCGACCAAAATCGTCGGGCGCAGCACGGTCCATTTCTTACGCCATAACGTCGCGCCGAGCCCCGACAGATCGAGTTCGCCGGTGGACGGCGCTTTGGCGCGGGGCGGCGGCGACGGCGACGCCTCACTCATTCGAAAACTCCTCGCAACATACTTGCCGACAGACCGCAGAGCCATGAGCGATCACAAACTATTAAGGTTGCCATCCGGTTAAGGCCCGGTCCCGTGTGCAGTCCTGGCTAAGATCGCCGCGGCTCTTAGATCGCGATCCGACGTCAGGGTTTATTAACCTCCAGAGCCCTCTATCCGGATTAACGGTTTGCCATCAAGTTTAAGGACCGCGCATGGGCGATCCGCGCCCGATTCATCCGACCCTCGGCCGCGTGCCTATTGACCACGCCGGCGTATTCGCTGCCGCGCCCACCGCCTTCGCGCCGACCGGCCTTAAGATCATGCATCTTCTGCGCGCGCCGCTCGGCGGGTTGTTCCGCCACGTGGTGGATGTGACACGAGGCCAGATCGAGCGCGGCCATCGCGTCGGTCTCATCGTCGACTCTACAACCGGCGGCCCCCGCGCCGAGGCTGTGCTCGCCGAACTGGCGCCGCGCCTTGCGCTCGGTGTCGAGCGCGTGCCGATCGCACGCGAGCTCAACCATCATGACATCTATGCGCTGTGGCGCATTTCGCGCCGCATTAGTGCGCTGGCGCCCGACGTGCTGCATGGCCACGGCGCCAAGGGCGCGGCCTTGGCGCGACTCGCGCCCGCGGCGCCGAACGCCATCCGCGCCTATACGCCACACGGCGGCTCACTGGTTTATTGTCCCGGCACGCTCAGCGGCGGCTTTTACCGGTCGCTGGAGCGGATCCTCAATCCGCGCACCGATCTGTTTCTGTTCGAAAGCAGTTACATCGCCGAGCTATATCGCAACGTGGTCGCCCCGCCGCAGGCGATGGTTCGCATTGTGCGGAACGGCATCGCCGAGGCCGAGTTCGAACTGGCGGTACCGCGGCCGGATGCCGCCGACATCGTCTGCGTGGGCGAGCTGCGTCCGGTAAAGGCCATGGACGTCCTCATCGATGCGCTGGCCATCCTCAAACAATCCGGCCGCCGCGTGACCGCAACTATCGCCGGTGAAGGTCCCGACGCCGCAAAATTGGGGGCACAGGCGAACCGGCTCGGGCTTGCCGATCAAGTGCGCTTCATTGGTCATTGTCCGGCGCGCACCGCGTTCACCATGGGCCGCATGCTGGTCATCCCCTCGCGCGCCGAGTCGCTGCCCTATGTGGTGTTGGAAGCCGCCGCCGCCGGGCTGCCAATCATCGCCACCGCCGTCGGCGGCAACCCCGAAATATTTGGTGCGCAAGCGGCCAGACTCATACCGCCTGACGACATTGCTGCGCTCATCGGCGCCATCACCGCGGCAATCGACGATCCGGCGGAGATGCAGTCCGGCGCGCAGGCGCTGCGGTCTCGGATCCGCAGCGAATTCTCGCTGACGACGATGGTCGAATGCAATCTCGCCGCCTACCGCGAAGCCATCGCGACGCGAAATCTTGCTCAATTTGCATAACCAATTTTTGAAGATTGTTCACTATGTTGTCGGCAAAATGTCGGGACGAAGCCTGGGGTTACCGCGGCCGCGGGGAGAAGTTTAACGACTATGTCAGCTCCCGAACCGAGTACGATATTTGAAACCGCCGCCGCGCTGTCGTCAGCGGTCAAAGCCATGCCGCGCGCGACTGCGAAAGCCTCGGGGCCGCACGCTCTGTCTGCCGCCGCGCTGGCGGTCGCCGCCCAGCGATTCAAAGACGCCTATTCGCCCATCGTTGTCGCCGGCATTGTCCGCGTCGTCGAGAGCGCGCTTGTCGCGGCGACCGGATTTGCGCTGTATGTCTGGTCGATCTCGCCGCTGGTCGATTCCAGCCGCTACTATATCGGCGCGATCGCCGGCATCTCGTTGCTTTCCATGCTGGCGTTCCAGGCGGCCGACATCTACCAAGTCCAAGCCTTTCGCGGCCATGAAAAACAATATATGCGGCTCGCGTCGGCCTGGTCCGTGGTGTTTCTGCTCGCCATCGCCACGTCGTATTTCACCAAATCCGGCGACCAATTTTCCCGGTTCTGGCTCGGCAGCTTTTATGCGGTCGGGCTGGTCGCGCTCATTGCCTTTCGGCGCGCCCTGTTCCTCCTGGTGCGGCGCTGGACGCGGCAGGGGCGCCTTGACCGCCGCACCGTCATTGTCGGCGCCGGCAACAGCGGCGACGCCCTGATCGCGGCGCTCGCCGCGCAGCGCGATTCCGACGTGCGCGTCGTCGGCACGTTCGACGATCGCGGCGACGATCGCGCCGTAACAAGCTTCAACGCCATCCCCAAGCTCGGCACCGTCGACGACCTCGTCGAGTTCGCCCGCCACACCCGCGTCGACCTCGTTATCTTTTCGCTGCCGATCTCCGCGGAAGGCCGCATCCTGCAGATGCTGAAGAAATTGTGGGTGCTGCCGGTCGACATCCGGCTCGCCGCCCACAGCAACAAATTGCGGTTTCGTCCGCGCGCCTACTCCTATATCGGCCACGTCCCGGTGCTCGACATCTTCGATCGCCCGATCGCCGATTGGGACGTCGTGATGAAATGGCTGTTCGACAAGATTATCGGCACGCTGGTGCTGATCGCCGTCGCGCCGATCATGCTGTTGATCGCCATCGCGATTAAGCTCGACAGCAAGGGCCCGGTCTTCTTCAAGCAGCGGCGCTACGGCTTCAACAACAAATTCGTGGAAATCTACAAGTTCCGCTCCATGTATGCTGAGGCCACGGACGCCAACGCCAGCAAGCTCGTGACCAGAGGCGATCCGCGCGTCACCCGCGTCGGCCGGTTCATCCGCAAGACCAGCCTCGACGAGCTGCCGCAACTGCTCAACGTCGTGTTCACCGGCAACATGTCGCTGGTCGGTCCGCGGCCGCACGCCATCCACGCCAAGGCCGCTGAGCACCTTTATGACGAGGCCGTCGACGGCTATTTCGCGCGGCATCGCGTCAAACCGGGCATCACCGGCTGGGCGCAGATCAACGGCTGGCGCGGCGAAACCGACAGTCGTGAAAAGATCCTCCGCCGCGTCGAGCACGACCTTTATTACATCGAGAATTGGTCGATCACGTTCGATTTTTACATCGTGCTGCGCACGCCGTTCGCGCTGATCCGCGGCGAAGGCGCCTATTGATGGCCGCCCGCAGCCCGGCGGTCGCGCTGTCGCCCGATTATGCCGGCAGCTCCGCGGCTTTCGCCGAGCGGCTCCTCAATTTCGTGCTGTTCATCACGGTACTGCTGAGTTCGATCGCCTTCATTGAACCGTCGCCGCACGACGTGATGATGTTCGTGCTCCTGGTCGCCTGCGTTACCGCGCGCGTGCCGTTCGACCGCAGGCTCGCGCCGTTATTGGTATTGACGATCGTATGGCTGGTCGGCGGCGCCATGTCGGTGATCCAGGTCGGCGACGACGAAAAAGCGGTCCAGTATTTTGGCACCTCGGTCTATCTCGGCTGCGCCGCTCTCGTGTTCGCCTGCCTGTTCAGCGATGGCAATGCCGTGCGGCTGCAGATCTTGCGGCGCGCCTATTTGCTCGCGGCGATCTTGGCCACCATAACCGGCTATATCGGATTTTTCCACCTGCTGCCGGGCGCCGCGATTTTTATGGACGGGGATCGCGTCAGCGCGACCTTTAAGGATCCCAACGTCTACGGGCCATTTCTGATCTTTCCGCTATTGATGCTGATGATCGGACTCTTGACACGCGGCATCAGGTTGTTCGACCTCACGGTCATGATGGCGCTGCTGGGAGGCCTGTTGCTGAGCTTCTCGCGCGGCGCCTGGGTCCATTTTGCGGTGTCGGCGACCGTCTGCTTCATGATCCTGCTCGTGGTCACGCCCGAGCCGCGCACGCGCTCCCGGATGGTTTTGCTTGGTTTCGTCGCGGTGATTGTGATGGCGGCGCTGGTGATCGCCTTTCTGTCGGTCAATTCCATCCACGACTTGTTCGTGGAGCGCGCCAAGGTGATCCAGCCTTATGATATCGGCCCGGGCGGCCGTTTTACCGAGCAAAAATTGGCGCTGAGCGTGATCCTCGACAACCCGAATGGCATGGGACCCTTTGCCTTTGCCAATACCTACGGGCTGCAGCAGCACAACGTCTATATGCAGGGTTTTCTGGTCTATGGCTGGCTCGGCGGCGCGACCTATCTGACGCTGGTCGCGGCAACGCTGATGGCCGGACTTCGCGCCGTCCTGGTGCGATCGCCGTGGCAGTATTATCTCGTCGCCGCTTACGCCGTTTTCGTCGGCGAACTGGTCGAAGGCATGATCGTCGACACCGACCATTGGCGTCACTTTTTCCTGATGATCGGGCTGATTTGGGGGCTGATGGTGGCCAATCAAAAAGCCGCCTGGCGATCGGACCTCAGTCCTGCCTGATCGGAACAATCTATTAACAGGCCGCATGCAACCATCGCCGCAGTTCGGAAAAACTCATGTGACGGCTCAGCCAGCACGCCACCCGCGGTCGATCGTTTTTCTCGGCACGGCGCATGACAATGGCGGCACCTCGATCCTGGCGAGCAATCTCGCCCGGGCGATGCGCGCACGCGGTCATCACGTCGAGGAATGGTATCTGTTCGGATCGGACGGCGACATGCCGGCGGGAACGCGAGTCTTCGTACCGGCCAAGCGCTCGCGCTCGCCGGTGCTGCTCTTATCTCTGTTCTTCCGCATCGTCGCCGCGCTGCGCCACTCGAAGCCCGACGTGTTGTTCGGACTACAGCCGTATTCGAATTTGCTGGTTGGCGTGGCGGGCCGCATGGCCGGCACGCGCAATCGCATCCCCACCTATCACGGCCCACGCGCCTTCGTGACACCCTCGCTGATGGCGCTGGACGAGGTCGTCCATTGGTTCGGCCTGTACAGGCACATGGTCGGTTGCGCGCATAGCGTGGTCGAGACCTATGGCCGCGACGACATGGCGGTGGTCGTCAACGGCCACGATGTTCCGCACGCATTTTTGCGCGCCGAAGCGCGCACGGCGCTCGGATTGCCGACCGATGCGCTCATCCTCGGCCAGATCGGCCGCTTGAGCCATCAGAAGAACCAGAGTTTCAGCCTCGATCTGCTCCGGCGCCTGCCCGAGGCGACGCTGGTTCTGCTTGGCATCGGCCCGGACGAAGCCTTACTGAAATCGCAGATCGAGGCTGCGGGATTGGCGGAGCGGGTTCACGTTATTCCCGCGATCGCCCACGGCCGGATCGGACTGTTTTATTCGGCAATCGATCTCGCGCTGTTTCCCTCGCGTTACGAAGGCTTGAGCCTTGCCGGCATCGAAGCAATCCATGCCGGCGTGCCGGCGCTGTGCAGCGACATTCCGTCGTTTCGCGAAATGTTCGCCGCCTCACCGCTCCTGACCGCGCAGCTCGTGCTGCCGCAAGGCGATCAAGCGGCCTGGGCTGCACGCATCCGGGACATTTTGACGGATCAACCGTTGCGCAAAGAGATCGCCGGCGAACTGGCGCGGCTGTCGCCGGCTTACGGTTTCGAAGTAATGGCGGAACAATATTTGCGCCTGATCGACCAGTGGGATCGGCCGCCGCAGCGGCCCGTCCACGCCGCCGTTCAGACCGGGCTTTAAGGCCTCATTCACGCCTGCCGGAACCAGCCCGAACGCCGCCGCCCGGAAGTGGGGCATTAGACCGCTCGATTTACCATTTCGTTAGCACCGAACCGCTACAGTTTGCGGTGATTTCTCCTTGTTCGCCATAGGGATCAGCGATGCACGCGCCTCTGCAGCCACTGCCCCGCGCCGCGCGCGAGGTCGCCGTGCCGGCAATACCCGAGCGCGAGGGGACTGGGCGCAAGCCGCCGCGCCGCCACCCGTTGCGCCGATTGTGGCAGCGCTTGCCGCAGTCGACGCGGACCCAAATTTTGGGGCGCGTCAGCCGGCTCGTAGCGCCGCGACCCGATCGCGCGCCGCGCGGTGGATTTCCCATTGCCATTGCCGGCCTGTTCTCGACCATGAGCGGCATCGGCGAAGGCGCACGCCTTGCTTATGATTCGCTTGAGGCCGCCGGCATGAAGCCCACCGCCTTCGACATCAGCGCCGCCTTCGGCCAAGCCGAACTCGAGGGTCCGGCTCGCCGTCCCATCGTTCCCGGATCTGGCGGCACGCTCGTCGTTCATCACAACGCGCCGTTTCTGCCGTACGCCTTGTGGACACTTGGGCGCGCGCGCGTCCGCGGCCGCCATGTCATTGGCTATTGGGCCTGGGAATTTCCCCGCATCCCGGACAACTGGCTGCCGAGCCTTCATTATCTCCACGAAATCTGGGTGCCGAGCGAGCTCACACGCGTCGCTGTCGCGGCGGCGACCGATCTGCCGGTGCGGGTGGTGCCGCATCCGCTGCCGCCGGTGACGCCCACGCCCAATATGCGCGCGCGTCTCGGCCTGCCGGCCGACGCGCTGATCGTGCTCACCGCCTTCCACATGGGCTCCGCGTTCACGCGCAAGAATCCGTTGGCCGCCATCGCCGCTTTTCGCCGCGCCTTCGGCGACGCGCCCGACCGCCTACTCGCGATCAAGCTGATCGACCACGGCGCTTCGCCGATCGCCCGTGATGAACTCGAGCGCGCCATCACCGGCGCGCCAAATATCCGCCTCATCAATGTCATGCTGCCGCCGGCGGACATGTCGGGCTTGATGGCCGCAGTCGACATCGTGTTGTCGCTGCACCGCTCCGAGGGTTTTGGCCTCGTTCCGGCTGAAGCAATGCAGCTCGGCAAGCCGGTGGTGGCGACCGGCTGGTCGGGCAATATGGATTTCATGAACGAGCGCAATTCGGCGCCGGTATCCTACGATCTGGTGCCGGTGCAGGATCCTTACGACGGCGCCTTCGTTGCCGACGGCCAGCTTTGGGCCGAGGCCAATGTCGACCACGCCGCCGATTGGCTGCGCCGGCTCGCCGCCGAGCCCGAATTGCGCCGACGCCTCGGCGAGACCGCCCGCGCCGATATCGCGCATCAGCTCTCGCCCGAATCTTTCGCGCGCGCCGTGGCCGAGCTCATTAGCGCTGGAGCAGCGGCGTGAAGCGGACCGGCGGCCAATCTCGACGTCCGTCCCACTGTTACACGCGCCAGAAATTCCAATGATTGGCAAGCGCCTCATCTCCTTTCGCTATATGGCGCTGCGCGCCTCGACGGCGGCCGGCACATTGGCCACGGGCCTGTTGCAAACCTTCGTGTTTGCCCGCGTGCTCACGCCGGAGCGGTTCTCGCTGTTCATCTTTTTCGCCGCGCTGGGCTATTCGCTCTACTTGGCCGACGTCGGCATTGTGAAGGTGCTGTTCGTCAATCTGCGCGGCCGCTTCCTCGAGAAAAAGCCGCTGGGCGCGCTTGCCGGCCAGGCGACCATGGTCTTCGTCTTGTATGTTGTGCTTGCGGCAATTGCCTCGGTCATTTGCTTTTTCATATTGGCGGGCCGCTTTCATTATTCGATGACCGACGGCGCAGAATTGACGCTGTTTTTTGTCTTCAACGCCGTCAATCTGCCGTGGGTCGCTTTGCGCTATTTCAGCATCGCCATCGACGAATATGTCTATTTCGAAATGCTGGAGGCTTCGCGCCGGGCAATCAATACGATTGCGCTCTTGGCGCTGCTGTTCGGACTGCCGATTTTTGTTTTTCTGCTCGCGATCAATACCGGCTGGATCGCCGTCATTGCCGCGGCCATCGTGAAGCTGCGGCAACGCGCGGCGTTTGTCGGCGATTTTCGCCGCAACGCTGTTTGTTTTGTCGATTTCCTGCGCGGCAACCGCAGCAAGCTTTTCAGCAGCGGCGTCTACGCGCTGAGCGAGACCTATATCTACAACTTTCCCTATTTTCTGGCGCCATGGGCTTTTGGGCTCGGCGCGCCGACCATCATCCTCGACACCACGTTCAAGGTGTATCGCGTCGCCAATCAGTTCTACAGCGCGGCCTGCGACAGCCTGGTGCCGCGGCAGACGAGCGCCCTCGCCGAGCGCGACGGTCCCGCCATGGTCCGCGCCACCTGGCTCGCTGCGGCCTTGTGCAGCATCCCCGCCGCCGCGGTCTGCGGCGTTCTGATTTTCGCCGCGGGGCGGATTTTCGCGGTACTTCTCGGCCCGGCCGCCGTCATGCCGGCGGCGACCACGCCGGTCATCATCATGCTGCTGGTCGGCAATCTGGCGCAGATGGTGTCGCATAGCGTCTTGGTGCACACCGGCTTCTTCAAGGACGTGGCGCGTATCTCATTCGCCCTGGTTGCGGTTCTCACTGCCATCGCCGCCTTCGCGGTCTGGGATCACTTCGGCATCGTGCAATTCTTGAATGCCTATGCGGCGGCCTACACCTGCGGCGCGCTGGCGACGGTCGCACTGATGATCCGCGGACCGATCCGGCTCGCCCATGAGGTGCCGGGCGCACCCGCAATTGCGTCACGATAGAACGTCAATCATGCACGCGAACATCGCAGCTCTTCCCGATGACGCGGCAGCGATGAAAACGCCGCGCGAGCGGCTGATTTCGCTCCGCTACTCGCTCTTGCGCTTTGCCACCGCCGGCGGTGGGGTCGCAACGGGGCTGGTCCAGACCTTTGTCTTCGCGCGAATTCTGACGCCGGAGCGGTTTTCAATCTTCATCATCGTTGCAGCGACCGGCTACTCGCTGTGGCTCGCCGACCTCGGGCTTGGCAATATCGCTTTTGTCAATCTGCGGGGTTCTTACCTCGCGGGAACCCGAAACGAGCAGGCCGCGCGGCAGGCAACGGCCGTCATTTTGTTCTATGCGATGCTGGCGTTCGCCGCGGCTGTGATTTGCTTGTTCGTCACGCTGGCGCTGCCGTCCTCGACGCTTCTCGGCGCCTTCGAGCTGGCGCTGTTCCTCCTTACCATCGCGCTTAATCTGGCCTGGTCGTCGCTGCGCAACATCAGCATCGCCGTCGACCTATTTTTGTTTTACGAGCGGCTCGAGCTCGTCCGCCGCGTCGTCGTTATCGCGACCATGCTGGCCATGCTCGGCGGTCTGCCGCTCGGTCTCTTCCTGATCGGTTGCAATATTTTGTGGGGCGCGCTGTTTGCCGTCGCGGCGTTCAGGCTCGCGCAACGCGGCGCGTTGGCATCGCGCCTAGGGGGCGTGCCGCGCGAGTTCATGATCTTTATGGTCGCCAACCGGCGCTCAATCACGCGAAGCGCCACCGGCGCTTTGAGCGGCGTCTTCAACGTGACGTTTCCCTATTACGTCGTGCCGCTCTGGTTCGGCCTCGGCGAGGCGCCAATCATCCTGGAGGTGACGTTTCGCATCTTCCGCGGCGCCTGCGTCATCTTCGCCGCCATTTGCGATCTCGCCATTGCCGGACAGACGCGGGCGCTGGCCGTGCGGGATGTCAGCCGTCTGGTGCGAACGACGCTCTTGGTGGCGGGGCTGTGCTGCGTGCCGGCCGCAATTGCCTGCGCACTGCTGCTATTCGCCGGCGGCCCGCTGTTTGCGTTCTTGCTGCGAACGGCCGCAACTATTCCGCCGGCAGTCGTCCCCATTCTGGTCGTGCTGCTCCTTGCCAGCATCCTGCAAATCGTATCGGAGGCGTTGCTGCAATTTACGGGCTTCTTCCGCAGTCTCGCCTACAACGGCGCCGCCGTTGCCGTCGCAATGATCGCCGCAACACTGTTCGCCTTTGGTGCCGGCTTCGACCTGGTCGAGTTTCTCGCACTCTATGCCGCAATTTACGCGGCGGGAGCGGTCGCTTTGACGATCGCGGCCGTCTATGGGCCGATCCGCGCCGCAGCAGGTGCGCCGGGTGATCACCGGCCGCTCCTTGAAATCCTCAGAGCAATCCGCAACGCACCGCAATCGCCAACAGCCACACCAGTCCGGTAAGGCAGAGCGCACAAAATACCGCCGCCGAGCCGAAATCCTTTATGCGGCGAATGTCGTTGTGCTCCTCGCGCGTGACGTGATCGGAGAGTTTCTCAAGCCCAGTGTTAAGAAATTCGACGGCGAGAATGACGAGCACGGCGCCGATCATGGCCGCGAACCAGGCGGCGCTCGGCGCCAGAAAAAACGCCACCGGTACGGCGACGACCAGCAGCACCAACTCGTCGCGCAAAGCAGGCTCGGTCGCAAAGCCGTCGCGAAGCCCGCGCAGCGAATTGAAGGTCGCGCTGAAAAGCCGCTTCAAAGGGTGATCCGGCGAATCGGGCAATCGGCAAGAGATTTTGCCGACAGTATGTTGCGAATTTGCAAATGGCGAGCGGATGTTGCGGGCTCAGTGACCGCCCACTATAGTCCTCCCGATTTTCGGAGCGTAGCGCAGCCCGGTTAGCGCACCAGTCTGGGGGACTGGGGGTCCCGAGTTCAAATCTCGGCGCTCCGACCAA
>CAWGJP010000022.1:0-378058 GCA_963822935.1 uncultured Alphaproteobacteria bacterium
ATCGAACAGGACGCCGACGTCGTGATGTTCGTATTCCGCGAGGAATATTATCTGGAAAACAAAAAACCCCGGGAGGGAACGGCGGAATTTGGCAAATGGGAACGACAAATTACCGATGCGCATGGCAAGGCGGAAGTCATCATCGGCAAGCAGCGCCACGGCCCTACAGGCACTGTGGAATTGCAGTTCGACGCCGCCGTCACCCGCTTCGGCAATCTTGATTCGGCGCACCGGCCGGATTTCTAGCGCTTTGTTCCTCCGACCCGCTTTACCGCCGCCGCTGCGCCGGTCATAACGCGTCCATGGAGACGGCCTTGGCACGCGCAAAACGGCTTTCCCCCGCGGATTCCGCTTCAGCGGCCCCGGAGACCGGCGGCACGCTAACCATCGATCTCGCCGCAATCGAAGCGAATTGGCGCGCGCTGACGCACCGGCTGCTGACCGTTGAATGCGCCGCCGTCGTCAAGGCTAATGGCTATGGACTCGGGCTGTCGCAGGTGACGACAAAGCTGGCGCAAGCCGGCTGCAAGACGTTCTTCGTAGCCGATCTTGCCGAAGCGCGAGCCGTGCGTTCGCGCGCACGCGAGGCCACCATCTACATTCTCGACGGCTTCACGCCCGATTGGGGCGAGGGAATTATCGAGATCAATGCGCGGCCGGTGATCAACTCCACGACCGAGCTTGCGGAATGGGACGCTTTCGTCGGCGCCCGCGGTTGGCAAGGTGGCGCCGCACTGCAGGTGGACACCGGCATGCATCGGCTCGGCATTGCGCCGGACGAAGCGGCGGCGCTCGCCCCGCGTGCGCAGACCGAAAATCACGGCATTGCGCTGTTGCTGAGCCATCTCGCTTGCGCCGAAATTCCTGACCACCCGCTCAACTCAAAGCAGATCCATCTGTTTCGCGAACTGCATCGGTTATACCCGAGCGTTCCCGCGTCGCTCGTTAATTCCTCCGGAATTTATCTTGCCAATTCCGCGCATTTTGATTTGGCCCGGCCCGGCGCCGCGCTCTACGGCATCAATCCCACGCCCGGTCAGCCCAATCCGATGCGGAGCGTCGTCGAACTGAGCGGCCGCATCCTCCAGCTTCGCAGCGTCGCGCGCGACGACGCGCTCGGCTATGACGCCACTTGGACGGCCAAGCGTGCCACCCGGCTCGCCGTCGTCGCACTCGGCTATGCCGACGGCCTCCTGCGCGCCGGCAGCGGCACCGACGACCGGCCGGGGGGCGCCGCCGTCATCGCCGGCCAGCGTTGTCCGATCGTCGGCCGCATCTCGATGGACCTGATCTGTATCGACGTCACCGATCTTCCCGATGGCGCCGTGCACCGCGGCGATCTCGCCACGCTCATCGGCGCGGATATCACGATCGACGAGGTCGCCGTAGCCGCCGGCACGATCGGTTACGAGATTCTCACCCGCCTCGGCTCTCGTTCTCACCTCGTCTATCGCGGGGCGTGAGATGGCGGCGCGGGCGCAACAGTTTATCTGCCAAAACTGCGGCGCGGCCTATTCGCGCTGGTCCGGCAAGTGCGAAGCCTGCGGTGAATGGAACACGCTGGTCGAAGAAGGCGCCGAGGGACCGCGGCGCGCATCACGCAAAGGGCGGTTGTTCGCCGTCGAGCCGCTTAAAGGTGAATTGCACGACGCGCCGCGGCTTGCCTCCGGCATCGCCGAGTTCGATCGCGTCACCGGCGGCGGCCTGGTGCGCGGTTCGGTTCTGCTTCTTGGCGGCGATCCCGGCATCGGCAAATCGACGCTGTTGCTTGAAGCGGCGGCAGCCTTCGCGCGCAGCCGTCACCGCGCCGTCTATATATCCGGCGAGGAAGCGGTGGCCCAGGTGCGGCTGCGCGCCGATCGGCTCGGGCTTGCCGATGCGCTGGTCGAGGTCGCCGCCGAAACCTCGGTCGAGGACATCGTGGCGACGCTGTCGCAGGGCGTCACGCCGCGGCTTCTGGTCATCGATTCGATCCAGACCATGTGGACGCAAGCCCTCGACGCGGCGCCGGGCACTGTGACCCAGGTGCGCGGTTCGGCCGCCGAGCTCATTCGTTTCGCCAAACGCACCGGGGCGGCCGTCATTCTGGTCGGCCACGTCACCAAGGACGGTCAAATCGCCGGCCCGCGCGTGGTCGAGCATATGGTCGATGCCGTCCTGTCATTCGAGGGCGAAGGCTCCCAGCAATTTCGCATTTTGCGCGCCATCAAGAATTGGTTCGGACCGACCGACGAGATCGGCGTATTCGAGATGACCGGCGCTGGGCTGCGCGAAGTCCCCAACCCGTCCGAGCTATTTTTGTCCGAGCGCGATCTCGGCAGCCCCGGCACTGCCGTTTTCGCCGGCGTCGAGGGGACCCGTCCCCTCCTGGTCGAAATCCAGGCGCTGGTTGCGCCGACATCGCTCGGCACGCCGCGCCGCGCCGTGGTCGGCTGGGATCCCAGTCGGCTATCAATGGTGCTGGCTGTGCTCGAGGCGCATTGCGGCGTCCGGCTGTCGGGACATGACGTTTATCTCAATGTGGCGGGCGGGCTGCGCGTCCAGGAACCGGCAGCCGACGTTGCTGCGGCGGCCGCGCTGGTGTCTTCGCTGGTGCGCGCCCCCCTCCCCGCCGACGCTGTCTATTTCGGCGAAGTATCGCTGTCCGGCGCGGTGCGACCGGTGGCGCAGACCGCGGCCCGACTCAAGGAGGCGCAGAAACTCGGTTTTACCAAGGCCATTCTGCCTGAGGCCGCGAACAACGAAGCTCCCGACGGCTTTGCGCTGTTTGCCGTCGGCATGCTCGCCAACCTGGTCGCCGATATCGCCCGCGACGGGACGCCGCCGCTGCGACGCGTGGGCCGCCAGGATTTATAAGGTTGGCTGTTTGTCGGGCGCGTCCGTTTTGGCCTCTCAGTTTGGTGTCAGGACCCCACCGAGCCTGTTGAGCGTCCGAGAAGACGGGTGACGGCGTGGCGGAGCCCGGCTATACAGCGGCGGGCTAGGCGGGGCGAGCGCGGTGCACTGGCGAGCGGACTGGTAACCAATGCCGATTACGCTGCTCGACATCATATTGATCGTCGTCATGCTGGTTTCTGGGCTGCTCGCGATGGTGCGCGGCTTTATGCGGGAGGTGCTCTCGATCACCGCTTGGATCCTGGCCGCCGCGGCAACGCTGTATTCGTATGGGAAGCTGGTCCCCTACGCCAAAGAGTATTTCAATAGCGACGTGATCGCCGCGATCGCTGTGGTCGGCGGCGTATTTCTGATCACGCTCCTGGTTGTCTCGGTATTAACCATAAAAGTCTCCGACATGGTGCTCGACAGCCGCGTCGGTGCGCTTGATCGCACCCTGGGCTTCCTGTTTGGGCTCGGGCGCGGGCTGATTATCGTGGTTGTAGCCTTCCAGTTCTTCACCTGGCTGGTTCCGGACCGCAGCCAGCCGGAATGGGTCAGAAGCGCCAAATCGCGCGTCGTTCTGGCCGGCACCGGACAATGGCTGATCTCGATGTTGCCGGAGGACCCGGAGAACACCATTTTAAACAAGCTGAAGAAGCCGCACCCGGAGGATACCGAATCTCCGGAGGCGACCCCCGATCAGCAGCACAGCGAACTGGACAGGCTGGAGGCCAGGCACTCATGACCGAACCCGACCTCCTCGATCTGGATGCGGACCGGCTCCGCGAAGAATGTGGGGTTTTCGGCATCTTCGGCCATCCCGACGCCGCGGCGATTACCGCGCTCGGCCTGCATGCACTTCAGCATCGCGGCCAGGAAGCCGCCGGCATCGTTTCCTTCGACGGCAAGCGCTTTCACTCCGAGCGCCGTCTCGGCCTGGTCGGTGACGCCTTCTCCCGGCGCGAGGTGATCGATCGTCTGCCCGGCAATGCCGCGGTCGGCCATGTGCGCTATTCGACGACCGGCGAAACCATCCTGCGCAACGTGCAGCCGCTGTTTGCCGAGCTCAACGCCGGCGGTTTTGCTATCGGCCACAACGGCAATCTCACCAATGGCCTGACGCTGCGCCGCCAGCTGGTGTGCGAAGGCGCCATGATGCAATCGACCACCGACACCGAGGTGATCTTGCATCTGGTGGCGCGATCGCACCGCAACCGCTTCGTCGATCGCTTCATCGAGGGACTGCGCATGCTCGAAGGCTCCTATGCCTTCGTCGGGCTGACCAATAAGAAGCTCGTCGGCGCCCGCGATCCGCTCGGCATCCGACCGCTGGTGCTGGGCAAGCTCGACGGCTGTCCGATCCTCGCCTCGGAGACCTGTGCGCTTGACATCATCGGCGCGCAATACGTGCGCGACGTGGAAAACGGCGAGGTCCTCATCTTCGACGAGGACGGTGCACATTCGCACAAGCCGTTCCCGGCGATGGCGCCGCGGCCCTGCATCTTCGAATACATTTATTTCTCGCGGCCCGACTCGGTCATTGGCGGCCGCAGCGTCTATAACGTGCGCAAGACCTGCGGCGCGGAGCTTGCCCGCGAGGCGCCCGCGGCAGCCGACGTCGTCGTTCCGGTGCCCGACTCCGGCGTGCCGGCGGCAATCGGCTATGCCCAGGAATCCGGGATCCCCTACGAGCTCGGCATCATCCGCAATCATTATATCGGGCGCACCTTCATCGAGCCGACCCAGCACATCCGCCAGCTCGGCGTGCGGCTCAAGCACAGCGCCAACCGCGCCGTGGTGGCCGGCAAGCGCATCGTCCTGATCGACGACTCGATCGTGCGCGGCACGACGTCGGTGAAGATCGTGCAGATGATGCGCGAAGCCGGCGCGCGCGAAGTGCATTTCCGCATCGCCTCGCCGCCGATCACGCATCCCGATTACTACGGCATCGACACGCCGGAGCAGGACAATCTCCTTGCCGCCACGCACGATCTCGAAGCCATGCGCAAATTCATCGGCGCCGATTCGCTGGCCTTCCTTTCGGTCGATGGCATCTATCGCGCCATGGGCGAGAAGGGCCGCGATCCGGTCCGCCCGCAATTCACCGATCATTGCTTCACCGGCGAATATCCGACGGCACTGACCGATCGCTCGGGGCAAGACGCAACGCCCCGCCAGCTCTCGCTGCTCGCCGAGGCGAGCTGAGGAATGCCGCAGCCTCTTGCCGAACGTATCGCGCTCGTTACCGGCGCCACCCGAGGCATTGGCCGCGCGACGGTGGTCTTGCTGGCGCAAGCCGGCGCCCACGTCGTCGCCGTCGGCCGGACGCAAGGCGCCCTTGAAGAGATCGACGATGCGGTGCGCGCGGCCGGCAGCACGGCGACGCTGGTGCCGCTCGACATGCGCGATTACCCGGGTCTCTATCGGCTGGCCGCCTCGCTGAACGAGCGTTATCAGCGTCTCGACGTGCTGGTCGGCAACGCCGCGGTTGTCGGCCAGCGCTCGCCGCTCGATCACGTCGAGCCGCAGAACTGGGACGAGACCATGGCGGTCAATGTCACCGCCAATTGGCACCTCATCCGCGCCATGAACCTGCTGCTCAAGCGCGCGACGGCCGGCCGCGCCGTGTTCATCACGTCGGGTGCCGCAACCCATGCCCGCGCCTATGCCGGGCCCTATTCGGTATCGAAGGCGGCGCTCAATGCGCTGGCGCGCACCTACGCCGACGAGACAACTTCAACCCCGGTGCGGGTCAATCTGTTCAATCCCGGACCGACGCGCACCCGCATGCGGGCCTTAGTTATGCCGGGCGAGGATCCAATGACGCTGCCGACGCCGGAACAGGTGGCGGCGAAGATCGTCGATCTGTGCCTGCCGAGCTGCAGCGAAACCGGAAAGCTCTACGATTTCCGCGCCGGAAAATTCCTGGAATTCTTGCAGCCGGCGTGAGCAATTACCGGCGCCGTTTCTTTCCGGCATAAGGATTGGCTTTCGCCCGCATGGTAAGTCGGATCGGCGTGCCCGGCAGCGCAAAGTGTTCGCGCAGGCCGTTGACCAGATAGCGGCGGTAAGTCTCCGGCAGCGCGTTGGGCCGCGATGAGAACAGCACGAAGGTCGGCGGCCGCGCTTTCGGCTGGGTCATGTAATCGAGCCGCACCCGCCGGCCGCGCAGCGCGGGCGGCGGGTTTGCCGAGGTCACTTGCGTCAAAAAACGGTTGAGCGCCGCCGTCGGCGCCCGGCGGTTCCACACTTCGTGCGCAGTCAAAATCGCTTCCATCAGCCGATCGACGCCTTGTCCTTGCTTGGCCGAAAGAACGACGACCGGCACACCCTTGATCTGCGGCAGCATCTGATCCACCGCAGCGCGCAGTCGCGGCAGCGCGCCAGTTTCCGATTCGATCAGATCCCATTTGTTGACCGCGATGACGACCGCGCGCCCTTCCCGTTCGACCAGATCGGCGATGCGGATATCCTGCTCCTCGAAAGGTGTCTGCGCATCGATCAGCACGATGACCACTTCGGCGAAGCGGATGGCGTTTAGCGCATCGGCGACCGAGAGCTTTTCCAGCTTCTCTTCGATCCGCGCGCGGCGGCGCAAGCCGGCGGTGTCGTGAATGCGGAAACGATGGTCGCGCCAAATAAGGTCGACGGCGATCGCATCGCGGGTAATGCCGGCCTCGGGCCCGGTCAACAGCCGATCCTCGCCGAGCAGACGATTGATTAGCGTCGACTTGCCGGTATTCGGCCGTCCGACGATGGCAATGCGGATCGGCGGCTGCTCCGAAGTCGTGATGACACCATCATCGGGCTCCTGCACCGCCGTTGCCTCGGGGGATGCGGCGCGCAACGCATCGTAGAGATCGGCCAAGCCTTCGCCGTGTTCGGCGCTGATCGCGATCGGCTCGCCGAGGCCGAGCGCATAGGCTTCGAGCGCGCCCGCAACGCCGGCGCGGCCCTCGCTCTTATTGGCGACCAGGATCGATGGCTTGCCAGACTTGCGCACGAGATTGGCAAAGGCGCGATCCGCCGCCGTCGCGCCGGCACGCGCATCAAAAAGAAAAAACACCGCATCCGACTGCGCTATCGCCGCGGCGGTCTGCGCCTGCATGCGCGCCGACAGGCTTTCGCGCTCGGCGTCTTCGAGGCCGGCGGTATCGATTACTTTGAAGGTCAGATCGCCGAGCTTGGCCTCGCCTTCGCGGCGGTCACGCGTCACGCCCGGTTGATCGTCGACAAGCGCCAGACGGCGTCCAACCAGCCGGTTGAACAGCGTCGATTTGCCGACATTGGGCCGGCCGACAATGGCGACGGTGAAGGACATGGTCAGGGCTTTGAAAGAGAGGGCTGTATATCATCCTAATGCCGGCCAAACGTAACAGCGGGTCGGCGCGCGAAGATCAATTTACACATAATGGAAGGCCGCCAATGGCGGCTGCCGCGAAACTATTGCGTGGTCGTGCTACCCGGCGTGGATTTCGGCCACATCGAATCGAATGACTGGCTCGATTGCGAACTTGGCGCCGTTGACGGCGCAGCCGCGGGCTGCGTCGGTGCGGTGGGCGGCGGCGCCGGCCAGATCGATTGCGATGGCTGCGCGGCCTGCTGGGCAGGCGCGCTCGGCGCCGGCGACGGCCAGGCGACCTGCCCACCCTGTTGCGCAGCCGGCGGCGAATTCGGCCAAGGCGCCCCGGAAGGCTTTTGCGGCGGAGCGCCCTTTGCCCCGATGTCGATCTGCGTCGGCTGCGATGACGGCGGCTTTTCGATTTTCGCAGCCCGCGTTCGCGGCCGTCCGACTGCAACTTTGGGCGTGGGTTTGGGCTTTGCCTGCGGCTGGGCCGCCTGGTTTGCTGGAGGTGCGTTTATCGAATCGGGACTGGCGCTGGCCTGATCGGGCGGCGGTTGATAGCCCTTGACCAGATCCGCCGGAACGCCGGTGGTGGTGCCGGGAACGCCATTGGGAAATAACGGCTCGCGCTGACCTTTTAGCTTGGTCTTGCTGTCGAACATGTCCGAATTAAAGACTTCCGTCGGATCGAACTGACCGCCGGGGGTGCAGGCGGCGAGCACAAGCAAAAACGCCAGTGCCAAGGCAGCGCGGAACGGCAACGAATGATCGCGGAACGCCATCCGTTCAACCCTTATTGCTCGCCGCGATCAGTTCGGTCAAAACTTGGGCGCGGCTGCGCGTTCCCGCCGGCGTCTGCGGATCGGCCATGATCATGTCGGTCCATTTCCGCGCCGCGGTCATGTCGCCGGCCTTCCAGGCCGACAGCGCCAAGATTTCCCGCGCGGTGTGGCGGAATGTCCGGTCATTCGCGGTCAACGGCTCAAGCCGGGTCAGAAGCTCGGCGTATGGCGCCGTGTCGACGAGAAGGTAGCCGGCGCGCACTGTCGCCAGGTCCTCGATGACCTGTCCGGCATTTCGATCGGCGGCAATCTCGTCGTAAGCCTTGACGGCCGCGTTGCGGTCGGTGGGCGTCAGTTCTGCGGCCTCGCGCAAGCGCGCCAGCACGCGATAACCGGCGGTGCCGTCGCCGGCGAGCTTGCCGAAAGCGGCTTCGGCTTCCTGATGCTTGCCGGCCTGCGCCAGTGCCACCGCCTGCTCGAACGCGGCGCCGGATTTCGCCGCCTGCTGGCTTTGCCACCACTCGTAACCGCGCCAAGCGCCGACGCCGGCGACAATAAGAACGCAGAGCGCGACGAGGTAAATTCCGTAGCGCTCCCACAGCTTGTTGAGCTGTTCGCGACGGACTTCCTCGTCGACTTCATTGAATATGTCGGTCACGCCACTCGTCCCCAATCCAACCTCAAGTCCCGCGGCCCCGCGCATTTGCCCGGAAAATGTCGGCTCGGAAAAGCCATGCCGGACCTGACCGGCGAAAGGCCCGCTTCATCCGCCACCATCGATGAATCGGAAATGATCCGCCGTTCGCGCCCCTAAACGCCCGTAAAACCTTGCCGCAACTAGTGTAATGATATGGCGCGAGCAAGGCAAAACGCTGCGGCAGGCACGCGCCAGTCCGCACGTTTATTGGCATTCCCAGGGGCTCATGAGGGGCTCATGGGGGGCACATGGGCGCATCGCGGCCTCAGGCCCGGGACGGACCCTTCCCACGCTCCGGGAGCTTGGTTACGGCGGCTCCAGAGTCTGACTTGCGCATTGCATAGACGTGATCCGGCCCCGGGAAAGTGCGGTTCCGGACCTCCTGCGCATAGGTCTTGATCGCCTGTTCGATCGACGGGCCAAGCTCGCCGAAGCGTTTGACGAATTTCGGCACCCGCGGCGACAGCCCGAGCATATCTTCCAAGACCAGGATCTGACCGTCGCAGGCAACGCTGGCGCCGATGCCGATGGTCGGGATTGCGATCTGCGCCGTGATGCGCCGTCCGAGCGGCTCGGCGATCGCCTCAAGGACGACGGCAAAGGCGCCGGCATCGGCGACGGCCTGCGCGTCCGCCTCGATCGGCGCCCAATCGCTTTCGTCACGCCCCTGCGCGCGGAACGAGCCGATAGTGTTGATCGCCTGCGGCGTGAGCCCGACATGGCCCATGACCGGCACGCCGCGCTCGGTCAGAAAGGCGACCGTCTCGGCCATGCGCCGGCCGCCTTCGATCTTGATGGCGCCACAGCCGGTCTCTTTCATGATCCGGGCCGCCGAGGCGAACGCCTGCTCCTTCGAGCCTTCGTAGGAGCCGAACGGCATGTCAACGACGACCAGCGCGCGCTTGGACCCGCGCATCACCGCGTGCCCCTGCAGGATCATCATGTCGAGCGTGACCGGGATCGTGGTTTCGAGCCCGTGCATCACCATGCCGAGCGAGTCGCCGACCAGAATGACGTCGCAATAGGAGTCGACGAGACGCGCGGTGTGGGCGTGATAGGACGTCAGACAGACGATCGGTTCGCCGCCCTTGCGGGCGCGAATGTCGGGCGCGGTCAGCCGCCGGATTTGCTCCTGCACCGACATGATCAATGCCCGAGTGCGGGCGTGCCGAACGCCGGCACGCCGATCACGACCGGATGAAACACGAAGCCAAGCGCGAAATAGATGATCGTACCGACGACGATGGCGATGATATCGTTCTTGGTGCCGCCGACTGGGATGGGTGGCGCGCCCGGATCGGCGCGGCGCTTGAGCGTGATACGGTCATAGACCGCCCAGGCCAGTATCGATCCGAACAGGATGATGCCGCCAAGATCGCCATTGGCGCACAGATGCGCAAAGGCCCAGGTTTTGACCCCGGCCAGCAGCGGATGCTTGAGCACGCGCTTGATGTTGCCGGGAATATAAGCGGCCGCGACCATGATGCTCGCCGGCCACATCAGCACCACCACGATGTGCCGCGTCCAAACCGGCGGGTACCACAGATAGATCATGCCTGCCGCGCGATAATCGGCGAAGCCATAAGCGATGAGGAGGATGCCGACGATGGCAACCACCGAGAACAGACCGCGATACGGCCATTCGCCGATCCGGGCGACCAGCGCGGCGCGGTGGCCGCGCATCGTCACAAAGACATGCGCACCGAGAAAGACCACAAGCCCGAGGATTTCTTCCGCAAGTCCCACGATAGGCACCTCGCCGGTCACGTTCGGGCCGCGATCATGGCGAGCGCGGTCTCATTGTCAATGACGCCGCGCCGCGCTCAGGCGCCAAACTGCTTGCCGCGATCGAGATGGGCCGCGGTGCCGATAAGCGCTTCGCGCTCTTTGAACGAGACCATATCGCCGCGCATCGACGCCGAACTGCCGTCTTGGGCGATGGCCGCCAATACGCGCTGCATGGCCTTGATGGCGGCGCGCTGCGTATCGCTCGGGATGATGACGACGCTGTAGCCGAGGGCTTCCAGCCGCGGCGCCGGCAGCAGCGGCGTCTTGCCGCCCTCGAACATGTTGATGAGCTTCCATCCCGGCAGTCGCTTGGCGACCGCTGCGATTTCGTCTTCTGACGTTGGCGCTTCGACGAACAGCATATCGGCGCCGGCCTCGTGATAGGCAGTGGCGCGATCGATGGCGGCGGAAAATCCCTCGACCGCGATGGCGTCGGTGCGCGCGATCACCACAAAATCCGGGTCGTGCAAGGCATCGCGGACGGCCTTGAGCTTCCCCACCATTTCGGCGACCGGCACGAGGCCCTTGTCGTCGTAATGACCGCACTTCTTCGGAAACGTCTGGTCCTCGAGATGAAACGCCGCCACCCCGGCGCGCTCGAAGGCGCGCGCCGCGGCCTGGGCGTTGAGCGCGTTGCCGTAGCCCGTGTCGGCATCGGCAATGATCGGCGCGGCGACGACATCGGCCATCAAAGCCAGCCGCTCAACGATCGCGCTGACGGAAAGCAGCCCGAGATCGGGCACTCCGGCTGAGCGCGCGATAGCGCCGCCGCTGGCATAAATCGCCGGGAACCCGGCCTGCTCCACCAGCCGGGCCGACAGCCCATCGAAGGCGCCCGGCGCGACCGCGATGCGCCCCGAATTCAACAAAGCCCGCAATTTCGTCGTGGCGCGCACGATGAGACCTCCGCTTCGACTTCCTTGACCGGCATGATACGTCTTGCGCAGCCAAGGGGAAACGCAGAGGGAAAGCGATGAAGCGCGCCATGCTGGCGGCACTAGCCGTCGTGTTTTGCACAGCTGCGGCAAGCGCACAGCAGTGGCCGACGGCGCCGGTGCGGATCGTCGTGCCATTCGGCGTCGGCTCGACGCCCGATTTCGTCGCCCGCACGATCGCCGATTATCTGCACGACAAGAGCCAAGTGCCTTTCATCGTCGAAAACAAGCCGGGCGCCAGCGGCAATACCGGCACCGACGCCGTGGCCAAGGCCGCGCCGGACGGCTCGACCATCGGCATCAGCATCGGCGGGCCGCTTGCCATCAACACGCTGTTGTTCGGCAATCTGCCTTACGATCCGAAAAAAGATCTCACGCTCATCACCATGCTGGTGACGCAACCGAGCGCGCTTGCGGTCAATACCAGCCTCGGCGTCGACACGACGCGGGAATTGATCGATCTGATCGCGCGCAATCCCGGCAAATACGCCTACGGCTCGATCGGCACCGGCTCGCTGTCGCAGCTCGCCATGGAGGCGATCGCGCTGAAAAAGGGCACGCAACTCGTCCATGTGCCGTATTCCTCGTCGCCGCAGGCGATGGCCGCGCTGATCCGCAATGACGTGCAGATGGTCTGCCTGCCGGCGATTTCGGTGGTGCCGCAGGTTTCCTCCGGCAAAGTCAAAATCCTGGCCGTGACGACCGCAGAGCGCTCAGCGCTGTTGCCCGGGATTCCCACGCTGAAGGAAGCCGGCATCGACGTCGAGGCCGACGCCTGGAGCGGACTCATTGCGCCCGCGGGAATCTCCGACGTTATGACCGAACGTATTCGGGCGCTGGTCACCGAAGCGATCGGATCGCGCGCGATCCGCGAAAAGCTCACGGCGCAATTGATGGAGCCGATTCCCGATACGCCGGCGCAATTCCGCGCCCGCATCGATGCCGACATCGCGCGCTGGACGCCAATTATTGAAGCGGCCAAGATCAAGATTCAATAGTGAAAGCACCGGCGAACGGAGACTGCTTATCCCCGTTCGCCGCTTTCAAGCTTGTAAATGCGTTGATGCTTACGGGCCGAATTTGTAATCGAACCCGGCTTTCACTTCCTGCACGTTCAGATTGGCGTTGGTCGTGCCCGCGCCGCCGAAGGTGAGCTGTTTGGAGCCGAAGCCGAGATAGTCGTATTCGGCGCGCAGCGCCCAGTTGTCGGTGAGCGCATATTCGAGGCCGCCGCCCGCGGTCCAGCCGACCCGGGTCAAATCGTCAGTAATCGCTGCGCTGCCGAGCGGCGTGAAGGTGCTCTCGTCCTCCGCAAGGGCCACACCGGCTTTGCCGTAAACCAGCAAGCGGTCGAAGGCGGCGCCGACGCGGCCGGTCACCGTCGAGGTCCATTGCGGACTGGTCGTCATGATGTTGCCCGCCGTGTCGGTGCTGGTGCCCTTGATCATGCTCGTCCAGCTGAAGTCGCCCTCAACGCCGACCACGAACCAATTGAACTGCGTATTGACGCCGACCTGAGCGCCGCCGAGAAAGCCGCTGTCGCTGAAGCTCGCGCTGGCGCCGCTGAGCGGATCGGTCCAGGTCGAATTTTCGAAGCCGCCGCCGATATGGCCGCCGATGTAAAAGCCGCTCCAGTTGTAGACCGGTGGCGCATAAGCAACCGGCGCCACAGGGGCCGGCGCGGGGTGCATCGGCAGATCGGCCGCTTGAGCGGAACACAGACAAGCAACAGTCCCGGCAGCGAGCGTCAAGCCGCCTGCGAACGCACGCAATTTCATTTCAACCTCCAGCCTCGAAAGATACTCGCCCCCGAGTTCTCGTCCCATTCAGTCCCGACGACCGAGCCGGATTTTGCCCGCCGCCGTGCGGTAGAGAGCCGGACCTTGCCGGGCAAAGCATGGTCCTTTGGTGGCAGCAAAGTGGCCACCCTACGCACTTAACAATTTCGCGATGCGGCAGTTCCGCCCGCCGAATTTTTGCCGGATTCTATTTTTCGGCTGTTGCAAAATCCCCACACACCGCCGAAGCATTGAAGGAACTAACGCGGGACGTGTTGCCGCTACAATGCATCGATAGACGTTTACAATCATCGGGAGGCTGGAGTGGCAAACATGCTCGCAGACGGCGTTTTTCAAATCGGTTTCGTCGTTCCGGACATTCACAAGGCAATGGCATTCTTCAAAGGCAAGCTTGGCGTCGCCGAATTCCTGTTTATCGAAAAGCCCGAGCTGCAGGACGAGACCTATCTCGGCAAGCCGGCGCCGCTGCGCGTCCATCTGGCCTTCGGCTGGTGTGGCGACACGCAAATCGAACTCATCCAGCCGGTTTCGGGGGTGAGCACCTATTCGAAATTCCTCGACCACAACGCCAAGGGCGGCATGCACCATTACGGCGTCGAAGTGTCCAATTACGCGGAAGCCGTGAAAGACATGGAAGGCCGCGGTTACAGCCTCGTGCAATCCGGCCGCCATAATGAAACGCGCTTCGGCTATTTCGACACCACCGGCGAGATCGGCGCGCTCACCGAATTGGTCTATCTGCAGCCCGAAGAACGGACGTTCATGTGGGGGTTGAAGCGTAAGGCGTGATGCCTGCGGTGTGCCGCTGCTTATGCGTCTCCGTCAGCCTACTGCCTTTTGATACTGGTCCGGCGCAAACCCGACCAGTAATTTGCCGCTGCCGAGATCGAGCACCGGGCGCTTGATCATCGACGGCTGCTCAAGCATCAGCGCGATCGCTTTCTTGGCGTTGAGATTGGCTTTGTCTTTGTCCGGCAGCTTGCGGAACGTGGTGCCGGCGCGATTGAGCAGCGTTTCCCAGCCGACCTTCTTCTCCCACCGCTCGAGCCGCTCGCGCTCGATGCCGACGGTCTTGTAATCGTGAAACGCATAATCGATGCCATGCTTGTCGAGCCAGACGCGCGCCTTCTTCATGGTGTCGCAGTTTTTTATGCCGTAGATGGTGGTTGCCATTTACTCAATCCCAGTTACGAAAAACGGCGGTTCAATTCTCCGGCAGTGTGAAGACCGCGCACGGCGAAGCGATGCCGCGCAGCGCATGTGTTCCGAGCGCAACGAGCGGCGTCTCGGTCTCGGCGGCCAGCGCGCCGGACACCAACACCGTCTTGCGCAGCGGCTTGCATAGGCCCTCCAGGCGGCTCACCAAATTGACGGCGGGCCCGATGGCGGTGAAATCCAGACGATTCGCCGCGCCGATATTGCCCCAAAAAATCTCGCCAAGATGCAGCGCGGCGCCGAACGGCAGGGCCGGCAAGCCTTGCCGAAGCCGCTCTTTGTCAAGATGCGCCATGCCGACGCGCGCCGCGGACACCGCGCGTAACGCGGCATCGCAAGCCGCCCGCGGCGTTCCCGCGCCGACCGGAAAGATCGCCAATATGCCGTCGCCGATGAATTTCAGCACCTCGCCGCCGAAAGCGTAAATCGCGCCGGCAATACGGTCGAACCAGGCATCGAGCGCTAAGATGACGACGCCGGGGGAATTGCCGTCCGACAGCGCCGTGAAGCCGCGCAGATCGGCGAACAGCAACGCCGCCTGAATGGTCTCGCCGATATCGCGGCGCAAGGGCGCCGCCAGCACCCGCGCCGCGCTGCGCCGGCCGAGATAGGCTTCGAGTGCCGCCGACAACGTCGCGCGTGCAGCAAACGCGGCAAGCGGCGCGGCGGCGAAGCACGCGGCCTCTTTCAGTTCATCGTTTTCGCTCGCAGTGAACGCGCGCGGGCCGATCCAGGAGACCAGCGGCCCATCGCGCCGCGGCCCGATTGTGTCCTCGTGTACGGGCCCGGCAGCGATGGTTGCGAGCCAGCGCCGGCCGGCATCACCGGCCGCGTCCGCCGGCAGCGCCGCCAATGGCACGCCAGGCGTGAACCCCAGAGCCTCGATGACTTCTCCGCTATCGGCGCGCCACAACCAGGTGCGCCGGGCAATGAGCGGATGCGGAATATCGAGCGTCAAGGCGCCGGCGGAAAGCGGCAGGCCGTCAGTGAGCAGATGAGCGCCAAGTTCGGCCAAAAACCGATCGGCGCCCGCGCACGCGGCGGCGGCATCGACCAGCCAAGACAGCGTCGAAGAAAGCTCCATCGGGCGATCATGGGTCGAGGCGCCGGTCTTGTCACGAGGCTTCGCTCAAAATGCGCGGCGACGCAACAGTGCTCCACGAGCCCGAAACTCCGCCGCCCGGAGCCGCCGTCGACTTAAATCAGGGATGCGTGGGTCCATGATCGGCGCCGGGTTGTCCGCCACCCGCCGCGATCGTGAGCCGGTTCATATAATGCGCCCAACCCCTGTCGTGGTTGGCACACTGCGATGCGTTGGGCAGGCCACTATGGGTAAGACGCACCAGCGTGCCGCCATCGCGCTCAATCAGATCGATTTCGATGAGGCTTGATCCCGGCGGCACTTCCTGACCGGCCTCCCAACCAAAGGTGTAAGCGAGACGGTGGACCGGCACGACCTCGCGGAACGCGCCGCGCGCAATCCGGCCGGGGTCGCCGGCGACGCCTTTGAGGAGGTAAAGCCCACCCGGGCGGGTTTCGGTCACCGCCTCGGCGCCCACCCAGCTGACGATCTTGTCCGGATCGGTCAGGTAGGCGAAAACCGTAGCGGGCGGAGCGGCGACCTGGGTCTCGCGTCGGACGACAAGGGGTTCATTCATCGATGCCTCCTGGGAAATGCCGAGGACTCGCCCAAACGGCAATAAGTTTCAGCCACGCATTGAATTACGTAGGCGATGGGTTGACTGTCGTCCAGATTACTTGAGCTGGTCGTGTTTCAACTCAGGATACTTTGCACCAATTGGATTTATAATCTCGAACAACATAGCCCCATAGATTTTCCGATCATGCGTCAACCATGTCGTTTCGTCCCCGAACGGCTCCAGGCCATTCGAATCCCCTCACTCCCACTCGATAGTTCCGAAGCATCATAGCGCATTGATCCATCGAGGAAAATCTTTCCGCTGACGACGAAGAACCGTATCCCGGATCCGTCAGAAGTTCTCGCTCTTGAATTCAAAGGATAATTTCGGCGATCCGCGATTTGCTCGGTTTCAAAGACTATCGATATCGGTTGGTCTATTTTCCTCGGAGTTCCCCGCAAAAGCGGCGTCTCCAGCCTGCCAAAAAGACCGTCAGCGATGGTGAAGTCCATCGCCGTCAGTAGTGTGGCCCTCGCGCCGGTTGCGATACGGCGCAACATTCGCGGATTGAACGACGCCGCTTCAAGCGATCGCAGCTCGGCTTCCGACCGGATTATGGCAAGCGTCGCCGGCCACTTGCCGCGCGTCAGTCGCGCGATATGGACAGCCCCGCGAGAAGCGGAGCGTACGCGGCGAGCCTGCGGGATACGAACTCAGTGAAGAGCCGCACGCGCTTCGTCTTGCGTGTCTCCCCCTGTGTGAGAAGCCAGAGCGTTCCGTGCATGTGCAGGTCGGCGCCCGGCCCTGACGCCCAGCTGGCCCGCCGGCGTTAACGTCGATCTTTATTGGCTAGAGCTTGCCATGGGAAGGAAAGCACGAACAGTCGCCGATGTCCTCGCCGACACGCTGAAGCGGCATGGTGTGACATTCACGCTCGGGCAGAGCGTACCCTCTGCTGTCGTGCTTGCTTGCGAAGGCAACGTCATCCCTCAGATCACCTACCGTCAGGAGAACATGGGCGGCGCGAGAACATGGGCGGCGCGATGGCTGATGGTTTCGCTCGTGTCTCCGGTCGGATACCGGTGATCTTCTGCCAGAACGGACCGGCCGCGGCGATCATGGTGGCCCCTTCGCCGAAGCGATGAAAGCCGGCGTGCGGTCGCGCCATTCCATCTTCGCGCGAGCGAAGGTCGCGTTTGGTTCGATCTAGGACCATGTTTGTCACATGGGTTTGATCGCACATGAAGGTCAGACACTGCTGGCTATTCGCAACGATCCAAAGCAAGACGCAGCGCCTCCCCGATTCCAGCCGCGCTGTCGGTCGCCGAAATAACGACCGTCCTATCAGGCGGAAGGTCCCTGAAATACTCCGGCTTGTCGCGCTTATGCGGCTGGATGGATATCTTCCCCTCCGACCTTTCGGCCCAACTCCAGTCGATGTTTTTGTAAGCATCGCGTTTGGTCTTGTAACCATAGCGCTTCATAAAATCGTTCTGCCATGCCCGAGAGCATTGGATAAACCTCTGCCACTCAAAGAATTCAGGCTCGTCGGCGGGCCAGATGAATCGGCTCCGGTTCAGCGCCTCCACCAGTGCCCGTCCGAGCATGTCATCGCTTGCGTCTGGTGGCAGGTAGATGACGTAACCCTCATTTTCAGGCAGAGCCCTGCGATATCCGGACATCGGTTGAATGGAAATGAATCGTTCCGTCCGGTGGATATCGGCCCACTGCGTTAACGGCAAACGCTCTGTCGAACTCATTCCTATTCTCTGATTCTCGTGATCACGACCGAGACGCCACGCCTTCTGCCGTAGCCTATCCCTAGGTTCAGACATAACCATTGCCCTGGCGAAGTGTATTCAGGAACCGCAAGTTGAATAGTCTTCGATATTATCTTCGCCGGTGGGACATCAGTATATACACGAGGTTCACCATAGCTCGCGGCAAGATCGACGTAAGTCTTCAGCTTGCGGTAAATGCTCACCGGATTTTTGATACGGGCCACAGTCAGCGTGTTCATAGTCTTGTCGCTTATGGCCTCGCCCGTGAACTCATTGAAATGGTCAAACGCCTTTGATGTCTCCGGCAACCGTGTGGCATCGGGAATTTGGCTGGCGACATAAGGTTGCCAGCCCTGGCTGCCTTGCTCCCTGATGCCCTTCCCCCAGACGATTTTGGCCTCACTATTGTTGACGGTCCCGCCGAGACCCTTGATCTACTTGAGCGCCTGCGCCGGCGCGATGGGCACCTCTTCGACGACTGGTTCCTGAGAGGGACGAATCCGCCGTGGCGGCCCTTCGCTGAACAACGAGGTCGTCCCGGCAACGACAAGCATCGATTCGGGCAAGTGGCCGGGTCGGACGAAGCCGCCGATTACTGCGCCTTGGTAGAGGGTCAAAGCGGCCGAGAGCAGATTGCCCTGCGCGGTTGGGGGCTTGTAGTCGTAGGCGAGCCAGAACGAGAGTCGGTCCTGAAGAAAGGAATATTCCGCGAGCGCATGTACCATCTCTGGTGGCGAGAAGCTTTTGCCTTCTCGCCCTAACCAATCACCGAATTGGATGACCTCCTTGGCAAAATCGACTGGTCCGAGGTCGTCGTATTTTCGTTCAAAGGTCTGTTCAAGAGATGCTGGCTCGCCAACGGCGTCGTCGTCATCATTGCTCCCTGGAAGCGCTGTAGCATCTGTCGCAGTTGCTGATGCATTCTCGGCGAGATGCTGCCGCTGACCTGAATCACGCCCGTCAACTCGCTGATCGTTTCCGATTCCGTCCTCCGCTACGTTGGTCGGACCCGCCGATCCGCCTCTGGTCCAGCGGCCATGCCAGTCTCGCGGTTCGTCAGAGTTGTAATTGTATTTGGCAAGCTCTCCGTCCGCTTTCGCGAGACGCAGCGCCGCCTCGGAGCCCAACTCCGGTGTCCTTGAATGAACGGCAACAATCATCGCCTTCGCGAAATCACGACTGTTGAGCGCGTCCGCGATCGCGCCGAGCCGCGATTGCAAATCGGGATGGTCCTCTCCATAGGATGCCTTGAGCAATGAGGCGATTTCAGATGCCGGCCGCGGCGTAAATCCCGCTCGGGTCTTACGCAGAAGCGGCACGCCCGCGAGGGACACCCCTGTCGGAGTGCAACTGAGCCCCAATCCGCCGGGCTCATTCGTCAAACGAAACACTCGTACCACGCCACGAGCTAGGAGCTGTGTCATAGCATGTTCCTGTTTTTGAAAATGAAAAGCGCGCGCGGATGTTTTCGCGCGCGCCGGTAGGCTCAACGGCTACTTAGAGTCTTATTCGCTACGAGAACTGCGAGTTAGGAGCCTCTCCCCTCACTCCCACTCGATTGTTTTGAGATATGGTAACTCGCTGAATTTTAAGCGCAAATTTTTTCAGCGCAGGACGAAGAACCGACTCCCCAATCCGTCAGAAATTTTCGCTCTTGATTTCAAAAGAGAATTTCGGCGATTCAAAATTTGCTCGGTTTCAGCGACTATCGACATCGATTGGCTGATGTTCGCAATTTCCAACGAGAATGGCCACGCTGGCCTGGCAAACAAAAAAGACCGTCAGCACGCTTCACCTGACCGATCCTGACCGCGCGGTTACCGATCCGCCAACTGATGGCGATCATTGTGCGACCTCTGCCGTCGGTTACGTCGTCCTGCCCCCGAGCCTGTCGGCGAGGGAGGAAAGCACATTGGCGAGCTGCCTCGCGGTTTCAGGGGGCGGCAGCGGTATCTTCAGGCTTTGCATGCCCGTAGTGGGATCGCGCTCGATCCAGCGATGCGCCGGAGCATCAGGATTATTGGTAGCAGCCAGCGCGGCAACAAACTGCGCACCGACCTGCAATAAGGCTTGCCACGGATCGGTAGCAGCATCGTGCGGCAGCGCTCCGGCCGTTTGAGCCCACGCGATCGCCACGCCCGCCGTACCGATATCGGCATCTGCATCGGCATCGGCATCGGCATCTCCATCGGCCCTGGGGGCGCCGACTGAAACGACGTTTGTCACTTCTTCAGCTGGCGTCACGGCCCCGCCCTCGCCCATGCGCCCGGTGACGTTTTCCACGTCCTTCATGAAGCGGTTGAGACGTGAGCCTCCCAGCGAAATCTCGCCGCTACCGCCATCGAGAATTCCTGCCGACAAGGAGCGCTTGAACGCCAGTACCGAGAGCATCCCCTCCTCGATGGTGCCCTTCGCTACGAAATTGATCACCCGCACCGGCCGTTTCTGGCCCATGCGATGAATGCGCGCGATGCGCTGTTCAAGGATCGCCGGGTTCCACGGCAGGTCCATATTCACCAGGGTTGAAGCATGCTGCAGATTGAGGCCCGTGCTGCCAGCGTCTGTCGAAAGGAACACGCGGCAGGTCGGGTCGTCACGGAACCGCTCGACCAATGCCGGCCGTTTGTCCGAAGGCACGCCGCCGTGGAAGCTGACATAGCCCAGCTCACGCGCCTCGAGGCGACGTATGAGGATGTCGTGAGTCCGCGTCCATTGCGAGAACACCACCGCCTTGGCGTCGGGCTCGGCGAACAAATCCTCGAACAGCGCCGCCAATTCGTCGGCCTTGACCCCATGATCGGTTTCCTGGTCAAGCAGATAGGTGCTGTTGCACGACATCCGCATGTTCTGCAGCGCGCAGGTCAGCCGCCGCTGGTCCTTGTCCGACAGGAACCTCGTCTTGCGCCAGCGCTGGACGATTTTTGCCACCACGTCGGCATTTTCCTGGTGATAGAGCATTTGCATCTCGGTCATCGGCACCAGCAGGTTCTGATCGGTCCGGCTGGGCAGTTGCCGCAGCACCTCGGATTTGCGCCGGCGGATCATGACCGGCGCCAGCGTCTGGCCAATTTTCTCCAGGCCGGTATAGCCAATGACGCGTCCGGCTTCGTCCTTGACCTGATGCTCGTGCAGCAGCTTCCAGGTTGGCCCCAGCCGATGCTGATCGACGAACTGGACGATCGAGATCAGCTCTTCCAGCTTGTTCTCCAGAGGCGTCCCAGTCAGGACGATCGCGTATGGGCTGTCGATGCGTTTCAAGGCGCGCGCCGCAACGGTGTTCCAGTTCTTCACCCGTTGCGCCTCGTCGACGATCACCAGCTCCGGCGCCCAGGCGGCGATCAGATCGAGATCGGGCTTGAGCTTCTCGTAGTTCGTGATCTTGCAGAATTCGTCCAGGGCATAGTCCTTCTGCCGTTGCGCCCGGCCGCCGGTGATGACGCGCGCCGCATGTTCACCCTGCCGACCGGAGAAGCGCATGATCTCGCTCTGCCACTGGTATTTGAGCGAGGTCGGACAGATCACCAGCACTTTCGAGACGCCGAAATGGCGTGCCAGTATTTCCGTCGCGGCGATCGCCTGTATCGTCTTGCCCAAACCCATATCGTCGCCGATCAACGCCCGGCCGGCCCGCACCGCGAACAGCGCGCCCTCCGCCTGATAGGGATAGAGCGGCATCTTCAGCAGCGCCAGCAGCTTGGGATCAGCAGCGCCGCGCGGGAACAGCTGCGCGAGCCTCACCGCTCGCCAGTCCGCATCCCGCCGTCCCGCGACGAAATCGAGCGCGTCGTCGTAGGCCCGGAACTCATGACCGGACTTGGACGCCATGGCCATGAAATGCTCGAGCTCGCCGAGGCGCTCATCGGGCAGAATCCCGTTGTGCTCGACGTCGAACAAACCGGCGGCGGCCTCCCTCAGCGCTGGCGGGCAATCCGTTCCGGCGCGAAAATGCACACGGCGTTTGCCGTCATTGCGCAGATAGAGCTCCGAAAATGCAGGCTGGTAGCCGCGCGCCAACGCCGTCTTCGCGCCGCGCTTTTTCTCCAGCCGAGCAAGCGTGAATTCGATGTGCTTGCAGGTGCCCAGTTCGCCGGTGGCGTAATCGGGGCACGAACAGAAATTGCCGCCCGGCCCCCGGCCCCGAATCGCCACGCGATAGCTGGATTTGGAAACAGGATTGCTGACCCTGAATTCCGAAAAAAACGGTTTGCTGCCGAGATTTTCGAGACCGAAGGACTGCTCGCGGCCGAACTGACGGCGCAAGCCGCGTTGCCAGTTTACCGGTGAAAGATCGGTCGGCGCATGGGTGCGCGAGAGCTTGGCTTCCTTAATCGGCTTGGCTGCGGAATTCGAGTTTCGGGTCTTGGATTTCATCGAAGCGTATTCCGTTCAGAACAGAGTTCCTGCGAGACATTGATCGGGCAACCCAAGGCGGATCGCAGGATTTCGGCGCTTACGGGCTACGCCAATCCTCGAGCCCAAGTCCGCCGACGCGAACGAACTCGCGCGCATTGTGCGTAACGATCTTGAGGCCTCGCTGCAAAGCGCTCGCGGCAAGCAGCAAGTCATAAGCTCCTATGGGCGTACCCTGGCCATTCAGGTTCGCACGCAATTGCGCCGCCACACGGGCGTCTTCGCGCTCGAACGGCAAGACGGAGATCGTGTTCAGAAGCATCCGCATGGCTTCCCGCACGCGCGGCGCAAGGTTGGGATTACGCGCCAGCCCGTACTCGACTTCCATCTCCGTGATCACCGAAGCGGCCAATTGCTGCGGCGCTTCCTGACGAAGCCGTGCCATAACGGCCTGCTCGCCGCGCGCGAAGTCGCTCAGCACATTGGTGTCGAGGAGATACTTCACGAAAAGGCATCTTCACGCGGTGGCAGCAACTCGCTGCGATACGATTCAAACGGCGGCGTGTCAGGATTGCCCTGCCACTCCAGAATCAGCGATGGCCAGCCGGGACTGCCGAGTGCCTTCTTGTCCAGCCATTCGCGCAACGCCTTGCGGATCAATCCGCTGCGCGTCTCGCCCAGCTTCTTGGCCGTTCGGTCCAATTCCTTGGCGGTTTGGTCGTCGAGATAGAGGTTGAAGTTCATGACGCATCACCAGAATGCGGGATATAACCCATAGCAGGTTATATCTCGACACCGATCGTGGCAAGCGCAGTTAGGACACCTTGGATTAGTTGCTCATGTCGCAGCTGAGCTACGATAAGTCATTCCATTTCAAATAGATTCCGTAAGTCGGGGCTACAGAATGCTGGCAATCGGCTTCGTTTCCGGCCATGAAAAGCGCGCCGAACAGGCTACGAATTACCCCTTCCAACGCATTTTCCAGAACAGGCCGCCTTATAGAAAAGACCGTCAGCGCTACCGGCCCTATTTGACGGTCTTTTGATTTCTGCCGGTGTGCATTTCGAAAAAGACCGTCAGAAATACCGTCAATTTACCCACTACCAACGGTTTAAACTTGCTCGACGCCTTCCTCATTCCCTTTGTATTTCAATCAGTTATGAGGTCAGTCCGCGAGATCTAACAATGCATCTCGCTACGGTCGCTGCCTTATTAAGTTATTGAAATACATAGATAATCTGTCGTGAGCGGTCACCCTCACTCCCACTCGATTCTCTCAAGGCATCGTAAGGCACTGATTTTTATGCGCAAAAGTTTTCTGATGACGGTCTAAATCCGACTGTCAGTCCGTCAAAATTTTTCGCATTTGATTTCAAAGGGGAATTGGCGCGATTCAAATTTTCGAGGCTTCGACGACTATCGCCAACGATCGGTCAATTTCTTGCCACTTGCCTCACCGAGCGCCGCAGAGGGGCACGAAGAAAAAGACCGTCAACTCTAATAGCACGATCTTTTATCGGATGTCACTTTCGCATTCACGGATGCGCCTTTGCACAGCGGGCGTTGGCTGTTCGGTCAACGTGTTGGGGCAGCTATCTCGCAGCTAGCAGGGGCTGACAGCGCGGCGCTGTCGGCTTCACGCTCCCGCCGAAAGAGTCTGGAGACGCGCGCCGATGGCCTTGCTGACAGAGGCATGGATCGCCTTAGGAAATCGAAGCGGCAGCTCATCGGCCAGTTGCGTCACGGCTCTGTCCGCGACCGCCACGATTTCTTCGATCATGTTTTCAACCGTCGACTTCGAAAGCCCCGCCGCACCTGCCGTCTCGATAAAGTGCCGCCGTTGAATCCCCTCAACTCTGTAGTGATTGGTGGCGCCCACCGCCATCGCGAGCTTCATCTGCTTACGCTCGATCTGACGAGCGTCGAGGCTGGGCTGAGCCGAAAGGACGTCATAGAGAGGCGTCAGCCGATAGCTGCCGCCCGGTCCCAGAAAGATGCTGAAATTCTTGGCGTGTCCATCCGTTGCACCAATGAGCCAAAACAGGATTTGGGCTTTGAGCACGGTCTTTCGATCCTCTTCAGGCGTATCGCTGCCTTGAAGAAGGTTGAGGACGTGCACGAGTCCAGGACCACCGTCGCTCTGATACTTCCTGCTGGGCGGAACCGATAACGCCTGGCAGCAATCTTCCTGCGGCAGCCGCAACAAGCGTCCGTCTCGCGTCCAACGTCGATCGAAACGTTCTATGACGAGCGCCGTCGTTTTCCCGAAGGTTTTGATGACAGCGTTGTTGACCGGAAGCCCGAAGGCGGCGAGCAGCTTTAGACAATAGAATTCATTTTCGACGCTGTTCGACAGATCGATGCCGTTCGGCAGTTCACCGATCTGAGGCTTGAGGATGTGGGTCGTCGGCGTCGTTCCGAGAGGTTTGCGCCAGCGTTTGCCGTCCCAGAGCAATGCCGTCTTTTCCTGTGCGCCAGCAACGGAGATGCGAAAGTCATCTTCTCGGCTTAGGCCAAGCGGCGCCTGCCCAAGGCTCCGCAGCAGCTTTTCGATGGCAGCGTCATCGACCGGATCGCCTTCGATCGCAGTGCCACGCTCATTAACTTCATCGACAATGAATTGGAGCGCACCGACACAATCCCGGCCAATGACCGCGAGCAAACTGTAGGCATCGGCCCCTTCAGCGCCGACCCTTTCTGCGACGCGCCGGCGCAGTGATTCAGAGTCGGGAAGCAAATTCTCAAAAACTGCACTGACTGGAGCGCCACGATAAGCATCCTCTCGTAGCGGCAATGAAAGAGAGACTGGGATGGCATTTTGCCAACTGAGCCAGCTATCGTCATATCGAAAGCTGATCGCCCCGCCCGGCTCCTTGAGAAGATGGCCGACAAGGCGATTGTTGAGATAGACGCGCAGCGGCACATGCTGGCGGCGGCGCGGCATCAGAAGATATCCTCGATGGTGGCGGCTTGGCCCTTCGATCGTGCTCCGATCTGGAATTCAAGATCGAGCGCGGCGAGCACGGCAAAAATCGTGTCGAGCTTCGTTGCCGGATTGCCGGTTTCAATCAGGGAAATCGTCTCCTGACGCAGTCCCGCCTTCTCGCCAAGCCGCGTCTGGCTCCATCCCCGCTGCTTGCGTGCGCGGCGGATTAGATTGCCGATCTGCTTGGGATTGCGCGCCAAGTCTGTCATATGGAAATTATGGTCTATTCCCGATAATGCGTCAATATCGGATATAGCTAATAACTCCACTATATGCGCCAGCTACGATAAGCCGAATATATAGGAATTGACACATAAAACCGTAAGTTGGTATGGTCTTGAAATTGCGTCGTCATGAGGACGCCATAGCGACGTTGAGGGGGCGATCCAACGCACACAGAAAATTGGGGGCGGAAGCGTTGAGCATCAGCATACATAATCCAGACCAGTACATGGCGTCATTGCGCACCATCATTGCGCAAGGAAGAAAACGCATTGGACTCGTCGTGGGAGCGGGCGCTGGCGCGGGGACCGCCAAAGACGACGGAACCTATCCGCTCAAGCACGACAACTGGAGCCGTGAAGCCCTCATCGCGAAACAGCTTCGCGAGCTTCACTTGTCGCTCCGATTTTAGAAGCCCGTCTTCATCGAGGATTTTGAGCTCGATGACTGCCCCTTCAATTATGAAATCGCCGCCACGCTGGGTACGCAGATGGGCATCTGGATGTGCAACCGCGCCTCCACATGATTCGACGACCGTTCGAATATCGTTTTCGGTGAGAGGCTGGATTCGAAACGTATCCACGCTACCTCCGGTTCATGGCTGCAGCACAAGAAGGCCCTAAGGCCCTCGGCGGACCACAATACCAAGGATCGGTCGCAGCAGACCGCTCGTGATCCATCTCCTCGGACAAAGGCCAGAATAGACCGAGGAACTGTATCAACGGGCCGGCCACCCCTCACCACCACACCAGAAACGAATCTGAGATCGATCCGGCAGGCAGCACCTTCTCCCCAGTAAAAATTGTAATCTTCATGCTACATAAACGCCGCATTGGGAGTACGAAGAACGCAAATGCCGACACCACACCACCAGCCCGCCGCTGTGCAGCGCGCCCTGCGAAAGCTGGGTGCGGATATCCACGATGCCCGCCGTCGGCGGCGGCTGCCCATGGCGGTCGTGGCCGAGCGCGCCTTCACCTCCCGCTCGACCCTGCAAAAGGTCGAAGCCGGCAACACCAATGTCAGCGTCGGCATCTATGCCGCCGTCCTGCAGGTGCTTGGCCTGCTCGATGGTCTGGGTGGGATCGCCGATATCACGCACGACAGCGTCGGCCAGGCCCTAGCCAGCGCGGAGCTGCCGAAACGCGTCCGCCTCAAGCGCACATCGGGGCCGACTGATCATGGCTGATATTGAAGTTCATATCGACATCGAAGGGCGTACGCGTCCGGTTGGCCTGGTTCGCAGCAAGGTAGGGGCCAGCGAGACCGTCGTCTTCGAATACGCGCCGGCATGCCTCACCGATCCGATCGCCCCGCTCCTCTCGCCTAATACCATCTAGACGGCGTGAAGCCGTGATCATCATCGTCACCGAACAGGTGCTCGGCCGCAAACCGATCGTCAAGCGCTTGCGCCGAAAGGCGCGCTTCGCGTTTTGCCAGATGGTCCTTCGCCCACGCGAGAAAGGCCGACAGACGCGGCGTCGGTTCGGCTGGAATCTCTGCTACCAGCATGGCGATGAAGTTACGCAGCTGATCGAGTTCAGCGAGTTCGGCTAGGATTGCCCCAAGTCCGGCAGCTCGACGATCTTCGATGTGCTTGATGCGCGCCGCCAGTTCGTGTCGCCGCCGCTCCTCCTCGATCCTTCGCTGCTCCGCCTCGCCTTTGAGGCGTTGTTCCGTCTTCGCCGCAGCGAGCACTGCAAGGCCCACAGCAATGTCACTGGCCATATTCTCAAGCCGTTGGACTTTCGCATCGCGGAAGCTGCGTCGTGGAGAGCTTCCTCTCCCAAAGACGTAGACCTGCTCAAGCTCGAATGAGAGCTGGCCGGCCGGATGGAAATCCCATTCTGGAAATTGCGGCTTGTCGAAGAATACATTGTGCCAAGAATTCAGCCGCGCTGCCCGGTCCCGCTTTCGCTGCCAGGCTTCCTCCTTAGCACGCTCGGCATCCGTCAGAACGTGCTTCTCGCGCTTGACTGTCTCCGTGACCAAGAATGCAATGGCTTCAGTTTCAGATTTGAATTGCGCGGATCCGTCCCCTGCCACCAGTTCGAACCCCTGCAACGATGCAGCGCGTGCAATTCGGGGCAGGATGATAGCGAGACGGTCGATCGATGGCGGCGCGACCTCGCACTTGATGAGCCCAGCGCCACCGGCAGCGACGATGCCGACATCGGACGGCTTCGCCTTCCTGAGTTTATCCAGCGTGCGGTCGATGATCGGGGACGACGGTGCAGCCTGATCTTCATCGCCTTCAGATGCACGAATGCGCGCGTGCTCGCGCACACTGGCCAATGCCGAAGATTCGCGGCTGAGGTTCCCGTCGGCGATGGTGATCCTGTCAGAGGCGCCGGGTTTGGCCTCTGGCAGCGGCATCTGCTTCACCTTCTTTCCGGCTGCCTTTTTTGCCCACCACCCGAGTGGTGGATTAGGAATGCCATCCTTTTTACAGATCTTGTGTAACGCAACATCGGAGATGGCGAACTCTTTCGCCAAGTGCGTCATCGGCTTGGACCAAACAAGCTCGTAAAATTGTTCACGCGTGAAAACTCGTGCCACGGCGATCCTTTCAGAACATACAACCGCCAAAGACGGTTGAAGGGCTGCTACCGCACGATATCCAAATGTATGCAATGTTCTCGCGACACTTGGGCCGGCGGTGGGTCACTCAACCCTATAGCCGAGCGCACGGTATCCGGATCGCCGCTTTGCCGCCATCCGCGCCAGAACAGGCACGAGATCATCGACATAGTCGACGACGAGAATCTCCGTTTTGCCAGCGTGCTGCCGGTGAAGCCGACCGACATATTGGGCCAACGTGCCCTTCCACGAAATGGGCATCGTCAAGAACAGCGCATCCAATCTTGGGTCATCAAAACCTTCGCCGATGTAACGCCCTGTCGCGAGGATGAGCCGTTCCTGATCGTCCGCCACTCGCAGGGCGGCATCTGACGCCTTACGTTCGGCTGCCGACATTCCGCCTCGAAGGACGACAAGATTGCGCACGAAGCGCGAAAAGCGGCCTTGCAGATATTCGAGATGATCCCGGCGCTCGGTCAGCACGACCGGTGACCGCTTCGCCTCCAGCGCTTTTAGCACATCGTCGAAGATCAGGTTATTGCGCAGCTCGTCCCGCGCGATGGCCGCGTAGACCGCTGGCATGGAGGGACGGTCCGATCTCGCCTGGAGCGGCGGCAGTTGAAACTGCGTCGATCGAGTCCTGGCACGGTGAACAATCCCTCGCCCCGCAGCCTGGGCGCGCGCATCAACGCGATGTCGAACAGGTCCGCATTGCATGAAGATGATCGGATGGTGACCATCTTTGCGGGCCACGGTCGCGGAAAGCCCGAGGACATAGCGCGCCTTCGCCCGGCGGGCCACGAGCTCGAAACTCACCGCCGAAAGATGGTGGCACTCATCGACGATCAGATGACCGTAGTCGGCCACCAGGTCGGATACTTCGCCTCGGCGCACAAGACTCTGGATCAGCGCGACATCAATGACGCCAGTCGGCTTGCGGCGTCCGCCGCCAATGACGCCGATGTCCTTCGGATCGATATCGAGAAATGTCCTTAGCCGCTCTACCCACTGGCTGAGCAGCTCGCGGCGATGGACAAGAACGAGCGCATTGCGTCCGCGTTGCGCAATCAGGGCTGCGGCCACCACCGTCTTGCCGAAGGCGGTCGTCGCCGCGAGCACGCCATGCTCATGCGGAAGAAGAGCCTCAAACGCCTTGGCCTGCGGCTCGTGCAGCGTCCCCTGAAACCGTACTCGGCTCGGAAGCGAATCGCCGATCACCCTTAGATCGTTCAGTTCGACCTCGGCGCCCTCGCCTCGGATCAGTTCCACAACTTCATCGAGGCATCCGCGGGGCAGCCCCACATGACGCGGGTGAAGTTCGGCGCAGGAGATAATCCGAGGCTTGCCGAAGGTCGGGAAACGCGTGGACTGCGCACGATAGAACTCGGGGTTTTGGAAGGCCGCCAGGCGTATGAGTCGCGCCGTCATTGCCGGCGGCAAATCGGTCCGGTCGATATAGATTTGGTCGGCAACCACGATGTTGATCTTGGCCGATAGAGGACTGCCGACCGGGCCCGCCTTGGGGCGCCGAGACGGCGTCATGCGCCACGGCTCCTCCGCATCCTCATCTTCGACGGGCAGGCGAACGCCCAGAATCCGGCCTCGTGTCTCCGCATCGTCGACGATTTCGGCGACAGCCTTGGCCGATAGCCGTGGCCGCGCGGCCAGAAACGCCCATTGGTCGTCGTATGGACGAAGGTCCTGGTCGATAAAGACACTGTTTCCAAGCTCGCGCGGTCGGCGCTGCAAAGGCAAAGCGATCAGATTGCCGAAGCCGCCGACCGGCATGGTGTCCTGGCTCGGGAAAAAGCGATCGTATGAGGCAAAACCTATTTCGGGACGACGCTCCATCGTCTCCGTGAGTATCGCTGCGCCGAGCTGCCGAGCGGTGCGCGCCGAAACCGGCTCGGAGAAGAAAATCCACACATGCCCGCCATTGCCGGATCGAGACCGCTCAAGGGCCGCGGGCACGCCCTTGGCCTGACAAGTCTCCAGCACGGCCAAGGCGTCAGCCGCCCAGCTCTCCTCGTCAAAATCGGCGGCCAGAAACCAGCAGGTCTCGTCAGGAAGCAGCGGATAAACACCCGCCACGAAATCGCCGCCAGAGCCGCGTGCGCCATCGCCGCCGCGCAGATGCTTCTCGATGATGTCGTCGGTGACCGAGATGAAGGCTTGATGAGGGCATTCCCTACATTTGACTTGCGGCTTGCCGCATATCCCTCTGACCCATTCGTTGGCGCACGCGGGCGCATAGCCGGACTTGGCAGTCTTTCGGTTTTCCCACCTGACAGGGAATACGTCAGCGCGGGCTGCGAATAGGCGCCGAAAAAGAGCGATCTTTTGCGCGGTGGGTGACGCGGCCATGACCCTCGGCGCATCTGCAATGGCGGGTGGTGAATAATTTGCAGTCACCGCCGAGCGCCGGCTCATGAGACTCCTCAGCGCGGCCTCAAGCTCTTTCCGTTCCGCCTCATTTGCGGCTAAACGGGCTCGAACCTGCTCAATCTCGACCTCAAGTTCATGCGCAGTCTCGGCGCCACCGCCGAGCGCCAATCGTTTCGACACATCTCCGCTCAGCGCGGTCTTCATGGATTAGGCTCTCCAGGTGGTCGCGGTCCGTTATTCTTCGAAGAGCTTCGCCAGGTCTTCCATCGGCCGGAAGAGCTTCATCGGTTGATCGGGAAGTGGCAGAAAGCTCTCACGTAAATAGAACTGACGGGCCGCCTCATCTTTGGCATCCACGATAACGGCAAACGAGGCGATCTCGCTACGAAACGCGCGATGCAACGCGTCCGCTAACAGAAATCGGCCGTACCCTCGCCCTTGATAGTTTCGATCGACGGCGAGCCGGCCCAAAAGCGTCGCCGGGACGAGTGGATAGCGCGGGAGCTTGCGGGTGACATCAGCCGGAAACTCGGCGAGTTTTACGCCGGTCGCAGACAGAGTGTAATAGCCGCCGATGGCGCTGTCCGGCAGCACGAGTACGAACGGCGCCGCCATGTTCTTGCGGGCATCCTGGCCAGCCTGGCTTCGTAGATAGCGATCGAGCGCTTCGGCGCCGCTGACGAACGAACCGCGATCGTGCTGCGGACCAAGTGCCTCGACCCGAAGCGATCCGTCAGGAGCGCCCGGCACCGGCTATACGCCGGTGGCTTCGCGATAGCGGCGCACCGTGTCGCGCAGGCGGTCATTGACGGGCTTCGGATTCAACAGCGCATCAACAAACGCCTGGCTGTCGCGCACCGACAGTTCGATCTGCTGGTGTTCCTCGATCGCCCGCCGTGCAGCATCCTGAACGCTGGTCAGCACGAAATCTGTGACCGTCCGTCCCTGGAGGGCGGCGGCACGTTCGATAAGCGTCTTCTGCTCCGCCGTCACCCGCGTCTCTAGGCGTTGCGCGCGGGTGCGACCGCGGGCCGATTTCGAGGCTACGTTTGCCATGGCTGTTCTCCTGCCGGCAATGTACGGCCAATGCCCGGCCATTTCAAGAGCGGAGCCCACCACGACTCATTCCAGGATCAGGCTCGGCGACCGTCCTCTTAGTCGTAAAAACCGCGCCTAAAGGGCTATAATTTACCCCTTCCAGTACAACATTATAAACTTAATGACCGGGAAAATACCGTCAGCGCTATGCGCTCTATCTGACGGTCTTTTGGTTTCAGCTGGTGTGCGATTCAACAAAGACCGTCAAAAACACCGTCGACCTATCCGACTATCGAACGCCCAAACCTGCTCGAGGCAGTACTAAATTCCTTGGTAATTCAATAAATTATCGGAATGCACGGTGCATCTGACGATGCTATTGCGATCATCTTCGTCGCCGAACAAGCCATTGAACTAAAAGGGAAATTTATTAGCGCCGGCATCCCCTCACTCCCACTCGATCGTCCCAGGCGGCTTACTCGTCACATCGTACACCACGCGATTGACGCCCTTCACCTCATTGATGATCCGCGTCGCGACCGCGCCGATGAACTTCATGTCGAACGGATAAAAATCCGCGGTCATGCCGTCGGTCGAGGTCACGGCGCGAAGCCCGACGACGTAATCGTAGGTGCGGAAGTCGCCCATGACGCCGACGCTGCGCACCGGCAGCAGCACGACGAAGGCCTGCCAGATGTCGTCGTAGAGCCCGGCGCGGCGGATTTCCTCGATGAAGACGTCGTCGGCGAGCCGCAGGATGTCGAGCTTGTCGCGGGTGATGGCGCCCGGAATGCGAATAGCGAGACCGGGGCCGGGAAACGGATGGCGGCCGACGAACGCGTCTGGCAAGCCGAGCTCGCGGCCGAGCGCGCGCACCTCGTCCTTGAACAATTCGCGCAGCGGTTCGACGAGTTGCATGTTCATGCGCGCGGGCAGGCCGCCAACATTGTGGTGCGATTTGATGGTCACCGACGGGCCACCGGTGAACGACACGCTTTCGATCACGTCGGGATAGAGCGTGCCTTGAGCGAGAAACTCGGCGCCGCCGATTTTCTTCGCCTCGGCCTCGAACACATCGATGAACAATTTGCCGATGGACTTGCGTTTTTGCTCCGGGTCGGCGACGCCTTCGAGCGCGCTGAGGAAGGTGTCGGCGGCATTAACGTGGACAAGCGGGATGTTGTAGTGGCCGCGGAACAGCGCTACGACATTTTCAGCTTCGCCGAGGCGAAGGAGCCCGTGATCGACGAAGACGCAAGTGAGCTGCTCGCCGATCGCCTCATGGATGAGCACGGCGGCGACGGCGGAATCGACGCCGCCGGACAGTCCGCAGATCACTTTGCCCTTGCCGACCTGCTTGCGGATCTTGTCGATCGCCTCGAGCTTGAACGCGCGCATGGTCCAGTCGCCGGCGCAACCCGCGACCTTGCGCACGAAATTGCGCAACAGCGCCGCGCCGTGCGGCGTGTGCATCACTTCAAGATGGAATTGCGTGGCGTAGAATTTGCGCTTGTCGTCGGCGATCATGGCGATCGGCGCGTTGGCCGAGGTGCCGGCGGCGACAAAGCCGTCGGGCAGCTTGGTGACGCGGTCGCCGTGACTCATCCACACCGGGTATTTCTGGCCGACCTCCCAAACGCCGTCAGTCAGCGCCGACGGCATCGTCAACTCGACCTCGGCGCGGCCGAATTCGCGATGATGGCCGGCCTCGACCTTGCCGCCGAGCTGATGCGCCATGGCCTGCTCGCCATAGCAGATGCCGAGCACCGGCACACCGGCCCGGTAGATCGCCATCGGCGCTAGCGGGGCATCCTTGTCCAGCACGCCGGCCGGACCGCCGGACAGGATCACGCCCTTCGGCTGCATGTCGCGGAACGCGCTTTCCGCCTTCTGGAACGGCACGATCTCGCAATAGACCTTCTCTTCGCGCACGCGCCGCGCAATCAGCTGCGTGACCTGCGAGCCGAAATCGACGATCAGAATCTTATCGTGGTTTTGCGAATCTTGCGCCATAGCGAGTTCTAAAGCAGCCGCTCCATCCTGTCGAGATTTTGCGGGCGCATTCATGCCGACCGCCGCAACACGCTGACGAAAAACCCATCGGTATCGGTGCGCCGCGGCGTCATCAGCAAACCTTCGTCGGAAATAAGCACCGCCCGGGAGAAAAGATAGGCGCGCTCGCCCAGTCCGTTGATGACGTTTGCGGGCTTTTCCACGGAAAAATCGCCGTGGCGGCCGATAAAGGCGCGGACCCGGTCGCCGTTCTCTTCCGCCAGCACCGAGCAGGTGATGTAGGCGATGCGGCCGCCCGGCTTGACCAGCGCGACCGCGCTCTCGAGCACGGCATCCTGCTGCTTGATGCGTTCGGCAAGCGCGCCTGGCCGGATGCGCCACTTGGCGTCCGGATTGCGGCGCCAGGTGCCGATGCCGGTGCAGGGTGCGTCGATCAGCACCAGATCGGCGCGGCCGGCGAGATCGGTCAGTTCGTTGCCTATGCTCTTCGGCGTGCGGACCTGGACGTTGCGCGCACCGGCGCGGGCGAGGCGGTCGTGGATCGGCGCGAGGCGCCGCTTGTCGCTGTCGGTCGCATAGATCTGGCCGTGGTTCTCCATCGCCGCGGCGAGCGCCAGCGTCTTGCCCCCGGCGCCGGCGCAAAGATCGACCACCTGCTCGCCCGGCTTGGCGCCGGCCAGGAGCGCAGCAAGCTGCGAGCCCTCGTCTTGGATTTCAATGCGGCCCTTGAGGAACGGCGGCTCGGCATGGATCGCGGGGCTTTTGGCATCCGCCGCGAGACGGATGCGCAAGCCCCACGGCGACCATCGCGTGGCCTCCGCGCCAAGGTGCGCGAGCTCCGGCAGCGCATCCTCGCGCGTGCCGGCAAGGGTGTTGACCCGCAAATCGAGGGGGGCGCGGCTCGCCAACGCGGCGCCCTCGGCCGCCCGATCGTCGCCAAAAACCCGCGCCAGATACGGATCGAGCCATTCGGGATAATCGCCCTCGATATGCGCCGGCGCGCCAACGAGACTGCCGCGCTCCAGCGCCACCCGCTCACCTTCGCTCAAGGCCGCAGGCGCATAGCGCGCGCCGCTGCACAGCGCTTCGATCGCCGCGGCATCGAGCGCGCGCTCACGATGCAGCATGCCGAGCAGCACGGCCCGCGGCGTCGCCTCGCCCACGAGCCATGCGGATGAGGCCTTTCGGCGCAACGCGTCGTAAACGAGGCCGGCGATGGCGGCGCGGTCGCCGGAGCCGGCAAAGCGGTGCGACAGGCCCCAATCCTTAAGCGCATCGCCCGCGGGCCGCCGCCGCGCTTCGATGTCGGCAAATACCTCGATCGCGGCGGATAGTCTGGCTGCTGGTGTCACTATTTCATCTTGCGCTTGAGAGCGGCAGCGCGATCGCCGCCAGGCGTTTCATGCCGCCGCACGCGCTTGCGCAACGCCCTGATCGCTTCGGCCAGATCCTTTACGTGAATGCCTTTCGGACAAGCTCCGGCTTTGACGCTCCTCAGCATGCGTCGCAACAAATCGTCGTCGTGTTCGTCGCGATAGGGCTTTAGATCGAGATCTTTCGGCACCTTTGTCAGCCGCTCGTCGCCGATGCTCTTGACGTGCTTTTGCATGAAGCGGTCGTAAGCGCGCCATTCGACGCCGGCGGCGCGAACGGCCGCCTCCTCGGCGCGCGTCGCGATCTGATGGGCGTGGAGATAATGCAGCCCGAGTTGATCGATCAGCGTCTTTTCGACTTCCTCATGCAGGACGAGGAAGCGGTCCGTGTCGACATTGCGGCCGCGAAATTTGAAGTTCCGCGGCATGTGGCGGTCGATATAGATCGTCTTGCCGTCGAGACTGTAACCGGCGAGATAAGGAATATCGTGCTTGCGGTCGAATTTCTTGACGCGCCGGCAGATCGCGTCGAGCGCGCGGTCCATCATCAGGCTGGAAACGTACCACTCCGGCAGCCGGAGTTTCTTGTGCGGCGCGGTGGGATGGCAAAGGTCGAGCGGCATCGCCGTGCCTCAGATCGGCCGCGGCAGCGTCAGCACCTCGACGATGTAGATCAGCCAATTGATCGCGAGCGCGAGAGCCGCAATGCCGTAGAACGCTCCGCGCAGTTGGACGCGGTTGCTCGTCACATGCACGTAGGCTTGCAGGATGCGGAAGATCACGAAAATCCACGCCAGCACCACGAAGATCACGCCCGCCAGGTGCGTGACATAAGCGAGGATGGTGAGGACGTAAAACAGAACGGGAAGCTCGAACTGATTACTAAACGCGTACCCGACTTGCAGCGCACGCGGCGACCAGTTCGGCTCGCGGAGCGCAATGTTGTCCTGCCGGGCAACACCGGCGTTGAAATCCCGGGTGCGCAATGGCGCGAGCCAGAACAGCAAGAGAAAGGTGAGGATCACCTCGACGAAGAGCGGTAACAGGACGGCTTGCGTGGTCATCGATTTACTCCGGCTGAGAATTTCTGTGTTTCACAACTTGACGCTGATCGCGGTCTCGCCGCCCTCGTCGACAAGTGCGCTGCGCCACGATTTTCCGTCGAACAGCGCCTTGCGCACCGTATCAGCGGTGCCGCCGTGGTTGAGATTGGCGGTGATCAGCGTACCGCCGGTGCGCAACAGCGCGCGCAGCGTCTTATGCAGCGCCGCCGCCGGCGTGCCGCCGTCGAAAAACGCAACGTCGTATCCGGGATCGAGCGTCGGCAAGACCGCGGTGAAGTCGCCCTCATGCACGGTGATGCGGTGATCCATGCCGGCGGTCGCGATATTGTCGCGCGCGAGCTGCACATGCTCGGGATCCCGTTCAACGGTATCGACGGTCGCGTCCGAGGCGCCCGAGGCGAAAGACAAAGCGGTGTAGCCGAGCGCCGTTCCCAGTTCCAGAATACGCCGGGCATTGGCCGCGCCGGCCAGCGCCGCCAGCAGCGGACCATTATCGTAAGGATAGGCATTGCAGCCGTGCTTGCCGCGGTGGGTGTTGGTCGCGGTGCGAATCTTGGCGAAAGGATCGGGCGCGCCTGGCATCTATCCCCGGCCCGGATAATTCGGGCTCTCGCGCGTGATAGTGACGTCGTGGACGTGGCTCTCGCGCAAGCCGGCGCCGGAGATGCGCACGAACTCGGCCTTGTCGTGGAATTCGGCGAGGTCTTTGGCGCCGACATAGCCCATCGCCGCGCGTAAACCGCCGACCAGTTGGTGCAGCACATTGGCGACTGGACCTTTGTAGCCCACCTGCCCCTCGACACCCTCGGGCACAAGCTTCAACGTGTCCTTGATCTCCTCCTGGAAATAACGGTCCGCCGAGCCGCGCGCCATGGCGCCGACCGAGCCCATGCCGCGATAGCTCTTGTAAGAGCGGCCCTGATAAAGAAACACCTCGCCCGGCGTCTCATCGGTGCCGGCGAGCAGCGAGCCGACCATGGCGCAATCGGCGCCGGCGGCGAGCGCCTTGGCGAGGTCGCCGGAATATTTGATGCCGCCGTCGGCGATCACCGGCGTGTTCGCCCGGTGGGCCACTTCCGTTGCATCCATGATCGCGGTCAGCTGCGGCACGCCGACGCCGGCGACGATGCGCGTGGTGCAGATCGAGCCCGGCCCGATGCCGACCTTGATCGAATCCGCGCCAGCGTCGATCAACGCCTTGGCGCCTTCGGCGGTGGCGATATTGCCGGCGACCACTTGCACCGCATTGGACAGTCGCTTGATGCGGATGACGGTGTCGAGCACGCGCCGGGAATGGCCATGCGCGGTGTCGACCACGATGAGGTCGACGCCGGCATCGATCAAGGCTTCACTGCGCGCAAAGCCGGCTTCGCCAACCGAGGTAGCGGCGGCGACCCGCAGCCGGCCCTGCTCGTCCTTGCAGGCATTGGGATGGGCCACCGCCTTCTCGATATCCTTGACGGTGACGAGGCCGACGCAGCGATAATCGGCATCGACCACCAGAAGCTTCTCGATGCGGTGCTGATGCAAGAGCCGTTTCGCCTCGTCCTGCTCGACGCTTTCGCGCACGGTGACGAGCCGATCCTTGGTCATCAGCTCGGAGACTTTTTGCCGCTTATCGGTGGCAAAGCGCACATCGCGGTTGGTGAGGATGCCGACGAGCTTGCCCGGCCCTTTGCGCTGCTGGCCGTTGCCGCCTTCCACCACCGGGATGCCGGAAATGCGATGTTCCTGCATCAGCGCCAACGCATCGGCGAGCGTCGCGTCGGGATTGATGGTCACCGGATTGACCACCATGCCCGATTCGAACTTCTTGACCTGGCGCACTTGCGCCGCCTGCGCGTCGGGTTCGAGATTGCGGTGCAGCACGCCGATGCCGCCGGCCTGCGCCATGGCGATCGCCATGGCGGCCTCGGTCACGGTGTCCATGGCCGAAGCGGCGATCGGAATATTGAGCTGGATGCTCGGCGTGATGCGCGAGCGGATATCGACGTCCGATGGCAGAACATCGGATAGGCCGGGCTTCAACAGCACGTCATCGAAGGTATATGCTTCGCGCGGTAGGTCTTTTGAAATCGTTGCCATTGCCAACTCCGCATGACCCGGTAAGACAGGCCATCGCATCGGGATAACGTTTCGCGGCGAGCGGAACCGAAATCCCCGCCCGGCTCGATGACCCGCTTTTGTGTTGGCGGCGGTCGATAGCATGACTTTACCACAATTGATAGGCCCCAACCGATCACAAAGGGGTGGAAAGCTGGAGGAATCGCCGTGAAACACCGCATCAATCGTCGTCAATTCGGCCTCGCCGGCGTCGCCGCCGGCGCTGTGCTCGCCGCGCCCCGCGTCGCCCGGACCGCCCCAGTCAAGATTCGCTGCGGCTGGGTGGTGATACCGGCCTCGCTCGCCCCCCTGGTGCTGGAGAAAAAGGACATCCTCAAGCATTTCGGCCAATCCTACGTCGCCGAGGCGAGCCGTTTCGAAGGCACCCCGCCGGTGATCACCGCGCTCGCATCCGGCGATCTCGATATCGGGCCGCTCGCGTTCTCGTCATTCGGCCTCGCCATCCAGAACGCACATATGGACGACCTGCGCGTCGTCTGCGACGAAATCCAGGATGGCGTCGCCGGCCACGGCACCAATCAATTCATGGTGCTCAAGGACGGCCCGGTGAAAACCGTGGCCGACCTCAAGGGCAAGGTGCTCGCCACCAACGTCATCGGCAGCGCCGTCGACATCGCGATGCGCGCGGTGTGCCGGCGCTCGGGGCTCGAAGCCAACCGCGACTACACCATCGTCGAAGCCCCCTTCCCGGCCATGCGGGCGATGCTCGCCGAGAAAAAGGCCGACCTGATCAGCGCGGTGCCGCCGTTCTCGCTCGACCCCGATCTCAACGCGATGGCGCATAGCCTGTTCACGCAGAAGGATGCTTTCGGCATCACGCAGCTCACGATGTGGACGGCGCGGACGCCCTTCATCCAGCAGAACCGGGCGGCGCTGGTCGACTTCCTTGAGGACACCGTGCGGGCAATCCGCTGGTACAGCGACCCCAAAAATCACGAGGAAGCGGTCGCCATTGTGGCGCGGCTCAACAAGGCGCCGCCGGCGCGCATGGAGTGGGCTTTCACCGACAAGGATCAATACCGCGATCCCAACGGCACGCCGAATCTGAGCGCGCTGCAGAGCAATCTGCAGCTTCAGAAGCAGGTCGGCTTCCTCAAAGAAGATATCGACGTGAAGAAATATTCCGACCTGAGCATGGTCGAAGAAGCGGCGAAACGGTTGGCATGACCGCGGCGGGCGCGCATAAGGGCGGCGGGGCCGCCATCAATCGATAGCCGTGCATGGAAGAAGCGCCGCCCTACGATCGCGTCGTCCCGCTGATTGTCGCCACTGCGTTGTTCATGGAAAACATGGACTCGACGGTGATCTCGACGTCGCTGCCGGCGATCGCCCGGGCGCTCGGCACCAATCCGCTGGCCTTGAAGCTTGCAGTTACATCCTACCTGCTGTCGCTTGCGATCTTCATTCCGGCGAGCGGCTGGACCGCCGACCGGCTCGGCGCACGCAACGTATTCCGCGCCGCGATCGGAATATTCGTCCTCGGCTCGATCGGCTGCGCCGCCTCGCACTCGCTCGAGGAATTCGTGGCAGCCCGCATCTTCCAGGGCATGGGCGGGGCGATGATGACACCGGTCGGCCGCCTCATCATGGTGCGCAGCATCGACAAAAGAAATCTCCTCAATGCCATGTCGCTGGTCACCATGCCGGCGCTGATCGGCCCGATCTGCGGTCCGCCGCTCGGCGGCTTCATTACCACTTACGCGTCGTGGCATTGGATTTTCTTGATCAATGTGCCGATCGGACTGCTCGGCATCGCCCTGGCGACGCGCTTTATCCCCAACGTCCACGTCGAACATCGCACGCCGTTCGACTATGTCGGATTTGCCCTGTCCGGCCTCGCCATCGCCGGACTTGCCTTCGGCCTCTCGGCCTTAGGGCTCGATTTCCTGCCGACCGGCATCGTCGTGGCAATGCTCGGCGTCGGCGCGCTTTCGTCGGTGGCATACGTTGCGCACGCTAGACGCACGCCGGCGCCGATCCTCGACCTGTCGCTACTCAAGCTGCCGACGTTCCGCGCCAGCATCTATGGCGGCTTCTTGTTCCGGCTCGGCATCGGCGCGCTGCCGTTCCTGCTGCCGCTGTTGCTGCAGATCGGCTTCGATCTGACGCCGTTTCAATCGGGCCTCATCACCTTCACCACGGCGCTCGGCTCGATGTTCATGAAAGCCGCCGTCTCAAGCGTGCTCAACCGCTTCGGCTATCGCAATGTGCTGCTCTACAACGCGCTGATCTCGAGCGCTTTCCTCGCCGGCTGCGCTACATTCGTGCACGGCATGCCCTATGCGGCCATGATCGCCATCCTTTTGTCCGGCGGATTTTTCCGCTCGCTGCAATTCACCAGCATCAACACCATTGCCTATGCCGAGATCGACCCGCCGCGCATGAGCCGCGCCACCGCGATGGTGGCCGCCGCGCAGCAATTGTCGCTATCGACCGGCGTCGCAGTCGGCGCGCTGGCTGTCGAGATCACGCTGCGGCTAAAACATTCGACGACGATGGGCGTCAACGACTTTCCGCCGGCATTCCTTTTTGTCTCGCTGCTCGCAGCGAGCGCCGCCCTGATCTTCTATCGCCTCTCTCCCGACGCCGGCGCCGAGCTGTCGGGGCGGAAGGTGGAGACGACGGTACCGGGCACGACAGGCTAGACGGGCCGCGTCAGCCGCGAAAGCCGCGCGCTAAAAGGTAAAGCTCCGCCGAGTTGGCTCGGCTCGCCGGGGGCTTGACGTGCTTGACGCTTGCGAAGTCGCGCTTGAGCTCCGCAAGGAGCACGGCTTCGGTGCCGCCTTGCAGCACCTTGCAAAGAAATGTACCGCGCGAGGCGAGCACTTCGCGTGCGAATGCGGCCGCGGCTTCGGCCAGCGCCATGATGCGCAAGTGATCGGTCTGGCGGTGGCCGGTGGCGTTCGCCGCCATGTCGGAGAGGACAACGTCGGCTGTGCCGCCAAGCATCTGTTTGAGGCGTGCCGGGGCCGTAACGTCGAGAAAATCGAGCTTGAGAAATTCAACGCCGGGAATGGGCTTTATATCGAGAATGTCGAGCCCGATAACGCGGCCCTGGGCGCCAATGCGCTTCGCGGCAATCTCGCTCCAGCCGCCGGGCGCAGCACCGAGATCGACCACGCGGGCGCGGGACTTGAGCACTTTATATTTGTCGTCGATCTCGGCGAGCTTATAGGCGGCGCGCGAACGAAAGCCCTCGCGCTTGGCGCGCGCCACGTATGGATCGCTGAGCTGGCGTTCGAGCCAGGCGCGCGACGACACCGTGCGGCGTTTCTCGTCCTTAAGCCGCGCCATCTCTTACTTGGACCTCGTGCTCAGGCTTCGCCCCACACGCCGTCTTCGCGCATCATCTCCACCAGCATGCCCTCGCGCAGGCCGCGATCGGCGACGCGCAGCCTCGGGCACGGAAAGGCGCGGCGGATGGCGTCCAGGATGGCGCAGCCGGCCAGCACAAGATCGGCCCGTTCGGCGCCGATGCAAGGATTGGCCGCGCGTTCGTCGAAACTCATCGCCATCAGTTCGGCGACGACGCGCGATATTTCGTCGTCCGTCAGCCAGCAGCCGTCGACGCGCCGGCGATCGTAGCGGCGCAGCCGCAAATACACGCCGGCGATCGTCGTCACCGTGCCCGAGGTGCCGAGCGTGTGGAAGCCATTGAGGTCGCGATGGTTCGCCGCGAATTCATTCACGAAGGCCGCGACTTCCCCCACCATCGCGTCGTAGACATCGCGCGAAACGACTTTGCCGCCGTAACGTTCGGCGAGCGTGACGACGCCGACCGGCAGCGAAGCCCAGCCGACGATATCGGGCGTCGGCGGACCGCGCCGGCCGTTGCCAGGGCGCCGATTGAGCCGCACCAACTCGGACGATCCACCGCCGATATCGAACAGGATGACGCCTGATGCCGACGGATCGAACAGCTCGGTACAGCCGGTCGCCGCGAGCCTCGCCTCGGTAGCGGAATCGATGATCTCGAGTTCGAGACCCGCCTCGCTGGCGACGCGGCTGCGGAACTCCTCGCCGTTCTCCGCGGCACGGCAGGCCGCCGTGGCAATGAGCCTGGCGCGAATGACGTCGCGTGCGCGCATCTTGTCGCGGCAGACCTGGAGCGCCTCGACCGCGCGGGAGAACGCCGCCTCGCTAATCCGGCCGGACGCGGCAACGCCTTCGCCGAGGCGGATGATGCGGGAGAACGCATCGACGACGCGGAAGCCGTCGGCCGTCGGCCGCGCGACCAGGAGCCGGCAATTGTTGGTGCCGAGGTCGAGCGCGGCATAGGTCGTGGCGGCGTGCGGCTGAACCGGCACGCGCCGCTCGTCGCGATAGCCATCGCGGCGAATGCCATACGGTGTTCGGCGTCCCCAACGAGGCCGCTGCGGGGCCCCGTTGGCGCCGAGGCCGCCCTGCGGCGACGCCTCGTCGTCCATGCAACGCCTTCCTGCCGCACCGGAACCCTCTCTGGCTCGACGGCTGCGGGCTATTGTTCAAACCCAAGTCCTCGAAACTTTAACAGGGGCAGGCTTAAGGGCAATACTGTGCTCTGGCCGTCTATGAGCCATGTTCCGCGCCCTGTTGCCGCGGTCTGGCAAGTCCATTATCACCGCAATAAGTCGCTACAGGATTGAATCGTCATGAATTTGCAACACCCTGCCCCCGGAACCGACGGATTGACCGCCGAGGAGTTGGCCACCGCGAAATTCGCCATCGGCCAGTCGGTGCCGCGCGTCGAGGATCCGATGCTGCTGCGGGGGCTCGGCCATTATACCGACGATGTCAGCCTGCCCGGCCAAGCCTATATGGTCATGGTCCGAAGCTCGGTGGCGCACGGCACAATCCGTTCGATTGACATGGACGCGGCGCGGAAAATGCCCGGCGTGCTTGCGGTCTACAGCAGCGCTGAATTGAAAGGCTACGGCACCCTCAAATGCGCTGTCGCGCTGACGAACCGCGACGGCACGCCGTTGCATAAACCGCGCCGCGAAGCGCTCGCGATTGGCAAGGTGCGTTTTGTCGGTGATCCCGTAGCCTACGTCATTGCCGAAACCGTCATCCAGGCGAAAGACGCCGCCGAAGCAGTCGCAATCGATATCGAGCCCTTACCGGTTCTCACTACGCCCGAAGCCGCCGCACAGCCGGGTGCGCCGCTGATTTACGACGACGTACCGAACAATGTCGCGCTTGATTTTCATTATGGTGACAGCGAAGCGGTCAAAGCCGCTTTCGACAGAGCGGAGCATGTAACAAAGCTCAGCATCGCCAATACCCGCGTCGCCATCAATCCGATGGAGCCGCGCGCAGCGGTTGGCGAATACAAGGACAATCGCTTCACACTGCATGTCTGCTCGCAGGGCGTATTCGGGCTGCGCGCCAATCTTGCCGACGCGCTGGGCGTCGAGGTCAAGGATCTGCGCGTGCTGACGGGTCAGGTCGGCGGTTCGTTCGGCATGAAGGCGATGGTGTTTCCGGAATACATCTGCCTCCTGCATGCCGCGCGCGCGCTCGGCCGCCCGGTGAAATGGACCGACGAGCGTTCGGGCAGTTTCGTTTCCGACGGCCACGGCCGCGATGCCGATATGATCGCCGAGCTCGCGCTCGATGCGGACGGCACGTTCCTCGCGGTGCGGTTTACGAGCTTCGCCAATCTCGGAGCGTTCCTCTCGCAGTTCGGCCCATTCATGGCCTCGGCCAATGTGGTGAAAAATTCGCAGGGCATGTATCGCACGCCTTTGATGGAAGTCTCGACCAAGTGCGTATTTACCAACACCACGCAGATCACCCCCTATCGCGGCGCGGGCCGGCCCGAGGGCAACTATTACATGGAGCGGCTCGTCGACGCCGCTGCCGCCGAGATGGACATGGACCGCATGGCGCTGCGGCGGCGCAACCAAATCCGCACGTCGGAATTTCCGGTCAAGACCGCGTCGGCAGCCACGTACGACTCCGGCGACTTCGCGGCGCTGACCAAGGAGGCGCTCGAACTTGCCGATAGCAAGGGCTTCGCAAAGCGCAAGCGCGAGAGCAGGAAGCGCGGCAAGCTGCGCGGCATCGGCATGACCACCTACCTTGAAGTCACCGCCGGGCCGGCCAAGGAATCCGCGGGCATCATCTTCAACGCTGACGGCACCGTCACCCTGACGACCGGCACGCTCGATTTCGGCATGGGGCATGCCACGCCGTTTGCGCAGGTGCTGAGCCAGCAGCTCGGCGTTCCTTTCGACAAGATAAGGCTGGTGCAGGGCGACAGCGACCGCATCGTCGTGGGCGGCGGCTCCGGCGGCTCAAAGTCGATCATGCACAGCGGCACCGCAATCGTCGAGGGCTCGGCAAAAGTCATCGAGAAGGGCAAGCAGCTCGCCGGCTATGTGCTCGAAGCATCGGCATCCGACATCGCATTCGAGCGCGGCCAGTTCACCATCGTCGGCACCGACCGCTCGATCTCGATCATGGAGCTGGCGCGCAAAATACACAGCGGGGTCAATCTGCCTACCGAAGCGCCGCAGACGCTCGACGTCATCCATGTCAGCGATGGCCCGGGCGCGTGGACCTTCCCGAACGGCTGTCACATCGCCGAGGTCGAGGTTGATCCGGACACCGGCAATGTCGATCTCGTCAAATATTCCTGCGTCAACGATTTCGGCGTCGTGATCAACCCGATGATCGTCGAGGGCCAGCTCCACGGCGGCGTCGTGCAGGGCATCGGCCAGGCGCTGATGGAAAAGACCGTGTATGACGAAGATGGGCAGTTGCTGACCGGCTCGTTCATGGACTACGCCATGCCGCGCGCGGCCGACATTCCTTTCTTCACACTCGGGACGCATCCGGTGCCGACCAAGACCAACCCGCTCGGCGTCAAAGGCTGCGGTGAAGCCGGCTGCGCCGGCGGAATGCCGTCGACCGTCAATGCCGTGATTGACGCGCTCTCCGACCAGGGCGTCCGCCACCTCGACATGCCGCTGACGCCGTTTCGCGTCTGGCAAGCCTTGCAATCCGCGAGGTCAACCCGCCCGCAATGACGCAAGCGGTTTCCGTCCATTCGATCCGGCCCGCCGAGTCGCGGTTGATCGCCGCCGTCTGCGGCGCGCACATGATGAGCCATTATTACATGCTCATGCTGGCGCCGTTGTTGGCGTTCATCCGCAACGATTTCAGAGTCACTTACACCGAACTGGCGCTGGCGGTGACCGTCTTCAATGTCGTCTCCGGCCTATTGCAGACGCCGGTCGGGTTCATCGTCGACCGCATTGGCGCGCGCGTGGTGCTGATCTTCGGCCTCGCGCTGAGCAGCGGCGCCTTTGCCGTCGCCGGCATCGTCGATAATTATTGGGTCTTCATCGCGATGTACGGCGTCGCCGGCCTCGGCAACACGGTCTACCATCCTTCCGACTATTCACTCCTCTCGCATCACGCGGCGCCGGAACGGCTGAGCCACGTCTTCTCGTTCCACACCTTCGCCGGCATGGTCGGCTCGGCCATCGCGCCGGTGACGCTGCTCTATATGCAGAGCATGTTCGGCTGGCGCGGCGCCTATATCGGTGCCGCGATGTTCGGTTTCATCGTTCTCGCCGCGCTGATAGCGCAATCGGAGCCCGCCGCCGATCCGAGCCACGGCGCCAAGCTCGCCGCCAAAGCGCGCAAGAACAATATCGTCGATACCGGCTGGCGTCTTCTGCTCACGCCGGCGATCTTGCTCAATCTCGGCTATTTTATGCTGACGTCGATCATGGGCGGCGGCCTCAACACTTATCTCGTTGTCGCGCTCGGTGCGTTGCATGCGACGCCGCCCGCGATCGCCAACACGGCGCTGACCGGGCTGCTCGCCATGAACGCCATCGGCGTGCTGGCCGGCGGATTCCTCGCTGCGCGCACCAGCCATCACGCGGTGGTGGCGGCAGCCGGGCTGACCATGGGCGGCATCGTCACCGCGCTGGTCGGATTTTTCAACTTTCCCTCCGTGCTGCTCATTTTGATTCTGGGTTTCAGCGGATTTTGTGTCGGCATCACTTATCCGTCGCGCGATATGCTGGTGCGCGCGGTGACGCCGCCCACGGCCTACGGCCTGGTGTTCGGATTCGTCTCGACGGGCTTCAACATTGGCGCCAGCATTGCGCCAATCGTCTACGGCATGCTGATGGACAGCGGCCAGCCGCGCATGGTGTTTTTGTTGTCCGCCGCCGTCAGCGTGCTTTGCGTTTCGACGGTGACGTTCGGCTTTTCGAGCCGCGAGACGCACTGAACGCCGCCATCTTCCATTACAAAAATTGCGCATGGGGCGTGTTGCTTCACGTCAAATATATAGTCGACAATATCCCAGACTGGATCGATGACCACCGCTGGCGGCTTCGGTCTTGGCAATCTTGCCGGCAGGTGTCGGTTTTGGCGGTGGCGCCATGACGTCATTCTTTACCGCATCGAATGCCGGAGCTAGCACCAACGGCAACGGCTACGCGCAGGTGCAGACCTCGGGTTACGCCGGCGGCAGTGTTGCGGGTTCGGCGCAAGCACGCATTGAGAGCGTGTGCATCCGGCACGCCTTTGCCCGTCCCGACATTGCTTGCTACTGTTCGCATGAACGAACGGCTGCAACAGGCCGGGACGGGTCAAGGAGTGGGACATGAAGCTTTGCCGCTTCGACGACGATCGATTGGGCGTCGTGCGCGAAGATCGGGTGCACGACGTCACCGAGGCGCAAACTGAAATTAGAAGGTTGTCGCCTTACGCGATGAAAGGCGATGCCGTGGTCGCCTCGCTGCCACAATGGCGGGAGCGCATCGAGCGCATGGCGGACAAGGCGCCGGGCCGGCCGATCGCGCAAGTTAGGCTGCTGGCGGCGGTGGCGCGGCCGACAAAACTGTCCTGCGCACCGACCAATTACCAGGCCCATATCGAGGAAATGCGGAAGGCGTCGCAGCAGCCGGGCTCGCAGGTCGTGAGCGCGCAATCGTCGAAAATCCTCGAAGCCGGCATGTTCCTGAAGGCGAATTCCGCCCTGGTCGGCCCGTCCGAAGGCATCCCGCTGCGGTTTCCCGATCGTCGCAACGATCACGAAGTCGAACTGGTGATGGTGATCGGCAAGGCCGGCAGCGAAATTCCGCAGGCCAAAGCGCTCGATCATGTCGCGGGCTACTGCCTCGGCCTCGACATGACAGTGCGCGGCCGCGAAGACAGGAGCTTCCGCAAATCGGTCGACGGCTATGCGGTGCTCGGTCCCTGGATGGCGACGGCGGACGAAATTCCCGACCCGGATTCGGTGCCGATCACGATCGAGGTCAACGGCGAGGTCCGCCAAAGCAGCAATACCAGCCAGCTGATCTATAACTGCCGGCGCCTGATCGAATTCGCCTCGCAGTTTTACACGCTCTATCCCGGCGATCTCGTTTACACCGGAACGCCGGAGGGCGTGAGCCCGGTGAAGCCGGGCGACAGCATCGTCTGCCGCTCAAGCCCGGTTCTCGGCGAGCTCAAGATCGCGGTGCGGGCGCACGAATTGGGCACGATCGAGAGCGACCGGCGCGTGCGCGTCGACGCCTAAACGGCAGGTTCGGAGACATTCGATGCTGCAAATCAAACGCGCCGGCCATTCCACGCTCGTCACTCCCGATCTTGAGCGGATGGTCGATTATTTCACGCGCATCGTCGGCTTAAGCGTCGTCGCGCGCGAGAAAGGCCGGGCGATACTGGCCACCAAGTCCGGGCCGGAAGCGATCGTGCTCGAGCGCGGCGGCGCCGTCGACGCCCCGCGGTTGTCGTTCCAGGTCGCGCCGGGCAGCGATCTCGATGAGATCGCCGCGCGGCTGAAGAAGGCCGGCGTCAAGAACGAGCGGCGAAGCGACATTACGCCTGGCATCCGCGATGCCGTGACCTTTGCGGATCCAAAGGGCACCACGCTCGAAATCTTCACCGATTTCGTATTCGCCCCGGACGACCCAACATTCAACGGCGTGATGCCGCTGAAATTGGGTCACATCGCCTACACCTGCCCGGACGTGCAGGGCCTGGTGAAATTCTATTGCGACATGCTGGGTTTCCGGGTGTCGGACTGGCGCGGCGACTTTTTCGCCTTTCTGCGCTGCAGCCGGGATCATCATACGATGAACTTGCTGCGCGACGAGAAGACGGCGATCCATCACATCGCCTTCGAAGTGCGTGACTGGTCGGATATCAAGCGCGCCAGCGATATGCTCGCCAAAAGCAATATCAAGCTAACCTGGGGTCCGCTGCGCCACATCATCGGGCACAATATCGCGATCTATCATCAGAGCCCCGACGGCGTCGTGATCGAGTTCTTCTGCGAAATGGACCAGATGCACGACGAAGAGCTCGGCTTTTTCGAGCCGCGGCCCTGGCATCAGGACCGGCCGCAACGGCCGAAAGTGTGGGGTGACGGCACATTGTCGAACTGGTGGGGGCCGATGTCGCACAGCCCGAACCGCACCGATGCCGCGGCACGCGAGACCGTGGCGACGACCGCTTTAGCCGGGGCCGGGCGCACACCCGCCTTGGCGCGTGCACGGGTACGTACCGAGCATAAGAAAGGCCGCGCGCCGCGCAAGCCGCGATGACCTTACCGTCGGGCTCTACTGCCTTCCTTCACCGTGCTTTCCGGCCTGAGTGATCATCGTTTCTGCCGGGATACGCGCACGTCGCGCGTGCTCGGGGATATCCGGATCAAGCCGCTCCTCGGTCGCTGTCATGAAAAGCCCACCGTCGGCTATCGTTTCGGTTTGGATTTCCGGCGGCAGCTTGACGCCGACAGCAAGCGGCGCGGAGAGGTAAGCGAACCAAGGGATATGAAAGACGGATTCAGGGAACGTCGGGTCCGCGGGTATCATCGGCAGACTTTTCAGGCTGTAACCTCGTTCCGTAGGTGAATCGTACATCTTCACCGTATTCGATCGAAAGGCCTGAGAGTTTGACTCGAAACGATCCATTTAGTTTCAAGCCCTTGCGAGCCGTCGCGTGAGGGTACGGATGTGAGCGACGAAGACCCAGGCGACGGCGCTGGCGATGGTAGTTTCGAAGTCTTTGGCAAGCCGACGGCATCGACCGAGCCAGGCGAAGGTTCTCTCCACCACCCATCGACGCGGCCAGCACTTGGCGCTGCGCAAAGGAGCAATGCTCCTTCGGGAGCATCCGCCGAACAAAGGGGGCGGATAGGAAGGATTACGTAGGAGGTAGTAATGTCCGTCACCTATTACGTAGCGCTTCCCTTCTTGAGAACCGAGGAAGGCGTTGCACCCGGTGAAGCGCAAGAGATGCCTAACGAAGGAGCCGCGATCCGACGAGCCGAGGCGATGTCGAGGGACGCTGTGAATGCCGGCGCGCTCGCGTTCAAGCGGAGCGGGGATCCGAATATCGGAAGTTTCGCGGACGCCACAATTCTGAAAACATTCGGCGAAGTGCCGGATAACCTGGACGAATTATGATGGCTCAAACCTGGCTGCATGAGGTACCACAGGTCAATTCTTGCAGCGCCTGAAGGGGTGAAGCTGTAATTACCGTTGTGATCAGCGGAGCAAGCTCCCCTACCCCTCTAACAATGACCATCAATGGAGGTAATCTAGCCGTCCCCCAACGTCGGCGACAGCTACGATGACTTAGGCGCGACCGTGAGCGATACCGGAACAGGACAAGCGGAAAATACAGACCTCGGCTGCCAGACGTTCCTCAACGGCACGTCTCTGCGGTTTAGTGCAGTCCCGATCTCTTGCTTACTCTCTGTTGTTATGCAGCCGCGGCCGGAATGGAATTATCCGCGATCCAAGGTAATCCTTGGGTAAGCCGCATAATGATTCGACATCGGATAGATTAAGCGCAAGTGTCTCTTCGATTTGGCTTCTGGTCTGAACCCCATTTTCCAAAAGCATTTTGATGGATTCCCCCAAAATGCTCGGCTCGCGAATTTTGAAACGATCATCCAATGGTTCGCGCTTGCGGATTTTTTTAAAATTCAGTTGACGCATCACGTAGCTGTGTTGATTGGTATTAACAATGCCAAGGTCCTTGCAGCGATATGCCATTGCCGCAATGGCCACACCCCACTTTTCTTTGAGAAATAAAAAGTGATTAAGAGACGTGCCCAACACTTCTCTGCTAAAGCTGTCCTGCGGCAAGAGGAATGCGCCGGCGAACCGATTTGCCTGATTTTCAATCGCGGTGAGATTTTCGCTAGTCACCTCAACTGAAGAATGAAGCAAAACGTGCGCGAGTTCATGTGCGAGGTTCCATAAATTTCGAGGGCCACTCGTTACTTCCGCTGAAAAAAGAATATAGGGGCGTCCGGCTTGCCAGCACGACACGGCATCCATGTCGGGACAGGAGACGCTTTCGTGTACCAACACAAAGCCATTTACCTCTAGAAGAGCAGACAAATCACGCACTGGACCTCGCCCGAGACCCCAGTGATCCCGCAATGTATCGGCTATCTTTTCGATTTGAGCCGCGGTTCCAGAAAGCGCGTCAAAATTGATCTTAGGAAGTGATATGGATGGCACCTCGATAAACTGCTCCACATATCCAACAATATCCCTTGCCCATTCCAACCGCCGTGAAATGCGCTTCCTATGGTGCAATTCCATGCGCTTAAGGCCGCGCCAAAATGGAGACAAAGCGCCCGATGATCGCTCCCGGCGCATAACAAAAAACGAAGGCGGCTGATTAGTTGCAGAAATAATTTGCCGCATTGTCTCGCCACTAGGTGATGCAAGACCGCTCTCAAATTGAGCTACGGCTTGTTTTGTAACATTCAACATTTCTGCAAAAGCCTCCAGCTGAAAGCCACGCGCTTCTCTAGCTTCGCGAATGCGTTCTGGAATAGGCTTCTTCAAACTCTGACGCGCAGTAACGTCGCTCAACCTTCTTCTCCAGCTTTTCTGCTCTTTTCGAGTTGGTCGGCGATGTGATCTTTTAAGCGCAACTTTTCCTTCGGGTCGGGTGTAGGAGCAATAGATGGCACGTCATCGCCGGATCGAGCAATCTCATCGAGCACGTCAACGTAAGCAATGTATTCATCGACATCTGCGGCAGGAGAGACCCAACACAAATGGCTTACATCTCCGCCGGGGCCGACGTGAAATGTGAGCCACGAATAAAGCTGAGGAATTTCGTGAATGATCTGCGCAAGCGGTTTTTCTTGGCCCTTCTCAAGCCAAGACAAAAGATCAGTTTGTAGGGCGAGACGATAATCTTGTCGGCTTTCAGCCTCGTCTGGAAAAGCTAATGGTTCATTTGTTCGGCAGACATGTGCGACGGCACCAGTGGACTTAATTTCAAGCCAATGCAGCGGCCCGCGTGGCATCGGCTGAATCTGAGTGACAAACGGTAGATCGCCGCGCTGGCAATATTGATCAATCTGATATGAGATTGCGACGCGCCGAACATGGCCGTAAAGATCGTACCCAATGTTGTTTTTTAAGAAACGCTCACCTTCGTAGAGATGAGAAACGAGAAAGCTTCCTTCTTGCACCGCCCTAAACAGCATCACATTGGATGAACGGGGAAACGCCAACAACAATCGCTCCTGTACTTCCTTGATTATAGGCATTGAAGCCCCCTAGTTGGGATTCGGTAAAGTATATTCCCGAATTACTCATTTCAAGTCAAGTATTTGACGATGATATTGAATTAACTATATAAATCATTCGGTTATACTGTGGAAAAGGAGAGAGGTCGCCAACCGAGGCGACCCAACAATGTGATTTGGCGGATAACGCCACATGTGGTTAACGTGACAGGCGACCCCGGATAGAACCGCTATAGCGGGAGTCTTACCGGCAGGCGTGGACTGATCTAGCGGCCCGAAACCAAACGGAATCGGGACCCCCTGGGGCACCGACTAGCAGCACCGGCCTCCGCACGAAGCTCCGGCACTCGCAACTGGGTTGGCGGGTTTGCAGCCTGCACCAAGTCGAGCCTAAGGGCGCAAGCCCGACCGCTTTCATGACGGCTTGGATTTGCTTTCGCGAAGCAAACAGGTGCCAGGGCTGATCACACTGGCACTTTGCCTTTTCAAAAGGGACCAGTAGGCCAGCTGCTAGAAGTGGTCACACGTGAGTATCCAACCCAGAGGCAAGGGGCAATGCTCATCGGCGAGCAAGCCAATTTAATGCGTGCGCTTGCCCAATTTCGGGCGGTGGATTACATCGTCCCAGACCACGGTCCGGATATTTTTTCACCGAGGCTATGGCGAGGCTAGGAAGTTGCGGCGGAATAGCAAAGCGTTGTTCCGAAAAGGTTTTGGGGAATAGTTCAACGGTAGAACTGCGGACTCTGACTCCGTCAATCTAGGTTCGAATCCTAGTTCCCCAGCCACATATCTTGAACACTAGATTTTTCAGTACCTTACGCCCGTCGACGCTCCTCAAAAACGTAACAGGTCGTAACAGTCCGACGTGTGTTACGTCTGAGGAAATCGACCATGTCACTTCGCGGCTTGCCGCCCCGACAGACTTTGATTGAAGTCGGCGTCGATGCGCGCATCGACGCTGACCCGCAACCTTAGTCCTTCCACTGTGTCTTCGCCCACGCCAACAACTCCGACGCCCGAGCCTCAACTGCGCCTTTGTCCCAACGACCCTTCGCAATTAACTTGGCGACCTCGATGGACGACAAGAGACCGCAAGTTTTGTAGGTCTCTACCTTTGTCGCTGGATCACTGTCTTTGAGCTTAGAGTTCACGCCGGGGGGCAGCATCATCAGATTGCCGAGATGATGCATGTAACTGACGCCAGAGCTTTGCGGCTTGATATGCTCCACTGACTTTGAAGGCTCCGCCTCCCAAATCCTGTTCCATTGTGTTTCATTTAGCTTTTGGCCCGCCTTATGCGCAATCTCGTCATCGCGCCAGTCGATTTGCATCGTCCGCCCTCCGATCCCATTTTAGTGACAAATGTCACATAATGGCGGACAACTCGACCGTCAAGTCACAAGTTTAGGGTCTAGCGCGATTGCACCGAATCCGTGACAATGGCGCAGGAGATAGGCCGGAGATAAGCCCATGCCACGCAAGCCGAAAGTCACGAAGTCCGGCCTCTATTATGCCCGCGAAGCCCGGCACATGAGCCGGACCGAGCTCGTCAAACGCTCGGGCGTCTCCAAGCAGCAGCTGTCGCGGCTGGAGAACGGCCAGATTCGCATGCGGCTCGACCACTTAAAGCCGTTCGCCAACGTGCTCGGCTATACGCCCGAGCAGATGCTGCTGTGGGGCCGCTATCCCGGCACCGGCGGCCATATCGAATCAAGCGACGTGTTGCGCGAGGAAGGCCTGCAAGAGGAGCCGCTCGGGCCGGCGGTCGGCCAGGTGCCGGAACTCGACACTCGCGCCGGCTTGGGCGGCGGCGGCGTGGCCGCGCGCGAGGTACGCAAGGACGGCAAGCACGCCGACCCCGTAAAATCAGAAGGTTGGGTGTTTCCACCGAGTTTTGTGCGCGAGCAGTTGCACACCTCCGCCTCGGGCCTTCTGGTGCTCGACACCAATGGCGACAGCATGGTGCCGACGCTGATGTCGGGCGACCGCGTCATCGTCGACACCGGGCACAAGACCCCCTCGCCCGACGGGCTTTACGCCATCCGCGACAGCTTCGAGGGCATCGTCGTCAAGCGCCTGCAGGTGGCGCGCTCCGCAACCAAGCCACGCGTGAAGATCATTTCCGACAATCCCAACCATGCCGCCGAAGAAGTGCCGCTCAACGAGCTGGAGATCGTCGGCAAGGTGCTGTGCGGGCTGAAGCTTTTCTAAGTTAAGGCCGCAGGCTTTCCCGAATTCAGCCGCACCGAGCCGAATCGCGATGCGCCGGCTGCGCCCGGGGTGTGGCCGGCTTGTCTCTTTTCGCGTTACCGCCCCTTGACATCAGTCCTCTTTATAGTTACTTCACGCGCTAAGCCAAATTGGGGCATTGATGCCACACAGGCAGCGCGAGGCGCGCGAGTTTGAACGTATCCGCATGGCCGCAAGCGCGGCGCGGGCCGCAACCGGCTCGGCGCTCGACGCGGCGCTGGCGCAGATCGGCGCGGCGTTCGACGAGAGCGCGGCGATTTTCGATCTAAAACTGCGCGTCGAGCGTACGCTGTGCCGCGGCCCGCAACATCCGGCGGTGCGCGCCCGCTTTGGCGCCCGCGCCGAACGGCTCGCCGGTTTGAGTCTCGATGGCGCCGTCGCCACGATCGAGCGTTGGTGGCGCGACGAGCGAAAAGCGTTTCAGATCGCCAGCGCGCTCGGCTATGGCAATCGGCTGTCGCTCGACGTGTTGCGTGAGCTGCGGCTCATTCTGCAGCTGATGCGCCGCAAGCGCATGGCGGCGGAGTTCGGCGCCATCGCCGCGGCGGTTTGTGATGAGACCATGGCGCTGGCGGCGGAATAGCTGTCATCCTGAGGTGGCCGCAAAGCGGACCTCGAAGGATTCCGCACCGCCCGGGCCGTCGCCGTTCGAGGCTCGCTGCACTCGCACCTCAGGGTGACGGAATGGCAGGCCGAATGACTATTCCGGCTTGACCACCCGAATATGCAATTCGCGCAATTGCTTCGGCGTCGCTTCCGACGGCGCGCCCATCATCAGATCTTCGGCGCGCTGGTTCATCGGGAACAGCACGACTTCGCGCAGGTTCTCCTCGCCGCACAACAGCATGACGATGCGGTCGATGCCGGGTGCGATGCCGCCATGCGGCGGCGCGCCGAGCGAGAGCGCGTGCAGCATGCCGCCGAATTTCTCCTCCAGCGTGTCCTCGTCGTAGCCGGCGATGGCGAAAGCCTTTTTCATCACATCGGGGCGATGATTGCGGATGGCGCCGGAGGACAATTCGACGCCGTTGCAGACGATGTCGTATTGGATCGCCTTGAGCGAAAGAATCTTCTTCTGATCCGCCGGATCGAGCGCGAGGAACTCATCGACCGGACGGTTCGGCATCGAGAACGGGTTGTGCGAGAAGTCGATCTTCTTGTCCTCCTCGTTCCATTCGTACATCGGAAAATCGACGATCCAGCACAATTCGAAGCGATCCTTGGCAATGAGCCCAAGGTCTTCGCCGACCTTGGTGCGCGCCGGCCCGGCGAACTTCACGAAAGTCGAAGGCTCGCCGGCGACGAAGAACACGGCGTCGCCGTCCTTTAAGCCGAGTTGCTCGCGCAATTTGTCGGTTCGCTCGGCGCCGAGATTGTTGGCGACCGGACCGCGCCCGACCACGGCGCCGTTGTCGAGCGCCCAGAAGATGTACCCAAGCCCAGGCTGGCCCTCACCTTGCGCCCAGGAGTTCATCCGATCGCAGAAGGCGCGCGAGCCGCCGCCCGGCGCCGGGATCGCCCACACCGCAGCGGTGGCGCTCGTCTCTAGGATGCGCGCGAAAATCTTAAACCCGGAGCCGCGGAAAATCTCGGAGACGTCCGCCATCACGATCGGATTGCGCAGATCCGGCTTGTCGGTGCCGTATTTTGCTAAAGCTTCGGCGTAAGGAATGCGCGGAAAAACCTTGGTCACCGGCTTGCCGCCGGCAAATTCCTCGAACACGCCGCGCATCACCGGCTCGACCGCTGCAAAAACATCGTCCTGGGTGACGAAGCTCATTTCCAGGTCGAGCTGATAGAACTCGCCGGGCGAGCGGTCGGCACGCGCATCCTCGTCGCGAAAGCACGGCGCGATCTGAAAATAGCGGTCGAAACCGGCCACCATGATGAGCTGCTTGAACTGCTGCGGCGCCTGCGGCAGCGCGTAGAATTTTCCGGGATGGATGCGCGACGGCACCAGATAATCGCGCGCGCCCTCGGGCGACGAGGCGGTCAGGATCGGCGTCTGGAACTCGAAGAAGCCCTGCTCCTTCATGCGGCAGCGGATCGAATCGATGACCTGGCCGCGCTTCATTATATTCTGGTGCAGGTGCTCACGGCGCAGGTCGAGGAAACGGTACTTGAGCCTTGTTTCCTCTGGATATTCCTGGTCGCCGAACACCGGCATCGGCAGTTCGCCGGCCGGCCCCAGCACCTCGATCTCGCGGATATAGACCTCGACCGCGCCGGTCGGCAGATCGGGGTTCTCCGTCCCGCCGGGGCGGTGGCGCACCTTGCCGTCGACGCGCACCACCCATTCCGAGCGCAGCGTCTCGGCGACTTTGAACGCCGGGCTGTCGGGATCGGCCACCACCTGGGTCAAGCCGTAATGGTCGCGCAGATCGATGAACAGCACGCCGCCATGGTCGCGGATGCGATGGCACCAGCCGGACAGCCGGACCTCTTGGCCGATGTCGCTCTCGCGGAGCGCGCCGCAGGTATGGGTGCGGTAGCGGTGCATGTTCGGTTTTGCCCAAAGGTCAGTAGAAGCGTTCGGTAGAGCGTGAAAAGTGGCGCACAACCACATGGGCGGCCACGAAATGTCAAGCGCTCGCCCTCGACAGATCGGCGCCGATCTGCACACTCGCCACCAGCAGGACGCATCATGAAACGGAAAAAGCCGAATAAGGCCGGAACGGCGATGGCATCGATGACGGCAGCGGAAGGCGTGGTCGCCACGCTCGTCGCCCACGGTCTCGACACCGTCTATGCGCTTCCTGGCGTGCAGAACGATCTGTTGTTCGACGCGCTGTTCAAGTTTTCCGACCGGCTGCGCACGGTGCATACGCGCCACGAACAGGGCGCCGCCTATATGGCGCTCGGCGCGGCGCTGGCGACCGGCAAGCCGCAGGCTTACGCGGTGGTGCCCGGGCCGGGCTTGCTGAACTCCTCGGCGGCGCTGCTCACGGCTTTCTCCATGAACGCGCCGGTGCTGGCGCTGATCGGGCAAATTCCCGACGCCGATATCGGCAAGGACCTCGGCCACCTGCACGAGATCCGCGACCAGACCGGAATCATCAAGCGGCTGGTCGATCATTGCGCGCTGATCCGCAAGCCCGAGCAGGCCGCGCGCGCGACCGCGCAGGCGCTGCGCGCAATGCAGACCGGCCGGCCGGGACCGGCGGCGCTCGAATGCGCCATCGACGTCTGGGGCAAGTCGGCGCCGGTCGCCGTGCCGGCGCCGCTGCCGATCCCTCAGCCCAAGATCGACACGGCGGCGATCCGCCGCGCCGCAAAGCGGCTTGGTGCTGCGAAGCGGCCGATGATCGTTTGCGGCGGCGGCGCTCAGGATGCGTCGGCAGAAATCACCGCGCTGTCGGCGCTGCTGCAGGCGCCGGTGCTCGGCTATCGCCGCGGCCGCGGTGTGCTCGACAGCCGCGATCCGCTGAGCGTGACGCTGCCGCTCGGCCGCGATCTGTGGGGCGAGGCCGATGTGGTGCTCGCGGTCGGCACACGGCTCCTCACGTCATTCCGGCAATGGGGCGTCGATCGCGAGCTGGCGATCATCCGCATCGATGCCGATCCGCAGGAGCACAACCGGCTGCACAAGCCCACCATCGCGCTGACCGGCGACGCCAAGCCGATCCTCCAGGCACTGCTCGCCGAACTGCCGCCACACAACATCAAGCGGCCGTCGCGCAAGGCCGAAATGCAGCAACGCCAGGCCGCGTGGCGCAAGCGGCTGGAAAAGCTGACGCCGCAGATCGCGTATCTGGAGGCGATCCGCGACGAACTGCCGGAGGACGGCATTTTCGTCGACGAAGTGACCCAGGTCGGCTTCGCCGCCCGCCTGCTGTTTCCGGTCTACAAGCCGCGTACGTTTTTATCGCCCGGCTATCAGGACAATCTCGGCTGGGGCTTTGCCACCGCGCTTGGCGCGCAGCACGCCCGGCCCGACGTGCCGGTCGTGGCGATTTCCGGCGACGGCGGTTTCATGTTCACCGCCAACGAGCTTGCCACCGCGATGCGCCACCGCATTCCGCTGGTCACGGTGGTGTTCAATGATGGCGCCTTCGGCAATGTGCGGCGCATTCAACAGGAGCGGTTTGGCAATAGGCTGATCGGCAGCGATCTCGCCAATCCGGACTTCGTCCGCTTTGCCGAAAGTTTTGGCGCCGAAGGGTTGCGCGCCACGAGCCCGCAGGACTTGCGCGGGGCGCTGCGGCGGGCGATCGCCAATCGCGGCGGCCCGACGCTCATCGAAGTCCCGGTCGGCGCCATGCCGAGCCCCTGGGAATTCATCTTTATGCCCAGAATTCGCGGCCGATAATCGCATCTCACGGCCCATCCAGGGCTTGCCACCGGCAGTAGACCTGAACCACACTCCCCAAAATGGCGTTAGATTTTGTTACCCCAGCCGCAATGCAGCCAATAACAACAACATCGGACCTGGTCGCCGTGTGTCAGCGCATGGCGAGCCATCCCTTCATCACCGTCGACACCGAGTTCCTGCGCGAGACGACCTACTACCCGCTGCTCTGCGTCGCGCAGATCGCTTCGTCCGACGAAGCCGTGGTGGTCGACGCGCTGGCGCCCGGCATCGATCTCGGCCCCTTCTATGCGCTGATGGCGGACGAGCGGGTGATGAAGGTCTTCCACGCCGCGCGCCAGGACATCGAAATCGTCTGGCATGCCGCCAAGCTCATTCCGCATCCAGTCTTCGACACGCAAGTGGCGGCCATGGTGCTCGGCTACGGCGATTCCATTTCCTACGAGCAGCTGGTGGCCCGCATCACCGGCAACTCGCTCGACAAGTCGCACCGCTTCACCGACTGGACGCGCCGGCCGCTGTCGGAGGCGCAGCTTGCTTACGCCATTTCCGACGTGACGCATTTGCGCGACGTCTATCTGGCACTGGTCGAAGACCTCAAGCGCCGCGGCCGCGCCGATTGGGTCGAGGACGAGATGGGCGTGCTCACCTCGCCCGACACTTACCGCATGGAGCCGGAAAACGCCTGGAAGCGGCTGAAGACGCGCGTGCGCAAGCCCAAGGAGCTCGCCGTGCTGATCGAGGTCGCCGCCTGGCGCGAGCAGGAGGCGCAGACCCGCGACGTGCCGCGCTCGCGCGTGCTCAAGGACGACGCGATCGCCGATATCGCCGTGCAGGCGCCGACGACCGCCGAGCGGCTCAAGACGCTGCGTTCCTTGCCCAAGGGTTTTGAGCGCTCGCGCTGGGGTGAGGCCATCGTCGCCGCGGTCGGCCGCGGACTGGCGCGCGATCCGAAGACCTTGCCGCTGCAAGCGCGAACCCAACCGGCGGCCAACGGTGCGGCAACCGTGGAATTGCTCAAAGTGCTGTTGCGCATGATTTCGGAGCAGCATCACGTCGCCGCCAAGGTGATTGCCACCGTCGACGATCTCGAACGCATCGCCGCCAGCGACAATGCCGAGGTCCCGGCGCTTTCCGGCTGGCGGCGCGATCTGTTCGGCAACAAGGCGCTGGCGCTCAAGCACGGCAAGCTGGCGCTCGCCATCGAGCGGGGCCGCGTCGCGACGGTGGAGCGGAACTAAGGTCATTCGCCTTAGTTCAGTCTCAGGTGCTGCTGTAGTCAGTGCGTGCCAGCGGATCGTGCGTCGGCAATCTGTGACATGCGGCCGCCGCAGCCACCAGTCGAACGCGCCGAGGCGGGGGAGTCCATAGAAATGCGAGCTGCGAAATCCGTTCTTCTTGCGAGCACGATCCTGTCGGCCGTGAGCGCGTACAATCTCAACGCCGCGGCGGCGCCGTTGCCGGGCGAAGTCCTCGCCCAGGCCGCTCCAGCCGGCCAGGAGAAAGAGAAGCCGAAAGCAGCGCCCGCACATCCCGCCCCTCCGGCTCCGCCAAAACCCGCGCCGGCGCCGCCGCGTCCGGCACCCCCACATCCGGCGCCGCCCGCTCGTCCGGCGCCCCCCGCGCCCCCGCATCCGGTGCCGCCGCCACCTCCCCATCCGGCACCTCCGCCGCCTGCTCTTCATCAGGCGCCGCCGCAGCGTGTAATGCCGCCAGCGCGGGAGAACGAGCAACGTCCGCCACTGCAGCCGCAAGTTCAGCCCCCGCATGCGAACCAGCCGATGCCGCCTGAACATCGGATGGAGGAATACGCGCCGGGAACGCCGCCGGCGCACGAAGCACCGCCGAACGGGACAAAACCTCTGGAGAACGTACGCCCAGGACCCAACGCTCCGGCGCAGCCGCTGCCTCAGGCCATTGGTCCGCACGAAGGCCCAGGAGGCGCGATGCAAAATGCACATCCCGGCCCGGCCGGTGGCGCACCGCCCGGCGCGGCGATCCAGCGCGCGGCGCCGAGCGCCAACCCGGGCGCGGTGGCACCGCCAACGCAGACGATCAACAAATCGCAGTTTCTTGCGCCGAAAGGCCAGGCGCCCACCGCTACCATCGAGTCCCTGCACCAGGAGCGCCACGAGGTGCGCCAGGGCAACCAGGTGTTCATTCAAGAGCCCGACCGCACCATCGTTGAGGAAAACAACCGGATGATCATCCGCCACAACGAGGTCGACCGCTTCGCGGTCGGCGCCCGCGATGTGCATGTCGAGCGGCGCGGCAACCAGACCGACACCGTGGTCGTGCGTGCCGACGGCGTGCAGATCATCGACATCGACGATGACGACGGCCATCTGCTGCGGCGCGTGCGGCGGGACCGCGACGGCCGCGAGATCGTGATCATCGACAACGGCTTCGCCGGCCCGCAAGCGCAAATGTTCATCGACGTTCCGCCGCCGGTGATCAGAATTCCGCGCGACCGCTATATCGTCGATGCCGACCGCGCCGACGAAGCCGGCATCTACGGTGTCTTCATCGCGCCGCCGGTCGACCCCATCGCCCAGCCCTACACGCTCGACGAGGTGCGCTACAGCAAGTCGCTCCGCGACTACATGCCCTACGTCAACCTCGACATCGAGTTCGATACCGGGTCGTGGCAGCTCACGCCCGATCAGGTCGACCGGCTGTCGGCCATCGCCGCCGCGCTCAATCGCGCGATAGCGCGCAACCCGCGAGAGGTTTATCTGATCGAAGGGCACACCGATGCGGTAGGAAACGATGTCGACAATCTCTCGCTATCGGATCGCCGCGCCGAGGCGGTGGCCGTTGCTCTGACCGAGCAATTCCAGGTGCCTGCCGAGAACCTGGTGACCCAGGGCTACGGCAAGCAGGGGCTCGTCATTCAAACGGACGCCCCCGAGCGCGCCAACCGGCGCGTGGCGATCCGGCGCATCACGCCGCTGATCGATCCGCAGGCGGCCAATTCGCCCTGAGCGCGAGTTGGCCTACGCCGCCGCGGCGACCTTGAAGCGCGGCGCCAGAACCGTTCCGCGCAAAGGAGCGGCAAGCGCCGTCATCTCATCGAGCGACAGCGGCGCGTAAGGCGGATAAGGCTCGCCGGCCGGAATGCCGATCAAATTCATCGCCGCCTTCATCGCCGGCGCCAGCCCGCGGTGCATCCATTTCGACCGCGCCATGTCCGACATTAACCGCGTTTGACCCCATTCGCGGAGTCCGTGAGCAGCCCGCCGTCGATCAATATGGAACTGCCGCTGATGTAAGACGCGTAATCGGAGGCAAGGAATGCCACCATACCCGCGACTTCATCCGTGGAGGCGGCACGCTTCATTGGCAGCCCGGCCATGACGTCGCGCCAACAACTCTCGTCGCCGAATTTTTCCCTGGCGAGGCGCTTGGTATCGTTGATGTGCTTTTCGGTTTCAACCGGGCCCGGATTGACGGCAATCACGCGCACCCCGTAACGAATGCTGTCGCCGCCGAGCGAACGCGAGAACATGATCAGCGCTGCATTGGCGCAGCTACCGGCGATGTAGTAGGCGTCCGGTCGCTCGCCGGCCATTCCCGCGATGTTGACGATAACGCCACGGCCGCGCCGGCACATCGGCCCATAGATCGCACGCGTCAGATTGATGGCGCCGAATAATTTCAGATCCCAGGCCTTGCGCCAGCGTTCCTCGTCGATGTCGAGAAGCGTGCCGCGCGGGATCGCACCTGCGGAATTGACCAGGATGTCGACCTCGCCGGCGCGCTCGGCTAAGTCCTTGATGCCTTCGCTGCGGCTGAGATCGACGGCATGACCGACAGCCTCGACGCCGTAATCGGAGGCGATCTGCGCTGCCGCCTTATCGAGATCAAGTTGAGTGCGGGCGACGAGTTGCACGATGCAGCCTTCGCTCGCCAGCATTCGCGCGATGGCAAGGCCGATGCCCTTGGATGAACCGGTGATAAGCGCGCGACGCCCGCGCAGTTGTAAATCCATCGCGACTCTCTCCTGCGGGCGTAGTATTGCATGGTCGTCGATAACGATGATATTCGAATACTTGGTTTTATACGAAACTTCAAAATCGTAATCGGGAGGGCGCTGTGCTGAAGTTGCTTAAGATATGGAGCGGCGTTCTGCTTGCGGCGCCCCTTCTGTGCTCGCTGTGCGCGGCGGCTGTTGCACAGGACTATCCGACGCGGCCGGTCCGCATCGTCGTTGGTTTCCCGCCGGGCGGCGGCGTCGATGCGACCGCCAGAGTGGTCGGGCAAGCCATGTCGCAGGACCTCGGCCAGCCCTTTGTCGTCGAAAACAAGCCCGGCGCAGCGGGCACACTTGGCGCCGCAGATGTCGCCCGCAGCTCGCCCGACGGCTACACGCTGATGGTTACACCGGGAGGACATGCGATCTACGGCGCGATCTTCAAGTCGCTGCCGTTCGATACCGTCAAGAGCTTTAGCTGGATTTCCAACATTGTGACCGTGCCTTTTTTCCTGGTGGTGCCGGGCAATTCGCCTTTCAAGACGCTGGCGGACGTCATCGCCAGCGCCAAAGCCGCCCCGGGCTCGGTTACATTCGGTAGCGCCGGCCAGGGCACCACACACCACCTCGGCGTCGAACTGCTGGGTATCAGGACCGGCGTGAAGTTTCTTCATGTTCCCTATCGCGGCGACGCGCCGCTGGTCACGGCGCTGCTTGCGGGCGAAGTCCAATTCGGACTCGCCACACCGACGCTGGTGCTGGACAATATTAAAACCGGCAAGCTGCGCGCTCTCGCCGTCGCCACGGCCGAGCGTTCGTCTCTGTTGCCGGATGTTCCGACGGTCGATCAGGCCCTCGGCTTGTCGAATTATGCGGTTCGGACGTGGTTCGCGATGGCAGGCCCCGCGGAAATGCCCACGAAGATCGTCGATCGTTTGAACGCCTCGCTGCGAAAGGCACTGGCGTCTCCGGAAATTCAGCAGCGGCTCGCCAGCATCGGAGGCCAAGTCGATCCCACCACGCCTCAGCAAATGCACGACGCCGTGGCGCGTGAGCTCGCGATCTGGACCGAGACCGTCAATGCCGCCGGCATCCCCAAGCAATGACGATCGTCTCCCTGCTCCGCGTCACGCCGGGGTGAGCTTGACGTGCAGTGCGACAACGGTTGTCCGCAGCGTTGCGGCAAGTCGTCCTGTGTTGCACCTAAGCGCCGGAGCCGGTCTTTTGTAATGCACGTACGACGCCGCCGCACTACACTCGCCGGGTAAATTCGGCTAGCGCCGCGGCAAAATTGGCCACGCGGTCGAGCGAACGGCGTCCATGGAGGAACAATGATGTTCGATATCGACCGGCGGAATTTTGCGCTGCTCGGTGTTGCGGCGGCGCTGGCGCCGTTACGCGCCGCGGCGGCGGACACTTATCCATCGCGCCCGCTCCATCTGTTGGTCGGGTTCACGCCGGGATCGTCCTCCGACATCACCGGTCGCATTTTCGCTCACGGCGCCGATGCGGCGCTGGGCCAGGACGTCGCGGTCGAGAACAAGCCGGGCGCCGGCGGCGCCATTGCCGCCGGCCTTGCCGCCCGCGCCGCCGCCGACGGCTACACGCTCTATCTGCAGGCGCTCTCCACGCTGACCTATAAGGTCACGCATCCGGAGGCGCCGTTCGACATGGTCAAGGATTTCGCGCCGGTCGCGCTCCTGGCCACCGGCGCCATCGTCATGGTGGTCGATCCGAAGATCGGCGTGAACAGCGTGGCCGAGTTCACCGCGCTCGCCAAATCGAAGCCCGGGCAAATTCTGTTTGGATCGGTTGGGCCGGGCAGCCTGCCGGACCTGTGCGGCGAACTTTACGCGCAACGCGCCGGCGTCAAGCTCGTGCAGGTGCCCTATCCCGGCAGCCCGCAAGTCATCATCGACCTGATCGCCGGCCGCGTCGCCATGAACTTCGCCATCGCCTCGTCGGTGCTCGGCCAGATCGCCGCCGGCCAGGTCAAGCCGCTGGCGATCGCCGCCGACAAACGCTCCGATCTGTTACCCGACGTGCCGACCATGGCGGAGGCGGGCATGCCCGACTTCAATACGCCGCTGTGGTTCGGCCTGTTGGCTCCGAAGGCAACGCCGCGCCCGATCGTCGACAAGCTTGCCGCCGCGGCCGAGACCGCCATGCACGCCCCCGACGCCGTCGATGCTTTGCACAAGCAAGGCTTCGTGCCCGACGACCTCGGGCCGGACCAATACGGCGCCTACATCAAAAGCGAAATCGCCCGCTGGACGCAGGTGGCGCAGGCGGCGGATTTGATCAAGGCGTAGCCGCATCACGCCGCCGCGGTGACTTTGAAGCGCGGCGCCAGCACGGTCGTGCGCAGCGTCGCCGCCAGCGCCGTCATCTCGTCGCGCGACAGCGGCGCATAAGGCGGATAAGGCTCGCCGGCCGGGATGCCGATCAAATTCATCGCCGCCTTCATCGCCGGTGCCAGCCCGCGGTGCATCCATTTCGACGGGAACAGCGCGAACTGAAGCTGAATGTCGGCGGCGCGCTCGTAGTCCTTGGCGACAAAGGCATCGATGACGTGGCGCGCGATTTCGCAAGCGGGCGGCGGCATTGTCGCGCCGGAGCCGCCGAGCTGTAGCGTCGCCAGCAGCATCTGCATGGTGGTGAAGTAGCGCGCATGCCCGGCGCGATCGATCTCGACGATCAGCCGCGACACGCGCGCGAGATCGCGCGAGGATTCCTTGATCAATTGCACGTTCGGCAGCTTCGCCAGCGCAATCGTGTCGGAGACCGACACGTCGGCGCCGGGTCCGGGATTGAGATAGAGCGTGATCGGCAGTTTGGTCTCGCGGCCGATGGCCTCGAAATAAGCGATCAGATCGGCCTGCGTCGGCGGCCCGGCAAACGGCCGCAACGGCGCCAACAGCTGCACCGCCGCCGCGCCCTGCCGTTCGGCCTCGTGCGCTAGCGCGATCGCGGTCTTGAACGACGGATGCGAAATGCCGACCATCACCGGCACGCGGCCGCCGACACAGTCGATGGTGCGGCGGATGAGCGCCTTGCGCTGGTCGAAGGAGAGATAAGTGTATTCCTGCGTCTCGACGCCGGCCGCCACTACCATCGTGGCGAGGCAATCGTCGACGATGTAGTCGATCTGGCGCTTGAGCGCGGTCTCGTCGACTGTGAGTTCGGCCGTGAACGGAGTGAGGGGCGCGACGATCAGGCCGGGTTCTTTGGCTGGCATTTCCATGGGGCACTCCTGACGGCGACCGGCGATGCTACACCAGGAGCATAGCATCTTATCCCATCGGCATCACGGCTCGCGGGGAGCGCCGCTTATTTTCGTCCGCCCTCTAATAAATTTCGACGCATGCTTCATCGAAAGCCGGAACGCGCCGCAAGGTAACAAAAAATTCGGCAAAAAGCCGCATCGCACTGGACGATCTCACCCCATCAGCAACACCGGCTCACGGCCGATGAGCCGTGCGAGCGAGCGCAGCCGGTTCATGACGCGTTCGCCGGCGAGCGCCGCGTAATCGCCGGGCAGGCGCAGCGCCAGGCGGTGCCGCTCGATGGCAAGCGGCGTCTTGGGCAGCACGCCCGGCATCGCCGCGGAAACCACGTAAGCCAGCCGCAGCGCCGCGCCGAGCACGCGGGCGCGGTCGAGGAGCCGCGTCGAAACAAGTTCGCGCAGCCGTGGCGAGAGTTCGTCGTCCATGACGAGGCCGACATGACGGAAGAACACGGACAGCGCCAGATAGGCGCGGCCCTGATGGTCGATGCCGGAAAAGCCGCCATGGGCGATGATATTGAGGGACTGCTCGCCACGATAATCCGGGTGTGCGCGCCAGCCGATATCGGCGAGCAAACACGCGGCGTGCCGCAGCCGGCGTTCCTCGGCGGTTTCGTCGAGGCCGGAGGTGGCGAAGAACCGGTCGGTCCAGCCGATCAGTTCCTCGCCGTGGCGCGGCGAGCGCGAGCGCAACTGATTGAGATGACGCGCCGCCTCGATCAGCGCGTCCTTCTCCTTGTCCTTTTTCTTCAAGAGCGAATAGAGCAGACCTTCGCGCACGCCGAGCGCCGAGAACACCACCTGCCGCGGCTTGCCGACGCGCAGAATGTATTCGAGCACCAGGGCCGCATAGGGCAACAGCGGGCGGCGCGCATTGTTCACCACTTCGATGTTTGAGAGCGTATCGACGTCGACGCGGTGCACAAGCTTGGCGAATTCGAGCGCTTCGTCGGCGGGAATGGCATAGCCGTGCATCACGTGCAGCGGATAGCCGGTCTGCCACATGTGCAGACGCGCCACCGACCGCCAAGTGCCGCCGACGGCGTAGAAGTTGCGATCCTCGCAAGCTTTGAGCACCGGCAGGCCGTTGAGCGATTTCTTGACGAACTTTTCCGCCTTCTTGATCGACTTCGCCGAAATGTCGGCAAGCGCCAGCCCGCCGAGCGGACGCGTGACGCCGTGCCGCGCGCGGGTGCCGCGCACGTCGACAAGTTCCAGCGAGCCGCCGCCGAGATCGCCGACGACGCCGTCGGCGCGATGCACGCCGGAAATGACGCCGAGCGCGGTGAACTCGGCCTCCTGGCCGCCGGACAGCACATCGATGTCGGCGCCGATGGTGCGTTGTGCGAGCTTGATGAAAGCCGGGCCGTTTTTGGCGTCGCGGCAGGCAGCGGTGGCGATGGCGAGCGTCCGCTTGACGCCCATGGTGTCGCACAACGCGCGAAACCGCTTGAGCGTGGAGAGCGCGTGCTGCACCGCGTCCGCAGCCAGCAGCCGCGTCGTCTGCACCTCACGGCCGAGCCCGCACAGCGCTTTCTCGTTAAAGATCTCGGTCGGGCTGCGGGTCAGCCCCTCATAGGCGACCAGGCGCACGGAATTCGAGCCGATGTCAACGACGGCAATCGGCGGACCGTGGTCGAGGCGGCCTTGGGCGTCGGCGGCGGCGCGGCTCATCGATCAATTCGGCGCAAAATCATGCCGGTCATATAAGGCGTCATCCGCCCGCCGGCCGCGGATAGGAAATGGAAAGAAAAGCGCCACCGTGGGCCCGGCAAACGTGGCAGGCGCACACTATGCGATTCGCGGGAGCGTCACACCCGCTCGGGGCGGTGACGCAGCCGTGGAATGGAATCCTTGGGCGACTTGCCGCGGCCGGACAGGCTGGGATTGGTCATGAAGTAAGTGGTGCAATTGAACACTTCCTCACCCGGGGCCGGCGCGATGCGCGACGAGGAGCCGTCGGCAAGGAGTTGCCAGCTCTGCTCATTGTCCTTCAGATCGGCCACCATGATCTGATCGAGCACCTGCTCGTGCACGGTCGGGTTGAGGATCGGGCACAGCGCCTCGACGCGGCGGTCGAGATTGCGCGGCATCATGTCGGCGGACGCGATGTACACCGCGGCTTTCGGGTGGGGCAGGCCGTGTCCGGCCCCGAAACAATAAATGCGGCCGTGCTCGAGGAAGCGGCCGACGATGGATTTGACCCGGATATTGTCGGACAGCCCGGGAAGGCCGGGCCGCAGGCAGCAGATGCCGCGCACCACCAGATCGATCGACACCCCGGCGTTCGAAGCACGGTATAACGCATCGATAATGTCGGGATCGACCAGCGCATTCATCTTCATCCAGATCGCCGCCGGGCGCCCCGCCTGCGCATGCGCGATCTCTCCGTCGATGTGCTCGTGGATGCGGTTGCGCAGCGACAGCGGCGAAATCGCCATGCGATCGAGCTCGGCGGGCTCGGCGTAGCCCGTAATGAAGTTGAAAATCCGCGCCACGTCGCGCGCGATCACGGCGTCGCAGGTAAAGAATGACAAGTCGGTATAAATGCGCGCCGTCATCGGATGGTAATTACCGGTGCCGACATGGATATAGGAGGCAAGCGAAGCGCCTTCGCGGCGGACCACCAGCGACAGCTTGGCGTGGGTCTTGAGCTCGATGAAGCCGAACACGACCTGCACGCCGGCGCGCTCGAGATCGCGCGCCCAGCGGATATTGGCCTCCTCGTCGAAGCGCGCTTTCAGCTCGACCAGCGCGGTAACGGACTTGCCGGCTTCGGCGGCCTCCGCCAATGCCTTGATGATCGGCGAGTCGGCCGAGGTGCGATAAAGCGTCTGCTTGATGGCGACAACGTCCGGATCGCGCGCCGCCTGCTGCAGGAAGTTCACCACCACGTCGAAGGATTCGAAAGGATGGTGGACGACGAAATCCTTTTGCCTGATGGCGGCAAAACAGTCGCCGCCATGATCGCGTACGCGTTCGGGATAGCGCGGCGCATAGGGCACGAATTCGAGGTCGGGCCGGTGCACGGCGGCGACCTGGCCCATTTCGTTGAGCGCGAGCACGCCGTCGACACTGAACACGCTGTCGTCGGTGGCGCTGAGCGCCCGTTGCACGAAGCGCCGCAACTCCACCGGCATGGTCAATTCGATGTCGAGCCGGATCACGATGCCGCGGCGGCGGCGCTTGAGCGCGGTTTCGAACAGCCGCACCAGATCTTCGGCTTCTTCCAAAATCTCGACTTCGGAATCGCGGATGACGCGGAACGCACCCAAGCCTTTGACCGCATAACCGGGAAACAATTTGCCGATGAAGATGCTGGTGACGCCTTCAATGCTGATCAAACGCACTTCACCGCTATCGCCGGCCTGCGGCAGGCGCACAAAGCGCTCGAGCCGATTGGGCATGCGGATCAGCGCGTTCATCGCCTTGCCGTCCTTGGCGCGGGCGAGCTGCAAGGCGATGGTGAAGCCGAGATTGGGAATGAATGGGAACGGGTGCGCCGGATCGATGGCAAGCGGCGTCAACAGCGGAAACACGTGGGCGAGGAAGTAATCTTCCAGCCAAGCCTTCTCGGCGCGCGTAACCTCCTGACCGTCGACCAGAACGATCCCGGCATCCGCGAGCAAGCTTCGCAGCTCGCGCCACTGCGCTTGCTGATCTTCGACCAGGACGGACACGGCCTCGGCAATGCGCACGAGTTGCTCGGCCGGCGTCAAACCTTCGGGACTCACGGTGGTGATGCTTTCGCGCACCTGGGCGCCAAGGCCGGCGACGCGCACCATGAAGAATTCGTCGAGATTGTTGGCCGAGATCGATAGGAATTTGAGCCGCTCGAGCAGCGGATTTTTCGGATTGGCCGATTCCTCAAGCACCCGGCGATTGAAATTCAGCCAAGACAGTTCGCGGTTGATGAAACGGTTGGGACTGGACGCAAGATCGGCGTCGGGCTGATGCGCAACCGCCTCCGGCGACCGCAGAGGCTCCTCCAGCCGCCGCACGGTCTCGGATTCTCGTGCAATGGCAGTGGCTTGGCCGCGGTCGGCCATGGCAGTTGCGTGCTCCTCGAGCGCTATGTTGGCCACCTTTGGTAACAATCCGATGAATACAATGGGTTGAGATAACGCGGCGAAGCGCCGACCCGTCAAGCCCGGCGCGTTCGTTGGTAAACGGTGGCAGGCAAATTCAACGAATTCGAGGCGTTTACCGTGCCGGATGCGGTATCGCTACACCGGGTCGCGAAACAGTTCGGTGGCGAGCGCCCGGCTCGGCGGGCGACCCTGGCGCAAGGCCTCTTGGTCGAGCGCGATGACCGCGGCGCGCGCCGCGGCGAACGAACGCTCGATATGGGTCGAGATATAGCCGACGACGTTTTCGTCGAGTTGCAGTTGACGATCGGCGGCAAGCTTGACGAGGACGCCGCGCAGCATGGCATCGTCCGGCGCGGCAAGCGCGACCACGGGCAAGGCGCGCAATCGCGACATGGCGTCCGGCAACGCCACCGGCCAAAACGACGGTGCACGCCGGGCGGTGAACAGCAGGTAAGCGCCTTCCTCGCGGGCCAGGTTGATCAGATGGAACAGCGCCCGCTCGTCGGTTATTGCGGCCGCATCCTCGATGACCAGCGCGCCGGTGGCGAGCGCGGCGGGAACGTCGACTTCGTCAAGCGTGCGGCCGGAAACGACGCGTGCCCCCGCCGCCGCCGCCCAGATCGTTGCCAAATGCGTCTTGCCCGACCCTTCCGGCCCGACCAGCGCGATGGCAGACGCCGGCCAGTCCGGCCAGGCGTCGATCAACGCCAGTGCGTTTTCATTGGACAACCCCGACAGGAAATCTTCGCGCGCAAAGCTTTCGGCGTGATCGAGCGCGAGAGCCAGCTGCCGCGGGGGAAAGGACGTAGCGCTTACGATGACGGGCCCCCGGTATAGAGCGGACTGGCGAGATAACGCCGCAACGCAAATCGGATCAGCACGCCGGCGACGGCCGCCAACGGCACGGCGAGCAAGAGCCCGACGAAGCCGAATAGGTAGCTGAAGGCGAACAGCGCGAACATCAGCCACACCGGATGCAAGCCGACGCTGTGCCCGACAAGTTTCGGCGACAGTACATTGCCTTCCAGAAACTGGCCGACCAGCACGACAGCGACGACGATGATGATGCGGCCCCATTCCGGAAAGAATTGCGCGACGGCAACGCAGAGCGAGACGACGAGCGCGGTCAGCGAGCCTACATAAGGAATGAAGCTGATCAGGCCGCAAACCACGCCGATGAGAAAGCCGAAATTCAAGCCCGCCAGTGTCAATCCGACCGCATAATAGGAACCCAGGATCAGGCAAACCCCGGATTGCCCGTGGACGTAGGCCGATATGGACGCATCGATCTCGCGGGCTAGCCCGCGCACCGTCTCGCGCTGCTGCAGCGGTATCAATTGATCGACACTGGCGACGATCCGATCCCAATCGCAGCCGAGATAAAACGCGACAACCGGCGTAATGATCAAAAGCGAAAAGATCGATATCAGCGCCTGCCCCTTCGTCCACAGCGACGCAAGAACGCCGGTCACATATCCCATCGCCTGATGCATGATGTCGCTGGCGGACCCGCTGGCGAGATTGTCGCCGACGATGCGCTTGAGCCACGGATAGTTCGGGTCACTCACCAGGGCCTGCAAACGCTGGGCGTAAGCCGGCGCATTGTCGATGAAAGAAGAAAGCTGCCGCAGCAGCGGCGGCGTAATCAATAGTAGCAGCAGCACGAAAGCGAGTACGAAGCCGGCGAGAATAATGAAGGAGGCGAGCGTGCGGCTCATGCCGCGTTTGGTCAGCCTTCTGTTGAGGGGATCGAGCAGATAGGCGATCGCCATACCGAGCACAAACGGCAGCAAAATGGGACTTAGCAGCCACAACAAACCGACCAATACGGCGAACGCTGCGCTCCAGAACACGATATTGCGCTCGATCTGCATTGCGCTCCCTTCAAGCGGGTAGTCGAAGCAATCAGTGTCCGGCGCCGAACGAGTTCATGTGGCGGACCCACTCCGCGAGATAGAAGGCGATCGAAAGCAAGGTCAAGACCGCGACCAGCGCCATGGTGAGGTTCGTCGCGATGACGGCATCGAAAGCGAAAGCATGCTCGCCGAGCACCAGCGCGGCAAGAAGGATTTGCGCCACGGTATTGAATTTGGAGACCAAAAGCGGCCGTACCGGCATCGGCCGGCCCACCAGCCAGGAGAGCAGGAAAGCGCTGATGATCATGATGTCGCGCGAAACGACGAGAATGACGAGGAAGATCGGCAGCGCACCGGCAATGCCGAGCGAAACATAGATCGACACGATCAGAGCCTTGTCGGCGAGCGGATCGAGATATTTGCCGAGCTCGCTCGCCATGTGGAAGTTCTTGGCGAGGAAGCCGTCGACCGCATCGCTGATGCCGGCCGCCAGGAACAGGAGAAAGGCGATGCGCATCTCTCCCGACGTGATCGCCCAGACCACCACCGGCACCAGCAGAATCCGCCCCAGTGTAATGAGATTTGGAATACTCAAACCGCGCCCCGGCGCACGAAAGTCCAAGGCCCAATATAGCGAGGCGTGTGCGCTTGCACACCCGGCGATTCCGACGTAGGAGGCGCGGTCAGTGCGTTCCCTTGGCGGGAAGGCTCGGTTGTCCGATTTGGTGGCATTCGTGGATAAGGCGCGCTACGCGGCCGCCGGCGTCGATATCGATGCCGGCAACCGCATGGTGGAATTGATCAAGCCACTGGTGCGCGCTACGGCGCGCCCGGGCGCCGGCGCCGAAATAGGCGGTTTCGGCGGGCTGTTCGATCTCAAGGCGGCCGGCTTTAACGACCCGATCCTGGTCGCAGCGACCGACGGCGTCGGCACCAAAGTCAAAATCGCCATCGAAACCTCCCGCCACGACACCATCGGCATCGATCTTGTCGCAATGTCGGTCAACGACCTCGTGGTGCAAGGCGCCGAGCCGCTGTTTTTCCTCGATTATTTCGCGTGCGGCAAGCTCGATCCGGACATCGGGGCCGCGGTCGTGAAAGGCGTCGCGGCGGCCTGCCGCGAGGCCGGCTGCGCGCTTATCGGCGGCGAAACCGCGGAAATGCCCGGCGTCTATGCCGGCAACGATTATGACCTTGCCGGCTTTGCCGTCGGCGCCGTGGGACGCCAGGACGTATTGCCGCGCGCCGATATTGCGCCCGGCGACGTCGTCATTGGCGTTGCCTCGACAGGCGTGCATTCCAACGGCTATTCGCTGGTCCGCCGTGTCGCTGCCGAGGCCGGGCTGAGCTGGGACAGTCCGGCGCCGTTTGAGTCCTCGCGCAGTCTTGGCGAAGCGCTGCTGACGCCGACGCGGCTTTATGTCCGGTCGTGTCTCGCCGCCATCCGCACCACCGGAGCGGTCAAGGCGCTCGCGCACATCACCGGCGGCGGGTTTACCGAGAATATTCCGCGCGTGCTGCCGCCGGGACTAGGCGCCTCGCTGGAACTCGCCCGCGTCCCGGTCCTGCCGGTGTTTCAATGGCTCGCCACGGCCGGAGGCATCAGCGAAGCCGAAATGCTGCGCACCTTCAACTGCGGCATCGGCATGATTGCCGTGCTGGATCGCGCCGGCGCGGATGCCGCGAGCGACTGCCTTGCCAAGAACGGCGAGACAGTGGTTCAGCTCGGCGAGATCGTGACGCGGGGCAGCAGCGCCGTCGATTTTCGCGGGCACCTCAATCTGACGCGGTGAGCCGGATGGCCAGAAGTCGCGTCGCCGTGCTGATCTCGGGCCGTGGCTCGAACATGATGGCGCTGGTCGAGGCGGCCAAGGCGAAGGATTATCCGGCCGAAATCGTGCTTGTGATGTCGAACCGCCCCGAGGCGGCGGGGCTTGCCTACGCGCGCGAGACCGGCATTGCCACCGCGGTGATTGATCACCGGCGGTTCGGCGACGACCGCGAAGCCTTCGAACGCGCGCTCGAGGCCGAGCTTGCCGCGCACCGCATCGAGATCGTCTGCCTCGCCGGTTTCATGCGCCTGTTCACGCCCTGGCTGATCGAGCGCTGGAACGGCCGCATGCTGAACATTCATCCGGCGCTGCTGCCGCAATTCAAGGGCCTGCACACGCATCGCCGCGCTCTCGAAGCCGGCGTCGAACGGCATGGCGCTACGGTTCACTTCGTCGTTTCGGAGACCGATTCAGGACCGATCATCCTCCAGGACTCGGTCTTGGTGATCGAAGGCGATACCGAAGCGACGCTTGCCGCGCGCGTGCTCGACGTCGAGCACCGACTATATCCGCAGGCGCTGCGGCTCGTCGCCGAGGGCGGGGTCAGCTTCGATTCGGCCGCCGCCGCGAAGATCACGCGGTAGCTTCCCCCGCCGCCAATAAAAACCCCCGGACAATGCCGGGGGCTACGAGAACCGGATTGCCCGGTACTAGGCTGTGTGGACGGATTTTGCCAAGTATAGGGCTAGAGGGATTCCCAAATCAGTTTTTCTGTGACTCATGGGTGGTCGGTTTTTTGGAGGACCGACCATGCTCACCACCATGACGGAAGAGGACTGGACGATTGTTTTGAAGGTATTCGAGGCATCGCGCCCGCGCCGCGGCGACAACGGGCGGGACGACCGGAAGTTTCTCGAAGCCCTGCAGTATTTCGTGGTTCACAACATCACTTGGCGGGCTCTCCCGGAACAGTTTGGCCATTGGAACAGCGTCTGGAAGCGGTTCTGGCGCTTGAGCCGGTCCGGAACTTTCGAAGCTTTCTTCGATGCGCTGGCCGCATTGAGCGAAACGGCGCATCTGGTGCAGGTGTTCGATTCCACCGTGGTGCGCGCCCACGTCTCGGCGGCGGGCGCAAAAGGGGGCAGCATGATCAGGCGCTGGGCCGCTCGCGCGGCGGATTCTCTACCAAGATTCACTTGAAGACCGATTTCGACGGCCTGCCAATTGCCTTTCATCTCACCGGCGGTGAGGCCAGCGACAGCCGAAACTTCGAGACGCTTCTTGACATCGGCCCCGACATCACGGCGCGCGCCGCGCTCGGCGACAAGGGCTACGATTCCAAATCAAACCGCGACGCCGCGCGCCAACGTGGAATATGCCCGGCAATCCCGTATCGATCCAACACCAAAGACATGCCCGCCTTCTTTCCGAAAGCACTCTACAAGACGCGGGCACGCATCGAACAAGCGGTCGGCAAGCTCAAGCGCTTCAAACGTATTGCGCTTCGATGCGAGAAGACGGCCCAGAATTACGGCTCGTTCGTCGCCCTTGCTCTCGGCTTCATCTTGATCAAATCCGTCCACACGGCCTAACTCACGCAACTTTCAGATTTTCCGCCGAGGTCCTGCCGCGGTTGGTCACAAGCTCAAACTCGACCTCTTGACCTTCATTGAGCGAGCGCAAGCCAGCGCGCTCGACGGCGGAGATATGGACGAACACATCCCTGTCGCCGGCCGACGGCTTGATGAACCCGTAGCCCTTGGTCGGATTGAACCACTTGACGGTGCCCTTCTGCATCGTCTGCCTCCTAAATCATTCCAGATGTCAGCGAAGACGCCGCTGCAGCCTTTGCACGCCCGCCACAGACGCGGCATGCAAATTCTGCGTCGGCGCCACAAGCCAGATTTTGGGGAAAGTCCGAAGCGTTCGTGTCGTCAGCATTTGTGTCGGCAAGACAGCACCAGCCGGATGGCCAAAATCCAATTGCCCGATCAGTAAGCCTCAAAAATACGGCGCAACCATGGCTGCACAAATCCAGACCGCGACGAACAAACACCGACATTGTAAATATCGTAAGGAGGATATCGACGCGAGCAGTGAAAGGGCGCGTAAATTTCGCCGCCGCGACAAAATTTCGAACTTAGGCGCCGCTGATTTGCCGTCCGCTCGCGCCGGCCTTGCCTTTGTGCCAACAGCGCCACAGTCCGCCCGTGACAATTGCGAGCGCGGCGCCCGTAGCGGGCGCCGCAAATTCGATTTGCCGGGCAAGTTGTCCGCCGAAGGTCGTGGCTATATGCGGCGACAGCACCGCATCGGCGACGATGAGATCGCCGGCAATCCAGCCCAGCAGCGCGGTGCCGGCCCAAATCAGGATCGGAAAGCGGGTCAACAGCGTCAGCACCAGAGCCGCGCCGGCTACGATCAGCGGGATGGCGACAGCAAGGCCGATCGCAAGCAACAAAATATTGCCCTGCGCGATCGCAGCGATAGCGACCATGTTGTCAATGCTCATGACGATGTCGGCAATCGCGATGATCATTACCGCTCGCCACAAATGCGCGACCGCCCGGATTTCGTCACGATCCAGATCCTCGGGGACCAGTAGCTTCGCGGCGATGAAAAGCAGCGCAATGCCGCCGACAAGCTTGAGATAAGGCAGCAGCAGAAGCCACGTCAGGACGCCGACGAGAACGATCCGGAGAACCACGGCGACGCCGGCGCCGATCGCCAGACCCCAGCGCCGCTGCCGCGCCGGCAATTCGCGGCACGCCATGGCGATGACCACGGCATTGTCGCCGGACAACAGGAAATTGACGAAAATGATCCGCAGGACGGCGAACCAGAACGCCGTGTAGCCCAATTGGTCGACGCTGCTATGAAACCAATCGCGCCACAGCGCGGGATCGAGATATTCGGCGATCGAGGTCACTGCGGCCGGACTCAGCCGACAATCTCATTGCCGGAGAAGAATTGAGCGATTTCCTTCTGCGCGGTATCGGCGGCGTCGGAGCCGTGCACCGAGTTTTCGCCGATCGAAACCGCGTGCTGCTTGCGGATCGTGCCGGGCGCGGCTTTGCCGGGATCGGTCGCGCCCATGAGATCGCGGTAGGCCGCGACGGCATTGTCGCCTACCAGCACCTGCACCACCACCGGACCCGAAATCATGAAATCGACGAGCTCGCCGAAAAACGGCCGCTGCCGGTGCACCGCATAAAACGTCTCCGCGTGGTCGCGAGACATCTTAATCCGCTTCTGCGCTACGATGCGCAGGCCGGCTTTTTCAATCATTGCGTTGATCGCGCCGGTGAGGTTGCGGGCGGTTGCGTCGGGCTTGATGATCGAAAACGTACGCTCGATCGCCATCAGATCGTCCTTTGGGGAATAGTGTGAACGCGGGGTAAATCCGCGCGGGCTTATAACCTTCACGCTTTGCCGCGGCAAGCGCGGATGAAATCTGCGTGAATGCAGGGTGAACGAAGTGGCCAATCGGCGTTCAGCGCGATAAACCCCCGATAAATTTTGCTCTCAGCACCGGTTCAGGCACGGCGCCTTAGCGTAGCCGCATGAACCAGTGGGCCATCTGGCCTTACTAACAGACATCGACGTTTCGAAACGTCATACCGAGGAGATTTCAAATGCTGCGCAAGACGATGCTCGCTCTCGCTACCTGCGTCACGCTCGGCGCCGCGGCACTCGCGCCCAGTTCCGCATCGGCCCATTGGGGCAGCGGTCATGGTGGTTGGCACGGCGGCTGGCATGGCGGCTGGCACGGCCCCATCGTTCGCGTTTACGCCGCCGGCCCCGGCTATGGCGGATGCATGGTTCGGCGCTGGGTCTATACGCCCTATGGGCCGGCGCTGCGCTGGGTCAATCGCTGCTATTGATCGCGGCGGAATAACGGCAGCCAAAAACGCAAGGACCCGGCCATTGCAACCGGGGCCTTGCGTATTCGACAGGCGCGCGGCATCGAAAAATTGAAAATACGGATCGACCGCTAAGATTCGTTTTCTTTTTTGACCTTGGGGGACTTGCCGGCCTTGGCCGCTTTGGCCGGCTTCTTCTTGACCGCTTGCGGGGGAGCCGCCGCCATCGGCACGCCGTCCATCTCTCGAAGTGCGCCGCCCTGGAAATGATAGATGCCGGCGCGCGGTCCAGAGTCGAAGGTCAAAACGGCGGTGCGGTCGCCGTTCGGCAGGCTGCCGATCTGCACCGAACTCGGCTGGCCGGCGCGGAACACAACATCGCATTCGCTCATGCCGAGCGCCACGCCGCCGCCAAGCAATGCGGCGGGGTCCGCGGCCGGCGCGGGAGGAGCAATGGCCTGGCCCGGCGCCGGCCGCGGGGCTGGCGCAACCGCCGGCGGTGGACAGGATCCGTTGCCGTTGACCAGTTCGTTCGGCGTGATCGCGCGCTGCTGCTGTTTGGTTTCCTGCAATTCCGAGAAAGAATAGCCACCCTTGCGGCCGCTGGCGTCGAATGGTTTGGCAAACCAAGCCTGGGGAGTGGACCAGTCGACGTCGGCGCAGCCGGCGAGCGCGAGCGTCACGGCAAGCGCCGCAACTACGCCGCAAGGATTTGCACGAAGCTGCACTCGATCGTCCCCTAAGGCCGCCGGAGCGGAACAAGGCGCCGGTTTGTGTTGCGATCAAGGCGCAACGTCATCAATATATCACCGCGCGCGCCGGCGTCGCGATTTCGGCGGAACTATAAACCAATTAGGTAAAAAGGCAAAAATACCAGGTGAGACAATAACTTGCGTGCGTAAAAGCGACCGAGCCATTGTGATAAAGATCACTGACCGCCTTGCGCCCGCAGGCGACACTCGCCCAGTAGCGCTTCGCACCAAGCAGGATAGCGGTTCGCCATTCCCGTGTTAACTTCGTAGGACATTCTATGCATTTGCAATTCGTTGGTTGCGGCGATGCCTTTGGCTCGGGCGGAAGGTCCAACACCTGCTTTCATCTCGTCGGCAAAGAGATCAACGCTTTGATCGACTGCGGCGCGACCTCGCTTGTCGCCATGAACAAGCTTGCGATCGATCCAAACGACGTCAACACCATCTTTATCTCGCACTTTCACGCCGACCACATCGGCGGGCTGCCCTTCTTCATCCTCAACTCGAATTATGTCCTCAAACGCAAGCACGATCTCACTGTCGTCGGGCCGCCGAGTCTGAAGGCGCGCTACGGCGAGATCATGGATGTCGCCTTCCCGGGAGCCAAGACCATGCAATGGTCGTTTCCGGTTACGCTGCACGAACTGGAAATCGGCAAGCGCAGCGCGGCCGGCCATCTGCACGTCACCGCCTTCCATGTCGTGCACGACGACCGCGCCGGCCCTTGTCTCGGCTTCCGCTTCGAGGCCGAAGGCAAGGTCATCGCGTTTTCCGGTGACACGCAGTGGACGGAGTCGCTGATCGACGTCGGCCGCGATGCCGATCTGTTCATTTGCGAAGCCTATATGCGCGACAAGGCGGTCACCGGGCACATGACGCTCAACCTGCTCGAACAACATCTGGGCCAAATCCGGCCCAAGCGGCTCATCCTCACCCATATGGGCAAGGACATGCTGGCGCACCGCGCCGAGCTCGGACACGAGACCGCCGAGGACGGCATGATCGTCGAGCTCTAGCTGTCCGGATCAGCCGCCGAGCGCCGCCTCGATGGCTTTGAGCGCCGCATCCGCCTTCGCGCCGTCAGGTCCGCCGGCTTGCGCCATGTCCGGCCGTCCGCCGCCGCCCTTGCCGCCGAGCACCTCGGCGCCCTTCTTCACCAGATCGACGGCGTTGAAGCGCTTGACGAGATCCTCGGTGACGCCGACCACAATGCCGGCTTTGCCGTCGCCGGTGACGCCGACAATGGCGACAATCCCGGAGCCGACCTGCTTCTTGCCCTCGTCGGCGAGGCTGCGCAGGTCTTTCAGGTCGATGCCTTCCACCGCGCGCGCCATGAGCTTCACATCACCGACAGTGCGGATACCATCGGCGCCATCGCTCTTGCTGCCGCCGCCGCCCATCGCCAGCTTCTTCTTGGCGTCGGACAGATCACGTTCGAGACGCTTGCGCTCATCCAGCAGCACCGTAACGCGGTTCGGCACGTCTTCGACCGGCACGCGCAGCTCGGACGCGGTCGCTTTGGCAAGGCGGGCAAAATCATTCGCGTTGGCCCGCGCGGCCTTCCCGGTCAGCGCCTCGATACGGCGCACGCCGGAGGCCACGCCTGAATCGCCCACCACCGAAATAACGCCGATATCGCCGGTACGCCGGACATGGGTGCCGCCGCACAATTCGACCGACCAGCCCAAAGCATTGCCGCTGCCGTCGCCCATGGCAACGACGCGCACCTCATCGCCGTATTTTTCCCCGAACAGCGCCCGCGCGCCGGATTGCCGCGCGTCGTCGAGCGCCATGACCCGCGTCGTCACCGGAGAATTCTGCAGCAGCAGATCATTGGCGATATCTTCGACCCGCTCGATTTCCTCCCCTGTCATCGGCTTTGGATGCGAGAAATCGAACCGCAGCCGGTCGGGCGCCACCAGCGATCCCTTCTGTGCGACGTGATCGCCAAGCACCTGGCGCAGCGCCTCGTGCAGCAGATGCGTCGCGGAATGATTTCTGCGGATCGCGTTGCGACGCGAATGATCGACCTCGAGCGCCAGTGCGGTGCCGGTCTTCAGCGTGCCTTCTTCGACCGTGCCGATATGCGCGAACACATCGCCGGCATATTTTTGCGTGCCGGCGACCTTGAAACGCACGCCGTCGCCCATCAGCACGCCGGTATCGCCGACCTGCCCGCCGGATTCGCCGTAAAACGGCGTCTGGTTGAGCACTACCACGCCGTTCTCGCCCTTTTTCAGGCCGGCGACTTCCTTGCCGTCCTTCACGAGAGCTGAGACGACGCCTTCCGCGCCCTCGGTCTCGTAACCGAGAAATTCGGTCGCGCCGATTTTTTCGCGCAAGCCGAACCACACCGCTTCGTCGGCGGCCTCGCCCGAGCCGGCCCAGGAGGCGCGCGCTTTCTTGCGCTGCTCCTCCATGGCGTCAGTAAACGCCGCGATATCGACGCTGATGCCGCGCGGCCGCAACGCGTCCTGCGTCAGATCGAGCGGAAAACCATAAGTGTCGTAGAGCGTGAACGCGGTGACGCCATCGAACATGTCGCCTTTCTTGAGCGACTTCGAGGCTTCGTCGAGGATGGCAAGCCCGCGCTCCAGCGTGCGGCGGAAGCGGATCTCCTCCAGCTTCAGCGTCTCGCTGATCAGCGCCTCGGCGCGGTGCAGCTCCGGATAGGCCTGCCCCATCTCGCGCACCAAGAGCGGCACGAGCTTCCACATCAACGGGTCTTTGGCGCCGAGAAGTTCGGCATGGCGCATGGCCCGGCGCATGATGCGGCGAAGCACATAGCCGCGGCCCTCGTTCGACGGCAGCACGCCATCGGCGATCAAAAACGAAGACGCGCGCAAGTGGTCGGCGATGACGCGATGTGAGGCTTTGCGCTCGCCGTCAGGCTTGACGTGGGTGAGTTCGGCGACCGCTTCGATCAGCGCGCGAAACAGATCGATCTGATAATTGTCGTAAGTGCCTTGCAGCACCGCGGCCATGCGCTCGAGCCCCATGCCGGTATCGATCGACGGCCGCGGCAAGTCGACCCGCTTGCCGTCCGGCAGTTGCTCGTACTGCATAAAGACGAGATTCCAGATCTCGGTAAAGCGGTCGCCCTCGGCCTCCGGAGTGCCGGGTGGGCCGCCCCAGACGTTCTCACCGTGATCGTAGAAAATTTCAGAGCACGGGCCGCACGGCCCGGTTTCGCCCATGCTCCAGAAATTGTCGCTGCCGGCGATGCGCAGGATTTTCTTTTCGGGAAGACCGCTGATCTTCTTCCAGAGATTGAACGCCTCGTCGTCGTCGATATAGACGGTCGCGAGAAGCTTATCGGCGGCAACGCCGTATTCCTTGGTCACTAGATTCCAAGCCAACTCGATGGCGCGTTCCTTGAAGTAATCGCCGAACGAGAAATTGCCGAGCATCTCGAAGAAGGTGTGATGGCGCGCGGTATAACCGACATTGTCGAGGTCGTTGTGCTTGCCGCCGGCGCGCACGCATTTCTGCGCCGTCACCGCGCGCGAATAGGGCCGCTTCTCGAGGCCGGTGAAGACGTTCTTGAACTGCACCATGCCGGCATTGGTGAACATCAGCGTCGGGTCGTTGCGCGGCACCAGCGGCGACGACGGCACGACCTCGTGCCCCTCGCGCGCAAAGTAGCCGAGGAAGGCCGACCTGATATCGTTGACGCCGCTCATTGAATGTCCCGAATTCCAAAAGCCTCGCAGTGGGCCACTGTCTAGCCACACGCCGCCTGCCTGTCCAGAAATCGGCCCTGGAAGTGGGCAATTCACAGGCGGTTTGCTGTGATCCGGTAAAGCATATATGCGCTGTGGCCGCGATGAACGAGCACGGCACCCGCCTCCCCGGCACCTTGCAAGACCGCCTGCGTCAAGGCCGTTTCGTCATGACCGCCGAACTGGCGCCGCCGGTGTCCTGCGACGCCGCCGAATTTTTGCAAAAGGCCGCGGGGATCAAGGGCCTCGCCGATGCGGTCAATGTCACCGACGGCGCCGGGGCGCGCGCGCATATGAGCGCGCTGGCCGCGGCGAGCCTGCTCATTGGCGCGGGCATCGAGCCGATCCTGCAAATCACCTGCCGCGACAAAAACCGCATCGCGCTGCAGAGCGAGATGATGGGCGCCGCCGCACTCGGCGTTCGCAACTTGCTCCTGCTCACCGGCGACGACCCGAAGGCCGGCGACCAGCCCGACACCAAGCCGGTGTTCGATATCGATTCGAAGACACTGATCGAGACGGCGCGGCGGCTGCGCGACGAAGGCACGCTGCCCACGGGGCGAAAGGTGGGCGGCAAGGCCGCGTTTTTCATCGGCGCCGCCGACATGCCGATCGATCCGCCCGCGGGCTGGCAACCGAATGCGCTTCTCGGCAAGGTCAAATCCGGCGCGCAATTCGCCCAGACCCAATTCTGCATGGATGCTGCGATCGTGCGCCGCTATATCGGCGCGCTCGAAGCGGCCGGCATCACCAAACAGCTTGCCATCCTCATCGGCGTCAATCCGCTGCGCTCGGCCAAATCCGCGGCGTGGATGAAGAGCCACCTCTACGGCACCATTATTCCCGATGCCTTTATCGCGCGGCTGGAGAAGTCTGCCGATCCAGCCCGCGAGGGTATCGCCATCTGCGTCGAACTGATCGAAGAGCTTGCGACCATCCCCGGCGTCGCCGGCGTTCACATCATGGCGCCGGGCAACGATGCGGCGATTGCGGAAGTGATCGCCGCAGCGCGAGGCACGACCTAACGCCGCCTACGCTTGCCGCGTTTCCGCTCTCGCTTCTTCCAATGCTTGTACCAATCTTTGTAAACCGAACGCTTTTTGAAGTCAGTGAAGATATTCAGTTCATGTCGCATTTTGGCAGCTTGCTTGTCTTCCTCGTCCGTCCAGTTAGCAAAATCGAAGCTCATCAAGTCATGAGATGGCACCAGCCCTGGCGGACCGGATTCAATTGCAAGTCCAACGATGAACCGCCTACCGGGTGCAGGCCTCCGCTGGCTTCTTAATTGCCCGACGATACCAGCGCCGCCAGTCTAACTTTTGATTTCCCGTGTTCGGAAAAGCGCAGGATCTCTCCAGAGGCTCAGAAAGGAGTTTTTACACAATCCAGCTCGATACTTCTCCGAGGGAGTCATACGATCCTTTGAGTTTGAGCGAATACGTGGGCCCTATAGGCGCTTACCCCACCGCCTCCACCGTGCGGATATCGACCTCCGATTTGAGCGTGCGGTGCACCGGACATTTATCGGCGATTTCGACGAGCCGCTTGCGCTGCTCGGCGGTGAGATCGCCTTCGAAGGTAATGACCCGCTCGATGCGATCGATCTTGCCGTCCTTGGTTTCGCATTCGGCGCAATCCTGGGCGTAGATTTTTTCGTGATGCAGACGGACCTGGGTCCGCGTCAGCGGGATCTGCTTCAGATCGGCGTAGAGCCGCACCGTCATTGACGTGCAGGCGCCGAGCGCGGCGAGAAGGAGATCGTAGGGTCCGAGCCCGCTGTCGAGCCCGCCGTCTTTCACCGGCTCATCCGCCAGCAGGCGATGTTTGCCGCTGATGATCTCCTGCTGGAACTTGCCGCGCCGCGTCTCGTGCACGGTAACGGCGCCGGGCTTGGTATCTTCCGTCAGTTCCGCATCGGCGACCGCCATGTCGAGATAACGATCGGCCCATGCCGAAATCATTAGCGCCACATAGACCGCGTCGCTGGCGCGGCTCAGGAGGTGGTCGGCCCCGGCGAGCGAGATGAAGCTCTTGGGATGCTTCGCCGCCAGAAAGATATGGCTCGCATTGTCGATGCCGACGGTGTCGTCGGTCGGCGAATGGAAGATCAGCAGCGCTTTATGGAGCGCACCGACGCGCTCAGCCAGGTTTTGCTGTTTGGCATCCTCCAGAAAGCTGCGGCGGACCTTGAAAGGCCTGCCGGCGATCGTCACCTCGACGTCGTCCTTGTCGCCGATCTCCTGCACGCCCTCCCCTAACAGGCCGATCACGTGGGCGGGATCGAACGGCGCGGCAATCGTCGCAACCGCGCGCGCTTCCGCAATCCGATGCGCGGCGGCGAGCACGGCGGCGCCGCCGAGACTGTGGCCGATCAGCACGGCGGGTGCGGCAAGCGTCTTGCGGAGATGGTCGGCGGCGGCGACCAGATCGTCGACGTTCGAAGAAAAGTTGGTGTTGGCAAACTCGCCTTCGCTGGCGCCGAGACCGGTGAAATCGAAGCGCAGTACGGCGATGCCGTGGAGCTTGAGGCCCTCGGCGATGTGGCGCGCCGCCCTGATGCTTTTGCCGCAGGTGAAGCAATGCGCAAACAGCGCCACCGCCCGCACCGGACCGTCCGGCCGGTCGAGCAGCGCGGCGAGCTTTTGGCCTTGTGCATTGGGGAAATCGAACCGTTCGGCGGGCATGGGCGGCTCCTGCGTTCCGCCCAGCATAAGCCTGTTTTACGACCGCGGCGCATGGGCCGAATAACAAAGAAGGGCCGCCCTTGCGGACGACCCTTCCATTGTCGAGCCGTGGCCCGGTTGCGTCGGCGCTCTTCTGCCTAACGCGCGTGAGCCCGATGGCGATTAGACCACCTAGGCGAGGACCTCGGCAGAGGCGAGGATCCAGTTCACGGATGCCGGCGACCGCGGCGATTGACAATGAGACACTGGATCACCTCCTTTCGGTTGTTGACGAAGGCCCTCAATATAACGCCTTCACGGCGATTTGGAAGTCCGCCTCAATCGAAGGCGACGTGGATGTTCAGCTATCGCCCCAATTCCCGCATCCCCGCGTCCAAACCCTCGATGGTTAGCGGATACATCCGTCCGCCGAGAATTTGCCGCATCACGCGGATCGAGGCGGTGGTGTCCCATTCGCCCTCGGGCACCGGGTTGAGCCAGACGCAGGATGGATAGGTGGCGGCAACACGCGCCATCCACACCTGGCCGGCCTCTTCGTTGAAGTGCTCCACCGAGCCGCCCGGCGCCACGATCTCGTAAGGCGACATCGAGGCGTCGCCGACGAAGATCACTTTGTAGTCGTGCGGATAGGTGTGCATCACGTCCCAGGTCGGCGTCGTCTCGGTCCAGCGCCGCGCGTTCTGTTTCCACACTTTCTCATAGAGGCAGTTGTGGAAATACAGATGCACCAAGTGCTTGAACTCGGTCTTGGCGGCGGAGAACAGTTCCTCGGTCGCTTTGACGTGCCAATCCATCGAGCCGCCGACGTCGAGGAACAACAGCACCTTGATGGTATTGTGCCGCTCCGGCCGCATCAGAATGTCGAGATAACCCTTGTGCGCGGTGCCCTTGATGGTGCCGTCGAGGTCGAGCTCGTCGGGCGCGCCGGTGCGGGCGAATTTTCGCAAGCGCCGCAGCGCGATCTTGATATTGCGGGTGCCAAGCTCGACGTCGCCGGCGAGATCCTTGAATTCGCGCTTGTCCCAGACTTTCACGGCGCGGAAATTGCGGTTCGTGTCCTGGCCGATGCGCACGCCTTCGGGATTGTAACCGTAGGCGCCGAACGGCGAGGTGCCGGCAGTGCCGATCCATTTCTTGCCGCCCTGGTGGCGGCCTTTCTGCTCGGCAAGCCGCTGGCGCAGCGTTTCGAGGAGCTTTTCGAGGCCGCCGAGCGCTTCGATCTGTCTCTTTTCGTCCTCGGTGAGATATTTTTCCGTCAGCTTCTTGAGCCACTCGACCGGAATCTCGGCGGTCAGCGCGTCTTCGACGAGATCGAGACCTTTGAACACATGGCCGAATACGCGGTCGAACTTGTCGAGGTTGCGCTCGTCCTTCACCAGCGCCGCGCGCGACAGATAATAAAACTCCTCGATACGGCGCGAGGCGACGTTCTTCTCCATCGCTTCCATCAGGGTGAGATATTCGCGCAGCGTCACCGGCACGCCGGCGGATTTCAGCTCATGGAAAAAAGTGGCGAACATGGACGCATTCTAGTCCCTGCCGCGATGGCGCCGCTACCGCAGGAAAGCAGCCGATGGCCTGCAAACGCTTGGGATCACGGGAAAATCCTAGCATAAAGATATATCTTGCGCTATAACTCTTTATGATCTATCTAAAGATATATCGTACACCGGAGAACCAAGAATATGCATGGACATGGACATTGCGGCCGTCACGGCGAACCCCGTCACGAACATTGGGGCGCCGGCCGGCATCGCCGTCACGGCCGCTTCGGCGGCTTTGGTTTTGGCGGACGCCACGGCGGCGGTGGCCGAGGCGAGATGAACCCTGACGACATGCGCGCCGGACGGATGCTGGCGCAGGGCGACCTGCGGCTCGTCGCGCTGGCGCTGATCGCGCAAGCGCCGCGGCACGGCTACGAGATCATCAAGCTGGTCGAGGAGAAAACCGCGGACTGGTACTCACCAAGCCCCGGCATCGTTTATCCGACGCTGACTTATCTGGAAGAAGCCGGCTACGTCACCGCGGCGAGCGAAGGCTCGAAAAAGCTCTACACCATCACCGCGGAAGGCCGTGCTCATCTCGATGCCAACCGCGATCTCGCCGACGTCGTGCTCGACCGCTTGAGTGCGCTCGGCGAACGCATCAATCGCTGGCGGCGCGCCTCCCGCGAAGAGCGTGGCGAGCGACGCAGCCTGCCGCCCCTTGTCGAAGCCGCACTCGATCATCTGCGCGAAGCCGTCGGCAAGCGGCTCGAAGGCGACGCCGAGGCCGAAGCGAGTTCTCGTTGAAATCCTCGCCCGCACCGACGCGGAATTGCGGCGGCGAAGCTGAGCCGGCGCACGATCAGCGCGCCGGCGCCTCCGGCGTTCGCACATGCTCAGGCCGGATACCGACGCCAAGAAGCCGCGCCGGAATGCGGCGCAATGCCGGAAAGACGTTGAACAGCTTGAAGAACAGCGGCGGCTTCGGCCGCCCCCCGCCTTCCATGCCGAGCACGCGGCTGATGACCCGCTTCTGAATATTGAGCTGCAGCCACTGCGTAAAACGCACCGGCAGCGTGCGCCGGTCCTGTATCGCCTGAAGATCCTCGTCCCTGACAGTGCCGCGCGCCAGCGGACCGGCAAGCCGGTTGGCGGCAGCGACCGCGTCTTGCACTGCCATGTTGATGCCGACGCCGCCAATCGGCGACATCGCATGCGCCGCATCGCCGATGCAGAGCAAGCCCGGCCGCCACCACTTTTCCAGGCGATCGACAGTGACGCTCAGAAGCTTGACGTCGTTCCAACTTTTCAATTCGCCGATGCGGTCGGCCAGAAAGGGCGACATGTCGAGAACCCGGCGGTGGAACGCGTCAAGCCCTTCAGACTGTATCCTTTCGATGCCGCCCTTCTGAATAACATAAGCGCACTGCCAGTAATCGCCGCGGTCGAGCATGATCATCATCCTACCCGTCTCGACATGGCCGAAGGTATCCGCCGCGTCGTCGGCCTTGCGCGATAAGCGAAACCACAAGACGTCCATGGGCGCGCCGTAGTCCTCGCTCCGCAGGCTTGCCTTTTCGCGCACGGTGGAATGCCGGCCGTCACAGCCGACGACGAGATCGGCGCGGATGGTCAACATGCCGTCCGGCGTCTTGGCGCGCAGTCCGACGATCCGGCCGTTCTCCTCGACTAAATCGGTCGCCTCCGTTTGCATGCGCAGGTCGAACGTCTTGTAGCGTTTGCCGTGCGCGGCGAGGAAGTTGAGAAAATCCCACTGCGGCATCAGCGCGACATATTTGCAATGCGTCGGCAGATGGCGGAAATCGATCATCGCCAGATGCTCGGCGCCAATCTGAGCGCTCAAGGTCTCCAGCTTCTGGTGCGGCAATTTGAGGAATTCATCGAGCAGGCCCAACTCGTGCATCAGCTCGAGCGTCGAAGGATGCACGGTGTCGCCGCGAAAATCCCGGAAGAAATCGGCGTGCTTTTCCAGCACGACGACTTCGACCCCGGCGCGCGCCAAGAGAAAGCCGAGCATCATGCCGGCCGGGCCACCGCCGGCAATGGCGCATTTGGCGATAATCGAGGATTCCGGCATTGTGGCAACTCGCGTGCGCCGATGGCTTGCGATAAGACGATAACGAGGCCTACCCTTTGGCGTTCCTGATGCCACCCTCACATTTCCGCCGCAAGCCGGGTGCTAGAAGGACTATCCTTCGCCGCCTGCCGACAAAAATGCGCCTCCCCCCCATTCTGGTCGTGCTGTTGGCCCTAGCGCCACTCCACGGAGCGTTTCTCGATCCAGCCTTGGCGCAGGCTCCGGGGACCGCTGCGCAGCCCGCCGAGACGACCACGCAGCCCGCGGCGCCACTTGCTGGAACAGGCGACTTTCGTATCGTCTGGGAAGTCAAAAACCGCTTTCGTCTGTTTCGCAATGATGCCGATTTCCAGCGGATGACGGCGGCGAGCCGGGGCGACGGCGTTCTCGCCGCCGAAGATCGGCTCGAGCGTGCCACCGATGGCCTCGGCTGGGCCAAGGATATCGTGGCCAATCTGTGCCTCGATAATTCGGGCAACCTGGTCGAGACCTGCGAACGGGACGGCGTGCGCGAGAATTACCTGACGCCGAGCGACTATCCGATCGGCGTGACGCTTTCCGGACCGATACCGCAGGATGCGAACTGCGTCTGGAGCTTCGACAGCGGCAACGGACCGTCACAACAGACCACCGCGCCTTGCGATCAGGAGATCAAGTTGCGTGTGCCTTCGCGCCGCACGACCATCGCATATGTCGATATTCCGCTCGGCGACGGCACCGCGCAACGCGTCTCGACCGAGATCGCCGTGCGCGACGTGCTGGTCGCCGGACTTGGCGATTCCATCGCCGCCGGCGAAGGCAACCCCGACAAGGCGGTGGACCTCGATGGCGGCTTCTGCTTCAAGCGCTTCCTCAGCGGCGGCTTCAGCCAGTATTTTCGGCCAAGCCGCGCCGGCTACAGCGACGACCGGTCCTGCGAAAACGGTGCATCGAGCCCCGCTGCGGCAAGGGACTGGGACCGCCACGGCGCGCGTTGGATGAATCCCGCCTGCCATCGGTCGCTTTACAGTTATCAAGTCCGCACCATGCTGGCGCTGGCAATCGAGCAGCCGCATATCGCCGTGACTTTGGTCCCGCTTGCCTGTACCGGCGCGACGATCGGCGCCGGCATGTTCGCCGGTCAGCGCGCCGACGATTGCCCGTGGGTGGTCGGCATTGAGACCTGTTCGGGCACCGCGCCGGCGCAATTCGCCGAACTGCGGGACGTCATGGCTGCGGTGCATCGCCAAGATCCCAAACGCAACCTCGACATGGCGCTGTTGACGATCGGAGCCAACGACGTGAATTTCGCCGGGCTCGTCGCCAACGTCATTGTCGAAGCGACAACGGAGCGGCTGCTGCTCAAGCAAGGAGGCTCCATTGTCGGCGTCGCCGACGCGACAAAATCTCTGGAGCGGGATTTGCCGGACGAGTTCTCGCAACTGCGCACGGCGCTAAAGCCGTTCGTCGGCGGCAATCTCGACCGTGTGGTCTTTGTTTCCTATCCCAATCCCGCGATGCAAGCGCAAGACAAGCCATGCGCGGGCGGCCGCGACGGCCTGGACGTGCACCCGGCCTTCGGCGCCGATGCCGAGCGGCTGCGCGACGCCGCGCAATTCGTGGAGACCAAATTCCTGCCTGGCATCCGGGCGCTGGCGACCTGTGACGGCAACAAGGCCTGTCGCAACCCAACCACTGACGGCATGACTTTCGTCGACGGCCATCAGGCGGAATTCGTCCGGCACGGCATGTGCGTGCGCGCGCCGAGCGATCCGGAATTCGATCGCCATTGCTTTTTGACCAACGGCAACAGCTTCCAAACCGATCCGAACGTCGCTCCCGACAGTCCGATGGCCTGCGGCGAGCCGCCCGGCGACTACCTGCCTTATGCCCCGCGAGCGCGCTGGATCAGGACCGCGAATGACAGTTATTTCACCGCGATGACCTATCCCGAGGGCATGCCCGCGATCTTAAAACCGAGCGATATCCACGACGCGCTCTGGGGCGTGCTCAGCGCCGTTTATGGAGGCGCCGTGCATCCTACTGCCGAAGGCTATGCCGCCATGGCGGACGCTGCATTGCCGGCCGTGCGCGGAGTGCTTGGGCTGCATGCACCGCCCTCGATCCATGCCGAACCGCTGGCGCCCCCCGCCATCCCAGCGCCGCAGCCGGCGGGACCGCCGGCGCGGACGCCGTAGTTCAGGTCGCGGCACGCGCAGGCGCGGCGGGCCGTTCCGGCGCAACGCCCAGCTTCTTCTGCAAGCTCGTCGACGACGTGGTGTACTGAAACACCAGCCGCTTTTCCGGATAGACGTAGTGGTAGGCTTTCTGCGCCATCAGCGCGCCTTCGTGGAACCCGGACAGAATGAGTTTGAGCTTGCCCGGATACCAATTGATGTCGCCGATGGCGAAAATGCCGGGGATCGAAGTCTCGAAAGCCGCAGTATCGACCGGAATCAATTCATTGTTCCTAAGCTCAAATCCCCAATTGGCGACCGGCCCGAGCTTCATCGTCAGGCCGAAGAACGGCAGCAAAGCGTCGCAGGCGATTTCCAAAGCCGAGCCGTCATTAGTCTTGACCATGGCTTTGCCGATCTGACCGTCGGCGCCGGACAATGCGGTGACTTGGCCGGCGACGAGATCGATTTTGCCGTCGCCGACCAGCGCCATCATCTTGTTGACGCTGTCGGGCGCGGCACGGAATTCGCTGCGCCGATGCAGCAACGTCAGACGGCCGGCGATCGGAGCGAGGTTGAGCGTCCAGTCGAGCGCGCTGTCGCCGCCGCCAACGATGAGAATGCGCTTGTCGCGAAGCGTATCCATCTTGCGAACCGCATAATGCACCGATTTTCCCTCATAGGCTTCGATGCCGGGAATCGGCGGACGCTTGGGCTGGAACGAGCCGCCGCCGGCCGCGATCACCACGATCTTGCTTTCAAAGACCTTGCCCTGATCGGTCGTGACGCGAAACAGCGGCTCGCCGATCTTCTCAACCGTCTCCACCATTTCGTTCAGATGATATTGCGGGTTAAACGGCTTGATCTGCTGCAACAGCGCGTCGACGAGACCATGCGCGCTGGTAAAGGGAATGCCGGGAATGTCGTAGATCGGCTTTTCCGGATAAAGCTCGGCGCATTGACCGCCGATCTTGTCGAGAATGTCGATGAGGTGGCATTTCATGTCGAGCAAGCCGAGCTCGAACACCGCGAACAGGCCGATCGGTCCGGCGCCGATGATGACAACGTCGGTCTTGATAGGTTCACTCATAGCGTATCCGTAATTTCGCCTAATCTGATGGGTTGCTGAGGTGGCGAGTGTCTAGCCTGCGCCACGCGGCAGGGGAAGACTCAATTCGGCAGCCCGGGATTTGGGCCAGCGGCGCCTTAATTATTCCAGCTCAGGCTTGCCGATCGGGCGTGCGCACAATGAGGCCGTCGAGGTCCTCCCGGACCTTGATCTGACAGGACAGGCGCGAATTCGGCTGCACATTATAGGCGAAATCGAGCATGTCCTCTTCCATCGGCGACGGCTCGCCGACCTTCTCGCGCCAAGCGTCTTCAATATAGACATGGCAAGTCGAGCAGGCGCAGGCGCCGCCGCATTCCGCCTCGATTTCCGGCACCGTGTTCTTGATCGCCGTCTCCATGACCGTGGAACCGGCCTCCCCTTCGACGGTACGAGCGGTGCCGCCGGAGTCGATGAAAGTGATCTGAACCATGTCGGGATTCGCGAATGACGGAGGGCAGTTTGGCGCAAAGGCGACTGGCAAGGATTTTGCCGCCCCTGTTCTATCGGCTCAAGCGGCGGCGCGCCAGTGCGGCAGCCTCCGAGCGGCAATCAGCGTTGGCGACCAAACTCCGCCAGTAGCGTCGTCAGGCGACCGCCGATTGCGGCGCTGGCTTCGAGGCTTGCGGCCTTAAGTTCCTCGATCGCATCAGCCAAATCGCGCGGCTCGTCGCCGCCGGCTTCTTCGCCGTCCCCCGCTGCGGCCGCATGCTCCAGAAACTCGGCCGCCCGTGCTACGCGCCATGCGCCGATACCGCGCGCCGAACCATTCAGCGTATGGGCGGCGGCGGCGGCCAGAGGCGGGGCGGCATTGACGATGCGGCCGAGCATGATCGTCGTCTGCCGCAGGAATAGTTCGAGGACCTCCCGTTCTAGCCGGCGATCGCCAAGCGTCATCCTCTCAAGATGGGTCTCGTCGATGGCGGCTATTCTGCGGTCGTCCCCTGCCGCGGTCGTCAAACGCGACGCAATCATAACGTTCTCCCCGCCGAACCTGCATTTTTGGGTCCGGTCCGATTTTTCACACGCAACGACCACAACAGCACAAATGGCTTACGGAACAGGGAAATCAGCCGCGTACTTTCATCCCGAGAGTAAGCAAATTCTTACCCGAGACAGGAGCCTACCGGTGCACCACCCAAGGCGCTCGGCCCAACGGTGGCCGCATTTTTGGCACAACAATGACTAGGGTGAACAACCCGTTAACGATGATTAAAGGGACGTTACCGAACCCGTTTTCTTCGATCTGCCAGATCGATAGGATGGGTGCTCCTAGTGCGACATGAGGGCTTGCTGGGGAACGCCCTGGAACCGGCGAGGATTTAACGATCACGCGCTCGTGGCGCGGCCGCAACATTATGCCGAGCGCAAGCCTCGGCGTTCTTGAGCCGTCCTAGTCAGGCGTAACACGCGAGGCGACGACCGATATGGCCAACTACCCGAAGAAGATGAAGGATCCGACCGAAGCCGCGCTGTCGGCGATCCAGGAAGCCCTCAATCTGCAACAGGAAGAAGAGCACGCCGCAAGCGAGCCCGAGGGTATGGCCGATCTGCTATCCGGCCCCGCCGAAGGCCGCACGCCAAACGCGCCGGACGCTCCTTTGGGCGATGATCTGTTCAGTCCCGATGCAGTCGGCACCCGCGATCTCGCGGGGCCCGCGGCGCGTGCCGCCAATGACGATCAGCAATCGATCGGCCAGATCCTGCATGCGCTGCAGCGCCGGCCGGCCCGCTCGTCCTATTTCGTCGCCACCGCATTTTCCGTTGCCTGGATTGTCGGCTGTCTGTCGCTGTCTTTCGCCTATCTGTCGGATATCAACGCCGCGCTCGGTCCCGGCCGTTCGCCGATCGCGCTGATGATCGGGCTTGGCGCCGCCGCGCTGTTGCCGATCATTTTCTTCTTCGGCGTCGCCCACATGGCCTGGCGCTCCCAGGAGCTGCGCCTGATCGCCCAATCGATGGCGCGGGTCGCCATGCGGCTCGCCGAGCCCGAGGGCGTTGCACGGGATTCCATCGTCACCGTCGGTCAGGCGATCCGTCGCGAGGTCGCCGCCATGGGAGACGGTGTCGAGCGGGCGCTGGCGCGGGCGAGCGAGCTCGAGGCTCTGGTACAGAACGAGGTCGCGGCGCTCGAACGCACCTACAGCGACAACGAAGTACGCATGCGCGGGCTGCTGCAGGAACTCGCCAGCCAGCGCGACACGCTGGTCGGCCAGGCCGAGCAGGTCCGCTCCGCGATCAACAACGTCCACATCGATCTGACGCAAGATCTGTCCACGATCAGCGACCTGGTCGGGCAGCAGGTCAACGACGCGGCGCAACGCATCACGCACGCTCTCGCGGAACGCGGCGAGCACATCACGCTGACGCTCGACCAGATCGGCGACAATATGGTCACGCAATTAAGCGAGCGCGGCGGCGATCTATTGGATCGGCTGGAGGCGGCAAGCAGCGAAACGACGCAGGCGATTTCCTCGGCCGGCGACCGGCTCAGTTCGAGCCTCGATTTCAAGACCAATCACATCAGCGAGGAATTCGCCGAGATCGCGACCGGCCTGGAAGATATGATGAACGACCGGCTCGATCGGGTCGCCGAATCTTTCTCCGAGAAATCGCTCGCCGTCGTCGACCTGATGGTCGGACGATCGCAGGAATTGACCGACGCCATCGTCGAAACCTCGAACCAGCTCGCCGAGACGATCGCGATCCGCGCCGAAGAGGTCAACAGCACGCTTAAATCGTCCGGCGAATCGCTCATCGTCGATCTCGACCTGCGCGGCAGCGAAGCGGCGAACAAGCTGCAAGAGGCCGGCAGCCAGCTCGCCGAGACTCTGATTTCGCGCAGCACCACGATGACCGATGAGGTGCGCGAGAGCGCCGAGCACGTCGCCGGCGTCATCGCCACGCGCAACGACGCGGTAAAGGAAATGCTGGCGACGCGCCTTGCCGCTTTCGAAGAGATGTTCAATCACACCGGCACGGAACTCGGCGAGCGCATCGCGCGCGACTCCGCGACGCTGGGCAATCTGATCACCCGGCATCTCACCGAATTCGATCGCACGGTGAAGACCTATGGCTCCGAACTCGTCGAACGGCTCGGCGCGCGCACGCAGGACGTCTCCGAGTCGATGCGCACTTACGTCGACAGCTTCGACAATCGCGTTACCGCAAAGGCGAACGAGGTCACCACCGCGCTCGATCAGCGCCTGGGGCGGTTCCAGGAGGCGCTGGACGGCCGGTCGCAGACCCTCACCGATGCGTTGTCGGCGCGCGTGGTCGATATCGCCAAAGCGCTCGCGGACGGCGGCAAGGAAGTCACCGCCGCCGTCGACAAGCGCATCAGCGACGTCACGACGCTGATCGACGCGCGCGCGGTCAAGCTCTCCAACACTCTCGGGGAGCGGATCGCAAAAATCGATTCGACGCTTGGCCAGGGCGCGCTCGACGTCGCCAACACGCTGGACGGCCGGATCGGCCAGTTGGAGCAGCTTTTGATCGGCCGCGCCGATGCCGTCGTCCACCAGCTCGAGCTGACCAGCCGCAGCGCCGCGGATCTCCTCAATGCGCGCATGGAGCAGCTGTCGGAATCGATAACGTCGAATTCGACCAGCGCCGAGCGTGCGCTCACGCAACTGTCGGCCAACACCACCGAAGCGCTGGGCAAGAGCGCGGCGGCGAGCATGGCCGCGACCGAAGCGCTCAATCGCAGCGCCGCGGAAGCGACGGTTTCGCTCAACCGCAGCGCCGGCGCGTTGAGCAATACCATCACCAAGAGCGCTACCGCCGCCAACGAAACGATCGGCAAAACCACGACCACCGCCGCCGACGTTCTCGCCAGGAGCGCCGCCGCCGCCAATGAGACGGTCGGCAAGGCGACAGCCAGTGCCGCCGATCTTCTCACCAGGAGCACGCAGACCACCTCCGACGCGATCGGCCGCAGCGTCAGCGACGCCGAGCGCAAACTGGTCGGCATGAGCACCGAAGTCTCGCGCAACCTCGTCGGCAAGGCCAACGAGATCCACAGCGCGATGACCCAGCGCGTCGACGACATGACGCGTGTGCTGGATCAGAATGCCAACGGGTTGATCGTGGCGCTGACCGGCAAAGGCGAGCAGTTTGCCGGCGAAGTGTCGCGCGCCACAGATCAGGCGGTGAAGGCGATCGAAGCCAGAGGCTTCGTCTTTACCCAGACCATGATGGACAAGAGCGAAGAAATCGCCCGCCTGATCAATGATGCAAGCCTCAACGCCACCGGCACCATGACCCGGACCCTCGGCCAGATGCAGGAAGGCGCCGTCGGCGTCACCGAAGCCGCCAAACTGACGATAAGCCGGACGCTCGAGGAATTGCATCGGGCGACCAAGGGCGCAATCGAGGAATCAAAGCAGACCGCCGCGGCGACGGTGGCGGAGATGATGGAGACGCATACGATGCTGCGCTCCGATTCCACCGCCCTGTTCGAGCGCCTGCGCGAGGCCAACATCCTGCTCCAGGAAGTGCTCAGTGGCGCTCAAGAGAACATGAATTCGATCGAGCACACCATGGCGGCGCGGGTGTCCGAGTTCGTCGCCGCCATGAGCGATCTCTCCAGCAAGAGCGGCGCGACGACCGCCAAGGTCGAACAGCATCTCGGGACGTTCAACAACGTCACGGCGAAGGTGCTGCACGATCTCGGCGACCTGGCGGATCAATTCAGCTCGCACGGGCGGACGCTGGCCGACGCGGTCGAATTGCTCGACACCAGCAACCGCAAGACCGACGAATCGATCGCTTCGCGGCACGCGACGATCGAGGCGCTGGTTTCGACGCTCGACGCGCGAACCGAGGATTTCGGCCAGCGGCTTGAGCGTTTCTCCGGCCTGCTCGACGAATCGCTCGATACCGCGGCGGCGCGGGCGCGCGAGATCGCCGGCATCATCGCCGAAAGCAGCAACGAAGGCGTCCAATCGATCGAGCAGCAATACGACCTGGTGCGCAAGACCTCCGACGAGGAACGGCTGCGCACCAGCGAGGCGCTCAATTCGATTTATGATGAGGCCTCCACCGAAGTGCAGGCCATGTTCAACCAGAGCGCCGGCCGCTTCACCGAGATCATGGAAGGCATGAAGCAGATGGCGGCGGAGATGCAGCGCGAGCTCGAGACCACGCGCACGGAGCTGCGCCGCGGTATTCTCGAACTGCCGCAAGAGACCGCCGAGAGCACGGCGCAAATGCGCCGCGTGATCGTCGATCAGATCGAGGCATTAGCCGAGCTCAATCGCATTGTCGCCCGTCATGGCCGATCGCTCGACGCCGCCGAGCCGGTGCGGCGCGAGGCCGAGCCGCTGTTTGCCGCCGCCGGCGGACGCGCCCCGGCCCGCCCAATACGGGGCGATGCCGCCCCGCCGCCGACGCAGGCACCGCCGCGCGACATCACCGGCGCGCCGACACGGCGCGGCAATCCGACCAATTTGAGCCCGGTGCAAGGCGGCAAGGATGACAGCGCGCAGCGCAACGGCGGCTGGCTGTCCGATCTCCTGACGCGCGCGTCACGCGACGACAGTCCGCCGATCGCCCCGCCCGGCAATCGCGAGGCGTCGCGCGGCGAAGAACGGGTGCAGCGCGAAAGCATCGATTCGATCGATTCGCTTTCGGTGGATATCGCGCGAATGATCGACCACGAGGCGGCCGCTGACCTGTGGGAGCGGTATAAGCGCGGCGAGCGCGGCGCCTTCACCCGGCGTCTCTACACGCAGCCGGGCCAGAAGGCGTTCGACGAAATTCGCAACAAATATCGGTCCGATCCCGAATTCCGGCAAACTGTGGAGCACTATATTCACGAGTTCGAACGGCTGCTCGACGACGTTTCGCGCGGCGATCGCGGTCCGGCCGTGGCGCGCAACTATCTGATTTCGGACACCGGCAAGGTCTACACCATGCTGGCGCACGCGGCGGGCCGGTTCGACTGACGGCTCGACCGCGGCGGTGCAAATCGGACACCGGACGGCAACGCGCCGCGAATATCCTTGCTTGCGGCGCAATGGCGGCGCTACCGTTGGACTCGAATTGGCGCCGCGAACGCGCCAGGCTCGGTGCGATGGTTAGTGCGATGGATACTCCGCTTGCACTACCGACTGCCGCGGATGTCGATGAGGCCGCACGGCGCTTGGCCGGCGTCGCGCTGCACACGCCGCTTCTGACCTCGGCCGCGCTCGACGCCATGACCGGCGGGCGGGTTTTTCTCAAGGCCGAGACACTGCAGCACACCGGCTCGTTCAAATTCCGCGGCGCCTACAACAAGCTTGCCGCTATCCCGCCGGAGCGCCGCGCCGGCGGCGTGGTGGCGTTTTCCTCCGGCAATCACGCGCAGGGCGTTGCCATGGCGGCGCGGCTTCTCGGCATGCCTTGCGTGATCGTGATGCCGCGCGACGCGCCGCGCGCCAAACGCGAGCGCACCGCCGCGCTCGGCGCCGAGATCGTGCTCTACGACCGCGCCCGCGACGACCGTGAGGCGATCGCCAACGACCTCGCGGCGCGGCGCGGCGCCGTACTGGTGCCGCCCTATGATGACGCATTGATCATCGCCGGCCAGGGCACCGCCGGCAGAGAAATCGTCGAAGATCTTGGCGTGCTCGGGCTTGTCCCCGACGTCGTGGTTGTGACCGCCTCCGGCGGCGGGCTCACGGCCGGCATCGCGCTTGCCATCAAGGCGCGGGTCCCGGCGGCCATGCTCTATACCGCCGAGCCCCAGGGTTTTGACGACCACGCGCGATCGTTCCGCAGCGGCCGGCGCGAGCAGAATGCGGAGCTGACCGGCACGATCTGCGACGCGCTGATGGCGCGCACACCGGGCAAGCTCACCTTTGCTATCAATCAATCGCTGGTGGACGCCGGCGTCGTAGCCAGCGACCAGGAGGTCGCCGGCGCGGTCGCGTTCGCTTTTGCCGAATTGAAGCTCGTCGTCGAGCCGGGCGGCGCCGTCGCGCTCGCCGCTCTGATGACTGGCAAGATCGACGTCAAGCACAAAGTCGCCGTTGCCGTCCTCTCCGGCGGCAATGTCGACCCCGACGTGTTTTCCCGGCTGGTCGCATAGCGCGCTAGCGCGACCGGACCGAGGTTCAGGCCCCTGCTCCCGGTAAAAAGCAACGGATCTGCGTCATGCCGTTGGCATCCTGATACGGCCACACCACGGCCGGACCAAAATGATTAGGCTCGGTCAAGACGGCAGCTTCGGGGACGACAAACCATTGTCCCAGTATACGCACGCGGTAGCGGCCCTCCCGGGTGTCCCAATCAACATTCGCGACACTCACTCCGTCGGCGAACGAACAGCATAGGCCCTTGCCGCTTGCAAGCTGGTCGAACCATGTCTTCAGCGGCGACGCGACCCGAGCATGAATTCTTCCGCGATACGGAAGCAACTTTTCGCATCATGCTCTGCAACTACCCGAACAAGGCGATCAATTCGTCCTCAGTCAGGCCACGCAGCGCCGCGAGCGGATTAATCGGCGCCGGTCGCGGCGGCATGGGCCGCACCGTGGGACCGGTCGCGCTCCGCGGCGGCGGGTTGTCCGCCGTGCGAACAGCCTGAGCGGCCGCCGATACCGCCGACGCCAATGGAGTCGGCGCCGGCTTTGGCGCAGCGGCAGGCAGCACCGCGACCCGCTTCGTCGGCGGTTCAAACAATTCCGCCGGATCTTCGTCCGGACTTGGCAGCAGCTGTAGACCGGGAAGCAGCGGCTGCGGCCCGTTAGATACGCCAGATGATTCGGCCATACGGTCGTTCGCTTCGCGCTGCGGTCGATGAAACACGAACTCGGGCGCTTCGATATGCCAGCGCGGACCTTGTTCCGCCGCGACCGCCGGCTGCGGCGCGGTGGCCACTGCATAATCGTGCGGAAGAATGGCGACGGTAACGGAAGACGTGTTTTGTTGTTCGCTCGGCGCCTCCGCTTCTCCGCTGAGCACGGCCAGCGACGCGGCAAGTGCGGAGGCTGCCGCGGCGAATTTCGCACTGTCCTGCAACGGCATGTCGAAAGCATCGCCGGACGATGGCGAATCCGCATCAACGGCATCGCCCGCGGCTTGGCGAGCCGGCTCGGCAATAGTCCGCTCCGGCGTTCCGCCATTTTCGTTTTCCCGGGTCTTCGCGTCACCGCCGCTGGCCGTGGAGATTTCGCGCACGGCGGTATCGAGCGCATCGCACAGCGCGGCATCGGCGCCGCGTTCGCGCAGCTCGAAGGCAATGTCGGCCAGGCGTTCTGCGGCGGCATTGACGTCCGGCAAGCGTCGCGATTGTTTTGCCGGTTCGCCACTGCGAACAGCACCCTCGACGCGCTCAATCGCAGCCATCAGTGCATCGGTGTCGGCGCGGCGATTGCGGTTCGCGAGCTCAGTCAAAAACCAGCGGCCGCGCTCGGTTGCCGTGACCGCCGCGTAAGCCGCGTCGTAGTCCGCTTCCACCGGTAGCCCGATATCGATACCGGACTGCGCCAGCACATTGTTCGCCATTGCCAGACCTGGAGCGACTCAAGCGCATAGGCGCAGGGCGCGCAATCCAATTTGGTACATTGTCCCCCAAGATTCCCACAGGTTTTCCACAGGAGAGGCAATATTGGCTCTGCTGCAGTCGCACAATCTCGGCACCAGTGGGTAGGTGGCAGTACTTACATCCGGTGCGGCATGGAGATATTCACCCGCCAAGGACCCCTCAGGATCGGTCGTTTAATCGATTCTGGCATTGGCGATCTTTACGATCGCCGCCCATTTCTGCATCTGCTCGGCGAGAAATGTCTTGAACTCCTCCGGCGTGCCGAGCTTGGCGACGGCGGAAAATTTGGCGAACAGCGCCTGCGCCTCCGATGTGTTGAGGCTGTCGTTGATCGCGCCGTTGAGCTTAACGACGATGGCATGCGGCGTGCCCGCGGGCGCTACGACGCCGGTCCAGGCGTCGACAACGAAATCCGGAAAGCCGCTTTCCACCAGCGTCGGCACGCCGGGCAGCGCCGGCCAGCGTTGGGCGCGCGCGATCGCGAGCGGCCGCAGCTTGCCGGCCCTGATCAAAGGATAGAGCGTCGTCAGTCCGTCGATGGTGAATTGCGTCCGCCCGGCCAAGAGATCGGTGACCGACTGCGCTGAGCCGGTATAAGGCACAAAGACCATATCGAGACCGGCCTCGGTCTTGAACAGCGTGCTGAGCAAATGCGGCGGCGTGCCGAGGCCGGCGCCGAAATTCAACTGGCCGGGCCGCGCCTTTGCATAGGCGATGAATTCGGCAACACTCTTGGCCGGCACGTCGTTGTTGACGACCATGATATGCGGCAGCAGCGCCACCGTTGCGACCGGCGTGAACACTTTTCGCGGATCGACGTCCGTCGTGGTGTAGAGCGCAGGCGCCACCGCGAGCGAGCCCGATGAACCGAACAACAGCGTGTAGCCATCGGGGTCGGCAACAGCGGCCGCCTTGGTGCCGACAACGGAGCCGGCGCCGGGCCGGTTTTCCACAACGATTTGGCCGAACCGCTTGGCCAATTCGTCGGCCAAAAACCGCGCCATGGTGTCGATCGGGCCGCCGGGCGGAAACGGCACGATCGTCTTGATCGGCCGGTCGGGATATTCTGCTTCGGCCCGCACCACACGTCCCATTGCAAACGGCAACACGCCGGCTGCGGCAAAGGCAGTGAGAACGCCACGCCTCGTGGTCATCGTGTCCTCCCGCAACCGTATCGGCTTTGCGGCCGTTGCTTGCTGCCTTCACAGCATAGCACGGACGGCTCACCCCCAAAGCGACGGTTCGGACGGGTAAATGAAGCTACCGTCGTAACCCAGACCTTCGCTACGATCTTTCGCCAGCAGCAACGCGCCGTCGAGATCGACCACGGCGGCGCGTTGCGCCACCAGCACGGCGGGCGCCATCGCCAGCGAGGTTGCAACCATGCAGCCGACCATGATGGAAAAGCCGCGCCGCTCAGCCTCTGCGGCGAGCGCCAGCGCTTCGGTCAAGCCGCCACTTTTGTCGAGCTTGACGTTGATAGCGTCATATTTGCCCGCCAGCGCGGCAAGCGAGGCACGACCGTGAATGCTTTCATCGGCGCAGACCGGGATCGGACGTTCGACGCGCCCCAGCGCATCGTCATCGCCCTCCGGCAATGGTTGTTCGATCATTCTGACGCCGGCGTTCACACAGGCGGCAAGATTTTGCGCCAGATTGTCTGCACTCCATCCCTCATTGGCGTCGACAATGAGTTCTACGTTCGGCGCGGCGCGGCGTACGGCCGCGATCCGCGTCCCATCGTCGCCGTCGTTTGCACCGAGCTTCACCTTGAGCAGTGGCCGCGCCGCCGCTTGCGTCGCAGCGTGCGCCATTGCCTCCGGCGCGGCGAGGGAAATCGTGTAGGCGGTTTCAAGTGGCTTCGGCGCTGAAAGTCCGGCGAGCTCATAGACGCGGTGGCCGGCTTGCTTGGCGGCAAGATCCCAGAATGCGCAATCAAGCGCATTACGTGCCGCGCCGGCCGGCATCGCAGACTGGAGCGCGGCGCGGTCGAGGCCTTGCCGCAGCGCCGGGCGCAGCGCTTCGATCGCCGCGACAACACGTTCCGGAGTTTCACCGTAGCGCGCATAGGGCACGCACTCGCCGCGGCCGCGATGGCCGGCCTCGCGCAGCTCGACCGTCACCACGACGGCTTCGGTCTTGCTGCCGCGGCTGATGGTGAAAGGATTGGCGAGTGGCCAGCGCTCGATCTTTGCGGAAAGCTCCATACCGGAAGCGAGTATGACGAGCAAAGCGGGAGGCTCAAGAGCAAAGCCGCGATTTAAGCCGCGATTTCGGTATCCTCGTCGAGCGGCAGTTCCGGCTCTTCTTCCGGCAGCGGCGGCAGCGTGGCGGCCCGATCAATCCAGTGGATGATCTCGAAAGTGCCGTCCTCGTGCTCGGCGAGCGCCGTGCAGCTTTCCACCCAGTCGCCACAATTCATGTAACGAATGCCGAACGTGTCGTGCATCACGGCGTGATGAATGTGGCCGCAGATGACGCCGTCGACCCGATGGCGTTGCGCCTCTTCGGCCAGCGTCTGCTCGAAGGCGCCGATATAATTCACCGCGTTCTTGACCTTGTGCTTGGCCCACTGCGACAGCGACCAATAGCGAAAGCCGAGCCGGCGGCGGATGGCATTGAAATAGCGGTTGATCAGGATGGCAAGATCGTAGGCGGTGTCGCCGAGCAGCGCCAGCCAGCGGGCATGCTTGACCACCATGTCGAACGCATCGCCGTGCACCACCAGATAGCGGCGGCCGTCGGCAGCGTGATGGATGACGGTCTCGACCACCTCGATGCCGCCAAAATGCGTGCCGTAGTAATCGCGCAGGAACTCGTCGTGATTGCCCGGCAGATAGACCATGCGCGTGCCCTTGCGCGCCTTGCGCAACAACTTCTGCACCACGTCGTTGTGCTGCTGCGGCCAGAACCAGCCGGAGCGCAACTGCCATCCATCGACGATGTCGCCGACCAGATAGATGGTCTCGGCATCATGATAGCGCAGGAAATCGACGAGATGCCCGGCCTGGCAGCCGCGCGCGCCGAGATGCACATCGGAAATAAAGAGCGTACGGAACCGGATTGTGCCGGGCTCGAACGTCACCGACCGCCATCTCACGTTGTTGCGTGTCGAATTGATTTATAAAAACGTTCCATTGCAGGACCATGACACAGTTAACGCCGCGGCTTCATCGCGAGCGGTAAAATAATTAACAGGCCAAACGAGTCACAGCTCTGTCACGCCCGTCGCCTAAAAGTTCCGCCGATGACAGCGCCGATTTTCGCCGCCGCAGTATTTTGCACCACCGTCACCGTCGTCCAGCTCACGAGCATCGCGATCGCGATCGGCCGCTTCCGCGGCCGCGCGCGCTGCGGGCCGCGATCGGAAGCCCCCTCCCCGGCCGTCCATTATCCCCTTGTCAGCCTCCTGCGCCCGCTTTGCGGAATAGACAATTATGCAGCGGAGACACTGTCTTCGACATTCGACCTCGATTATCCGAATTACGAAATCCTGTTTTGCGTCGCGTCCGCAAAGGATCCCGTTGTCCCGTTCGTCAAGACATTGATGGCGGACAATCCGGCCCGACCGGCGAGGCTGCTTGTCGGCGACGACCGCGTCAGCCCGAATCCCAAGCTCAATAACGTCGTCAAAGGCTGGCGCGTCGCACGCCATGACTGGATCATCATCGCCGACAGCAATGTGCTGATGCCGCGCGATTATATCGAGCAACTCTTCGCGCGCTGGCGCGGCGATACCGGGCTCGTCGCCTCGCCGCCCGTCGGCTGCCGGCCGGACGGAATTTGGGCCGAAGTCGAATGCGCTTTCCTCAACACCTATCAGGCGCGCTGGCAATATATCGTCGACACGTTCGGGTTCGGCTTTGCGCAGGGCAAGACGATGCTGTGGCGGCGCGCCGATCTCGATGCCGCGGGCGGGATCGAGGAGCTCGGCAAGGAGGTCGCCGAGGATGCGGCGGCAACCAAGGTGGTGCGCGGCGCTGGTCTCAGGGTACGACTGGTCGATCGGCCGTTTGCCCAACCGCTCGGCCGGCGCAGCGCGGCCGAGGTCTGGCATCGCCAATTGCGCTGGGCGCGGCTGCGGCGGGCGAGCTTTCTGATGTTTTTCCTCCCCGAAATCTTTTCCGGCGGTGTCTTCCCGATGATCGGCGTGGCGTTCCTGGCCGGTGCATTGGGCTTCCCGGTAACAGTTTGCGTGGCGGGCTTCGCCGCACTTTGGTACGGCGCCGAAATGGCGCTCGCGGCCGCCGCCAGGTGGCACATTTCGCCGCTGTCACCGCTCTATGGGATCATTCGCGACCTGCTGCTGCCGGTGCTTTTCGTGGCCGCGCTGCACGGCAACGACTTTGTGTGGCGCGGCAATGAAATGCAGGTCGAACGCATGCAGGCCCAGCAGCGCCGCATCATCGCGCGGGTGCGGCCGCACGTGCGCGAATTTGCTAGCGGAAGCCGACGGCGACTGCGTTCGCTGCGCGAACGGATGTCGTCATAGAATTGAAAAATCACTAGGACGTGGATCATAAGACGTGAACTCATAAGCGGACATACGTGTCCGCTTTCGGGGTCAAAGCGGACGCCCCTACATGATCGAGCCGCGGCAGCTAATGTTGAGGGTTCCGGATGCCGGCCGTCACGGACGGTGCCACTGGCACCGTGGCCGGCGTCCGGAACCCTGCAGGGAAGGAACCCGCGGGAGGTGACCGGTGGCGGTGCGGCGATCGCTATGGGTATTTGGACATTTGGTCGTTGGCGGGCGAAGTAGTTATCGCGCCGGCTGGGCTCGTGTTTGGCGAGCGACGGTCTGGCAACAGCTCGCGATGGTGCGATGGCGAGTGACTGCGGTCAGCGCGACAGCCACGTCGGCGGCGAATCGACAATGGGTCTCCGAGGCTGGCCGGTGACCAACTCGACGCATCATCGTTTCGCTGTGCTTCTACAACCCTTGTCATGACGTATCGATCCGGATCGATGGCGGGCACGGCGAGGCTTTGTGCCGAGGCGTCTGGCCGCGCTGGAAGACCTCGATGATGCGCATTTTGCTGCCGCAGCACGGACAGGTCTGTGTGTGAGGCTCGGGTTCGGCTGTCGCCGGCTTTGCTTCGGTCGCTTCCTCATTGTGCATCGGTTCCGCCGCAGCGTTCGCGATCTCTGCCGCGGTCACGCCAATCAGCTTGCGTGCGAGCGCGATGTTGTCGACGCGTGTGCCATTGGCGAACAGGCCGTAATGACGGATGCGATGCTGCCCCTTCGGCAGCACGTGGAGAAGAAAGCGGCGGATGAACTCGGCGATGTCGAGCGTCATCGTGGTATTTCGCGCAACGCCGTCGACACGATAGTTCTTGACGCGGAAGGTCACCGTTTTGCCATCGCTATTCAAGAGCCGACCGTTGGAGATGGCAACGCGGTGGGTATAGCGCGACAGGTAGGCGAGCACGGCTCTCGGGCCCGCGAAGGGCTGCTTGGCGTAGACGAACCAGCGCTTGTTCTTGAGCGGTGCCAGGAACTCGGCGAAGCGCACAGCATCGGCGAGTGCCGCGTGCCTGCCGAAGAACGTGAGCTTGCTGGCCGCGTGCGCGGCAACAAGCTTCTCCAGCATCAGCCGCCGGAACAGCCGAGAGAGCACCAGCACCGGCAGGAGGAAGTTGCGCCGCGCTGCAATCCAGCGATCGCCACCAAGTGAGATGCCGCCGCCCGGCACGATCATGTGCACGTGCGGGTGATGCGTCATCGCCGAGCCCCAGGTGTGCAGCACGGCGGTGATGCCAATCCTGGCTCCGAGGTGTTTCGGGTCGGCCGCAATGGTGAGCATCGTCTCGCTCGATGCCCTAAACAGCAGGTCGTAGATCACCGCCTTGTTCTGATAGGCAATGTCGCCGATCTCGGCCGGCAGCGTGAACACGACGTGGAAGTAGGGCACCGGCAAGAGATCAGCCTCGCGCGCCGCCATCCATTGGCGCGCTGCCGCCCCCTGGCACTTGGGACAATGCCGATTGCGGCAACTGTTGTAGGCAATCGAGGTGAAGCCGCACCGCTGGTTCTCACAGCGCGCAACGTGGCCGCCGAGCGCCGCCGTGCGGCAGTCCTCGATCGCGCTCATCACCTTCAGTTGTCCGAGGCTCACATGGCCGCGGTTGGCCTCACGCCAAGCGGGACCATGGTCACGGAACAGGTCCGCGACCTCCAGGGCAGGACGGGGCAAGGAGCACCGACTATGCCGGCGACTGATCCGTCGGCCGCAGTAGTCGATCGAGCGGGCTCTCGACCGACCGCAGCAAATTGGTCGCGACCTGCGTGTAGCGCGCGGTCGTATCCAGCTTGGCGTGCCCGAGCAGAACCTGGATCACGCGCACGTCGATGCTGCTCTCTAGAAGATGCGTCGCAAACGAGTGTCGCAGCGTATGCGGCGACACCCAGGAGCCGAGCCCGGCGGCATCGGCAGCCATGTGGCAGGCACGGTTGAGCTGGCGCACGGTGATCGGCAACAGCGGATCGCGGCCCGGGAATAGCCAGCCCTGCGAGCGGCACTGCAGCCACCATGTGCGCAACAGCTCGAGCAACACCGGCGACAGCATGGCGTGCCGGTCTTTGCGGCCCTTGCCCATCTCGACACGGATCAGCATACGCTGGCTGTCGATGTCGCCCACGCGCAGCATGGCGACCTCGCCGCCTCGAAGGCCCGCACCATAGGCCACGCTCAAGGCCGCCTTGTACTTCAGGCCCGGGCCCGGTGCCGCCTCGAGCAGCCGCGCGACATCCTCGGGCGAAAGCACACGCGGCAGCTTCCTGGGGTAACGCGTGCGCGCAATCTGATGGGCCAGGTCGGCGCGACCGCACGTGATGCCAAGGAAGAAGCGCAGTGCGGATGCTTGCGTATTCATCTTCGCAGGCTGCGCGCCCTGCGCGATCTGCTCGGCCTGGAAGCAGCGGATGTCGTCGCCGCTCGCCGTATCCGGCGCGCGCCCGAGGAACTTGGCAAAGGTCTCGATGTGCCGGATATAATCGTGTTGGGTCTTGGCGCCGAAGTTGCGGTTCGTCATATCCTGCAAAATGCGGCGGCGCAGATCGCTGATGGGCTTGTCACTCATCGAAGGCTCCTGTCCTGAGATTGGGGTTCTGCAACCCCTCGATCCTCAGGGCGGGACGCCTGCCCGTCAGCGCCTCTCGATCAGTCGGTTAGCGCGGCCCTCGCCACTTGCTCCGTTCCGCGCGCAGCGCGCTCCCGCGCGAGCGGGTTCGTTCAATGACCCAACTCGGTCATTGGTCGGCGTTTCATGTTGCAGTAGCGAAGCCGGTTCCAGCCCCTATCAATTCACTCGTTTAAACCGATACGATGCTGCCTCCGGAGCTAGGGGCGAGCATGAAGCGGCGGGATATAGAAGTCGTTCTCGGTGGAGCGGCCATCACTTGGTCGGGAAGGGCAAATCCCGGGCAGCCGGCTACCCCATGAAAAACCGAAAACGCCCGCCCACCAAGCCAAAGCGCCGCAATTCGCCAAGGGTTGCGCACACTCCCACCTCCTCCGCCGCCGGCGAGAAGATGGAAGTCGCTCGGCTCAAGCGCGAATTGAAAGAGGCACTGGAGCAACAGACGGCCACTGGAGAAATTCTTGCGTCGATCAGTGGGTCGATGACAGATGCAAAGCCCGTATTCGACGCGATCGTGCGTAATTTGCTGCGGCTGTTCGGCACGCGCTTTGCCGTGGTCCAGGTGCTGCACGATGGGATCATTCACATGCCTGCCGCTGACGGCCAGCCGGGGTTCGAGAGACTGGTCGACCGCTACCCGCGGCCCATCGATGCCAGCACTGTCGGCGGGCAGGCGATGCTTACAAAGCAGATCGTTCAATTCTCACCCGTAATAGGCAATCCGGAGGCGCCCGCGGCGACCCAGGAGTTCGCACGCGACTTCGGCTTCAATTCCGTGATCTTTGCGCCGATGGCCCGCGGTGAAAACGTATTCGGCGCAATCGGCGTGGCGCAGCACGAGCCGCGCGCCTTCGAGGACAAGCAGATCGCACTCATCAAGTCGTTCGCCGATCAGGCAGTAATCGCCATCGAGAACGCCCGGCTTTTCGATGAGGTGCAGAAGCGTACCGAGGATCTGCGCGAATCGCTGCAACAACAGACCGCAACCGCGGACGTTCTCAAAACTATTAGCCGCTCGACGTTCGATCTTCAGGCCGTTCTCGATGCGCTGGTGGGTTCGGCGGCCAAGCTGTGCGACGCCGAAAGCGCTTTTATTTTCCGCCTCGACGGGAGCGCCCATCACCTGGCCGCCAGCCACGGCTTTTCCGACGAGTATCGGCAGTACATTATGCGCCATCCGATCGAGCCGGGCCGTAATACGCTTGTAGGGCGAGCCGCGCTGGAAGCCCGCACGATCCACCTCCCGGATTGTATGGCCGATCCAGAATATGCTTGGTCCGAATCCCAAAAGATCGGCGGCTACCGCACCATGCTGGGTGTGCCGTTGTTGCGTGAGGGAATTCCCATGGGCGTCATGGCCTTGACGCGGTCCTTGGTTCGGCCATTCTCCGACAAGCAGATCGAGCTGGTGACGATATTCGCCGATCAGGCGGTGATCGCGATCGAAAACGTACGATTGTTCGAAAGCGTTGAAGCTCGTACGCGCGAATTGACAAAGTCCCTGGAGGATTTGCAGACCGCGCAGGACCGCCTAGTGCAGACGGAAAAACTCGCCTCGCTCGGCCAGTTGACCGCCGGCATTGCCCACGAGATCAAGAACCCGCTCAATTTCGTCAACAATTTCTCATCCGTCTCGGTCGAGCTCATCGACGAATTGCGGCAGGTGCTAGGAAGCATTCACCTGGACAGTAAGGTGCGGACAGAGATCAGCGAGATTGCGGATACGCTGCAAGGAAATCTCGACAAGGTGGTGCAGCACGGCAAGCGCGCCGACGCGATCGTCAGGAACATGCTGCTGCATTCCCGACAGGGCTCCGGAGAGCATCGGTTAGTCGAGGTCAACGCTCTCGTCGAGGAAAGCCTCAATCTGGCCTATCACGGGGCACGGGCAGAGAAGCAGGGCTTTGAAATCACCCTGGAGAGGTCTTTTGACCCGGCGGCTGGCGAGGCCGATCTGTTCCCGCAGGACATCACGCGAGTGCTGCTCAACTTGATCTCAAACGGGTTTTATGCGGCCACCAAGCGCACGGCCGAAGCCAATGGCGGCAACTACGAACCAACCATTTCTGCTACGACCAAGAACCTCGGCAACAGTGTCGAAATTAGAATTCGTGACAACGGCACTGGAATACCTTTGGAGGTCAAGGAGAAAATGTTCAACCCGTTCTTTACGACAAAACCTGCCGGTGAAGGGACGGGCCTAGGCCTTTCCATCAGTCACGACATCATAGTCAAGCAACATTCCGGGTCCATAGAGGTCGATACGAAGCCGGGCGAGTTCACCGAGTTTCGGATCATTCTGCCGCGTGCGGGTATGGCTCCTACCAAGCAGGGAGAACGCGCGTGAACCCTCTCATTCTCGTGGTCGATGACGAGCCTGATGTCGAGGTGTTATTCCGGCAGCAGTTCCGGCGGGACCTGCGCGTCGACCGCTTCACGATGGAGTTTGCTCAATCCGCCACCCTGGCGCTCCAGTGCATTGCCGATGCAGGCGACCGGCCACTCATTCTCATCCTATCCGACATCAATATGCCTGGGATGAGCGGCCTTGAATTACTTCCCAAGGCGAAGGCCATGCGGCCAGATGTTCCAATCATCATGATCACCGCCTACGGCGATGCAGAGACCAAGCGTAAAGCGCTGGAGAGCGGCGCAAAAGCACTGCTGACCAAGCCGATCGATTTCGGAACGCTCCGCAGCCAAATCGACCTTCGGGTTGAACGCGCCGCCTAGCGGGAATTTCCGCGTAAAATTTCCCGATTTTGTTGCGGTGAACGAGTTTGTTCATGGCCGATTTTGTTGAAAAAGTCTGCAGTTGCGGAAGTTGATATTCGCTGATTCAGTGCTGCGAGAAGCAGGACTGCGAATCATGATGGGGCATCGGCAAGTCGAGCAGGCTGTGTTGTTCTATGAGTTTTCGCTAGAGGGACATGTTCCCGCTGATCATCCGCTGCGCTCCATCGACAGGTTTGTCGATTTGGAGGGTGTGAGGCGGGAGCTGGCAGCATTCTACAGCACGATGGGCCGTCCATCGATTGATCCCGAACTGATGATCAGAATGCTGATCGTGGGCTATTGCTTCGGCATTCGATCGGAGCGGCGGCTGTGCGAGGAAGTCCATCTCAATCTGGCATATCGATGGTTTTGTCGTCTGGGCCTCGACGGCCATGTGCCCGATCATTCAACCTTTTCGAAGAACCGACATGGCCGCTTCCGCGACAGCGACCTGCTGAGGCGTGTCTTCGAGGTGGTTCTGCGGCGCTGCATCCGCGAGGGACTGGTCGGCGGCGAAGCCTTTGCGATCGATGCCAGTCTGATCAAGGCGGATGCCAATCGGCAGAAAGGGATCGAGGGTGAGAGGGGCCTGCCACCAGAGACAACCGGCCGGGCGGTGGAAGAATATCTAGCCGTGCTCGACGATGCGGCCTTCGGTGCCGCCACTGACGTGGTGCCCAAGTTCCTCTCACCGGCCGATCCCGCGGCACGTTGGACCGGCGCCCACGGTGGACAGGCATTCTTCGCCTATTCCACCAACTACCTCATCGATGCCGACAATGCGATCATTGTGGATGTCGAAGCGACGACCGCGATCCGGCAGGCCGAGGTCCTCGCCGCAAAACGCATGATCGAACGCTCGATGGAGCGCTTCGACCTGTACCCCGCCCGCCTTCTAGGCGACAGCGCCTATGGCTCGGCCGAGATGCTCGGCTGGCTGGTCTATGAGCAGGGCATCGAGCCGCATGTAACGGTGTTCGACAAATCGGCGCGCCAAGATGGCACCTTCTCCCGTGACGACTTCGCCTATGATCGTAATGGCGACGTCTACTACTGCCCAGGCGGCAAGATGCTGACCACGACCGGCTCACGTATCAATGATGGAGCGACACTACGCTACCGCGCGAGCAAATATGACTGCGAAGCCTGTCACCTGAAGCCTCGATGCTGTCCCAAGGAACCGGCCCGGTATGTGCCGCGATCGATCTACGAAGGCGCCCGCGACATGGCACGTCAAATCGCAAGATCGTCGGAGGGACGCATCGCACGACGGCTGCGTAAGAAGGTCGAGATGCTATTTGCGCACCATAAACGCATTCTCAAGCTCGACCGGCTCCGACTCCGAGGACCGAATGGTGCGCACGACGAGTTCCTCCTCGCAGCAACCGCCCAGAACCTCCGAAAAATGGCGAAGCTGATACCGGCACAAAAGCTCAAACCAGCATAACAGCAGGACCGCTCCGCCGATTGACCGCATCCCTCAGCGCGCCAATTGGATCTACTCAAATTATCGCCCGACTTTTTCAACAGAATCGGCCATAAGCGGACACGCCGATCCACGACTTCGGCGGCGGATTCCGGAGGCAAAGCAGACATTGACCGGCTTTCGCTCAATTTATGAGTACACGCCCTAGCACTACTTTGGCAGATTTACTCACGCTGCTTTTTTACGTCGATCCACATTCGGCAGTTCGGACATTGTAGCGGGTTTGTTCGAATGATGAGGCTGACGATGGCGTGGCGGACGGCTGGCAACGTTGGTTGAGGTGGCGGCCCGTTGATTCTTTTTTTTCCGTCTCACTTTTGTGAGGCGACGATGCTGGAGGAAGGCGTAAGCGATCATGGTCATAAGCGCATGACGATGAAGGCCATGCCAGGACCTTCCCTCGAAGTGGTCGAGGCCAAGCTCCTCCTTCAGTTGTTGATGGGCCTGTTCGCAGACCCATCGCGCCTTAATCGTGGCAGCCAGGCTGCGCAGGTCCGTCCGGGCCGGCAGGTTGGCAAGATAGTATTTCTTCTCCCCCGATACTCGGTGCTCGCCGATGAGCCACGCCTCGTCCCCTGGAAGATGCTGCTGACCCTTATCCCATATCCGCTGCGGAGCTCCGTCGGCGATGCGCACACGGACAGCCGCAAATCGGGCTTTCAGCCGGCCTTTCGTCCCGCTGCGCCAACTCACAGTTCTCCACTTGGCTGCGGCCAGCATGTCTTCGGCCGCTATCGATAGAACATCGGGAACGTGCCGCTTACGGGGCCGACCCCGAACTTTTGTATCGGGCCAAATGAGCCGCACCCCAACCGGGTACACCTTAAGGTGACGGGGGATGCCAACCGCCCAGGCAAGCTTACGAGCCGTAAGCCCTTGACGGAACGGCGCACTGAGCCCGTAACCGGCATCCGCTAGAACACAGCCGAAGCGCACGCCGGCCGACATCACGCGATCGATCTCCGCCAATGCGATCTCGGGCTTGCTGCGAGCCGTTCGATAGGCGGCCGGAACGCCGGCTCGCTCCAACCGCCGCCGATCGCTGATCCAACCGTCCGGAAGGAAAAGCCGCAACGCCACCATGACCGGCACTTCGCCCCGGGCGAGCGTCAGTGACACCAGTGTCTGGCAGTTCGCCGTCTTGCCCAGCGCTGAAGCATATTGCGCCGCGACCCCGACCGAGTGCGTGCCCTTCTTCGGCACCGCGGTATCGTCGATCACCAACACCGCTTCGCTGCCACCAACGAGCCGGTCCGCTTGGGCGAGAAGCTCGGTCTCCAATGGTGCCGCGTCCCAGACACCAGCCGCAATAAAATGATGCAACTGATCATAATTACCCGGCGCAAGCCGCTCCGCCATTGGCTGAACGCTCTTGCGATCGCCGGGCCCGATCAGCCCCGCCACGTAAAGCGGACACATTCGCCGCCGCGCCTTGTGGCCCAGGCGATTCAAGAATGGTTTGAGCCAGCCGCTGAGATCGTCTTCCCAATTCGATGTCGCGTTTGCCATGGTCGGTCCTCCAAGAACCGACCACCTATGAGTCACAGAAAATCTGATTTGGGAATCCCATCCATCCTATCACGCCGTAATCTGCCAAAGTAGTGCTAGTCGGTCGCAGTGGCGGCGCGCGCAATCCGGTCGGCAATGGCGTCCAAGGCGGCGCGCTCAGCCGGAAAATCCGCTGCGATCCAGGCTTCCTCGGCCCCGCGCATAGCCGCGCCCAGAGCTGGGCTTGGCGTCAGGCCGCGATCAATGAAATCGGCGGCCCTCAGCGGAAAGTTCGGCGCCGTCCAGCGCCGCGGCAGGTCCGCCAAGGTGTGCCATGCAAGATTCGTCGCGCCCGCCGCCGAGCGCGACCAGGCAACCAGTACGCGGTCGGTGAAGGACTGCGGGCCGAGATGATAGAGGAGCGCATGGGCGGCCTGATCGCCGCCTTCCGGCGAGACGCACCACCAGTGCTCCAGCGCGACGAGCCGCTCGGCTTCCGCATTCGACAAGCGAAGCCGGAGCCCGAGCCGTTCGCCGTCTTCCTTCACCGTGACCGCGAGCGCACCCAAGCGGCGCACGGCATTGGCGGAAAGCCCCATCGCCGCTTCGACCTTCATCAGGTTCTCAAAACTCGCCAACAGCGGCACGCCGCCGAGCACCGTGCCGAGAATTCCCGCTTCCGCCATCACCGCGAGCGTCGGCGTTGCATGTGGCGCCAGCAAGAGCTTCAAGAGCTCCATCCGCACCCGCTCGCGCGACAATGTTTCGAGGCCGGTGCGTGCGAGAATGCAGGCGTGCAATCCCGCGGCATCAGGATGGCCGATGCCGTACCAAGCGTGAAAGCGAAAAAACCGCAGGATGCGGAGGTAATCTTCGCCGATCCGCGTTGCAGGCTCGCCGATGAAGCGCACGCACCGCGCAGTGATATCGGCGATGCCGCCGACATAGTCGTGAATCCGGCCGTCCGCGGAAACCGACAGCGCATTGATGGTGAAATCTCGCCGCTCGGCATCGCTCCGCCAATCCCGGCCGAATACGACTTTGGCTCTACGGCCGTAGGTCTCGACGTCCTGCCGTAGCGTCGTCACCTCGAACGGCTTGCCGTCGATGACAACGGTAACGGTACCGTGGTCGATGCCGGTCGGCACCGCTTTCCAGCCGGCGGCCTCGACACGACGCACGACCTCTTCCGGCACGGCCGTAGTCGCGACGTCGATCTCGTCCACCGCGAGGCTCAACAACGCATTGCGCACGGCGCCGCCGACGACGCGTGCTTCTTCGCCGTCGCGACCGAGCACGTCGAGGAGCCGCGCAACTTCGCCATGTCGGAGCCATGGCGCATCGCCGAGTTGCGCATTGTCCGTCACCGCGTCGCTCCCGGCAGCAGCCTGCCGTTTTCGATGTGCGCCGGCACATACGTCGCGCCCGGCGGCGCGCCGGAAAATTGCGCCAAGAGCAGAAAGCTTCCGATCACGAGAACGAGCGACACCATAACGAGGGTCGCCAGCCGAGGCATGGTCCAGGGCTCGGATTGCAACACTGCGGTACGCGTCGCCAACAAGAACGCCGCGTAGAGCACGAATGGGGTGAGAAACAGCCCGATCTCGATAAAGACAGTCCTGATCATGCCACGTAAACCCGGTCGTAGAGATTCCGGAGAATACCCGCGGTGATGCCCCAGATGTAGCGGTTCTCGAACGGGATCGCGTAGTAATCGCGCTGGTGTCCGTTCCAGTCGCGCGTTTTGCGCTGGTGATTGTCCGGCGTCATGACAAAGGCAAGCGGCACTTCGAACGTCTCGACGACCTCGCGCGGATTGAGCGACAGCGTGAAATCCGGGTTGACCCGCGCCACCGTCGGCAAAATGCGAAAGCCGGAAAACGTCAGATAAAGGTCGAGATAGCCGATCGGCTCGATGAGATTTGACGCCAGCCCGGTCTCTTCCTTGGCTTCGCGCAGCGCCGCGGCGACAGGGCTTTCGTCGGTCGGATCGATCTTGCCGCCGGGAAAAGCGACCTGGCCGGCATGGCTTGCGAGCTCGGTAGTGCGGAGCGTCAACAGCACCGTCGGTTCGGGCCGATCGATGACGGGAATGAGCACGGCGGCGGGCTTGGTCGCCTTGACGCCGGCGCGCAGCCACATTTCGGGATTGAGATCGAGATCGCCGCGCGCGCCTTGCGCACTCGGATCGGTCAGCGCCGGCGGCACTTCAAGCTTGAGCCGCGCCCGCGCGCGGTCGAAAAAATCATCGGTTGCCGCCGTCTGCGCACTCGTCATTCGCTCGTTCACGCCAAATCCCTCATCTGCTCCGCCGGCGCCATTGCAAAGAATTGGCCTCTCGACGCCACGCCGAACATTGTCGCGCCATCGATGTCGCGCTCCTCGCCAAGCTCGACAAGATCGAAAAACAGCGCGCGCGTCACCTTCGCCCAAAGGTCGCGGCGAACGTGAAGATAAGGCTTGAGACCGCCGGTCCCCGCTTCCGGCTCAAAGCGCAAGATGTGCTGCGGTCCACAGGCGACCCAATCGTCCACATTGGTGCGAAAGTCGAGCGCCTGACCTCCGGAGCCGCGCTCGACATTGAGCGCGACCGCGAGAAACGGCGCGTCGTCGACGCGGATGCCGCACTTCTCGACCGGCGTGACGAGGAAGTAGTTGTCATCCTCGCGTTTAAGTACGGAAGCGAACAATTTGACTAAAGCCGGTCGCCCGATCGGGGTTTTGAGATAGAACCAGGTCCCGTCGGCGGCGATCCGCATATCGAGATCGCCGCAAAATGGCGGATTCCAGCGCTCGACCGGAGGTGGCCCCTTGCCGCCGCGACCTAGCGCAGCCGTGATCGCCTCAAGGCCGGTTTGCCCTTCCTTCGCCATGGTTTGCCTTGAATCTGAACTCACACAGGACGTTGGGGGCTGGGTCATAGGCGAGTTCGAGATTGTCATTACGCATCCGCGTTTCCCCCAACTCCAATCCATCCCAAGTCGTGTTTCCTATGGAGAAAGAATCAGCGCACAGTCCGCCGCTGGGCAGCTGGCTCATATATTGCATCTTGTGTGCCTAATTGGCGTGCAGATCGGCTGCCGTCGTTTCGTGCATAAGCGCGAATCCACTTCGACACAAGAACACGACCTGACACAAGGAGTTAGCCATGCCGGCTGCAGGCGGTGAAGGCCTCGAAAAGCTCGAAGACATGATCGTGCGCGCTGCCGAATCGACCGGCGACCACGTGCGCGCGGCCAAGGCCGCGATCGGCACCGTCATATTCGGCCAAGACAAGGTCGTCGAGCAGGCGCTCATCACCATCCTGTCCGGCGGCCATGCGCTGCTTCTCGGCGTGCCGGGTCTCGCCAAGACCAAGCTTGTCGACACCATGGGCACCGTGCTCGGGCTCGATGCCCGGCGCATCCAGTTCACGCCCGACCTGATGCCATCCGACATTCTCGGCACCGAAGTGTTGGAGGAAAGCGCCACCGGCAAGCGCAACTTCCGCTTCATCTCCGGTCCGGTCTTTGCGCAGCTCCTGATGGCGGACGAGATCAACCGCGCCAGCCCGCGCACCCAGTCGGCTCTGTTGCAAGCCATGCAGGAACAGCACGTCACGGTCGCCGGCACGCGGCACGATCTGCCAAAGCCATTCCATGTGCTCGCCACGCAAAATCCGCTGGAGCAGGAAGGCACCTACCCGCTGCCCGAAGCGCAGCTCGACCGCTTCTTGATGGAGATCGACGTCACCTATCCCGACCGCGACTCCGAGCGGAAAATCCTGTTCGAAACGACCGGCGCCGAGGAAACGCGGCCGAAAGCGGCGATGAGCGCCGAGGATCTCATGGCCGCCCAGCGATTGGTGCGACGGCTTCCCGTCGGCGAATCCGTCGTCGACGCTATTTTGGCGTTGGTGCGCTCGGCGCGTCCGGGACCCGAAGGCGGCGAAGGCGCCAAACTGATCGCCTGGGGACCGAGCCCGCGGGCAAGCCAGTCGCTGATGCTCGCGGTGCGCGCCCGGGCGCTGCTCGACGGCCGCCTCGCGCCGTCGATCGATGACGTGATTGAGCTTGCCGAGCCGGTGCTCAAGCACCGCATGGCGCTCACTTTCAGCGCGCGCGCCGAGGGCGAAAGCATCGAGGCGGTGATTGCGCGGCTGAAGGCGCGGATCGGATAAGGGAATGGCGGCCGAGGCCAAGCGCTCAGCCCAAAGCAGCCACCAGGACGTTGCCGCGGCCGGCCGCGCGGTCGGCGAAGGCCGCACGCTGGCGGCCAGCATGCCGCGTCTGATCCTGGAAGCGCGGCGCGTCGCGGCCACTGTCATTCACGGCCTGCACGGCCGCCGCCGCGCGGGCCCAGGCGAAAATTTCTGGCAATACCGCCGCTTCGTTTCCGGTGAGCCCGCCGCGCGGGTCGATTGGCGGCGCTCGGCGCGCGACGATCATCTCTACGTGCGGGAACAGGAATGGGAGGCCGCGCACACGGTATGGATCTGGCCCGACCGCTCACCGTCGATGCACTTCGCCTCGCCGCTGGTCCGCGACACCAAGCTGTATCGCGCGCTGGTCGTCACGCTGGCGCTTGCCGAAGTTTTGGTCGAGGGCGGCGAGCGGGTCGGCATTCCCGGGCTGCTGCGTCCGACCGGCAGCCGCAACGTCGTCGAATTGATCGCACAGGCGATCGTGCACGACCGCAGCGAGCGCCCGAGCCTGCCGCCGAATTTCGCACCCTCCCCACTCGCCGAGGTGGTGCTGCTGTCCGACCTGTGGAGCGACATCGGCGACGTGCGGCGGACGTTGACGCAACTCTCCGGCAGCGGCGCGCACGGCCATGTCGTGCAGATCGTCGATCCGGCCGAGGAAACTTTCCCGTATTGGGGCCGCATCGAATTTGTCGAACCGGAGAGCGGTGGCCGCATCACCGCCGGCCGCGCCGAAACCTGGCGCGCCGATTACACCGCGCGGGTCGCCCGTCACCGCGCCGAAATTCGCAGCGAGACCGACCGACTTGGCTTTAGCTTCGCAATTCATCGCACCGACCGGCCACCGGGCGAACTCCTGATCGCCCTGCACGCCCGCATCGGCGCCGGCACGGCGCATAATGCGGCACGCTCGCATGCCTCAGCCGCTTCGAGGATGCCGGCATGATCGGCGGAATACCGCTGGGCTTTGCCGAGCCGCTTGTGCTCATCGGGCTCATCACCCTGCCGGTGCTGTGGTGGCTGTTGCGGCTCATTCCGCCGCGGCCGCGGCGTCTGGATTTCCCGCCGACGCGGCTATTGCTCGAAATCGCGCCGCGGGAGGAGACCCCGGCCCGCACGCCGTGGTGGCTCACGCTGCTGCGGCTTCTCCTCGCCGCTTTCGTCATTGTCGCCGCCGCCGGCCCGCTGTGGCATCCGCCACTGGCGACGACGAAGACGAACGCGCCGGTCGTCATCATGATCGATGACGGCTGGACCGCCGCCACGACCTGGGATGCGCGGCTGCGCACCGCCGACGGCATCATCGCGCGCGCGGAGGATGACCGCCGCGCGGTCGCGCTCATTCCGCTGTCGCAGGGTCCGCACGACATTTCGCTGGAAACGGCTGACTCGGCGCGCGTCCGGCTGCAGCAGATCCGGCCGGTGCCCTATAGCTTCGACCGCTCACAGGCGCTGCCGTCGCTGTCGCGGTTTCTGTCCAGGCAACCGGACGTCGAACTGGTTTGGCTGTCAGACGGTGTCGATCTCGGTCATGGCTCCGATTTCGTGAAAAAGCTGGCGCAAACGGTCGGCCGGCGTCCGCTAACCATCGTCGCCGGCGGCATTCCGGGGGCGCGTGCATTGACCGGCGCCGAGAACTCGGCCGGCGCGCTGAGCGTCAATGTGCTGCGCGCTGCGGCCGGCGCGGCCGAGAGCGGCACCGTGCGCGCGCTCGATCTCAAGGGACTGCCGCTCGGCGATGCTCCGTTCGCGTTCACAGCATCTGATCGCAACACCGAGGCCCGCTTCGACCTGCCGGTCGAGCTTCGCAACGATATCGCGCGCATCGAGATTTCCGGCGAGCGCTCCGCCGGCACGGTGCAGCTCCTGGATAAGCGCTGGCGGCGGCGGACCGTCGGCATAGTGTCCGGCGCCATCGCCGACATGGCGGAGCCGTTATTGTCGTCGAGTTTCTATATCCAGCGGGCGCTCGAACCGTTTGCCGATGTGCGCATTACGCAAGGCGAGTCGCCTGCCGACGCGGTGAGTCATTTCCTCGACCAAAAGCTGCCGATGCTGATCCTGACCGACGTCGGCAATGTCGGCGACGCCCACGATCAACTCGCGCAATGGATCGAGGATGGCGGCGTGCTGGTACGCTTCGCCGGGCCGCGGCTTGCCGCATCCGACGACGATCTGGTTCCGGTCAAGCTGCGCCGCGGCGGCCGCATCCTCGGCGGCGCGTTGAGCTGGGACAAGCCGCAGCCGCTCGCCGCCTTTTCTCGCGCCGGCCCGTTTGCCGGCATGCCGGTACCCAACGACATCACCGTCACCCGCCAGGTTCTCGCCGAGCCCGACGCGGCGCTGAGCGATAACACTTGGGCAACGCTGGCCGACGGCACACCGCTCGTCACGGCGGCGCGGCGCGGCAAGGGCATGATCGTGCTGTTTCACGTCACCGGCGATACACGGTGGTCGAACCTGCCGCTGTCGGGCAGCTTTGTCGAAATGCTCAAGCGCGTGGTCGCACTTGCCGGCGCCGCGCCGGCCGGCGACGCCAGTGCCGCCAAATCCAACAACGCGCAGGACGTGATCCAGCCGAGCCACATGCTCGACGGCTTCGGCAACTTCGTCGCACCGCCGCCGACGGCGCGCCCGGTGCCATCCGACTTTTCCGGGAGCGCCAGCGCCGAGCATCCACCGGGCTTTTACGGGCCGCCGGAAAGTCTTCTCGCCGTCAATACGCTTCTTCCCAACGATCGTCTTGCGCCGCTCGACTTCTCGCCGCTCACCACTGCAAACTGCGAAATTTATCGCACCAGCGAACCGCAAGACTTGCGCGGACCGATTTTCCTCATCGCGCTGTCGCTTCTATTGCTCGACACGCTCGTGGTTCTCTTCCTCGGCGGCGGCATCCAGCGTCTCATTCCGCGCTCGCGCGCCGCCACCGCCGCCGTGATCCTCGTTGCCGCGCTCGCGCTCACGCTTGCACAGGCCCGTGCGCAGGACGAAAGTCCCAATCCGGACGTACCGCCGGCGGCGCTGGACACCAAACTCGCCTATGTCGTTACCGGCGATGCCGGCGTCGATGCCATCAGCAAAGCCGGTCTCGCCGGGCTTACGCTCTTTCTCGCACAGCGGACCGCCCTTGAGCCGGGCGATCCGATCGGCCTCGACATCACCCACGATGAGCTTGCGTTCTATCCGCTGATCTATTGGCCGATTGTGCCGGGCGCCCCGCGGCCGTCCGACGACGCGCTCAAGCGCATCGACACCTACATGAAGGACGGCGGCACCGTGCTGTTCGATACCCGCGATGCCGTGGTCGCACCGCCTGGGCCGGGCGGCGAGACCAATAGCCCCGGCATGCTCGAGCTGCGTAAAATCCTGTCCTCGCTCGACATCCCGGAGCTCGAACCGGTGCCGCGCGATCACGTGCTGACCAAGACGTTCTATCTGCTGCGCGATTTCCCCGGCCGCTTCGACACCGGCCAGCTTTGGGTCGAAGCACTGCCGGCGACGAGCGAGGAAGAAACATCGAGCCGGCCCGCCCGCGGCGGCGACGGCGTATCGTCGATCCTCATTACTTCGAACGACTTTGCCGGCGCCTGGGCGACGCAGTCCGACGGTCAGCCCATGCTGCCGACGGTCGAGGGCGAGCCGCGCCAGCGCGAAATGGCATTCCGCGCGGGCGTCAACATCGTTATGTATACGCTCACCGGCAACTACAAGGCCGACCAGGTCCACGTCCCAGCGCTGCTCGAGCGGCTGGGACAATAGGACAATAGTAAGAGTACTATTGACTAATAGTAAGTCATATGAAACACTTGCTCCCCGCTAAAGAGGAGCATTCGATGAGCAAGTATGCGCCGCTGCCTCACTTTCTGATGCAATCGGAGCGTACCGTCCAGCGCCTGGGTTTTGGTGAAATTGAACGTATTTTGGGCTTCAAATTACCTAAAAGCGCATACGAGCATGAAGCCTGGTGGAGCAATAACGCTACGGGTCATTCTCATGCTCGCACCTGGATCGAACGCGGCTGGCGAACTGAAGAGGTCGACTTGGCCGGCCGCAAGGTTACGTTCCGGCGTTTAAACCGGCATCCCACGAACGTCACGCAAATGCGTGATCCTTGGGGTTGCATGGCGGGGACCGTCACGATCCTAGCGGATACCGATCTCACCGCGCCATCGGGCGAGACTTGGAAGACGGAAGAAGGTCGACTTCTCAATGAGTGAACTTCTGCTCGACACATGCGCCCTGCTCTGGTTGGCGGAAGGAACCGAACTGGGCGCCGATGCGCGCAAGGCGATTACCGAGGGCAATCTTAACGTATCACCGATCAGCGTATGGGAGATCGCAAACCTGGTGCGCAAGAAACGCATCGTGCTTGCGATGCCCGTTGTTAGATGGGTTCGACAGACATTGGAAAAGATGGAAGCGGCCCTCTCGGAGCTTTCGATCGAGGTCCTGGCCGGCTCGTGCGAGTTACCGGGATCGCCTCCGGGCGATCCCGCCGATCGCATAATCATTGCAACCGCACGCGAGGCCAGCATGGTCCTGATGACGCGCGATAGGAATATTCTCGCTTATTCGCGCGCCGGCTACGTTCGAACAATGGTGTGTTGAACATGAACCTCGGCGTCGCCTTCGCTCCTCTTATCAGCCCTCCGGAATTATGGGCGGCGATCGCTGCGGCCTGCCTGTTTTCGCTCCTACTTTTCGTATCGCGCAGCCGCGGCGCCGTCGTCCGAACGCTGGCGCTGGCTTTGATCGTACTTGCGCTCGCCAATCCATCGCTTACCCGCGAACATCGCGATCCGTTGAACTCAGTCGCTGTCGTCGTTGTCGACAAAAGCCCGAGCCAGGATTTTGGCGACCGCACCCAGCAGACCGAAGCCGCGCGCGCCGCAATCGTCGAGCGGCTGCACCATATCGCCGGCCTCGAAGTCCGCACAGTGGAAGCCGGGCAGGCCGACGGCGAGACCGACGGCACGCGCTTGTTCACCGCCCTCGGCTCGGCGCTCGCCGACGTTCCGACCGACCGCGTTGCCGGCGTGATCATGATAACCGACGGCCGCGTCCATGACGTGCCGAGTAACGCCGCAACGCTGGGCTTTGCCGCTCCGGTCCACGCGCTGATTACCGGACACAAGGACGAACGCGACCGCCGCGTCGCCCTCATTGCCGCGCCGCGCTTCGGCATTGTCGGCCAGCCGCAGACCATCACCTACCGGGTCGAGGACCAGGGAGCCGACGCCGCCACCGCGGAGGTGACGGTGCGCCGCGACGGCGACGTGATCGACCAGCATGCCGTTCCGATCGGCGTACAGCAGAGCGTCGAGATTCCGATCCCGCATGGCGGGCCGAATATCGTCGAGATCGAAGCGGCGGCGCTTCCCGGCGAGCTCACGCAAGTCAACAATCGCGCCGTGGTCTCGATCGACGGCGTGCGGGACAAGCTGCGCGTGCTGTTGGTGTCCGGCGAGCCGAATGCCGGCGAGCGGACTTGGCGCAATCTGCTCAAATCGGATCCGTCGGTCGATCTCGTGCACTTCACTATTTTGCGGCCGCCCGAAAAGCAGGACGGCACGCCGATCAACGAGCTGTCGCTGATCGCATTCCCGACGCGCGAGCTGTTCCAGCAGAAAATCGACCAGTTCCAGCTCATCATCTTCGACCGCTACGCGCGGCAGGGCGTGCTGCCGATGATCTATTTCGACAATATCGCGCGCTACGTCCGCGACGGCGGCGCCGTACTGGTCGCCGCCGGCCCCGATTACGCGAGTCCGACCAGCGTCTGGCACACGCCGCTTGACGCCGTGCTGCCAGCCGAGCCAACCGGAGAAGTCACCGATCAGGCCTTTCATCCGAAACTCACAGAGCTCGGTCAGCGTCATCCGGTGACCCGCGGACTCGACGGCGCCGACAGCAATCCGCCGCATTGGAGCCAATGGTTCCGTATCGTCGATACCACGAATACCACCGGGACCGCGGTGATGCAGGGGCCGGACCAGAAGCCGCTTCTGGTGCTGTCGCACGAGGGCGAAGGCCGCGTGGCGCTCCTGTTATCCGATCAGCTCTGGCTGTGGGCCCGCGGCTTCCAGGGCGGCGGGCCGCATCTCGATTTGCTGCGGCGGCTCTCGCATTGGCTGATGAAGGAGCCCGACCTGGAAGAAGAGGCGCTGCGTCTCACGGTCAGCGGCCACAATCTCGTGGTCAAGCGCCAGACCATGGCCGATCAGGTCGCCGATGTGACCCTGACCTCGCCATCGGGTGCAACGCGCACGCTCAAGCTCAATCCGACCGAACCCGGTGTATGGGAATCGAGCGTGGCGGCGAACGAGCTCGGACTGTGGCGCGCCACCGACGGCAAGCTCAATGCGCTGGTCAATATCGGTCCGGCCAATCCGCTCGAATATGCGCAAGTGACGTCGACGACCAGCGTGATGGCGCCGCTCACCGACGCGACCGGCGGTGCATCGATGCGGCTTGACGACGGCTCGGGCCTCAATGTGCCGCGTATCGTCGCGGTGCGCTCCGGCGATACCTACAAGGGCGACGATTGGATCGGGCTGAAAATGCGCGACGCCAGCGTGGTGCGCGGCATCGGTGTGCTGCCGGTGTTCGCCGGCATGATCGGTCTTCTGCTGCTGCTCGGTAGTCTCGCCGGCGCCTGGGCGCGCGAGGGGCGGTAGTTTATTTCAATCCGGCCGGATCGGTCCCGATACGCCCTCGAATGCGCCCTCCTCCAGTTCGGCGACGAGGAGTCGTGCCGGATCGACCGGCCCAGGCATGGTCGCGCGTCCAGGGGGCACCGGCTTAAATCCGCTTTTTCCGTAATAGGCTTCATCGCCGACCAGGATCACCAGGCGATGGCCTTTGGCCTTGGCCTCCTTGAGCGCGCGCTCGATCAAGGCCTGGCCGACGCCGCGTTCGCGGAAGGCCGGCTCCACGGTGAGCGGCCCGAGCAGCAGCGCCTTGGTGTCGCCGATCCGGATCGGCGACAGCCACACCGAACCGACCAAAAGCGTGCCGGTGCGCGCGGTGAACGACACGTCAAGCCGGTGCGCGGCCTGTTCGCGCAACCGATAGGCGGTCCTGGCGAAGCGGCCCGGCCCGAAGGTGCGCTCATGCAGCCGCTCGATCGCGGCCGTGTCGTCCGGCGTTTCGGGCAGAATAGTGAGGGAAATATCGTCCATGTGCCGCCGCCTACCATCTCGCCTGACCGAGGTCCAGCAGGCCTTGCCGACCGACCCTATCGCCTGCACCGATAATGCTTAGATTGAACGAAGCGAAACCGCGGAGAAATCGATGGGCCTGCTCGTCAACGGCGCCTGGCAAGAAGACGTATCACGCACCAAGGACGGCCACTTTATCAGGCCGACCACCCGCTTTCGCAACTTCGTGACCGCCGATGGCAGCGCCGGCCCGACCGGCGAAGGCGGTTTTGTCGCCGCAGCTGGTCGCTACCATCTCTATGTTTCGCACGCCTGCCCGTGGGCGCATCGCACGACGATCTTTCGCAGCCTTAAGAAACTCGAAAATGCGATCTCGGTCTCTGTCACCGCGCCGCTCTACGGCAAGACCGGCTGGGAATTCGGCCCCGAAAAAGGCGGCACCCGCGACGAGGTCAACGGCAAAGCGACGCTCGCCGAAATCTATCTCATTGCCGATCCGCACTATACCGGGCGCGTCTCGGTTCCGGTGTTGTGGGACAAGAAACGCCGCACCGTCGTCAACAACGAATCATCCGAAATCATCCGCATGCTCAATTCCGCCTTCGATGCATTCACCAATGTGCGCACCGACTATTATCCGGCAGACTTGCGCGCCGAAATCGACGGCCTCAATGACCTTATCTTCCCCAACGTCAATAACGGCGTCTATCGAGCCGGCTTTGCCACCAGCCAAGAGGCTTACGAGGAAGCCGCCCGCGCCGTTTTCGCCGCGTTCGATCAGCTCGAAGAGCGCCTGTCGCGGCAGCGCTATCTCGCCGGCCAGCAGATCACCGAAGCGGACTGGCGGCTGTTCACCACGCTGATCCGTTTCGACACCGTCTATTACAGCCATTTCAAGTGCAATCTGCGCCGCGTCGCGGACTATCCCAACCTGTGGAATTATTTGCGCGATCTCTATGCCGTGCCGGGCGTTGCCGAAACCGTCAGCATCGATCAGATCAAGCGGCACTATTACGGCAGCCAGCGCCAGGTGAACCCAACTGGCATCGTGCCGATCGGCCCACTGATTGATTTCACCGCGCCGCACGACCGTGGGCGCTTCAACTGATATCCTTAGTAGAATGAAAACGCGCCGCTCCTTTCGAAGCGGCGCGCCCGTTGCCTCAATTCGTCAGCGTCAGTCACAAACCCAGACATTGCGCCAGCGCAAGCCGTAAGGCGTCGGCACCCAGCGCGGCTGATAGCAGCTACTGTCCGCGTAATTCTCGGCGTAATCATCGTCGTAGTCATAGTAGTCGTAGCCCGGCTCGAAGGCGTACAGGCCACCGCCCCAATAACCGCCGCCATACCCATGTTCACGGCCGCGATCATGGTCGTGATCGTGGCGCCTATAGGCGTAGTTCGGACCGGTCCGGTAGTTCGGTGCCGGAGCAACGTTATTCGGCGTGGCTATATTGTTCGCCCTGACATTGCCGCCCGCGTTTGTTTGCGGCGCTGCCATCTTTGTTTGCGGTGCTGCCATCATTCCGCCGCGGGCCATTCCGCCGGCGGCGGCGCCGCCACTCTGTCCGCCGAAGCCGCCGTTATGCTGCGCGGCGATAGCACCTGTTACTCCACATCCCATCGCCAAAGCAGCGGCCGTCATCATCAATACTCTACGCATCCACGTTTCTCCTTAACTCCGATCGCCCACCTTGCTGGTGCAACGTCGGCATAAGGCATTGGTTGCAAGGGGCGATATTTAGATCGAATGAACGGTTCCGACGCGCCACAATGTCGGCGGAATATGCTCACCAAAGTTCCGAAGCGGCGCGGCCCGTGAGCACCTCGGCGACACGCTCGCGCGTCGCGCGCGACGTGTCGCCCGGCAATTCTGTGGTGGCAAAAAAGCCGTGAGCGACAATCTCGTTGTTGGGCTGCGGCGGCGCGATCTGCCGGAATGCGCGGACGACATAGAGCGCGACGTGGTCGCGACGCGACGCTCGGCGATTGAAATAGACGGCATGGAAGACCGGCGGTTCGGTCAGCTCGATATTGCCCTCCTCGCGCAATTCGCGCTCCAGCGCCGCCAGCAATGTCTCGCCGGTTTCGACGCCGCCTCCGGGCAAGTGCCAGCCCGCAACATAGGAGTGTTTGACCAGGAAGATCCGGCCCTCACCATCAAAAATGAGGGCGCGGACGCCCAGCGTAAGACCGCGCGAAATGCGCCAATAGCCGTGCAAAAACCGCCGGATCACCGGCTCGAATGGGCGACGGATGGTCTCAAGTCCCATCTTGTATTCCCGACTCGCCTCAATAATTAGAATTGTTCTAAGATAGTCTTACATCCGGCATGCAATTTGTGCCGCCGAGGACAGCCCGTGAAGCGCTTCGCCGATTTGAACGAGCAAGAGATTCTCGCACTCGCGATCTCCAACGAAGACGAAGATAATCGCATTTATCGCTCGTTCGCAGACAGGCTTCGCGGCGCGTATCCCGAAACCGCCGAGATGTACGACAAGATGGCGCAGGAGGAGATCGGGCATCGCGACATGCTGCTCGACCTGCATCGCAAGAAATTTGGCGACTTTTTGCCGTTGATCCGCCGTCAGGACGTCAAGGGTTTTGTCGCGCGCCGGCCGATCTGGCTTAACGCCACGCTCAGTCTCGACGCCACGCGGAAATTCGCCGAGGAAATGGAATACGAGACCGCGCGCTTTTACCGCCGCGCCGCGCAAACTGCGCATGACGACGCGGTACGCGATCTGTTGCGAACACTCGCCGCCGCCGAGGACAAGCACGAAGCACTGGCCCATGAGCTCGGCGAAAGGATCACGCCGCAAGCGCGGCGCTCCGAGGACCAGGCGGCGCGTCGCATGTTCGTCCTGCAATACGTGCAACCCGGTCTCGCCGGTTTGATGGACGGCTCGGTTTCGACGCTGGCGCCTTTGTTCGCAGCGGCCTTCGCCACGCACAATACCTGGTCGACCTTTCTGGTCGGACTTGCCGCCGCAATCGGCGCCGGCATTTCCATGGCCTTTGCCGAAGCGATGTCCGACGACGGCTCGCTCACCGGGCGCGGCGCACCTGTGGTGCGCGGCGCCGTAACCGGCACCATGACCGCGCTCGGCGGTCTCGGCCATGCGCTGCCCTATCTCATTCCCCACTTCTACATCGCGACCTCCGTCGCCTTCGCGGTCGTCGCGGTCGAACTGGTCGTTATCGCCTGGATCCGCACGCACTATATGGACACGCCGTTCCTGCAGGCGGCGTTCCAGGTGGTGGTCGGCGGCGTCTTGGTGTTTGCCGTCGGCATCCTGATCGGAAGTTCGTGATTTGTTATGACGCATCTGCGATGCTGAACGGACACCGCCGCGACTGATCCCATGTTCACGCTCGCCCATCTCTCCGATTTGCACATGGCCGTCGAGCCGCGCGGCGCGCAGCTCTTGAGCAAACGCGGGCTCGGATACATCAATTGGCTGCGCAAGCGCGAGAGCATCCACCGGCCTGAAGCTCTCGACGCGCTGGTGCGCGATCTGAGAACCCAAAGTTCCGACCACATCGCGGTGACGGGCGACCTCGTTAATTTCTCGCTTCCGGACGAATATGCCCGCGCCCGCGATTGGCTTGTGGCGCTGGGCAATCCCCGCGACGTCACGGCGATGCCGGGCAATCACGACGTCTATATTCGCGGCGTCGAAGCCATGCCCGCACAATTTTGGGGCGATTACATGCGCGGCGATGATGGCCTGGACCGCTTTCCCTTTATGCGGCGCCGCGGCGACGTCGCGCTGATCGCGCTATCGACCGGCGTGGCGACCGGGCCGTTTATGGCGACCGGACGGCTCGGAGGCCGGCAGCTTTCCCGCTTCGCCGAGATCCTCGCGCAAACACGCGATGCGTTCCGCATCGTGCTGATCCATCATCCGCCGCAAAGTCCGCTGCGGCGCTATTTGCGGCGGCTTGTCGACGCGCCAGCGCTGCGGCATGTGCTTGCCGAAAAAGGCGCCGAGCTTTTGTTGCATGGCCACGATCATCGCTCCTCCCTGGTTTGGCTCGACGGACCCGACGGTAGAAAAATTCCCGCCATTGGCGTGCCGTCCGCTTCCGCGGCCGGGCCGCACGGCGATGAAGGCGCGGCCACTTATCATCTGTTCGCAATCGATGGCACCGCGAAGCAATGGCGCTGCGAAATGATCGCCCGGCAGCGCACCGCGGATGGAGTTATCCGCGAAGTCGAGCGCAAAACTCTGATTTAGGAATTCGTCGCGATCAGCACGGCGACGGCAAACAGCGCCCCGATACCAAGGACAAAACCGAGCAGCACAATGCCGAAAGTACGCCAGCGCCGCCGGCGGCGGTAACGCTGGACTTCCTTCGCCGGCGCGCGCGCCAGCAGATCAGGATCTTCGGCGAGCGCGCGTTGGCGTTCGACGAGGCGGCGAGCGACATAGGTCGTCACCGCCCGCACGATCTCCGCAATGTCATGCGATTCAGAGAGCACCTGCCGTCCCAGGCGGCTGTCGTGCAGGAAACGGTAGCCACGCTTGTCGCGGCCCATGGCGACATGCGCCACCGCGTCGATCCACAGCCGTGGCGTCTCGCCGCGACTGATGCCGCGGTCGAACAGATCGACTTCGGTCGGAATTTCGGCAAACAACGGATCGAGCGCTTCGTTCAACAGCTCAAGCCGCGCCACTTCGGCGTCGCGCAAATCGACGACGACGCTTGTGCGTTCGGCCGCCTCGACGCGCGCCTGATGCATCGCCTCCTGCAAGGGCGATGGCGGCGCAGTATCCTTCGGCGCCTCAACTTTGCGCTTGCGACCCCACATGGTCCCTACCGTCCCCAGCCGTCCCCTATGATTCCGGCAGCCAACAATACTCCACCAATTGCGCCTGCAAAAAGTCGGCCAACCGGCGAAAAATGAGCGAAATTACATCCCCCTCATACGCACCGGCCGCCGTCGACTTCGACGATATTGCCGGTGACAAAATCGGCGTCCGCCGAGGCAAGAAACAAGGCGGCATTGGCGATGTCTTGCGGCTGCGCCAGCCGGCCGAGCGGCACGGTGGCGACGAATTTCTCGCGCTGCCCCGGCGCGGACCCGAGAAAGCTGGGCAACAGCGGCGTATCGGTGGCGACCGGCGCGATGGCGCAGACGCGGATGCGGTCGGGTGCGAGCTCGACCGCCAGCGATTTGGTCAGCGTGTGCACGGCGCCCTTGGTGGCGTTGTAGGCCGACAGCCCCGGCCGCGGCCGCAAGCCCGCGGTCGAGCCGATATTGATGATGGTGCCGCCATCTGCCGTGCGGAAATGCGGCACCACAGCCTGGCAGAACTGGAAAAGGCCCTTCACATTGACCGCGAAAATACGGTCATACTCGTCCTCGCCGATCTCCAGCATCGGCTTGTTGACATGGGTGGCGCCGGCATTATTGACCAGAATGTCGAGTGCGCCGAACGCCGCCAATGTCTCCGCGATCGCGGCGGCGATATCGGCCTTCTTGGTCACGTCGCAACGCACCGCAATGGCGTTGTTACCGATGGGGCGCGCAGCCGCTTTCGCCGCGTCGAGATTGACGTCGGCGAGCGCCACGCGCGCGCCCTCTCGCGCATAAATTTCGGCAATCGCCTTACCGATGCCCGATCCGGCGCCGGTGATCAGTGCGGTCTTGCCGTCAAGACGCATGCCATCGGCCATGGCTCAACTCCGTTTTGGCGCGACGCCGTAAGGCTTGGCCCAGCCGAGGCCGTCTTCGGTACGCGTGCGCGGCTTGTATTCACAGCCGATCCACCCTGCGTAACCAAGCTTGTCGATGGCGGCGAACACCGCCGGATAGTTGATTTCGCCTTCGTCGGGTTCGTGGCGCGTCGGCACTGCGGCGATCTGCACATGGCCGACCATCGGCAGAAATTTCTCGAAACGCTTGATCAGATCGCCGCCAACAATTTGGATATGATAAAAATCGAACTGCACGCGCACATTCGGCGCGCCGATCCTGCCGACCAGGTCAGCGGCGTGCTCGACGTGGCTCAAGAAATAGTCCGGCCGGTCGCGCGGATTAATCGGCTCGATCAGGAGCGTGATGTTCGCTCTTGCCGCCACTGCGGCGGCGCGCGTCATATTGGCGATGAAGACTTTCTCTGCGGCCGGCCGCTCGTTGACCGGCACGATGCCGGCCATGCAATGGATTGCGGCACCGCCGATCGCAGTCACGTAATCGAGCGCGCGGCCAAATGCGGAGTCAAAATCGCGCTCGCGGCCGGGCAGCGCCGCGAGACCGAATTCCGGGCATTGCGGCGTGTTGACGCCTAGCTGCGTCAAGCCGTGCTTTGCCAACTCGTCCTTCACCGCGGCGGTCGGCACATCGTACGGAAATTGCAGCTCGACGGCGGTAAAACCGCACGCCGCCGCGGCGCCGAAGCGCTCGAGCAGCGGATACTCGGTGAACAGATGGCCGAGATTGGCGGCAAAGCGCGGCATTCGACTTTCCCTGATGCTTTCGATCAGCCGAAAGCGTAGCGCGGATCGCGTGGGGGGAACAGGAACGTGTCCGGTCATTCATGGGCACGGTGCGGCGTTCGATGCGCATTTGATCGACCGCGGGACACGCTACCCCCCGGCCTTGCCGGGCAGAATTCGGCCAGACCGTACCGTTGCATCGTAGGCCCTCGCGCATCGTCGTCACCCCTTTAGGGCGTGGGGATTTCGCCGCGCGATTTCACAAAATACTATAACAAAATCAATATTTTGAGTTAGGCCGCGTAGAGCTTTTCCACTCTCTGAGTGCACGATCAAAGCCGGGCCTCCTGCCCACCAGAAGTGGGCTTTGTCCCATTAACCTGCCCACTATATGGGTGGGCGAGATTGTGGTTGACCCCTGCCCATCGGATTGGTTCCCTAACCCACGGCACCGCGCAATTTCCAAGCACGCATCAGCGGCCCGCGCGGCGCGAGGAAACGACATCATGGGAGCGGCTTGGCACCGCCGCACGACAGCATGAACGCGCAACAACTCCTTGCCGAAATCTCCGACTATTGCCGTCAGACCGGGCTCGCCGAATCCACCTTCGGCCGCCGCGCCGTCAATGACGGCAAGCTCGCAGCGCGGCTGCGCAACGGCGGGCGCATTACCACCGACACGCTCGACCGCATCCACGACTTCATGGCGGCCCATCCGGCGCAGGACGAGCGGCCGGCCATCATCGATCGGGCGCGCGAACCCCGCCCCGTTCCGGCAGCAGCGCCAGCGGCGCCGCTCACGTCGGGCGACCCGCAGCGCAATTTCCGCTTCTTCGACAACCGGCAAAAATATCTGCTGTTCGTCAACACCTGCAGCGAGAAATGGGAGGTCGCGCACCGCGTCTCGGAGGAGCTAACGCATATCCACCCGCACCCGCCGGCGGTGCGCATCTTCGACGCTGGCGTCGGCGACGGTTCGGTGCTGACCCGGGTCATGCGCGCCGCCCACGACCGCTTCACCCATATGCCATTCTACGTCGTCGGCAAGGAGATATCGCTGGAGGACGTCCGGCTGACTATGCAAAAAATGTCGGACCGCTTCTTCGAACATCCGGCGACGGTTCTGGTGCTGACCAATCTTGCTTATGCCGACGCGCCGTGGCTGCACGTCAAATCGCTCAACGCGGCATCGAGTCTGGTCTGGCACGAGCTGCCGCTCCTGGGCAATTCCGCGCACCGCTTCGAGCAACAAATCATCAACTTAGAGCCGTTCCTGGCGCAGAATTGGAAGGCCGGCGTGTCGGCGCGCACCGGCAATCCGATGTATGAGCGGCCGGTGGTGCTCGTGCTCTATCGCGACGACCATCGCTTCCTGCTCAATCCGATCATTCCCAGGGCCGGGGGCACCCGCGCCGATTACGATCTCGTCATCGCCTCGCAGCCCTACCGCGCCCGCGCGTCGCTGGAATTCAAGGCCAAGCGCGTGATCGCACCGCTCGCCCGCGCGCTTGGTCCCGGCGGCAGGCTAATCGCCATCCATTCCCACGGCCAAGACCCCGGCATGGAAATTATCCAGAAAGTCTGGCCAGAGGACCACCCGTTCATTCACGACCGCCACGACATCCTCAAAGCGGTCAAGCACGAATTGGGCCCGGCCGGCCGCGATCTCAACTTCAACGCCTATGCCGATAACCGCTCGCTGTTCCGCTACGAAATGCACACGCTACCCTCGGAAATCTCCGAATCGATCGGTACTTCGACGCTGTTCGCGGCGTGGAACGCGGCGATCTATGTGGCGCAGGTCGAGGACGACCGCGTGGCGACGGCCGCCGCCGACGGCAGCTATATCGATGCCACCCGCGCAGTGCTGCGCGAGCGCGGCGGCTTATGGTTCTTCGATGAGTCTTACGTGATCTCGCGGCGACGGGATTGAGGCGGGTTTCTTAACCCCGGCTTTGGAATGTCTGCCGCGAAGGCGTCCTACGAGAGCGACCCAAACGATGACGCGACATTAATTGTTCCTATTTCTTTTCAAGTTAGGAGAAAGGACGCCATATGAGCTGCCCCATCGAGAAAGACCGGCATGACCACCCAACAAGACACGCGGCCTCCTGCGGTCGGAGTTTATTGGATCGACGAAGAAGATTACCCCGCGCTGCTAAGAATTTTTGACGACGGCAGCAAGATGCCGAAGACATGGCGCGAGTGGCTGAAAATGGCCGAGGAAATGGAAAGGGGTCTTACGTCCTACGGGCACGTCGTCCTTCGCGTCCGCATCGATCCCGGCACATTCATCGATTGGTGTACGGCCAACGGCGCGAAATCGAGCGGTGAAGGTCGGAAAAAATTAATCGCCGCGGCCGTCTACGAGAGATACGGCGCCCAAAACTGATGCCGGCGCTTTGCTTGCACAACTTGCGAGTTGCAGCGAGGCGTACAGCGCTTTTGGCCCATCACGCCATTGTCCGTTAACCTGGAGTTTCCGCAGCGCTTGATCCACCTGCGACATCGAGGACCAAGTTTTGCCATAACACACGACATCCGCATCGCGCTAAAATGCGGTAGCGCATGAGCCTTTGTCCGGGACGCGATTCATGAGACGGCGGGAATTCGTCACTCTCTTTGGTGGCGCGGTCGCATCATGGCAGCTTGCTGCGCGGGCCCAGCAATCCACAGTCGACCGCCGCATCGGCCTGCTTCAAAATACTTCGGAAGGCGATCCGCAAGGCAAGATCGAGCTTGCTACACTCAATGAGGGACTCAAAAAGCTCGGTTGGGTGGAGGGCGTCAATATGCGGATCGCTTACCGCTATGGCGCGGGCGATCCGAACAAGATGGCGACATTCGCCAAGGAATTGGTGGCGCTGAAACCGGATATCCTGTTTGCACGAAGTACGGCGGCGGTGCATGCGTTTCAGGAGGAAACCACCACGATTCCGATTTTGTTCGTTGCCGTGTCCGATCCGGTGGGCGACGGCTTTGCCGCGAGCCTGTCACGGCCGGGACAAAACATCACGGGCTTCACCAATGTGGAATCGTCCGTTGCGAGCAAATGGCTTGAATTGCTCAAGGAGGTCGCGCCCAACCTCTCGCAAGTGGAATATATCTTCAACCCGCCAATGGCGCCATCACAGGGACGGTATTATTCCAATCTGCTTGAGCGCGCGGCGTCCCACTTCTCAGTCAAGACCATCGCGCATCCGGTGCATTCCGCCAGCGATATCGAGAGTGCTTTTGAGCCGTTTGCGCAGCGGCCGGGTGCCGGGCTGATCGTCCTGCCCGATCCGTTTATTGTCACGCATCGGACGTCGATCATCGATCTGGCGCTGCGCAATCGTCTGCCTGCCACCTACGCTTTCCGCAACATGGTCGCTGAAGGCGGCCTGATTTGTTATGGCGTAAACCTGATCGATCTCTACCGGCGGGCGGCGCCCTACATCGACCGTATCCTAAAAGGCGAGAAGGCCGGCGATCTCCCGATCCAGGAGCCGGTCAAATTCGATCTTGCCATCAACCTCAAGACCGCCAAAGCGCTCGGACTCTCCGTTCCACCCACACTGCTCGCCATCGCCGATGAGCTGATCGAATAGCATTATTGCTACTGCATGCACTTGGCCGGCCCTCCCCCCTCGCCTCGGGGAAGGCTAGAATGCTCTTTACAAGAGCGGAGCCGGCCATGCTGTTCGTCGTCCACGCCCTCGATAAGAAAGACATGATGCCGGTGCGAGCCAAGCATTACCGCGACCATCGTATCCATCTCGACAAATCCGCCGCGCACGGCGTCGACGTGATGACGGCCGGAACACTGGTCGCGAACGACGGTGAAACGCCGGCCGGCAGCATTTTCGTCATCGATGCCGCCGACCGCGCCGCGGTCGATGCTTTCGCCAAGAGCGATCCCTATCACCGCAACGGCGTATGGGAACGCGTGGAGATCCACCGCTATAACAAGAAGCGCGGTACGCTGATCGAAAGCCGGCGGTAAAGCCTATATTATCCAGGCAAAACGAGAGGGACGCCATGCTCATGATCGCCAGAATACTGCTGACGCTCACCGTGCTCGGCTACGCCGTGGTGACGATCAAGGCCGACTTCAACAAGACGCACGCCACCAATCCGAAATGGACGCCACATGCGCGCTTCCACGTCGTCTGGCAGATACTGTCGTATTCCGGCGTCGGGCTGATCGCGCTCTATCTGATCTGGACCGACGGACCGAACCCAATCGAACGGCTCTATCTCGCCGCGGCGATCAGCGCCGCCATCTATGGCGCGTTCTTCGCCGCGGTACTGACGCGGCCGCTGTTCGGCGGCGCGCTCTATGACGACAACGGTTATTTGCCGTTCCAGCCGCCGATGGGACCGAAAGTCTGGCGTTGGGACGTCAATGTCACCGCCTTTGCCGTGCTCACCGCGCTTTGGATCGTCGGCGTCGCCGCGGTGCTGGCGGCCTAGAGCGACATCGCTTCATATCGGATCGATTGTCGCTCTAGGTTTTACTCTAACGTCGTCAGCGTTTGCTCGTATCCGGCACCTCGATGCCGAGCGCGGTCGCCAGGTCAATCTGGTGGTCCTGCTCCTGCATCAGGATCTTCCGGATTTGTTCGGCCATAGCGAACTCGCCCAACGCCTCGCATTGCCGGATACGGTCGCGGTAATTGCGGACGGTTTCATTCTCATTTTCCAAATCGAAGCGCAGCATGTCCTTGGCATTTTTCGAGGTGCGTACCGGCTTCGGCGTAACCGTCGGCATTTTGCCGAGGTAATCGATCTGCCGTGAGATCATCAAGGCGTGATCGAGCTCCTGCTTGGCGTGGATTTCGAGCTGATCGGCGATATCCATGTACTCGGCGCCTTTAAGCACCTGCGAATAGACCACGTATGAGATGATGGCCTGATATTCGCGCGACAGGTCCTCGTTCAAAAGCTCCGCCAGACGCTCACGGGTAATTTTGGTTTCGCTCGTATCGGATTTTGACTTAGCCATTTTATTCTCCTCTTTTAATCCACTATCGTGCTTGTGCGGGCCTTTGCCGTAATCCCATCCGCTCCAGCCGGCCGATAACCTCGTCGCAGAAATACGGCAGTTCCTCGAGATAATTGACCAGCGAGATGGCAATGCCGGTAAGCCCGGCTTTGCTGAGATCGGCAAGCTGCGCCGCGACCTGATCGGGATCGCCGACCAGCGCCAAGCCGCCCATGCCTTGGGCGTAGCCGTTACGCTGCTTAAGGAATTCCTCCATCGGCACGGTCTGTGGCGTGATGTTCTTCATTCCCAAAATGCTGTCGACGGCATTCCAGTCGGCACGCTCGACAATGCAATGATGGAAATACTCCTCGGCCTCTTTCTTGGTTGGCCGGCAGGTGACGACGCCCACTGTGTAGCAGCCGATCTCGCGATCTTGTGCGACCGCCGCGTCCTTGGCCCGGCGCACCCGCGACGCAGTTTCGTCGAGCGACGTGCGCGAGGCCTGCAGGAAGAACGCATCGCAATTCTTCACCGCAAAGGCCTGACCCGTCGCCGAAGCGCCGGCATTCATAATCACTGGCCGGGTGCCGCCGACCGGCTTTGGTTTGCCCTTGATGCCCTTCATGTGTAGATATTTGCCGTCGTAATCGAAATTCTCGCGGTCGGACCAGATCAGCTTGATGACGTCGATCCATTCCTGCGCGTACTCGTAGCGGTCTTCGTGGGCGCGCTGCTCGACACCAAACATGTCGAACTCGCCTTCGTTCCAGCCGACCACGATATTGAGGCCAAAGCGACCCTCGCCGACGTGATCGGCGGTCACCATCTCCTTGGCCGCCACTACCGGATTGAAGATCGGCGCATGTACGGTACCGAACACTGTGATGCGCTTGGTGGCGCCGAGGAGGCCGGTCGCCCAGGTGATCGTCTCAAGCGTGGTGCCCTGATAATCGGTGTCGCCGCCATAGCCCTTCCAGCGCCCGATCGGCAGCAGGAAATCGATGCCGGCGTCGTCGGACATGACCGCGAGCTTCTTGTTGTCCAGCCAACTGCCGGACCAGCGCTCGGGAACCAATGTGACGGCGCGGCCGGACGAGCAATTGGCGCCGAACAGGCCGATCTGCAGCTTATTGTTGCCATGCATGGCACGGCGGGAATTCAGCGTTGGCGAGGGAGCGTGCATCAGTGCCACAGTATCTTGCTTGCAATATCGGCGCCTCGACGCAGCGCCTTGAACTTCTCCCAGACCACCGTGTCGTGGACCTCGGTGCGGTATAAAGCCTGCGAGGAGAAGCCGCAATCCGCCGCGGCGATGACGTTTTCCCGGCCGACCAGCTTGGCAAAGCGCATGATGCGCTCGGCGATCAGCTCTGGATGCTCGACGATATTGCTGGCATGGGTGATCATGCCCGGGCACAGCACCTTGCCGTCCGGAATTTTGACGGTTTCGAACAGGTGATATTCGTGCTCGTGGCGCGGATTGGCGGCTTCGAAGCTGTAGGAGCCGGCATTGATCTTGAGAACATATTCGATGATGTCGGCCAGCGCCGCCTCGTAAAGCCGGGGACCTTCGTTAATGCCGTAGCAAGTGTGGAAGCGCACGCGCTCGGGCGGAATGCCTTTGAGCGCGGTATTGGTCGCCTCGACGTAAATCTCTGCGCGGCGCCGCATCTGTGCGCGGTCGAGACCCGGTTCGAAGAAAATGTCCGGCAGGAACGGATCGTCGATCTGCACCAATATGCCGGCGTCGGCGATGGCACGATATTCCTTGCCGAGCTCGGTTGCCAGCGCATGAAAATAGTCTTCATCGCTCTTGTAATATTCGTTCAAGCCGACGCCAGATGCCGCAGTGGCCGGCAGGAAGACGTGACGATCGGGAACGCCGGCGGCGGCCGCGGCCTTCTTGACGTTGGCGATATCGCGCCGGACGTATTTCTCGCCGCGATATTTGACAGGACCGACGCAGACCACCGGCGCCAGCCTGACGATGGCGCCGCCCATCATCGCGGTCTTGAAGTATTCCTTGTAATAGTCGGGAAAGGCGGCGACCTCCTGCACGAACAGTTTCATCTTCTGCCCGGGCCGGGCCTCAAAGCCTCCGAGCCGTTCCTGGATGTAAGTGAAAAAGCCGGGCTTTGAGAATTCGCCGTCGGTGACGATCTCGATGCCGCAGTCGACTTGCTTGCGCACCACGTCGTTTATCGCCTGGGCGAGCAGTGCCTCGAATTTCGCTTCGTCGAACGGCTGGCCGGTGAATTTCGCCTTCATAGGATCAAGGAGCGCATGCGGGCGCGGCAGGCTGCCGATATGCGTGGTCTGGATGTGGTCGGTGTTCTGCTGCAGCGTCATGGCGTTTCATCCCAGTTTCTTGGTACCGGCCTGCTGGTGGCCTAGCCTTGCCGCAGGCGGAGAGAACGCAAACGTTACACGGAAAACAACGCGGCCGTCTGCTCAAGCACAAGTTGTTGGCGGCACGGACCGCTTACGATGTTGACTCCGCTTTTGCATTTCATGTTCCCGTGCATATGTGTGATGAAACAGCAAATCTAGATGCCCAATCCCACCCTCCTCTCCCCCCACACCCTCGGCCCCCTCACCCTCCCCAACCGGGTGGTGATGGCGCCGATGACGCGCAACCGCGCCGGGCCGGGTAATGTGCCGGGCGCGCTCAACGCCGCTTATTATGCGCAGCGCGCGTCCGCAGGACTGATCGTCAGCGAGGCGACGCAGGTGTCGCCGCAGGGGCAAGGCTATCCGGGCACGCCCGGCATTCACTCGGCCGAGCAGGTCGAGGGCTGGAGGCTCGTGACCGACGCCGTGCATCGCGCCGGCGGACGGATTTTTCTGCAGCTCTGGCATGTCGGGCGTATCTCGCATCCGGCGCTGCAGCCGGGCGGCGCGCTGCCGGTGGCGCCGTCGGCGCTGGCGCCGGCGGGCCAGGCCTGGACGCTCGACGGCATGAAGCCTTACGTCACGCCGCACGCGCTCGAGGCGGGCGAGATCGCCGGCATCGTCGAGAATTTCCGCCGCGGTGCGCACAACGCACGTGAGGCCGGCTTCGACGGCGTCGAGCTGCACGGCGCCAACGGTTATCTGGTCGACCAGTTCTTGCGCGACGGCACCAACCGCCGCACCGACCGTTATGGCGGCAGCGCGCAAAATCGCGCGCGCTTCCTCGTCGAAGTCACCGAGGCGATCGTCGGCGAATGGGGCGGCGACCGCGTCGGCGTGCGGCTGTCGCCGACCAACCCCTATAACGACATCGCCGACAGCAACCCCGCCGCTACTTTTGCAGCAGCGGTCGGCGCGGTGGTGCGCTTTGGCCTTGCCTATCTGCATATCGTCGAACCGGGGGCGAGCGATCCCGTCGCCGCGGGCGAGATGCCGGATATAAAATTCTTCCGCAAAATCTGGCGCGGCGTGCTGATCGGCAACAAGGGCTACGATCTAGCGCGGGCCGACACTGCGATCCGCGACGGCACCGCCGATTTCATAGCGTTCGCGACCCTGTTTTTGGCCAATCCCGATCTGCCGGAACGCTTCCGCCGCGGCGGCCCGTTCAATACGCCCGACCGCAAGACGTTCTACGGCGGCTCGGCGGCGGGCTATACCGATTATCCCGCGCTAGGCAGCTGAGGCAATTCGCATCGACGGCTCGGCCTAAGCGCCGAGCTTCTCCGCCAGCTCCTCAAGGCTCTTCAACGCGAAATCGACCGGCACGATCGGCGCGGTTTCGCCGCGGCCGGGGCCGTGCTCGTTCGGGCGCGCCACATGCGCGGTACGCAAGCCCAACGCCGCAGCTGCCGCTAGATCTTTCGAATGCGCGGCGACCATCATGCAGGCCTCCGGCACAAGATCAAAGGCCGCGGCGGAGGCGAGATAGACTTTCGGCTTCGGCTTATAGTCGCCCGCGATCTCGGCGCCGAGAATGGCGTCCCATGGCAAATCGTTGCGGCGCGCCAGATTGACCATCAGCGAAATATTGCCGTTTGACACCGGCGCCAAAAGGAATTTCCGCTTGAGCCGCGCCAGCCCCTTCGGCACGTCGGGCCACGCGTCGAGCCGGTGCCAGACGAGATTGAGGTTGCGTTTGTCGTCCTCGCCGAGGTCCGTCACGTGAAAGCGCGCCAGGGTGATGTCGAGGTTGCGCCGGTGCAGCACGTCGAGCTTGCAGAAGGCGATGCGGCCGGAACGCACCTCGTCCATGGCGCCCTGATACTCGCCACGCCAGGCGTCAGCGAAGGCCGGCCAATCGAGCGCCACGCCGCGCGGCTCAAGCTGCGCCCGCGCTTCGCGTGCAATCGAGCTGCGCCAATCAACCAACGTGCCGAACACGTCGAAGAACAGGGCTTTCACTGCAACCGCCATGCGATATTTCTAGCGCAAATGCACCGGGGATGCCAAAAGGCACGCCTTGCCCAGGCAATACACATCCGGGAGGCATCGATGGCCGACGATCTTGCGGAGCTGCTTTACGAAGTGATATTGGCGACGCGCATTCTCGCCAACCAGAAGGTGCTCGACGCGTTCGGCCATGTCAGCGTGCGCCATCCGCGCGATCCGGGCCGTTATTTCATCTCGCGGCATCAGGCGCCGGAATTGGCGGAAGTCTCCGATCTCGTGGAGCTCGACCTTAACTCGCAGCCGGTGCGGCCGACCGAATTCCGCATGTATAGCGAGCGCGTCATTCACGGCGAAATCTACAAGGCGCGGCCGGACGTCAACGCGGTGTGCCACCATCATTCGCATGACGTGCTGCCGTTCTGCATTTCGGGGCGCGAACTGGTGCCGGTTTTCCATTTGCCCGCAGTAATCGGCCACGTGCCGTTCTGGGACCAGCGCGACGAATTCGGCGACACCAACATGCTGGTGGTCAAGCCGGAAGAAGGCGCGTCGCTTGCCCGCACGCTCGGCAAGAACTGGATGGTGCTGATGCGCCGCCATGGCGCCACCGTCGCCGGCAGGAGCCTTCGAGAAATGACGTTCCGCACTGTCTACGGCTGCGAGAACGCCGCGCTGCAAAGCAAAGCCATGGCGCACGGCCATGTCGATCATCTGTCGCCTGGCGAGATGAAGCTGTCGTCGGAGCACAGCGTGCTGCCGCCGTCGACCAATCGCGCCTGGAATTATTGGGTGCGCCACGTCGAAAAGGCGGGATTGATGCCGGCGAAAGCGAGCACCAAGCGTGCGGCGGCTTCGGCAAAGCGGGCAAAGCCCAAGGCGAAGAAACGCCGCTGATGCGGTTGCCGTGCTATCGATGAAATACAATAATCACACGGGCCAGTGAGCCCGCTTCAAGAGGAAACCATGCCCAAGAATGCGCCGAAGAGTATGCAATCGCCCCGCCTGCCCGAGCTATCCGAAGCTACCCTTAACCCCGCGCAGCGCGCGCTGGCGGACTCCATAAAATCCGGCCCGCGCGGCCAATTCAAAATGTCCGGCCCGTTCGCGATCTATCTGCATTCGCCGGACTTCGGCGAGCTGGCGCAAAAGCTCGGCGGCCACCTGCGGTTTAAAACCAGTGTGTCACCGCGCTTGTCGGAATTCGCGATTCTGTGCACCGGCGCACATTGGAAGGCCCAATACGAATGGGCGATGCACGCGCCGATGGCGGAAAAGCAAGGCGTCAAGCCGGAGACCATCCGCGCCATTCAGGCCGGCCGGGCGCCGAAATCGGCGCCGAAGGACGAAATGGCGATCTATGACTTCGTCAAGGAGCTTTACGGCAAACGGCGCGTCAGCACCGGCACATTCAATCGGGTGAAGAAAATCCTCGGCGACGCCGGCACGGTCGAGTTGGTCGGCATCCTCGGCTATTACGCCATGGTGTCGATGACGCTCAACACCTTCAAAGCGCCGTTGCCGGAAGGAATGAAGGCGCCGTTCTCCGAACCAAAATAGCGCAACGACCGGATCACGCGACGCGGCCGCTCGTTCCCACCAGCGGTTGCGGCTGGCTCGCGGCGGCACCGGCGCGCGGTCTGTTCATGCGCTGACGTAACAGCTCAAGGAAGCGCTCCTTCGGCAACGGTGGCGCGATCAGCGCACCCTGGCCGAAGTCGCAGCCCATGACCATCAGCGCCTGCAGATCGATCTGGGTCTCGATGCCCTCGGCCGCCGCGGTGCTGCCGAAGCGGTGCGCAAGGTCGATTGCAGTCTGGCAGATCGCCGCATTGGTGGCGTCCGTGGCGCAGTTACGGACAAAGGAGCGGTCGATTTTCAATTCGACGAAGGGCAGGTTGCGAAGGCTTGAAAACGACGAATAGCCGGCGCCGAAATCGTCGATGGCGATCGAGATGCCGCTGCCGCGTAATTGCGCCGCAATGTCCTTGGCCATCGCGATATCGCGCGCCACCTGGTCCTCGGCGACTTCGACGATAAGGCCGGGCCATGCTGCCGCTTGTGGCCGATATTCGGCGACCAGTGCCGCAACCGGCATCCGCAGCAACACCCCGACCGGCACATTGATGGCGAGATGCAGATTGAATCCGGCCTCGTCGAACATGGTCCAATCGCACAGCGTCGCGACGAGCACATGTTGCGCGAGCCCGACGACGCCGGTTTCGTCGACCTCGGCGTGAAAGCAGCCTGGCTCCAGTACGCCAAGCTGCGGGTGGTGAAGGCGAAGCAACGCCTCGGCGCCGGCGAGGCATTTTCGCTTAAGATCGATCTTGGGCTGATACCAGACCTCGACCCAATGATTGTGCAGCGCCTCGGCAATCGACACGCTCGGCCGTGCGTCAACCGGCACCGCGCGCGTCCTCGACCGCCTGCCCGGTCGGCTCGGATCGGCAGCGCGCATCGTTGGATTCGAAGAAATTCATGCTCATAGGATGACGACCTGCGTCATCATCCTATAGGCCCGGCGGACTTAACCAATCGTAAGGTGAACGATCTGTTTAGCCTACGCCGACCCGCAGCGATCCTCGCTACGATCTTGGGGCATCGGTAGAGGCGCGCGCGTCCTATTTGCCCATTTGCATACCGCCGCCCGGCCCGCTCATGGCGCCGCCGCTAGGGCCTTGCATCATCATCGTGCCGCCGCCAGCGGCGGTACCGGGCGCCGGCGCGCCGATCGCCGCAATTGGATAGTCCACCTTGACCGTGCCGGCGTGATCGAATTTCAGCTCAGCCTCGACCGACTTGCCCTGCTCCAGCGGATGGGTGAGGTCGACGAACATCATGTGGTAGCCGCCCGGTTTCAGCGTGACGGTTTCGCCCGGCTTGATCTCGAGGCCACCCTCGACCGGGCGCATTTTCATAATGCCGCCTTCCATCGTCATGCTGTGGATCTGGCATTGCTTGCTGGCATCGTCGGACACGCAGCTCACGCGGTCCGGCGCTGACCCCTTATTGGTAATCGTCATGTAGCCGGCGCCGTCGTCCGCGCCCTTCGGTGTCGCGCGCGCCCAGGGCTGCGAAATGTGCATCGAGCCGATGTCGTAGTCGGCGGCGGCCGCAGGACTTGCCGCAAATTGCGCCAGCACGAACGACGCAGTGAACAGCGCAAACGTCGCGGCAACGCCGCGTGCGATTGATCGCGAGGAAAAATTCGTCATGGATTTGCTCCGTGTGAAGGTGTGCCAAGCGGCAAAACTTTTACCGCCGTCGAGGACGTCGTCAGGCGAGCGGCGGCGCGCGGGAGCGGTGGGCGGCAGGCATGCCGATGGGAATTGGCGACATCGCCATGTAATCGACGATGACGATTGGCGGCGGTGCCGGCGCATAAGTCATGGCCGGCCCCGGAAATTGGCATGCCAGCGGACCACAGCAGCAACCGGGGCAAGCGCCAGGGCAGACCCTGGCATGCCCCAATGGCGCTGAATTAGGGGCTGACTTAGGCACAGAATGTCCGGAAGCGGAATTAATGCTGGAGCAAATCGGCAGGCCGCCCAAGTCCCCGGCCTGGGCGCCAAGCGGGGCGCCAAAAGCGAGCAAGATCGCTTGCAGCGCGAGCGCATAGGCGACCGCCAGCGCCACTAGGGCGCGCATATTGGGGAGCGGGGGCATTATTGTCATATGTAGTAGAATTGGGGGCCGCTTGGAATGCCGGGATTCACGACGACCCACGGCAAATCATCCGACCAGTTCATCGATTCCGTAGTTAGTAAATTGGTCGCAGGAGAGGTATTGTGGCCCGATGAATCGAGCTGGCTCGCAGGCGATGAAGGACCGGCCAGACCCACGCGACGTGGGCGGGTTCGGTCAAGTGCTGGCGTTCCGGCGCCCGGGGCAATCGCCGCTCTCGGTCCCGCCGCCGCAGCCGGCAGATAACTCCGCTGAAGCCTCCGGCGACGATCCGTCGGACGATTTTACCCAATACGAGCAAGACCAGGATGAAATCGTCGACTATCGGCAGCGCGCGCTGATGAATGTCATCGCGCTCGCGGTGCTGGCAATCCTCGTCAGCACCGGCGTCTGGCTCGCTGACACCATCACCGACATGGAACGCGACCAGGATTGCATGATGCAAGGGCGCGTCAATTGCGCGCCCATCGAATTGCCGCCACCGCCGCAGCAGTAGCCTATTGCGACGACCCAACCGGTTTCGCCGATGCGGCCGGATCCGCGCTCACCGGCCTGGCGCTTCGTTCAGGCGCGGCGATCACCGGCGTGCCGCTCACCGCGAGAGGCTTTGCCGCACCGTCGCCGGTCATTTCGCCGGTTTGGCCCGGCGCGGCCGCAGGCCGCGCCGCCTCCGGCTTGATTGCCTCACCTTCAACGCCGACGACGCCGGTTTTCAGGCTGGCCGGTAGTGGTTTTGCGGCTGCAGTCGGCGAGTCGATGCGATGCGAGCCGACAATAGCGAGGACTTCGGCGATGACGCGCGCATGCAGCCGCGGCGACTTGTCGATGTTGAGATGGTCGATATTCGGATCGTTCCGCAGATCGACATTGATCAGCGAGCCGTGGAAGCCGGGTCCCCTGCTCATCCAATAATGCTGGCTCAAATTGAGCACGCGCGCGACATTGGACGAGGCGGCAAACAACTCCGTGCCATCGAACGGCACCACCAGCGCCACCGGAACGCCGCGGCGGCCCAGATAAGCGGCCATCGTCATCACCGCATCGGCGCCGAGCGAATGGCCGATGAGGATGATCGGCCCTTCCTTGCCGGCCTTGTAATTCGCCGCCGCGCTATCAGCCAGCAATTCCCAATCGGCATGATTGTCGACGGTGGCATAGACGCCCCGCCTATTGAGCTCGTCGGACAGCGTGTCCATGCCGAGCGAGAAAATATTCAAAAGCCCGCGCAACAGGTAAACGTGCGCACGCGGCGCCGCCATGCTCGCATTTGAGCCAAACGCCAGGATCAGGCCTGCCGCCAGCACGCCAATTACACTCAGCCGCCACCAATTTCTCATGACCTCCTCACGGCTTGCCGCACCAGCTCGGCCCGCCATCCGAGCCGGCGCATTCTAAGCAATTCATACTGCACTGCCAGATTTGGCGGAGATTATCCCCCCCAATTCATCAATGCCTTACAATCCGACGCCAACCTGTAGCAAAAATGCCACGTGCCTGACGACATCAATACAGCCAGGGCACGACGCGCGCTGTCCGGCGCATATAGGCGCGATATTCATCGCCGAATGCCGCGATCATCATCTCCTCTTCACGCCTCACCCGGCCCAAAAACAGGATGCCAAAGCCAATGAGCCCGGCGGGCCCCGCAATCCAATTGGGCAACAGCAAGGCTTGGGCCACCGCCATAAACCAAAAGCCCGTATACATCGGATGCCGAATGGTGGCGTAGATGCCGGTTGTGACCAGGGTGTGGCGTTCGCGAAGATCGAGGCTGACCGACCAATTGTGGCCGAGATCGTTGTGGGTCCGATAGAACAGCCACAGCGCGGCGATATCGACGGCGATCCCGAGGTAACTCGCTACCGGCATGAAGGGGTAATCGGCAAACCGCGGAACATGAGTCGCGACGTAAATGCAGGGCACAATGCCGAGCCCGGTAAGCGAAACCGCCAGCAGCACAAATTCGCGCCAATCACGGCCCGAATGACGTACCGCGGTCTTCCGCGCGCGACGATTCGGCGTAAGCCGCAGCAGCGACCAGCCGACGCCGAAGGCGAGCCAGATGATTTTCGCAAGCGTCGCCGTCACGTCCTACTCCGTTGCACTTAAGGCCGCCGCAGCGGCGCCGTCCGTGGCGGGAGCCTCGATCAGCGCGCCATCGGCGCCAAACGCCGCGACAGCTCGCTCCGCCATCTCGACCCATTTGCGAAGCGGCAACGGGCCGCAGCACAGCATGTAGTAGTCGTAGAAGTAGCGGCGCTCATTGCCCATCACAGCCTGGCGATGGACGCGGAGAAAATTAAGGTGGAAGCGCCGATAGGTGTGCTCCTCGACCATCATGCGGATGCGGAATATTTTGACGATCGGCTTGCCGGTTGCGGGCAATCCCAAGGCGACCACCGGATCAACCTTATAGACGTTGATGATGTCAACCAGCGCCTGATACTCGACCCAATAGATCGCCGGCGCATTCGCCACCCGGCCGACCGCTTCGCGCAGCCACCCGGCCGCCGGATGCAGCGCCACTTTGAGCAATGACGACCCGGTCGACACGATATGCAGAGTATTACCGCGTGCGCCGAGCTGCGGATCGAGCTGCAAAGCGCGGTCGATGACGCAAAGCAACAGCGGTGCGCCAAGACTGTGGCCGTGGACAATGATTTCGTCGGCGTCGGTTTCGCGGTCGAGCCGCACCAATTCGGCGGCGAGGCGATCGAGCCGCGCGTCGACGCCTGCCCGCGTGCGATGGATTAAGTCGCGGGCAAAATGCCAATCGTCGAGCGCATAGCCGATATGGACGGACCGCCCGAACGTCCATCGCAGCGCAACGAAGATCGCAAGCCAGAGTACAGGCGCGATCACCCCGGGATATGGCAGGCCGAGATGGCCGACGGCCAAGCGTGTCAGGCCGATCGACAGCCATGCCATGCCGACAATGTACAAAAGCGGAAACAGGAAAAAGCTGCCATATCGCCACGCGATGACGAAATATTTCAGCACCGTTCCGCTCAGGATGAATTCCATCAACGCGGCGATGCCGAGCGGAAAACGCAGCCAATCACTTCGCGCGCCATCAGCCCTGACGAAATCGTCCCAACGGAACCAGTGAAAATCGGTAGTGACGCGCCAGTTCGGTCCGAATGTGTCGACCGTCCAGCTTGCTACCGCGCCATCGGCCGACAACTGCGGCGGCGAAACCTCGCCCTTCACGTTCCAGGCTTTGTGGAACCGCGCCATTTCACGGATAAATCGGCGATGCTGATGTTCCGCCCCGACCGGCTCATAGCCGGTCATCTGTACGAAACAACGCTTGCGCACCAGCGCCGGCGGCATTGCAAACTCCTGGCTGACCCGTAGCTGACCTCTGGCGCGGCTTCCTTAGGTGCTATGGCGGGGCCGATCAAGCGCGGCCGCATCTCGCTCGCCGCCGGCCATGCCGGATAAGTTATTGGCGCCAAGCACGAATCCGCACTTGGCGCGCCGACCGGATCGGCATCTTTACTGCGGCTGCCGCCGTTGAACTTGTCGGCATCCTTCGCTATACGGGGCGTTCACGTTGATGAGCCCGAACCGACGGGCTTGTTCGCGCCGGGCTGGGCCGGCGCTTATTCCCTGCTGACCAAAGAGCATGCCCGATGTCCACCACGTTCGATAAAGTGGCTGAAATCATTGCGGAAACTTGCGATATCCCGCGTGAAAATATCAAGCCCGAAAGCCACGCCATCAACGATCTCGAGATCGATAGTCTGGATTTTCTCGACATCGCCTTCGCCATCGACAAGGCGTTCGGCATAAAGCTTCCGCTCGAGCAGTGGACCCAGGAAGTCAATGACGGCAAGGCCACAACCGACCAATATTTCGTGCTGAAGAACCTGTGCGAGCGGATCGACGAACTGATCGCTGCCAAGGGCGCCTGAGCGCCGCCGATGCGTCTTGAATATTTTCAGATGATCGACCGCTTCGTCGCCGTCGACGTCGCCGGACGGGTGGCGCGCGCGGTCTGTACCGTGCCGAAACAGAGCCCGGTCTTCGAAGGCCATTTTCCGGGCTATCCGCTGATGCCGGGCGTGCTGCTCATCGAATGCATGGCCCAGACGACCGGCTGGCTGGTGAGTGCGGTGACGGGTTTTACCGGATTGCCAGCGCTCGCCGGCGTCAAGGAAGCCAAGATCCGCAGCGCCGTCTTTCCAGGCGATGAACTCGAATTCGAAGGTAGAGTGGTGCACGACGGATCGGGCTATGCCATCGGCGAAGCCAAGGGCTGGTGCAAAGGCGCCGCTGTCTGCGACGCCACGCTGACCTACCGCATCATTCCCTATCCGAGCCCGGAGCTGCGCGCCGGACTGTGGGACTGGGCCGAGCGGATCAACTTTCCGGCCAAGGAGTTCGCGAAGTGACCGAGCGCCGCGAGGTGTGGATCACCGGCGTCGGTCTGCTCACCTGTCTGGGCGAGGGGCTGGAAACGAATTGGGACCGTCTCGCGCATGGCGACGCGGCGGTCTACGACGACAAGAGCTTTGCGCCTTACATCGTGCACCCGCTCGCGCCGATGAGCTTCGATAAATACATCCCGAAAAAAAGCGATCAGCGGCAGATGGAGACCTGGCAGCGGGTCGGCGTCTATACCGCGGGCATGGCGCTCGCCGATGCCGGCGTCGCCGGCAATGCGGAACTCCTCGACCGCGCCGACATGATCGTGGCTGCCGGCGGCGGCGAGCGTGACACTGCGGTCGATACCGCGATCATGGCCGGCGTGCGCAAGACCAATACGCCGGGCGCCTTCCTCAACGAGCGGCTGATGAGCGACCTGCGCCCGACTTTGTTCCTGGCGCAACTGCCGAACCTCCTCGCCGGCAATATATCGCTGGTGCATGGCGTCGTCGGCTCCTCGCGCACTTTCATGGGGGAAGAGGCCGCCGGCGTCGATGCGATCCGCGTGGCACAGGCGCGGATCGCCGCCGGTCAGAGCGAGCTGACGCTGGTTGGCGGTGCTTATAACGGCGCACGCTGGGACGTGCTGTTGGCGTTCGAACTCGGCGGCGTGGTTTTGAAGAACAAGTTTGCGCCAGTTTGGGACCGCGGGCCCGACGGCGGCATCGCCTTCGCCACGCTGGGGGCGTTCCTGGTCCTGGAGAGCAAAGAAAACGCCATGGCTCGCGGTGCACGGCCGCGGGCGCGAATTTCGCAGGTGTTTTCCGACCGCAACCTGCGCGAAGCCGGCCAGGCCGAGATTTCACTGCGCCGTCAATGGGACGCTATCGTGCCGCAAGTGGACCGCGCGCATGCCGCCGTAATTTCCGGTGCCTCCGGGTTCGAGCCGGCGACTTCCGCAGAGCGGTCGCTCCTCGAAGAGATTGGCCTTCCGATCCGCAATACCGGTACGTATATCGGGCATGGCGTCGATACTCAGTTTATGGCCAATCTGGGCATCGGCTGCGCGGCGATCGAGCATGGCAAGCTGTTCGCCCCGACGGGATCTGGCGATACGGGCGGAAGTCCGTCCGATCTGTCCCAGATCGTCGTGACCAGCGTCGGCAACTGGCGTGGTGAAGGGCTGGCGCTGCTCGAGCGGGTGAATTGAGGGAGAAGCTCATGGCAGGCGCCCACCGCGACAAGGCCGGCAGGCCGGTCATCGCCATTACCGGCATGGGTCTTGTCACCTCGCTCGGCGTCGGCAAAACCGACAATTGGGAAAAACTCTCTGCCGGCAAATCCGGCATTCGACGCATTTCGCGCTTTCCGCTCGACGCATTGCGCACCACCATCGCCGGCACCGTGGACGACGTTTACAAGGATTATATGCCGCCCGCGGAATTGTCCGAGCGCCTTGCATTTCTTGCCTGCGAGGAAGCGATCGCGCAGGCCGGCATCGGCTCCAAAGGCCAGTTCCCCGGCCCGTTGTTTTTAGCGCTGCCACCCCTCGAGATCGAGTGGCATTACCGCGTACAGCTTGCCGAGGAGGCCGCACCCGATCGCGATGCAACCTATCCCGACCTGATGCAGGTGGCCCACGAGCCGCAATTCTCGCCGATCTACGAGACGATCAAATATGGCATTATCGGCGAAAACATCGCCGCACATTTCGGCACCGAAGGCTCGCCGATCTCGCTGACCACCGCTTGCGCTTCCGGCGGCACCGCGATCCAGCTTGGCGTCGAAGCGATACGCCGTGGCGAATGCCAAGCCGTGCTCGCGGTCGGCGCCGACGGCTCGCTCACTCCGGAATCGCTGGTGCGCTTCTCGCTGCTTTCGGCGCTGTCAACGCAGAACGATCCGCCCGGGCAAGCATCAAAGCCGTTCTCCAAAAACCGCGACGGCTTTGTGCTCGCCGAAGGCGCCGCCGCGCTGGTGCTGGAAGACTACGATCATGCCGTAGCGCGCGGCGCCAAAGTGCTCGCCATTCTCGAAGGCTGCGGCGAGAAATCGGATTCGTTTCATCGCACCCGGTCGAGCCCCGACGGCAAGCCGGTCATCGCCTGCATGCGCAATGCGCTGGCCGACGCCGGCGTCGGGCCCGAGGACATCGACTATATCAACGCCCACGGCACGTCGACGCCCGAGAATGACAAGATGGAATGTCTGGGTGTCACGACCGTATTCGGCGAACGCATTCGCAACATCCCGATGTCCTCGAACAAATCGATGATCGGTCACACGCTGACCGCGGCCGGCGCGGTCGAGGCGGTGTTCACCGCGCTCACGCTCGAGCACCAGCGCATCCCGCCGACCATCAATTACAGCGTACCCGATCCGGCGATCCCGCTCGACGTGGTGCCGAATGAGGCGCGCGATGGGCGCATCGGGCGCGCGATTTCCAATTCATTCGGTTTCGGCGGGCAAAACATTTCGCTGGTGCTGACGCGGGAGCCGGCGTGACCGGCGCCGCCACCGACACCTTGAATGAGCCGGGGACCAAGGGGTCCGGGCGCACCATGCGCGCGCTCACGCTTGTTGCCGACCGCAAGATCGATTTGCTTAAGATTCCGGCACCGCCGGCGCCGGGGCCCGGCGAGGTGCAGCTTCGCGTCAAGGCGATCGGTCTTAATCACATCGACGTCTGGGGCTGGCGCGGCATGGCCTTTGCCAAGCGCAAGCTGCCGCTTGTCGTCGGCGTCGAGGCGGCGGGAGAAATTGCCGCCGTCGGCCCTGACGTAACGTCATCAAAAGTTGGTGACCGCGTCGTCGCTTACGGCGCACTCACCTGCGGCACCTGCAAGGCCTGCCGCGAAGGCCGCGACAATCTCTGCGAAAACGTCGCCTCGATCATGGGCTTCCATGTCGACGGCTTTGCCCGCGACCTGATCAATATGCCGGCACGCCTCGTGGTGCCGATCCCGCCGGGCGTGAGCTTTCGCGACGCCGCCTGCGCACCGGTCGCTTTCGGCACCGTGCAGCACATGCTGTTCGACAATGCCAAGCTCGAGCCGGGCGAGACCATTCTGGTGCAGGCCGGCGGCTCCGGCATCGGCACCAGCGCAATCAAGATGGCAAAGGCCATCGGCTGTACCGTCATCACCACCGTCGGCGACGACGCCAAGGCGGACAAGGCCAAGGCGCTCGGCGCCGATCACGTCATCAACTACAAGACCGATCGTTTCGAAAGCATCGTGCGCAAGCTCACCGGCAAAAAGGGTGTCGACGTCGCCTTCGAGCATGTCGGTCCGGATACGTTCAACGGCTCGCTCCTATGCCTCAAGCGCGGCGGCCGGCTGGTGACCTGCGGCTCGACCTCGGGCCAGTCGATCACCATGAACCTGTTTCAGCTCTATCTGCAGCAGTATCGCATTTTCGGCTCGTTCGGCTGCTCGATGCGCAACATCCGCGAGAGTCTCGCCAAGATGGCCTCGGGCCTCAACCCGGTGATCGATACCGAAGTGCCGCTCGGCGAGTTCGAGCGCGGCTTGGCGCGGCTTGAAAGCCGTCAGGTGTTCGGCAAGATCATCGTCATCTTCTAAATGGCAGCCGGACGCTTCAAGCCTCTGCTCGACCGGACAGCTGGCGCTTTGACTGTCGGCCTCCTCAACGCCATCAGGCATACCGACCGGCGGCGCATGGCAAATTTCGCCGGCGCCTTCATGCGCAGGATCGGGCCGCTGTTTCCGGAGCACCGCATTGGCCGCGAGCAATTGCGCGCGGCATTTCCGGAGAAATCCGGCGCCGAGATCGAGGCCATCCTTGGCGGCGTGTGGGATAATCTCGGCCGCATCGCCATCGAGTTCGCCCATCTCGACGAGTTTTCCGTCGAGGGTTTCGGCCAGCCGACGGCCGACGTGATTACCTACCCGCCGGAATCTAAGGAGCGCCACGACCGCCTGATGAAAACCGGCAGCGCGGCCATCGGCTTTGCCGCGCACTTGGCCAATTGGGAATTGCCGGGCGTAGGCGCCAAGCTGATCGGCGTTAAGTCCGCCGTGCTCTACCGGCGCCCCAACATCGGCGCCATCAACGACGTCATCGTCAAGCTGCGCGAACCGCTGATGGGCGACCTTATTGCCACCGGGCTTGACGCGCCGGTAAAGCTGGCGCGACTGTTGCAATCTGGCGTCCATGTCGGGATGCTCGCCGATCAGCATTACAGTAAAGGCGTGGAGGTTATTTTCTTCGGCCGGCGCTGCCTCGCCAATCCGCTGGTCGCGATGCTGGCGCGGCAAACCGAGCTGCCAATTTACGGCATGCGCGTGGTGCGCAATCCCGACGGTAATAGTTTCTGGGGCGAGATTTCCGACCCGGTCGAACCGGCCCGCGACGCCGCAGGCCGTATCGATATCAAAGGCACCATGCAGCTGATCACCAACGTGATCGAAGGCTGGATCCGGCAATACCCCGCGCAGTGGCTTTGGCTGCACCGCCGCTGGCGGTGACGGGCTCCATCGGCGGGAAAAGACGACCGCCAGTTAGACCAAATGCGCCGGCATGATGTTGAGTGTCGCTAAAATCGTCGACGCCAGCGTCGGCAAATAGGCGATGGATAAAACAATAATGGCGCTGACGATCATATAGCCGCTGGCGGCCAGAACACGGTGGTATGGTTCGTTGTGCATCATGGCTACAGCCCTTACTGCACCCGCCCTTGGCGAGGAGTTGCTTACCGCCCGCATGGCAATCACTTGCCGCGCAGGGCGTCTTTGAGACCGCCAACGGCGTTCTGGACCTTGCCCTTCACCTGATCGGCCTTGCCTTCAGCCTCGGTTTTCGAATCGCCGGTCGCCTTGCCGGCCCATTCCTTAACCTTGCCTGCGGCCTGATTGGCCGAGCCCTTGATGCGGTCCTTGTCGACCATTTGACGCTCCCGACGTTCGATTGGTTCTCTGCCAAGAGAACCCGTTCGAAGCGTGGGAGTTCCGTCGTACCGCAGCTTCGGTGCTTTTCGGGCAGCTCGGCAAACCGCCGGCGGCCCTGCGAGTTATCGCCAGCGGAGTTGGTCCAGCATGTCACTGACAGGACGGCGATATTCGCTCGCGCGCTTGGCGGCATGTGCCCGCGCACGCCGCCCACGGCCGACGTGGCAAGATCGGAAGCCCTACATTTTCGGGATGCCGGCTTGGTCGATAATCTGCTTGAACATGCCGATTTCCTTGGTGACGCGCGCCCAGGCCGCATCTGCGCCCTTCGCCCGCACCAGGAAACCAGCCTTGAAAAGCTTGTCTTTCATGTCCTGGGTGTTGAGGACCTTGAGCGTTTCAGTCTCCAACCATTTGACGTCTTGCGGCGGCGTCTTGGCCGGCGCCAGCAGCACGGTGTCCGTCGCGAACACGAAATCCTTGTAGCCTTCCTCCTGCATGGTCGGCACGTCCGGCATATCCGGCCAGCGCGCGTCGCCGGTGACCGCCAGGCACCGGAAGGTACCGGCCTTGATGTGCGGCGCCGCCGGCGGCAGCGAGCCGGAGCTGAGCTGCGCGGTGCCGGCGAGCAGCGCCGCTATCGCATCGCCGCCGCCCTTGAACACCACGTCCGCGAGCTTCGGCAGGTTTTCACGGATTTTCAGAACTTCGAGCTGGATTTGCGGGGTGGTGCCGATCGGCGGCGTAGCGCAGTTGTATTTGTCGGGATTGGCACGGGCGAGCGCGATGAAATCTTTGATCGTTTTTGCCGGCAGCTCAGACTTGACCACGAAGGTGTTCGGTGAGGTCGCCAATTCACTCACCCCGACAAAATCCTTATACGGATCGTACGGCAGATGATTGTACAGACCGTAGTTCACCGAATAGGCATTCGTCGCCAGCAGAATCGTGTAGCCATCGGGCTCGGCATGCGCGGCATATTCCATGCCGATATTGCCGCCGGCGCCGCCGCGGTTTTCGACAATGAAGGTCTTGCCGGTCGACTGCTGCAGCGCCGCTGTGACGATGCGGGCGACGATGTCGGAGGGTCCGCCGGGCGTGTTGGCGACCACGAACTTGATCGGGCGGTCGGGATAATCGGCATAGGCCGAGCGGACGCCGATGAGCGCCGGCATTCCCATGCCGGCCGCAGCCGCGCCGGTGGCCTTGAGTACGACGCGCCGTGACGGCGTCGATGGTGCGGTGAATTTGGTCATCCCCTCCCCCACTTTTGTACGAATTGGCATCGCATTGGTTTTGGATATTAGAACAGTCCAGCGCTTACCGGCTATCGCCGGCACGACACCGCCGCGTTTGTATCGGCGCTTTATTGTCGCAGTCACTCCCCGGTCTTGATCCGGGTCCACAGGCGATTGATCAGCCGCTGCGTCTTCGCGTCATGGGCGATAATGGTGTAGAACTTCGCCATGGTCGCGGCGTCCGGATAGATAGTGCGATCGTCGAGGATCGAAGCGTCGATGAACTGGCTCGGCCGGTCGCCGTTGGCGTACCACACATAGTTGGTGTTTTTTGCCGCCACTTCGGGCTTGATCAGATAATTGATCAATTCAAGCGCCTCTTGCGGATGCGGCGCATCCTTCGGAATGGCAAGCGTGTCGAACCAGAGCTGCGCGCCTTCCTTCGGTATCGAATAGCCGATCTCAATGCCGCTTTTGGCGTCGGCGGCGCGGCGCTGCGCCTGCTTAACGTCGCCGGAGAAGCCGACGACGAAACAAATCTCGCCGGTCGCCAGCGCATTGAGATATTCCGAGGAGTGGAATTTGCGCACATCGGGCCTGATCTTGAGGAGAAGGTCGGTCACTTTCTGCAGGTCGCCCGGATCGCTGGTGTTCGGATCGAGATGCAGATAGTGCAATCCCGCGGACATGATGTCGTCCGAGGAATCGAGCAGATGGATGCCGCAGCCCTTGAACTTCCCGATCTTGTCGGGATCAAAAACGTAGTCCCAGGAATCGATCTTGGCGTCGGGACCCAAGATCCGCTTCACGTCCTTGACGTTGTAGCCGATGCCGGTCGTTCCCCACATGTAATCGACGGCATATTGATTGCCGGGATCGTAGAATGCGAGCTGTTTGGCGATCTCCGGCCAGACATTGGTGAGATTCGGCAGCTTTGATTTATCCAGTTTCTGGAAAATCCCGGCCTTGATCTGGCGGGCGAGAAAATATGCGCTCGGCACGACGACGTCGTAGCCGGATTGGCCGGCCAACAGCTTTGCTTCCAGCGTATCGTTGGAATCGAAGGTGTCGTAGCGAACGGCAATGCCGGTCGCCCTGGTGAAATCGGCGAGTATGGTCGGATCCTGGTAATCCGACCAATTGTAATAATTGACGACGCGCTGCGCGGGCAGCGCCGGCCCCGCCAACACGAAGGCGACAAGGCCGAGTGCGAAAATGATCCGGCTTGAATTCATCATGTCTCGGTTGGCAGCCCGGCGGCCTTCCAGGCCAATATGCCGCCCGCCAGATGGCTGCCGTAGGCGAAGCCCTGCTCCTGCGCCGCTAGCGAGGCCGTCACGGAGCGACGCCCGGAGCGGCAGCTGAACACCACGTCGCGACCTTGTGGCTCCGGAATTGCGGCCGGATCGAAGCTCGACAGCGGAATGAGAACGGAGCCGGGAATGCGCTCCAGCGCGGTCTCGTTCGGCTCGCGGACGTCGACCAGGACGATGCGGCCTTCCTCTAGTCCGCGCGCGACCTCTTGCGGCGTCAGATCGCGCACGCTGGGATTCTGGTCGGGCATCGAGGCCTCCTGAGGATCGTAAGGAATAGCTTACGTCCTCTCGCCGCGAAGGTGAAGGCGTCAGAGCTCAGACGGTGACCTGCGTGCCGACTTCGACGACTCGATCGGTGGGAATCTGGAAATAGTCGGTTGCGTCATTGGCCGAGCGCGCCAGCGTGATGAACAGCCGATCCTGCCAGCGAGGCATGCCGGAATGCGGCGCCGGCCGCAACGCCCGGCGCGACAAAAAGAACGACGTCGACATGATGTCGAACTGCCAGCCGAGCTTGCGCGCGATCGCGAGCGCCTTCGGAACGTTCGGCATCTCCATGTAACCGAACCGCAAGTGCACGCGCATGAAGGTCGAGCCGACCTGTTCGATGCGCACGCGCTTATCGATATCGACGCGCGGGGTATGCATGGTTTCGACACTGAGGATGACGTTCTTTTCGTGCAGCACCTTGTAATGTTTGAGGCTGTGCAGGAGCGCGGTCGGAGCGCTTTTCGGGTCGCTGGTCAGAAATACGGCGGTGCCGGCGACACGCTGCGGCGGCTTCTTCTCCAGGATACGCACGAGATCGTCGAGCGGGGTTTCCAGCCGGCGGGTCTTGGCGAACAGGATGCGGCTGCCGCGCCGCCACGTATACATGATCAGCATCACCACACCGCCGAGCGCCAGCGGCACCCAGCCGCCTTGCACGACCTTGAGCATGTTGGCCGATAGGAACGTTAAATCGATGACCAGAAACGGCACCATCAGTCCTGCCGCCGCGAACGGCGACCAGCGCCACATCCGCCAGATCACGATGAACGCCATCATGCCGGTGACCACCATGGTTCCGGTGACGGCGATGCCATAGGCCGAGGCGAGCGCGCTCGACGAACGAAACATCGCGACCAGGAGCAGAACGCCGATCAGGAGAAGCCCGTTGACCCGCGGCATGTAGATTTGGCCGGCCTGCGACGCGGAGGTGTGGCGCACTTCGAACCGCGGCAATAGCCCGAGCTGGATCGCCTGGCTGGTGAGCGAATAAGCCCCGGTGATCACGGCTTGGCTCGCGATCACCGTCGCTACCGTCGCCAGCACAACGACGGGGATCAGCGCCCAATCGGGATACATCAGAAAGAAGGGATTTTGGACCGCCTTCGGATTGGCGAACACCAGCGCGCCCTGGCCCAGATAATTGAGCGCCAGCGAAGGCAGCACGATAAACAGCCACGCCACTTGGATCGGACGGCGGCCGAAATGCCCGAGGTCGGCATACAGCGCCTCAGCGCCGGTGACGGCGAGGAATACCATGCCGAGCGTAACCAGTCCGATGATGCCGTGCTGCAGCAGGAAATCGATGCCGTAAAACGGATTGAGCGCCCAGAGCACGCCAGGACCGCGAGCGATCCAGACCAGGCCGGGAAGCGCGATGGCGACAAACCAGATCAGCATGATCGGACCGAACAGGGCCGCGACCTTCGCCGTGCCGATCGACTGCGCACCGAACAGAATGAGCAGGACGATCACAGTCAGCGGTACGACATATTCATGGAACGCTGGCGTTGCTATATCGATGCCTTCGACGGCGGAGAGCACCGACAAGGCCGGCGTAATCACGGCGTCGCCATAAAACAGCGCCGCGCTGATTATACCGAGAAGCGCGACGACGCCCACAGCTTTGCTGTTACGGCCGACGGCGCGTGTAGCAAGTGCCATCAAAGTAAGCGTGCCGCCCTCGCCGTTATTGTCGGCGCGCAACAAGATGACGACGTATTTCAGCGTGACGGTGATGAACAGAGCCCAAAGAATGAGCGAGGTCACGCCCAGTACTGCGGAACGGACGAGCTCGGGCTGCGCTGCGCCCGAGGACGCGGCAATGATGGCTTCGCGAAAGGCGTAAAGCGGGCTGGTGCCGATATCGCCGTAAACCACGCCGATGCTGCCAAGAGCCAAGCCCCATAGGCCGGCGTGGAAACGAGCAGCGCCGATGCCGTTCGCCGACACCTCGCCCCCTGCAGCGGGAGCGCTCACACTATCTGTCATGAATCTTAAGACAGGACGTCGCCCTGTTCCTGCTGCCGCATCCGAGACCGATGCAGGGCCGCGCCTATACACCCTTCGTACCTGAGAGTCATGAGCCGTTAAGCCAAAAAATTCGCGCACCGATGGCGACGCAGATCTTGAGCACGGCAAATAATATCGGCAAGGGGTGAAGGCTATGTGCGCCGGCGCGCGCTATTTATCTATAATAGATCAATGGCTTAGACCAATCACCTCGCCGCGTTCGAGGTTTTCACTCACGGCTTCAGATTCGGCGGCACTGGCGGCGCTTCATGCATCAAAGTGATGGTCACGCGCCGGTTGGCCGCCATATAGGGATCGTCAGGGAACAGCGGGTCAGTATCGGCCTTTCCGGCCACTTCGAAGATATTGGACGACGGGTAACCCTGTTCCTCCATGATTTGCCGCACCGCATTGGCGCGATCAACGGACAGATTCCACGGGCCATAATTGGCTTGCGGCGCGGTCTGCGAAGCCGACGTGTGACCGGTGATTGAAATCCGGTAGGGCACCGCCTTCAGAGGGCCGGCAATCTTCTGGATAATCACGCGGGTGCGCTCATAAGGTTCCTTGGAGCCTTCCGGGAACATCGACCGACCGTCCTGGTCGACGATATTGATATTGAGGCCTTCTTTGGTCTCCTCGAACACGATGTGCTTACTGGCTTCGGTCAGCTCCGGCATGTCTTCCAGCGCTTGGCGAAGCGACGCGGCAGCCAGCGCAAACGTCTGATCGCTCTCGAACTTGCCGCCGAACTGGCGCTCATGCGCGTTCTGGTCGGGCGTCGGCGTGGCAGAAGCGTCTTCCGGCGTGATATGCGCCGCGTTCTTCAGTTTGGGACGCGTTGGTAGGCCGTCGACCTCGATAATACCCGAATAGCGCACACTGCTCTGCGTGCCAAAGGCGTCGCGCATCGAGCCGGCGACGATCTGCAGCTTCTGCTGGTCCTGATTGGAGAACGCGACCAGCATGACGAAGAAGCTGACCAACAGCCCCATCAGATCGGCGAAGGTGACGAACCATCCGTGGCCGCCGCCGTGTGCTTCCTTGCGCCGTGCCATGGTTCAGTTCTTCGCGGCTAAGCCGGAACCGGTTCCGGCTCCATGTCCCGATGTCTTTCCGGCAGATACGCGATCAGCATTTCGCGCACCAGCGTCGGGCTCTTGGATTCGCGGATCATGAGGATGCCGTCGATAATGAGTGTGCGATTGATTTCTTCGTCCACCAGCTTGAGGTGCAGCTTGTCGGCGATCGGCAGGGTCAGGATGTTTGCCACCACCGCGCCGTAGAGCGTCGCCAACAGCGCCGTCGCCATGAACGGGCCGAGCTTGGACGGGTCGGTCATGTTGGCGAACATTTGCACCATGCCGATCAGCGTGCCGATCATCCCGAAGGCGGGCGCACAGTCGCCGATCGCACGGTAGATCTTCTGTCCCTCGTCGAGGTGCTGGAGGAAATTGTCGCGATCGCGTTCGAGATTGTCACGGATGAATTCCGCATCGTAGCCGTCGGCGACGAAGCGAATGCCCTTGGCGAGAAACGGATCCTCGATCTCGACCTTCTCCAATCCGATCGGCCCCTGCTTGCGGGCGATCTCGGCGAGGCCGGCGATCTCATCGACCAGTTCGCGCTGCGAAATACGGCGCATGCTGAAGACGAATCTCATGCCGAGCGGCAGGCCGTGAAAAATCGACGACAGCGGGAAGCGGATCAGGGTCGCGGCGAAAGACCCGCCAAAAATAACGATGACGGCATGGTCGCTGAAAAACATGCCTAGGCCGCCGCCCATGAGCATGACGGTCAGCACGACCGCGGCGCCGGCGAGAAGGCCGAGACCCGTTGCAATATCCATAAAACCGCACCCAACCCGCGACGGCGAGCCCTTGGCAATGCCGCTATAGGTACGATCATTGCGCTTAAGGGACGGTTACTGGTAGGCACGATCGGATAGAACTAGGTGGACACAATTTCCCTCGCATTGGCCGCGATATTTGCGCCCAGGCAAGGGGATGACCACTCCAGAAAAATCAGCAAGATAGGCGGGAGCTTAAGCGGTTGGCGGCCCGCTTGCTTAGGGAGAACACAGATGCGTGAGATTGGCCATTTTATCGGCGGCAAAGAGGTCAAGGGCTCTTCGGGGCGTTTCGGCGACGTTTTCAACCCGAATACCGGCGAAGTCCAGGCGAAGGTCGCGCTGGCGGCAAAATCCGAGGTCGAAAAGGCGATCGCCAATGCCGCAACCGCCTTCCCCGGGTGGGCCGCCACCAATCCGCAGCGCCGCGCCCGTGTCATGTTCAAATTCCTCGAATTGATCCAGAGCCAGTACGACGACCTGGCGCGGCTTCTGTCGTCCGAGCACGGCAAGACCTTCGCCGACGCCAAAGGCGACATCCAGCGCGGGCTGGAAGTGGTCGAGTTCGCCTGCGGCATCCCGCAATTGATGAAGGGCGAATATTCCGAAGGCGCGGGGCCGGGCATAGACCTCTATTCGATCCGCCAGCCGCTCGGCGTCGCCGCCGGCATCACGCCGTTCAATTTCCCGGCGATGATTCCGTTGTGGAAATGCGCTCCGGCGATCGCCTGCGGCAATGCCTTCATCCTCAAGCCGTCGGAGCGCGACCCGTCGGTGCCGATGCGCATCGCCGAGTTGTTCGCCAAGGCCGGACTGCCGGAGGGCGTGCTCAATGTCGTCAATGGCGACAAGGAAGCCGTCGACACGTTGCTGACGGACTCCCGCGTCAAAGCGATCGGTTTTGTCGGCTCGTCATCGATCGCCGAATATATTTACGCAACAGGCACCGCGCACGGCAAACGCGTGCAGTGCTTCGGCGGCGCCAAGAACCACATGATCGTGATGCCGGATGCCGACATGGACCAGGCGGTCGACGCCTTGATCGGCGCCGGCTACGGTTCGGCGGGCGAACGCTGCATGGCGGTGTCAGTTGCCGTCCCGGTAGGCAAGAAGACCGCCGATGCGCTGGTGCAAAAACTCATCCCGCGCGTCGAGGGATTGAAAATCGGCCCATCGACCGACCAACAGGCCGACTACGGCCCGATGGTGACGCGCGAGCTCCTCAACAAGGTGCGCGGCTACATCGATACCGGTGTCAAGGAAGGCGCCAAACTCGTCGTCGACGGCCGCAACTTCAAGCTCCAAGGCTACGAGAGCGGCAATTTCATCGGCGGCTGCCTGTTCGACGAGGTGACGCCGGACATGAAGATCTACAAGGAAGAGATTTTCGGCCCGGTGCTCTCCGTAGTGCGCGCCAAGGACTATGAGGAGGCGGTGCGGCTGCCGTCCGAGCACGAATACGGCAACGGCGTCGCCATCTTCACGCGCGACGGCGACACCGCGCGCGATTTCACCAGCCGGGTGCAGGTCGGCATGGTCGGCGTCAACTTCGCCATTCCGGTGCCGCTTGCCTATCACACCTTCGGCGGCTGGAAGCGCTCCGGCTTCGGCGATCTCAACCAGCACGGGCCCGAACTCGATCCGCTTCTACACCAAGACCAAGACCGTCACCGCGCGCTGGCCATCCGGCACCAAGGAAGGCGCCGAGTTCGTCATTCCGACGATGCGGTGAGACGCTTACCGGTGAATCCCATGATGCGCATCGAGCATCGAGCCGCGGCTGGATTCAAAGTCGTGGCGTTGTTGTGCGCCTTGGCGGCACTTGGCGCCTGCACCAATACAGCTCGTTTCGGCGGCGCACCGGAAACGGCAGCGGCTCCGCCGCCGGCGCCACCTCCTGCGGCCGCGCCGGAGCCCGCGCCAGTTAAGCCGCCCCCTGTCGATCTCGCCGGCAAATGGAAGCTGTCGGCCGGAACCGGCGGGGCCTGTCTGATGACGCTTACCGAAGATGTCGGCGCAACAGAGGGCAAGATAGCTCCGGCCGGCGGCTGCCCGGGCAACTTCTTCATGAGCCGGAAATGGACTTACGAACACGGTGCGCTGATCATTCGCGATTTTAAAGGGCAAGCCTTGGCCGAATTGTCTTTTGCCGACGGTCATTTCGAAGGCCACGCCCCAGGCGGCGGCGCAATGATTCTTGCCAGGCCTTGATAGTGTTTTTCGGCGTCACCGATTGGAGATCTCATGCCCGAATATCAGCTCTACTGCTTCGCCCAATCGGGCAATGCCTATCGTGCCGCACTGATGCTCAATCTGATCGGCGCCGACTGGCAGCCGATTTATGTCGATTTCTTCAAGGGCGGCGAAACGCGAACGCCGAAATACCGCACCGAAGTCAACGAGATGGGCGAAGTACCGGTGCTGGTGCACGGTGGCAAAAAGCTCAGCCAGTCGGCTGTCATCCTCACTTATCTCGCCGAGCGCAGCGGCCGGTTCAAGCCGGAAGGCGATGACGAGCGTCTTGAGGCGCTGCGCTGGATCATCTTCGACAATCAGAAGATCAACGGCTTCCTCGGGCCGTACCGCTTCTTGAAAAACTTCGCCCGCCCGCCCGGCGATCCGGCGGTGATGACCTTCCTCAAAGGCCGGATCGACGGCAGCCTCGCGGTCCTCGATAAGCGGCTGGCCAAGGCGCCGTTCGTGCTCAGCGAGCGACCGACCATCGCCGATATTTCGCTGGTGGCGTATCTCTATTATCCGGCGGAAGAATTCGGCTTCGACATCGCGGCTGCGCATAAGAACATCGCCGCGTGGCTCGGCCGCATCAAGTCGCTGCCGGGCTGGGCGCACCCTTACGACCTGATGCCCGGCCACCCGCCGCGGCTCTAACCGGCAGTCGTTAGAACGGGATATCCAGAGTCTTCGGCGGCGGCGCCGGTGTCGGCGCGGGCGCCAGAGGGGCAACAGGTTTCACGGCTGGCGCTGCAGGCACCGTGAGCGTCGGATGGGGCGCGGGCTGCACCACCGGCGGTGCTGGCGCCGGTGGAAGCGCCGGCGTCGCGACGTGAGCAGGCGGCGCGTGAATGGGCTTTATGGTCGGCGGCGCTGCGGGAGCGGCCGGCACGGGCTTGGCGGTGGATACTGGCGGCGCCGGTGTCTGCGTCGCCATATGCGGCGCAGCCGGCGGAGCGGGCTTTACCGCGGCCGGCGACGACGGAGACGCCGCCGCATTCGGGATCGTCGTGGTGACGCGGGCCGAGCGAGGCTGCTGCGGCTCGGTCACAGCCTCCTGCGGCGGAGCTTGCGGCGGCTGCGGCTCCGGCAAAATCGCGTATTTCGCCAGCAGCGCATGCGCGCTGGCAATCATTTTGCCGCCGTCGACTTTTGCTTCCTTCATGTCCTTCAGCCACGCCGCGACGACGGGCTCGGTTGCTTTGCGCCAATGCGCGACCGCTTCCGGCAGCAGCGTGACGATCACGTCGCCCGTCTCGGCAACATTCTCGGCCACGGCCTGGGCCTGAAGATCCCACATCGTGCCGGCCATGCCGGCCGCGAGCTCATTCGAATTATCGTCGAGCACGGTTTTCAGATCGCGCGGCAGCCGCTCGTAAGCGGGCTTATTCATCGCCAAGATATAGGTCCGGCTCGACAGCGACAGGTCTGAAAACTCCGTGTGTGCCTTGAGAACATCGTTGAGCCGGAACGGCGGCACCATGTGCCAGGGATCGACACAGCCGTCGATGACCCGTTCAGTCAACGCCGTCGGCAGTTCCTCGCTCGGCATCGGCACGGGATGAGCGCCCAGCGTTAGCATCGCCTCGCCGGCGAGCCGCGTCTGCACGTGAAGCTTTAGCTCCCTGATATCCTCGATCGAGCGCACTGGCGTGTAGCCGTGGATGACGCTGCGGTCCGAGCACGAAAAGCACAGCGGGTGGACGTCGTCGAATTCATCTTTCAGATAGATCGAGGCGAAATCCTGCAGCGCCCGGGAACTGACCAGCGCGCGCCGCGACGGCAGAAATGGCAACTCGAAGGTTTCGATCCTGGGGAAGCGGCCGGGAGTCAGGCCGGGCGCCGTCCACACGATGTCGGCATCGCCGTCGCGCGCATGATCGAAAAGCTGCGCCGGCGCACCGCCCAATTCCATCGACGGAAAAATATCGATGTGAATTCGCCCGTTCGCCTCCGACTCGACCTTGCGTGCCCATGGCGCGAGGAATTTTTCGTGCACGCTCGACACCGCCGAGAAAGCATGATGGAGCTTGAACGTGATCGGCGCCGTGTCAGCCCACGCCAACCGCAGCACGGCCGGAGCCGCCAGCGACGCCAGCGTGGAGGCCATGAAGCTGCGCCGGGCAATACGCATCGACAAAATCTCTCGCCGCCGCCCGCCGGCGCAACGGTTCAATTCAACCGCGAGGGACGCTCGTCGTCGTCGGGCGACCGCGCCAGACCGGGAACTATCGTCGGCGAAGACGGCAGCGGTGCGGGCGCGGCTTCCGCCCTTCCCTCGCGCGATCGCCGCTCGTAACCGCGATAGGACAGCCAACCGAACGGCAGGCTGCCGAGATAAGCGAGCGTGCCGGCGGTCAGCAAGATCCACGGATAGGCGATCAGAAGCGCGATCGCCAGCACCACCAGCACGATCAATGGCCCGACCATTTCCGGCGGCACGCGGGTGCCGACGCGCTTGCCGGAAAATACCGGCAATCGCGACACCATCAGCAAAGCAACGCCGAGCGTGTAGAACAGCGTCACCCAGGTGAGAAATCCGGAACGCGGCACGCCGAGGAACGCCGCATAGATCGGCAGCAACACCGTAATCGCGCCGGCCGGCGCCGGCATGCCGACGAAGAAATTGCCGGTCCAGGCCGGCCGATCCGGATCGTCGATCATGACGTTGAAGCGGGCAAGCCGCAGCGCCCCGCAAATCGCAAAAGTCATGGCGGCAATCCAGCCCGCCGATTTCAGGTCGTGCAAACCCCAGAAGTAAAGCACCAGCGCCGGGGCGACGCCGAAATTGACGAAGTCGGAAAGGCTGTCGAGCTCGGCGCCAAAGCGTGAGGTCCCTTTGAGGAACCGCGCCAAGCGACCGTCGATGCCGTCGAGGATCGCCGCGAATACGATGGCCGCGAGCGCCAGCACATAGCGGTTCTCAAACGCCATGCGGATCGCGGTCAGGCCGGCGCACAACGCGAGCAATGTGATGAGATTTGGAGCGAGCGTGCGCACGGGGATGCGGCGGAAGCGCCGGCGCCGCGTGTCGCCAAAATGAGGGGGTTGCATAGCCATTACCGGAATATAGCCCGTTCCGGCCGCGCCTGCCACGGAGACTGGCGTTCTCGTTAACGTTCTCTCAGGCCACGCGAAAGGTGCGTCCCGCCTCGATCGCCTTGAGATCGGCGAGTACGGTCTCGCCGGCAATGGCGGTCTGGCCTTCGGCGGCGAGCGCCCGCGCACCTTCGGGCAGATAAACGTCAACCCGCGAGCCGAAACGGATCATGCCGATGCGCTGGCCGGCGCCGACGGTTTCGCCTTCCCGCGTAAACGGAACGATCCGGCGCGCCACGAGACCGGCGATTTGCACGACGACGATGCGCTGGCCGGTCGGCATCGCGATCAGCAAAGCATTGCGCTCATTGTCCTCGCTCGCTTTGTCGAGATCGGCGGACAGGAATTTTCCCGCGCGGTAAACGACCTTCTCGATGCGTCCCGCCACCGGGCTGCGATTGACGTGGCAGTCGAACACGCTCATGAAAATAGAGATGCGCGGCAAAGGCCGTTCGCCGAGACCGAGCTCCGCTGGCGGCGCCGCATTGACGATCTGGCTGACGCGGCCGTCGGCCGGGGCCACCACGAGACCATCGCGCACCGGCGTCACCCGCGGCGGATCGCGGAAGAAATACACGCACCACAGCGTCGGCACGGTCGCCAGCCAGCCGAGCGGCGCCCATACCCAGAACAGGATGAGGCTAACGAGCGCAAAGCCGCCGATGAAGGGATAGCCTTCCGGGTGGATCGGGGTGAGTTGCTTGCGGATGGAATCGACGACGGACATGCGGCCCTTATACCAATTGTCCGTCATTGCGAGGAGCGGAGCGACGAAGCAATCCAGGCTTCGATCCGTCCACTGGATTGCTTCGCTTTGCTCGCAATGACGCTACTCAGCCGCATCCGCGGCCGGCAGCAGTTCTGCGGCCGGCTCGTTCATGACGTCCGGCGGATTGCGGTTGGGCGCATCCGTTTCATCGTCCACCGTCGCCAGAATCTCGCGCGCCATCTGCGCCTCACGCTGCCAATTCCACATGCTGGCATAGAGCCCGCCATGCGCCAGCAATTCGCGGTGCGTGCCGCGCTCGACGATCGCGCCGTGATCGAGCACTAAAATCTCGTCGGCGCCGACGATGGTCGACAGCCGGTGGGCGATGACGAGCGTGGTACGGTTCTTTGCGACCCGGTCGAGCTCGTCCTGGATGTCTCTCTCGGTATGGCTATCGAGCGCCGAGGTCGCCTCGTCGAGCAGCAGGATCGGTGGCGCTTTGAGGATGGTCCGCGCGATGGCGACACGCTGCTTCTCGCCGCCGGAAAGCTTTAAGCCGCGTTCGCCGACTTCGGTCTCGTAGCCCTTCGGCGCGCGCCGTATAAAGCCGTCGATCTGCGCTTGGCGCGCCGCCTCCTCGACCTCGGCATCGCTCGCGTCCCAGCGGCCGTAACGGATATTGTAGCGGATGGTGTCGTTGAACAGCACCGTGTCCTGCGGCACCATGCCGATCGCGGCGCGGAGCGACGCCTGCGTGACATCGCGGACATCCTGGCCGTCGATGAGGATGCGGCCGCCGCTCACTTCGTAGAAGCGGAACAATAGCCGCGAGATTGTCGATTTGCCGGCGCCGGACGGCCCGACGATGGCGACGGTGTGACCCGCCGCGACGTCGAAGCTTAAGCCTTTGAGGATCTGCCGTGCCGGCTCATAGGCGAAGGAGACATTCTCGAAGCGAATGGTGCCGGCGCGCACTTGCAGCGGCGGTGCACCGGGCCGGTCTTCGATCTCGGGCGGACGCGACAAGAGCGAAAACAGATTCTCGATGTCGATCACTGCTTGCTTGATCTCGCGATACACCATGCCCATGAAATTCAGCGGCGTGTAAAGCTGGATCATCATGGCGTTGATCATGACGAAATCGCCGACCGTATTGGTGCCATGCTCGATACCGTAGGCACAGAGCACCATGGCGCCGCAAAGCCCGATGGTGAAGATCACCGCCTGCCCGGCATTGAGCACGGCCAGCGACACATAGGCCTTGACGCTGGCGTCCTCGTAGCGCGCCATCGAACGGTCGTAGCGCTGCGCTTCGCGAGTCTCGGCGGAGAAATATTTGACGGTCTCGTAATTGAGCAGCGAATCGATCGCCTTGGCGTTGGCGTCGTTGTCGCTCTCATTCATCTTGCGCCGGATGCCGATGCGCCACTGCGTGGCGGAATAAGTAAACCACATATAGACCGCGACCGTGGCGCCGATGAGCGCGACGTAGCGCCAGTCGAAATGCACGAGCAGAACGGCGACGATCAGCACCAGCTCGACCACGGTCGGGGCGATCTGTAAGAGCACCATGCGCACGATGGTCTCGATGGCGTTGCGTCCGCGCTCCAAGACGCGCGTCAGGCCGCCGGTCTTGCGCTCGAGATGAAAGCGCAGCGAGAGCAGATGCACGTGCTCGAAGGTCAGGATCGCCAGCCGCCGCACCGCGTTCATCGCCACCTTGGCGAAGATGCCGTCGCGCCATTGCGTCAGCAGACCCATCACAATGCGGGTGCCGCCATAGGCGAGCGTCATCACGATGGGGGCGGCGAACGCCCAGGCGAGCCAATTGTCCGGCGCCACCGGCGCGGTGCCGCGACCGGCGAGCGCATCGGTCGCCCATTTGAACGTGTAAGGCACCGCGATGGTGGCAAACTTGGCGAGGAAAAGCAGCACGGTCGCGAACACGACGCGCAGCTTCAGATCGCCACGGTCGGCGGGCCAGATATAGGGCCACAGCCGAACGAGCGTCGGCAGCAGGGCCGCGCCGTCGGTATTAGTCGGTCGTTGCAGATCGCTCATTGCAAGCCAAAAAGGTTGAGCAAACTGGACCGCGATGCGACGCGGGAGCTCCCCATGGAGTGTTTGCCGTCATATAGAGGTTTCCGCCGGATTCCGCACCGGACGTCGGGCGCGTTTAAAACCCACCCCGGCGGTCGCAAACGCTTGCGGCGGGCGCGAATCGACGCCACATCTACCGTTTAGTGAGAATGACTCCATGAACAAAATCAATGCGATCTGCGTCTACTGCGGATCAAGCCCCGGGACCGAGCCAGCCTTCATCGAAGCGGCGCAAAAGCTCGGCAAAATCCTTGCAGAAAACGGCGTACGGCTGATTTATGGCGGCGGTTCGGTCGGCCTGATGGGCGCGCTCGCCGAATCCGTACTGGAGCACGGCGGCGATGTGACGGGTATCATCCCCGAGTTTCTGACCACGCGGGAACGACCACGGCGACTTGCCCAGGAGCTTATCGTTACCCGCGACATGCACGAGCGTAAACGCACAATGTTCGAGCGCGCCGATGCCTTTGTCGCCTTGCCGGGCGGCATTGGTACGCTGGAAGAGCTGGTCGAGCAGCTCACCTGGGTTCAGCTCGGCCGTCACAAGAAACCGATCCTGATTGCCAATATCGCCGGCTATTGGAGTCCGCTGTTGGCCTTGATCGAGCACATGCGCGCGGTGAAATTTGTGCCCCCGTCGCTGCGCGTGGACTTTCTGGTCGCCAAGCACGTCGATGATATCCTGCCCATGCTGCGCGAAGCCGCGAGCAAGGTCGCCACAGCCGAGAAGAAGATGGCGGTGCCGGCGGAGCGGCTGTAAATCGTCACTCCGGTGCGGTCTTTAGAAACGTCACCGCTTCGATGCGGTTCCCGTCGGGATCGCGGATGAAAGCGGCGTAATAACCGCCGTGATATTCCGGGCGTAGTCCCGGCGCGCCGTCGGATGTGCCGCCGGCATTGAGCGCCGCGGCGTGAAATGCATCGACCGCGGCGGTATCGGTCGCGCGCAGGCAAGTATGCACGCCACTGTCGGAGGCGACGCGATCCATCGCGGGACGCTTATTGATCCAGAACTCCGGATATTTTTTTCCGAATCCGATCGCCGCGTTGGGCCATTCGCGCAATTTGGTGAGCTCGAGCGGCGCCAGCAGCGCGGCGTAGAAGACCTCGGCATTTTTGAGATCGCGCACCGCGATGGAGACGTGGTCGATCATAACGCTGCCCTCACGCCGGCGCGCCGGATTTCACCAGCTTGTAGACGATGGAATCCATCAGCGCCTGGAACGAGGCATCGATGATGTTCGGCGACACGCCGACCGTGGTCCAACGATCCCCGGTCTCGTCTGAGCTTTCGATCAGCACGCGGGTCACGGCTCCCGTTCCGCCATTGAGGATGCGCACGCGATAGTCGGTAAGTTCGAGCCCGGTGATGAAACTCTGATATTTACCGAGGTCCTTGCGCAGCGCGAGATCGAGCGCATTGACCGGACCGCTGCCCTCGGCAACCGAAATGAGCTCCTCGTCGCCGACCCTGATCTTTACCACCGCCTGACTGACGGTGACGGATACGCCCTTCGCGTTGATGCGTTGTTCCACATTGACGTCGAATTTTTCCACGTCGAAATAATGCGGCACTTTGCCGAGGAGACGCCGCGCCAGCAATTCGAACGAAGCATCGGCTGCTTCGTAGGCGTAGCCGATGGCTTCGCGGTCTTTGACCTCGTCGAGGAGACGCGTAACGCGAGGGTCGTTCTTGTCGACAACCAACCCGATGCGTTCCAACTCTGCGAGCACGTTGGAGCGGCCGGACTGATCGGATACCAGGAGCTTTCTTTTGTTGCCGACGCGCTCCGGCGCAATGTGCTCGTAAGTGGCCGGCTCCTTGACGATCGCGGAGGCGTGGATGCCGGCTTTGGTGGCGAATGCGCTCTCGCCGACATAGGGCGCATGGCGATCCGCGGCGCGGTTGAGCAATTCATCGAGCGCATGCGAGACGCGCGCCAGATGCGACAGCGCATCGTTGGAGACGCCGATGTCGAAACGATCGGCATATTCCTTCTTCAGTTTCAGCGTCGGAATGATGGAGACGAGATTGGCGTTGCCGCAGCGCTCGCCGAGCCCGTTGAACGTGCCCTGGATCTGCCGCGCGCCGGCGCGTACCGCGGCGAACGAATTCGCCACCGCCTGCTCGGTGTCATTATGGGCATGGATGCCGACATGATCGCCGGGAATTTCCGCGCAGACCTCGCCGACGATGCGCTCAACTTCATGCGGCAGCGTGCCGCCATTGGTGTCGCAGAGCACCACCCAGCGCGCGCCCTCCTCGTAGGCCGCCTTGGCGCAGGCGAGCGCGAAAGCGGGCTTGGCCTTATAACCGTCGAAGAAATGCTCGCAGTCGAGCAGCACTTCGCGGTTCTTGGCCTTGGCGGCGCGCACCGAATCGCGGATCGAGGCGATGTTCTCCTCTTCCGTCGTCTCCAGTGCGACGCGCACGTGATAGTCCCAGGATTTCGCGACAAAGCAGATGGCGTCGGCCTGAGCGTCGAGCAGCGCGACAAGGCCAGGATCGTTCGACGCCGAGCGGCCCGGGCGCCGTGTCATGCCGAAGGCGGTGAGCTTTGCCCGCAGCGGCCGCTTCTTGGAGAAAAATTCGGTGTCGATCGGATTGGCGCCGGGATAGCCGCCCTCGACGTAGTCGATGCCAAGCTCGTCGAGCAGGCGCGCAATTGTGAGCTTATCCACGAGCGTAAAATCGACGCCATTCGTCTGCGCGCCGTCGCGAAGCGTGGTGTCGAAGAGATAAAGCCGCTCGCGCGCCATGACGGATCTCACCAAAGATAGTGGTTCGAGGCCAAGGCCACGGCAATCACGATCGCGATTAGCGCGATCACCACGTGATGCGTCCGGAGTCCGAAAAAGCTGGGGCCTGGCTCGGTCATGGCGCCGGTCAACCGCGATAGAGACGATAGACGGTGTACAGCGCGACCACGACCGCCGCGGCGATCACCGCGTATTTGACGATCAGGTAATAAAGCCAATGGCGCTGGAACGGCGAATCGGTGCGTTTCATGATGCGCCCTTCTCCTTCGCAGCGAGTGCCTTGGTCATCGTGGTGTTGGCAAGCCATTCGCCGCCGATTGTCACAGTGTTGCGGGTCTTTGCGGTAAAGCCGCGTTTCTCGAAAAAGCCGCACGCCGTGTCGCTTGAATCGACCGTCAATTCCTTAGCGCCGCGTGCGGCGGCAAGCTTTTCCAGCGCGTCGCACAGCAGGGCGGCGGCGCCCTGCCCGGCCGCCGCGGGATGCACGTAGAGCATGTCGACCCTGGTGTTATCTGCAAGCGAGGCAAAGCCGATCGCGGAGCCGCCATAGGTCGCGACCAGCGTCAATTCGCCGGCAAGTTTTCTGCCGAATTCTTCCTCATCGTCGCCGGTCGAGGCCCATGCCTCCTGCTGTGCTTCGCTGTAGTCCTCGGCGGCAAGTTCCTCGATAGCGGCGCGAAAGATCTCTGCCAAAAGCGGCGCATCCGTCGGCAGCATCGGGCGCAACGCGAGTTGCGGCAGGGCGCGGGCGTTCATCGCGCTATCTCCCAAGTGGTGCCGTCCTTGGTGTCTTTGAGTACTACGCCCATCTTGGCGAGTTCGTCGCGGATGCGATCGGATTCCTTAAAGTTTTTCGTTCTACGCGCGGCGTTTCGCGCATCGATGAGACTTGAGACCTGAGTTTCATCGATTGTGATCGATGCTGGTCGGAATGCGACCCACTCGGCAGAAGTCTTTTCGAGCAACCCGATCATTTGCGCACTGGCCTTTAGGCATGCGGCCGCCGGCTTACTGCCTTTGACCGCTTCGGCTCGCAATTCATGTAAGGCGGTGAGCACTTTCGGTGTATTCATATCGTCCGTTAAGGCCTCGATCGCATCCGCGCATAAGAACCCTGATGCCGTGTCCGCCGTCAACGAATACCAATGGTCGAGAGTCTTCTGCGCCTCGCGCAGACCAGTGACGGTCCAGTTGATCGGCTGACGGTAGTGCGTCTGCAGCATGTTGAACCGGATGACCTCGCCTGGCCAATCTTTCAGCAACTCATGAATTGTCACAAAATTCCCGAGCGACTTCGACATCTTCTCGCCTTCGACCTGCAAGAAGCCGTTATGCATCCAGTAATTCGCCATCACCGGCGTATGGAAGACGCAGCGCGATTGGGCGATTTCGTCCTCATGATGCGGAAAGACAAGGTCGATGCCGCCACCGTGGATGTCGAACGTCTCGCCGAGATATTTCCACGACATGGCCGAGCATTCGATGTGCCAGCCGGGCCGGCCCGGCGTTTTGATGCCGGCGGGTGATTGCCAAGCCGGTTCACCCGGTTTCGACGGCTTCCACAGCACGAAGTCGCGCGGATCCTTTTTGTAGGGCGCGACTTCGACGCGGGCACCGGCGATCATTTCGTCGAGCGGACGCTTGGACAGCTGGCCGTAATCGGGATCGGACGGCACCGAAAACAGCACATTGTCTTCGGCGACATAAGCGTTGCGGGATGCGATCAGCCGCTCGATCAGCATACGCATCTCGGCGATGTGCTCGGTGGCGCGCGGCTCGACGGTCGGCGGCAGGCAGCCGAGCGCGGCAACGTCTTCGTGGAATTGCCGATCGGTGGTCTCGGTGACCTTGCGGATCGCTTCGTTGAGCGGCAGGCCGGGATACTCCTCCGCGGCGCGCGCGTTGATCTTGTCGTCGACGTCGGTGATGTTGCGCACGTAAGTGACGTGCTTCTCGCCGTAAACGTGCCGCAACAAGCGGAACAGCACATCGAACACGATCACCGGCCGCGCGTTGCCGATATGAGCAAAATCGTAGACCGTCGGCCCGCACACATACATGCGTACGTTCGACGAATCGAGCGGGGTGAAAACCCGCTTCTCGCGCGTCAGCGTATCGTAGAGTCTCAGGTCCATCGTCGAATCAAACCATGCGAAATAGAAGATTACGCCATCAGCCTGCTGACCGGGCGTGTCCAAAATCTCGACGGTGAGAAAAGACGGCCGCAGCCAGCGTGTGACGCTAGCGAATAATCTCCCGGCAAATGCCGCAGAAATAAGCGTGTCCGTTCATGCGGTGCAGAATGGTCGAGGCGGCGCATGGCGTCAAGGTCTCCATTTGCCATCATGGACTGTCGCCGCCATGCCACGCTCGCCTGGAAAGGCGAGCGTCGGCCTGTGGATACGGTAGCTATCGCACCGCCGCCTGCATGCGAGGCTGCAGAAAACACGAGAGCCCCAATAACCATTGCCGGGCTGCAATTTAACACCCTTAACGAACGCTTAACCTCCGCGGTCGCATCTTAAGGATGTTGAGATCGAAGGTCGGTCGGGTCTTTGGCGCGCGTGCGCCGGTGGGGGAACCATGCGTCTCGTGATTGCGGCGACCGCCGCCGCGGCCATGCTTCTTGCTGCCACCGCGGCGCAGGCCGAAAAGCGGATGTTCATCGTCGCCAATGACGGCGACGGCTACGGCGTCGACCGCTGCCTCGCTTCGGGCGCGCCCTGCGGCGCGCCGGTGGCAAGCGCCTATTGCAAGTCGCGCCAGTTCGCTCAGGCCCTGTCATTCCGCAAGGTCGATCGCGACGACATCACCGGGGCCATTCCGACCAGCGACTCGACCACCTGCAAAGCCGGCAATTGCGACAACTTCGTCGCCATCGAATGCTCGCGCTAACCCCTTAGCGAAGGCCCGCGGCGCCTTCGCTTTTTCCGGACAGCTTCCCGACCGGCTCTATAGCTCTCCCGATCCGCCCACCGCGCCTACCCGGCCCACCCACCGTTGCGTGGGCCATCAAGTTCGTTCATCTTCGCGGCAATACGTCCCATCCTCATGTCGGACCGTCGGGGTGGGACCAAGCCGGGAACCGGCCAATGCCTGGTCGGCATGATGTGGGGACGGATGACGGTTCAACGCGCGATAGAAAGTGATGGCAGGGAGTCCTCGTCTGCAGCCGCCGAACAGGCACCGCTGAAACTCGAGCAATTCCTGCCGTATCGGCTCAACGTCGTGGCGAGCTTGGTCTCGCAAGCGCTGTCGCGCGTCTATGCGCGGCGCTACCGGATCGGCGTGCCGGAATGGCGTGTCCTGGTGACCCTCGGCCAATATGGCGTGATGACCGGCAAGGCGATCGGCGTCCACACCCACATGCACAAGACCAAGGTGTCGCGCGCGGTCGCGCTCTTGGAAAAGCGCAAGCTTGTGGCGCGAAAGGCCAACCGTGCCGACATGCGCGAGTCGTTTCTGTCGCTGACCGGCCCCGGCCGGGCGATGTACGAGGAGCTCGCGCCGCACGCGCTCGAATTTGCGCAGCGTCTCACCGACATCCTCACCCCGAGCGATCGCGACGCGTTCGATCGCGCGCTGCGGCAGATCATCGATCGATCCGCGCAACTCGTCGCCGAAACGATCGAGCAGGACGGCCCGATGGAGGACATGTGAAGCTCTATTCCTATTTCCGCTCTTCGGCCGCCTATCGGGTGCGCATCGCGCTCAATTTGAAGGGCATCGCCTATGAGACGGCGTCCGTTCACCTGATCAAGGACGGCGGGCACAACAAGCGGCCGGAGTTTCGCGCCGTCAATCCGCAGATGCGCGTGCCGGTTCTAGTCACGCCGGCCGGCAACGTCCTGATCCAGTCGCTCGCCATCATGGAATATCTCGACGAAACCCATCCCGAGCCGGCGTTGCTGCCGAAAGACCCTCTCTCGCGGGCCAAGGTGCGCGCGCTCGCCGAACTCATCGCCAGCGACATTCATCCGCTGAACAATACCAGCCCGCTGCGCTACCTGAAAAACGAGCTGCACCAGGAGCAGAGCGCGATCGATGCCTGGTACCATTACTGGATTATCACCGGCTTCGAGGCGCTCGAAGCGCTGCTCGAGCCCGGGCCCTATGCGTGCGGCGACACGGTCACGCTGGCCGACCTCTGCCTGGTACCGCAAGTCGCCAACGCGCGGCGCATGAAAGTGCCGCTGGACAAATTTCCCAAAATCGTCGGCGTCGATGCGGCTTGTTTGGCGCTGCCCGCTTTCGACCGCGCGCGGCCGGAAAATCAGCCCGATGCGGAGTGACTGCGCGACGTTCACACTTTGGTCACCATTGCGGGGCCTTATCCGCGCCCCATCGACGGAAGGTTCGGCGGACCGGATCGGGACCCAATATGCTCAATGAATTGCGGCGGTTAGGCCGGCAGCAGGCTGTGCTAGGCGCCATCTTTGGCACGGCTTTGTCCGCGCCGGCGCTGGCGCAAGGCTATCCCGTCCCGCCGGCAGCCATTCCGCAGGCACCGAACCAGCAGGCGCAGTATCCCCAACCGGCTTATCAGCAAGCGCCCTATCAACGGACGGCCAATCAGCCCGCGCCGAACCAAACGCCGCTAAACCCGGCAACCACCAATCCGGTGTGCGTGCGGCTCGAAGGCCAGCTCGCCACCTTCGACCGCGGCGGCGCCGACCCCGCGCGCGCCGAGCAAATCAAACAATCCGAGGACGCCATCGCCAAGAAGCAGGCCGACATCGACCGCGCCACCGCGCAAGCGCACAAATCCGGCTGTGCCGGCTCGGGGTTCTTCGCCTTGTTCTCGGCGCTATCGCCGCAATGCGGACCGATCACGTCGCAAATTCAGCAGATGCGCGGCGATCTCGACCGCATGAATAGCGATCTACAACAGCTGCAAAGCGGCAGCTCCAATCAAGCAGACCAGCGCCGCGCGCTGATCGGACAATTGGCGCAGAACAATTGTGGCGCGCAGTACACCGCCGCTGCCAATTCGCAGGGCGGCCCGCAAGGCTTTTTCGACGCGCTGTTTGGCGGCGGCACGATCGTCAATCCGAACGGCGACGGGGCGCCGAACGGGACCTACCACACCGTCTGCGTGCGAAGCTGTGACGGCTATTATTTCCCGATCTCTTATTCAACCCTGCCATCCCACTTTGCCGAGGACCAGCTGACCTGCCAGCGCGAATGCCCCGCCGCCGACGTCGCGCTCTATTCGTATCGCAATCCCGGCGAGAGCATGGATCAGGCGGTATCGACCACCGGCCAGCTCTACACCGCCCTGCCGACCGCTTACCGTTATCGCACGCAGCTCGTCTCGGCCTGTTCATGCCGCAAGCCGGGCGAAAGCTGGCAGGACGCCCTCAAGAATGCCGACAATTCCTCCACGCTCGAGAGCGGCGATATCGTCGTGACCGACCAGAACGCGAAAGCGCTGTCACAGCCGCCGAAACCAGGCGGCAAAGCGGTTGCGAGGGCGCTGCCCAATGCGCCCGCCGCCACATCGGCAACGGACTCGACCGCAGCTGCGTCGGCTCCGGAAAAGCCGAAGGGCCCGGTGCGGGTGGTGGGACCACCTTTCCTGTCGCAGTCGGAACTGCGGTTACAGCAGTCGCAATGACGCGTTAAAAATCCGCCGCGCCGGCCTTTGTCATCGCAACGCCCTTGACCGCCGACCCAAGTTTGGAATCCGGCGTGCCGGGATCGGTGAAACGGTTGACGATCGGATAGCGGCGGTCGCGGCCGAAATTCTTCAATGTCACCTTCACGCCGGGCGCCGCTTGCCGCCGCTTATATTCGGCCAAATTGAGCATGCGCTCGATCTTCATCACGGTAGCGCGGTCGAAGCCTGCAGCGACGATGTCTGAAGTCGATTCTTCGCGCTCGACCAGCCGCTCGAGAATTTGGTCGAGTATCTCGTAGGGCGGGAGCGTATCCTGGTCGGTCTGGTTCTCGCGCAGCTCCGCGCTCGGCGCCCGGGTGAGGATGTTCTCCGGAACGACCGGGCCATCGGGACCGCGAGCGCCGTCCGGCTTCCACGCATTGCGCAGCCGCGCCAGCCGATAGACCTCGATCTTGTAGAGGTCCTTGATTGGATTGAAGCCGCCGTTCATGTCGCCATAAAGGGTGGCGTAGCCAACCGACATTTCCGACTTGTTGCCGGTCGTCACGACCATGAGGCTGAATTTATTTGAGATGGCCATCAGAATGACGCCGCGGGCGCGGGCCTGCAGGTTCTCTTCGGTCACGTCGCGCGGCGCGCCGGCAAAAACGCCGGCGAGCGCCGTTTCCAGGCCGTGTACCGCGCTTTCGATCGGCACGATGTCGTAATGCACGCCGAGCGCCTCGGCGACTGCGGCGGCGTCTGTTCGCGACTCTTCCGACGTGAAGCGATAGGGCAGCATCACGCAACGCACTCGCTCGCCGCCGAGTGCGTCCACCGCCATAGCCGCGCACAGCGCCGAATCGACGCCGCCGGAGAGCCCGAGCACGACGCCTTTGAAGCGGTTCTTGTCGACGTAATCGCGCAGGCCCAGCACGCAGGCGGCGTAATCGGATTTGTCCAGCGGTTCGGCCGGCGCCATCGGCCCCCGGGCACAACGCCAACCCTCATCCGTGCGCGACCACTGCGTTGTCACGACAACTTCGCGGAACGCCGGCAGCTGAAAGGCGATCGAGCGGTCGGCGTTGAGCGCGAACGACGCGCCGTCGAATACCAACTCGTCCTGGCCGCCGACCTGATTGATATAGATGAGCGGCAACGCCGCCTCGGTGACGCGCGCGACGCAGACGTTCAGCCGCACGTCGATCTTGTCGCGCCAGTATGGCGAACCATTGGGCACGATAAGGATTTCGGCGCCGGTTTCGGCCAGGCATTCGACCACGTTTTCGTAATCGCCCCAGTCGGTCCAGGTATCCTCGCAGACCGGCAAGCCAAGCCGCACGCTGCGGAAGTTCACGGGTCCCGGCACCGGGCCGTTGGCAAAAACGCGCTTTTCGTCGAACACGCCGTAATTCGGCAGATTGACCTTGAAGCGGATGGCGTCGATGAGGCCGCCGGTCAAAAGCGCATAGGCATTATAGAGCTTGCCGTCCTCGACCCACGGCGTGCCTACAAGCACGGCCGGCCCGCCGTCCGCCGTGTCGCGCGCCAAATCCTCGACCGCGGCCCGGCAAGCGGCCTGAAATGCCGGCTTGAGCACCAGATCTTCGGGTGGATAACCGGCGATGAAAAGCTCGGAGAAGGCGATGATATCGGCGCCTTGGCGCGCGCCCTCTGCGCGCGCCTTGCGAGCGCGCTCCAGATTGCCGGACACATCGCCGACGATCGGGTTGAGCTGCGCCACGGCAATGGCCAGGCGGTCGGCGGGGCGCTCGTTCATGGCGAAGGTTTAAAACAAGGTCCTGGCACGTGGAACTGCCGCCCCGGTTACAAGCCCGCGACCGCAGGCAATTGGGTTGTCGTACCCTCGCGCTTGGTTTTGAGCAGGTCGGCCAGCAAGAACGACAGATCGATCGATTGCTCGGCATTGAGCCGCGGGTCGCACACCGTGTGATAGCGGTCGTTGAGATCCTCGTCACTGATGGCCCGAGCGCCACCGGTGCATTCGGTGACGTCCTTGCCCGTCATTTCCAGATGTACGCCGCCGGGATAGACGCCCTCGGCCGCGCAGACCTGGAAGAAGCCGCGAACCTCCTTAAGGATCTGGTCGAACGGCCGGGTCTTGTAGCCGGTAACCGAGGTGATGGTGTTGCCGTGCATCGGGTCGCACGACCACACGACGTTACGGCCTTCGCGTTTGACCGCGCGCACCAGCGCCGGCAGCAGATCGGCGACCTTGTCGGCGCCGACGCGGCAGATCAGCGTCAGACGGCCGGGCTCGTTGTCCGGATCAAGGATGTCGATAAGCTTTAGAAGCTCGTCCGGTTTCTGTGTTGGCCCGGTTTTCAGGCCGAGCGGATTCTTGATGCCGCGACAATATTCGACATGCGCATGATCCGCCTGCCGGGTGCGGTCGCCGATCCACACCATATGCCCGGACGTGCAGTACCAGTCGCCAGTCGTTGAATCGACCCGGGTGAAGGCCTGTTCGTAACCGAGCAGCAGCGCCTCGTGGCTGGTGTAGAAATCGGTGGTGCCGAGACTCGAATCCGCGGCGAAAGTCAAACCGCAGGCACGCATGAAATCGAGCGCGCCGGAGACGCGATCGGCCAGGTCACGGTAACGTTTCGACTGTGGCGAGCCGCTCACGGATTCGAGCATCCAGCGATGCACATTGTCGAGGCTCGCGTAACCGCCTTTGGCGAAGGCGCGCAGAAGATTGAGCGTCGCCGCCGATTGACGAAAGGCCTCCAATTGCCGACGCGGGTCCGGCGTGCGGGCGTCCGGCGTGAATTCGGTACCGTTGATGATGTCGCCGCGATAGATCGGCAGTTCGACGCCATCTCGTTTTTCCGTCGGCGACGTGCGCGGCTTGGCGAATTGTCCGGCGATCCGGCCGACCTTCACCACTGGGCATGCCGCCGCATAGGTCAGAATGACCGCCATCTGCAGGAAGACGCGAAACAAGTCGCGAATATTGTTGGCGCCGTGCTCGGCAAAACTCTCGGCGCAATCGCCGCCTTGCAGCAGGAAGGCCTGGCCGGTCGCCACCTTGGCCAGCGCGGCTTTGAGATTGCGTGCCTCGCCGGCAAAAACCAGCGGCGGGAATGTGGCAAGCTGCGCCTCGACGTCGGCCAGCGCCTTGGCGTCCGGATAATCCGGCACCTGCAGGATCGGCTTGCCGCGCCAGGAATCCGGGGCCCACTTCACCGCATTGACCAGTTTCGACATACGCCTCTCCGACCCACCGTCCAGACCATCGCGCAACGGCGAACCCCGGAATCCCTTTTCACGAGCGGTGGTTATGGATTCCGGCCCCGCCGCCATGCGGTTCGGCCGGAATGACCGGCGCATATATACACAACCGGCCGCGGCCGCGACAGCCCGTGAAATGCCACTTATTCGGCGGCTTCCCGGGCGAAGCTGGCGGTTTTCTTGCGCATGGTGACGAGTTCTTCGGAGGCCGTCGGATGTAAAGCGATCGTCGCGTCAAAATCGGCTTTCTTGGCGCCCATTTTCACGGCGACGGCGGCGACCTGAGCCATCTCGGCGGCTCCTTCGCCGACGACGTGGCAGCCGACGACCCGGTCGGACAACCCGTCGACAACTAACTTCATCAGTACGGTGGTATCGCGGCCGGAAAGCGTCGCCTTAAGCGGCTTGAACACGGCCTTGTAGATATCGGTGCGCGCCAGTCGCGCCCGGGCTTCCGTTTCGGTGAGGCCGACCGTGCCGACTTCAGGCTCCGAAAACACCGCCGTCGGCACGCTGCTGTGATCGACAGCGGTTGGCCTGCCGCCGAATACCGTGTCGGCAAATGCATGGCCCTCGCGTATCGCAACCGGGGTGAGATTGATGCGGTTGGTCACGTCGCCGACCGCATAAATGTTTGGCGCAGACGTGCGCGAATACTCGTCGACCACGATGCTGTCGTCTTTAGCGATCTCGACCCCGGCCTCCTTGAGGCCGAGCTTGGCGACGTTGGGATACCGGCCGGTCGCGAACATGACGCGGTCGGCGGTAATGCAATTTCCGCTCGACAGCCGCACCGAGAAATGTCCGCCGGATTCGTCAATGGCCGCGACTTTACAGCCGGTCAGCACCTTGATCCCGTGAGCTTCCATCTCGACCCGGACGTGTTGACGCACGTCATCGTCGAAGCCGCGCAAAATATTCTCGCCGCGATAGATCAACGTCACGTGAGAACCCAGCCCGGCGAAGATGCCGGCAAACTCCACGGCGATATAGCCGCCGCCCTGAACCACGACGCGACGGGGCAATTCCGGCAGATGAAAGGCTTCGTTCGAGGAGATGGCGTGCTCGATGCCTGGAATGGGGTCGCCGTAGCTCGGCGTGCCGCCGGTGGCGATCAGGACGTAAGCCGCGCGCACACGCTCGCCGCTCGCCAATTGCACGGTGTGAGGGTCGACCAGGACGGCCCGGGTCTTCGCCACTTTCACGCCGGCTTTGTTGAGGGTAGCGCCGTAAGCCGCTTCCAGCCGCGCGATTTCGCGATCCTTGTTGGCGATCAGCGCCGACCAATCGAACGAGATTTGCGGCACAGTCCAGCCAAATCCGGCAGCATCTTCGAATTCGCCGCGAAAGCGCGACGCGTAGACCAGGAGCTTTTTCGGCACGCAACCGCGGATGACGCAGGTGCCGCCGAGGCGATATTCCTCGGCGACCATCACGCGCGCGCCATGTTCAGCCGCAATGCGCGACGCGCGCACCCCGCCCGAACCGCCCCCGATAACGAAAAGGTCGACGTCGTAATCAGCCATCTTGCTTTGTCGCGTTACATGTCATGGCCGCGCTTTTTCATCTGCACGCGCATATCGGCGATGACTTCCTGGGACAAGTTGTCCCCCCAAGTGCCGGCATAGGCCATCGCCTGGTCAAGCACTTTCGGCTCCTCGACCAGCGCCTTTTTGCCGACCGGCGATTGATAGAATGCCAGCAATTGTTTCAATTCCGCCTCGGTGAAGCGCTGGGCATACATGCGCGCGGTCGCGTCGACGAGCTCGCTGACACGCGGCGTAAGTTGTTTCTCCTCGATCGCCGCGACTTGGTTGAGGTCGTTTGCCCACATGAAATTAGTTTGCATGAACATGTTCTTGGTCTTCTCGACCACGCCGCGCACCAGCGGCGCGAATACGTTCTGCACGCCTTTGATCTCGACGATTTGTTTGGCCAGCAGCAGTGCCCCGGGAGGCGGTTGCGGGCCGGGAACCGCCGGGGCCTGAGCCAAAGCCTGCGGAACGACACCAACCACAAACAGCGCAATCAGCGCAGCCATAACGTGACGCGTACGGAGACGGGCGATCATAGGCGCACTCCCTTCGAGCTTGAAATCAAGGTCGTTCGACAAGGCGAACCCCATCCGGACCGGCAAGAATAGCAGCCCCAGCGAGGCCGATGAACAAACCGTGCTCCATGACGCCCGGAATTGCGGAGAGCCTGTCCGCAAGCTCCTGCGGATCGGCGATACGCTGCAACTGGGCGTCGAGGAGCCAGTGCCCGCCATCCGTGACGAAAGCGTGGCCGTTTTGCGCCATGCGCAGCGGCGCCGGGCCGGGACACCCCGCGGCGGCGGCGGCCGCTTCGACCGCGCGGCGGGTGGCAGTCGCGCCGAACGGCACGATCTCGACCGGCAGCGGAAAGCGTCCAAGCACCGGGACCCATTTTGACTCGTCGGCGATGACCACCATTTTCGCTGATGCCGACGCCACCACCTTCTCGCGCAGCAACGCGCCGCCGCCGCCCTTGATCAAGGTCAGATCGGGTGCGATTTCGTCTGCGCCATCGATGGTGAGATCAAGCTCAGGGGTGTCGTCGAGCGTCGTGAGCGCAATTCCTAGCCGCACCGCCTGCGCGCCCGTCGCCTCAGAGGTCGGAACACCGACAACGTCGAGCCCGTCGCGTACGCACTCTGCCAACAGATCGAGAAAGGCCGCCGCTGTCGAACCGGTGCCCAGCCCGAGCCGCATGCCGGAGCGCACCAGTTCGACCGCGGCAGCCGCTGCAGCCCGCTTGTAGGCGTCCAAGTTCATCCTGGGCTGTGTAGCCGCCTTCCGACCTCGATCCTAGAGCCTTGCGCCGGCAGTTCGCGACCGCTACCGGGAGGGAGCATGCTTACCATCGCTTTCGATCTCGACGGCACGCTGGTCGATACCGCTCCCGATCTGATTTCGACGCTTAACCTTATCCTGGGCCAGGAGGGTTTGCCGCCGGTCGAATATGACACCGCCCGGCGCATGATTGGCGGCGGCGCCCGCGCCATGATCGAAAAGGCGCTCGCCGCCGACGGCCGCGTCTGTCCGCAGGCCGAGCTCGATCGGCTGTTTGCGGCCTTCATCGAACATTACGCTGCGCATATCGCTGACCGCTCGCGGCCCTTCCCGCAGCTTGAAGCGACGCTCGAGGACTTGGCTGGCGAGGGTCATCGTCTCGCGGTCTGCACCAACAAGCTCGAATGGCTCTCGGTCAGGCTTTTGGACACCCTCCGGCTCAGCCAGCACTTCGCCGCCATTTGCGGCCAGGACACGTTCGGCGTGCAAAAACCCGATCCGCAGATGCTGCGACTTACCATCGAGCGCGCCGGCGGCGAGCTCTCACACACCATCATGGTTGGCGATTCTGGAACGGATATCCGCACCTCGCGCGCGGCGAGCGTACCCGTCATTGCGGTGGACTTCGGCTACAGTGAGGTGCCGATCGCGCTCCTGCGGCCCGACCGGATCATCGGCTCATTCGCCGATCTGCCGGCGGCCATCCGCGCCATCGGAGCAGGCCGCTCCTGACCGAGCCAGTGTGATCGCTTGGCCACACCCAGCAACGGAAGCGCTGAAGGTCAACAGCCGGCCGATCGTCAGATTGACGCGGGCCAATTGTGGGAATTCGGTGGTAAATCATTGTCATTGCATAATTTCTTTGTTGTTTGCCGCCACCATCCATTCGTTGCAAAGTTTTGAACAGCCACGCGTGACGCGAGTCTGTTGGCTTTACCCAAAATCCCAAGCGGCCTAGGTTCACGACAGGGACGGGGAGTGCATGATGTTGCGTGTTCGGCTGTTCGCCGTCACTGCGATTGGCTTGGGCGCCGCACTGGCAGGATGCTCCAGTTCGGGCTCCACGTCCGGTTTGTTCAAGTCGTCCCCACCGCCGCCCCAAGTCCTTCAATTTCAATCCGTGCCGCCAGGCGCGAATGTTCAGACCGCACAGGGTCAGACCTGCGCGACGCCGTGCTCGCTCGCAGTGCCGGTGACGAGCCAGGCTGTTTCATTCAGTTTGAACGGCTACGTGCCCCAGACGATCCAGATCGCCGTCCACCAGGCCGAAGGCTCCCTGTTCAGCACTCCGCCGCCGGACCTCGTGCCCAATCCTGCGGTGGCGATGCTCCAGGCGCTGCCCCCGGCGCCTCCACCGCGTAAGGTAGTGAGACCGCGGCCGCGCAAGATCGTCGCCCAACCGAGGTCTGCCGCGCCACACCCGGCATCGACGCAGGGACCGACCCAGCCGTCGATCGCCGCTCCGGAGCAGGCGCCCGCCCAGGACAATGTGTTTCCGCCTCCCCCGCCGACGTCGGCCTCGCCGTTCCCGCCGCCCCCATCGACGCGTTAGCGCAACGCGCCCCGGGCTGCGTGCCAGCCGGAAACATTCTGGACGATCAGGGCTTTATCCGGCACAGTAGCCTGATTATCTATTGAGGCATGGATAGCGTGCCAGCCAATCTGCCCGGCCTGGAACTCGAAGGCGGAGCCGGACACCCGGAACTCGTCGACCCCTTCGGTCGCGCCATTACCTATCTGCGGGTCTCGGTGACGGACCGCTGCGATTTTCGCTGCGTCTATTGCATGGCAGAAAACATGTCGTTCCTGCCGAAGGCCGAGGTGCTCACGCTCGAGGAACTCGACCGGCTGTGCTCTGCTTTTGTCGCGCGCGGCGTGCGCAAGCTCCGCCTGACCGGCGGCGAGCCGCTGGTGCGACGTGGCATTATGACGCTCGTTACGTCGCTGTCGCGGCATCTACGCTCCGGCGCGCTGGACGAGCTGACTTTGACCACCAACGGCTCACAGCTCGCCAAATATGCCGGCGCGCTGGCCGCGGCTGGCATCCGGCGCATCAATGTCTCGCTCGATACGCTCGATCCCGAAAAATTCCGCGCCATCACCCGTTGGGGTGCGCTCGATCAGGTGATGGCCGGAATTGACGCAGCGCAGGCTGCGGGGCTGGAGATCAAGATCAACACGGTCGCGCTCAAAGGCGTCAATGACGACGAGCTTTCGCGGCTGATCGAGTGGGCGCACGGGCGCGGCATGGATCTCACTTTGATCGAGGTGATGCCGCTAGGCGAAATCGGCGAAGGCCGTCTCGATCAGTATCTGCCGCTTTCGCTCATCCGCGCGCAGCTCGGCGGTCGCTACACGCTCGAAGACATCGACTATCGCACCGGCGGGCCCGCCCGCTATGTGCGCGTCGCCGAGACCGGCGGCCGCCTCGGCTTCATCACGCCGCTGACGCACAATTTCTGCGAATCCTGCAATCGCGTCCGCGTCACCTGCACCGGCACGCTTTACATGTGCCTCGGCCAGGAAGACGCCGCCGATCTGCGCAAGCCGTTGCGTGCTTCGGAAGGCAATGAACTTCTCTTCGCCGCTATCGATGATGCGATCGCGCGCAAGCCTAAGGGCCACGATTTCATTATCGATCGCCGCCATAAGGGGCCGGCGCTGGCGCGGCACATGAGCGTGACGGGGGGCTAACTTAGCGTCCTATTCTGCAAGCTCATGCAGAACTCCGGCCGCTGCGGCAAACTCGGCGTGACGAAACGCGCGGCGCCCCATCGCCATGTCATCCTTACCCCATTGCGCCGTATTCCAATCCTCGTCGACATGCGCTGCCTCCCAGGCCGCGTCGGCGGATAGCGTGCCGTGCGCCATGGCCAACGCGATGAGCGCCGAGCCGGTCAGCGTCGTGATCACATGGACTGCGCCGAGCCGCCATGGATCGCTCGGGATGGCAGCGGCGGGGCCTTTTAGAGCCGCGTCGGGTTGGGCGACGTGGACAACGCCCTGGCCGAGCTTGAAACTCGCTTCAAGCCTATTGCGCGCCCAGGCGAGGATCGGGTCCCAAAGCGCCGCTTGGCGCTCGCATAATGGCTGCGGGCCGCTCGCACGATAGAACAAGAGATCGGAAGCCAGATAGTTTTGGATTTCGGCGGCCACCGGGCCGGGCATTTCGGCAACCCCATCGATGATCGCATTGGCAAGCCGCGTCAGCGGCATTGTTGCCGGGTCTATCACCTCATGCTGGGCGTCCCATTCCGCGGCCATCGCACGCGCGAGCGCGAGGTTAGGCGCTGCAAGCGGGCGGCGCATGGGGGTGCGCACAGGCTTGCCGTCGAGGGTCAGGGCATAGCCCTCCGCGGTGCTCTGCACGTCGGCCGCGGCATAGAAACGCTGCCGTAAAGCCGGCCGGCCGCCACGGCGGGCGGCTGTGACCGGGTCATCAAGTGGGATGGTCTCAAACAAGTCACGCATCGAAGATAATTATCCTATTATTTCAATAGTTTACGGCGACAGCCGAAGCTGGAACCCCAACGCCCGGCTGGCGCACCGGAGTGCTGCTTTCAGTCGCGCTCTTGTTAACAGCCATAGGGGTGAAATCGTCGCTATAACAAGGGAGAAGCGGTGGAAATTCCTTCCCCCCTCGACTAGTATCCAGAGCCGGATTCGGCTACGGGACCGCCGGAAGAGGAAATCCACGCAGCAGAGTTCCTACCGCCTTGTTTCTAAGAGCGGGTCGCTGCGTGCGCGAGGAGTCGATGAAACTTACTGATATTTCGGTCCCGGACTACTTCCACAAGGTGGTGGACTGTCAGTGGGCCTGTCCGGCGCATACGCCGGTTCCCGAATACATCCGTTTGATCGCCGCAGGCCGTTACAGCGACGCCTACATGATCAATTGGGAATCCAACGTGTTTCCGGGCATCCTCGGACGCACCTGCGATCGCCCCTGCGAGCCGGCCTGCCGGCGCGGCCGCGTCGAGAAAGAGCCAGTCGCGATCTGCCGGCTTAAACGCGTCGCCGCCGACTTCAAAGACGACATCCGCGACCGGCTGCCGAAAGCACCGGAAAAAAAGAACGGCAAGCGCATCGCGCTCATAGGCGGCGGACCGGCTTCGCTTGCGGTGGCGCGCGACCTAGCGCCGATGGGCTACACCTGCGTGGTTTTCGATCAGGACCCGAAATCCGGCGGCATGATGCGGACGCAAATTCCGAAATTCCGCTTGCCCGAGACAGTCATCGATGAGGAATGCGATTACATCCTCAATCTCGGCATCGAATTTATTGGCGGCAAACGCATCGACAGCCTCAAGGCGCTGCTCGCAGACGATTTTGACGCCGTTTTCGTCGGCTGCGGCGCCCCGCGTGGCCGCGACCTCGACATTCCCGGCCGCAAGGAAGCGCTCAAGAACATCCATATCGGCATCGATTGGCTATCCAGCGTCTCGTTCGGGCACATCGACAAGATCGGCAAGCGCGTCATCGTGCTCGGCGGCGGCAACACGGCGATGGATTGCTGCCGCTCCTCGCGCCGGCTCGGCGGCGAAGACGTCAAGGTCATCGTGCGCTCCGGCTTCGAGGAGATGAAGGCGTCCCCCTGGGAGAAGGAGGACGCCATGCACGAGGACATTCCGATCTTCAATTATCTCGTGCCGAAAGAATTTGTGCAAAAGGACGGTAAGCTCACCGGCGTCCTGTTCCAGAAAGTCAAAGCGGTGCGCGACGCCAACGGCCGCCGCGAACTCGTTCCGACCGGCGAGCCTGATGAGCTTTTCCCCTGCGATGACGTTCTGGTCGCGGTCGGCCAGGAGAATGCGTTTCCCTGGATCGAACGCGATTGCGGCATCGAATTCGACAAATGGGACATGCCCAAGGTCGATCCGAAGACCATGGCCTCGACACATCCCAAAGTCTTCTTTGGCGGCGACGCCGCGTTCGGCCCGAAGAATATCATCTGGGCCGTGGCGCACGGCCATGAAGCGGCGATTTCGATCGACCGCTTCTGCCGCGGTGAGGACATCGATGTCCGCCCGGCACCACAGGTTACGGTGTCGAGCCAAAAGATGGGCATCCACGAATGGTCCTACGACAACGAGATTACGCTGGATAAGCGCTTCCGCGTGCCGCATCGCGAAAAGGTCGTGGCGCTCCGCGACATCAAGGCCGAAGTCGAGCTCGGTTACGATCTCGAACTGGCGCTTAAAGAGGCCGAGCGCTGCCTCAACTGCGATGTGCAGACCGTATTCACTGGTCAACTGTGCATCGAGTGCGACGCCTGCGTCGACATCTGCCCGATGGACTGCATCACCTTCACCGCCAATGGCGAGGAAGCCGATCTGCGGCAGCGGCTGCAGGCCCCGGCGAAGAATCTCAGCCAGGATCTCTATATCGGCAACGATCTCAAGACTGGCCGCGTCATGGTGAAGGACGAGGACGTCTGCCTGCATTGCGGCTTATGCGCCGAACGTTGCCCGACCGGCGCATGGGACATGCAAAAGTACCTGATCGATATGACTCACGCGGAACAAGCATGCCAGCCCAGAACCCAATCAGCGGCGTAAACGACTTCGTCATCCGCTTTGCCAACGTCAACGGTTCCGGCTCGGCAAGCGCCAATGAACTGTTCGCACGATCCATCCTGCGCATGGGCGTGCCGGTTTCGCCGCGCAACATCTTTCCCTCGAACATCCAAGGCCTGCCAACCTGGTACGAGGTGCGTATTTCGGAGGTCGGCCATCTCGGCGCGCGTGGCGGCATCGACATGATGGTGGCGATGAATCCGCAGACCTGGGACAAGGACGTCGCCTCGATAGAGCCGGGCGGCTACCTGCTGTACGATTCGACGAAGCCGATGCCGAAGTCGAAATTCCGCGACGACATCAATGTCATCGGCGTGCCGCTCACCGCGATCACCAATTCCACCTATAGCGAGCCGCGCCAGCGCCAGCTTTTCAAGAATATCATCTATCTCGGCGCGCTATCGGCGCTCCTCGACATCGATCCGAAAGTAATCGAGCAGCTCATCGGTGAGCAATACAAGGGCAAGGAAAAGCTTTTTTCGTCGAACGTCCATGCGCTGCATCTCGGTCGCGACTATGCATTGCAGAACTTGAAATGCCCGATCGGGCTGCGCGTGCAAAAAACCGACAAGGTCGGCGATCGCATCTTCATCGAGGGCAATTCGGCGGCCGCGCTCGGCGCGGTCTATGGCGGCGCCTCGGTCTGCGCCTGGTATCCCATCACGCCGTCGTCGTCGTTGGCCGACGCCTTCACCAGCCATTGCCGGCGGCTGCGCCACGATCCCGAGTCCAAGAAGGCGAAATACGCCATCGTTCAGGGCGAGGACGAACTGGCCTCGATCGGCATCGTGATCGGCGCCGGCTGGAATGGCGCCCGCGCTTTCACCGCAACTTCCGGTCCGGGCATCTCGCTGATGCAGGAGTTCATTGGACTGTCCTATTTCGCCGAAATCCCCGCGGTCATCATGGATGTGCAGCGCGCCGGACCATCGACCGGCATGCCGACGCGCACCCAGCAATGCGACATCATCAGCGCCGCTTACGCCTCACACGGCGACACTAAGCACATTTTGTTGTTCCCGGAGGATCCGGCCGAGGCCTTCGAAATGGCAGCGCAGTCATTCGACCTCGCCGAGCGGCTGCAAACCACGATTTTCCTCATGCTCGATCTCGATATCGGCATGAACCATCGGCTGTGTCGCCCGCTGAAGTGGGATGACGCGAAGCAGTATGACCGCGGTAAGATCATGACCGCGGCGGCGCTCGAGGGCGGCGCCGATTTCGGCCGTTATCTCGACGTCGACGGCGACGGCATTCCCTATCGCACCTATCCCGGCACGCATCCGACCAAAGGCTCATTCTTCACCCGTGGCACCTCGCGCGACCGCTATGCGCGCTACACCGAGGAGGGATCGGCTTATCAGGACAACATGCAGCGGCTCCTGCGCAAGTTCGAAACCGCCAAGGATCTGGTGCCGCGCCCGCTGCAGGCCAATGCCGGCAAGCCAACCAAATACGGCGTCATCTATTTCGGCTCGACATCGCCGGCAATGGACGAGGCGATCGAGCTTCTGGAAGCACGCAGCCATCAGCTTGACCGGCTGCGCCTTCGCGCCTTCCCGTTCCATTCCAGCGTCTCGAGCTTCATCGCCGAGCACGACTTCATTTATGTCGTCGAGCAAAACCGCGACAGCCAGCTTCGCTCCCTGATCGTCAACGAGCTGAGCATCGATCCAGTGCGGCTGGTGCCAATCTTGCATTATGACGGCACGCCAATTACAGCGCGCTTTATTGCCCGCGCCATCGGCGACCATCTCGACGCACTGAAAATCACACCGCTGCGGAGGGTGGTATCATGACATACGTCGTCAAGCCGAAATTCCACCATCCGGAACTACCGAAGAATTCGCTGGGCTATACGCATCGCGATTACGAGGGCAAGATCTCAACTCTCTGCGCCGGCTGCGGCCATGATTCGATCACCGCCGCGATCATCGAGGCTTGCTTCGAACTGTCGATCGAGCCGCATCGGGTGGCGAAGATTTCCGGCATCGGCTGTTCGTCGAAGACGCCGGATTACTTTCTCGGCAATTCACACGGCTTCAACTCGGTGCATGGCCGCATGCCGTCGGTGCTGACCGGAGCCAATCTCGCCAACCGCGACCTGATCTATCTCGGTGTCTCCGGCGACGGCAATTCCGCCTCGATCGGGCTCGGCCAATTCGCCCACTGCATGCGCCGCGGCGTCAATATGGTCTATATCGTTGAGAATAATGGCGTTTACGGCCTGACCAAGGGTCAGTTCTCGGCCACCGCCGACCGCGGCTCGAAGTCAAAGCGCGGCGTCACCAATAACGACAGTGCAATCGACATGGTCGGGCTCGCGCTGCAGCTGGGCGCCAGCTTCGTGGCGCGCTCGTTCTCCGGTGACAAGAAGCAGCTGGTGCCCCTCATCAAGGCGGCCATCGAGCATGAGGGCGCGGCTTTCATCGACGTCATCTCGCCGTGCGTCGCCTTCAACAATCATGCCGGCTCGACCAAAAGCTTCGATTACGTGCGCGAGCATAACGAGACCGTTAATTTCCTCGATGTCATCACCGGCCGCGCGCCGATCCACGTGGACTACGCGCCGGGCACAGTCGAACTGGTCGAGCAGCACGACGGCACGACGCTTGCCTTGCGCAAGCTCAATTCCGAATACAACCTGCACGACCGGTTGGCGGCCATGACTTTCATTCAGCACCATGCTTCGCAGGGGCAGATTGTCACCGGACTCCTCTTTGTCGAGGAGGAGGCGGCCGACCTTCACGGCCATCTCAATACGGTCGAGACGCCGCTCAACGTGCTTGGCGAGAAAGAGCTGTGCCCCGGGTCGGCGGCGCTGGAAAAGATCAACGCCAGTCTGCGCTGATCAGCGCAGCGCTCTGATCGCCTCGATCATCTCCTTCGGCGGCTCCATCGCAATTGCAGGCGACCTGCCGGTTTCCAGCAAGCTCTTCAGCCCGGACAGCACCGCCGGCCAGCCTGTCTTGCCGCCTGAAAGGATCGCTTCGGGCACCTTTCCGGGAATGAGATTCCGTCATGGTCAGGCGCACGGCTTCACCTGCCGGCGCGATCTCATAGGTGACGAGGCATTCGGGTAGCTTGCTAAAATCCTCCGGCCACTCGACGTGCCATGTTACTGAGAGCTTGTGCGGCGGATCGTATTCGGCGACTTTGCCTTGCACGTTGATGCGGCCATCGGGCAAGCGCAGCACGAAGGTGCCCCCCTCAGTGCCCCCCTCTCTGTGGTTCGATCTCAACGCTGCGCTCCCAGAAATATTTCCGCGTGAAATCGGTTGAAGTCCAACGCCTGCGAAACCTTCTCGGGTGTCGCAGCGATATAGATGACGTAGACGGTCTTGGGCTTGAACCTGGCCGCATCGATCATGCGCGAGCCTCGGCGGTGCCGCTCTGCCCGGCATCTTTCCAGGACGGATCAAGCGGACGACCCGTCTCCAGGAAGGTCTTCAGGCTCGACAACACCGCGGGCCAACCGCTGCTGATCATTTCGAAGATTTTGCTGCCCTCATCGAATTCGTCGTGGATCACCGTGAGCCGCGTTTGCCCTTTGAATGGCTCAAGCTCAAAGGTTACGCGAGAGGCCCTTTCGTCGGGTTTGTCTTTCTCAAGCGGCTTCCAGCCGTAAACGAGCCGCCGCGGCGGATCGCTTTCGATGATGGGATCGCGGTGCGAGAGATTGCCGGCTGGACTGGTGGCCGTCATCAAGTCTCCCGGCTTGCCGTCGGCTGCGACGCGATAGCCGAACCAGAATTTTTCGCTGATGTCGGGCTTGGTGAGGGCTTCCCACACCTTCTCCGGTGTCGCGGCGATATAGGTGACGTAAACGAATTTCGGCTTCTCACTCATCACTCTTCTCCAAGGCTCGTTTCAGGTCGCTTAGCGCCTCTAGTCGCGAGCGTTCGAATTTCCCGATCCAGCGCTCGCCGATCTCATGGATTGGCACCGGATTGAGGTAGTGCAGCTTCTCCCTGCCGCGCCGCACGGTGGCGACGAGATTGGCGTCCTCCAAAATTGCCAGATGCTTGCTCACCGCCTGCCGCGTCATCGCAAGCCGCACGCAAAGTTCATTGAGCGTCTGGCCGTTGTCGGCGCGCAGGCGATCGAGCAGCTCTCTGCGGCTCGCATCGGCCAGCGCCTTGAACACCGCATCCATGACGACAATATGCAACCATTCGGTTGCCTGTCAAGAAGCAATAAAATGCTGCATACGACGGAGTTATGAGCGCGATCAGGATTACTGTACGCAACCGCCCATGTATTGGCTGCGCGCGGTGCCCGGCACGTTATAGAGGCCGGGTTGGAAGGCGCAGCGCGAGGCGCGGTCCTGAAACGTCTCCGGCCCGTGCGGCAGATTGGGGATGGGATTGGCCACACCCGGTACGACGGATGGTCCTTGTTCCTGCGGCAATGCCGGCAGCGTCAACCGGCCGCTGCCCTCGGGTGGGATGGGTTCGGTCCGCGCCAGCGGCGTCGGCAGCACCGAACCGGAAGAGCCCCGCACAACAGATAGATTCACGTGCGGAGGCGTTTTTGCGAGCGTTGGCGACAGCAACGCTTTGACGTGATGTTTCTTGACCGGAGCTTTGCGATGGTGGCGGGGCGCCGGGCCGCGCTCCGGCGCCATGATCGAGTAAGGAAAATCATTGTCGCCGCCCATTTCGAAGTCGCGCGCTTGCGCGGCGGCGCTGGCAGCCGTCACAAGCGCAAAACCCAATATCAGGCCATGTCGAATGCCCACCTGCGCCTCATGTGCCGACAGCAGGATCACTGGAATAAACCCCAGGCAGCGCGCGTTGTTCCGGGCGTCATTCGCCGGGCGCCTCCTCGATCGGATCGTAACGCTTGGCGTCTAATCCCAGCAGATTCCACGACTGCTCCATATGCGGCGGCAGCGGCGCGGTGACATCGATTACGCCGCCGCGCGGATGCGGCACCGCGATGCGGCGGGCGAGAAGATGCAGCTTGTTCTGCATGCCGCCCGGCAGCTGCCAGTTTTCCAGAGAAAAATATTTCGGATCGCCGACGATCGGATGGCCGATATGGGCCATATGCGCACGCAATTGATGGGTGCGGCCGGTCACCGGCTTGAGCGAGATCCAGGCGAGGAGCGGTCCGGATGTGTCCACCACCGCGTAGTAGGTCACGGCATGCATCGCTCCTTTTTCACCGTGCTGCGCGATACGCATGAACGATTCATCCTCGTGCTCCTGCTTGGCGAGAAACGTCGAGACGCGTCCTTGCTGCACCTTCGGCACCCCCGCGACCAAGGCCCAATAGACTTTGCGCGCCGAGCGCGAGCGGAAGGTTTTGGCGAGCGCCGCTGCCGCAAAGCGCGTCTTGGCGACAAGCAGACAGCCGGCAGTATCCTTGTCGAGCCGGTGCACCAGCCGCGGCCGCTGGCCCTGCGCATCGCGCATGACCTCCAGCAGGCCGTCGACATGGCGGGTGGTGCCGGAGCCGCCCTGCACCGCAAGTCCCATCGGCTTATTGAGCACCAGCACGTCGGCGTCTTCGTAAAGCGTGATGGACCTGATGAATTCCCGCGTCTTGTCGTCAGCCGCGTCGCCCGGCACGCGCGGCTTCGGTTGATCGAGACGCAGCGGCGGAATGCGGATGGTCTGACCAGCCTCCAGCCGGTTCTTCGGCTGGGTGCGCTTGCCGTTGACCCGCACCTCGCCTTTACGGATGACGCGCTGGATGTGCGAGAAGCTCAAGCCCGGAAAGCGCGACTCGAAAAAACGATCGACGCGCATGCCGGATTCGTCGGCGGTGACGGCGACGTTCTGCACGCTCGCCGGCATCGGAGCCGGCACGGCAATCTGCGGTCCGACATCGTGAGGCGCGCGGCCAACCGGTCCGGCCGGTGGCCCGCCCGACGACAAGCTCCGCCGTGCCTCAAAGGATGTACGCTCCGGGCGCTCGCGCCGCCCACGATCGGGTTTGCCCGATTTCGGTTTTCTAGATTCCGAAGCGGAACTGGCCGACGTGTTGGGTCGCTTCCCAGCCGCCTCGGAGTGACGCGAGACAAACTGGCGATGGACCTGCCGCGGCCCGGCCGTTTGCTTGCCGCCACCCGGCTGCCGTGGTCCGCGATTTCTCCTCAAGCGCCGCTCCGCTCTTTCCGCAGCTTGGCCCAATAATCAAGCCGCTTCCTGATCTCGCGCTCGAAGCCGCGCTCGGGTGGATCGTAGAATTGCCGGCGGCCCAGCGATTCCGGGAAGTAATCCTGGCCGGAGAACGCCTCCTCCGCATCGTGATCGTATTCGTAACCCGAGCCGTAGCCCTCGGTTTTCATCAATTGGGTGGGCGCGTTGAGAATGTGCTTGGGCGGCAACAGTGAACCTGCTTGCTTCGCCGTGCGCATGGCCTCGCCGTACGCCACATAGGTGGCGTTCGATTTCGGCGCGGTCGCGATATAGATCACCGCCTCGGCGATGGCGAGTTCGCCTTCCGGCGAGCCGAGAAAATCGTAGGCATCCTTAGCAGCATTGGCGATGACCAAGGCCTGCGGGTCGGCAAGCCCGATATCCTCGACCGCCATGCGCACCACGCGCCGCGCCAGGTAAAGCGGGTCCTCGCCGGCATCGAGCATGCGGCAAAGATAATAGAGCGCCGCATCGGCGTCGGAGCCGCGCACTGACTTATGCAGCGCGCTGATGAGATTGTAATGGCCGTCCTGCTTCTTGTTGTAGATCGGCGCCCGGCGCTGCACCACCTCCTGCAAGCCTGTGGCATTGAAACTCTCGCCCTGGCGCGCGGCGCGCCAGACTTCTTCGGCGAGCGTCAGCGCGGCGCGGCCGTCGCCGTCGGCCATGCGGGTCAGCGAGACGCGCGCGTCGGCATCGAGCGGCAACTTTCTGCCTTCGATCGCCTCGGCACGGCTGAGCAGTTTATCGATGGCGGCGGCATCGAGCGATTTGAATACCAGAACGCGGGCGCGCGATAGCAGCGGCGCGATCAATTCGAACGAAGGATTTTCGGTGGTGGCGCCGACCAGCACAATCGTGCCGTCCTCCATTACCGGCAGGAAGCTATCCTGCCGCGCCCGATTGAAGCGGTGAATCTCGTCGACGAAGAGCAGCGTGCCCTGCCCAGTCTCGCGGCGCAGCCGCGCCGCGTCGAACACTTTCTTCAAATCCGCGACGCCCGAGAAAATCGCCGAAATCTGCTCGAAATAAAGCTCGGTCGCATGCGCGAGCAGCCGCGCCACCGTGGTCTTGCCGGTGCCGGGCGGGCCCCAGAAGATCAGCGAGCCGAGCGAGCGAGTGACCAGCATGCGGGTGAGAGCGCCGTCCGTGCCGAGCAGGTGGTCCTGGCCGACGACCTCGGAAAGCTTGTCGGGGCGGAGTTTATCGGCGAGCGGCCGTGGCGCGTCATGCTCCAGGCCGGCGGCGGCGAACAGGCTTGGTCCCTTTTGAGGGCGCGAGCTCATCCGGAAAACATGACGGAGATCTGCTGGCCGCCGCGCATCAGCGTAATGCGCCATTGCCGGCTGCCGGTCGTCGCGACACGCTCGAGATCTGCGGGTTTGTCGATCTTCTGATTATTGACCGAAACGATGATGTCGCCCTTCTGAAAGCCGATCGACTGCGCCTCCGAACCGCCGGCAACGTCGGTGACAACCACCCCTTGCGCGTTCGGATCAAGCCGCATCTCATCGGCCAAGGCCGGCGACAGATTTGCCACCGTGGCGCCGCGGAACGGCGAGCGGGCGCGGATCGCGACTTCTTCGCGCGGCAGATCGGGCAGGCCCTGCAGGGCAATGGGTATTACGATGGCGTGACCCTGCCGGATCACGCCGAGCTGCGCGGCGCCACCGAGCGGCTTGGTGGCAAAGCGGTAATTGAAAGCGGTCGGATCGTCGATCGGGGTGCCGTCGACGCTAACGATAACATCGCCGGTCTTGATGCCGGCGCGCCCGGCCGGGCTGTCGGGGGCAACATTAGCCACCAGCGCGCCGCTGGGCCGCTTTAGGCCGAGGCTGTCGGCGATGTCCGGCGTCACCACCTGCAGCTTGGCGCCGAGCCAGGGCCGCTTGACCGCTCCGCTGCCGCCCTCCGCAGAGGCGACCACCACGCGAACCATATTCGCGGGAATCGCGAAGCCGATTCCCTGCGAGCCGCCGGAGCGCGAATAGATCGCCGAATTCAGCCCGACCATGCGGCCGTTCATATCGACCAGAGGACCGCCGGAATTGCCGGGATTGATCGCGGCGTCGGTCTGAATGAAGAACTGATAGTCGCTGACGCCGATGTCGGTGCGCGCCACCGCCGAGACGATCCCGTGCGTCACCGTCTGGCCGACGCCGAACGGATCGCCGATGGCGAGCACCACGTCGCCGACTTGCGCCTCGTCGGAATCGGCGAACGCCAGGGTGGGAAACCGCTCCTTCGCATCCTTGATGCGCAACACCGCCAGATCGCTGCGCTGATCCTTGAGCACGATATCGGCGGCGAATTCACGCTTGTCGGACAGCGCCACTTTCACTTCGCTGGCGCCTTCGATGACGTGATAATTGGTGACGACGAGGCCGGACGCATCGACGATGACGCCGGAGCCGAGCGAGCGCTCGACCTGCTGACGCGGCACCACGCCGAAGAACTGGCGGAAGAACGGGTCGGCCAGAAACGGATTGCTGTTTTCAATGACGCGCGCGGCGTAGACATTTACCACCGCCGGCGCCACGCGCTTGACGATTGGCGCGAAAGACAGCTCCAGCTGGGCGGGCGAAGGTGGGACCTGACGCTGGACTTGGCTTTCCTGCGCCCCGGCGCTCCCAACGAAAAGCGCAAATCCGATAAGCGCAACAGCCGGAACGGCCAAGAATTGCAAACGCGGCATGAAGAACCCCAATTCAATGCGCCCGGATATAGGCATCCGACCGAGGCCGTGGAAGGTCGACGATGTCGCCCCTCGCGCTCGCTGGCAGCTACACCGGAGCAGGTGCTTCCGCCTCGCCGCGACGCTCCTGGACCGGACCGGAATCGAGCCCCTTCGCATCAACGTCGCGGTCGACGAACTCGATCACCGCAACCGGCGCTGAATCGCCGTAACGGTAGCCGGCCTTGAGCACCCGGGTATAGCCGCCATTGCGCTCCTTGTAGCGCGGGCCGATCACGTCAAACAGCTTCTTGACCATGGCGAGGTCGCGCATCTGCGCGATCGCTTGGCGGCGGGCATGCAGTCCGCCGCGCTTGCCGAGCGTGACGAGCTTCTCGACCACCGGGCGCAAATCCTTCGCCTTCGGCAGCGTGGTGACGATCTGCTCGTGCTTGATCAGCGAAGCGGCAAGGTTCGCCAGCATCGACTTGCGATGATCCGAACGGCGACCGAACTTACGGTGCGTCTTGGCGTGGCGCATATTCTCACTCGTTCCTGACTATCGATCGAGATCAGTAATGATCCTCGAACCGCTTGGCCAATTCCTCGATGTTTTCCGGCGGCCAGCCCGGCACTTCCATGCCGAGATGCAACCCCATTTGCACCAAGACTTCCTTGATCTCGTTGAGCGATTTCCGGCCGAAATTCGGCGTGCGCAGCATCTCGGCTTCGGTCTTCTGAACGAGATCGCCGATATAGACGATATTGTCGTTCTTCAGGCAGTTGGCCGAACGTACCGACAGCTCGAGCTCGTCGACCTTCTTAAGGAAGGCAGGATTGAAGGCGAGATCGGGGATCGCCTCGTGCGTGGTCTCGCGCTTCGGCTCCTCGAAATTGACGAATACGTTGAGCTGGTCCTGGAGGATGCGCGCGGCATAAGCCAGCGAGTCCTCGGGGCTCACCGCACCGTTGGTCTCGATCGACAGCGTCAGTTTGTCGTAGTCGAGAATCTGGCCTTCGCGGGTGTTCTCGACCTTGTAGGACACCTTACGCACCGGTGAATAGAGACTGTCGACGGGGATGAGCCCGATCGGCGCATCCTCAGGACGGTTGCGCTCGGCCGGCACATAGCCCTTGCCGGTGTTCACCGTGAATTCCATGCGGATCTCGGCGCCCTCGTCGAGCGTGCACAATACCAAGTCGGGATTGAGCACGACGACGTCGCCGACGGTCTGAATGTCCGCGGCAGTAACGGTGCCGGGGCCCTGCTTTTTCACCACCATGCGCTTGGGGCCATCGCCCTGCATCCTGATAGCGATGTCTTTGATGTTGAGCACGATGTCGGTCACGTCCTCGCGCACGCCGGCGATCGAGGAGAACTCGTGCAGCACGCCGTCGATGTGCACCGACTGCACCGCGGCGCCCTGCAGCGAGGAGAGCAAAATACGCCGCAGCGCATTGCCAAGCGTCACGCCGAAGCCGCGTTCGAGCGGCTCGGCGATCACCGTCGCCGAGCGGCGCGTATCGGCACCGGCGCTGACCTGCAGCTTGTTGGGCCTGATCAGTTCCTGCCAATTCTTCTGAATCGTCACGTTATCACCCATGGTGTTGCGCGGCGCCAAGGTCTCGCGCGGCCCGTTCCGCTCTGCGGAGCCAAAATTGGTTTGATGCTCAAGCGGCGGCAGATGTTCCATTTGATCCATCGACCGGATTTCCTATACGCGCCGCCGCTTGCGCGGGCGGCAGCCATTGTGCGGGATCGGCGTCACGTCGCGGATCGAAGTTATGGTGAAGCCGGCCGCCTGCAACGAACGCAGCGCCAACTCGCGCCCCGAGCCGGGACCGGCAACCTCGACTTCGAGCGTACGCATGCCGTGCTCTTGTGCCTTCTTGGCGGCGTCCTCCGCGGCGACTTGCGCTGCATAAGGCGTCGACTTGCGCGAGCCTTTGAAACCCATCGTGCCCGCCGTGGACCAGGCGATGGTATTGCCCTGGACGTCGGTGATCGTGATCATGGTGTTGTTGAATGTCGCGTTCACATGCGCGACACCCGAAGCGATGTTTTTGCGTTCGCGTTTGCGAACGCGCGTAGCTTCCTTACCCATTCTGAACCCTTAATCCTGGATCGGAGCCGGCGGCTCCGCTGCCGTCACGTCGTCCTGCTCCACGCGCTATTTCTTCTTGCCGGCGATCGCCTTGGCCGGACCCTTCCGGGTCCGGGCGTTGGTGTGCGTCCGCTGACCGCGCACCGGCAGACCGCGGCGGTGGCGCAGACCGCGATAGCAACCAAGATCCATCAGCCGCTTGATGTTCATGGCGACTTCGCGCCGGAGGTCGCCCTCGACCATATAATCGCGGTCGATCATTTCGCGCAGTTGCAGCACTTCCTGGTCGGTCAATTGCGACACCCGGCGCGATTCCGGGATCGACACCTTGCCGAGGATCTCATGGGCCTTGGCGCCACCAATGCCATAAATGTACTGGAGCGCAATCACGATGCGCTTGTTGGTGGGGAGATTGACGCCAGCGATACGAGCCAAGTCCGTTACTCCTCAAGCCAGTTACTTCTTGCGGCGGCCCGGCCACGGACGACCCGTAGCGCTCGACCGCCCTTCATCGGTTCCAATATCGCCCGAGAAGGCCACAAACGTAAAAAGCCAGCGACTGCCCGCCGCTGCGGCCTGGCATCGCTGCTCAATCTCCGACTGGATATTTCAGGCTTATTAATGGATTCCAATCGCTTTCGTCAACCTCGGCCGGCGCTTTCTTGTATAAACTTACTCAACGGCGGCGGCGTCGCCCCCCGATCCGCTTTGCCACGCCTGTTTTAGCCTTCGTAGGCCCGCGGCGGGGGGAAACCGCACCCCTTGCGGACTTTTTTCCTACATTTTTCATACCCGAGCGGCTGCGAGGCCGCGATTTCAGGGATTGCACTCTTCGCTTTTTTTTTTGCCGGCGGGCGAACCGGCCGATGGCCGGTCGGCCGGTAAGAACTTGTCGATAGCGCCCGTCACATCGGCGATGGGCGCCATGCCATTTACGGTCCGCAGCAGGCCCTTCTGCCGGTAATAGGCGATCAGCGGCGCGGTCTGCTCGCGATAGGCCTGGAGCCGGTTGTGCAGGACTTCAGGGTTATCGTCCTCCCGCAGGGTCTCGCCCCGGGCCCTCATCTCGGCGATACGACTTTCGATCCGCCGCATCAGGGCATCCTCATCAACCCGTAGCTCGATCACGCCATCGAGTCCGAACCCCTTGGTCTCCAGCAGGCGATCTAGCGCCGCCGCTTGCGGTACGGTGCGCGGAAAACCGTCGAGAATGAAGCCCTTGCGAGCGTCCGGCTCGTCGATGCGCTGGCCGACGATGCCAACGACGACGTTGTCGGGCACCAGGCCGCCGTGCGCCATCGTTTCCTGAACCTGACGGCCGACGGGCGTGCCGGCCTTGATGGCGGCCCGCAGCATATCCCCTGTCGAAAGCTGCAATATTCCGTATTTGCCGACGAGCCTCAGGGCCTGCGTTCCCTTGCCAGCCCCCGGCGGGCCGAGCAGGATCAACCTCATCGACGGCGTCCCCTCAGTTTCGATCTCTTTATCAGGCCTTCGTACTGGTGGGCCAGCAGATAGCCTTGGACCTGCGCCACAGTATCCATGGTCACGCTCACCACGATCAAGAGTGACGTTCCGCCAAAATAGAAGGGCACTGCCGCGTAGGAGATAAGGATCTCCGGAAACAGGCACACCACCGCAAGATAGGCCGCGCCGATGACTGTGATCCGCGACAAGACGTAATCGATGTGCTCCGCGGTGCGCTCGCCGGGCCGAATGCCTGGGATGAAGCCGCCATGCTTTTTCAGGTTATCGGCGGTCTCCGTCGGATTGAACACGATGGCCGTATAGAAAAAGGCGAAAAAGACGATCAACCCGACATAGAGAATGAGAAATAGCGGGCGACCATGCGCCAGTTGCGTGGTGATCACGGTCAACCAACCCGGCCCCTGCCCGGCCGTGAAATTGGCGACGGTGGTCGGCAATAACAGCAACGACGAGGCGAAGATCGGCGGGATCACGCCGGAGGTGTTGAGCTTGAGCGGCAAATGCGAGGACTGACCCTCGAACATGCGATTGCCGACCTGACGCTTGGGATATTGGATGAGAAGCCGGCGCTGTGCCCGCTCCATGAACACGATGAAGGTGATGACCGCGATCACCATGAGGATAACGATGAGAATAAGCCCGGTGGACAGCGCGCCCTGACGGCCGAGTTCAAGGGTACCGGCAATCGCCGATGGCAACTGCGCGACGATGCCCGACATGATGATGAGCGACGTACCGTTGCCGATGCCGCGCTGCGTGATCTGTTCGCCGAGCCACATCAGAAAAATAGTGCCGCCGCTGAGCGTGATTACCGTCGAAATACGAAAGAACAACCCGGGATCGCTGACCACGTGGGCCGCGCCTTCCAGTCCGACGGAAATGCCGTAGGCCTGGAACGCCGCCAACACCACCGTCAGATAACGGGTGTACTGGTTGATCATCTTGCGGCCGGCCTCGCCCTCTTTTTTGAGCTGTTCGAGGGTCGGCGAAACCGTCGTCATCAGCTGAATGATGATCGACGCCGAAATATACGGCATGATGTTGAGCGCGAAGATCGCCATGCGGTGGATGCCGCCGCCGGCGAACATGTTGAACATGCCCAGAATGCCGCCGGCCTGGGATTGGAAAATCTGGTCCCAGGCGTTCGGATCGATGCCGGGCAAAGGGATGTAAGTGCCGAGCCGATAGATCAGCAGCGCGCCGAGCGTGAACCAGATTCGCTTCTTCAGCTCTTCGGCCTTGGCGAGCGCCGAGAAGTTGAGATTGGCCGCTAATTGTTCTGCTGCAGATACCATCGCGCTCCAAGTCCCCTTTTTCGCGTCATGGCCAAGCCTATTCCGGCCCAGCCACCCCCCGGGCCACAGGTAGAAGCCGTGGCTGCCCGACACAAGACCGGGCCGAACGCATATCAGGCCGCCTGCTCGCTCGTCGCCGCTTTGGGGGCGAGGATTTCAACCGTGCCGCCAGCCTTCTCCACCGCGGCTACCGCCGATTTCGAAGCGCCAAAGACAGCGAACGTGACTTTCGCCTTGATTTCGCCGGAACCGAGCAACCTCACGCCATCCTTGGCGCGGCGCAAGAGCCCGGCCTTGACCAAAGCCGCGGCGTCGATCTTGCCGGCGGCATCGAGGGTGCCGGCATCGATTGCAGCCTGGATCGGCCCGAGATTTATCTCGTTGAGCTTGCGCGCGAATTTCGTGTTCTTGAAGCCGCGCTTGGGCAGACGGCGATGCAGCGGCATCTGGCCGCCCTCAAAGCCCTTGATGCGCACGCCGGAGCGCGCGGTCTGGCCTTTGCCACCGCGGCCGCCGGTCTTGCCTTTGCCCGATCCAATACCGCGGCCGATGCGCTTGCGCGTCTTGCGGGCGCCGGGACGGCCGGAAAGGTCGTGAAGCCGCATGGCTATTTCTCCACCACTTCGACGAGATGAGCGACCTTGGCGATCATGCCGCGGGTTTGCGGCGTGTCGCGAAGCTCTGCGACTCGTCCGATCTTATTCAGCCGCAATCCGACCAGCGTCTCGCGCTGGCTATGATGGCGCCGTGACGGACTGGCGGTCTGCCGGACTTTAACGGTCTTGCCGGCGTTTTTATCGGCGTTCATGGCGGGCTCCGCGTTCAATCGGCCGATGCTTCGGCGTCGACGTCGTGGCGGCGCGCCTGCAACGACGACACTTTGATGTTACGGCGTGCGGCGACCGAGCGCGGGGAATCCTGGTGCTTGAGCGCGTCGAAGGTCGCGCGCACGACATTATAGGGATTCGACGTACCGATCGACTTCGCCACCACGTCCTGCATGCCGAGCGTCTCAAACACCGCGCGCATGGGACCACCGGCGATGATACCGGTGCCGGGGGGCGCGGCGCGCAGATAAACACGGCCAGCGCCGTGGCGCCCGGAGACGTCGTGATGCAGCGTGCGGCCTTCGCGCAACGGCACCCGCGTCAGCCCGCGCTTGGCGGCGTCGGTCGCCTTGCGGATCGCCTCGGGCACTTCGCGCGCCTTGCCGTGGCCGAAGCCAACCCGGCCCTTCTGATCGCCGACCACGACGAGCGCAGCAAAGCCGAAGCGACGACCGCCCTTCACCACCTTGGCGACGCGGTTGATGTGCACGAGCTTGTCGACAAACTCGCTGTCGCGATCATCGTTTCTTCGCTCGCGGGGTTCACGTGCCATGTCAATGAGCCTTTATCGGTCGAACTCGTTTGCAGTTTTCAGAATTTCAATCCGCCCTCGCGGGCGGCTTCGGCCAGGGCCCTGACCCGACCATGATAAAGATAGCCGCCGCGGTCGAACACGACGTCCTCGATGCCCTTTTCCTTAGCGCGTTCGGCAATGAGTTTGCCGACCGCCTTCGCTGCGTCGACGCTGGCGCCGGTCTTGAGGCCCTCGCGCGCCGCCTTCTCGATCGACGATGCCGAAGCGAGCGTGACGCCCTGATCGTCATCGATCACCTGCGCATAGATGTGCTTGGACGAGCGGTACACCGAGAGCCGTTTGCGCTCGCCTGCGGCGTGCCGCAAGGTACCGCGCACGCGGCCCTGCCGCCGCACAAATCTGTCGCTGAGCTTGGTCATCGCACGCCTGCCTTACTTCTTCTTGCCTTCCTTACGGAAGATGCGTTCGTCGGCATATTTGATGCCTTTGCCCTTATAGGGTTCCGGCGGCCGATATTCGCGGATTTCGGCTGCAACCTGGCCGACCTTCTGCCTGTCGCTGCCGGTGATGATGATTTCGACCGGCCGCGGCGTCGCAATCGTGATGCCTTCGGGGATCGGATAGACGATGTCGTGGCTGTAGCCGAGCGCAATCTGCAGGTTTTTACCCTGCACCGCCGCGCGGTAGCCGACGCCGCTGATCTCAAGCCGCTGCTCGAAGCCTTTGGTGACCCCGGCAATAAGGTTGGCGATCAGCGTGCGCGACGTGCCCCACTGCGAGCGGGCGCGCTTGGTCTCGGCGCGCGGCTCGACCTTGATCTGACCGCCATCGAGCTTGACCGACACGTCATCGTGCAAGGCGACCGAAAGCGCGCCCTTAGGGCCCTTCACCTTGACGGTCTGGCCCTCGACATTGGCGGTGATCCCGGAGGGCACCGCTATTGCTCGTTTACCGATCCGCGACATCAGAACACCGTGCACAGGATTTCGCCGCCGACATTGGCGTCGCGGGCATCATGGTCGGCCATGACGCCCTTCGGCGTCGACACGATCGTCACGCCGAGCCCGTTATTGATGCGCGGCATGTTCTTGACCGAGGTATAGACGCGGCGTCCAGGCTTCGACACCCGCTCAATCTCGCGGATCACCGGCTCGCCGTCGAAATATTTCAGCTCGATCTCGATCTCGGAGCGGCCATCCTTCTCGACCACGGCATAGCCGCGGATATAGCCTTCCACCTTGAGCACTTCGAGCACGCTTTCGCGCAGCTTGGAATTCGGCGAGCTGACTAACGACTTGTTACGCATCTGCGCGTTGCGGATGCGGGACAGGAGATCGCCGAGCGGATCGTTCATGGCCATCGTGCGCTCCTCCTACCAGCTCGACTTCACCAGGCCGGGGATCAGCCCCTTCGAGCCGAGCTCCCGCAGCGCGATGCGCGACAATTTATGCTTGCGATAGTAGCCGCGGGGCCGGCCGGTCAGTTCGCAACGGTTGCGGATGCGGGTGGCCGACGAATTGCGCGGCAATTCGGCAAGCTTCAGCGTCGCGGCGAAACGCTCCTCCACCGGCTTCGACTTGTCGCGCGCGATCGCCCGAAGGCGCGCGCGACGGCCGGAAAACTTCTTCGACATCCGGCGGCGCCGGTTGTTCTTTTCGATCGAACTCTTCTTCGCCATCTAGTGCTCCCAATGTCCCGCGTCTGAGGCTTTCGGCCTCACTGCCGGAACGGAAAATTAAACGCCGTCAACAGAGCGCGCGCCTCGTCGTCATTGCCCGCCGTAGTACAGACCGTGATGTCCATGCCCCAGATATCGGTCGCCTTGTCGTAGTCGATCTCCGGGAACACGATGTGTTCCTTGATGCCGAGCGTGTAATTGCCGCGCCCGTCAAAGCTCTTCGGATTAAGGCCGCGAAAATCGCGCACCCGCGGTAGCGCGATATTGATCAGCCGGTCGAGAAACTCGTACATCCGCGTTTTGCGAAGCGTCACCTTGCAGCCGATCGCCTGACCGGTGCGCAGCTTATAGGTCGCGATCGACTTGCGCGCCTTGGTGACCACCGCCTTTTGCCCGGTAATCAGCCCGAGATCGGCAGCAGCGCTGTCGACTTTCTTCTTGTCGGCGACGCCTTCGCCGATGCCCATATTGATGACGATCTTGTCGAGCGTCGGCACCTGGAAGCGATTCTTGTAGCCGAACTGCTCGGCGATCTTGCTGCGGATCGCCTCCTCGAACTGCACTCTCAGCCGCGCCGGCACGCGCGGCTCGGGCTCGCGCGGCGAAGCCGGCTTGCCGCCGCCCTTGGCCTCGGCCGCAGCCTTGTCGGCACGCGCTTGCTTTGCCGCTCTCTTGTCGTCCTTGGCGGCCTGCTCAGGTGTTGGCGGCCGCGCGGTCCTTTCCGGCTTTTTCTTCTCGTCCGTGTCAGCCATCGATCTCAACTCCCGAACGCTTGGCGAAGCGCACCTTCTTGCGTTCTTCACCCTTACCGACGAATTTGAACCCGACGCGGCTCGGTTTGCCGTCGTTGGGATCGGCGAGCGCGACATTCGACAGGTGTATCGGCGCTTCCTTGGAAATGATGCCGCCTTCCTGCGAGGCGCTCTGGCGCTGATGGCGCTTGACCATGTTGACGCCGCGCACCAGCACACGGCCGTCGTCGCGGCGCATTTCTATGACCTCACCGGTGCGGCCCTTATCCCGGCCGACGATGACGATCACGCTGTCGCCCTTCTTGATTCGCGCCGCCATCACAGCACCTCCGGCGCAAGCGAAATGATCTTCATGTGGTTTTTGGCCCGCAATTCGCGCGGCACGGGTCCGAAAATGCGGGTGCCAACCGGCTCGTTCTGCGGGGTCATCAGCACCGCGGCATTGCGGTCGAAGCGGATGACCGAACCGTCGGCGCGTTTGATGTCCTTGGAGATGCGTACGATCACCGCCTTCATCACATCGCCCTTTTTGACGCGGCCGCGCGGGATCGCCTCCTTCACCGAGACGACGATGACGTCGCCGATGGTGGCGTATTTCCGTTTGGAGCCGCCCAGCACCTTGATGCACATGACACGGCGCGCGCCGGAATTGTCCGCCACGTCGAGGTTAGTTTGCATCTGGATCATGGGTTACCCCAGTCTTTCAATTCCGGTCGCATCACGACTTACGACGCCTTCTTTTTCTCGCCCCGCACCACCGCCCAGCGTTTGAGCTTGGAAATCGGGCGATGCTCTTCGATCCACACCATGTCGCCGACCTTGAACTCGTTGTTCTCATCGTGCGCGTAGTACTTCTTCGAGCGACGGATGGTCTTTTTGAACATCGGATGGGTAAAGCGGCGCTCTACCTTCACCACCACCGTCTTGGCCTGTTTGTCGCTGACCACGACGCCCTGCAGGGTACGCTTTGGCATTTTGTTCCTCTTAGCTCTTCGCCGCAGGACGCTTGTTGCGCGCGACGGTCTTCAATCGCGCAATGTCGCGCCGCACTTCACGCACGCGCGCGGTATTTTCCAACTGTCCGCTGGCGCGCTGGAAGCGCAGGTTGAAGTGCTCCTTCTTGAGCTTGAGCACCTCGTCGTCGATCTGATCGATCGTCATCGCTCTGATATCGGCCGGTTTCATGTCACGCGCCTATTCACTGATCCGCTCGACGAAGCGGGTCTTGATCGGTAATTTGGCGGCAGCAAGCGCCAGCGCCTCCTTGGCGACTTCGATTGTCACGCCGTCGATTTCAAACAGGACGCGGCCGGGCTTGACCCGCGCCACCCACAGTTCCGGCGCGCCCTTGCCGGAGCCCATGCGTACTTCGAGCGGCTTCTTCGACACCGGCACGTCGGGGAACAGTCGGATCCAGACGCGGCCGGAGCGTTTCATATGCCGTGTAAGCGCTCGGCGCGCAGCTTCGATCTGCCGCGCGGTGACGCGATCGGGCTCGGTCGCCTTCAGACCGAACTGGCCGAACGCAAGGGTAGCGGCACTGGTGGCCACGCCGTGGATGCGGCCCTTGTGCGCCTTCCGAAATTTCGTTCGCGTCGGTTGCAGCATGGCTTACGCCTCTATTCCCATTGCCTCGATCACGCCGCGTCCCGGCGCGGCCGCCCGGCTTCGCCCTCGGCCATCTTCTTGTCCTGCGCCATCGGGTCGTGTTCCATGATCTCGCCCTTGAAGATCCAGACTTTCACACCGCAGGTGCCGTAGGTCGTGAACGCCGTGGCGACGCCATAGTCGACGTCGGCACGCAGCGTGTGCAGCGGCACACGGCCCTCGCGATACCATTCCATGCGCGCGATTTCGGCGCCGCCGAGACGGCCCGAGCAATTGATACGGATGCCGCCGGCGCCGAGACGCATCGCCGACTGCACGGCGCGCTTCATGGCGCGGCGAAAGGCGACGCGGCGCTCGAGTTGTTGCGCGATCAATTCGGCGACCAGCTGAGCGTCGAGCTCCGGTTTGCGGATTTCGATGATGTTGATCACGACGTCACTGTCGGTGAGGGCGGCGACCTTCCTGCGCAATTTCTCGATGTCGGCGCCCTTCTTGCCGATGACGACGCCCGGCCGCGCCGAGTGGATGGTGACGCGGCATTTCTTGTGCGGCCGCTCGATCACGATCTTGGACACCGCCGCCTGCTTGAGCTCCGCCATCAACGCCTTGCGGATCTCCATGTCCTCATGCAGCAGCGCGCCGTAGCTCGCCTTGCCGGCATACCAGCGCGAATCCCAGGTGCGGTTGATGCCAAGCCGAAGCCCGACCGGATTGACCTTTTGACCCATAGTGCTCTCCTGACCGCTCTCTACCCGCTACGCCTGCGCTTCAACTTCGCGCACCACGATGGTGAGATGCGAGAACGGCTTGGTAATTGCTCCGACGCGGCCGCGCGCACGGACCTCGTGCCGCTTGATCACCAGCGCCTTGCCGACGTGAGCCTCGGCGACGACAAGATCGTCGACGTCGAGGTCGTGATTGTTCTCCGCGTTGGCGATCGCCGATTCCAGGCACTTGCGCACGTCACGAGCGATGCGCTTGCGCGAGAATTCGAGATCGGCGAGCGCGGTCGAGACCTTCTTGCCGCGAATGAGCTGCGCCAACAAATTAAGCTTCTGCGGGCTTATCCGCAGCATGCGGGCGACCGCCTTGGCCTCGTTGTCGGAGAGCGCGCGGTCGCGCTTTTTCTTGCTCATCGATGCCCTCCCAACCTCACGATGCACCGCCCGCCGGCGCTGCGGCCGGCGCCGCGGCTCCGCCGCCATCGCCGCCAGCGCGCTTGGCTTTGCGATCGGAGGAGTGACCGTAGAACGAACGGGTCGGGGCGAATTCCCCGAATTTGTGCCCGACCATTTCTTCGGTGACGATGACTGGAACGTGCTTCTTGCCGTTATAGACGCCGAACGTCAGCCCGACGAATTGCGGCAGGATCGTCGAACGCCGCGTCCAGATGCGGATCATTTCGTGACGTCCGGACGAGCGCGCGGCATCCGCCTTTTTCAGCAGATAACCGTCGACAAACGGACCCTTCCAGACCGAACGCGTCATGATCGCTCCTACTTCTGCTTCTTGCGCGTGTGGCGGCTCATCATGATGAACTTCGCCGTCGATTTGTTCTTGCGCGTCTTCTTACCCCTGGTCGGCTTGCCCCACGGCGTCACCGGATGCCGGCCGCCGCGCGTGCGGCCGCCGAGCGGATGATCGACCGGGTTCATGGTTTCGCCACGCACATGGCCGCGCCAGCCCAACCAACGATTACGCCCCGCCTTGCCAATGGAGACGTTCATATTGTCCGGATTCGACACCGCGCCGACGGTAGCAAGACAGCGGCCATGGACCAGGCGCTGCTCGCCCGAATTGAGCCGCATGATCACGTATTCGCCGTCGCGGCCGACGATCTGGGCGTAGGTGCCGGCTGAGCGCGCGACCTGCCCGCCCTTGCCGATCTTCAGCTCGATATTGTGGACGATGGTGCCCACCGGGATGTTGGCGATCGGCATGGCATTGCCGGGCTTCACGTCGACATGCTCGCCGGCGACGATATTGTCGCCGACGGAGAGCCGCTGCGGCGCCAGGATGTATGCAAGTTCGCCATCATCATATTTGACGAGCGCAATGAAACTGGTGCGGTTCGGATCGTATTCGAGCCGTTCGACCTTGGCCGGGGTGTCGAACTTGCGGCGCTTGAAATCGATCTTGCGATAGGCCTGTTTGTGGCCGCCGCCGCGATAGCGCGACGTGATACGGCCGTTGTTGTTGCGGCCGCCTGTCGAATTCTTGCCTTCGCTCAGGGCCTTGATCGGCTTGCCGCCATGCAAGCCGGCGCGATCGACCAAAACAAGCTGGCGCTGGCCCGGAGTGACCGGATTATAGGTTCTTAATGCCATCGCCTGTTCCTACAGCCCCGTGGTGACATCGATCGTCTGGCCCTCCTCGAGGGTCACGATCGCGCGCTTGGTGTCGGAGGTCTGGCCGTAGCGGCCCTTGAAGATTTTCCACTTGCCTTGGCGCCGTAACGTATTGACGCTCTTGACCTTGACGTCGAACAGCTTCTCCACCGCTTCCTTGATCTGCGGCTTGGTCGCCGTCATAGCGACCTTGAACACGACCTTGTTGAACTCGGAGGCGTTGGTCGCTTTCTCGGTGATGAGCGGCGCGATGATGATGTCGTAGTGACGCGGATCGGTGGTCGTCATTTGAATCGCGCCTCCAAGGCGTCGACCGCGGCGCGGGTCAGCACGAGCTTTCGCCGCCGCATGATGTCGTAGACGTTGATACCAGCGACAGGCAGCACGTCGATATTCGGAATATTGCGCGCCGCGGTACGCACCTCGGCCGCGACCTCGGCGCCGTCGACGAACAGCGCGTTGGCGACGCCGAGCTTGTCGAAGTGGCCGCGCAACGCCTTGGTCTTGCCTTCCTTCACCGCGAGCGCCTCGATCACGATGATGCCGCCGTCCTTGGCTTTGGCCGAGAGCGCGTGGCGCAGCGCCAGCGCGCGAACCTTCTTCGGCAGACCGATCTCGTGACTGCGCGTATGCGGACCGAACGACCGGCCGCCGCCGCGAAACAGATTAACGCGCGCCGAACCGTGCCGGGCCGAACCAGTGCCCTTCTGCCGGTACATCTTCTTGCCGGTGCGGTGGATGTCAGCCCGGTTTTTCACTTCATGCGTGCCGCGCTGGCGTTTGGCGAGCTGCCATACGACGCAGCGATGAATGAGATCGGTGCGCGGTTCGAGACCGAAAATGGCGTCGGACAAGGTGACCGAGCCTGCTTTCTTACCCTCGAGCGTGGTGACTTCCAGTTCCATGTCACGCACCCTCCCCGGCTGGGCCAACCGAGACCGGCGCCTGCGCCGCATTGTCGGCGAGCTTGAACTTGCCGGGTTTCGGCACGCCATCCGGTAGCCTCTTCTTCACCGCGTCGCGTACCGTGATCCAGCCGCCATTGACGCCCGGTACGGCACCTTCGACCATGATCAGGCCGCGGTCGACGTCGGTGCTGCGGACCTTGAGGTTGAGCGTGGTCACCCGTTCGACGCCGAGATGGCCCGACATCTTCTTGTTCTTGAAGGTCCTGCCCGGATCCTGACGGCCGCCGGTGCCGCCGATCGAGCGATGCGAGATCGACACGCCATGCGAAGCGCGTAGCCCCGCGAAATTCCAGCGTTTCATCGCGCCAGCCCAGCCCTTGCCGGTCGAGGTGCCGGTGACGTCGACATATTGGCCGACGACGAAATGATCCGCCGTGATCTCGGCGCCGACAGGAATCAAGGCATCGGCATCGACACGGAATTCGGCCAGCTTGCGTTTGGGTTCGACCTTGGCCACGGCGAAATGGCCGCGGTCGGCTCGCGTCGTCGACTGCACCTTGCGGGCGCCGGCGCCGAGCTGCAGCGCGACATAGCCGTTCTTTTCCTTGGTGCGGTGGCCGACGACCTGACAATTGCCAAGCCGCAGCACCGTCACCGGCACGTGCTCGCCGGCCTCGGTGAACAGCCGCATCATCCCGACTTTTTGCGCCAGTACCCCGGAACGCATTTTCTGTTCTCCACGCCTTAGAGCTTGATCTCGACGTCGACGCCGGCGGCGAGATCGAGCTTCATCAGCGCATCGACGGTCTGCGGCGTCGGATCGACGATGTCGAGCAGACGCTTATGCGTGCGCATTTCGAATTGCTCACGGCTTTTCTTGTCGATGTGCGGGGAGCGGTTGACGGTAAATTTCTCGATCTTGGTCGGCAACGGGATCGGACCGCGGACCTGCGCGCCGGTGCGCTTGGCCGTATTGACGATCTCGCGCGTCGACGCATCGAGAATGCGGTGATCGAACGCCTTCAATCGGATTCTTATGTTCTGGCCGTTCATTTCTTTATCCCCGCGAGTGCCGAATTACGAATGGCGAGTGGAGATCATTCCATCCGCCATTCGCCGTTCCCTATTCGCCTACTCGATGATGCTCGCCACCACGCCGGCGCCGACGGTGCGGCCGCCCTCGCGAATGGCAAAACGAAGCTTCTCTTCCATGGCGATCGGCACGATCAGCGTGACCTCCATGGCGATATTGTCGCCTGGCATCACCATCTCGGTGCCTTCCGGCAGAGTCACCACGCCCGTCACGTCCGTGGTGCGGAAGTAGAACTGAGGCCGGTAGTTGGTGAAGAACGGCGTGTGACGGCCGCCCTCCTCCTTGGTGAGGATGTAGGCCTCGGCCTTGAACTTGGTGTGCGGCTTGACCGAACCCGGCTTGCACAGCACTTGGCCGCGCTCGACTTCCTCGCGCTTGGTGCCCCGCAGGAGACAGCCGACATTGTCGCCGGCCTCGCCCTGGTCGAGCAGCTTGCGGAACATTTCAACGCCGGTCACGACGGTCTTGGTGGTCGGCTTGATGCCGACGATCTCGACCTCTTCGCCGACCTTGATGATGCCGCGCTCGATACGGCCGGTGCACACGGTGCCACGACCCGAGATCGAGAACACGTCTTCGACCGGCATCAGGAACGGCTGGTCCTTCGGACGCTCCGGCTGCGGGATGTTGGCGTCGACTGCCTTCATCAGCTCCAGAATCGCGTCATGGCCAAGCTTCGGGTCCTTGCCCTCGAGCGCCATCAGTGCCGAGCCCTTGATAATCGGAATCTTGTCGCCGGGAAAATTGTACTTCGACAACAGCTCGCGAACTTCGAGCTCGACCAGTTCGAGGAGCTCGGGGTCGTCGACCATGTCGACCTTGTTGAGGAATACGACCAGCGCCGGCACGCCGACCTGGCGGGCGAGCAGAATATGCTCGCGGGTCTGCGGCATCGGGCCGTCGGCCGCGCTCACCACCAGGATGGCGCCGTCCATCTGCGCTGCACCGGTGATCATGTTCTTCACGTAGTCGGCATGTCCGGGGCAGTCGACGTGCGCATAATGGCGCTTCTCGGTCTCGTATTCGACATGCGCGGTCGCAATCGTGATGCCGCGCGCCTTCTCTTCCGGCGCCTTATCGATCTGGTCGTAAGCGGTGTAAGTTGCACCGCCAGTTTCGGCCAATACCTTGGTGATCGCCGCCGTCAACGACGTCTTGCCGTGATCGACGTGCCCGATCGTACCGATGTTGCAATGCGGTTTGGTGCGCTGGAATTTTTCCTTGGCCATGGGGACTCTCCGTTCGGGTCTCTCTAATCCTTGTGAATGTTCGTCAGGCGAATTTTGCCTGAACCTCTTCGGCGATGGCTTTCGGCACTTCTGCGTAGTGGTCGAACTGCATCGTGAACGTGGCGCGCCCCTGTGACATGGAGCGCAAATTGTTAACGTAGGAGAACATGTTGGCGAGCGGAACCATCGCATTGATGACGTTGGCGTTGCCGCGCATGTCCTGGCCCTGGATCTGACCGCGCCGCGAATTGAGATCGCCGATGACGGAGCCGGTATAGTCCTCCGGCGTCACCACCTCGACCTTCATGACCGGCTCAAGCAGAACCGGGCCGCCCTTCTGCAAGGCCTCGCGCATCGCTGCGCGAGCGCAAATCTCGAACGCCATCGCCGACGAGTCGACATCATGCGAAGCACCGTCGACGAGGCTCACTTTGATATCGACCACCGGGAAGCCGGCGAGCACGCCGGCGCCCAACGAGCCCTCAAGGCCCTTTTCGACGGCCGGGAAGAACTCGCGCGGCACCGATCCGCCGACGATCTCGTTCTCGAACACAAACCCGGCGCCGGGCTCGCTCGGCTCGGCGACGATCTTGATGCGCGCGAACTGACCGTGACCGCCGGTCTGCTTCTTGTGAGTGTAGTCGACCGGGGCAGCGCGGGTGATCTTTTCGCGATAGGCGACCTGTGGCGCGCCGATATTGGCATCGACTTTGTATGTGCGCTTGAGGATATCAACCTTGATGTCGAGGTGCAGTTCGCCCATGCCCTTGATGATGGTCTGGCCGGATTCCTGATCGGTGTGAACGCGAAATGAGGGATCTTCGGCAACGAGCTTGGCAAGAGCGACACCGAGCTTTTCCTGGTCGGCTTTCGATTTCGGCTCAATCGCGATCTCAATGACCGGATCGGGAAATTCCATCTTTTCCAGGATCACCGGTTTCTGCGGATCGCACAGCGTGTCGCCGGTGCGAACCTCTTTGAGACCGGCCAGCGCGACGATGTCACCGGCAAAGGCCTCCTTGATGTCTTCGCGGTTATTGGCGTGCATCAGCAGCATCCGGCCGACACGCTCTTTGCGGTCCTTGGTCGAGTTCATGACCCCGGTCGAACTCTCGAGCTTGCCGGAATAGATGCGGCAGAAGGTAATCGTGCCGACGAACGGATCGTCCATGATCTTGAAGGCAAGCAGCGCCATCGGCTCGGCGTCCGAGGCTTGGCGCTCGACTTCGTTGCCCTTGAGGTCGACGCCCTTGACCGGCGGCACGTCGGCGGGCGACGGCAGATAATCGACGACGGCGTCGAGCAGCGGCTGCACGCCCTTGTTCTTAAAAGCAGAGCCGCACAGCACCGGAAAGAACGCGCTGGAAATCGTCGCCTTGCGGATAAGACGTTTGAGCGTGGCAACGTCGGGCTCTTTGCCTTCGAGATAGGCCGTCATCGCGTCGTCGTCGAGCTCAACCGCGGCCTCGATCAGCTTCTCGCGATATTCCTTGGCCTGATCGAGCAGATCGGCCGGTATTTCGATGTCGTGATATTTCGCACCGAGCGTCTCTTCGTCCCACACCACGCCGACCATGCGAACGAGATCGATGATGCCTTTGAATTGCGCTTCGGCGCCGATCGGCAGCTGGATGGCGACCGGCTTGGCGCCAAGACGGTCCACGATATCCTTGAGACACTGGAAGAAATCCGCGCCGGTCTTGTCCATCTTATTGCAGAAGACGATGCGCGGGACGTCATATCTGTCACCTTGGCGCCAGACTGTCTCGGTCTGCGGCTCGACGCCTTGATTGGAATCGAGCACGCATACCGCGCCGTCGAGCACGCGCAAGCTGCGCTCAACTTCGATGGTGAAATCGACGTGGCCGGGCGTGTCGATGATGTTGAGACGCTTGCCGTTCCACTGCGCGGTGGTCGCGGCGGACGTGATGGTGATGCCGCGCTCCTGCTCCTGCTCCATCCAATCCATGGTCGCGGCGCCTTCATGCACCTCGCCCATCTTGTGGCTCTTGCCGGTGTAATAGAGGACACGCTCGGTCGTTGTGGTCTTGCCGGCATCGATGTGCGCCATGATGCCGAAGTTACGATAGTCCTCGATTGGATTTGTGCGGGGCATGGGGTTTGTCCTTCGCTGTCGCCGGCTTTACCAGCGATAGTGCGAGAACGCGCGGTTGGCTTCCGCCATCCGGTGCGTGTCTTCGCGCTTCTTTACCGCGTTCCCCCTGTTATTCGATGCATCGAGCAGCTCCGCGGAGAGCCGCTCCGTCATGGTTTTTTCGTTGCGTTCGCGTGCGGCGGAGATGATCCAGCGGATACCGAGCGCCTGACGCCGTGAGGTGCGAACCTCGACCGGCACCTGATAAGTGGCGCCGCCGACGCGGCGCGAGCGCACTTCGATCGACGGCATGACGTTATCCAGCGCCTGCTGGAAAACGCCGACCGGATTGCCGCGCGTCTTGCCTTCGATGATGTCGAGCGCGCCATAAACGATGTTCTCGGCCACCGACTTCTTGCCGGCGTGCATGACCGAGTTCATGAATTTCGTGACCACGACGTTCCCGAATTTCGGGTCCGGCAGGATCTCGCGCTTATCTGCCCTGTGACGGCGGGACATCTCGTTGCTTCCTTCGTCTCGCGTTCCTTAATGACGCAAAACGACCCATTATTTGGGCCGTTTTGCTCCGTATTTCGATCGCCGCTGCTTGCGGTTTTTTACGCCCTGCGTGTCGAGCACGCCGCGGAGGATGTGATAGCGCACGCCCGGCAGATCTTTGACGCGGCCGCCGCGGATCATCACCACCGAATGCTCCTGCAGATTATGGCCTTCGCCGGGAATGTAGCCGATCACTTCGAAGCCGTTGGTCAGCCGCACCTTGGCGACCTTGCGCAAAGCTGAGTTCGGCTTCTTCGGCGTCGTGGTATAGACGCGGGTGCAGACGCCGCGCTTTTGCGGCGACTGTTGCAAAGCCGGCACCTTCTTCTTCGCGTGCTGCGTGACCCGCGGCTTGCGAATGAGCTGGTTGATCGTCGGCATCCGTTCCTTCGCTCCTCGTCGTCATCCACTGTGGCGCATTACGCGAATCCATCCACGCAAAACCAAATCGCGCCCTTCGCTTCCCGGCACGGAAGGGCGCTTGGCCTGCGCAGAGGACCGCGGTGCGAGCGCGGTCTTGCCTTGGGTAGTCTGACTTTCCGAAGTCAGAGGCAGCGTTTGAGCTTCCTTCGTCGAGGCGTCACGCCGCGTCCGAACCAATAAAGCTAAATCTTACAATAGCTTATTCGGGGACCCGGCAGGGCCGTTCCGACGGGCGAAGCTCACCGCCTGCCGTAAAGTGCGCGGTATGTATCGGCGCTACCGTCTCAAGTCAACCCTAAATGGGCACGAAACTGCGATGGCGCAAGCACATCTGCAACATCGAAGGGTAGACGGTTAGCCCGGCTGCATGCCCTTGGCGCGAATGAGCTGGACCGCTGCCGAACCGCGCATAAAGTCGATGCAATGCTCCGCTTCGGCGCCGTTTTGGGCAGACGTCGCGACTCCGGCCGCATAGATAATGACGTTTTGAAGCTCGCTCGGCAGCGGGCCGACCAATTCGGCGCCCGCTACGGGCAGGATGGCGACGATCTGCTGCATACCGATCTCGGCCTCGCCGCTGGCCATGAGTTCGGCAACAGGTCGTCCGGTTAAATGAGTCTTCGATTTCATCACGCCGGCGATGCCGAGGCGTTCCAGCAACGTGGCGATATAAGCGCCGCTCGGTCCGTCACTATAGGCGATCGATTTCGCGTTAAGCAGAACCTGCTTAAAAGCTTCGACGGTGGCGATATCCGGTTTGGGCGCCCCCGCGCGCACCGCAAGCCCGACCGACGAGCGTGTTATATCGGCAATAGTGCCGGCTACGATCCGGCCCGCCCGCGCCAATCCGTCAAGCTCCGGCCGCGGCAACAGCGCGATATCGAAAACCGCGCCGTCCTCGATTTCCTTCTGCAGTACCGACGTCAGCCGGAATTCGATTTCGACTTTGGCGCCCGTGGCACGCTCGAACAGCGGCATGAGGTCCGTCATCAGCGAGCGCATGGCGCCGCCGGAGAGGATTTTGAGAGTTGCGCGCATGGGGAATGAAAAGGGCCGCCCATGGGGCGGCCCTCGTTGTCTTTATGGCAAGCGTTACTCCGCCGCGGGAAGTGCCGCGGGTTCGGCGGCAGCTTCCGCTTTGACGGCGGCTTCTTTCTCGCGCTCGGCGAGGATGAGCGCATCGCGTTTCACGGCGACCTCGCGGACCTTGTTCATCATGGCGCCGGTTCCGGCTGGAATCAGCCGGCCGACGATGACGTTCTCCTTCAGGCCATCGAGCGTGTCGGCCTTGCCGTTGACGGCGGCTTCGGTGAGCACGCGGGTGGTCTCCTGGAACGACGCCGCCGAGATGAACGAGCGTGTCTGCAGCGAGGCCTTGGTGATGCCGAGCAGCACCGGGTGCGCGGTCGCGGGCTTTTTGCCTTCGGCCGCGAAGCGGGCATTGACCTCGTCGAACTCGGTCTTGTCCACCTGTTCGCCTTGGATCAGATCGGTCTCGCCGGAATTGACGATTTCGACCTTCTGCAGCATCTGCCGAACGATCACCTCGATGTGCTTGTCGTTGATGGCGACACCCTGGAGCCGATAGACATCCTGGATCTCGTTGACGAGGTAGCCGGCCAGCTCCTCGACGCCTTTGATCGCCAGAATGTCGTGCGGCGCCGGGTTGCCTTCGACGATGAAGTCGCCCTTCTCGATCACGTCGCCGTCCTGCAAGTGGATGTGCTTGCCCTTGGGGACGAGATACTCCCTGGGCTCCTCATCCTTGCCGCTCGGCTCGATGGTGATGCGCCGCTTGTTCTTGTAGTCGCGGCCGAAGCGTACCGTGCCGGAGATTTCCGCAATGACCGCGGATTCCTTCGGCCGCCGGGCCTCGAACAGCTCGGCGACGCGCGGCAGACCGCCGGTGATGTCGCGCGTCTTGGCGCTTTCCGTCGGAATACGGGCGATGACGTCACCCGCACCCACGTGGCTGCCCGGATCGACCGAGATGATGGCGTCGACCGCCAAGAGATAGCGGGCTTCGCCACCACGGGCGAGCTTGAGGATCTTGCCGTCCTTGTCCTTGATCACCAATGCCGGACGCAGATCCTGCTGGCCACGGGCAGAGCCCGAGCGCCAGTCGATCACCACGCGCTTGGCGATACCGGTCGACTCGTCGAGCGTCTCGGTCAACGACTGCCCGTCGACGAGATCCTCATAGCCGATCACGCCTTCCACCTCGGTGAGGATCGGCCGCGTATACGGATCCCATTCGGCGATGCGCTGGCCGCGCTTGATGTGCTCGCCGTCGGAGACCTTGAGCCGCGCGCCGTATTGGATGCGGTGCACGGCACGCTCGGTGCCATCGGGATCGAGTACGGCCACGATGAGATTGCGGGCCATCGCGATCATGTCGCCCTCGGAATTGCGGGCGACGTTGAGGTTCTTGATCTTGACCGCACCCTCGAAGTTCGACTCGACGAACGATTGCTCCGAAATCTGCGCCGCGCCGCCGATGTGGAACGTGCGCATGGTGAGCTGCGTGCCCGGCTCGCCGATCGATTGCGCTGCGATGACGCCCACCGCCTCGCCCATATTGACCGGAGTACCGCGGGCAAGATCGCGCCCGTAGCACATGCCGCAGCAGCCGCTGGTCGTCTCGCAGGTGAGCACAGAGCGGATTTTCACTTCCTGCACGCCAGCATTGACCAGTTTCTCGACGTGCGGCTCCTCGAGCAGAGTCGCATTCGGCACCAGAACTTCGTTGCTGTTCGGGTCGCGCACGTCCTCGGCGGTGGTGCGGCCGAGGATGCGGCTTGCCAGCGAAGCGACGACCGTGCCGGCGTCGATGATCGCCCGCACCTTGATGCCGCGCGTCGTGCCGCAGTCCACATCGGTGATGATGCAGTCCTGCGCTACGTCGACGAGGCGCCGGGTCAGATAACCCGAGTTCGCCGTCTTGAGCGCGGTATCGGCGAGGCCCTTACGCGCGCCGTGCGTCGAGTTGAAGTACTCGAGCACCGAGAGGCCTTCCTTGAAGTTGGAAATGATCGGGCTCTCGATGATTTCGCCAGACGGCTTCGCCATCAGGCCGCGCATGCCGGCGAGCTGGCGCATCTGCGCGGGCGAGCCGCGCGCGCCGGAATGCGCCATCATGTAGATCGAATTGACCTGAGCCTCCTGGCTCTTATCGGCCGATGGCCGCGCCGTGGAGATCTCCTTCATCATCGCTTCGGCGATTTCCTCGGTGCACTTCGACCAAGCGTCGACGACCTTGTTGTATTTCTCGCCCTGCGTGATCAGGCCGTCGTTATATTGCTGCTCGAATTCCTTGACGAGCTCGCGGGTCTTCTCGACGCTCGCTTTCTTGGAGCGCGGCACCACCATGTCGTCTTTGCCGAACGAGATGCCGGCCTTGAACGCGTGATGAAAGCCGAGCGCCATGACGCGGTCGCAGAAGATCACCGTCTCCTTCTGACCGCAGTGGCGATAGACCGTGTCGATCATGCCGGAGATTTCGCGCTTCGTCATCAGCTTGTTGACGAGATCGTAGGGCGTCTTGGCGAGCTTCGGCAGCACCGAGCCGAGAATGACGCGGCCGGGCGTGGTGTCGTACCAGCGCGTCACCGGCTTGCCGTTCTCGTCGAGACCTTCCCAGCGGTATTTGATCCGCGAATGCAGGCTGATGACCTTCTCGTGCAAGGCAAGCTCGATTTCCGACAATTCGCCGAAGATTTTGGGCTTTTCACCCTCAACGGCGTCGCGAACGATCGAGAGGTAGTACAGGCCGAGCACGATATCCTGCGACGGCACGATGATGGGCGCGCCGTTCGCCGGATGCAGAATATTGTTGGTCGACATCATCAAAACGCGCGCTTCGAGCTGTGCCTCGAGCGACAACGGCACATGCACCGCCATCTGGTCGCCGTCAAAGTCCGCGTTGAATGCCGCGCAAACCAGCGGATGCAGCTGGATCGCCTTACCCTCGATCAGAACCGGCTCGAATGCCTGGATGCCGAGCCGATGCAGCGTCGGTGCGCGGTTGAGCAGTACCGGATGCTCGCGAATGACCTCGTCGAGGATATCCCAAACCTCGGGCTTCTCCTTCTCCACGAGCTTCTTCGCCTGCTTCACCGTGGTCGACAAACCCTTGGCGTCGAGCCGCGAATAGATGAATGGCTTGAACAGTTCGAGCGCCATCTTCTTCGGCAGCCCGCACTGATGCAGCTTCAGCTCCGGGCCGACCACGATCACCGAACGGCCGGAATAGTCGACGCGCTTGCCGAGCAAATTCTGCCGGAACCGGCCTTGCTTGCCCTTGAGCATGTCGGCAAGCGACTTCAGCGGCCGCTTGTTGGCGCCGGTGATGACGCGGCCGCGGCGGCCGTTGTCGAACAATGCATCGACCGCTTCCTGCAGCATCCGCTTCTCGTTGCGGATGATGATGTCGGGCGCCCGCAGCTCAATGAGCCGCTTCAGGCGGTTGTTGCGGTTGATGACGCGGCGATAGAGATCGTTGAGGTCGGACGTGGCGAAGCGTCCGCCGTCGAGCGGAACCAGCGGCCGCAGATCGGGCGGGATCACCGGCACGTGGGTGAGGATCATCCATTCCGGCTTGTTCTTGGACTGGGTGAAAGCCTCGATCAGCTTGAGCCGCTTGGCGAGCTTCTTCGGCTTGAGTTCGGACGTCGATTCGATGATCTCCTGGCGCAGATCGGCCGCCATTTTTTCGAGATCGAGCGCCTTGAGCATTTCGCGGATCGCTTCGGCGCCGATCATGGCGGTGAAGCTGTCGGCGCCGAATTCGTCTTGCGCCTTGACGTAATCGTCCTCGGAGAGCAGCTGACGGTCCTTGAGCGGAGTAAGACCCGGCTCAAGCACGACGTAATGCTCGAAATAGAGAATCCGCTCGAGATCCTTAAGCGTCATGTCGAGCAGGAGACCGATCCGGCTCGGCAGCGACTTCAGAAACCAAATATGCGCCACCGGCGCGGCCAATTCGATATGGCCCATCCGCTCGCGCCGCACCCGGCTGAGCGTCACTTCGACCGAGCACTTCTCGCAGATGATGCCCTTGTACTTCATGCGCTTGTACTTGCCGCACAAGCACTCGTAATCCTTGATCGGCCCAAAAATGCGCGCGCAGAACAAGCCGTCGCGCTCGGGCTTGAACGTCCGATAATTGATGGTCTCCGGCTTTTTGATCTCGCCATAGGACCACGACAGAATCTTATCCGGGCTCGCGATCGAAATCCGGATCTGGTCGAAGACCTGAGCCGGCACCTGCGGGCTGAAAAGATTCATAAGTTCTTGGTTCATCGTCTGCTCCTCGACACCGTTGGAGGCGATTGCTCCGCGGGTCGGTTAAATCTGGCCTCGTAACCCCGCTCCCATTCCGGGAGTGGGCTTGGTGAGGGTCTGATACACTTCCACGTCCCCTCACCCGCTCGCTCGCGACCTCTCCCGGAATGGGAGAGGCGACGTCTACTCGGCCGCCTCCGGCATGCTGCTGCCGTCGCCGCGCTGTTGCTTGGAATTATGCAGGTCGACGTTCAATCCAAGCGAGCGCATTTCCTTGACCAGCACGTTGAACGATTCCGGAATGCCGGACTCGAACGCGTCGTCGCCACGCACGATGGATTCGTAGACCTTGGTGCGTCCGGCCACGTCGTCGGACTTCACCGTCAGCATTTCCTGCAGTGTGTAGGCGGCGCCGTAGGCTTCGAGCGCCCACACTTCCATTTCGCCGAAACGCTGGCCGCCGAACTGCGCCTTGCCGCCGAGCGGCTGCTGGGTGACCAGGCTGTACGGCCCGATCGACCGGGCGTGGATCTTGTCGTCGACGAGGTGATGCAGCTTCAGCATATAGATGTAGCCGACCGTCACCTTGCGATCGAACGTATCGCCGGTGCGGCCGTCGTAGAGCGACACCTGCCCGGAATGATCGAGGCCGGCGAGATCGAGCATGTTCTCGATGTCGGCCTCCTTGGCGCCGTCGAACACCGGCGTCGCAATGGGCACGCCGTGACGCAAGTTGGTTCCAAGCTCGTGGAGACCTTTTTCGTCGAGCGACTTGATGGTCTCGTCCTCGCCGTAGATCTTCTTGAGAAGCTCCTTGAGCGGCTTGGAGTCCTTCTTGCTGTTGTAGAGGTCGACGGCGGCGCCGATCTTCAATCCCATGCCGGCGCAGGCCCAGCCGAGATGCGTCTCCAGGATCTGGCCGACGTTCATGCGGCTCGGCACGCCGAGCGGATTGAGCACGACGTCGACCGGCGTGCCGTCGGCAAGGAACGGCATGTCCTCCGACGGGACGATCTTCGACACCACGCCCTTATTGCCATGGCGGCCGGCCATCTTGTCGCCGGGCTGGATCTTGCGCTTCACCGCGACGAAGACCTTGACCATTTTCATGACGCCGGGCGGCAGCTCGTCGCCCCGTTGCAGCTTTTCGACCTTGTCGAGGAAGCGCTGCTCAAGGCGCTTCTTCGATTCGTCGTACTGCTTCCGGATCGCCTCGATCTCCGCCATGATCTTGTCGTTCGGCGAAGCGAACATCCACCACTGCGAGCGCGGATACTCTTCAAGCACCGCTCGCGTGATCTTGGTGTCCTTCTTAAAACCCTTCGGCCCGGCGATGCCCTGGCGGCCTTCCAGCAGTTCGGCAAGGCGGCCATAGACGTTGCGGTCGAGGATCGCCTGCTCGTCGTCGCGGTCCTTGGCGAGCCGCTCGATCTCTTCACGCTCAATGGCGAGCGCGCGTTCGTCCTTTTCGACGCCGTGGCGGTTGAAGACGCGGACTTCGACGACGGTCCCCTGCACGCCGGGCGGGACCCGAAGTGAGGTGTCGCGCACGTCGGAGGCCTTCTCGCCGAAGATGGCGCGCAGGAGCTTTTCCTCCGGCGTCATCGGGCTTTCGCCCTTAGGCGTAATCTTGCCGACCAGGATGTCGCCGGCGCGGACTTCGGCGCCGATATAGACGATACCGGCCTCGTCGAGGTTCTTGAGCGTCTCTTCCGAAACGTTCGGAATATCGCGCGTGATTTCCTCGGGCCCGAGCTTGGTGTCGCGCGCCATCACTTCGAATTCCTCGATGTGGATCGAAGTAAAGACGTCGTCTTTGACGATGCGCTCGGAAAGCAGGATCGAGTCTTCGAAATTGTAGCCGTTCCACGGCATGAACGCGACAAGCGCGTTACGCCCCAGCGCGAGCTCGCCGAGATCGGTCGACGGACCGTCGGCGATGATGTCGCCCTTCTTGACCTGATCGCCCACCTTCACCAGCGGCCGCTGGTTGATGCAGGTGTTCTGGTTGGAGCGCTGGAACTTCATCAGCCGATAGATGTCGACGCCGGGCTTAGTCGGGTCCGGCTCGTCGGTGGCGCGAATAACGATACGGGTGGCGTCAACCTGATCGACCACGCCGGTCCGCCGCGCGGCAATCGCCGCACCGGAATCGCGGGCGACCACGCCTTCCATGCCTGTGCCGACGAACGGCGCCTCGGCGCGAACGAGTGGAACCGCCTGACGCTGCATGTTGGAGCCCATCAGCGCGCGGTTGGCGTCGTCGTTCTCGAGGAACGGGATGAGCGCCGCGGCCACCGAAACGAGCTGCTTCGGCGATACGTCCATGAAATCCACCTTGTCCGGCGGAATGAGCTGGACGTCACCGGCGTGGCGCACCACGACGAGATCGTCGGTGAACCGGCCTTTGGCGTCGATCACGGAGTTGGCCTGAGCAACGGTGTAGCGGCCCTCCTCCATCGCCGAAAGGTAGATCACCTCGTCGGTGACGCGGCCGTCTTTGACCTTACGATACGGCGTCTCGACGAAACCGTATTTGTTCACCCGCGCATAGGTCGCGAGCGAATTGATCAGGCCGATATTCGGCCCTTCCGGGGTCTCGATCGGACAGATGCGGCCGTAATGCGTCGGATGCACGTCGCGCACTTCGAAGCCGGCGCGCTCGCGCGTGAGCCCACCCGGGCCGAGCGCGGAGAGACGCCGCTTGTGCGTAATCTCCGACAACGGATTGGTCTGATCCATGAATTGCGACAGCTGCGACGAGCCGAAGAATTCGCGCACTGCCGCGGCCGCCGGCTTGGCGTTGATCAGATCCTGCGGCATCACGGTGTCGATATCGACCGACGACATGCGCTCTTTAATGGCGCGCTCCATGCGCAACAGCCCGATGCGATATTGATTTTCCATCAGTTCGCCGACCGAGCGCACGCGCCGATTGCCGAGATGGTCGATGTCGTCGATTTCGCCTTTGCCGTCACGCAGATCGACCAGCGTGCGGATCACCGCGATGACATCCTCTTTGCGCAGGATACGCATGGTGTCCGGCGCATCGAGTTCGAGCCGCATGTTCATCTTGACGCGGCCGACGGCGGACAAATCGTAACGCTCTGAATCGAAGAACAGCGACTGGAACATATTCTGCGCCGTGTCGATGGTCGGCGGCTCACCCGGACGCATGACGCGATAGACGTCGAACAGCGCATCCTCGCGCGTCATGTTCTTGTCGATCGCCAGCGTGTTGCGGATATAAGCGCCGACATTGACATGGTCGATGTTGAGGAGCGGCAGCTCCTTGTAGCCGAAATCGATCAGCGCCTTCAGCGGCGTCTTGCCGACGTTGATCTCCCACTCGCCATCTTTGCGCTCGGTGCCGGTGATCTCCTCGCCGGCCTCGGCGTAAATCTCGCCGGTTTTGGCGTTGACGAGGTCCTCGGCGATGTAGTGGCCGACCAATTCCTGATCGGACAGGCGCAATGCCTTGAGGCCCTTTTCGGCGAGCTGGCGCGCCTGACGCACGGTAAGCTTCTTGCCGGCCTCGAGCACGACCTTGCCGGTATCGGCGTCGACCAGATCGTTGATCGCCTTGTAGCCGCGCAGCCGGTTAGCATCGAACGGCACGCGCCAGCCGTCCTTGGTGCGCTTGTATGGCACCTGCTTGTAGAAGGTATTGAGGATTTCCTCGCCGCTCATGCCGAGTGCGTAAAGCAGCGACGTGACTGGAATCTTGCGCCGGCGGTCGACGCGCGCATAGACGATGTCCTTGGCGTCGAACTCGATGTCGAGCCAGGAGCCGCGATAGGGGATGATACGGGCGGCAAACAAAAGCTTGCCCGAGGAATGCGTCTTGCCCTTGTCGTGGTCGAAGAACACGCCGGGCGAGCGATGCATCTGCGAGACAATCACGCGCTCGGTGCCGTTGACGACAAAGGTTCCGTTATTGGTCATGAGCGGAATGTCGCCCATGTAGACATCCTGCTCTTTGATGTCCTTGACCGAACGCGCGCCGGTCTCCTCGTCGATATCGAACACGATCAGACGCAGCGTCACTTTGAGCGGCGCGGCGTAGGTCATGCCGCGCTGGCGGCACTCGTCGACGTCGTATTTCGGTGGCTCGAATTCGTATTTGACGAATTCCAGCTGCGAGGTATTGGAAAAGTCGGAAATCGGGAACACCGACTTGAACACCGCCTGCAGGCCTTCGTTGGGCCGGCCGCCCTGCGGCTCTGCCACCAGCAGGAATTGGTCGTAAGACGCCTTCTGAACCTCAATGAGGTTCGGCATCTCCGCGACTTCCTCGATTTTTCCGAATGACTTTCTTACGCGCTTCCGGCCGATAAACGTCTGCGCCATCATGTCCTCTCGCTCAATCGAACCATCGGGATCGAACCGCCGGCCGCCACACCGTCCGCTCAAACCATCATGCTCGCGCCGCAAGCCAAGAGGCTTCGCGGTTCGAGCTACCGAGGCGATCAAGACGACTCTCCAGAGGGCCGCAATCCATCGCGACCGTCGGGACAGGCGTCACACGCCCTGTTTCGCGCCCCATTTTCCAGCGATTCGGCCAAAGTTCCGAATCACCGGGAATTGCGCGCGTCTAATCTCGGAATCCCCGGGCTTGGCTCCGTTCGCCCGGGGATTTCCGTTAAATAAGCACTGCTTACTTAAGCTCAACCTTTGCGCCGACCTTTTCGAGCGTCGCCTTGATCTTGGCGGCCTCGTCCTTGTTGACGCCTTCCTTGACGTTCTTCGGCGCGCCCTCGACCAAGTCCTTGGCCTCTTTCAGGCCAAGTCCGGTGATGGCGCGGACTTCCTTGATCACCTCGATCTTCTTCTCGCCGGCAGCGGCGAGAACGACGGTGAATTCGGTCTTTTCTTCGGCCGCAGGCGCCGCGGCCGCGGCCGGACCGGCCGCAACCGCAACTGCGGCGGCAGCCGACACACCCCACTTCTCTTCGAGCAGTTTGGCGAGCTCGGCGGCCTCCAGCACGGTGAGGCCGGAAAGGTCGTCGACGATTTTTTGCAGATCAGCCATGAGATTTGTCCTTTGGTTCTAACCTTTTGACGATTGGTGCCTTAGGCAGCCGCGCTTTCCGTCTTGCTGGCATAGGCCTGCACCACGCGGGCAACCTTGGCGGCAGGGGCGTTGACCACCTGCGCGATCTTGGTTGCCGGCGCCTGGAGAAGACCGAGAAGCTTCGCCCTTAACTCGTCGAGCGACGGCAAGGCGGCGAGCGCCTTGACGCCATTCGGGTCGAGCGCGGTCGTGCCCATCGCTCCGCCGAGAATCACGAACCGTTCGTGCGTCTTGGCGAAATCGACGGCGACCTTGGGTGCCGCCACCGGATCGCCAGAAAAGGCGATCAGGGCCGGCCCCTTGAGCAACGGCGCGATCGAAGCGACGTCGCTGCCTTCCAGGGCGATCTTGGCCAAGCGGTTCTTCGCGACCTTTACGCTGGCGCCAGCCTGCTTCATCTGCCGACGCAGAGTCTGGATCTGTGCCACCGTGAGGCCGGAATAATGAGCGACCACAACGACCTTGGTGGTCTTGAAGACCTCGCCAAGGGCCGTGACCATCTCGCTTTTTGCCGCGCGATCCAAAAGCTCTCTCCGGTTGGCGGTCCGTCTTGCGAAAGACCGCCGGGTTGCTGCCCGCCGTCCCGCGCTAAACCCATCGAGGTCATCGACGAACCAGGCAGGACGACACTTAAACCTGCCCCCGGACGAGCCTTCGCCCCTCCGGCCATCGAGGTCAGAACCAAAGGGCAATAGGCTTCAGACGAAGCCCAACCCTTGTCCTTCACCCGTCTATGCTGGCTCTTTCGAATTAAGCCGTTGCCGGCGCCCGCAGTCTCGGACAGGGCGCGCTTGCCAAATTCACTAAGCTTTTCAGCCTCTTAGGAAATCCGAACAGGATATGCTCTAAGAAGAAGCCTCGCTCATATGATTTTCGAGAAGCGCACAAAGGCGCGCCGACAAACTGGGCCGGCACGCCCATGCCCGCTATTTAGCCCGCAAATGCGCCCTTGCCAAGTGATTTTACGCGCCTTTGCCGAAGCCCCATCGCGGCTTAGCATCCCCGGCACGACCGCAAGGGAGGCTCGACCTATGCCGCAAAATGCCGATCGCATCAGGACCACTCACGTTGGCAGCTTGATCCGGCCGCCGCAATTGATCGAGTTCTGGCGCGCCATTGAGGACCGCAACGCCTATGACGAGGTGGCGTTCGAGACGTGCCTCACCGGCTCCATCGCCGAAGTCGTGGGCCAGCAGGCCGACACCGGCATCGACATCGTCAGCGACGGCGAATTCAGCAAAGGCGCCAACTGGGCTTTCTACGTCCACAAGCGGCTAAGCGGCATCACAATACGACCGGCAACGGCCGAAGAAGTCCGAGACCCGATGACATCGATGGGCGGCGGGCGCGACCACCAGGCATTCCCCGAATTCTACGCCGAATACGACGCGGCTTCCGGACTGGCGAAACGCCTGGGCAACCGCGTCGTGGTGAACGGCCCGATCAAATATTCCGACATGGAGGTCTTGCGCGATATTCGCAACCTCAAGGCCGGCCTCGTCGAGGCAAAGACCAGGCATCCCTCGCTGGAGGCATTCCTGCCCGTCGTCGCGCCGGCCAGCGCGCTCCCCGGCGCCAAAAACGAGCATTACAAGAATGAAGAGGATTTTTTGACGGCTCTCGCCGACGCGTTGCATCAGGAATACAAGGCGATCGTCGACGCCGGGCTTTACGTCCAGGTCGACGATGCTTTCCTGCCCTACATGCATGAGCGCATGGTGCCGCCGCTGTCCAACGCCGAGTACCGGCGCTGGGCGCGGCTTCGCGTCGATGCGCTCAACCACGCGCTGCGCGGTATCCCCGAGGAGCGCTCGCGCTATCACATCTGCTGGGGCAGCTGGAACGGCCCGCATGCCTTCGATGTGCCGCTCAAGGAGATCATCGACCTCGTGCTTTCGGTTCGCGTTGGCCATTATTCCTTCGAGGCCGCCAATCCGCGCCATGCCCATGAGTGGCGAGTGTGGGAAAACACGAAACTTACACCGAGAAAAATCCTGATCCCGGGCGTTATTAGCCACGCCACCAATATCGTCGAGCATCCGGAACTCGTGGCCGAGCGGATCGTGCGGCTCGCCAACATCGTCGGCCGCGAGAACGTGATCGGCGGCACCGATTGCGGCTTTGCGCAAAGCCCGCTCGCGCGCCGCGTTCATCCGACCATCATGTGGGCGAAGCTGAAATCGCTCGTCGAAGGCGCGCGCATCGCGACGCAGACGCTGTGGGGGAAACGCGCGGCGGCGTAACCTGCGCTACCCGTCAGCCAGATTGCCGCAAGCGGCAATTTCGGAATCCATATTTGCTGACCCGTGAGTATGGATTCCGGGACGCGGGCAAGAGACCGCCTCCCGGAATGACCTTTCAATGCGACTGCTGCGAGGTCGGGAACAAGGTTCCAGGCTCGACCTTTACGCCCGGGCCCATGGTCGAGGAAATCGCCACACGGTTGATGAAGTGGCCCTTGGCGCCAGCCGGCCGCGACTTTTGCACCGCGTCGGCAAACGCCATGATGTTCTCGATCAGCTTTTCGGCGGAAAACGAGGCCTTGCCAACGCCGGCTTGGACGATGCCGGCCTTCTCGGCGCGAAACTCGACCGACCCACCCTTGGCGCCTTTGACCGCGTTGGTGATGTCCATCGTCACCGTGCCCACCTTGGGATTAGGCATCAGGCCGCGCGGGCCCAGCACCTTACCAAGACGGCCGACCAACGGCATCAGATCCGGCGTGGCGACAACGCGGTCGAAATCGATAGCGCCGCCTTGGACTTTCTCGACCAGATCCTCGGCGCCGACAACATCGGCGCCGGCCGCTTTGGCCTCATCGGCCTTGGCGCCGCGGGCAAACACCGCAACACGCACCGAACGTCCGGAGCCGTTCGGAAGATTGACCACCCCGCGCACCGTCTGATCGGCGTGGCGCGGATCGATACCGAGATTCATCGCCACTTCGACGGTCTCGTCGAATTTGGCTTTGGCGCGATCCTTGACCATCTTCACGGCTTCCGCGAGCGGATAGAGCTTCTCGCGATCGACGCCTTCCCGCGCCGCGTTCGTGCGTTTTCCCACCGTGCTCATGCCTTCACCTCTAACCCCATGGAGCGTGCAGAGCCTTCGATCATGCGCATCGCCGACTCGATAGTGTCGCAATTCAAGTCTTTCATCTTTTGCTCGGCGATCTCGCGGACTTGGGCCTGGGTCACAGAGCCTGCGATATCGCGGCCGGGTGTCTTCGAGCCGCTCTCGAGCTTGGCTGCTTTCTTGAGGAAGTGCGACACCGGCGGCTGACGCATCTCGAACGTAAACGAGCGATCGGCATAGACGGTGATGGTGACGGGGATCGGCGCGCCCTTTTCAAGCTTCTGGGTCTGCGCGTTGAACGCCTTGCAGAACTCCATGATGTTCAGCCCGCGCTGGCCGAGCGCAGGTCCGATCGGCGGCGACGGATTGGCCGCCCCCGCCGGCACCTGCAGCTTTACATATCCGGTAATCTTCTTTGCCATTCTCTACTCCTGTTAGTGGTGCGGCTATTGACGGCTGGCGGCCGCCTCACCTCCCACGCCTTCACTTACTAACGGCGCACCACGGCGTGCTGCACCGCATCCGGGACAGGTGTTATAACTTCTCCACCTGTCCGAATTCCAGCTCGACCGGCGTGGCGCGGCCGAAGATCGACACCGCGACCTTGAGTCGGGAGCGGCCTTCGTCGACCTCCTCCACCGTGCCGTTGAACGAGGCGAATGGGCCGTCCGACACGCGAACCTGTTCGCCCACCTCGAACGACACCGACGGCTTCGGCCGCTCGATGCCCTCCTGCACCTGTTGCAATAGACGCTGCGCTTCGGCTTCGGCCAACGGCATCGGCTTGTTGTCGGAGCCGAGGAAGCCGGTCACCTTCGGCGTATTCTTGATCAGGTGGTAGGCTTCGTCGGTCATTTGCATTTTCACCAGCACATAGCCGGGAAAGAACTTGCGCTCGGCGTCGACTTTGCGGCCGCGCCGCACTTCGACGACCTTTTCCTTCGGCACCAGAATTTCTTCGAACAGGCTGGACAACCCGCGCTGCTTGGCCTGCTCGCGGATCGAGTCCGCCACCTTGTTCTCGAAATTCGAGTAGGCGTGGACGGCGTACCATCGGCTCGTCATGTCATGAATTCCGCATCATAAATTGGGTCGTGATCGGTTGGTGAATTTGCAAAGCTCACGTGTTGATGCCGAGCAGGAAGCTCACCGCTATGCGCATGACTTGGTCGGCGAGCAGGAAGAAGATCGAGGCGATGACCACCATGACGAACACCATGATGGTCGTGACGGTGGTCTCTTTGCGCGTCGGCCACGTGACCTTCTGCGCCTCGGCGCGCACTTCCTGCAGAAATTTGAACGGACTGACCTTCGCCATCGCCTGATCCAATAGTCATTCCCGCCCGACTTTTAAGGACGGGACCGACACTGCGGTTCCTTTTGGGGAATATGCTCGTCGCGGAAGTCCGATACCGGGCCGCTGACGATGGCAGTTAAGTACTGCCGGGCCGCCGCAGCGTCAAGGTATCCGGCGTCGAAGACCCCGAATCAGGGGTCAAGTGGCCCGAAGTCGCTAACTATTTGATGGTTTGAGCCCGAGTTCCCGCACTTCGGAATGGCAGGAGTGGAGGGACTTCGAACCCCCAACCCCCGGTTTTGGAGACCGGTGCTCTAGCCATTGAGCTACACTCCTTAGGCGTCCGGGAAGGAGAAATGCCTGTTCATCGCCCTCAAAGCAAGTCCTTGAACCAGTATGGGTTGCCGGCCGTCTTATCGGCATGATGTTAACCCGCCGGACCATCCTCATAAGCGCCGTCTGCAGCGGCGCTGCCTGCCGCGTCGCCAACCGAGCCGCCCTCGCTGAGGATGCTCCGGCGTTGGCGTCGATGAAAGGGATATACGCCGCCTACAGAGGCAAGGATGCGAAGGGCATCCCACTCGATAATGCCGCCGTTCTCCGGCGGTATTTCCATCCGTCGCTGGCGGCGCTGATCGTCGAGGATCGACGCAACGCCGCCCGCCGCAATGAAGCGCCCAGGCTCGATGGCGACCCATTCGTCGACGCTCAGGATTGGCAAATTCCGGATTTCGACATCGTGGTGGCCGATACCGGCCCGGGCCAGGCCAGCGCGACCGTGAAATTCGTCAATCAAGGCCAGCCGACGACAATCGTGCTCGATCTGGTCACGGTCAACGCCGACTGGCTCGTTAGCGACATTGTCTGGTCGCATGACGGCAAACCGCAAACCTTACGCGGACTGCTCGCTCATTGATGGAAACGGTTGGCTGGCAGCGAAATTTTGGAGCGGGTGAAGGGAATCGAACCCTCGTCATAAGCTTGGAAGGCTTCTGCTCTACCATTGAGCTACACCCGCGCGCCGCCGTTGCGACACGCCGGCAAAATAGCGCATCCTTGCCGAGCGGCAAGGGCGAAACGAGTATTGCTGCAGCCTTGTTTCGGTCAGTGTGTCAGCCGCGCCGCCGCGACTGCTTGCTGGAACAGGGTCTGCATCGCCGCCGTAATGTCGCCGTCGGTGGTCACCGAGAAGAACATCCCCGTCGACGCGCAACTTTCCATGTTCGGTGAGATTTGGTTTTGAAACGGCGCGACCCATTCATTATACCAGGAATTGGTCGGCAGCGGCAGATAGGCGGTGTATAGCACCGCGATCTGGATGCCGCGGTTTTTGATCGTCGTGCACCAGGTCGTGTCGAAAGGTTGCTGACAGCGATTGCCGTCGAGCGTCTGCGAGCACGAGGATGCCACTTCGTCATCGACACCATCGCTGACGATGAAAAGCACCTCTTGCGGCGTGCTGGCCGGAGTGCCCGTCCCCGGCGACGGCATGATGGTGTTGATCGCCGACATGGCGGTTTCGAAGTTCGTATCGGTGTCGTTGTTCTGGCTCGTTTTCGTCAACCAGTTGTTGGAATAGACTTCTTCCACATTGATATTGGCCGCCGCCGTTTTCGGGTTCCCGAGATTCGACGTCAGCGCCTGTATCGTGCTGAGGCTGGAATTGTTGAACGTGTAAATCGCCATTTGATATTGCTGGTTCGAACCCTCCATCGAAGCCGCCGAGCTCATCAGCGACTGGGTCGCACTCGCCAAATTTTGTATCCGTGTCACGACACCGAGATTCTTCGCCAGCGTGTAGTTATCCTCGCCGCCCGGATTGCCAAGATTGTCGGACGACGGATTGGATTCATGACAGGCGAAGGCGCAGCCACCTTGCGCGGATGTGTTGTTGACCATGGTCTGGATGCCCGCCGACGTCGCCGCGATATTCATCGATGGCGAGTTATCGAGCAGCAGATAGAAGTTGATGTTCGTCGTCAAACCGGCTTGCGCGGTCGACGAGCCGGTTAAGGTGGTCGTGGGATCGCCGAAAATTCCCATGAACAGGTTGGCCTTCGTCGCCGTGTAGTTGACGACGGCGGTGCGGCCGGTCGTGGAATCCGTCACCGTGGCGGCCACGTTGCCGACGGTGACGTTGGGGACATCGACGGCTTCGGCATTGAAGGTGGTTTGCGCCGTGGTCTGTGCGGCTGCCGGCGTGCCGGTGATGGCCTGGTGGTCGACCGCGGAGAGCGCCGCAGCATCGGCGACCGCATCAAGCTTCGCCTTCGCCATATTGGCGGTGCCATAATCGATGCCGGCGCCGACAGCAAAGATCAGCGGCACTGCGGTGAGGCCCATCATGATCGCCATGCTGCCGCCATTGTCGCGGCGGAAGCGATGCACTTGGCGCATCACGCCGACCAGCAAGCGAACGACATTCGTCATCGGACAAAACCCTTATTGTTACGAGCGCCTTGTTAAACAGCCGCCGAAAAACGCTCGGCACAAAAGCGTGGCTTGTCAGGCCCTTCGCACCATGTTTTGCCGTCCGATTTCTAAACATGTCGTGAAATCACTCGCCGACGAATCGTTTCTTCACCGCGCCGCCTTTTGCGAAAGCGCAGCTTAAATTTGCGATTGTTTGCTAACCTTGCGATAAGCATCGGGGCGTTTCCTGAAATACTTCGGCAGATTTGGCCGAAATTCTTCAGAGTTCTCCGCGCCCGGCCATGGCCTTGATGCGATCTGCGGTGCGGCAGGCAATTGCCTGGATGGTCAGCGACGGATTGACGCCGCCCACGGTCGGAAACACCGAACCGTCGCAGATCCACAAATTAGGGATATCCCATGAGCGGCAGTCGGCATTGACCACGCTGGTGCGCGAATCGTCCCCCATGCGGGCGGTGCCGTTGAGGTGGCAGGTGTCGTCGGTCTCGTCCCAGATTTCGCTGGCGCCCGCCGCGTCGAGCGCGCGGCGCATGAACGACAGCGAATGCTCAATCAATTTCTTGTCGTTGTCGCAGAACGAATAGGTGATGCGCGGCACCGGGAGGCCGTATTGGTCTTTCTCGTCGGTCAAGGTCACACGATTGCGCTCCTGCGGCAGACACTCGCCGACGATCTTCAGTCCGACGTGGTGATTGTACTTTTCCATCTCGTCGAGCAGGCGCTGACCCCAAAGTCCGCGCTTGCTCGACTGTGTGCCGGACCAGACGACCGGCAGCGGGCCTTGGCTCATGTAAGCGTAGCCGCCGAAGAAGTCCTTGCCCTTGTCGGCGTAATTCCAGTGCTCGGTGATGGCGAGCGACGGCGGGCCCTTATAGGCGCGAATCTCTTCTTCCATGACGCCCCACACCGCCTGGTTGGATTGCACCATCAAATTCTTGCCGACCAAGCCGGAGGAATTGGCGAGGCCGTCAGGATAACGGCTGGTTGCGGAGTTCAAGAGCAGCCGTGGCGTCTCGATGGCATAGCCGGCGACCGCGACATTGCGGGCGCGCTGAAAGCGCCAGTGTCCCCGCCGGATATAATGCACACCGATGACGCGGCCGGTATCGTCGTGCCCGACGCGCCCGACCATCGCCAGATCGCGAATTTCGGCGCCTGCGGCGAGCGCCCGTGGCAACCAAGTGATTAATACGCTCTGCTTGGCATTGGTCGAGCAGCCAAGCACGCACATGCCGCGATAAACGCAAGGTGGCGAGCGCCCACGCGGGGCGGATACGGTCGCCAGCGGCGTCGGCGCCCAATCGATCCCGAGTGCTTCGGCGCCTTGGGCCAGCACCAAAGCGGCGGCATTGAGCTCATGCGGACGGTACGGATAACGCGGACGCTTCGGGCCCCACGGATAATTCACCGGCCCGGAAATCTTCAGCGCCTGCTCAACCTCCGCGTAATAGGTCCACATCTCGCGCCAATCGAGCGGCCAATCGGCGCCATAGCCGAGCTTGGTGCGCGCCTTGAACCATTCCGGCCGGAAGCGCAGCGACACCATGGCAAAATGCACGGTCGAGCCGCCGACCGATTTGCCGGAATTATTGGCGCCGAACTGGATCGGATTTTCACCGTCCGTGATGCGTTCGTCGGTCCAGTAGAGCTTCGCCTGTTCGTGTTCGTCCGAGGCAAAATCTTCCAGCGGCCGCCAATACGGGCCGGCATCGAGCGCCACCACCGAGAAGCCATATTCGGCAAGCTTGCAGGCGAGCGTGCCGCCGCCGGCGCCGGTGCCGACAATGACAAAATCGACCGGCTCATCCTCGGCATATTGGCGCATCGGCACCCAGCCGCCGGAATTGAAGACATCGGGAGCGTGGCCGCCAATCGCGCGCGGGGATCGTTGCGGATCATCCGACACGCGCGTTCTCCCGCCGGGCGCGCTCCTCGCGACCGGGCCGCGCTTCCGAAGCTTCCCACGGATCGCGCCGGTCAAAATACATCCGCACATAGCCGCGCGGACTTGCCGGCCCGCCAAAACCGATCTCGTTCCAGGATGTGGGATGAGCGTAATAAGCACTGACAACGTCGTGGAGCACGCGCTTGCTGAAAAAGCCTTTGGGCGGCAGATCATGCCAAGCCTGCTCAAGAACGTCGCCGTTCTGAACCGCTGTAAGGATCGCGTCCTGCTCGAGCGGGCCGAGTTCGTGAAAGCGGAGTTGGTGCCGCGCCTTGGCCTCGGCGTCGAGCGCCGCCAGCCCGCGACGCCAAGCCTCACGCATCGGCGGCAAATCAGCATAGCGATAACCGTCGCCGGCATTGCGGTGCAGTTTTTCATCGACCATGGCGGCGAGCGGCACCGGCCGCGGCCGCGCCACGGTCTGCGGCACAATGCGATCGCACACCGCGCGGACGGTCGGCCATTCCTGTTCGGTAAAGAAGCGATGCCGGTTGGGATCGATGGCCAAGCGCTTGTCGATCACTCGCCGCGTTTGCTCGTTCCAGGATTGCGAGTTGCGTTTGTTGAGAACGTCGTAGCCGGGATAACGCTCAGGCATCGGTTTCCGCCTCCTCGATGAGCGAGAGCGCCGCAAGGCCGGCGAGCGCCAGGCCGGTGAAACTCGGCGGTGCCGGCAGCGGCGGGCCGTTGAGCACGTTCTGACTCCAATTGCGCCAGCCGCCCATGTTGCGCGAGACGCCATAAGCGTGAAAACCGACGCCGGCAAAGCCGAGAAGCGCCGTCAAGCGCAGCCACCAGCGGGTGAGGCGATGCGTCGTGCGGTGCGGGCGCAGTGCCGACGCGCCGAGCAGGATCGAGGCGACCGGCGGCACGGTCACCGGCAGCAACATAAATGGATCGTGATAGGCGCCCCGGAAGTGAAGAAGACCCGCTTCTCCGACGGTGCCCGCTAGTCCCGCCGCGGTTACGCCCGCCAGCATCCGGCCGGCAGGGAGACCAAGCATGGCGGCGCGCCGATGCGGCCGGGTATCGCGCACACGCTCGGCGCCGCGGCCGAGAAGACCGGCCAGCGCCAGCGCCATCGGCGCTCCAATCGGCGCTGCATAAAACAGATTGAGCCACGACCAGCGGCCCGGCCGCTTGAGAATGTTGTAAGAGTGGAAGCCAAGGCCGGCGCAGCCGGCCGCGGCGGCCGAAGCATAGATCGCGTCGCGCATGACGTGCTTGCTGGCGCGAGAGTTTGTGACACCAAACAGACTGGCGCCGAGCGTCAGCGCCGCCGCTACAAGAGGCGTATACATCGCCCGGTTTTGGAATGAGCCGCGGTAATGCTCGACCGCGCTGTCGGCCAGAACGGAGAACGCCAGCATGGCAGCGCTGCCGTTGAGGCGCCGGCCCGCGCTGCGGGTGATTTCCTGATGGCGCCGCTGAGCTTGTGGCCTATAGCGCGAAATCAGTCCCGCCAGTTCGTCGGCCTTCTGCTTCGCCCGCGCCAATGGGCGTGGCTGTGCCGGAGCCGGCATGAGGCCGCGCGTCAGCGCCGCGGCCTTCGGCAAAAGAGGCGATGACGCGATCCGCGCTACGACTTCGGGCCGCACAACAATTGCGGCGGCGGCACCGGCGAGCGCCAGATTTGCGATGAGGTCGAGCGCAGCATTCGCCCGACTCATGATGCCTCTCCATTGACATGGAAGCGTTCGGCATCCTGTCGCTTGAAGACGAGGCCGTGACCGGGCCGACCCAGATCCGGCTCGATGGCACCGTCGCGTGCGACGGGCGCGCCGTCGAACAGCATGTGCTCGATCCGAACGTGATCGTGGAACCACTCGACGTGGCGGAGCCGCGGCACCGCGCAGGCGACGTGGCGATGCATCGACGGCGCGCAATGGGCGGATAAATCGATGTGATGCGCTTCGCACAGCGCGCCAATCTGCAAGAACCCGGTAATGCCGCCGCATCGCGTGGCGTCGGCCTGCAGCACATCGACGGCGTCGGCCTGCAGCATGCCGCGCGCGTCGTCGGAAGTATAAATGTATTCGCCCGCAGCGACGTCCATCTGTCCGGGCACGCGTTCGCGCATCAAGCGCAACCCCGGCAGATCGTCCGAGGTGACCGGCTCTTCGAACCAACGGATGTCGGCTTCGGCGCAGGCGCGCGTGAAGTCGAGAGCCTCCTTGACCGAGAAGGCGCCATTGGCATCGACGAAGAGTTCGCGGTCACCGATCGCCGCCTTGGCTTGCCGCACCCGATCCGGATCTAGCTCCGGCTCGCTGCCGATCTTCATTTTGACGAAGCGGCAGCCGTCGCGATCGACCCAGCCGGCAAGCTGGTCGCGTAGTTGCTGGTCCGAATAGCTGGTAAATCCGCCGCTGCCATAGATCGGGACACTATCGCGACACCGGCCGAGCAGGCTCGCCAGCGGCAAATCGAGCGCACACGCCTTGATATCCCATAGTGCGTTATCGACCGCAGCAATAGCGCAGGCGGCGAGCCCCGATCGGCCGAGATTGCGAACGCTGCGCTGCATCGCCATCCAGCATCCCGGAATGTCGAAGCTATCACGGTCGTCGATTGCCTTTTTCAGAACTCCGGCAATAAGCGCAGTGGCAGAGTTGTCGGCGTAAGTGTAGCCGATACCTGATCTTCCATTTGCTTCGACCTGGACCACCACCAGGGTCGTTGCGTCCCAGGCGAATGTACCGTCCGCTTCCGGGTAATCGGTGGGTATCCGGTACGCGGCCGCTGTCAGCCCGGTGATCGGCGCCCCACCGCGATTCATATGTGTCACTTTATTTCCCGGGAACGAGCGAGGCCAAAACCTGTTTCGCGGTCTCCTTGATGATGCTGCCCTCGCGCGAGTCGCCTTTGATCAAAGTCTCGGTGAGATGTTTGGCGTCCTCGAGCGTGATGTGCGGCGGCAGGGGCGGCACTTCGGGATCGGTTTTCACTTCGAGCACGACGGGCCGGTCGGCTGCGAGCGCCGCATCCCATGCCGCGCCCATCGCATCGGGCCGGTCCACGTAGATGCCTTTGAGTCCGATCAGTTCTGCGAAGCTATGATAGGGCACATTGGGAATCTGCTGCGACGCGTCGAATTTTGGATTGCCCTCCATGACGCGCTGCTCCCACGTCACCTGATTGAGATCCTCGTTGTTGAAAACGCAGACGATCCAGCGGTGGTCGGACCATTGCCGCCAGTATTTGGACACCGTAATCAGTTCGGCCATATTGTTCATCTGCATCGCACCGTCCCCGACCAGCGCAATCACCGGCCGATCGGGATGCGCGAATTTCGCGGCAATGGCATAGGGCACCGCGGCGCCCATCGAGGCCAAGCCACCGGACAGAGACGCCATCATGCCGCGGCGCATTTTCAGATCGCGTGCGTACCAATTAGCGCAGGATCCTGAATCGCTGGTGACGATGACGCGGTCGGGCAGCCGCGGCGACAGCTCCCAGGTGACACGCTGGGGATTGACCGGATCCGCGGACGCCATGGCCCGCTCTTCAAGCGTCTTCCACCACTCTTTAAGGTGTTTGGCGATGCCCTGACGCCACTTGCCGTCCGCCTTCTGCTTGAGCAATGGCAACAGCGCGCGCAGCGTCTCTGCAGCGTCGCCGACCAGATTAACCTCCATCGGATAGCGTAGCGACAGCATGTCGGGCGCGAGATCGATTTGCACGCCGCGGGCGTGGCCTTCCTTCGGCAAAAACTCGGAATAGGGAAATCCCGAGCCGATCATCAACAGCGTGTCGCATTCCATCATCATGTCATAGCTAGGCTTGGTGCCGAGCATACCGATCGACCCGGTCACCCACGGCAAGTCATCGGCCAATACGGCTTTGCCGAGCAACGCCTTGGCGGCGCCGGCTTCGAGCCGGTCGGCCACCGCGATCACCTCGTCGGTGGCACGGAGCGCGCCGGCCCCAACCAGCATGGCGACTTTCTTGCCGCCATTGAGCACGTCCGCCGCCCGGCGCAGATCGGCGTCGTAGGGCACAGTCTTCGGCTTGGCAAAGCCGATGCCGGAATGGATCGTGCCGTGCTTGCGCGGCGGATCTTCATACGGCATGTCCTGAAGATCGTTGGGCAATATGATTGCCGTCACACGTCGCTCGCCGAGTGCAATGCGGATGGCGCGGTCGACCAGATGGCGAACCTGCGCCGGGGCGGAAGCTTGTTGGACAAAAGCTCCGGCCACATCCTTGAACAAGCTCGGCAGATCGACTTCCTGCTGATAATGACCACCGAGCGCCGTGCGCGCCTGTTGGCCGGCAATAGCGAGCACCGGCATGTGATCGAGCCGCGCGTCATAGAGGCCGGTGATCAGGTGCGAGGCGCCGGGTCCCGACGTTGCGATACAGACGCCAAGTTCACCGGTGAATTTGGCGTAGGCGGAAGCCATGAAGGCAGCCATTTCCTCGTGCCGCGCCTGGATGAACTCGATCTTGCCGTCGGCGCGCTGCAGCGCGCCGAATACGCCGTTGATGCCGTCGCCGGGATAGCCGAAGATTCTCCTCACGCCCCAGGCATGAAGCCGCTCGACCAGGAAATCGCCAACTGTCTGTGACATAGCCGGAACCTCGGCGGAACGCCGGGAGCGGAGTTCCAACCAGTAAATGCGGGTGGGTCTTGCTTTCTAAACGGCCGCCTGGGACGGAAGTTCCCGGGTCACGAAAGCGCAGAGAAAATGCCGCGGTCAACTATCGCGGCGGGCGATTTTGGCGACGAGCTTGCGCCATTCGGCAATTGCCGGCGCGACGAAGGTTGTAAAATTCGGCGCCCACTGCGTCACGCCATCGGCCAGGACGGCGATGGGCTGAACGAGTCGGCTACCCTCGTTCTCGATGTCGAGAATCCAGATGGTGCAGGATGGAACGATATAAAGCCGGCATAAAAAACCGGTAACGCCTTCATAGCGACCGGCCGGCGCCGGGCATCCGATTATCTCGGAAGGCGAAAATAGCTGCGCCAGTTACCGAACGATCTGAAGCGCCTTGAATTAGATCGCCCCGATCGCTTGGTCTTTGCTTCACATGCGCGGTTAGCGCGACCGCGGCCGGCTCCCGACCGTGTGCTCCAATATTCCTTCCGAGCTTTGAAGAACTCGCGATATTTTTGTGGATTGAAATCAAGCAGCGTTCCGCCTGAGGCAAAGTGCTGAATGAAAGCCATGCCGATTGCGTATGTTGCGCCGGCGGACAAGGCCGGCATCACCACCGCGCTCACCGCCGTCCCGACGACTGGCACGCTCTTGGTGATGCTGGCGGCTCCCAATCCGCTGCTCGCCGGGATCATCGAGCCTGCCAAGCTGGCGATGAGCGCCTTGCCGCGGTTTGCGGAAAACGGGAGACCGTAAATCTGCGAAATGCGCCGCAGCATGAGCACCTGCACGCCGCCCACTGCCGCCAGATCGACGAACGGCAGTGGAATAATTCCGGCAACCCCCGACCATAAGGCGAAGCGTTCGACCGCTTTTGTCGCGATGGCACGTCGGCCATCCGCCGGTGCTACGATTACGGGTAAAGCTACTTTCGTGGCTGCTGGAGACGCATCCCTGGTGGACTCGACGGCGTCGATCTCAGCTATCGCCGGCGTCAATTCAGGATCGGCGCCCACCTCGGACTGCACCGCACTGGCGACGGCGGCAGCATCCGCCGTGGCCGCTGCCGCTGCGATAATTCCCTCGAGCCGCGCAATGTTCTGCAGTAGGCGATCGCTGGCCAGACGAAGGAAGAAATAGCCGAATTCCGGGTTATCGAAGTAGATTTCCAGCAGCCGGTCATAGGTGATGGTAAGCACGTCGCCGCTCTCAATACATTCGACCGTCTGTGTCCTTCGGTTTTGGGGGGTGACGAAACCAAGTTCGCCCACCAAACGGCCGGGTGGCAGTTCGACGCCGATTTCTCGCACCAGAAATTTCCCCGTCACCGTCAGAAACATCTCGTTGGCCGTTTGCCCTTTACGAAACAGCACATCGCCGCGGCGATAGATGCGGCGATTCATGAACGGCTTGAGCCAGTCCATCGACAGATCGCCCTGCGCGGCAACCCGCGCCTTCTTGACCAGGCCGCGCATCTGAAACAGCCGCCAACTGTTGAGCGGCAGCAGGAGCAAATACATGAAAAAGGTCGACATCGCTCCGGCAAGCGCGCCGTAGGCGACGAAGAACAAGGCGCTGATGATGCCGAAGACGCGCAGCGGCACCATCGTCCGCATCAGCAACGTCGCCGCATAAAAGCCGGCGCCGATCAGCGCGCAGGCATTTGCGAAATTGAGGTGAGCCACGGAGACGTCGATCAGCCGCGCGAATATCGCGTGCCACGTGACGTTGGTGGGATCGAGGCCGACTTGAATGAGCAGTTTGGCAAAGGTGAGATTTTGCGTCGCGCGGTCGAGCGCGTGATCCAGCATCGTCGTCAGATTTTGGTCGTTGCTATTCATTCCCCCTCCGCCGACCCACCGTGGCGCTCGCTTCAAACCTCATGCCGACACCATATCTCGGGACAATCCGGGGCGATATCCTAGGTCGAGTCCTCCCGCAAGCAACACCATGCCGCCTGGTCATACACCCGTCTCGACGCCCGGAGCCTGCAGACCACAGAGTTTCAGCCCTTATAGCGTTCCTATGCCGATATCTCGCCTATCCGCACGAATTCCTATGAGCCAAGCGTCACATCCACCTCGGAATTCAGCTCGCAAAGGCGCGCGTTAATGTCCGTGGAATGGCGGATGCGACGAGACAGGCTCTTGAGGTTCAATCCCAAAGTGGCAAACAACGTTCGGACCTTTCAGCCTTGCTGACAGTCCTGGCGTTGCTGGCGGCAGCGGCCGCCGCCAAGCTGGGCGCGGCAACACAATTCTTTCACATCTTGCACGCGCATGCGGCCGGTTTGCTGTAGTCGATCTGGGAGCGACATTCGCTACTTATAGAATTCCTATACAATTCGACCCTCCTTCCCTCTCGAATTCCTATGCCATTGGTGACACCTATTCGCGCGTGAACGGCGGCTTAACTGCGCGAACTTGATTTGGGTCAAGACGGCGCTGGGTATCTGCTGCTGCGTGGGGATTTTTATTCGGAGAGCTCCGATGATGGACGCCGTCATGATGGCGATCGCTTTCGCCTTTTTCGCGCTGTCGATCGCCTACTGTTACGCCTGCGACCGGCTCTAAGAGGGACCGCCATGATCTTCGACTATTCGCTTGCCGGTCTCGTGACCGTGGGGCTGCTCGTCTATCTGGTTTACGCGCTGCTCAAGCCCGAACTGTTCTGAAGGATAATGACCATGACCGTCATCGGCTGGGTCCAGATTCTGCTTTACTGCGCGATCATCATCGCCATCACCCCGGCTCTCGGCGCCTATATGACGCGCGTGTTCAACGGTGAGCGCATCTGCCTGACGCCGATCCTGCGTCCGGTCGAGATTGCGATCTACAAGATTGCCGGCGTCGACGAACGCCATGAGCAGCATGCATTGACCTACACGGTCGGCATGCTGCTGTTTCACGTCGGCGGCCTGCTCATTCTTTATGTGTTGATGCGCACACAGGCGTTTCTGCCATTCAATCCGGAAGGGCAAAGCGCCGTCGAACAAGGCCTATCGCTCAATACGGCGATGAGCTTCATCACCAATACCAATTGGCAGAACTACGCCGGCGAAAACACGATGTCTTATCTCGTGCAGATGCTCGGCCTGACGCACCAGAACTATCTCTCGGCGGCAACCGGCATCGTGCTTGCGGTCGCGGTAATCCGCGGCTTTGCGCGCCATTCGGTGCGCACCGTCGGCAATTTCTGGGTCGATGTCACCCGCTGCACGCTCTATATCCTCATCCCGATCTGCGTGCCCTATGCGCTGTTCTTGGTATGGCAAGGGATTCCGCAAACGCTCGGCGCGTACGTTGACGCGACGACGCTGGAAGGCGTCAAGCAGCACATTGCGGTCGGGCCGGTCGCGTCGCAAATCGCCATTAAGATGCTGGGCACCAATGGCGGCGGCTTCTTCAACGCCAACGCTGCGCATCCGTTCGAGAATCCGACGGCGCTGTCTAACTTCGTGCAGATGCTTTCGATCTTCACGCTGGGCGCGGCGCTGACCAATGTGTTCGGTCGCATGGTCGGCAGCCAGCGGCAAGGCTGGGCCGTCCTCGCCGTGATGGGTGTGTTGTTCATCGCCGGCGTCGTCTTCTGCTACTGGGCCGAAGCCCATGGCAACGATGCGCTTAACGCCCTCGGCCTCACTGGCGGAAATATGGAAGGCAAGGAGGTCCGCTTCGGCATCGTCGGCTCGGCGCTGTTCGCCGTCATCACCACCGCGGCGTCATGCGGCGCGGTCAATGCGATGCACGATAGCTTTACCGCGCTTGGCGGCATGATTCCGCTCATCAATATTCAGCTTGGCGAAATCATTGTCGGTGGCGTCGGCTCGGGTATGTACGGCATGCTGCTGTTCGTCATCATCTCCATCTTCGTCGCCGGCCTGATGGTCGGCCGGACGCCGGAATATGTCGGCAAGAAAATCGAGGCCAAGGAAGTCAGGATGGCGATGCTCGCCATCCTGGTCCTGCCGCTGATGTATCTCGGCTGGACCGCTGTCGCCATGCTGGTGCCGTCGGCGGTGGCCTCGATGAACAATCCCGGCCCGCATGGTTTCACCGAAGTCCTTTACGCCTACACCTCGATGGACGGCAACAACGGCTCGGCCTTTGCGGGCCTTAACGGGAACACGATGTTCTACAATCTCAGCGGTGCTATCACGATGGGCGTCGGCCGGTTCTGGATGATCATCCCGACCATGGCCATTGCCGGCACTCTCGCGGCCAAAATATTGGTGCCCGCCTCCGCCGGCACTTTCCCGACCGACGGCGGCTTGTTCGTAGGCCTCGTTGTCGGTGTGATCCTAATTGTGGGTGGCCTCACTTTCTTTCCGGCGCTGGCGCTTGGTCCGATCGTCGAGCAGCTCGCCATCAATGCCGGCACACTTTTCTCATCCAATTAAGGCTTGGAGTGACTTCGATGGAAACCTCGACCCTGCGCAAGAGCACGCCGGTATCGGCGCTGTTCGATCCGAAGATCGTCGTGCCAGCCATCGGCTCCGCCTTCGTCAAGCTCAATCCGCGCGCGCTTATGAAAAATCCCGTCATGTTCGTGCTCGAGGTGGTGACAGCGCTGACGACGGTCATTCTGGTCCGCGACCTCGTCGTTGGCGGCGGCCATATCTTGTTCGAGTTCCAGATCATTCTGTGGCTGTGGTTCACCGTGTTGTTCGCCAATTTCGCCGAAGCAGTGGCCGAGGGCCGCGGCAAGGCGCAGGCCGACACGCTGCGCCGTCAGCGCACCGAGACACAGGCCAAGCTTCTCACCAGCGCAGCCAATTCGCAGAATTATCGGCTGGTGCCGAGTGCCGGCCTTAAGGTCGGCGACATCGTCCTGGTCGAAGCCGGCGACACAATTCCGTCTGATGGCGAAGTGATCGTCGGCATGGCGTCGGTCAACGAGGCGGCGATCACCGGCGAATCCGCGCCAGTGATCCGCGAGTCCGGCGGCGATCGTTCGGCGGTCACCGGCGGCACCCAGGTTCTTTCCGATTGGATCCGCGTGCGCATTACCGCGGCGCCCGGCTCGACCTTTCTCGATCGCATGATCCGCCTGGTCGAGGGCGCCGAACGGCAGAAAACGCCGAACGAGATCGCGCTGAACATCCTTCTGATCGGCCTCACCATCATCTTCGTGTTCGCGACCGCGACGATCCCGAGCTACGTCTATTACGCCGGCAGCGTGGTATCGGTCGTGATCCTGGTCGCGCTGTTCGTAACCTTGATCCCGACCACGATCGGCGCGCTGTTGTCCGCCATCGGCATTGCCGGCATGGACCGCTTGGTGCGTTTCAACGTGCTGGCGATGTCCGGGCGCGCGGTCGAGGCCGCGGGCGACGTCGACACATTGCTCCTCGATAAGACCGGCACGATCACGCTGGGCAACCGCCAAGCGACCGAGTTCAAGCCGGTGCGCGGCGTGACCGAGCAGGAACTTGCCGATGCAGCTCAGCTTGCTTCGCTCGCCGACGAGACACCGGAAGGCCGGTCCATCGTGGTGTTGGCCAAGGAAAAATACGGCATCCGCGGCCGCGAGCTTGCGGAACTGAAGGCAAATTTCATCCCGTTCTCGGCGCAGACCCGCATGAGCGGAGTCGAGATCGGTAATTTGTGGGTCCGCAAGGGCGCCGTGGAAGCGATCCTGAATTATCTCAACGCCGCGCCAGCCGCGGTCAGCGCCGGCGTCGCCGTGCAGGCGCTGCGCCCCAGCGTGAACCCTGAGACCGTGCGCGAACTCACAGCGATTTCTGACGCCATCGCCAAGTCGGGTGGTACGCCGCTGGCGGTCGCCAAAGACGGTCGCGTGCTCGGTGTCGTTCAGCTTAAGGACATCGTCAAAGGCGGCATCCGCGAACGCTTTGCCGAGCTACGACGCATGGGCATTCGCACCGTCATGATTACCGGCGATAACCCGATGACGGCCGCGGCGATCGCGGCAGAGGCGGGCGTCGACGATTTCCTCGCCCAAGCGACGCCGGAAGAGAAGCTGCGGCTCATTCGCGACGAACAGGCCAAGGGCAAGCTCGTCGCCATGTGCGGCGACGGCACCAACGATGCGCCGGCATTGGCGCAGGCCGACGTCGGCGTCGCGATGAACACCGGCACACAGGCGGCGCGCGAAGCCGGCAACATGGTCGATCTCGATTCGAACCCGACCAAGCTGATTGAGATCGTCGAGATTGGTAAGCAGTTGCTCATGACCCGTGGCGCGCTCACGACCTTCTCGATCGCCAACGACGTGGCGAAATACTTCGCCATCATCCCGGCCATGTTCGTCGCCTTCTATCCGCAATTGCAGGCGCTGAACATCATGAAGTTGCAGACACCGGAGAGCGCCGTCCTGTCCGCAATCATCTTCAACGCGCTGATCATCATCGCGCTTATTCCACTTTCGCTCAAAGGAGTGCGCTATCGCCCGATCGGCGCCGCGGCGCTGCTGCGCCGTAATCTGTGGATCTACGGCGCCGGCGGCGTGATCATTCCGTTCGTGGGCATCAAGGCGATCGACGTCGTCGTCACCGCCTTGCACCTGGTTTAAGGAGAACTGCCATGTTGCGCGAAATCCGTCCGGCGATCGTCGTTCTGATCGCGCTTACGGTCATCACCGGCTTGGTCTATCCGCTGGCGATGACCGCCATCGCCCAAGTCATATTCCCGTACCAGGCGAACGGCAGCATGATCGAACGCGACGGCAAGGTCGTGGGTTCGGAGCTGATCGGCCAGGAATTCGACAGCGACAAATATTTCCATGGCCGGCTGTCGGCGACGACCGCGCCGGATCCCAAGGATCCGACTAAGACGATCGCCGCGCCATATAACGCCGACAATTCTGGCGGCTCCAATCTTGGGCCGTCAAACAAGGCGCTGATCGACCGCATCAAGGGCGACATGAATAAGCTGAAAAAGGAGAACCCGTCGGCGCCGGTTCCGGCCGACCTGGTCACGACCTCGGCCAGCGGCCTCGATCCAGACATCTCGCCGGCGGCCGCCCTTTTCCAAGCGCCCCGTATTGCCAAGGTCCGCAATCTGCCCGAAGATCGCGTCCGCAAGCTCGTCGACGACAACACCGAAGGCCGATGGCTCGGCCTTTTGGGCGAGCCGCGCGTGAACGTCCTGCAGATCAATCTCGCGCTCGATCGATTGACTGCCGGATGATGCGACGCGCGCCCATAGCTTGAGATCCATCGGCGATGGCGGAGCAAAGGCGCGAGTCCGAACATCGGCCTTCCCCGGAAGCGCTTCTTGAGGCGGCGCGCCGCGAAGAAGGACGCGTCGGCAAGCTTCGAATCTTCGTCGGCGCGGCGCCGGGCGTCGGCAAGACCTACGAAATGCTGCAGCAGGCCCATGCCCGCAGAAAAGACGGCTACGAGGTCGTCGTCGGCATCGTCGAGACCCACGGCCGCCGCGAAACCGAGGCGCTGTTGGAAGGGCTTGAGGTCGTTCCGCGCCGGCACGTCGAATATAAGGGCCAGTCGCTCACCGAGATGGACCTCGATGCCATCGAGGCGCGGCGGCCACAGATCGTGCTAGTCGACGAGCTCGCGCATACCAACGTCGAAGGCAGCCGCCATCCCAAGCGTTATCTCGATGTCGAGGAACTGATGAGCCGCGGGATCGACGTCTACACTACGGTCAACATCCAGCACATTGAGAGCCTTAACGACGTGGTCGCGCAGATCACCCACGTGCGCGTGCGCGAAACCTTGCCGGATGCTGTGTTCGACCGCGCCGATGCCGTCGAACTGGTCGACCTAACGCCCGACGATTTGATCCAGCGCCTGAAGGAAGGCAAGGTTTACGTTCCCAAGCAGGCTGAGCGCGCTCTCGAACATTTCTTCTCGCCTGCCAACCTTACCGCACTGCGCGAACTCGCCCTGCGTCGCACCGCCGAGCGGGTGGACGAGCAATTGCTCTCGGAAATGCAAGCCCATGCCATCCAGGGACCATGGGCGGCGGGCGAGCGCATTCTGGTTTGCATCAGCGAGGATGCGCGCTCCGCGGGTCTCGTTCGCTACGCCAAGCGGCTCGCCGACCGCTTGCACGGGCCATGGATCGCGCTCTATGTCGAGGGTCGGCGCGCACTCCAGCTCACTGAGGAAGAACGCGACCGTATCGCCGATACCTTGCGGCTCGCCGAGGCGCTCGGCGGCGAGGCTATCACTCTGCCAGGCAGTGACTACCGCATCGCCGACACCGTGATTGGTTATTCGCTGGCAAACAATGTCACGCAGATCATCATCGGCAAATCGGCGCGCACCCGCTGGTTCGAAATCCTGCACGGATCGGTGGTGCACGATCTGGTGCGGCGCTCGGGCAATATCAGCGTGCACGTCATTGCCGGCGATACGGTTGCCGGCCAGCCTATCCCGAAAAAGTCGACGCGCCCGGCCGAGCGTGACCGCGGCTTCGACCCGCGTCCTTACGGCGTTGCGCTGGTCGCCGTCGCATTGGCGATTGGCATTGCCGAACTGATCGGCGGGGCGATCGGTCCGACTAACAGCGATCTCGTCTTTCTCACCGCCGTCGTGGCAGTGGCCGTTCGTTTCGGTCTGTGGCCGTCGTTGTTCGCCAGTGTCGTCTCGGCGCTCGGCTATAATTTCTTTTTCTTGCCGCCGATTTACACCTTCACCATCGCCGACCCGCACAACGTGACCGCGTTCGGTTTCTTCACGCTGGTCGCGGTCATCGTCTCGAGCGTCGCCGCTCGCGTCCGCACCCAGGCCGTCGCGACCATGGAGCGGGCGCGCACGACAGAGTCGCTTTACGCTTTCAGCCGCAAGCTCGCCGGCGCCGGAACGCTCGATGACGTGCTGTGGGCGACGGCATACCAGACCGCGCTGATGTTGAAGGTGCGCGTCGTTCTGCTGTTGCCCGAGCACGGTACGATCGCCGTGAGGGCGGGCTATCCACCCGAAGACATTCTCGACGATGCCGACATCGCCGCGGCGAAATGGGCCTGGGAGAACAATCGCACCGCCGGCCGCGGCTCGGATACGCTGCCGGGCGCCAAGCGGCTGTTCTTGCCGATGCATACCGGACGCGGCGCCATCGGCGTGATGGGCATAGACAGCGACAAACCCGGCCCGTTGTTCACACCTGATCAGCGCCGCCTACTCGACGCGCTCGCTGATCAAGGCGCGCTCGCCATCGAGCGCGTCAGGCTGGTCGAGGAAATGGACCGCGTCGAGCGGAACGCTGAAACCGAACGCCTGCGCTCGGCGCTTCTCACCTCGATTTCCCATGACCTCAAGACGCCGCTCGCCGCGGTGCTCGGATCAGCCGGCACGCTGCGCGATCTCGCAGAAAAGCTTTCGGCCGGCGAGAAAGCCGAGCTGCTCAGCACGATCATCGACGAATCGGAGCGGCTCAACCGTTTTATCGCAAATCTGTTGGACATGACTAAGCTCGAATCCGGCGCGATTACACCGAACGTCGCGCTGCACGATCTCGGCGAAATCGTCGGCAGCGCGCTGCGCCGCGCCAGCCGCATTCTGGCGCGGCACGAAGTCGAGCTGGATCTGGCGCCGGATTTGCCGATGATCGAGCTCGATGCCGTGCTGTTCGAGCAGGTGCTGTTCAATGTCCTGGACAATGCTGCAAAATACGCGCCTTCGGAGACGACCATCCGCATCCAAGCGTGGCGCGGCGGTGACACGGTGTTCCTGCAGGTGCTCGATGAAGGCAGCGGCATTCCACCGACCGACCTCGAGCATATCTTCGACAAGTTCTACCGTGCCCAGAAGACCGACCAAGTCCGCGCCGGTACCGGGCTTGGGCTCGCGATCTCGCGTGGCTTCGTCGAAGCGATGCATGGCACGATCGTCGCCGCCAATCGCTCCGACCGCAGCGGCGCGATGTTCACGATCAACCTGCCGGTCCCGCGTCAGGAACAACGGCTGGACACCGCCGCATGACCGCCGCCCCGCTCCGCGTGCTGGTGGTCGATGACGAGCCCCCGATCCGCAAGCTGTTGCGCATGGGGCTCACCGCGCAAGGCTATCACACGCTTGAAGCTCCCAACGGCAAGACTGCGCTTGAACTCCTGAGCCAATCGCCCGATTTGATCATTCTCGATCTCGGCCTGCCGGATATGCAGGGTCTCGAATTGTTGCGCACCATCCGCTCCCGTAACGAAAGCGTCCCCGTCGTCGTTCTCTCCAGCCGCGGCGACGAGGCCGGCAAAGTCCAGGCGCTCGATTTTGGCGCCGACGATTATGTGACTAAGCCGTTCGGGATGGACGAACTGTTGGCGCGGATGCGCGCCGCGCTGCGCCACCAATTGCAGACGCAAGGCGAGCGTCCGATCTTCCGGGTCGGCGACCTCTCGGTCGATCTGGTGCGGCGCATCGTCAAGGCCGGCGACGAGGAGGTCAAGCTTTCGCCCAAGGAATACGAGCTGCTACGCGTGCTGGTGCAGCACGCCGGCAAGGTTTTGACGCATAAATTCCTGCTCGGCGAGCTGTGGGACGACCTGACGGACGCCCAATATCTGCGGGTCTATGTGCGTCAGCTGCGGCAAAAAATCGAAGCCGACCCGGAGCGGCCGCAGTATGTTCTCACCGAAACCGGTATAGGCTATCGGCTGCGTGCTCCTGATTGATCCTTCCTGACCTTGGCTCCACTATAATACCCTCCCGCATCGAGCTCGCCGGCAATCCCATGAAAATCGCGGATTTTCTTTCAGCGGACAACGTCGTCATCGACGCAACCGCCGCCGACAAGAAAAAATTGCTGTCGGAGCTTGCGCGAAAGGCCGGAGCGGCGGTCGAGGTGCTGCCCGACCGGGTGCTGGCCGAACTGGTCAAGCGGGAGGAACTCGGATCCACCGGCATGGGCGGTGGCGTGGCAATACCCCATGCGCGATTTTATCAGGTCACGACGCCGTTCGGGATGCTGGTCCGCCTACGCAAGCCGCTCGACTTCGACGCCGTCGACGGCGAACCGGTCGACTTGGTTTTTCTGCTGCTGCTGCGGGAAGCGGCTACCGCCGGCGACCAGCTCGGCGCCTTGGCGTCCATTGCCCGCAAGCTGCGCAACGCGAAGATCGCAGCGGCATTGCGCGGAGCGCGCGATAGCGCCGAGATGTATCGTATCCTCACGGCTGATTGATCCTAGGTGGAATTGCCGGTCGCAAAGGGACGACGCATAGTCGCGCCTCGACACGAATGTCCGATCCAATAGAGGAACCGACAATGGCCGATGAACTCGTTCTCTACACCAACCCGATGTCGCGCGGGCGGATCGCCCGCTGGATGCTCGAGGAAGTCGGTCAGCCCCACAGGACGGAGGTGCTCGACTATGCCTCGACAATAAAGGCGCCGGCCTATCTCGCCATCAATCCCATGGGCAAAGTCCCAGCCTTGCGGCATGGCGATGCGGTGGTAACCGAGACGGCGGCGATCTGCGCCTATCTCGCCGACGCTTTTCCGCAAGCCGGCCTCGCGCCACCGCCTGGGAGCAAATTGCGGGCATCCTATTATCGTTGGCTGTTCTTTACGGCGGGTCCGGTCGAGGCGGCGTTGACCAATAAAGCGCTGGGGTTTGCGGTGCCGCCGGATCGCGAACGGATGATGGGCTATGGCAATATCGCTCAAACGCTCGATACCCTGGAAGCGGCAGTGTCGCGCGGTGATTATCTCGTCGGCGACAGCTTTACGGCAGCCGATCTTTACGTCGGCTCGCACATCGGCTTTGGCTTGATGTTCGGCACTTTGGAGAAGCGCCCGGCTTTCGAGAAATATTGGCAGCGCGTCAGCAGCCGGCCGGCTTGCGTGCGCGCCAAGAAACTCGACGATGCGCAAGCCGCGGAATTGAAGAAGACCGGCTAGTGGTCTGATTCATTCGGGCGATTCCCAAAATGCCCGAAGCAGTTCAAGCTCTCATCATGAGAGCAGGAATTGTGGTGAACGTCACGCCGCGCGATCGCCGTCAGCTTGAGGCGATTGTGGGCGACCGCAACGCGCCGCAGAAGCATGTTTGGCGCGCCAAGATCATCCTGGCGACTGCCGATGGCTGCGGCACGACTGAGATCATGCGGCGATCCGGCAAGGCCAAGCCAGTGGTATGGCGCTGGCAGGCGCGGTTTATGGCCGAGGGCATCGCCGGGCTGACCCGCGACAAGACGCGCAAGCCCGGCAAGCCGCCGCTGCCGGCAACCACGGTGCAGCGGGTGGTCGATCTGGCGCTGTCGGCGCCGCCGGGAGCAACAACCCATTGGACCGGCCGGATGTTGGCGAAGGCGGCGGGGGTGAGTTTGCGTTCGGTGCAGCGCATTCTTGAGGCCCACCAGCTTGCTCCACACCGCATCCGCACCTTCAAGCTCTCGAACGATCCGAAGTTCGCCGACAAACTCAAGGACGTGATCGGCCTCTATGTCGATCCGCCTGAACATGCGGTCGTGCTCTCGGTCGATGAAAAGAGCCAAATCCAGGCACTCGACCGCACCCAGCCGGGCCTGCCGATGAAGCCGGGTCGCGCCGGCACCATGACGCACGACTATAAACGTCATGGCACCACGACACTGTTTGCCGCCCTCAACGTGCTGGACGGTAGCGTGATCGGACACAACATGAAGCGCCATCGCCATCAGGAGTTCATCCGCTTCCTCAACGCCATCGAGGCAAAGGTGCCGAAGCGAAAAACCATCCACGCTATCGTCGACAACTATGCCACCCACAAACATCCCAAGGTGCGTGCCTGGCTGGCCCGGCATCCGCGCTGGACCTTCCACTTCACGCCGACTTCCGCATCCTGGCTCAATGCCGTCGAGGGCTTCTTCGCCAAGCTCACGCGCCGGCGCCTCCAGCGCGGCGTCTTTCGATCCGTCGATGATCTCAAGGCCGCCATCAACCGCTTCCTCGCCGAAACCAACGCCGATCCAAAACCCTTCGTCTGGACCGCCGATCCACGTCGCGTCCTCGCCGCTGTCAAACGCGGGAAACAAGCGTTAGAGTCGGTCCACTAGCGTGCTGTGCGCGACCGGCGTCTCAAGGCAGCCGCATCAGTGGCTGCCCCATTCGGATTGTGGCGCCCTCGCGCACGTTTTCGCACAGAGAGAAGCCGTCCGGCGCAAACACGATAATGGTCGAACCGTGCTGGAACCAGCCCACCTCGTCGCCTTTGCGAACATCGCTGTCGCGGGCGACGATGCTGCCGCCGCGATAGGCACCGTTCAATAAATCCTCGATGCAGTGCAGCCGAATGCTGGCGACAAGAATCGCTGCGATCGCTACCAGCGTCACAGTCTGGCCGCTCGCTCCAAGCGTCATCGGCAGCACGGCGCGCTCGTTCTTGCAGAACAGCCGCTCGATTCGCTTAAGCGCGATCGGATTGACGTTCCAGGTGTCGCCGGAGACGTAGGTCACCCGCTCGATGCGGGCATCGTGCGGCGCGTGGAAGCGGTGGTACATGCTCGAGGTCAGACGCAGCGTCACGTAGCGGCCGTTGCGGTGCGCCGCGACCAGATCGGGATCGCACAACAGATCCTGCAACGTGTAGGGAAAGCCCTTGGCCTGGTAGATTTGCGCTCCTTCGATCTGCCCACAGGCGCCGATGATGGCGTCGCACGGGCTGACCAGAATATCGGCGGTCGTGTCGATCGGGCGGGCGCCATCCTTGAGCTCGCGGATGAAGCAGTCATGGAGACTGCGGAATTCGCGTTTCTTCGCTTCGCTGAGATCGAGGTCGGAGAACAGCCGCCAAGTTGCGATCGAAAGATCGCGGATAAGTGGCTGTTCGATTTTGCTGAGCCAGCCGATGAATTGCGTCGCCAGCCGTCGCGGAATGCGGTTGGTCAGCAGGAAATTGATGTCTTCCTGCTCGAAAATTCGAAGGATTTGCGTCCGCACCGTCATGGGACTGTTAAATCTCCGCGTTACACCGCGATTCGATGACATGGGGCTCGACTAGTCTCGCCTTCTATGGGCTGGGCGCCGCGGCGGTGGCGACATCGGTCGCGACCTTGAAAAAGCGGCTTGAACTGTCGCAAGCCAAGCACAAATCGCTCGCCGGCCATTCCCGGATGGCGCGCCGGCTCGCCGCATTCGTGCCATTCTACGATTACAGCGAGGACCGCTTTTTCTGCGCCGATGGCGCATCGGCCGACGTCGCCGCGCGCCGGCATGATGGTTTTGCCCGGCTTGCCGCGCTCTACAAAACCCGCTTTCGCGAAACGATCCGGCGCACCGCTGAAGCAAGCGAGGCCATTTCCGATCTGAAATTCACCGATGCCTATCGGGTGCCGTTCCAATTCAGCCGCAAGGTCAGTGCAGACCTGCCTTCGACGGCATTTGCCCAATCGACCGACGACGTCACCATCACCGATCTCGACGGCAACCGGTTTTACGATCTGAGCGGGTCCTACGGCATCAATGTCCTGGGCTACGACTTTTATAAAGAGGCGATCGACCGCGGCATTGCGCGGGTGCGCGAGCTTGGTCCTGTGCTCGGGCCCTATCACCCGGTCATCATCGAGAACACGAAAATCCTGCAGGAGATTTCCGGGCTCGACGAGGTGTCGTTCCATATGTCGGGCACCGAAGCCGTCATGCAGGCGGTGCGGCTCGCCCGCTACCACACCAAGCGTTCGCATCTCGTCCGCTTCTGCGGCGCCTATCACGGCTGGTGGGGCGACGCGCAACCCGGCATCGGCAACCCGGTGCCCGCGCACGAGACCTATACGCTGACCGACATGTCGGAGGATACGCTTCGCGTATTGCGCACGCGCCGCAACATCGCCTGCGTCTTGGTCAATCCGCTGCAGGCGTTGCATGTCAATGCGTCCGACGCCACAGACTCGCAGCTTATCGACGGCGGCCGCAGCGCGCATTTTGACCGCGGCGCCTATGCCGAATGGCTCAAGCGCCTGCGCGCAGTTTGCACCGAACGCAATATCGTTTTGATCTTCGACGAAATCTTTGTCGGTTTCCGTCTCGCCAAGGGCGGAGCCCAGGATTATTTCGGAGTTCGCGCCGACATGGTGACTTACGGCAAAACGCTCGGCGGCGGACTGCCGATCGGCGTCGTCTGCGGCAGACCCGAGCTGATGAAGCGCTTTCGCGACGATCGCCCGGGCGATATCTGCTTTGCCCGCGGCACGTTCAACTCGCATCCTTACGTCATGGCGGCGATGAACGAATTCCTGCGCTTTTTGCAGACACCGCAGGCTGACGCCGTCTATGCCGGTCTCGATGAAATATGGAACGAGCGCGCGCAGCGGCTCAATGCCCGTTTGGCGAAGGAAGCCCTCCCCATCGAGATCGCGAACATGTCGTCGATCTGGACGGTCTGCTATACGCAAGCGTCGCGCTATAACTGGATGTTGCAGTATTACCTGCGCGCGGAAGGGCTGGCGCTGACTTGGACCGGTACCGGGCGGCTGACCTTCAGCCTCAATTACACCGAAGCCGACTTTGCGGAGGTGATGGAGCGCTTCATCTCGGCAGCGATAGCCATGCGAAATGACGGCTGGTGGTGGAATAACCCCGCCCTCACCGACAAGACGATCAAGCGGACCGTCTTGAAGGAAATGATCATGCACCGGTTGTTTTCCCCGCGTGGGCATCACACGCATTAGCACAACCAATGCCGCCCTGATCGGCTATCAGCTCGTCCGCGGCAGTTCTTCCGCTTCGTCCTCATCCCAGTGATGCAGCCCGATCTCGGGATCGATCAGCTCGCCGCGCAGTAGAGCGAACGGAGCATTGTGATAGATTTTGATGTCATGGAACGGGTCGGTGAGTATTTTGGTTGCCCAGACCAGCCCGGTCTGCACGTCCTTGATGATGAACAAATGGACGGTGCGGAACAGCACTCCGCCGATGCCGAGCCCGAGCCAGATAACCGCAACATGGCGCACGAATTCGGTCTTATTGGCAGCCGGCGTGAACAGGCCGAAAAAGCGTGGGCTGTAAAACAACACCAGCGGCGATAGCGCCCAAATCGTCAACAGCACGACCTTGCGGCGCAGATTGTAGCCGACCTTAATCTCTTCCTTGTATTCGTGGCTCGCTTTATTGACGCTGTCGTAGTCCTTCGGTTCGAAGAAAAAATGCCCGGTTTGCCGCGTCGTCATGGCGACCAGCCAGCCGGCCAGCGCCGAAATCGCCGGGTCTTTGAAAATCATCGCATAGGAGAACAGGAAGCTCATCGCACTGACGAAATGAAGCGACTGGTTGATCCGGCTATGATGATAATAGCGGTGATCGTCCCAACGCTGCGTCCGTAGCGCACCCAAAAAGCTGTCCATCGTTATGTTTCCCCGTCCTGCGGCCGTCCGATCTGGGTATGGCGATTCGATGAATCCCTTGTGACAGGGACTCAAGTCCGTCGTTGCGCACATGCGCGTGTGACAGTGGCGTGACCGACGTTGAGTGAATTTCTGATGGCGCGATCAACCCGCGGCGCGGACCGGCTCGCTATCGTGGGCACGCTCGGCTTCGCCATACTTGCCGAAGCGGATGAGGCAGAAATGTCCAAGCGGCGGCATGGAGCGGCGCTCGATCAGCCGCATACCGGTGGTCTGCCCGGCCCAACGCGAGTAGCGTTCGAAGGAGAACTCGGTACGCCAACCAAGTTTGCGCGCTGCGGGTTGGAACCAATGCTCCAATGAGCGCCGCAACCCCGCCTCGGCGCCGACGCGGCTGACCAGCACGATTTCGCCGCCCGGTTTCAGCACGCGGGCAAATTCGTCGAGCGTGGCCTCCGGATTTGGCACGGTGGTGATGACGTATTGGGCGACGATCACGTCGAACGAATTGTCGGCAAAGGACAGATGCTCGGCATCCATGACCCAGAGGCCCTCGACATTCGTCAAACCAGTTTCGGCGACGCGCTCCTGCGCCTTGCGCAGCATCGGGGCGGAAATATCGACACCGCAGAGCCGGCATTCCTTCGAATAATGCGGCAGCGAGATACCGGTGCCGACGCCGACTTCGAGAATGCGTCCGCCGATGCGTTCGGCGGCGGTGATCGCGGCCTGACGGCCGCGCTCGAACACCGCGCCGAAGACGAGATCATAAACCGGCGCCCACCGCGCATAGGCTTTGGTGACCATCTGATGGTCTAAATCAGTGTCAGACAGAGTGCTCATGCGTGATCCTTGTGTTGCAACCCGGCACCAGCGTTTGCTCGGCCGCGGCAGGCTCGGGTTCGGCGATCGGAATTGCCGTTTCGGTTTCGGTAGCGGCGCTTGTTGCGATCTTTCGCGCGTGACCGATGAATTGCCGCGCGCTGTTCTCCCAGGAATATCCCAGCGCGAATTCGCGGCACGACTCGCGGGAGATCCACAGCGCCTGCATGCAGGCGGCCCGAAGATCCTCGTTCAAAACGCCGACAGGGTGATTGCCAATGACGTCCTTCGGGCCGGTCACTGGAAAGGCGGCGATCGGGACGCCACTGGCGAGCGCTTCCAGTTGCACGACGCCGAATGTGTCGGTGCGGCTCGGAAACACGAACACATCGGCCGCGGCGAGATGCGCGGCCAGGATGCCGTTGTCCAATTGGCCGAGGAATTTCGTCGCCGGAAAACACCGCTTCAGCTCGCCCTCCTGGGGCCCGGCGCCGATCACGACCTTGCTGCCGGGCAGATCGAGGGAGAGGAATGCCGGCAGATTCTTTTCGATGGCGACCCGCCCCACGGTCATGAAGATCGGGCGCGGAAAATCGAGATCGATGGCCCGATCCGGCCGAAACAGATCGACGTCGACGCCACGGGTCCACATGCCGAGATTGCCAAAACCGCGTTCGGACAACTCGGCCATGAGCGAAGGAGTCGCCACCATCGTGACCGCCGCGGCGCCATGGAAACGCCGCAAGGCATTGTAGATCCACTGCCGCGGGATCGGCGAACGCGCCGAGATATATTCGGGAAACCGCGTCGTATAACTGGTCGTGAACGGTTGGTTGTTTCTGATGCAGTAAGCGCGCACGGCATGGCCGATCGGTCCCTCGGTGGCGATGTGAATCGCATCCGGTCTTTCCGCTTCGATTCGCTCGGCGATGCGTTTGCGCCGCGGCATGGCGAGCCGTAGCCCCGGATAGGTCGGCACCGGAAATGTCCAAAACCCGTCCGGCGACAGGAAATCGATCTCGACGCCGAGCTTGGCGGCAGCACGCGCCAATGAACCCAGGGTCCGCACCACGCCGTTGACCTGCGGACGCCAAGCGTCCGTCGCGACCAAGATTTTCATCGTCGGGTTTTCGGCCAGCAGTTTGCGGCCGCCACATTTTCGAATCGCATGGGGCGAGGATTACGGTTTCATATCTCATTCGTGTGACGGTCACGAAAGTCCGCCTCTGCATTGGGTTCCCGGCGTAACATTGCTGTTACAAATGAGTGGGACTTTGCCTCGTGATTTTTTCGACGGAGCTGACTTGGCCCTGGCAGCATCGTTTCCCTTTGCGCAAACGATCGTCCGCGGCGTCGGCCCGAACAAGATCAGGTTTGCGATCAGCTTCATCATCGTCTCCGTCGCCATAGCCACGCTCTATCATCTGTTGCGTGGCATCGATGTCGGCAAAGTTCTCGTCGCGCTCAAGGCACAGTCGCCGTTGCGCATCCTGATTGCGGCGGTATTGGTGGCCGCCGGTTACGCCAATCTGATCTGTTACGATCTGTTCGCGCTGCACATGATCGACAAACATAAGATTCCTTTCCGCGTCGCCGCCTTTGCGAGCTTCACGAGCTATACGATCGGCCACTCGCTCGGAGCCGCGACCTTGACCTGCGGTCTGGTGCGGTTTCGCGTCTACTCGTTCTGGGGCCTCAACGTCGTAGACATCACCAAGATTGCCTTCGTCACCGGAATGACGTTCTGGCTGGGCAACATTTTCGTGCTCGGCGGCGCCGTGGCCTATTCGCCTGCCGCTCTTTCCGTTTTCGATCACCTGCCGGACTGGGCCAACCGCCTGATCGGATTTACGGGCCTGTTCGTCATTGGTTGTTATCTGATCTGGTTGACATTGCGGCCGCGCATCGTCGGCCGCGCCAATTGGCGGATCGCCCTCCCCGGTCTGCGGCGCACTTTTCTGCAGATCGGCATCGGCACGCTCGACCGTTGCCTGGCGTCGCTGTCGATCTTCATGCTGTTGCCGAACAGTCCCACCGTCGGCTTCGCGACGGTCGTCGTCGTCTTCGTCCTCGCCACGCTCCTCGGCGCAGTCAGTCACACGCCGGGCAGCCTCGGCGTCGTCGAAGCCGCGATACTTATCGGCCTGCCGCAATATCAGCGTGAGGCCCTTCTCGCGACACTCGTGACTTTCCGCGTGCTTGATTTTTTCCTGCCGCTAATGCTCGCCACGCTAATGTTCGGGCTGCGCGAATTGCGGCTGCTGGCACGGCGAGCGCACGGCCCGCGTTCCGATACGGCGGTAACCTTGTAAGCCAAAAGTCTCCACGTTAAAGTCGCCGCCGGTCGAATTGGGGCTGACGGTGGCGAGTGGGACTATGGCTCCAAGCGTGCGGGGGAAACCGTCATGGCAACGGTTCAGACGGGCGCTTGCGGTTGTAGTTCCGATCGTCCTTGCGCTCGCCGCGGTCACGCCACGCGACGCGGTCGCCGAGACGATGGAAGCGGCGCTCGCCAGAGCTTACGAGAACAATCCGCAGCTTAACGCGCAACGCGCCGTCGTCCGACAAACCGACGAGAGCGTGCCGCAGGCGCTGTCGGGCTATCGCCCGACCATCACCGCCGATGCCACAGTTGGGCGAGAATATACCAATACCAAGAACATCATTCCGCCGACGCAGCCGATATTGCCAAACGGCGCCGCATTCGGAGATCGAGGTCTGACCACGCCCTACTCGGTCGGGGCCACCGCTACGCAGACGTTCTTCAATGGCGAGCGAACTGGCAATAGCGTCCGCGCGGCGGAAAGCAAGGTTTCCGCCGCGCGCGAGACGCTGCGCGTCATGGAGCAATCGGTGTTGCTGGCTGCGGCGACCGTCTATATGGACGTCTCGCGCGACAACGCGAACCTCGAAGTCCAACAGAACAATGTCCGCGTCCTACAGCGCACACTGCAGGACACCCGCAACCGCTTCGCCGCCGGTCAAATAACAGACACCGACGTCGCGCAGTCGGAGGCGCAGTTGGCGGCCGGCGAGGCCGCCATGCATTCCGCGGAGTCGACGCTGATGACGACGCGCGCCAATTATCGGCGCATCATCGGTGACGAACCGGCAAACCTCGCTCCGGCCTCGGCCGTCGATCGGCTGGCACCCTCGACGCTGAACGCCGCGATCGGCGTTGCCACGATGCAGAATCCGAACGTGCTCGCCGCGTTGTACGGAGTTGACGTCGCACAATTACAGGTCAAAATCGCAGAAGGCGCGCTATGGCCGACGCTGACCGGACAGTACAGCGTCCAGCAGCAGATCTTTCCCAACATCACGACGCCGAAGCTGTATACCGACACGGTGTCGCTCAATCTGTCGGTTCCGCTTTACCAAGGCGGTGCGGAATACGCCAATATTCGCTCGAACAAGGAAAATGTCGACCAACAACGGCTCAATGTCGATCAGGTGCGCGATCAGACCCGCGCAGATGTCGTTCAGGACTGGGGACAGTTGCAAGCGGCGAAAGCGCAAATCGAGGCCGCGGAACGCCAGAATGACGCCGCCGCGCGGGCGCTGACCGGCGTGCGTAACGAAGCCATGGCTGGGCAACGCACGACACAGGACGTGCTCAATGCGGAGCAGGCTCTCGTCAATGCTCGGCAAAATCTGATTGTCGCGCAGCACGACCGCGTCGTCGCCTCCTACAGCCTGCTTGCTGCGGTCGGTCGCCTCTCGGCGGAGGAATTGAGACTTCCAGTCTCAGTCTATGACCCGATCGTGCACTATCAGCAGGTGCGTGATTCCTGGATCGGGCTGCGCACGCCGAGCGGCCAGTAAACATCCTCAAATGCTTATGCTCCTTGGACTTCCAAGCGAGAGATTTGAGAGAAGTTAGCGCGCGACAATAGCAGCCAAACCCGCAGAACTGCAGGTCCGATTCACCCCTTAAGTCGCCCTCGCCGACTTCCGAGCGTTGGTGCTTTTTTGGCAAGACCAGCCGCTCGTCCAGCCGACGTTCGACGGCCTATTTTTTTGTTGGCCGAGTCAGTATGCAACCAACCGGAATCAGCGCCATCAACGCTGCAAAAATAATCCAGAGAGCCACATCGGTCATCGTCATGTCGTCCCCCCACTGACGTTGAATTTCCGACGTTGCGCTCACGATAACACAGATTAGCTGGGTTTGATATCCGCTGCGGGAAGATCCGTGCGGTGCGGATACCGAGGATGCGGACGTGCCAATCGCGCTGTGGGCGCCTGCTCCTCCGTATAGGATGGATAAGTTGGTTCATCCCGGCCGCGACGTAGCCAAACCGAGTTCCCGCTATCGCCGCGGGTTTTTCCACGGCGCAACCGGTTGGGAAAAATCATTCGCGGCGCCAAAATCACGGCCGAGCCGAGTTGCCGCCGCCCGGACGATTTTTGCCCGGCTTTGCAGCAGCTGCTGCGATAGCCGCCAGATCGGCGCCGAAATGCCGAGAGCCCCGACGGTCTTGCCGGTGAAATCCTCGACCGGCACCGCCAAGCAGCGCACTTCGAGATTGAACTCGCCGTCGTCAACGGCGACGCCTGTCCGCCTCACCTCTTCGATCTCGCGCATCAGCTTCGGAATTTCAGTAATCGATTTCGGCGTCGAAGGCATCGTGCCGGAGCGATCGAGAAATCGCCTTAACTGATCCGGCTGCAAGGAGGCAAGTATGACTTTGCCGACCGCCGTGCAGTGCGCCGGCCGCACGACGCCGACGCGATCAGCCAGTTGGAACGCGCCCGGTCCGCTGGTGCGCGCGATCACGACTACGGCATCCCCCATGCGCACGGCGAAATGGCTCGCCTCACCCATCTCGCGCGACAGCTCTTCGAGTACGGGGGTCGCCAAGCTGACCATTTCGATCTCGTCGAGCGCACTCGCGGCGAGGGCGAAAAGTGGCCGCCCGACGCGGTAGCGTTTGGTCTCCCTTTCCTGCCGCAGATAGCCGAGCGACACCAAGGTTTTGGCAAGATGAAAGGTGGTGGAGTTGTGAAGTCCGACGAGGCGACTCAACTCGGCAAGCCCGATGCCGTTGCGATGGCGCGCGACCTGCTCGAGGATTGCAAAAGCGCGACCGAGCGACTGCACGCCGCCAGGCCGGCGGTCATCAGGACTATCGGTGGCGTCCGACGCGGGCGCGACCAGCCGGGCGATCTCGCCGCGAGCCGACGGTCCCTGTCTCTTGCTCACCTTGATCTTGGCACGGACATTCACTCGACGACCTCCCGATACTCGCCGTAAGACCTCGAAGCTGAACCGCGATCATCGGCTCTGCGCCGCCGCCGCACAAGCGTGCTCGCTCTCGCCCCGCTTGGATTTGGCGCAAGCACAGGCTAGAGCAGATACCACAATATCAATTGACGTCCAGCAATATGAGAAATAGGTTCGCCCCGCTCGCCTTGGGCCCGCCAAATGGAGGTTTATCCGGTGTCGACAAACAAGATGAACGGAGCGCAGGTCATCGTCGACTATCTGATCCAGGAGAAAGTTCCCAACGTCTTCGGCCTGTGCGGGCACGGCAACATTCAGTTTATCGACGCGCTCTACGAGCGCCAGAGCGACATCAAGACCATCTCCGTGCATCACGAGAGCGTCGCCGGGTTCATGGCCGACGTTTATTACCGTGTCTCGGGCAAGCCGACCGCCACGTTCACCTCCTGCGGGCCGGGCTCAGCCAATCTGCCGATCTCGCTCACAACCGCCTATCTCGATTCAGTGCCGTTTCTTGCCGTGACCGGCAATGTGCCGACGAGTCAATTCAATCGCGGTGCGTTCCAGGAGATGTATCGTCAATATCAGGCGGACTTTCCGTCGATGGTTCGTCCCTGCTGCAAGAAGGTTTATCAGCCGACGCGCGGCGAAATGGTGCCGCTTGCCGTCCGCCAAGCGTGGAAGACCATGGTGACCGGGCGCCCTGGCCCGGTGGTGCTGGACGTGCCATTCGACGTATTCCTAGAAGCGGCCGGCGAAGAAGCGCCGAAGCCCGAGGAATGGAGCGCCAACATTTCCAGCCGTTGCGGCGCCGATCCGGAAGGCGTGGTGAAAACTGTCGACATGTTGCTCGGCGCCGAGCGGCCCTGCATCATCGTCGGACAGGGGGTGCGCTACGGCGGTGCCAGCGCGGAGCTTTTGAAGCTTGCCGAACGGCTGCAAATTCCGGTCGCAGCGTCGATGAGCGGGCTTGGCGCGATCGACACCCATCATCCGCTATCGCTCGGCCTTGTCGCACGCGGCGGCCATTATCAAGCCAATCACGCGACGCGGCAGGCCGACGTCTTGCTGGCGCTCGGTATTCGCTTTGACGACCGCACGTCGAGCTCGTGGATTCCGGGCTACTCCTTCACTATCCCGCCGACCAAGCTCATTCACGTTGACATCGACCCCGAAGAGATCGGCCGCAATTATCCGGTCGCGCTCGGCTTAATGGCCGACGTGCGCACATTCCTGCGGCAAGTGCATGCCGAACTTGACCGCCGGCAGGATGTCGAAAAGAAACTCGACGCGCGCAAAAAATGGCTCGGCATGATCGACGGTTACCGTAAAGAGTGGGACCGGTTCGTCGCGCCCGGCTTTTCCGACGACAGCCAGCCGATCAATCCGCAGCGGGCTGCAATCGAAATCGACAAGGGTCTGCCGCCAGACGCCATCACGGTGAGCGATATCGGCGTGCATCACAACTGGCTGCTCGGCTATTGCAAGCCGCGTCGTCCGGATTCGCTGATCGGCTGCATGGGTTTCGGCGCCATGGGCTTCGGCGTTGCCGGCGTGCTCGGCGCCAAATTTGCCGCGCCCGACCGTCCCTGCGTGTCGGTGTGCGGTGACGGCGCCTTCTTCATGCACGCCAGCGTGCTCGGCACAGCTGTCGAATACGATCTGCCGGTGGTCTGGGTGGTATGGAATAACTATGCCTATGCCTCGATCCGCGGCTTGCAGCGCGGCTATCTGCAGGGCCGCGAGCTGGCGACCGACTTCCACCATCCCAAGACCGGCGCGCGTTACAATCCGGACTTCGCGGCGATGGCGCGGTCGGCTGGCGTTGAGGGTGTGCGCATTGACCGCGCCGCCGATCTTGCCGAAGCCGTGCGAAAGGGTATTGCCGCCAACAAACCCTATCTGATCGACGTCGACATCGCCGCCGACATCAATCCGGCAGGCGCGGGCGTCTGGGAATTGCCCGGACTTGGGCAGAGCAAGCCATCGATCGGCACGCGCTATCTGCCGGCCTGAGCTGCGTACGTTCATCGCTTGACGGCTGGCGCGGCGTCATCCCGGCCCCACCGTCAGGGCATGATGCGGTTATCCGATCAGTGGGCGCGCTTCGTGCGTCGTGGCTACCATCCAGCGGGAACACCGGTCTTTTCGGTTGGTTCGGAGCGCAAGCGGTCTGCGTTCCATTCCTTGGCAATAATGCGCCGACCGGTGACGCCATCGGACTGTGGCGAGATAAGCCAGACGATCGGCGCCACCATGAGTTCGGGACTTATTAAGGTCGACCGGTCGCCTACCTCCATCATGGGAATCATGCGTGTGTCCGCCGGACCGCCGGGAGCCAGCGCATTGACCGTAACGCCGGTTCCGGCAAGGTCCTTCGACCAGATGACTGTCGCCGATTTAAGCGCCGCCTTGGACGGACCATAAGGCGAAAATCCCTCCATCATCATCGTATAGAGGCTGGTTTCAATGTTGACGATCCGCCCCCAGCCTTGCTTGACAAGGTGCGGTGTCACCGCCTTCGCCATCAAAAACGCGCCGTTGACATTGACATCGACTGCTCGTCGCCAAGCATCCGCCTCTACTTCGTAGAACGGCTTGCGCTTACCGACCAGTACGTTGCCAATGCCCTGCATTCCAATGCCGGCATTGTTGATGAGTCCGTGAACAGCGCCGAAATGCTCGAGCGATCTCTCCACGGTCCGCCGACACTCCTCCCATTTTGTCACATCAGATTCGACCGCGAACAGCCGACCTTCCGATCCTTCTCTTGCAGCAAGAATATTGAGTGCCTGCATTTCTGCAGCGCTAGTTGGCAAATGTGTTATGACCACGCGGAATCCGTCGCGCAGCAGGCCTAAAGCCATTGCGCGGCCTAGCCCGCGCGCGCCTCCAGTCACGATGGCAACACGGCCCAATGGATCGACACTCGAAGTTGAAGATGGCATCCACCGCCTCCTGCGGGGCTTCTATCCGTTCCCGTTCAAAATCAACGTGCGCTGACAAGCCCAGAAATGGAGCCTTCCCGCTTCGGTGATGCATCCAAAAGAACGACTGCAAGTCGGCATGGCTTGTCGCTGCGGTTTGCCCAAGCATGGTAGGTGCCGCGCTGGATGAGCACGTCACCCGCCCGAAGCTTGACGAATTGGGTGTCGTCGACAAACATGTCTACTTCGCCGGTAATGCAGATCACATAGTCCACAGTATCCGTCCGGTGCATGTGCGCCCCGTTGCCGGGGTGGAATTCCATCATTGTGAAACGGCTGCCACTCGGTGAAGGAGAAGAGCCCAAAATACGGCTACCCTCATCCTCATCGCCGTACAATTGCGTCGGTGAGCGGTCGGTCGACCACATCAGCGTTGACGAGATTTTGTCGCTGGGAAACTTGTGATTGGTCGCATCGCCGTCAAGCCAAATCGTCGCTTTGCCGTTTTCGTCGTGGCCGGTGACGATACGCCGAAATTTTGGAAGCGGTCGATCGGTCGCCAGTTCCATCGCGATTTCACCTGTATGCATTGCTCGAGCAAAAAAAGATGCGGTGCGCGCTCAACCGATTCTCTGCAGGTCTTTGGAGAATGCATGCAAGGAGCGCGCCCCCTTGTCGGTAATGACCACGGTATCCGCGAAGACGGCGCCGGTCTGACCATCATGCCATTTCGGATCAAAGAGATCGATGTTGAAGGCGAAAACCATCCTGGATTTGAATTGGTCGCCAATGGTGGCGAGGGCGGCCTGATCGGCCTTGAGCGCATGGAACCGGTATCTGGGATATTCCAGGGACGCCAGTCCGTGGCCGTGAATGCCGGTCTCGCAAATCCCCAAGCCTGCGTCGTCGATAACGCGCTTTACCTCGTTCATGGCCGTGACGATCGATTTTCCCGGGCCAAAAAGCTCCATGCCGCGCCGGAACGCAGCGACGCAGCCGTCATAAATGCGCTGCAGCTCTTTGTCCGGCTCGCCCAAACAGAATGTGCGTTCGACATGGGTAAAATACCCGCCGATCTTAGGATGAATCTCGCAGGTAATGACGTCGCGCGGCTCCATCTGACGTGTCGTAGGGAGCCGGAATGGATGTGGAAATGGATGCCGATCGCATGCCCACAGGAATAACGTCGGTTCTTCACCGCCGTCGGCCAGCATGGCTTCCATCATGTGTCCGTAGACCTCCGACTCGCGCACGCCCGGCCGCGCACGGTCGCGGCACGCCTGCAGCATCTTGTCGCCGAGCGCAGAAGCTTTTTCGAGCAAGGCAATCTCCTCATCGCTCTTGATCGACCGCATCGTCTCCAGGAGGTCGCCGAGATCTGCGAAGCGAACATTGGGCAGGTTCGCCTTTAGCGACTCAAAAATGCTGTAAGGCAGCCACCCGTCGGGATCGAGGGGGCCAGCCACGCCATCCATGCCGATCGTTGCATTTTCCAGACCCATTTCCCTTAATCGAGCGACCACCGTCTCGGACCATGAGCCGCGCCGGCTGCGAATATCGCTCACCCAATCCTGGGCGCGCTTCCAGTATTCGACAAAGGTCGGCATGAACACGAAGGAGGTCGGCTCGCCGACCAGGGGAAAGATCAGCGTGTTGTTTTCCGCGTTGCCTCCGATCGGGCAGAGATAGCGAGCGTTAGCCGTGGTGAAATCCCACATCGCCGGCCAACCCCAAAGCACCAGACAGTCGATTCCGCGCGCTCGCATCTGCTCGCGAGTCATCGACCAACGTCTGTCGCGTTCGGCTTTCGACAGTCGGGGCAGTTCAAGCCAGTCGCGCATTGGTAACTCCAAATAAGCCGCTATTGGTACTTGGAACGAGACCTTTCGCCGGTCTAAATACGCGCATCACGGCTGCGCGAATTCCGGCTCCGGCCGTTCCATCGATCCATGTGTTGTCTGCAGAGATGAGCCTCGGTAAGACCGCAAGCCTTCGAGGTCGGCCTTGATCAGGAGAGCGGTATATCGCGAATACGCGCGCGCGCCGGGCAGGCCACCACCGGTGACATAAAAGCCCGGTTGGGCAGTTTGCGCGTACATATTGTTGAGCTCGCCATCCTTTCCAATTCCCCAAATTGGACCGACGCGATCGGCAACGGCGTCGCTCAACATGGATCGAACGGCTTCTTGCAGAGGCTTATATCCCGTGGCGAGTAGGATGATATCTGCATCCAGCGAGCTCTCATCGGAGAAAATTATTTTGCCGGGTGCGAGCCGCTTGATATCGACGCCCGACTTCAACCTTATACTTCCCGCAGCAATGAGATCGGATGCGCCAATATTCAAATAGTAGCCGGCCTGATAGCGCAGGAGCTTCAGGAAATAGCCCGTGTCGTCCTCGCCGTTATCGAGCATGAAACCGACTTTACGCAGGCCATCAAGAAGTTCCTTGTCGTCTTCCGCCATCTGATGACTTTGAGGACGCTGCAGTCGCGCGAACAGCGGATAGGGGACGGAACTGGCGATAAGATCGGTATCCTCAATCGGCTTAACGCCGTCGTTCTGGCGATAGAGCTCGTAGGGGCGAACCGAGCTGGGATAAAGACTGACGACCGTAATGGATGAGCGCTGCAGCATCGTGACGTTGGCGCCGCGAACATGCAGACTTTGGGCGAGGTCGTGACCACTTGTGCCGGCGCCGACGACCAAGACCGACTTTCCCTTTACGTCGAGTTCATCGGTCGGGCTGCTGGAATGCAGAATAGGACCGGCGAACTCATTGGTCCCCTCAAATCGGGGAATATTCGGAAGGCCGCTGACACCGGCTGCCAGAACGATATGCCGCGGCTGCATCGTTCGTAGGCCCCGATCGGATGTCCGCAGGCGCACTGTCCAGTGCCTTTCAGAGCTATCGTATTCGCCGCCCAAGAACTTTGTTTTTGTCCAAATGTTGAGCTCCATGGCCTCGGCATAGAACGCCAGCCAGTCGGCGAGCTTGTCCTTCGGAATGAAGACCGGCCAGGTGTCGGGGAACGGCAAATAGGCAAAATGATTCATGCAAATTTCGTTGTGCAGCTGCAACGAATGGTAGCGGTTGCGCCACACGTCACCGATGTGCTCGGTCTTTTCGATGACGAGCGTGTCGACGCCGAGTTGGCCCAGCCGAGCCGCCATCATCAGTCCCGATTGGCCGCCGCCGATGACGATCACGTCAGGATCCCTATCCTTGAACTGACGTGCCGCGCGCCGGCGGTCCAGCCAATTCTCGGTTTGGGTCGAAGTTAGGCGCAGGTCGTCGCGCGGGCGGCTTTTTCCCCTCTTTTCAGGATAGCCTTTCAGCTCCTGCATGGTCGTCAGAAACGTGTAGGCCTCGGCGGCGGCCGGCGAACCGGGATCGGGAACAAGTCGTGCATAACCGCGGCCGAAGGCGATGGCCGTCTCAAATCTGAAGAAAAATTCCAAAGTTTGCGGATGTTCGCCTATCCCGCCAACCGTGGGATCGGACTCCAACCTGAAATTACGGGCAGGTTTCGGATCGAAAGCCTTACGCAGCCAAGCTTCCACTTCTCCGGACCCGTGAAGAACCTTGAAGAGCCACTCGAACGTCAACAGGTCGCGCCAGTAGCCATCGGAGTGAAACATCCCCGCGGCTGCAGCATAACGTTTCTCCTCGAGTGCAGAGCTGAACTTCTTCAACCAGCTTTCGACGATCTGACGACGATCAAGGGGCGAAGCTTCGGTCCAATTCACCACGTCTGCGTTCCCTCCTAATCGATGACGGCGACACTGCCATGCCGTCCGCCGCGCTGTTTCCTCGAAAGATTGGGCAAAATTCCAACCTCGATGTCAATTACTTCGAGCCAGTCGCCGGGCATAGCTGCAAAGCGAGGCGTGCACTCCTCGTGCATCACACCCCCAAGTATCGCGACTTCGTCAGTGCGTCCGATGCAAGATCCGCCGGACTACATTGGTGCACGATGCGTCCTTTGCTCATGATGAAGACCGTATCCGCGTAGCGCAGCGCAAAAGTGAGCTGCTGCTCGATCAAAAGAATCGATGTTCCGGTCCGTTTGAGCGTCTCGATTGTCCGACCGAGCTCACGGATCATCAGCGGCGCCAATCCCTCTGTCGGTTCGTCCATGACGAGCAGCGCCGGGTTGCCGACGAGCGCGCGCGCTGCCGCAAGCATTTGCTGTTCGCCGCCGCTGAGCTTGCCGGCCAAGCTGCGCAACCGGGCACGCAAGTTCGGAAAGAGCTCCATAATCCTATTCGAGTTCCAACCGCCCTGGCCGCGCGCTGTGACTTCCAAATGTTCTTTCACGGAGAGCGAACGGAAGATTTGCCGTCCTTGCGGCACCAGGCCGATGCCCAGTCGTGCGATCCTGTGAGCAGGCAAATTGGTAATGTCGATCTGTTTGAACAGGATTTTGCCGCGTTTGGCGGGCGTAAGGCCCATGATGGAACGGGCCAAAGTCGTCTTGCCGACGCCATTTCGGCCCAGCAGAGCGACCACCTGCCCCGGCCTCAACTCGAGTGAAACGCCCTGCAGGATATAACTGTCACTGTAATAGGTGTGGATATCTTGAACGCTCAACATCGCTGCGATCTCAATCGGACCCGAGATAGATTTCGGTCACCTGCGGATTATTTCGAATGGCTTCCACATTGCCTTCGGCCAGAAGCCGCCCTTGATGCAGAACGGTGATACGGTCGGCGAACTCAAAAGCCACGTCCATATCATGCTCGATCATGAGCACGGTCGTGTCGCGCGGCAGGCTGCGCAGGATGGTCTTGACGCGTGGAACTTCCGCGGCGGACAAACCTGCTGTTGGCTCATCAAGCAGCAGCACCCTGGGTTCGACAGCCATGGCCAGCAAAATGTCCAGCTGTCTTTGCTGGCCATAAGAAATGTCTTGTGCGGCATGCTTGGCAAACTCGCCTAGCTCCCACTGTTCGAGCAAGGCATCTGCCCGCGTAAGCAGGGCACGATCCTGCTGCAGCAGACGAAGCGCAGGTGATATCGCCCCCTTCCCTGCCTGCAATGCAAGCAGAATGTTTTCCAGGACTGTCAGGCGGTAAAAAAGATTGGTGATCTGAAAGGTCCGGGACAGGCCGAGCCGCGCTCTCGCATGAGCCGGCAGCCCGGAGATGTCGCGGCCGAAGAGAGCAACCTGGCCGCCCGAAGCCGCGTATGACCCAGCGAGTATATTGAAAAGGGTAGTCTTACCCGCCCCATTCGGACCGATGATCAAACGGCGTTCGCCGGGTGTAACCTCGAAAGAAACATTGGCCAGCGCCTGGACACCTTCAAAATTCTGAGAGACGTCGGTGACGGAGAGCGCGGTCATGATTTCACTCTGCGTGCGCGGACATCACGAACAAAGCCAATGATCCCGTTTGGCGCAAAGAGCGCGACCAGGATGTAGATGGTGCCGATCACGATCAGCCAGCGCTCGGTGTAAGCGCTGATGACGTTTTCGAGGAGCACGATGACCGCGGCGCCGATTGCGGGCCCGACCAAGGTTCCGGCACCGCCCAGGATTACCATCAGCAAGACTTCCGCCGAGCGGAACACGCCCAGGTAATCGGGGCTGACGAAACGATTGTAATAAGCATAAAGGGCGCCGGCGAGCCCGGCAAAAACCGCCGCGATAATGAAGGCGGCGAACTTGTAACGCCAGACATCATATCCAAGCGCCTGCATGCGCGTTTCGCTTTCGCGGATGCCGCGTAGCGCAAACCCGAACGGCGATGTGGCAACCTGCGTCAACAGCAACACCGCGACGCCCACGAGCAGCAGAATAAAGAAATAAAAAGACCGGTCGCCTGCAAGGGACCAGCCTGCCGCAAGTTCCGGACGAGGCACACTTGGCAGCCCGTCGTCGCCTCCGGTCAATGAACGCCAGCCGAATGCGATGCCCCACGCGACCTGAGACAGCGCAAGCGTAATCATCAGGAAATAGCTGCCTCGGGTCCGCAGTGCCAACAAGCCGAACAGCGCCGCCACAAGGGCAACGACGATCAGGGCAGCCGGAAGAGCCGACCAGACACTCCAATGAAGCTTGATTGCGAGCAAACCGACTGCATAGGCGCCAACGCCGAAATAGGCGGCATGCCCGAGTGAGGCCATTCCGGCGTAGCCGATCAGCAGATCGAGACTCATGGCGAACACGGCAAAAATCAGAATCTCGATCACCAGACCGAGATAATAAGTGGAAAGCAGATACGGCAATACGGCGAGAACTAGTATCGTCAAGAATAGCGCGGCGATGCCGCGCGATTTCACAGAAGAGGTTGCGCCTGCGGCGCTCATTCGCGCCCGAACAGGCCGGCCGGCCTTATCGCCAGAATCAACGCCATAGGTGCAAAGATCGTGAACAGCGCCAATTCTGGAAAAAACACCTTGCCGAAATTATCGAGCAAGCCGACGGCCAATCCGCCGACGAGCGCACCCTTCAAGGAGCCCAACCCGCCGATGATAACCACGACGAAGCCGAGCAAGAGGACCTCAAAGTCCGCGCCGGGATAAATACCGAGGATCGGGCCGCCCATGACTCCGCCGAGCGCGGCCAAAAAAGCGCCGAGCCCGAATACCAGAGTGAAGAGAAGAGAGACATTGATTCCCAAGGCCCGGGCGATTTCCTCATTATCGACGCTGGCGCGCAGCATCGCACCTACCCGAGTACCATCCTGAAGCCACCACAGGAGCGTCGCGACGAATAGTCCGAATCCGATGATGAAGAGACGGTATGTCGGATAATAGAATCCGGCGAATTGAAGCGAGCCGGAAAAAAGCTCAGGGCGCGGCATTGTTTGCGGATTGGCACCCCAGATCACCGTTGCAATATCGGAAAATATAAAAAGAAAGCCAAAGGTAACCAAGACCTGCGGCAGCTGTTGAAGATGGAATCTTCTCAGAAAAAAGCGCTCCATCATTACACCGATCAGCGCGATCGCCAAGCTTGCACCGAGTACGGCAAGGATGAAACTTCCCGTCTCCTGAAGCACGACCAGACCGAGATAGCCACCGAGCAGATAAAACGATCCGTGCGTCAGATTGAGGATTTTCATAACTCCAAAGATTAGAGACAAGCCGGAGGCCAATAGAAACAGCAGCATCCCATACGAGATGCCATTTAATGCTTGAACCAACCAGAATGTCATAACGGTGAAACAGGCCCATTCACGAGCGGCGGCGGACGATGTTAGAGCCCCGGACGGTGACGAGATGCCATCGGCAAGAAGGCGCAGGTAATCTACGCGGTTCAGGCGCCCACGGGTTCGAGGCTAAATCCAGTGGTCTCAGGGGAATAGATCGTACGGGTCCTTTACCTGTGCGATGCGTTCGCCGCAGTGATTTTGCAGCTTTCCGTCGGGGCCTTTCTCGATGGTAAGGTGATAGAAGTCGGCCACCATGCCATGATGTTCGTCAAAGCTCGTCATTCCCATCGGTCCCTTGACCGTTACCTTGCTGAGAGCCTTGATAAAGGCGTCGTGGTCTTCGGCTTTCCCGTCGATGTCCTTCAGGGCCGCAATGACCATCTTTGCCGCCATATAGCCCATATACGAATATGAGCCGGGAACAGCGCCGTTGTGCGCCGCTCTGAATCCGTCGACGAACTTCTTGTTCTCTGGCGTATCCAGAGTGCCGCAATAGGTGTAGGCGCTTTGGATGCCGACAGCCTGGGGCGGCATGACGGCAAGCAATTCCTCGCTTGTGAATGAGGCGATGCCGAAAATCGGCAATTTGTTATTGAGGCCGTATTCGGCATATTGCTCGATCATGCGCGGCGCATCGGCGCCCCACATGGCGGCGAACATCCCATTGGCCTTTCCGGCATCCATCGCCGTGAGATAAGGCGCGTAATCGGATGTGCCGACATTTGAGAACTGCGCGTCAATGAGATTATCGGCGCCATAGAGCTTCTTCACGACATCCGCCAATTCATGACCGGGCGGCGCATTCCAACCGAGGAAATAGACTTTCTTCCAGCCCATTTTTTGGGTCGCCTGAGCCGCGACCATTGCGTATTGGTAGGTCGACGGAACAAAGCGGAAAATGTAGGGACTTTTCTGCGCGCGGGTGAGGCTGTCGAGCGCGACAGTGCTGATCCACGGAATTTTCTGCTCGGTCACGTAAGGGGCCATTGCGGCTCCCACCGAGCTAACCAATTCGGAGAGCAGCAAGTCGACTTTGTCGCGCTCCACCAGCGCCTTGGTCTTGGTCAGTCCGACATCCGGGCGGCCCGTGCTGTCCTCATAAAGCAATTCAATTTTCCGTCCCGCGACCGTGTTGCTTTCCTCGTCGAAGGCCTGCTTGACCGCGTCGCGCTCCGGACCGCCTTGCGCGGAAATCGGTCCGGTGAGAGGGAACATCACGCCGATCTTGATCGGTTCCTGGCTGAGTGCAGGTTGTATCAAGCTGCCGAGCGCAACGATTCCGATAACGGCTCCGGCAAAACGATGGCACATCATTCCCTCCCTCTTTTCAGCCAGATTAATACATCCGCGCTCGGGCCAGCAACCGCATCGCTCGCGACGATGCCGCCTTTATAGCAGTTGGTTTCCCCAAGCGCAGAACTTGGTTACATGCTGGTTGTACCGCCCGGCGGGAGTGGTCGTCGCGCGCCAAAGACCCGAGTGGCAGAGAACCTGCAGCTGCGCTACATCAAATTAGCCCTTAGGTTGCACTTGATGATCCCAGTTGAGACACAAGCGCGAAAATCCCAACTAGCGATGGAAACGCCATGGGGCTAGCGGCTTCCCTGCCATTCGCGTCCGTCAGGCGCCGATACGAGGAATTGACGCAATCAGGCTTGTTCGATTCGGTTTGGTACCGGCTCAACAGGTCGGATTCGTTCAACCCCGCATGGCTACTCGCTCGATGCATGGATCCGGCTTGGCACCACGTCTCGTTGGGGCGTCTGCGCGATCCCAATCCGCTCTTCGACACCGAATGGTATCTTGCGAAACGGCCCGAGGCGGCTAAGCGCGGCCATGTTCCGCTTCTCCACTATCTTGCCCACGGTGCCGGTGAAGGGCTCGATCCTAATCCGGATTTTAGCAGCGTAGATTATTTCCGCCGCTACCCCGACGCGCAGGCGAGCGGATTGACCGCGCTCGAACACTTCATGCTGCGCGGCGCACGAGAAGGCCGAGACACCCGGCACGAGCCGGCTTCCCAGCCCAAGAGCCCCGGAGGCCAACGGCTTGTCTGCGTGTTCAGCCATTTCGACGCCGGCGGCCGGATACTACCTTATGTGCAGGCAGCGATACTTGTCCGAACTCGGTCGATGCGGCTTCGAAATCCACTTGGTGAGCACATCTTCCAATCTGAGCGCCTCCGATCGACGCAAGGTAGAGCGTGAGGGCGTCAGGGTGCATTGCCGTGAGAACGCTGGGATGGATTTCGCTTCGTGGCAATGGGCGTTGCGTCACGTCGTCCCATTGGCAGAGGTGGATTGTCAATCGGCGTTCAAATTTTGCACGCCGAATGACACGCGGCTGGCTCAGCGAAGCCTTTCATGAACAGCGGTTGAGCGATACCGGAATTACCTGTCACTTCGTCCAGGAAAATCAATCATGTTCCAAGCGGGCCGGAACGGTTCGCGGCTTCCATTTCCAGCTTCCGCCAGCGGTTCAGGCCAAGCTGGTCAGTGTTTTGAGCGGACGAATCCTAGACGTCGTTGTCGATGTAAGGAGGGGTTCACCGACTTTGGGGGCATATGTCTCGAGCGAACTTTCTGCGGACACCGGCGGCCAGCTTTATGTACCGGCTGGCTTCGCCCATGGCTTTGTTGCCCTCGAGGACGATACGGTGGTGATGTACAAGGTCTCGCAATACTACGCGCCCGCTCATGAGAGCGGGATTTCCTGGAACGATCCGGATATCGGCTTTCCTTGGCCGTTTCAGGAATCCGACATCATCACCTCGGACAGAGATCGACACCTTCCGCTCCTGAAGGATTTCAAAAGTCCGTTCGAGTATGACGGCCATCCACTTGATGCCATGCCGGTTGTAGACCTCGAATAGTCGCGGTACCTCGCTGGCTGCCAAAAACGAGTACTTGAAGGATGCGCCTGTTGCTACTCGGGGGAACCGGCCAAGTCGGCGAGGAGCTGCGCAGACTGGACTTGCACGGCGACATCGAACTCGTCGCGCCCCAACGCGCTACTCTCGATTTGGAGGATGAGGACGCACTTGCGGAAATCGTCGCGGCCAAGCCTTGGAACGCCGTCATTAATGCGGCCGCGTATACCGACGTCGATCGAGCCGAAAGTGAAGAGGCGATAGCATTCGCCGTGAACGCTGCCGCACCCTTGCGCCTTGCCGTTGAGACCCGGCGTCGCGGCATTCCGATTATTCATATATCGACGGATTATGTATTCGATGGGAGAAAGGGCGCTCCTTACAACGAAGGAGACAAAGCGGCGCCGATCAATGCTTATGGTCGCAGCAAGCTCGCGGGCGAACGTGCCGTCCGCGATGCCAATCCGCGGCACGTCATTTTGCGCACCGCCTGGATGCACAGTCCCTTTCGGAAAAATTTCGTCAAGACGATTTTGCGCCTGGCCGCCGAGCGTAACCGCTTGACGATCGTCAAAGATCAACGCGGATGCCCAACCGCAGCGCGTGATGTCGCCGGAGCCTGCCTCGACATCGCAATTCGTTGCGCCACGGAACCGGAGCGGGCGCCCTATGGCTTGTATCATTTCGCTGGCACTGGGCAGGCAAGCCGTTTTGAATTCGCTTGCGCAATTGTGGATCTCATGGCCGATCGGCTGGTCCGGGCGCCGCAGGTCCGACCGGTTAAGACCGGCGAATATCCAACGACCGCTGTCCGCCCGATGGATACGAGGCTTGATTGTACGGCGATTTCCCGCGCCTTCGGGATCAGGTCGCCTCCCTGGCGTCACGCTCTTGAAGGCACGATTGATCGCTTGTTGGGCGAAGAGACGATTGCGTGAAGGCTATTGTTCATGCCGGCGGCTCTGGTAAGCAGCGACATTGACCCGGAGCAGAGAACACTGCGGACCATCGACAATCCGGACAGTGGGATCCGGGCGAAACTCCGAGGTCTTTCAAGGAAACGTGCTTGCCTGCGAGAACACCTCAGCGCAATGAATTGAATCTTGACTTGCTTCCCCGCCTCCAGGCCATCTACGACAATCTTTATTGAAGACAAACCCAAAATCTCCGGCTTCTCCGCAAATCGCCCACCGTCATACTCCGGATTTCCCACATTCTGGAATGCGATGTTTGAGGTATTGTCTCAGACGCACGCCATTTTGTTTTGGCCAGCGGCGAAAGGCCCACATCCAAGATGCTGTGTCGATCCTGCTTCATTGCCTGATCTCCCAGGTGAATGGACTAATGCGCTGGGCAAACCCACGATCGTCTGGTCAGGTGCTGAAATTGAAGCGGCCATCACGCTGACCCGCCACTAGCCCGGTGCATCTGAGCCACGCCCCGCACTCGCCGAAACCGTGCTTGCCCACACCGGATATTCCGCGTCGAAGGCTCGATACCATTCAGAGCCGCAGCGTGCCGTGCTCAAACGGAGAAAGTTGGATTACAGTTCCTCCCGCCTGGGGTGGCGGAGGGAGTGGAACTGTAATCCAACTCCGCACCTTGAAACGTCCAAATCTACAGCAAAGCCGCCAGCGTTGCCTGCTGACGGCTTTGCCTTCGCCTTGCCTACCGCACTGGTTCGCGCCTGGCGGAGACAGAGGCTACCGGAGCGAAGGATTCCGAATCAACCTTCGTTTACCGCAAGGAAATTGTCATGCCGCCGAGACCAAGCGAAACTTGGAACCCGACTTGTGGGCCATGCAATGTTAAGACAACGCCCTTTTCGTTCTGGAGCGTCGCCACTTGTGCCCCGCCGACGAACGCTCCGCCGGCGCCGGCTGCGCCGTATGTGCCGGCGATATCTGAAGGCGAATGCAAATTTGATGCGGTGCCGACGAGTGCCACGCCTGCGATTCCAAGGCTACCGACACCAACTCCGCCGATACTCAATCGATACGCGTGCCCATTATAATGCAATACTCCGCTGCCGCCCCCGATGCCCACGATGAACCCGGCCTTCACGATGTTAAGACGTACTTCGCCGGTTTGCGCCCTGGATTGCGTTGACGCGCTCGCAAAGGCACCCAAAAACAAAACAACGATGGCCAAGTATCTGATGAGTCCACGCATTTCACCCTCCTGTTTCAATTTTACTTCGCGAAGATGGATTCTACTCCGTTATAACGTCTGATTGGCTGTACCGCGCATCAGTGCCCGTTAAGCACGAGATTCTGAAACGGCAGCACAAGCGCCTGGAGCCGCAATATCAAGGCGTGAACGAGAGCAAGAGCGTCGACAATGTGAAGAGCGATGCCCTCTAAGCGTCCGGTGTCCTTCGCCGCGATTATATCATGATTATCTGAATAGGCATTGGCGATGCAGCTGCTGCCAGGAGTCACTCCGTCTAGTCCCCCATTGTAGAGCGGCTCCAGAAACACCAGAAGCGTGCCGGGCTTCGTCACTTGCTGCGCGTCGATGAGCTGCTCGCCGCCGCGGAATTGGCCCGCTGCAATGAAATTCTGCACGTTGGTGACGACCATAGGTATGATCGTCCATGGCTTCGAAACGCACGTGACTTCGGCGACCATTCCGTTTCGCATGATTTGCGCTTCGATCTGATCAAAACCCGCCTGCAGGACTTTCTGGCCTGCCCCCTCTGGGATCAGAACACCGGCCGGCCGCATCAGCGGGTTGACGACGTCGCCGACCCGGAGCGTGAATTGCTCGATCCGGCCGTTGACACCCGCGCGAATGACAGTCTTGTCCAAATCAACTTGCGCTTGGGCCAATGCGGCTTCAGCACTTCCTCTCTGGGCCGGTAGCGCCGAAACAACACGCTCTTCGGCGCCTTGTTTCGCGGCGGTGGCTGCGTTGATCTCGCCCAGTTGACCCTCAGCACGAACCTCAAGCCTCTCGATTTCCCGGAACGCCACGTTCCCCGAATTGCGCCGCTGCAATTCTCTTTTGGTTTCAAGCTCATCCAGAGTCTGCTGGTGCGTACTCGTGGCCGCTTTAATCTGTCCTTCGGCCTTAAGTACATCCGTCCGCGCCACAACTATGTCGGCATCGATCTCGGCGATCTTGTGCTTTGCCGCGTTGACGGCCGCCTCCTGTTTAGAACTGTCGAGCCTGAAAATCGGATCTCCCTTGTGGACCGAACCACTGGTGCCCACAAAAATCTCAGCAACGCGGCCGTTCGTTTCGGGGAGGATTGGTACGGTCCTAAAGAAAAGCGTAACATTGCTCGTGGATGGGTGATTGTAAAAAATCACCGTGATAAGGCAAACCGTTAGGATCACGCAGGACGTAATGCCCCACCTGAGCTCGAACCACATGGAATAGAAGGTTATTTCTTTGCCTAATCGCTTTCCTTGAACGTACCGGCGGAACAGATAATCAGGCAGAATCGTCAGCACTGAGCAGAAGAGAAGCTCAAACATGCTCGGTCTCCTTCTCCCCTGCGGGATGGAACTCCGAAGCGGGGCGTGCCGGCGTGGTCCGATTTTCGTGACCATTTCCGCTTTGAACTTCGGATAGTTCCCCGTGAGAACTCTTTTGACTCGGTCGCGGCCACGTCATCGGCCGGCTTCACCCCGGCGATCCTTTCCACCGATCCAGCGATACGGCTCATCATGTTCCCGAAATCGGGAAAATCGATCAGCGCAAGCAGCAGACCCGCAACCCAAAAGATGTGCATATGAGTGAACAGCGCGATGAGGCCCAAAACCGCAACGATCTCGAATTGGATCTTCTGAGATTTATGTGCCACTCGCTCCGGCAGCGTGTGCAAGCGCAGAAAAATGATCCCGAACATCAATACAGCGAATGCCAGGAAGATACCCATGACCACCATGAGCACGTCGGTTTGGCCCGGGGGAGTAATGAAGGACGGCAGATGGTGAGGCGCGGCCGGATTAATACCGAAGGTCTCAGCCATGCGACAACCCCGGCCGAGAATGTCGGCTTCGACTGTTTGTCACTTTGGAGCAACTTCTTCCTAGAGTTTTGAGCACCTTTCCGCTCACGGGAACGTCAGATTGCCGCCAATCTTAATCTAAAGTCGTCGGCAGTCGACGAATTGATCTGGATCAATATTGTAGCCCTGTTTGCGTCAGAACTTGTAGTTGACGCCGACGCGCACCAAGCTGTCGGTAAGACTGACGCTGGCATTGAGTGGATTGCCTGCGTTTGCCGCCAAGCAAGCTGCTGACGAGCAGTTCGCTGTGGTACTACCGAGGTCGGCATAGAGATATTCGAGCTTGGCCGTCCAGTTCTGCGAAAGGGCGTATTCGACGCCAAGACCGGCAGTCCAACCCTCTTGGGTTTTGGTGGTGGTAACGCCGTTAAGCGTCGCCTGTACGTTGCCGAAGACACCACCCGCGGTCAGATAAAGAAGAACACGATCCCACGCATAACCGGCGCGGCCGCGTAGCGTGCTCAGCCACGTATTTCCAGTTTGACAGGTGCCGCTGATGTTACAAACGCTGCCGCTCGTGCCGGTATTGATGCCCGAATAGTCCCAATCACCCTCCACACCGAACACGAAAGAGCCGGTCTGAAAATTGACGCCGAGCGTGCCGCCGATAACGCCGCCATTGTCGGCATCGGAGCCAGAGCCTAACGGCGAAGTCCACGTAGCGTTGCCAAATCCCCAACCGCCATTAATGCCGACATAGAAACCGGCCCAATTGTAGACCGGAGGAGCCACAGGAATATAGGCCGCAGGGGCCTGTGGCACCGGCGGAGCCGGCGGCAGATCGGCCGCATGTGCAAGGACTGGCACCAATAACCAAAGTGCGCCCAGCAATCCGATTGGGTTTTTCACTTGCACCCCCCTCTTGTGATCATTCGGCAAACCAAATCAGCTCAACCATTCAACTGAATGAGAGTCGAACGATTGCAAATTACGATGTGGCGCGTCGACACTTCGATTGCCGCGAGATTTTTCAGAGTTTTCAGCGTCCGGGATACAGTCTCGATGGTCAAACCGAGATAGTCGGCGATGTCCTGCCGTAGCATTGGTAACTGTATCGACCTGCCGGATGGCGAGCGTGACGCCATCTCAAGAAGGAAACCAACCACACGTTCCTGCGCGCTTTTGGCCAGGAGCAGAACACAATTCTGCGCTCTGCTAAGTTCGAGGGCTGTGAGCAACAGGAGCCGGTGGCTGACCACCGCATCGCCCTTAGCGGCTGTCATTAGTGCGCTTTTTTTGATGGCGATAATCTTGGCATCCTTGATTGCTTCCGCCGAAAAGCAGTGTTCATCGGAATATTGCAGGCCGAAAAACTCATCGGGCAGATAGAATCCGGTGATTTGCCGACGGCCGTCGCTGAGAATTTTGTAGGTGCAGACGGCGCCGGTCACGACTTTGTAAAGATGCTCGGCGGGTTCATCCTCGCCAAAGATCTCGGCGCCCCGCAAATAGGGGATGCTGACGCCGGCGGCGCGAACGATTAAATCGAACGTTGTGAGGGCGCGGTCACCAGCCGATCCTTGATCCGCCGCCGGACGCCGCTGCCTGGGAATCGGAGGATAAATTGAACTACTTAGAGCCGTCGACTGCGTCAGCATGTTCCGCACCTTTTCGCGCGTCACAAACAGGGATGGCATAAACGATTATTTCGATGCTATTCGTCACTTTGGAAGCCGATGCTCGATTGTACGTTCCAATACCTACCGACCGCCAGTCGGTCGAAAGGACTTCTGACTGGGCTGAAAGGATCAATGGATAATACTTTAGTTTAGGCTGCAATTAATGATCGAAGCCGTCGTAAAAGTCACGCCGAAGCGCCGTGCGGCGGCTTGATCGCTAGCGCCAGACAATCGATTAAAGATCGCTCATCAAAAGGTTTGCTCAAAAATCCAACCGCACCCGCGCGTAAAGCGTTATCGCGGCGTCTTTCGTCGAAAAATGCCGTAACGAAAATAACCGGGATGCGACTACCTTGCACTTTTAGCTCTTGTTGCAATTCCAGACCGTTCAAGCCGGGCATTTGAAGGTCAGTAATGAGGCACACCGTTTCCCCCAGGATGCCCAACTCGAGAAACTGCTGGGCGGTTTCGAAAGCACGAGCACCATAGCCTAAAGATTCGACGAGCTCTCGTATTCCTTCTCGAGCCCAGATATCGTCATCGACAATCGAAATTGTTGGCAATCTTTTGCTCCAGCACCATGCGGAAACTGGGTCCTCTAACGCGCCCATCTCACTTCGGACGGTCAATCTCCAAGGATTCGGCGATCCCCACTAGGTCAGGCACGGATTTAGCTCCCAATTTTTGCATCAAATTATGCCGATGAGCCTTCACGGTGCTTTCGGTAAGACCGAGCCTCGCGGCGGTTTGTTTGTTCAGCAAGCCTCCAATCACGCACATCATTACTTCACGTTCACGATCGCTGAGGGCGTCAAATCGGACTCGGAGATTGTGCCGACTTTGTTCTTTGCCGCGCTCGGCACGATCGCGCTGCAGTGCCATTTGGACGGCGTCGAGCACGTCCTGCTCCCGCAAAGGTTTTGTAAGAAATTCGACCGCGCCTGCCTTCATTGCTCTAACCGTCATCGGAATGTCCCCATGACCTGTAATAAAGATTATAGGGATTCTGTTCCGCGCATCGGCCAATTCCTTTTGAAGGTCTAGACCTCCTATCCCAGGCATCCGCACATCCAATATGAGACAACTCGTTTTGCTGTCGGAGTTGTTCAGCAAAAACTCCCGGACTGAGCCGAAAGTGACGCATGACAAACCCACCAACTCCAGCAACAGTTTCAGCCCGCTTTGAACGTCCTGATTGTCGTCCACAACATAGACGACTGCATCAGTGGTCGAGTGCGTAGACATAGCCTTACGTGACGCGTCCGCCGCGCGGAGAACTTCAGGATGTTGAACCACGCTCGCCCCTCCGTGAAACTTTGCAACGAAGCCGATTAATTGTCGCACAACTAATAACGGATCGATACTTGTTTCCCGATTGCACGATCGGCACCCCTGCACGCCCTCTAGCTGGTTTGAAGGTCGGCCGGGCCGAACGAGGGGTCGGGAGAGGCTCCTCCGGCGCGGCAGGCACAGGCAGCCTTCGCGGTCCGCGTCCACGTCGCAGTTTTGCAAGAGCGAAAGCGCCAAACCTTGATTTAAGTCAAATCTCGCGTCCCGTGGCGTCCCAACTTTTGCCTACTTTCCAGACCCGCCTGCCCCAGCCATTATCCCCGGCGTTACTCAACCCTCTAATAATCTGTCAGAATTTGTTTCTAAACGTATCAATACGAAGCCGGTTAATTCGTATTGTTACAACGACGCCCTACTATTCCGGTCTAGGGTGGTGTCCCAATTAGGACACTGTCGGACTAGTCCCGACTGTCCCGTACTTGGTAAGGTCAACAACGATCCATCGACTGCACGGGGCGATTATGCGCAGGCCGGCGGCAGATGAGAGTTTCGCGTTTTCTATTGCCTTTATGTTGCCGACGCCTCGGCAGCAGAGGTGTGCTTACGGCATCATCGGTGCGCTGGTCATCGGCCTCCTAGCCGTGGCGCCATTCGGATCGATGCAACTGTCGCGGTTCGACAGCTTCGTCCCGACGGTGGAAGGCATGATTTTCGTGACCGACGTTGCAACGGCGGTTTTGCTGTTTGGCCAATATTTCAATTTCGGTTCTCGCGGTCTCCTGATCCTCGCCGATGGTTATCTTTTTTCGGGCTTGATCGTCATTCCGCACGGCCTTTCCTATCCAGGTGCTTTCGCACCGGGCGGCCTCTTCGTTTTCGGCCTCCAGACCACTCCATGGCTCTATACGTTCTGGCATTTCGGATTCTCCGCGGCAGCGCTGGGTTATGCGTGCTTCAAGAGCGAACGGCCGAATAACCCAACGTTCCGGTCTAGCCCTTCGGCAGTTGTTTTCTGGAATGTGGTCGGAGTGCTTCTGCTGCTCTGCACACTTACGGGAATTGCCGCCGCCGAACGGTTTCTTCCCCGCCTTGTTGCCGACCAGATCCATTTTACGCCGATGGCGAATTATGTGACGGAAATTACACTCGCGACAAGTATTTCCGCAGTTGTACTGCTTTGGATTCGAAAGCAGTCAATGCTCGATTTATGGCTTTTGGTGACGCTCTTTGCGACGGTGGCGGAGCAGACGATCGTTAGTCAGTTTATTGCGAGTCGGTTCAGCCTTGGATTTTATTCCAGCCGTGTGTTTTCCGTCGCGGTCTCAACAATTGTGCTTGTCGCGATGCTCTCCGAAGTCATGTCAATCTATGCGAGACTGGCGAGAGCAAACCGGACACTCCAGCGCGAACGGGACAGCAAACTTATGAACCTGGAGGCAGCCATCGCCGCGGTCGCGCACGAAATAAGACAGCCTCTGACGGGTATAGCGACAAAAACCGCGGCAGCGCGACGATTTCTCGATCACGTGCCGCCGGACACTGCCCGCGTCCAAGCAATACTCGACGAGGTAACCAGCGCCGGCTTCCGAACCAACGAGGTGATCGACAGCGTTCGCGCCTTGTTCAGGAATACGGAGCACGAGCAGCAGCTCGTCGATATAAACGATATCACCCTTGAGGCGATGCAAATACTGCGCAAGGAATTCGACGATCACTTAATCGCCATCGACACGCAACTCGCGCCTTCGCTTCCGTACATCACAGGTCATAAGGGACAGTTGCGGGAAGTCATTCTCAATCTGTTCCAGAACTCTATCGACGCTATGGCGGCCGTGGTAGATACCCGCCGGAAATTACAGATCGAGACCAAACGTCATGGTCACGATAAAATTGCGATATTCGTTGAAGACAATGGCCCGGGCATTGATCCCAACAGCATGACCAGCATCTTTGATGCATTCATGACGACAAAGATCAAAGGAATGGGATTGGGTCTCGCTATATCTCAAATGATTGTTGAACGTCACAACGGCGACATTCACGTTACCTCGGATACCGGCAGAGGCGCACGCTTCCAGATTACGCTGCCGATCAAAGCCGCAAGTGCTCTGTAGCAGGCGACGTGAGGCATTAGTACCGTTCTGCCACAAAATGCCGTTTTTCCATGGTCGCATGGTCGTCGTATTTGTTTTTGTTCGATCGCTTTGGCAGCTTGATCTTGTCGCGTGAAATCCTCTTGTAGGGGATACGCGCAAGAATGTGCGAAATGCAATTCAATCTTCCGCGCCGCTTGTCATCGGTTCGCACGATAAACCAGGGCGCGTGTTTGGTGTCGGTTGCATCGAGCATCGTGTCGCGGGCTCGCGAGTAGCCATACCAGCGGCTGTAGGACTCCACGTCCATTGGGCTCAGTTTCCATTGCCTCATTGGGTCATTTATCCGCGCCAGGAAGCGTCGCTCCTGCTCTTCCATGCTGACCTCGAGCCATATTTTGAGGAGAACGATGCCCGCCTCGATAATATATTGCTCAATCTGCGGGCAAAGGCGCAAGAAGCGTTTGTGTTGTTCGTCGCTAGCAAGTCCCATCACGTATTCAACGCCGGCACGGTTGTACCAGCTGCGATCGAAGATCACGATCTCACCGGCCGCGGGAAACTGTGTAACGTAGCGCTGAATGAACATCTGGCTCCTTTCTCGATCGCCAGGGGCCGGCAGGGCGACTACGCGAAACACTCGCGGGCTTACCCGTTCGGTTATCGCTTTGATCGTGCCACCTTTCCCAGCGGTGTCACGGCCTTCAAATACGATGATGACCTTCAGTCCCTTGGTCTTAACCCAGTCCTGCAAGCGGCAAAGCTCGACTTGAAGCTTGTGCAGCTCCTTTTCGTAGGTTTTGCGCTTCATGCCCTCAGGCTTGCTGTTTTTATCTGACATTGGCTTTCCAAAATAATGCGATAGCCGCAGCGGACAAATCCTTGTTATATTTTCCGAATGGGCCTTGTTTCTTGAGATAGATCAAATTGTGTCCTACGGGACGCCGATAGGTAATTTAAGATCATGACGGAGCATGGCCATGGCTGAAGTCCAGAAAGCCCCTGTTTCCGACCCTATGGCAGTTGTGCCCAATGCAAAGGAGGTCAGGTCGAAAATCGCACTAAGGGAAGCCGAAAAAGCCACGGCAGCGATGCGGGAGCTTTCGGCTGGAGACGCAGAAAAGCGGGCGCTCTTGGAAAAATTCTCCAAGTCATCCGGCGTCTCTGATCAGGATCGCCTCGCTCGCGCCGCTGCGATCATCAGACGCGCCGCAGACAACGGAATGATGGAGGTCGAGGTCTTCCGGTTTCCCAACGAACTGTGTACCGATCGGGGTCGCGCCATCAATCAGGGGGAGGCCGGCTGGGAAAAGACGCTAACCGGCCTGCCGAAAGAGCTCTACGATTTTTGGGAAAAGCACCTGAAATCTCGCGGTTACAAAGTCGCATTTCAGATCGTTAGTTTTCCTGGCGGAATGCCGGGGGATGTCGGCATGACACTGAGGTGGTGACCGTACTGGGCTGTTACCTCTGCCTGTCCTTCGAGCGGCCCAACAGCCGCCTTATAACGCCGCGAAAAGGTCGCATGGCCATGACATAAACGAAGAGCGTAATCAGAAACAGCGCCGCCACTGCCCGGACCAAGTGAGCGTTATGCGGCTCGGCTCCCAGCAAAATCGGAATGCTGTCGAGTTTTTCCAGCAACCAATCGATAAGCCGCTCAAACATTGGTTTTTTGCTTCCGAGGCTTTTTCTTTATGGGTTTTATGCGGCTCGCAAGATCCTTCGCGACAATTTCTTCGATCTTATTCATAACCATGATGTGAAGGCGCGGCGATTTATCTATGGTCGTGTGCGAAAGACCAGTATCGGCGGTAAGATCGATGTTAGTGAGTTCGCCCTTGAATTCCGGTCCGGAAGTCACCTGTTTACCGAAGCCGTTTTGCTGAAAAAAATTCACAAAATGAAGAACGTTCTTCGGCACGGGCCGCGGGCTCGTGGCGTCAAAGGTCACAATCAGCTCTACAGGAATATTCTGCCGATCGAGTTCGCTGGCGATATCGAAAGTTGCGTTCGCCCCCAGCGAATGGCCGATGAGCACGATGACTGTCCTCTGTCCGCGGCTATATTGATCGGCGATGCGCCGCGCCGCCGACGACCAACCGTTAGTGCTGTAAACCCGGGCCGAATACCCCTGACGATTGAGCTTTTCGGTCAATGTGTCCATTCCGCGTGAAAAAATGTCGGCCAGGCCGCGGAATAGGTCGACTTGGACCTCCTTCGCGGTCGGAACCGCTTGAGCGCCGGGCGTGGCTGCCAGAGCGGGTATTTGATCGACGACCGGAAGCAATGCGACGGACACGAAGGTACGAAGAAACTGGCGGCGTTCGACACGCATCGGCTTTCCTCTTTCAGACTAGTGACTGACTCGCTCTTTGGCATCCGGACCCCACCCTCGACTTGTCACCGTCATACCGGCGAGGTCTAGCGATAGCCTTCCAAGATTCACGCCGTGCACGTCGATGATCACTTCGTTTTTATTTTTAATCCGCACCGGCTTGTTGTTATCAACGATAGTATTGCCGCCAAGCTCCTCGGGCTCATAAGTGCCGAGAATGTCTGACGCGGCGTGCATATTTTCTACGGAACCGGCCAGGTCCGTCCGTCGCGATTTCAGAGAATTGACAGCAATTCCCTCAACCTCGATTCGGTACCTCTCACCGTTGTAAAACAAATTGCCGAAACCCTGCACGGCATGCCGGGTCTTGACGAGCATGATATCCACTTGAGCTGCACGTGAGTGCGCCGTCATACATGCCAGGATGAGGGTTGCACCCACAATGGTTGCGACCGAATTTGATGCGCACGAATGACTTGGCATCGGATCAATCAAGTTGAAGCGTTACGTGCATTTCTCCGGACTCCCGTGTGACCGTAGCGGGAATACCGCAGCTTCGAAAAACCTTCAGCATTGCCGCGTTGTCCGGCAAGACCATCGCGACAAACTCCTGCAGACCCCTTGCACGCGCGATAGCGATCAAGTGCCGTAACAGCAAACCACCAATGCCCTGTCCCTGGTACTCGTCAATAACCATGAGAGCTACTTCGGCTTGCTGCTGGGTCTCGGCGACGTAACGAGCACCTCCGACGATTGTCGATTTGCTTTGCCCCTCCAGTAGTGCGATCAGGGCGACGTGCCGCGAGAAGTCCACATTCACAAAGAACGAAATTTCCGCTTTAGTGAAGTGCCGCCGTGGGCCGAAAAAACGGCGATATAGCGATTGATTACTGACCTGGCCGACTACAGCCATCAGGTCATTTCGATCGTCCGGCCGAAGCGCGCGAATAATAATTCGACTTTCGTTGGGTAGAGTCTCCTCAGAGAAGTAGTTGGCGATTTCCACGCTTTTGCCGTGCAAGCTGGGATAGGGCCGGCAGACGGTGGCGTTATCACCGTTGTCATGCCTTGATCTAGATCAAATTTCGGCTTTCGGCCCAGCGTTAGCCTCGGACAGGAAAGGTACGCGACCTTTGCAAAGCGTGGGCCGATCCGAGCGGACATGCCGACAGACAGGTGATAAATGAGTCCAAAGATTAGTTGGCTGCTAATCGCGATTTTCTTGTTCTGGCCATTTAGCGTTATGGCGCAGACACCGGGTCAGAAACAAACTTCGGCGCCCGCAACAGGCGAGCATCAGCTCAGCGCCGGAGAACTTGACGCACTTGTCGCGCCGATTGCTTTGTACCCCGATAACCTTCTTTCTCAGGTTCTGATGGCGTCGACCTTTCCTCTGGAAGTCGTGCACGCCGAGCGCTGGCTTAAGGCCAACAAAAAGCTCACGGGCTCCCAGCTCGAGACCGCCGTCGCTCAGCAGGATTGGGACGACAGTATCACATCGCTGGTGGCGACGCCGAGCATACTTGAGATGATGAGCACGAAGCTCGATTGGACGCAGAAGTTGGGTAATGCAGTCGTCGCGCAGCAGCCAGACGTAATGGACGCCGTTCAGCGCCTTCGCGCCAAGGCTCAAGCCAATAATACGCTGCAATCGACGACGGAGCAGAAAGTTTCCGTCAGTCAGTCTGGAGATAGGCAAGTCATCGCGATCGCGCCGACGGACCCAAATACGGTGTATGTGCCTTATTACAACCCAGCCGTGGTCTACGGATCGTGGCCCTATCCCGCCTATCCGCCCTACTACTGGCCGCCGCCAGGCTACATCGCGGGTGGCATCATCGCGACGGGCATCGCTTTCGGCGCCGGCTATGCCCTTGGGCGCTGGGCCTCGGGAGGCTATTGGGGCGGCAACGTCAATTGGAGCAATAATAACATCACCATCAATCGACCAGGTGGGGGTGGTGGCAATTGGAACCGCAATGCACATGTCGAGCATCGGGGTGGCAATCGCGGCAATCGCCAGCTTGATTTCCGCGGGCGCAACGGCCAGCAAGTTCTCAATCCTGGCAATCGTGGCAACAATCTGGGTGGCGGCAATCGAGCTAATCGCCCAAGCACTTTTCCGGCGGGCGGCAACCGTGGCGAAGGTGCCAACGCCGGAAACCGCCAGGGCGGAAACCGTGGCGAACATAAAAACGCTGGAAACCGCCAGGGCGGCAACCGCGCTCAACACAGGGCGGGCGGTGGTACCTCCGCGGCGAACGCGCGCTCCTCACATGCCGGTCATCGCGCCACCGTCGGTGGTGGTCATCGTGCCGGTGGCGGCGGTCACCGCGCTGCGGTCGGCGGTGGTGGCCATCGCGGCGGCGGTCATCGCGCTGCCGTTGGCGGTGGTGGCCATCGCGGCGGCGGTCATCATGCCGGCGGCGGACACCGCGGCGGCGGTGGTGGTGGCGGTCGCGGCGGTGGCGGACGTCGATCCGATATCAGGCTCAAGCATGACATCGTGCTTGTCGGCCGCCTCAGCGATGGACTTGGCGTTTATCGCTTCGTCTATAACGGCGGCCAAAAAGCCTATGTCGGCGTGATCGCACAGGAAGTACAGCAAGTAGTACCGCAAGCGGTCGAACGTGGCTCTGACGGATATCTGAGAGTCCATTATGACCGGCTGGGCCTGAGGTTTGAAAGTTACCGGCAATGGATCAAGTCGGGATCGCGCCTGCCGGTGGCGGCCAGCAGCGGGCTGTGATTGGGTCGTTATTGCGCCGCGACGGATGGCTCGCCGAGGCTGCTCAACAAGCTGTCCAGTATGATAAGGCGGTCGAGGCCGCCGACCTTATCGCCGATCCCATCGGCCCGCAGCAGATCGCGCACTCGTCCTCGCGCGCCAACGACGCGCAACGCGATGTTGCGGGATGCCAGATCACCGTGCAGTTGGTGCAACATCCGCGAACCGGCAAGATCGATGTAGGGTGATGCTGAGAGGTCGCAGACCACCACATCGATCTTGTCTACGGTGAGTTGCTTCAGCTTCTCCGAGACCGCCTGAAATACCGACTCCGCGTTGACATAGAGGAGCGATGCTTCGGGTCGGAAGGCCACAACGTTTGCCAGCGGTTCATTCTCAGGATGCCGATCGATATCGGAATAGCTGTGCGTCCCGGGAACACGACCCAGAAATGCGACGTGTGGATGTGACGCGCGGGCGACGAGAATCAGAACCGACACGGTGGCCGCTAGAACAATTCCTTGCAGAATTCCCAGGAAAAGCACGAAGCTGAGTGCGGCTACGGCCGCGACAAAATCCATTTTGCTGATGCGCCACATCCGATGCAACGCTGGAACGTCGATCAGCCCCACCACGGCGGTGAAAACTACCGCCGCCAAAACGGCCTTCGGGAGGTTTTCCAGCAGCCCGGTGAGAAACAGCAAGCATAGGGCAAGGGTAATCGATGCACAGACGAGGGAGACCGCAGTGCGGGCGCCCGCCTTGTCATTGACTGCCGATTGAGACAAGCCGCCTGCGACTGGATAGCCATGGCCCAGCCCGGCGGCAAGATTTGCAAAGCCGAGGCCCAGAAATTCCTGCCGCGCATCGAGATCATAGCCGTGCTTTGACGCGAAGGTTCGCGCCGCGGAAATGCTTTCGATGTAGGCCAACAATAGGCAACCGGCAGCCAACGGAAAAATGCCATCAACGTCTCGCAAGCGTAACGCCGGCAGAGCCAAAGACGGCAAACCTCCCGGGATATGCCCGGTGATCGGGATGCCAAGCGCGGGAAATCCAAAAATCGTTGCTATAAGGATCGCAGCCGCAACGACGGCAAGGGCCACCGGCCGGCCAGGCAGCACGCGATCACCGATGACAAGGGCGGCAATCGCCGCAATCCCGATTGCAAGTACGAAAACCTGAATTTGCCCAAGCTGCCCCGCGAAGATGGCCGCCCGTTCGAAGAAATTGTGCCCGCCGCCTGAGACTCCGAAAAGGCCGGGCAGTTGAGTCATGATGATGGTAAGGCCGGCGCCCGCTTTAAAACCTGTCAAGATGCTGTCGCTAATCAGTCGTACGAGCACGCTCAAGCGTAGCACCCAAGCGACCAAACATAGCAACGCCACTGCAAATGCCGTCAGGCTTGCTATCTCAGCATATCGCTGGGCGTCGCCTCCGGCCATCTCCCCGATGGTGCCGGCAATCATCAGGGAGATTGCCGAGGTGGGTCCCACCGCGAGCTGCCGCGACGAGCCGAAAAGCGCGTAGCCTAGTCCCCCCAGCAAATAGCCATAGATACCGACCTGGGGTGGCAGACCGGCGAGCCCCGCGTAAGCGAGCGAGACGGGGATCGCATACGCCGCCAGCGTGACACCGGCGACGATATCGCTTCGCACCCAATCCGGTCGATAGGCCGCGAGCCATTGCAGCGGTGGCAGATATCGAGACCACGACGGCCAATGTCCACGCCGCGCAGACTTAATCATTCGAGTGATCCGGGCGCCATTTAATCAATAATATGATAGCCACCGTCGATATAGAGCGTCTCTCCGGTTATGAGACGCGCCGCGTCATGCGCGAGAAACGCGGTAGCGAGGCCGACGTCGTCGATGCTGACAAGACTGCGCGTGGGCGCCTTTGCTCTCGCCTTGTCGAGCAGGGTATCAAACTCCGGGATCCCCGAGGCTGCGCGCGTGGCCAGCGGACCGGGCGAGATCGCATGAACGCGGATGCCCTTCGGACCGAGCTCCGCCGCGATGTAGCGGACCGCACACTCTAACGCGGCTTTAGCAACGCCCATGATGTTGTAGTTCTTCACCACCATCTGACTGCCGTAATAGGTCATCGTGAAGAGCGTGCCGCCTTTGCGCATCGCCATGCGAATGAAGGTCCAGCAGGACACATCCATGGTTTTGAGAAAACCCTCCTTTGAAACGTCCACGACGCGGCCCTGCAACGCATCTTTTGATGAAAAGGCAATCGAGTGGAAAACAAAATCAAGCTTGCCAAAATTTCAGTAATGCGTCGGAAAACGGCCTCCATCTGACCAGGACTGTTCACCTCCAGCGGCATCACGATCGGCGCATTGAGCTCCCGTGCGAGCGGTTCGACATATTTTCTCGCCTTGTCGTTGTGATAGGTAACCGCAAGTTCGGCGCCGAACGCCCGAAAAGCCTTGGCACAACCCCAGGCGATCGAATTCTCATTGGCGATGCCAACGATAAGGCCTCTTTTACCTTCGAGAAGTTGGACTTTTGCTGCTGGAATACTTGCCATAGCGATCTCGGGTCGCGACCCGCAATCGCCGAGCATCGCTGAAAGCGATCCACCCGAACTTGACCTAAATCAAAGTAATGCTGCAACGCACGTGTTTGTTTCGCGGCACAAGTCCCCACTCGACCACCCACGGCATTACCGGCTTTATGTCAGTGACGTGACAGTGAGGACAAACCGACAAAAAAGCAAGCAATCGTGGCATCGCACCAAACGCATCCTCCGGCTAATAGTCCCTTCGCGGGGCTTGGTTTGTTTGAAGAGGCTGTCGATTACGCTCTGGATGCCGCGCAGCGCGGCATTCTGTTCTTGGACGTGATGGGGGTGCGCGGAAATCAGTATCGCGAGCACCTTACGAAAAAGACGCGGCACTCGCCGCAATCCCCGGAATGCTTCCGGACGACCCTGATATCCGGCGCGAGGCATTTGGCCTTATCACCGAGGTGATGGATGCGCGCGGCGAATATTCTGCCGAAGATCGTGCGCGAATGCAGCACATCGCCCTTCTTTTCGGTAGCGGCGACCCACTTAGCAAGACAAGGGCTCTCTCGGTGGCTTCCACCAATCACAAGGAAAGGCCTGCAAAGGCCTCCTGATCCAGTCAAACACGCAGCAAAGCGGGGCAGCAATGCCGGTAGAAAGAGAAAGCGAAATAGGTGCGATACGCGCCATCGGTCCCGGAGCGCACCCTCCTGACTCGAAATACGATCGCCTGATCATCCGGGCAAAAAACGTCGCCGCAGCGAAAACCATTGTCGTGTACCCGTGCGACGAATCATCGCTGCGGGGCGCGGCTGAGGCCGCCGAGCTCGGGATCATCAGTCCGATTTTGGTAGGGCCCAAGGACAAAATAACCGCGGCAGCCCGCCAGAGTCAGCTGGATATTGGACGGTTTGAGATCGTCGACATACCACACAGTGATGCCGCGGCTGAAAAAGGCGTCGAGCTCATTCGCGAAGGCAAGGGCGAACTGCTGATGAAAGGCAGCTTACACACCGACGAGCTCATGCGGGCGGTAACGGCTTCCAAGACCGGGCTACGAACAGAGCGGCGCATCAGCCACGTCTTTATTATGGACGTGCCGACCTATAGCGAGACACTGTTCATCACCGATGCAGCGATTAATATTTTTCCCGACTTGGATGCTAAGCGTGACATCATTCAAAACGTCATTGATCTGTTCACGAAGGTTGGACTCGGCACACCGCGCATCGCTATCTTGTCGGCCGTCGAAACCGTCACCTCCAAAATCCCGTCGACCATCGACGCGGCGGCACTCTGTAAAATGGCGGACCGCAAGCAAATTACCGGCGGCATTCTTGATGGCCCGCTGGCCTTCGACAATGCGATAGATCCCGAAGCAGCCAGAATTAAGGGCATTGAATCACCGGTCGCTGGCAAGGCGCAGATTCTGGTGGTGCCTGATCTTGAGGCCGGCAATATGCTGGCAAAGAACCTGATTTTCCTGTCGAAGGCAGATTCGGCGGGCTTAGTCTTGGGTGCGAGAGTGCCGGTGGTGCTCACGTCGCGAGCGGACTCGGTGCGAAGCCGCATGGCGTCATGCGCCGCCGCCGTTCTCTACGCCGCAGCGCGGCGCGAAAGCCCAAACGACGCTGCAGTGTAGCGCGCCATGGAAATAATTCTCGTCGTCAATGCGGGCTCCTCCAGCGTCAAGTTTCAGATCTTCGACTATTTGGCCTCGATCATCTCGCACCATCTCGTCAAGGGCCAGATGGACGGGATAGGCTCGAAGCCTCGCTTGCGCGCCACCACGCGCGATGGGACACCACTTATCGACAAGGCCTACGAACCGGAAAAGATCGCAGACGTGCCCTCCGCCATTGCGGAGGCCGGCGCTTGGCTGCGAAGCAGTCAGAGCTTTACGCTTGCAGCCGTCGGTCACCGCGTCGTTCACGGCGGACCCGATTATGATCGTCCTATCGTCGTTAATCGCGAGATTCTGTCTCACCTCGAGAAGTACTGTTCACTGGCCCCTCTCCATCAACCCAACAATCTTGCCCCAATTCGTACCTTGATGGAGCGCAGCCCGGAGCTCGCGCAGGTTGCCTGCTTCGATACCGCGTTCCACCGCACCCACTCGCCGCTCGCCGACCGATACGGAATTCCAGAGCAGTTCTATCGAGAAGGCGTTCGCCGTTATGGATTTCACGGCCTGTCCTACGAGTATGTCGCCGGACGCCTGCGCGAAATCGCTCCCGACATTGCTTCCAAGCGCATAATTATTGCCCATCTCGGCAGTGGCGCATCGATGTGCGCGCTGTTGGATGGCAAAAGTGTCGAAAGCTCGATGGGCTTTACTGCCCTTGATGGTCTGCCGATGGGAACACGGCCCGGCCAGATCGATCCGGGGGTATTGCTCTACCTGATCACCGAGAAAGGCATGAGTGCGCCAGCGCTCGAGAGCTTCCTGTATCGCGACTGCGGCCTCAAAGGCATGTCCGGCATCAGCAACGACGTGAGAGAATTACAAGCGAGCAAGGAAGCGAGCGCCGCTCTTGCTATTGACTATTTCGTTTATCGGATCGCGCTGAACGCCGGAATGCTGGCGGCGGCGCTGGGCGGCCTGGACGCTTTTGTGTTCACGGCAGGCATTGGCGAGAATTCGGCGACGATCCGTTCGCGCGTCATAGAAAAACTGGCTTGGCTCGGTGTCACTTTAGACGAACACGCCAATCGGATGGCAGAAACGCTGATATCTTCCCCCGACAGCAAGGTAAGAATTTACGTCGTACCGACAAATGAAGAATTGACGATTGCCCGCCATACGCAAAAACTTATCCGAAAATGAGATTCGATAGTGGGCACCTAAGTACCTGTCACACTTTGACTTAGATCAAAGAACAGCAAAAGCCGGCTCCTAAGCTCGTCGCAAAGCAAAATTCGCGAAGGAGCGGCCCTATGGAAGGAACGGCGGGAAATCCCAAAAGAGCCAGATACAAGCAATCATGGCGCGATTTCAAGCCGGGAGATTGGTGTACCTCGATAGACATCCGTGATTTCATAGCACGCAATGTCGCTCCCTATACGGGGGACGAGTTGTTTCTGGCCGGCCCGACCAAGCGGACTGGCTCCGTCTGGAAGGCGCTGCAGCCTTATTTTCAGCAAGAACAAAAAAAAGGCGTGCTGGCAGTCGACTCCCACACACCCTCGACAATGCTGGCGCACAAGCCGGGCTATATCGACAAGGACAATGAGGTCATCGTCGGCCTGCAGACGGACGAGCCCTTTAAGCGCGCCATTTTTCCCAATGGCGGCTTGCGCATGGTTGAGGCCGGTCTGAAAGCCGCTGGTTTTAAGGCCGATCCGCAAGTCCACGAGGCATTCACAAAATATCGCAAAACTCATAACGACGGCGTGTTCGACGCTTATACCCCCGAGATCATGCGGTGCCGCAGATCCGGCATAATCACCGGTCTGCCAGATTCTTATGGCCGTGGACGGATCATCGGCGACTACCGGAGGGTCGCGCTGTACGGCACTGAGCGGCTGCTGGAAGTAAAGCGAGCGGAACGCGCCCAAATCGATGACATGTGGCCGACGGACGAAATCATCCGGCAGCGCGAGGAGCTTGCCGAGCAAATCCGCGCGCTGGAAGACCTCACCGCTATGGCAAAACTGTACGATTGCGATATTGCGCGCCCGGCGACGGATGCTCAGGACGCCGTGCAGTGGACCTACTTGGCCTATCTGGGCGCCATCAAAGAGGCGAACGGCGCGGCGATGTCAATCGGGCGCATTTCGACGTTTCTCGACATTTTCATTGAACGCGACATGCGCGAAGGCGTGCTGGATGAAGCAGGCGCACAGGAGTTGTGGGACCAACTCGTCCAGAAGCTACGCATCGTGCGGTTTCTGCGAACCCCTGAATATGATGCGCTGTTCAGCGGCGATCCGTATTGGGCGACCGAATGCGTCGGGGGCATCGGTCTGGACGGAAGGCCACTGGTAACAAAGAGCAGCTACCGCGTCCTCCACACGCTGACCAATCTGGGACCAGCACCGGAGCCGAACCTTACAGTTCTGTGGTCCGTGCATCTGCCGGAGCCGTTCAAGCGCTATTGCATCAAGGTCAGCCGCAATACCTCGTCGCTCCAATACGAGAATGACGATCTGATGCGCCCCTATTGGGGCGACGATTACGGCATCGCGTGCTGCGTCTCCGCTATGCGACTAGGCAAACAGATGCAATTTTTCGGTGCGCGGGTGAACCTCGCCAAAGCCCTCCTCTATGCCATCAACGGCGGGCGCGATGAAATGACCGGCGATCAGATCGCACCGCCGGCGCCCCCCGTCACGAGCGAGATCCTCAATTACGACGAAGTGTTCACGAAATTCGATCATATGATGGAATGGCTCGCACGCACTTACGTGCATGCGATGAATTGCATTCACTACATGCATGACAAGTACTTCTACGAGCGTCTGGAGATGGCGCTTCACGACCGCGACATCTTGCGTACCATGGCGTTCGGAATAGCCGGCCTCTCGGTGGTCGCCGACAGTCTGTCAGCGATTAAATACGCCAAGGTTCATGTCATACGTGACGAGACCGGCTTGGCCGTCGACTACCGCATTGAGTACGAGGGCACCAACTCAGTGCCGCAATATGGCAACAATGACGACCGGGTCGACAGCATCGCCGCAGACCTGGTCACGCGGTTCATGCAGAAAATTCGCAAGCACCTCGCCTACCGCAATGCGATCCACACCCAAAGCGTCCTGACTATCACGTCGAACGTGGTGTACGGCAAGCACACCGGCAACACGCCGGATGGGCGCCGCAAGGGCGAGCCGTTCGGTCCAGGCGCCAATCCAATGCACGGGCGCGACAGTCACGGCTGGCTCGCCTCGTGTCTGTCGGTCGCCAAGCTGCCCTACAAGGACGCCTTGGACGGGATCAGTTACACCGTCTCAGTTGCTCCGCAGAAAGCGCATCTGTCTGACAAAGAGTTGGTGGACGCGGCAGTTAAAGCCTTCGACGTGTATTTCAGCCAAGGCGGCTTCCACATGAATCTGAATGTGCTCGACAAGGAGACGCTCGAAGACGCGATGGCAAATCCCGATAAATATCCCCAGCTGACCATCCGCGTGTCGGGTTACGCCGTCAATTTCGTCCGTTTGACCCGCGAACAGCAGCTCGACGTGATCAACCGTACCTTTCATGGCCAGATTTGAGGCGGGGAGCCGATCATGCTGAACACTGGCCATCTCGAGGCCGGCAGTCGGCATGATCTGCGTTTGGGAAAATCGCCGGGCGCGCCTGACGAAAACGAGTTGCCGGATGAAGAAGGCACATTCGGCTATGTCCACTCCTACGAGACATCGTCGCGCTATGACGGACCGGGCTTGCGAGCGGTGCTGTTCGTTTCCGGTTGCTTGTTACGTTGCACCTATTGCCACAATCCCGATACCTGGCACCTGAAGGACGGAACGCATATCGCCGCCGAGGAAGTCATCCACCGGCTTGCCAGTTTTGTGCCGGCTTTGAAACTATTGGACGGTGGACTGACGATTTCCGGCGGCGAACCGCTGGTGCAGCGCGCTTTCACTTTGCGCATCCTGAGGGCGGCCAAGGAACTCGGCCTTCACACCGCCATCGAAACGTCGGGTTTTCTCGGCAATCGCGCTGACGACGGGTATCTCAACGCTCTCGACCTAGTGCTGCTCGACATCAAGAGCTCGAACCCCGACATCTACCGGCGCGTCACGGGCCGCGAACTCGCTCCGACACTACGCTTCGCCGAGCGGCTGGCAGCGATCGGCAAGCCGGTCTGGGTGCGCTTCACGCTTGTCCCGGGCTTAACGGACGATCCTGACAACGTCGATGGTCTGGCCCGGTTTGTCAGCTCGATGAAAAACGTCGAATGGGTCGAGGTGCAGCCTTTCCACCAGCTCGGCGCCTTCAAGTGGAAGGCGATGCAGCTTGAATACAAGAATGCGAAAACGTCGCCGCCACCTTCCGAACTGGTTAAACGCGTCCACGAACAGTTCCGGGCAGCTGGCTGCCGCGTGCGCTGATGCGGTCCGGATGGAAAAAATGCACGGGGGTGGAGAGTGAATTATGATCGATTTTGTGTGTCAAATTATTGAAACACAGCCGATTCTCACCGCCTTCCTCGCCATTGGGCTCGGCTATCTCGTTGGGCAAATCAGCATTGGCGGATTTTCGCTTGGCGTGGGCGCGGTCCTCTTCGTCGGATTGGCGCTCGGCGCTTTCGCTCCGAAAGCCCAGATCATTGGCCCGATCGGGCTGATCGGGCTGATCATGTTCCTCTACGGCGTCGGGATCATGTATGGGCGGCAATTTTTCGAGGGCATGACGGGCGTTGCCGGGCGGAAATACAATTTGCTCGCGCTCGTGGCGGTCGTCGCCGGGTTACTCGTCGCTCTTGGGCTTGGCCACGTCTTCGACGTCAAGATCGGTCATACGCTTGGTCTCTATGCCGGGTCCATGACCAGCACAGCCACCCTGCAGGCGGCGCTTGACTCGATAAAGAACAGCGATCCGTCGATCGGCTATTCGGTTGCCTACCCCTTTGGTGTCATCGGACCGATCCTGTGCATGTATTTCATGACGCGGCGGGTAAAGCCTAAATTTCCGCCGAAAGAACCTCGCATGCACATGGCGGAAATTACTATCGGTCCCAATTTCGGCGGCCACAACTTCGACGACCTCAGCGCCGAAATTCCGAGCACCGTTCAGGTGACAATGGTGCGCAAGACAGGACAGAACATCATACCCAGTCCCGATACCCGCATCGAAGCCGGCGACGGCCTTCTTGTCATTGCCGAACGACAAGACGCCATTGACGAAATCGCTGGGCAACTCGGCAAGCTCGAACCGGGTCGTCTCGTCAAGGATCGCGCGGCGGTCGACTACATCCGCGTCTTCGTCGGGAAGGCGAACGTGGTCGGGATACCGCTCGCGAAATTGCCGCTGCCGGGGTTCCAGATGCAACTTCTTCATGTGCGGCGCTATGACGTCGACTTGGTTCCGGCGCCCGACCTGATGCTGGAATTCGGCGACCGCGTTGGCGTTCTCGTGCCGCCGGAGCGGAAGGAAGAAATACGCCGCTATTTCGGCGATACCGTAAAGTCCGCCGCCGAATTCAGTTATGTCTCGCTCGGCATTGGCATGGTGCTGGGTGTCCTGATCGGGCTCATCCCGATTCCTGTTCCCGGCATCGGCGTGGTTACGCTCGGCATCGGCGGCGGCCCACTGCTTGTCGCGCTGATTGCCGGTAAACTGCGCCGTACCGGTCCGCTGCTTTGGACGATGCCGCTGCCGGCCAATATCGTGCTGCGAAATTTCGGACTGGCGCTGTTCTTGGCGACCGTCGGAGTCAATGCCGGACAGCCTTTCGTGAAAACCATCACCGAAACCGGCCTTACGCTGTTTTGGATCGGCGCCGCGGTTCTGCTCACCTCGGTCTTGATCGTGCTGGTGGCCGGCTATTTGATGAAGATCGCTTATGACGATCTCCTTGGCATCGCCGCCGGAGCCACCGGAAACCCCGCCATCCTGATTTACGCCACGCGAATGGCGCCGACTGAACGGCCCGATATTGGTTATGCGATGATCTTTCCGTCAATGACCATCGTGAAAGTGATCGCCGTTCAGGTCGTCGCCCTGCTAGCCGGAGTTGCAGCGACCTAAGACGCTGTGAGCCAGAGCGCCGGCGACGGTTGCGAGCGCCCGCGGTTTGTTGATTTCATCTATCTGCGAACGAGACTCGACAGGCTTAAGGTCATTTTTTCGGAGGGGTCTACGGAACGTGCTCGACGATAACGATCGATTACCAACATTCAGTGCGGGGGACGACAAACGCCTCGTCTTCGCTATTCGAATTATCTGCCTCGGCCTTCTCGCCTATTGGTCTTTTATATTGACCAAGCCGTTTTGGACGATCATCGTCTGGAGCGTGATCATCGCGGTCGCCATCTATCCGGCCTTCGACTGGTTATCCGGCAAGCTTTGCGGGCGCCGCCGCCTAGCCGCAGCCGCGATCACGGTGATCGGCCTCGTTGTCATACTGGGCCCCGCGACTTGGCTCGGCTTAAGCCTGGCTGAAAGCACTCGAATTCTCGTCGCGCGAATAGGCGCCGGAAGCATTGCAATTCCTCCGCCTCACGAGGCAGTAAAAGCGTGGCCTCTGATCGGCGACAAGCTCTACGAGCTGTGGCAGCTCGCATCGATCAATCTTCAGGCGTTGCTGCTTGAGATCGCTCCGCAATTCAAATCCCTCGGGACCCGACTCCTCAGTGCGGTAGGTAGCGTCGGCATAAATCTCCTCAAATTTGTCCTCGCTGCCGTTATATCGGGCTTTCTCCTTGTTCCGGGCCCGGCTTTGGCGCGGTCTTTCAAAAGCGTTCTCTGCCATGTTGCGGCGGTGCGTGGCGAAGAATTCGTCGATTTGGCTGGTGTGACGATCCGCAATATTTCCCGCGGTGTGATCGGTATCGCGGTTCTGCAGGCTCTATTGGCCGGCATCGGTCTGCTGTTCGCCGGGATTCCTGCGCCGGGTTTGTTCAGCTTTCTGGTTCTGCTGCTTGGCATAGTTCAGATCGGCCCATCAATCGTGCTCATTCCCCTGATCGGCTGGGTCTGGCTCACGATGGATGCAATGACCGCCACCCTGTTCACTGCCTATATGCTGCCCGTGAACCTAATCGATAATGTTTTGCGGCCCCTCGTATTGGCTAAAGGATTGAGCACGCCGATAGCGGTGATATTGATCGGCGTAATAGGCGGCACCCTCACCCACGGCATGATCGGACTATTCATCGGCCCGATCGTTCTCTCGATCGCCTGGCAGTTGTTGGTCGTTTGGACAGGCAAGAGAGTAAGACCAGTCGACGCGACCTAGCGTTTGGCCCTGCTCGGTCGAAAGAGAGGATACGCGAAGCGACATCGCCGCGCTCAAAGGTATCGACCCCGCCGCAAAGGTAATTTGACATAGATCAAATATCTCTGCCGGTCGGCCAATATTGTTATGAGGAGAAACGGCAAGGAGAGCGCGATGTCAGTCGGAAAATGTTTTGGCACGATTTTTCTTATCATCGGCATAGCGGCGGCGTCTGCTGTCGTCGACAGCGCCTCGGCTGCCGAGAAAAAGCTGACCTATGAGCAGGCATGGGCTCATTGCAAAGCCCTAATGGACAAGGACAAAACTTACGGCACAACGCTCCAAGGCAATGAGCGCTTTCTTCGTGGCGGCGCCTGCATGAAGCATTTCGGCTACAACCTCTAGCCGACGACAACACAATGGCGGCTGAACGGCGCGCAATTTCCTCAGTTCGTTCGCCTGCGAAATGAGTATTTTAATTAGTTCAAAAGACTCATCCGCAACACCGGTATTTTCGCAGGACAGAGGCCGCAGGCCCCGTAGATCGTTCGTCGAGGGGAATCCCACACTGTCTCGAGGAATACGCTTTGGACGAACCGCTGCAAAAGTCGGCCAACGTGGCGCATAAGCGGCGCATGGAAATCTACGCTTTCCTTATCGTTACCGCAGTGCTGATGCCAACGCTGACGGTCGCGACTGTCGGCACCTGGGGGCTCACGGTCTGGATCTACCAAATGATCAACGGGCCGCCGGGGCCGCCGAAGAAATGAGGCCACTGTGAGGACAACACGGTTTGCCGGTGCAATCGGACGCCGCGATCTTCTCAACGGTCGATGGATCGAGCTTACCCGCGATGCATCGGCCGCGATCGAAATCGCCAGCATTCTCGTTCAGGCGCAGCCGGAGTGGCTCGACACTGTCGCGAGCGAGATCGAAACGCTTCCAGGTACGGAAATTTACAGCCGCGATCCCAAAGGCAAGCTTGTCGTGGTTGTCGAAGGCTCCAATGTCGGAAGCATTGGCGAAACGCTCAATACGATCGCGCTCATCCGGCATGTCTGGACCGCGTCGCTGGTGTTTCAAGGAACCGACAACGGCTGAACGCGAGTTAGGAGGTATTGCGATGGATCGCAACGCAATTCACCGCCGTAAATTCTTAAAGCTCGAAGCTGCAGCGATGGCCGCAGTCGCGGGCGGGCTACCGGCACCGGCCGGTGCGCAAAACCTCGTCACCGACCGGACCCTTACCGAGTTGAAATGGAACAAAGCGCCGTGCCGTTTCTGCGGCACAGGCTGCGGCGTCATGGTCGCGACCAAAGACAATCGCGTCGTCGCCACTGCCGGCGACATCAAGGCCGACGTCAATCGCGGCCTCAACTGTGTCAAAGGCTATTTCCTCTCCAAGATCATGTACGGCGCCGACCGCCTCACCCACCCGCTTTTACGCAAGATGAACGGCCGCTACGACAAGAACGGCGACTTCACCCCGGTGTCCTGGGATGAGGCCTTCGACGTCATGGCCGACAAATTCAAGGCGACGCTCAAGAAGAGCGGCCCGACCGCAATCGGCATGTTCGGGTCCGGCCAATGGACGATCTGGGAAGGCTACGCCGCCAATAAGCTGTTCAAGGCTGGATTCCGATCCAACAACCTCGACCCGAACGCCCGCCACTGCATGGCGTCGGCCGTCATGGGGTTCATGCGGACCTTTGGCATGGACGAGCCGATGGGCTGTTATGACGACTTTGAAGCCACCGATGCGTTCGTGCTGTGGGGTTCGAACATGGCCGAGATGCACCCGGTGCTCTGGAGCCGCGTGGCGGATCGCCGGCTGAGCGCGCCGCATGTTCGGGTGGCCGTCTTATCCACCTTCGAGCACCGGTCGTTCGATCTCGCCGATCTGGGCCTCGTGTTCAAGCCGCAGAGCGATTTGACGATCCTGAACGCGATCGCAAACCACATCATCAAGACCGGCCGCGTTAACAAGGACTTTGTCGATAAGCATACGGTGTTCAAGCGCGGCCAGACTGATATCGGTTATGGGCTGCGGCCCGATAATCCGCTCGAGCAGAGGGCGACGGGCCGCGCCAAGGCCGGCGATGCCGTCGACATCTCATTCGACGAATATGCGAAGTTCGTCTCCGATTACACGCTGGAAAAGGCCGCAAAAATGTCCGGCGTGCCAATCGACCAATTGCAGGCGCTCGCCGAAATCTACGCCGACCCGAAGACAAAGGTCGTCAGTCTCTGGACCATGGGCTTCAATCAGCACACGCGCGGCGTCTGGTGCAATAATCTTGTCTATAACCTGCACCTTTTGACCGGCAAAATAGCCGAACCCGGCAACAGCCCGTTTTCACTTACCGGCCAGCCGTCGGCCTGCGGCACAGCGCGCGAGGTCGGCACATTCTCGCATCGTCTTCCGGCAGACATGCTGGTCGCCAACAAGGTGCACCGCGACAAGGCCGAGCAGATCTGGCAATTGCCGGAGGGTACAATCGTAGCACAGCCGGGCTACCACGCCGTGCTGCAGAACCGAATGCTGCGCGACGGCAAGCTCAATGCGTACTGGATCCAGGTCAACAACAATCTGCAGGCTGCCGCCAATCTCAACGAAGAAGGCTATCCCGGCTATCGCAATCCCGAGAACTTCATTGTCGTTTCCGATGCCTATCCGACCGTAACGGCCCAGGCCGCCGATCTCGTGCTGCCGACGGCGATGTGGGTGGAGAAGGAAGGTGCCTACGGCAACGCCGAGCGGCGCACGCAATTCTGGCATCAGCTCGTGACCGCCCCAGGGGAGGCGCGCTCGGACCTGTGGCAACTGATGGAATTCTCCAAGCGATTCAAGATCGAAGAGGTCTGGCCTACGGAACTGATCGACAAGAAGCCAGAGTATAAAGACAAGACACTGTTCGATGTCCTGTTCAAGAACGGCGCAGTCGACAAATTTCCACTCTCGGACATCGCGCCGGATTTCGTTAACGACGAATCGAGGGCGTTCGGGTTTTACGCGCAGAAAGGCTTGTTCGAGGAGTACGCTCAATTCGGCCGCGGCCACGGCCACGACCTCGCGCCGTTCGACAGCTATCACGAGACCCGCGGCTTGCGCTGGCCGGTCGTTGACGGCAAAGAGACGCTTTGGCGCTACCGGGAAGGCCGCGATCCCTACGTAAAGCCGGGCACGGACGTTCAGTTCTACGGCTTTCCCGACGGCAGGGCGCGAATTTTCGCCCTGCCCTACGAGCCGCCAGCGGAATCTCCCGACGCCACCTATCCCTATTGGCTTGTGACCGGCCGGGTCCTAGAACACTGGCATTCGGGTTCCATGACGCGCCGCGTGCCGGAACTCTATCGCGCATTCCCCGAAGCCGTGTGTTTTATCCATCCCGACGACGCGACCGCGCTGAAGCTGCGCCGCGGCGACGAGGTGAAAGTTCAGTCACGCCGCGGGTTCATCCGTACCCGGCTTGAAACGCGTGGACGCGACCGCATGCCGCGCGGCGTCGTCTACGTACCCTGGTTCGACGAAAGCCAGCTCATCAACAAAGTGACGCTCGACGCCACCGATCCGATATCGTTTCAGACCGACTTCAAGAAATGCGCGGTCCGCATCGAGCACGTATAGGGAGCGGAGCCATGCCACGCGATCTTCGATTGCTCGTCGCGGCTGTTCTGATGGCGGTTTGCTCTACGGTGGCGATGGCGCAAACATTTTCGGCGCTGCGCGGACCGACCCCGATCGACCAAGCGCCGCCGGCTGACCCCATTACGCCCGAGCAAAACACGTCGGAACGGGAGCCCCGAAACTATCCGGAGCAGCCGCCGCTCATTCCACACTCAATCGAAGGCTACGAGGTCAGTGCCCGTGGCAACAAGTGCCTGTCCTGTCACGCGCGGACCAGGATCGGCGAGTCGCAAGCACCGATGATCAGCGTCACGCATTTCTCGGACCGCGACGGGCAGTTTCTCGCTTCGGTTTCGCCGCGGCGTTATTTCTGCACCCAATGCCATGTCCCGCAGCACAATGTCCAAGCTCCGGTCAAAAACGATTTTGTCGACATCGATACGCTGTTGAACCCCGCCAAGCCGAGCAAGCAGCGATGACAATGGCCGATGCTTCCCCGCCGCCATTTTGGCGGAGAGCGATGGCGGTCGCCCTCGAAATCTGGGGCGTCCTACGTCGCCCGAGCTCGGTATTCGGCCTGGGCGCCCTCGTCCTGGCCGGGTTCGCGGCTGGCATCGTGTTTTGGGGCGGTTTCAACACCGTCCTCGAACTTGCCAATACCGAACCGTTCTGCGTCTCGTGCCACGAGATGCGCGATAACGTCTTCGAAGAATTAAAAACGACCATCCACTACACCAACCGGTCGGGGGTTCGCGCTCAGTGCCCGGATTGTCATGTGCCGCATAACTGGACGGATAAGATCGCCCGTAAAATGCAGGCCTCGAAAGAAGTTTGGGGCAAGATCTTCGGCACCATTAATACGCGCGAGAAATTTCTCGATCACCGGCTCGAACTCGCCGAGCACGAATGGGCGAGAATGAAAGCAAACGATTCACTTGAATGTCGTAACTGCCACAGCGCCAATTCCATGGACATCACGCGGCAAAGTCCGCGGGCAGCCGAAGCGCATCAACGCTTCCTGTTCACGGGCGAAAAGACCTGCATCGATTGCCATAAGGGCATTGCCCATCATCTTCCGGATATGGGCAGCGTGCCGGGCTGGCAGTGAGGGACAGGGCTGTTGCCGGTCTCCGCCGCCGCAGTTCAACAGATCGCATGTCGCTAAGGTCGCTTACGCCGAAGGCGGTTGCCGGCTCGCATCCGCCTGCTCGGTCGCGAGCTCGAGGGTCACCAGGCGCGCTAGAAGAGTTGCGGGATAGAGCTGACCGATGACGGCTTCAAAATTTGCAAGTCCGCGCGCGTAAGGATGCAGCGGGGTAATATCACCATAGCCAATGGTCGTCAGTGTCACGAAGCTGAAATAGATCAAGTCCCCAACAATAGCGAAGCCGCCCTGCCGCGGCTCGAGACCCTTAAAGGCGTCGGATACGAAAGTGGTAAGAAGACCGAACAGCGCTACGAACGTGAGGCCCAAAACGAGATAGAGAAGAACCCCTCCTATGATGCGATGTATCGTAACCTTGCCGGGGCCAAATACCGCGCGCGATACCACCGCAATTAACGTCACGCCGGCAATGAGCCAGGCCAGCGTATCAAGGCATGTATCGGCGAGTGTAGACTCTCTTAGCTCCGTCTCGGAGGCGATCACGAGCAGGATGATGGCGGCCACTATAGATCCGGCAGCAACACGATTCGCAGCAAGCATGAAGGCCGCCGGAATAAGCACCATTCCAAATACCAGCCCGAAATAACGCCCCCCTATGGCGCCGTTCGCTTCCAGCGGCGCCACTACGAACACGAGAAGCGACAGTAAAATCGTCAGAATGGTCAGCAATTTGTCACTGAGCTGAGCATCATGGGCACGATCGAGGCAGAGGCAACTTCTGATGCCATGCAAGTTCATTTGGCAGGTCACCGCTCTAGCATAATTGAAATTGATCAGGCACAGCACACGTCGCCCGCATCATATAGGGCGTCAACACTCCAAAAGCGCCAAAGCGCGCGGGTTATTTAATTCCAACACAGCACGCCTTCACAATTTTGATCTAGATCAAAGTGACGCGCCACCAAGCCCCTTAAAATCTTATTTTTCCTATTGCAACAGCGAGGGGTTACAATGCTATCCAAGCTCAGGGAGATTCTCGCAACAGCGGCGGTTGTGTTGGCGATCACCACCGCCGCGAACGCACAAACGCAATTGCAATCCAAATTTGAAGCCCGGCTCAACGCAGCGCTTAAGAAGGTCCAAACCGCGTGCGACGAGGACTTGAGAAAATATTGCGGGGCAGTAACGCCGGGAGAAGGGCGCCTGCTCCTATGCCTCGAAGCTCATGAGGACAAAATTGGCACTAAATGCGATTACTCCCTCTTCGAAGCGTCGCGAAATCTCGACAAGGCGCTGGATTCCGTCGCTGAAACCGCAGAGGCTTGCTGGAATGATGTCGAAAAATATTGCGCCAATACACCCGAAGGCGGCGGGCACATCATTCAATGTCTTTTCGGGAAGAAAGATGATTTGACCTCGGCGTGCCGGTCACGACTGGGCAAACTGTTTCAAAGCGAAAAATAACACAATACCGCGCCACGGTGCCATGAGGAGCATCTCGCGGCGGCTTGCAGCCGCCGCGGAACTTAGAAAACGTCGTCGGATCTTGGCTTTTTTTCCGACGTCGTCCTAACCACCCTTGAGCTCGGGCGTGGCGTCATCGACCAAGCGAACCGGATGTGCAGATTCAGGCGGATTTCGTGAACTCAGTCAGCAAGCGCCGGCGATCACCACCTATAGTCACTCCAGGTGGAGCTTTTCGAGTTCTTTGGCCTTCATCATCAAATCTACCGCCACTTCCTCGAGGCCATGAGAAGTGGGCAAGTGTGGACAAGCGCGGGCCAGCCGAGTGCAAGCCTGCGCAATTTCTCGAAGGTACCTTACGACTTCCATGATTATGCTGTTCTACTAAAACTGGAATAGTTCCATCGGTGGCTGGCTGGTATATTCGATCGCCAAAGCACGGTCCTGCGATTTGGAGCCAGATAGTTGCTTCCGGGAGCCAAGTGCGGCTTTGCCGGTGCGCTTGCGAGGGGCGATGTCCAATTCGCGAGGATCGCAGCTCAATAGAGTGCCAACCGCCAGCGGCGGCATAGCTCGAGCCGCTTATGTTTGGGCGGTCAAAGCCCACGTCCCCGTCGAGTCGCTTCTCCGATGCGCCAACTTATCCCCGCAACAAGCGCAGAACCCCGACGCGCGAATCCCGGTGAGGGATCAGATCCAGTTTCTCAACCTGGTGGCCAACGAGCTGAACGAAGATTTTCTCGGGATACGTCTCGCCGAAACGATAGACCTTCGGCAGTTGGGGCTACTTTATTACGTGGCGGCCTCCTCCGACACTTTAGGTGATGCTCTGCGAAGGGTTGCGCGTTACAGCACCATTCTCAACGAGGGAGTCCACATAACGTATCGGGCCGGAAAGCATGTGGCGATAGGACTAAGCTACTTCGACGTTGCGCGCCGACACGACCGGCATCAGATTGAATTTTTTATCACCGCGCTGTTACGGATTTGCCGCGAGCTGAGCGGAGTCGCCGTATTGCCGCTGTCCGTCAAGCTGATGCATCACCGCGTCAACATACCTTCCGAATTCGGGGGTCTCTTCGGTACATGCGTTACCTTCAATAGCCGTGTTGATGAAATTATATATTCAGCTCCAATCGCCCACACCTCCCTTTTAAATGCTGACCCCTATCTTAACTCTCTTATGTTGGGATATTGCGAAGAAGCGCTTGCCAAACGCCGTAAGAAATCGGCGACCTGGCGATTGAGAGTTGAAAATTCAATCGCGCCATTGTTGCCACATGGGGAGGCCAAGATCGAACAGATAGCTGCGCGGCTCGGCGTCAGCCAACGAACGCTTGCGCGCCGCCTTGCATCCGAGAGGCTAACGTTTCTAAGAATTCTGGATGATTTGCGGTGTGACCTCGCAAAACGCTATTTGCAGGAACGAGAATTGCCGATTTCGGAGATCACATGGCTCCTCGGCTACAAAGAACCTAGTGCTTTCACTCATGCGTTCAAACGCTGGACGGGGAGCGCCCCCAAGCGATACCTGCATCAGATATCCTTGCATAAAGGTAGGTGACGCCTCGGCAATAGCCAAGCAATCGCGAAATATTCCAGTCGAACGCTGCCCGCGCCTACCTTACTCAAGAACAACGCTTGGAGAATGCTCGTCACGGATTGCTTGGCTGACGTCACTTCATCGGCGCGGAAAAGCGTTCCTGGGCCGCTTTTCGTCCCGGATCAAAACCGTCGCATTTGCGCCTTCCCTACGGCACTCCTCGCGAACATCAAGATTAGCCAGCGCCACGCTAGCATCCACAACCGGAAAATCCGTAATTGTAGGCAGGATAATAGAGAGCGGGCGCTACAACGATCACGGCGCCGACGCCGTAACCGGGATAGCCATAGCCAGCATAGCCGCTGCCGTAGCCGTAACCACCGTAGCCGTAGCCAGTATAACCGCTGCCGTAGCCACCGTAGCCGTAGCCAGCATAGCCGCTGCCATTGCCGTAACCACCGTAGCCGTAGCCGGCATAACCGCTGCCGTACCCGTAGCCACGGTAACCGTAACCACGGTAACCGTAACCCCGGTAAGCAAAGCCACGGTAGCCCACGCCACGATAGCCGTAACCCCGGTAGGCAAAGCCACGGTGCCCTACCCCGCGATAACCGCCATAACCCCAACGCGCGTCTGCCGTATTGGACAACACCAACGTCATCGCACCGAAAACGGTAGCTGCGATTAGTACAGTCAGAGTTCTTTTCATAGCATCACCTCGTTTTTATTTACCCAAAGCACTAGCCCTCGTAACGTTCCAACTAGTATAAACCCTCCAAGTGGATTCAAGGGTAGAAATTAGGCACCTCGGTAAATGATTTAGGTAAAGAGGAGCAGCGGCCTTAGCTTTCTGGTATTCGCCTCACCTTGATTTCGGACGCTACGGTGAATTTCCGGACGCGCCAAATACGGATATTTAATTAGCCATTCGACCACGAATCAAATCACGGCATTCGCGGCGGCAACAGGTACAGCGTGATGGCGAAGACCGCGTAAACGAATATCAGCAGGACGCCAACGAACCACGCCGAACGCCCGCCGCTTGTAATGAACGCCGCAACAAGCGTGGCAACAAAGACCATCATTACCGCGCCAGGCCAGAATTGCAGGTCCATCGGCGTCGGTCCGATGGCATAACTAAGAAGAACGAGCACGGGACCGACAAATAGCGCGATCTGAGACGCGCTCCCCAGCGCAATCCCCACACTTAGGTCGAGTCGGTTCTTGCGCGCAGCTGAAAAAGCAACGACCATTTCGGCGGCAGCGCCTACGAGTGCCACGACGATAAAACCGACGAACGCCTGGCTCATTCCAAATGTTTCTGCGGCCTTCTGGACCAACTCGACGAAGATCTCGCTTACGAGCGCCACAAAAACCGTGGCCACGGCTAGCGTGACCAGTGCCAGTCCTAACGGCCACGTAGGCTCGCTTGGTTCCGCGCGTCCGGCGCTAGAAAAACTTTCGTGATGCGTCTTAAGAGAGAACAGCAATCCCAATCCGTATCCGACAATCAACAGCACAGCCAAGACGACGCTTAACTTGTGGGTGAATGTAGCGCTTGGCAGGAAGTCAACTTCCGCAATTGCCGAGGGACTCACCAGCGCAATCGTTGCTAAAAAAAGCAAAGCTGCATGCAGGCGGGCGGTCGCTCGGTTGAATTCTTGGAGATGGTACTTGAGGCCTCCGAGAAGAAAGGATGACCCGAGCATGAAAAGCGTGTTGGTCACAATGGCACCGGCTATTGAGCCCTTCACCAGGGCATACTCCCCCGCGCGGAGGGCTGCCGCGGCAATGACGAGTTCCGTCAGGTTTCCAAGCGTAGCGTTGAGCAGTCCCCCAGCGGCGTCGCCGACCCTTTCCGCAACTGATTCGGTGGCACGACCAAGCAAGGCAGCAAGGGGCACGATCGCGAGCACTGAAAGGACGAACAACAGCGTGTGTGCATCAGGGAAGAGCTGCGCCGCCACCAATGCCACCGGCACAAGTGCCAGCAGCCAGAGCATAGGATTATGACGCAACTCCTTCAGTAGCCGATGCAAGTTCCACCTGCTTTACGGACCGCGCCGTCGTGCCAGTCAAAAACATCGAACTACATTCCGCGGGATCACCTGCTCGCGGCACGGTGGACGTGGGTTCACACGCAGACACCGTTTGCCATCTGCATCGCCCGCGCAGACGACGCCAATGCCAAGGCAAAAAGAGATCGACCTGATCGTTGCTTCCCTCCAATTCGCCTTTCACAAAAGTCTTTTAGAGTACGGTTCCAGCTCAAAGACTTTGATGCAAATCAAAAACCGGCCGGTCGACATCAGGCACCATAAATGGCCACAGCACGCCGTTTTGCAGACAAGGCCCGCTGACGGCTAAGGTTCCACGATGGGATTGGCGAACCACTGTCAAACGCGCGTCAATCGTAAGCGCTTCTCTGATCCCACGGCATTGAGCACTTGATTGCTTTGTGCGGCGGCTGCGGCGCGATTTGCGCGGCCGGTGCAGGTTACGCCGCGAGCCGATTGGTTGTTCGGCTTGCCGCCCAGACCCAAGGCATGAGCTCGTCGAGGCGCGAGGCTGGCCAGAGGTTGACGAGCTTGGTGAGCACGTCGGCGAAGTAGGCTTGCGGATCGACGCCGTGCAATTTGCAGGTCTCGACGAGTGTGGCGATGGCTGCCCAGTTCTCCGCCCCTTGATCGTGGCCGGCGAACAGTGCGTTTTTCCGATTGAGCACAATCGGACGGATACTTCTTTCCACAATGTTGGTGTCGAGTTCGATGCGGCCGTCGTCAAGGAAGCGAACCAGCCCGTCCCAATGGTTCAAGCCGTAGCGGATGACGTCGGCAATGACCGACTTCGTCGAGACGCGCGCGAGCTGAAGTTCGAGCCAGGTTTTAAGCGCCAACAACAGTGGTTTGCTGTTGTCCTGGCGCACGGCGCGGCGCTCATCGGCGCTTTTGCCGCGGATTGTCTTCTCGATCGCATAGAGCGCGGCGATGCGTTCCAGAGCCTCGCTCGCGATCGGCGCCGAGCCGCCCTTTGCGATATCGAAGAACTGTCTTCTCAGGTGAGCCCAGCAGAAGGCAAGCGTAATCGCGGCGCCGGTCCGTGCGTCCTCGGCAATGTTCTTGTAGGCCGCGTATCCGTCGCATTGCACGATGCCACGATAGCTCGCAAGCAGCTTCAGTCCGTGGACGGCGCCGCGGCCTGGCGCATAGGTATAGGCGACGGCGGGCGGATCGGTTCCGCCCCAGGGCCGATCGTCGCGGGCGATCGCCCAGAAGTATCCCTTCTTGGTGCGGCCTCGGCCGGGATCGAGCACCGGCGCCACGGTCTCATCGACCGCGATCTTGGCCGAGCCCAGAATGAGTTCCCGCAGCCGAAGATGCAGCGGCTTGAGCTCAGCGGCCGCATAACCAACCCAGAACGCCAGCGTGGCGCGTTCGATCGCGATGCCTTGGCTCAGCAGCATCTGGGATTGGCGATAGAGCGGCAAATGCCAAGCATATTTGGCAACCAGGACCGCGGCCACCATCGCCTCGGTGGGCAGCCCGCCTCTGATCAGCCGTTCGGGCGCTGGGGCCTGGACCACGGCCTGTTCGCAGGCCCGGCAGGCGTATTGGGGACGATGCGTCACGATCACCCGGTATTGGGCGGGGATCACGTCGAGACGCTCGGCGGTATCCTCCCCGATGACGTGCATCGTGCCATGACAGCACGGACAGACGGCACTCTCGGGTGCCAGCGTGACGTCGATGCGAGGAAGATGAGCCGGCAGCGATCCGCGGTTGGCGCGACGCTTCTTCCTGTGGGGATCGGCCGGGGTTTCCGCCGTGTCCTTCTTGTCCTCTTGCGCATCCTGCTCGGCAATCGATGTCTCGATATCCTCCAGCGCCAGCTGCATCTGCTCGCGGTCAAGCTGTTCGGACCGCCGGCCAAATTGCGCGCGCTGGAGCTGCCTCAACAGGTGGTGAAGCCGATCGTTCTGCTCCCTCACGCGCCGGCATTCCTCAATCGCCGCATCGCGCTCGCTCGACAACGAGCTCACCAGCGTCCGCAAGGCCTCGAGATCATCCGGAAGGGCATCGATCGGCATGACAATACTTGAACCAAATTCGTGCACGTTTGTACGCCCAACACGCAGTCTTAATTCAATAAGTCGCGGCTCTCACGATGTCGCTGTCGGTCGCACAACATCCCGTGCGTGCAGGCGCGACCAATCCATTCCGTCAACGAGTGCCGCGAGTTGTGGCACCGTCAGCCGCATCACGCCGTCACTCACCGGCGGCCACCGAAAGCCGCCATGCTCCAGCCGTTTCCAGAACAGAACCAGCCCAGACCCGTCCCACGCCAAAATCTTCAGCCGATCCGCCCGCTTCGACCGGAAGATGAAGATCGTTCCCGAAAACGGCTCGTGCCCCAGCGCCTCACGGACCAGAGCCGCAAGGCCATCTGCACCCTTGCGGAAGTCCACGGGCTTCGTGGCCACCAGCACCTTCACCCCTGCCGCAACCGCGATCAAGTCGCTGCCTTCACGGTGCGGAGCACATCCCGCAGCCAGCCGAGATCAACGCCTCTTTCCACGCGAACCACCGCGCCGGCAATCTCGATGCGGATGGCCTCGGACCGGTTCGCCGCCGCCGCGGCAACACCGTCGTCGCAAATCTCCCGCACCACTGGTACGAACATCGGCGCCGCGTCGGCCGGCAACGTCAGCAGACCGGCTCGCGCCGCCTTGCGCCAACCAAACAGATGCTGCGGTGACATGTCGTGCCGCCGCGCCACCTCCGACACCACCGCGCCGGACGCATAGGATTCCGCGACGATCTGCCCCTTGGTCTCGACGCTCCAGCGACGCCGGCGTCCAACCCCAACCCGGATATCGACCCGGCCTCGTGGCTCCGAAGCGTCAACTATATCGTCGACCATATGTGCGAACCGATCTGCCAAAGTTGGTTCGCATCTTGCCGCTCAAGCCGCCCGTTACAAGGTGGGAGCGGAGCTGCGCTTACCGTCAATCGACTGCCATTCTCAGTCAATTCGCACCCTTTTTGATTCAGATCAATATTGAAAATGGGATGGCATACCAGTGTAGCTAAAAGGAGTGCGAGCAATGTGCGATGGCTGTGAAAAACTCGTGCTGGGTCGTCGTAAGTTCCTTTCGTTATCTGTTGCAGGCATCGCCGCAACCACGCTCATCGGCGCACCTTATGCCGCTGCGGAAAACGCTACCGGCGTTACAGCCGACGAAGCGCTGACCAAGTTGAAAGAGGGCAATGCGAGATACCTCAGCGCTCCTCAGCTCTGTGCTGCCGACCTGTTAAATCAGCGCAAACGTGTTGCACAGGCACAAGCGCCGTGGGCAACGATCATCGCTTGCTCCGACAGCCGTGTTCCGCCGGAACTGTTGTTCGGCGGACTTGGCTTGGGTGAGATTTTCGTCGCTCGCAACGCGGGTAACATGGTCGACACGGCGACAATGGGGACGATTGAATACGGCTCCGAACACCTTGGCATTCCCCTAGTGGTTGTCATGGGTCATGAAAGATGCGGGGCTGTTACCGCCGCCTGCGAAGTTCTTGAGAAGCACACTAAACTGCCTGGTTCCATAGGTCCGATGGTCAACGCGATCGTCCCTGCGGCGAAAGCCGTTCACGGCAAGCCTGGGGATTTTGTGGACAATACGGTTCGCGAAAGTGCGAGACGAACGGCCGCGAAGGTCGCGACCAAAAGCGAGATCGTTTCGCATCTAATCAAAGAAAAGAAGGTGCAGGTGGTCGCAGCCTATTACGATCTTGACGATGGTCGGGTAGAGTTTCTGGGCTGAATGGCCTACTTCCGTTGAGCGCCTCAATCCGATCGGGCGTTTTTTTGCGGCTCTGCGGCGTGTGTTGGTTGATGAATTTCGGCATTGGCGCCTTGGGGGCTTTGATGCGCGCAACATCATTGGTGATTGTCGTATTATTCCACAACGCGAGCGCCGCCTTCGCAGGCCAATCGATGGCTCCAAATGACATAAAGGCAACATTTTTCAACGGCCAACCTTTTAGCGCTGCCTCGCCTGGCGGCACCAAATTCACAATGACCTTCACACCGGACGGCAAAATGATGCGGCAGCCTCTCGCACAATCGGGAAAAACAAACGTCGGCATTTGGAAGCTTAACGCGAAGGGCTTCTGCACTAGCTGGGAACACGCGGGCTCTAATTGCTTCACTGTTGTTCCAAGCAGCGAAAATAGGTGGCTGGTTCAAAAAGCAGGAACAACCATTACAACCACAATCGCAGTGTGGTCGAGGTAGTTACGGAGGACATGTTGTCGTGCACATGAACGCTCAGGCAATACGACCTGCGGCGGTAGCTAATTCCATGTCGCTTAAGTCACCAAAGCCGGCAACCAATAACATTTGCATCCCTGTGAGAGCGAGATAGCACTCAAGAGAAAAGAACCACGAATTTTGCTCCTTGGTTTCCATCGCCTCGCCCAAACCGTAATTCACCACCTATCTCTTCGACTAAAGACCGGACAATCTTCATTCCCAGTCCTTTGCTGCTCGCGAGATCAAATTCCTCCGGTAAATTCGGGCCGTCGTTAGAGACCGATAGCGCGTAGCCCTTTTCAGAATTGGGTTTCAAGCTCACCGTAATTCGGCCGGTACCGTGTTTAACTGCGTTGGTGAGAAGTTCGGCGGCGATGAAGCCGAGCGAACTGGCGGTAGCGGCTTGCAATTCGATTTCACTCCCCTGGACCACAATAATCCTCCCCCGCTGTTCCGCGGACAACACCATGGTGAAATCGCGGCCGAGATCCTCGAGGTACTGCTTGATTGCAAAGGTCTGTACTCCATCAAATGAATGGAGACGCCGGTGAATGCGGGCAATTGTGGCAACGCGATCGGCAGCATCGGCCAATTGCGAAGCAACTTCGGCATTCCCCGAGGCCCGACTTTGCAACGAAAGCAGGCTCACGATCATCTGAAGGCCATTTAAAAGTCGATGATCTGACTCACGGCTCAAGAGCGCCTGATGTTGGATCAATTCGTCCTGTTGAAGAAGGGGCGCCTCGTCCCGGACAAGAACCTTCCGGAACAGTTTTTCGGTACGCCCTCGTCTGCCCGGAGGAGCATACAAACTGTGCGGCGGATCTTTCACGTTTTTCACGTCACCACCCTCGCGGCAAAACGTGCAACGATAATTGACCCCTATTGGCTCTAGGCTCCCCAAGATCGGGGCAGAGATAGACGTATTGCCAGCCTCAATCGACCGAGCAGACGCACCACGCCGCTCCTTCGGCCCGCTAGCAGGTGACGCCTGTCGCGCAACGCCGGTCTGCACGCCGATGGCGCCGATTGACCCCCGCAACACTAGCTGCTGTGCCCGGCTGACCAATGCGGGCTTGCGCTTGGTCAATAGACAAAACAATGCCTGATATCGCTGAATGTTCGACCGTGACCGGCATTGCGCAAAGGATCGCGCCAACTGCAGTTGCCGCGCAGAAGAGCGCGGCCTTCTTGCGGAATTTCAACAGGATTGCGAGCGATCTTGGCGTTGTCATGTTCCAACTCCTTTTCATCGCCTCACCAGCCAAATATGTTCTTTAGTGTCTAAGCCTCCATTGGTCTTTGATCTAGATCAAACCAGCCGCCCTTCGTCACTCGCTTTCGCCGTCCTCCGCGCCTTGCGCCGATCAATTCAATTATAGTCAATTTGATTTCATCAAAACTTCACGGCAATGCACGGGCGTGAATTTCGGCTTGATGTCCGCTTTCCCGCAGAAACAAACGAAGTTGCCCAACCGCTTATGGCAGTTATCCCCGTTTTACGCAGAACACCATTAGGCGGGAGCGATGGGCTCGGGCTGGATTGGCAGGGTAAATTGGAACAGCGCCCCGGTTCTGCCGTCGGAGGAAACAGTCAATTGCCCCTTATGATGCTCGACAATCATCCGCGCGATGGCGAGACCGAGGCCCATGCCCTTCGCCTTGGTGGTCACGAACGCATCAAATATGTCGGTCAGGCGTTTCTGGTCGATGCCAAGCCCGGTGTCCTGGATTGAAATGACAATCGTATCGGCGTCCTGCCGGCGGGTCTCAATCCGCAAAAGCCTCTTTCTATCCATTACGGTTAGCATCGCATCGATGGCGTTTTGCACCAGGTTCAAGATGACTTCCCGCAACATACCCTTGTAGCCGAGGACTGGCGGCAGGTCCGGAGCAAGATACGTCCTTGTTGTTACGTCGCAGTCTTCCAGTTCTCGACGCAGCGCCTGCAGCGACTCAAGAATCAGGACGTTCGTATCGATGGGTTCTTGCTGGCTGGCGGTGTCCCTGATCAGTGCGCGAAAGCTCTCGATGACTTCGGCGGTGCGGACGCTGGCGTCTGCCACCTCATCGAGTATGTCGCGGACCCTGCCGATGTCGGGCGGGGTCCTTTCCAGGAACCGTCGCGCGGCGGCGGTTCGCGTGGAGATCCCGGTTAGCGGCTGCCGCAGCTCATGGGAAATTGCGGCGACGACGGCTCCCACGCCCATGAGCTTGTTGTCGCGCTCTCGTTCCAGAAGGCTCTTCGAACGGGCCAAGCGCGATTCACTTTCCCTGCGCTCGGCGAATAGCGCGGCAAGAACCAATGTGCCGAGCGTCAAAAACAGGGTCATCGTCTGCGAAACCAGCATGCGATCTTGCAGCGAAATTGATGGGTCGCCGAAATGGCCGAAGCGGAGAATTGCGGTGCATGCAATCGTCAAGGATATGAGGAACGCGCCGGCCGCGGCAAAATTTGGCCGGCAACGCGCGCCGAGCCACAGCAACATTGGAAACAGCAACGCCTCAGGCTCCATGGTTTGCCAGATTTTCTGCGACAGTGACACAACAAATAACGTGGTCAGCCCAAGCAGCGCGAGCACCGCAGCGCCCTCGATCAATTCACGCCGCGGCGGCCTATCCCGTACCGCAGCAAACAAGCCGATCACCAGCGGGGCGACGGAAACGATGCCCATCGCGTCAGACACGATCCAATGGGACCACGTCTTCAACATGGGCGCGCCGGGAGCATGAAACAGCGCGTAAGCGACAGCCGCTCCGATACCCGCTATTGCAGTGCCGGCAATGGCCGCCATGACAAGGCCAAGTACGTTGCGCAGCCGATCAAGGGCAAAGCCGGCGCCGAAACAGCGCTGTATCAAGCCGGCAACGATGCTCGCCTCCACCCCATTGCATGTGGCGAAGGCACAGGCGGCCCAGATGTTTCGATCGCCCAGCAGATTGGCCGCGACGACGGCCGCCATCACGCCGATCAAAATCGGCCAGCGCGCGACGCGTCCCAGTGCAATCAAGAGACCTGAAGAAATGCCGGCGGCAGGCCAGAACACCGCCACTCCGTCGGGCTGAGTCAGGAGGCCGAGGCTCAGTCGCGCCGCGAGGAAATAGGCCAGGCCGGCGAACACAGCGAGCCCGATGTCGCCCTGCCACCGCGCGGGAACGGCGGTGGGAACCTGATTCGGGCGGTAGATCGCCTCGTTGGTCAAATCTGCCTCCAGACTACTGTTCATACTATTGGGGCAGTTCCCTGCACATCTGCGCGTCCGCAATTATCGCCTTTGATTTTGTCAAATACAACCGGCCGGTTGGCCCGTGGCGGAGGCCATGGCTCTCCTACCACTGGAATCCGTGTATGCTTGACGCACTGATTTTTTCTCACAGCACAGCAGCCATCGCTCGGCTATTTTCATTGAAACGAGGGAGGCTGCCGCTGCACTTTATCCATTTGAGAATAATAACTTTATCTATTTGAGAATAATAACAGGCAAACGAACGTTTGCAGAACCGTGGCTTTGGACAAAAGTACAGAGCTTCAGAGAAAAGCTACTTGAGAGAACACAATTCGGCCCGACAGCGAGCTGCCAGAGTCCAGAAGTAAGCAGTCGACTAAGCCAAAAATGGGCGGCTCAATTCGCGCCCAACTTTGTCGGAGAACAGGTTTCCAGTCTGGGACGTAGTGGCGGAGGGAGCGTAACTGCAAAGCAACTTTCTCCAGAAGCTCGCGTTGGCGGCGGGAAAACGGCCAAGTAACGGTAATCTCTAGAAGTATCTCTGAACCCCTCCCCTGTACTTTGCGAGCTTTCAGCGCGCCGCTTAGTCCCAGCGAGTCCGCTTTACCCCTGAAAGCTGCCGCGGCCGTCGCCGGTCGGCGCGGCGGCTTTGGGCCCTCAACCGACGTGGTCAGCCTGAACTCGCTGCAATGCGCAACGCGCCTTTCAGTCGGCTATGTGGTAGGTTGTGATCCGACCAGAGAGGTACATGAAGCGGCGTGAGTTCATATTGCTTCTCGGCGGCGCTTCGGCTTCGTGGCCGCTCGCCGTATACGCCCAGCCGCGACTGCCGCGTGTCGGCGTGCTTCTGCCCGGTAGCGCCGCGTCGTCAAAGGATCTCGAAATTGCCGGCCAGCTGACGCGGATCGGCTATATCGAGGGGCGCAAAGTCGTTTATGAGATTCGTGTAGCCGATGGCGACGCAACTCGCCTGCCACCGCTGGCGCGCGAACTCGTAGCCACGAAACCGGATGTGATCGTCGGGTCCGGATCGCCGGCTGCCATCGCTTTGTTCAAAGCGACGCACGAAATTCCAATCGTAATGACGGTGGTCGGCGATCCCATCGCGCTCGGTCTGAGCAGCAGTATTTCGCGCCCGGATCGCAACGTCACCGGTTTCACCATTTCAAGCTTGTCGCTCGCGGCCAAGCGGTTGGAAATATTGCATGACATCGTGCCATCGTTAAGCAAGGTTGCTTATCTTTGGGTGCCAGAAAACCCGTTGTCGGCGTCGTTTCAAGCGCGCGTCCAGCAAGCGGCGGAGGTGCTTGGCATTACGCTGGTGTTGTTGCCGCTGACGTCGGAGACAGATATCGCGGCTGCTTTTGCACGTGCGGAAAAGGAGCAGGTGACAGCCGTGCTGGTAGAAGCTGACCCACTGACGCTGCGTTTCAACGTCAGCATTGTCGATCAATGTCTCGTGAATAACCTACCTTGCATGCACAGCTGGCCGATCGAGGTACGTAACGGTGGGCTCATCTCCTATGGGCCGGCGGTGATCGAAAACAACCAACGTGCCGCCATTTACGTCGATCGATTATTGAAGGGCGCTAAGATCGCGGACCTGCCGTTTGAGGAGCCGACGGAAATCAAGCTCGTCGTCAATCTTCGTACTGCGCGCTCGCTGGGGATTGTATTTCCGCCAGCCGTTCTCGCACGTGCTGACGAGGTGATCGAGTGAATGATCGTCGTGTCGCCCATTCGCGATTTGGTCGCGATCGGGTGGAAAGCGGACCTAAGGCGGACATCGAATTTCGGTCGAAAATGACCGAGGCTGTGTGAAAATGCAAAAATTGACAAGTCGCTAGAATTATCTTTCTCAGGCCGAATAAAATCGGACTCGTCAGGGAAAGTTTGCGCAGCTAGGGTCCAGACTCATTAGATCCACCATACGAGGCTGGCAACCAAGCATACAGAAGCCAGGTAATTTCGCGCCAGCCTGTCGTACCGCGTTGCAATGCGCCTGAAGTTCTTGAGCCTGTTGAACGCACTTTTGATGCGCCAGCGCAGCTTATAGAGATGCTTGTTGAAGCTGAACGGTTGCTTCCTGTTGCAACGGTTAGGAATGACCGGCTTGGTTCCGCGTCCGCGCAACTGCTCGTGCAACTCGGCGCTGTCGTAGGCCTTGTCGCCGAGCATTCTCTTCGGCGGCTTTACTCTGCGGATCAGCCGCTCTGCAACCGGGCAATCATGGGCTTCGCCGCCGGTCAATAGGATAGCGAGAAGCCGCCCTTTAGCATCTGCGAGTGCGTGAATCTTCGTGTTGCGCCCTCCGCGCGAGCGGCCAACAGCCTGCTTCTGCTCCCCCCTTTTCCGCCCACTGCCGAACGGTGCGCTTTTACGTGCGTGGAGTTGATCATCTGCGTGTCTGTGGATCGGCCGTTCCCAGCAAGCTCCCGGAACAGGTTTTCCCAAATGCCACGCTCCGCCCAGCGCACAAAGCGATTATAAATCGTTGTCGGAGGTCCATACTCGGGAGGGCAATCGCACCAGCGACAGCCACTTTTCAGCACATGCACGATGCCGCTGATGACGCGGCGATCGTCCGCCCGCTCGACGCCTCGCACATCCGTCGGCAAACGAGGTTCGATCCGCTCCCATTGTTCATCGCTCAGCCAGAACAGATTCTTGCGCATGTCCCGATCCCCTTCCAAAAACGAATCAGAATCGTATTGTCAGGGCGGAATAATTAATGAGTTCTGACCCTAGCACTACTTTGGCAGATTTACTCACGCTGCTTTTTTACGTCGATCCACATTCGGCAGTTCGGACATTGTAGCGGGTTTGTTCGAATGATGAGGCTGACGATGGCGTGGCGGACGGCTGGCAACGTTGGTTGAGGTGGCGGCCCGTTGATTCTTTTTTTTCCGTCTCACTTTTGTGAGGCGACGATGCTGGAGGAAGGCGTAAGCGATCATGGTCATAAGCGCATGACGATGAAGGCCATGCCAGGACCTTCCCTCGAAGTGGTCGAGGCCAAGCTCCTCCTTCAGTTGTTGATGGGCCTGTTCGCAGACCCATCGCGCCTTAATCGTGGCAGCCAGGCTGCGCAGGTCCGTCCGGGCCGGCAGGTTGGCAAGATAGTATTTCTTCTCCCCCGATACTCGGTGCTCGCCGATGAGCCACGCCTCGTCCCCTGGAAGATGCTGCTGACCCTTATCCCATATCCGCTGCGGAGCTCCGTCGGCGATGCGCACACGGACAGCCGCAAATCGGGCTTTCAGCCGGCCTTTCGTCCCGCTGCGCCAACTCACAGTTCTCCACTTGGCTGCGGCCAGCATGTCTTCGGCCGCTATCGATAGAACATCGGGAACGTGCCGCTTACGGGGCCGACCCCGAACTTTTGTATCGGGCCAAATGAGCCGCACCCCAACCGGGTACACCTTAAGGTGACGGGGGATGCCAACCGCCCAGGCAAGCTTACGAGCCGTAAGCCCTTGACGGAACGGCGCACTGAGCCCGTAACCGGCATCCGCTAGAACACAGCCGAAGCGCACGCCGGCCGACATCACGCGATCGATCTCCGCCAATGCGATCTCGGGCTTGCTGCGAGCCGTTCGATAGGCGGCCGGAACGCCGGCTCGCTCCAACCGCCGCCGATCGCTGATCCAACCGTCCGGAAGGAAAAGCCGCAACGCCACCATGACCGGCACTTCGCCCCGGGCGAGCGTCAGTGACACCAGTGTCTGGCAGTTCGCCGTCTTGCCCAGCGCTGAAGCATATTGCGCCGCGACCCCGACCGAGTGCGTGCCCTTCTTCGGCACCGCGGTATCGTCGATCACCAACACCGCTTCGCTGCCACCAACGAGCCGGTCCGCTTGGGCGAGAAGCTCGGTCTCCAATGGTGCCGCGTCCCAGACACCAGCCGCAATAAAATGATGCAACTGATCATAATTACCCGGCGCAAGCCGCTCCGCCATTGGCTGAACGCTCTTGCGATCGCCGGGCCCGATCAGCCCCGCCACGTAAAGCGGACACATTCGCCGCCGCGCCTTGTGGCCCAGGCGATTTAAGAATGGTTTGAGCCAGCCGCTGAGATCGTCTTCCCAATTCGATGTCGCGTTTGCCATGGTCGGTCCTCCAAGAACCGACCACCTATGAGTCACAGAAAATCTGATTTGGGAATCCCATCCATCCTATCACGCCGTAATCTGCCAAAGTAGTGCTAGTACAGGGAAACACGCGATTTTACACGCTGTGGCGCGCCCAATTAGGCCAAATCGACAGATAATACGACCTAATATTTGAACGCTTTTTGACGGAGTGTCCGCAAGCTAACAATTCCAAGGTGAACGCTGTCAATTTCGAAATGCACTTGTCGCCGAACGCGCCAGCTACGTCTCCCCAAGACATAGATTGCCGATCGGTCGATCCGTTGGGATTTCACGGCTCGCGGCAAAATCTTATGTGGCCACTGAATACAGCCACTAACCAACTTTTTAGTGCCGGACTAATTCTCCCCAGACGTGCCGTTTGAAAATTCCACAGGTGATCGTGTGGTCCCTCCCTAGGGCTCGCGCCTTTGGGAGGGCGGCGAATCGCCATTATGCCGCAAAACGCAGCTCCCGAACGTTGTCCAAAATCTACCGAAAAGCGGGCCCCGGGGCGCGGCAAATGGTTCGATATGTATCCAGGAAGGGCAGCCAATCGGCCCGGCTCGACCTTTCCATTAACGGCCGGCCAATCCACCCATCGTTTCGATGAAATCGACGATCGCCGGCACGCCGTCGCCGGCGCGAAGATTGGTCATGACGAACGGACGGGCGCTGCGCATGCGTTTCGCATCAGTTTCCATTTTCGCCAGCGACGCGCCGACATGGGGGGCGAGATCGACTTTATTGATGACCAGGAGATCCGACCGCGTAATGCCCGGGCCGCCTTTTGAGGGGATTTTATCTCCCCCCGCGACGTCAATGACGTAGATCGTCAGGTCGGCGAGTTCGGGCGAGAAGGTCGCGGCGAGATTGTCGCCACCGGATTCGATCAACACCAGATCGAGCCCGGGAAATTTCGCCCGCATGTCGGCGACCGCAGCGAGATTCATCGACGCATCTTCGCGGATCGCGGTGTGCGGGCAGCCGCCGGTTTCAACGCCAACGATACGATCGGCGTCGAGCGAGCCCGAGCGAACTAGAAACTCGGCGTCCCACTTGGTATAAATGTCGTTGGTGATGGCGGCGATGTCGTAGGTGCCGCGCATCGACTTGCATAGCGCGTCCATCAACGCGGTCTTGCCGGAACCGACCGGGCCGCCGATGCCGACGCGAAGCGGGCCGTTTAAGCTCGACACTGTTCTATCCTTCAGCTGCGAAACAAGCGCGTGTATTGCGTCTCGTGCCTGGCGCTGGCGATGTCGGCACGAAACACCGCACTGCCAAGTTCGTCGAGCCGCGCCGTCAAGGCACGTTCCGCAGTTACCGTAACGGCGCCTTCGAGCGCCTTCAAGAGACGCTGGCCGTCGGTATGGCCGAGCGGAATGAGGCGGATGCCGGCGGAAATCCAATTGGACGACACTGCGGTCAGAAACGCATGCAAGGCCGAACCCAGCGGGATGCCGTGACCGGCGCAGGCGGTGCCGACGGCTATCGGATAGGCGACCGGCCCGTCCCAAAGCCGTTGCAGCTCGGCGAATGCCGCACAGGGCCACGCCGCGCGCGTCACTTCGAGAAAAGCCCGGCCCATCGCCGTCGTTTCCTGGAAGCGCTCGCGGGTCGGCACCAATGCAGCTGCAAGCTCGGCGGCTTCGACGAGGGCAGCATCATTGCCGCACGTGACCGCCCTGTGGGCATGGCTGAAGAAAATACCGTCGCTCATCCCGGAACCGGCGCTGAGCATCATCTCGATCCAGCGACGCAATGTCTCGGCGTCGCCGATGTCGCCCGCTTCTACCGCCCACTCGATGCCGCTTGAATAGGAGAAGGCGCCGACTGGATAGGCCGGCGACAACCACGTCATCACGCGGTAGAGCGCGGACGCTTCGAGGCGATCGGTCTCCGCCTGCTCGTTCCCGCGCAAGCGGGAATTCAGGGGCGGTCCCCGTTTGCGCGGCGATGAGCGGACAAGCGGGCGCGCTTTAGACATGTTGGTGCGGATGGGGATGCCGCGCGTGGGCATGCGCGCCTCGATAAGCACCGCCCTCCGGATCGAACGGCGCCTCGATTTCCGCCACATCGCCGCCGAGCTGACTGGCCAGATCGGCAAGAACGTAATCGCGGCGGACGCGCAGCGCATCGGTCAGCACTTGAACAGGCACGTGCCGGTTGCCGATATGCCAGGCGATGCGCGCCAGCTGCGTTGCGTCGGCGCAGCGAATTTCCAAAAGCGTCTCCGGCGCCGCGACAACTTCGACCAACCGCCCGTCCTCCAGCAACAACGCATCACCGCCACGCAGATCGGCCGGCGCCGGCAGATCGAGCAAGAAACTAGTTCCGTTCTTGCCTGTCATGGCAATGCGCCGGCGGCGGCGATCGTCGTAATCGAGGACGACGCGATCGGCCGTCTCACCCGACCAACTATCCGCCGCCTTGATGGCAATGGCGCGCATCCCCGGTAAGCCCTTCCGTCAGAACAGAAAATAGCGTTGCGCCATCGGCAGCACCTCGGCCGGCGCGCAGGTCAGCAATTCGCCATCGGCGCGCACCTCATAGGTCTCCGGATCGACCTCGATTTCTGGCGTGGCGTCGTTGTGGATCATGCTTTTCTTGGAAATCTTGCCGCGGGTGTTTTCCACCGCAACCAGCTTTTTCTCGATGCCAAGCCTGCGGCCGAGACCGGCCTTCACCGCGGCCTTGGATGAGAACACGTAGGACGATGCCGTACGGGCCCGGCCAAAGGCGCCGAACATCGGCCGATAATGCACCGGCTGCGGCGTCGGAATCGAGGCGTTCGGATCGCCCATCGGCGCGGCGACGATCGAGCCGCCCTTGATGATGCAATCGGGCTTTACTCCGAAGAAGGCTGGCGACCACAGCACGAGGTCGGCAAGCTTGCCCTTCTCCACCGAGCCGATGAGCTTCGATACGCCGTGGGCGATCGCGGGATTAATAGTGTATTTGGCGATATAGCGCTTGGCCCGCGCGTTGTCGTTGTCGCCCTTCTCCTGCGGCAGGCGCCCGCGCTGTTTCTTCATCTTGTCCGCGGTTTGCCAGGTGCGGATGATGACCTCGCCGAGCCGGCCCATGGCTTGCGAATCCGACGACATCATCGAGAGCGCGCCGATGTCGTGCAAAATGTCCTCCGCGGCAATGGTCTCCTTGCGGATACGGCTCTCGGCGAACGCAAGGTCTTCCGCAATCGACGGATCGAGATGGTGGCACACCATCAGCATGTCGAGATGCTCGTCGATGGTGTTTTTGGTGTAGGGCCGCGTCGGATTGGTCGACGACGGCAGCACATTCTTCAATCCGGCCACCATGATGATGTCCGGCGCGTGCCCGCCGCCGGCGCCCTCGGTGTGGAAGGCGTGGATGGTGCGGCCCTTGAAGGCCTTGATCGTGTCCTCGACGAAGCCCGACTCGTTGAGCGTGTCGGTGTGGATCATCACCTGGATATCGTAGTCGTCGGCGACCGAGAGGCAGCAGTCGATCGCCGCCGGCGTGGTGCCCCAGTCCTCATGCAGCTTCAGGGCGCAGGCGCCGGCTTTGATCATCTCCTCGAGCGCCGCCGGGCGCGACGCATTGCCCTTGCCGGCAAAACCGAGATTGACGGGAAAGTCGTCGGCCGCCTGGATCATGCGTCCGAGATGAAACGGCCCGGGCGTGCAGGTGGTCGCAAACGTGCCGTGCGCCGGGCCGGTGCCGCCGCCGAGCATCGAAGTGACGCCCGACATCAAGGCTTCGTCGACCTGCTGCGGACAGATGAAATGAATGTGGGTGTCGAAGCCGCCCGCGGTGAGGATTTTGCCCTCGCCGGCGATCACTTCGGTGCCGGGGCCAACGACGATCGTGACGTTCGGCTGAATGTCGGGATTGCCTGCTTTGCCGATGGCGAAAATATTGCCGTCCTTGATGCCGACATCCGCCTTCACGATCCCCCAGTGATCGAGAATGAGCGCATTGGTGATGACGGTATCGACCGCGCCCTGCCGATTGGTGATTTGCGATTGCCCCATGCCGTCGCGGATCACCTTGCCGCCGCCGAATTTCACCTCCTCGCCGTAAACGGTGAAATCCTTCTCGACCTCGATGATGAGATCGGTGTCGGCCAGCCGCACGCGGTCTCCGGTCGTCGGGCCGAACATGTCGGCATAGACAGTGCGCTGGATTTTCCCCGGCATGGTGCGCCCTATAGCTTCCCCATTACTTCGCCGCGGAAGCCGTAAACCGTGCGCTTGCCAGCCACGGCGACCAGCGTCACATCGCGCGTCTGACCCGGCTCGAAGCGCACCGCCGTGCCTGCCGCGATATCAAGCCGCATGCCGCGCGCTTTGTTGCGGTCGAATTGCAACGCCGGATTGGTTTCGAAAAAATGATAATGCGATCCGACCTGGATCGGCCGGTCTCCGGTATTGGCGACCGTCACCGTGACGGTGCGACGGCCCTTGTTGAGCTCGATTTCGCCGGGCTTGATGAACATCTCGCCGGGGATCATGCGGTCACCTGATCGGCTCGTGCACGGTCACGAGCTTGGTTCCATCCGGAAACGTCGCCTCCACCTGAATCTCGTGGATCATCTCGGCGATGCCCTCCATCACTTGCGCACGCGTCAGCACGTGGGCGCCCCGTTCCATCAACTCGGCGACGGAACGGCCGTCGCGGGCGCCCTCCAGGATGAAATCGGAAATCAGGGCGACCGCTTCGGGATGATTGAGCTTGACACCGCGCGCGAGGCGTCGTTGCGCCACCATCGCCGCCATGGCGATGAGAAGCTTGTCCTTTTCGCGCGGCGTGAGCTGCATGACGCCTCAATTCAACCATAGCCGCGGCAACGGCCCCGAGCCGAGGACGGTGAGCACGCTCACCAGATCGGATCGCAGCGCCGCGCCGTTGCCGGCGACACAGCGTACGGCGACAAGTCCGTTCCAGGCCGAGGCGCCCACCTCTCCGATCAAATCTTGCTGCAATGCGCGAACCGCCGCAACGTGGTCCTCGTTTCCGGGAATCTTCACCACGCTGGCGACCGCCGCGCCGCCGGCCGCGATCGCCCGCTCGGTCAACGATTGCGCAATGCCGCCGTCCAGACGGATCGAATCGGCATAGACCAACGCGCCGCCGATGCGCACGCGCCAGCAATCGAAGAAGCATCCCGAAACCACGGTCTCGCCCATGGCGGAGCGGCCGAAAATGCTCGCTTCCGCCACAAGCAGGCTGGCGTCGGCCGCAAGATCGACGTCGATCTTACGGCGCAAGCGCGCCCGATCGAACAGAATGGTTTCTTGCGGCAGCCAAGCCAGCGCCCCGCCGGCACCAACGGTGAGATTCACGTCAAGCACCGTCTCCGGCCCCAGCGTGCGATAGATTTTTTCCGCGGCTGCCGTGGTTACGCTCAGCTCCGCGCCGGCCGCGACGTCGATGTCGAGGTCGAAGCGATCACCGCCCGTCATGCCGCCCGCGGTGTTGACGATGACCGCATCGAGAACCCGACCGTCCCGATGCGGGAAACGGACGCGCAGCGATCCCAATTCGTGCAAGCGTGCAGGCCGGCTGCGGCCTGAACCAGCGGCTACCGCAAGCGCAATCTGTCCGATTGCGCGGTTGCCGGCAAAAACCTCGTTGCGCAACGATGCGGCCGTCATCGACACATTGCTCATTGGCGTTCATCGAATCGCGCACGGTGGATTGCCGGTTCAAAAAGCATATCGGATAACCGTCCCGGGTCGCGATATTAGATGGCCATGGCCCGCTTTAACGCCGCCTCGTCAATGTCGTCACGGTTGCACGAATAGACGACGGCGCCGCGATCCATGACCGCAAAATGGTCGCCCAGTTCACGGGCGAAGTCGAGATATTGCTCGACCAGCACGATGGCGATCTTACCGAGCGACCGCAAGTAATCAATCGCGCGCCCGATATCCTTGATGATCGACGGCTGGATGCCTTCGGTCGGCTCGTCCAGCAGCAGGAGCCGCGGCCGCATCACCAGCGCGCGCCCGATGGCGAGTTGCTGCTGCTGGCCGCCGGAAAGGTCGCCGCCGCGGCGGTGCAGCATGCCCTTGAGCACCGGAAACAGTGAGAATACGTCGTCGGGTACGTTGCGCTCGCCCCGCGGCAGAGGCGCAAAGCCGGTTTTCAGATTTTCGTCGACGGTGAGCAACGGAAAGATCTCGCGGCCTTGCGGCACATAAGCGATGCCACGCCGGGCACGCTCCGGCGGCCGCAAAGCGGTGATGTCGCTCCCCTCCCAGGTGATGGTGCCCCGGCTCACCGGGTGATGGCCGGCCAGCGCATCCAAAAGACTTGTCTTGCCGACGCCGTTGCGGCCGAGGACGCAGGTCACTTTACCGGGCTCCGCCCGGAGCGACACCGCGCGAAGCGCCTGGGCGGCGCCATAGTGCAGATCGATGGCTTGCGCTTCAAGCATCAGCGTTAGCGCCCCAAATAGACTTCGACGACGCGATCGTTGGCCGAGACCTCGTCGATGGTGCCTTCGGCAAGCACGGAGCCTTCGTGCAGACAGGTGACCTTGACGCCGAGGTCGCGCACGAACGTCATGTCGTGCTCGACCACGACGACGGTGTGCTCGCGGTTGATCTCCTTGAGCAATTCCGCCGTCTGCCGCGTCTCCACGTCGGTCATGCCGGCGACTGGCTCGTCGACCAGCAGCAGTTTCGGATCCTGCGCCAACAGCATGCCGATCTCGAGCCACTGTTTCTGGCCATGCGACAGGCGGCCGGCAAGGCGGTCCTGCACCACCGCGAGGCGGATGATCTGCAGGATTTCATCGATGCGGCGGCGCTCGTCCGCGGTCTCCTGCGACCGTAGCGTAGTGCGCGCGCGGCGGTCGGTCTTGAGCGCGAGTTCGAGATTGTCGAACACGGTGTGGCTGTCGAACACCGTCGGTTTCTGAAATTTCCGGCCGATACCCAGTTCCGCGATCTCGGTTTCGTCGAGCCGCGCCAGATCGTGCAGCCTGTCAAAAATAACGGCTCCCTTGTCGGGCCTGGTCTTGCCGGTGATGACGTCCATCATGGTGGTCTTGCCGGCGCCGTTGGGGCCGATGATGGCGCGCATCTCGCCGGGCTCGATGGCGAAGGAAAGATTATTGAGCGCGCGAAAGCCGTCGAACGACACCGTGACGCCCTCGATATAAAGAAGCGTGCGCTCGAAGGCCTCCATCGCCCGGGCTTCGGCCTGCATCAGCCGTTCTTGGATCTTCATCGGCCGATCCTCATTCCGCGGGCTGTGGTTCGGGCGGCGGCGCGGTGACGGCCTCTTCCGCCGCGGCAGATATCCTGGCACGGCGCAGCGCCGTCCAATGGTGCAGACTGCCGATGATGCCGCGCGGCAAGAGCAGCGTTACGCCGATGAACAGACCGCCGAGCATGAACAGCCAGTACGGCGCCAACACGCCGGACGTGAAATAGGTTTTGGCGTAGTTGACGAGAATGGCGCCGACAGCGGCGCCGACCAGGGTGCCGCGGCCACCGACAGCCACCCAGATGACGGCCTCGATCGAATTGCCGGGCGCGAATTCGCTGGGATTGATGATGCCGACTTGCGGCACATAAAGTGCTCCGGCAATGCCAGCCATGCAGGCGGACAAGGTGAATACAAGAACCTTGTAGGACTCAACGCGATAGCCGAGAAATCGCGTGCGGGCTTCGGCATCGCGAATGGCGATCAAGACCTTGCCGAATTTCGACGTGACGACGGCGCGGCAAACCAGGAGACCAAGCATCAGCGCGACACAGGTAATCGAGAACAAAGCTGCGCGCGTCGTCTCCGCCTCGACGTTGAAACCCAAGATATCCTTGAAGTCGGTCAGGCCGTTATTGCCGCCGAAGCCGAAATTGTTGCGAAAGAAGCCGAGCATCAGCGCGTAAGTGAGCGCCTGAGTGATGATCGACAGGTACACGCCGGTGACGCGGCTGCGGAATGCCAGCCAGCCGAATACAAAAGCGAGCAGCCCGGGCACCAGCACGACCATCAGCGCGGCATAGGGAAAGTGCTGGAAGCCATACCAGGCGTACGGCAGCTCTTTCCAATTCAGGAACACCATGAAATCCGGCAGGATCGGATTGGAATAGACGCCGCGCGTGCCGATCTGGCGCATCAGATACATGCCCATGGCGTAGCCGCCGAGCGCGAAGAACGCGCTCTGGCCGAGCGACAGAATGCCGCAATAGCCCCAGATCAAGTCGATCGACAGCGCCAGCAAGGCATAACAGAGATACTTGCCGAACAGCGCAATAAGATAAGTGGGAATGTGAAATGCCGAGGACTGCGGCACCGCCAAATTGAGCACGGGGACTGCGATGGCGATCGCCGCCAACGCCATCAGGAAAATGGTCGCGCTGCGGTCGAGCGAACGGATGAGGATATGCGAGCTCACGCCTCGACCGCCCTTCCCTTGAGCGCGAACAGGCCGCGTGGACGCTTTTGGATGAACAGGATGATCAAGATGAGAATGGCGATCTTGCCGAGCACGGCGCCGGCAAAGGGTTCGAGAAACTTATTGGCGACGCCGAGCACGAAGGAACCGACGAACGTGCCCCACAAATTGCCGACGCCGCCGAACACCACGACCATGAAGCTGTCGATAATGTAGCTTTGACCGAGATTGGGGCTGACATTGTCGATTTGCGACAGCGCCACGCCGGCAATTCCGGCGATGCCGGAACCCAGACCGAAGGTCAGCGCGTCGACCCGGTTGGTGCGGATGCCCATCGATGCCGCCATGGCGCGATTCTGCGTCACCGCGCGCATTTCCAGGCCGAAGCGGGTGTAGCGCAGTATTCCCAACAAGGCGACGAACACCGCCAGCGAAAAGCAGATGATCCACAGCCGATTATAGGTGATGGTGATACCGCCGAGATCGAATGCGCCGCTCATAAACGACGGATTGCCGACTTGGCGGTTGTTAGGTCCGAACGCCGTTCGCACGGCCTGCTGCAGGATCAGCGAGAGACCCCAGGTCGCCAGCAGGGTCTCCAGCGGACGACCGTAGAGAAAGCGGATGATGCAGCGTTCGATCAAAATTCCGACGCAGCCGGCGAAGATGAACGCCAGCGGAATGGCCATCGCCAGCGAATAGTCGAACAAGGCCGGCGCATTATTGCGGATGATCTCCTGCACGACATAAGTGACATAGGCGCCGAGCATCACCATTTCCCCGTGCGCCATGTTGATGACGCCCATGACGCCAAAGGTGATGGCAAGCCCGATTGCCGCCAGCAGGAGAACAGAACCGAGCGAAAGGCCGTACCAGAGGTTTTGCACCGTATCCCATTCGGCGAGCCGCGTTTGGATGGCGCCGATGGCGTCGCTCGCTGCCTTCGCGACAACCGGTGTTTCACGAGCTGGGATGTCGGAGAGGAGCCCCAGCGCGTCCTGATCGCCGCGGTCACGGACGATCGCGATCGCCTTGAGCTTATCCGCTTCCGAGGTGCCGGGCGTCGTCAGCAGGATCGCGGCGTGCGCCTGTTCGAGCGCCACCTTGACTCGGTTATCGGTCTCCTCGGCGAGGGCCTTTTCGACAATCGGCAGCGCGCTGGCCGCGCGCGACTTGAATACCGCTTGTGCGGCGGCGTAGCGCTTGTCCGGGTCGTGCGACAATAAAGTGAGCTGGCCGACCGCCGCATCTAGCGCGCCGCGCACCCGATTATTGAGGTGAATGTTATCCAGATCGGCCGGCGGGTCACCGGCAACCGGGTCGCCGGTGGCGGCATCGAACAGCTTGCCGTCGGCGTCCTGGACGTAGACCTTTTTTTGTTCGGCGCTGAACATCAACTGGCCGTTCTGCAACGCGCCGATGATGATTTCCGCCCGCGGACTACCGCTGGCGACGACCTGGCCGATGCCGGTCAGCGTTTCGTCGAAATCGTCCGTGGTGAAGTGGGCAATGGCATCGTCGAGACTCGCGGCGTGCGCATGCGTGCCGCCTAAGGCGAAGCCAAAGGCTAAAAGCAGTGCGACGAGGCAAGCTCGGCCAAAACGCATCGCAATGTTCCCCGGCCGCTGTGTGGGGGAGGCGACGCCGCCTCCCCGCCATGTCGGCGTCAAAGCGTTCGACGCTAGCGCGACTAGGTGCCGCCGCAGGTCTTGGTTACTGTGTTGTAGTTGCCGCAGTTGAGCTTCACCCAATCCGCGATCAGGTCCTTCGATCCGGGCAGATAAGGCGACCAAGCGTCACCCGGCACGAGGCCTTTGGTCTTCCACACCACGTCGAACTGGCCGTCGGCGCGGATTTCGCCGATGAAGACCGGCTTGGTGATGTAGTGGTTCGGCAGCATTTCGGAGACGCCGCCGGTAAGGTTCGGTTGCTTGACGCCCGGCAGCGCCGCGATGACCTTGTCGGGATTGGTGGTCTTCGCCTTTTCCACCGCCTTCACCCACATATTGAAGCCGATGTAGTGCGCTTCCATCGGGTCGTTGGTCGTGCGTTTCGGATTCTTGATGAAATCGTGCCACTCCTTGATGAAGGCGGCATTCGTCGGTGTCTTGATCGACTCGAAATAGTTCCACGCGGCGAGATGACCGACCAGCGGCTTGGTGTCGAGACCGGCGAGTTCCTCTTCGCCGACCGAGAACGCTACCACCGGGATGTTGGTGGCCTTGATGCCCTGATTGCCGAGCTCCTTGTAAAACGGCACGTTGGCGTCGCCGTTGATGGTGGAGACCACCGCCGTCTTTTTGCCGGCCGAGCCGAACGCCTTGATCTTGGACACCTCGGTCTGCCAATCGGAGAAGCCGAACGGGGTGTAGTTGATCATGATATCCTCGTCGGCCACGCCCTTCTGCTTGAGATAGGCTTCGAGGATTTTGTTGGTGGTGCGCGGATAGACGTAGTCGGTGCCTTCCAGCACCCATCGTTTCACCGAACCGCCGTCGGCGCTCATTAGATAGTCGACCGCCGGTATGGCCTGCTGGTTCGGCGCAGCGCCGGTATAGAACACGTTGCGCTCGCCCTCTTCGCCTTCGAATTGAACGGGATAGAACAGGATGCTGTTGAGCTCCTTGAACACCGGCAGCACCGACTTGCGCGACACCGACGTCCAGCAGCCGAACACCACGGCGACCTTGTCCTGGCTGATCAGCTCACGCGCCTTTTCGGCAAACAGCGGCCAGTTCGAGGCTGGGTCGACGACGACGGCCTCAAGCTTCTTGCCGAGCACGCCGCCCTTCTTGTTCTGCTCGGCGATGAGCATCAGCATCACGTCTTTCAGCGTCGTTTCGCTGATCGCCATGGTGCCGGAGAGCGAATGGAGAATGCCGATCTTGATCGTGTCCTCGGCCTGGGCCGGGAGCGCTCCCATCAGCCCAAGCGCAACACCGCCAGCTCCGACGAGCCAGCCGCGGCGAGTTAACGTGTAAGTGGTTATCGATTTGCTGGACATGGATGAGCCTCGCTTTTGATTGGCCGAGCGCGCGGATGGCGCCCTTCCGAGGCTACGTCGCAAAGCATGTGCCAATTATCTGCGGCCCTAGAATGCTGATCTGTCAGACTAATTATGACTAACGCCGATCCGGGCTACTTTTTTCAGCAGATCGCCGCCTGTTTTATGAGCAGGCGGCGAAATCTCGAGGCTATCCGTGAACGACTGGGACATGCTCCGCGAGACGAACCCGGCGAAGAAACCCTACTTCGACGCCGTGGTCGCCAACCCGCCGTTCAGCTACCGCTGGGACCCGAACGAAGCGTTGGGCGAGGACGTGCGCTTCAAGAACTACGGGCTGGCCCCGAAGTCGGCGGCGGACTTCGCGTTCCTGCTGCACGGGTTTCACTACCTCAAGGATGACGGCGTGATGGCGATCATCCTTCCGCACGGCGTGCTGTTCCGCGGCGGCGCGGAGGCGAAGATCCGCCGAAAGCTCCTCGACGACGGGCACATCGACACCGTCATCGGCCTGCCAGCGAACCTGTTCTACTCGACCGGCATCCCGGTCTGCATCCTAGTCCTGAAGAAATGCAAGAAGCCCGATGATGTCCTGTTCATCAACGCGTCCGAACATTTCGAGAAGGGCAAGCGACAGAACTACCTGTCGGACGATCATATTGGGAAGATCATCGACACCTACCAGCAGCGTCCGGAGAGCATCGAGCGGTACGCCAGACGCGTGGGGATGGACGAGATTGAGGCCCACGACTTCAACCTGAACATCTCCCGCTATGTCAGCACTGCCGAGCAGGAGGTCGCGATCGATCTGTCGGCCACGCATAAGGAGTTGGTCGAGATCGAGAAGCAGATTCGGGAGTCAACGGCGAAGCACAACGCGTTTCTGAAGGAACTTGGACTATTCCCATTGCCAGCGCCCGATAAGTAATCGAAGCGATCCCTCCCACACCCTCCGCTTCCTGGCCCACGAACTCGCCGAGACGGTTCAAGAGGTGCCCAAACTCGACTGGCTGCAGCGCGATCGATCCGTGCTGTCCCCGGCCGCAGCGTCGCCTCCTGCTCACCAAGGACGGCTATCCGCGGAGTGGCGCCAGGCGACGTGCGACCTCATACCGAAAGGATCGAAAACTCTGTGCGATCAATATTCGCGTTGGATTCCGGTTGCTCCCGGTACCCAAGCGATCTTGCGAAAGGTGCGGAGGTTCGGTGCAAGCAAAATGATTCAATATCAATGGCTTACGAAATCCGTACTAAATCCGCGCAGTCGGGAGGTTTGGAGACAAACGGCCGGAGAGACGGAATTTTGAGTCTCGGACGGCCTGTCGCAGTGCGGAGGTTTGCGCGCGACGTGTGTGGTTATTGGGCTTCTATGCGCGCTCAGAAGCCCGCGGAGAATGTTGGTCGCGGGAGGACTGGCGGAGCGGTCCGAACTCCAATCCAACCTTCTCCACCCGCGGACGTCGGCGAGCCTACCCACAGACATACCCTCGACGACACACCCCTATAAAAATTGGATTTCGGTTTGTCTCGCCGGGACCGCCGGAACTTCCTAACTCAAGCCTAACCTTCTTCACCCGCGAATAGAGGAACTTAGGGTTCTCGGCGTTCGTCGGCCGGGATAGCCACAAACTACCCACAATAATCAGCCGCCGGCGTCGAACAGGAGTCCAGGCACAGGCTTGGGCTGCGGTCACTGACTGAGAGCAAAAGCTCAGTCATAGCCTCGCTTACCCTCGATTGCCTCGACATAACGAGTGACGGATTTTTCCAGCACGGTTTTGGCATCCTTCGCAATAACTCTGTCGAAGTAATGACCATAGATCGTGTCGAACGCGAACGGCTTAAGTGCCGTACCGATGTGTTCGACGGTGCGCGCCGATAAAGGGATAAAATTCGGATAGCTACGCATGAATGATAGCCACTTGCGATCGGTTGTGACGGTAAGAATGTCGCCAGTGCAAATGACCCCGCGTCCGCCTGCCCCGTCCGCCCAATGCAACACGGTGCCGCCTTGAAAATGCCCACCGCAGCGCACCAGCGTGAGGCCTTCCCAAAGCGTTTTCCTTTCGTCGTCCCATAGCTCAATGACTGGATCGTTCCGCATGATCCATTGTTTATCGGCCGCATGTAGGTGGATGCGCGCCCTGAAGGCGCGCGCCCATTCCACCATGGTCGTGTAGAAATGGGGATGCGAAATGGCGATGGTGTCGATGCCGCCGAGGCCTTCGATCATCGTCACTGTCGCGTCGTCAAGCGTGGCGATGCAATCCCACAGGATATTGCCGTTTTCCGTGCGAATGAGTAACGCGCGCTGACCGATAGCGAATGCAGGCGTTGAACCGATGCCAATGATACCCTTTTCGTATTCGCGGAAGGTGTTTGCGTGGGTTTGGCGCAGCGTGTCGAGCGTGGTCCAAGTCTGGCCGCGCGGTGGGACGTATTGACGCTCCTCCTCGCAGATCACGCAATGAGCAGGCGCCCGGCCGCTCTCAGCATATTGCATGCCACACGCGGTGCAGACAAATAAAGGCATGTTTCGATCCTTGGTCTTCCAGCACCTCCCAGTAAGCACCGCCAATCACAGTGCGGACAGTCTCAAGCGTGACGTGCTACTGGGGCGTGCGGGTCGCGGCAGAGCCAATCACGAATGCGCCGGAGCCGTCCAGTGTTTCCGCTGCGACAGTTCATCGGCGATTTCGAGCATCACCTTGGCCGCCTTAATACTGGCGAGGCTTTGCGGTTGATTCCGGAGTTGGGCCAAAGACCATTGACGCGACAGGTCCGGAATGCGCAATGGCAGCACGTGCAAATCGCCGCGCTTCACCTCTTCGTGCACGAAACTGTAGGACTGGATAGTGTAGCCCAGGCCTGAGATGACGAGGTGCTTGATCACGGCCGTGCTGTCGACGTCCTCTCGGATATCAAGTGCGATGCCGCTCCGTTTGGATAGTGATTCGATCTGTTCTCGAAGCACGTGTCCGCGGCTCGGCAATAGCAGCGGATACCTCGCGAGGTTCCGCAAGGTTACAGCCGTCCCCCCGCCGCGTTTCGGCCGCTTGAATTTGCCTGGCCCGATCAAGAACATCGGTTCGGTCAAAAGCGGTGTGCCTGAGAGGGCCTTGTCCATTGGCTCGGCCGGGATCAATCCCAAGTCGATCTTCCTCGAAATCAACCCGTTGACGATGACATTGGTCAGTCCTTCGGAGATACGGAGCGCGACCTTTGGATAACGTTCGCGCATCCGGGTCACGAGCGGCGGCGCGATGACCGACGCCACGGACGGGATCAGCGCCACCGAGACTGGGCCGTGCGGTTCCGAGCCGCTGGAGCGCACTTCCGCTTCAGCCTGCTCGATCTGCCTCAGAATACTTTGGCCTTTGTCGAGAAGTCGCGCCCCCGCTTGGGTCAGTTGCACACCGGTGCTGTCGCGGCGAAGAAGTTGAGCGCTCAATTCGCGCTCGAGCTTGTGGATTTGACGGCTCAGCGCCGGCTGCGCGACATGCATATGGGCAGCGGCTTTGCTGATGCTGCCGAGGCTTGCCGCAGTAACGAAGTATTGCAGCGCGCGAAGATTCATCGCATGGCCCGCCAAGTCGCCGTTCGAAAACAATATCACGGCCGGTCAGGCCATGCCAATTGAGCATATCCTGCAACCCAATTCGGCATTAGGGAGGGAATGCGCGGCGCGATACCATAGCCGGCGAGGACCCAATCGCACCCCATCCAACCCATAGTGAGCCGTTCCATGAGCAACAGCATCCAGTTCAAACGCCTCACCGGCGGTTTAGGTGCCGAAGTCCTCGGTGTCGACGTAGCGAGCCCCCACTGTGGTAACCTTTTCCCGGCTATTCACGAGGCGTTTCTCGAGCATTCGGTGCTGGTTTTTCACGACCAAAAACTCACACCCGACCAACTCGTGGCGTTCACCCGCAGATTTGGCAGGCTTGAGCAACACGTTATCAAGGACTTTGCGCTGCCCGAGAATCCCGACGTCTTCATTGTCTCGAACGTGAAGGAAAAGGGAAAGCCTATCGGGGCCATCAGGGCCGGACAGTACTGGCACTCCGATTGCTCCTACATGGAGCAACCGACGCTCGCCTCTCTGCTCTACGGTCTTGAAATCCCGAGTTACGGCGGCGACACGATGTTCACCAGCACACTGCGCGCCTACGAGGAATTGAGCGACACCATGAAGAACCTGCTTTCAGGATTGAGTGCCGTCCACGATTACAATCTCGCCTACGAACAGTATTTCGCAAGATTCTCCGATCGACCGCCGCTGTCGGCCGAGCAGAAAGCCAAAGTGCCGCCGGTCACGCATCCGATCGTCCGTACCCACCCGGAAACCGGCAAGAAAACACTGTTCGTCAATCCCGGCTTTACTCGCCACATCGTCGGGATGACGGAGGCTGAAAGTCGGGCGATCCTAAGCTTACTGTTCCAGCATGCGGTGCAGCCGCACATGATGTATCGTCACCGTTGGAGTAAAGGTGACCTGGTAATCTGGGACAATCGCTCAACTTGGCATCTTGCGGTCGCCGACTATGATATGTCCGAGCCACGTCACATGCATCGCACCAGTGTCGAAGGCGACCGTCCTCACTAGGATTAACGAGCAACGCGGACGGCACCGCGCTCTGCCCCCGGGGAACGCTGCGGAGACTAAAATGCGTTTAGTGATGCGGCTTCTATTTGCTGCTCTCGTCTCGGCGACGGCTACCGGTGCGAATGCCGCCAGCGCCGACTCGGATTACCCGAACCGCCCCATCACACTGGTCGTTCCATTTGTTGCGGGTGGCGCCGTCGATGTCGTGGCCAGGGTTCTCGGTGAATATGCCAGCCGGACGCTTGGCCAGCCTGTGGTGGTGGAGAATGTGACGGGCGCAGGTGGGACGATCGCAGCAGCTCGCGTCGCACGCGCTGCACCCGACGGCTACACCATCCTGGTCGGTAACCTCGGCACGCAGGTTTCGAGCGTCGGGAACTACAAAAGTCTGTCATACGATCCCCGGCGCGACTTTGCTCCCGTCATTCTCGCCGACAATACCCCCGAGGTCCTTATCATCAACAAGAGTCTGCCCTGCGAGAACTTGCAGGAGTTTGTTGCATACAGCAAAACTGGCGGCCGGGACTTAACCATGGGCAATGCCGGGATCGGCTCGATCTCCCATCTCGCATATTTGCTGTTCAATAGCGTTGCCAGGACGAAGATCGTCCAGGTGCCGTATCGGGGAGATCCCGACGCCGATGCGGATCTTCTGGGGGGACGGATCGATGCCGCTTTCAATCAAGCGGTGCTGGCATCGTCATATGTAAAGTCTGACAAAGTCAAAGCCCTGGTTGTGGCCGCGCCGCATCGCTTGGCGATCTTGCCGGACGTGCCTTCGTCAGCGGAGGTCGGCATGCCCGACTTGCAGGTCAATGCGTGGACAGCCTTTTTTGCTCCCAAAAATACCTCGGAAGCTGTCGTTCAGAAGCTAAACGCTGCAATCGCGCGTGCGTTCACCGACAAGGCCATCCAAACGCGCCTGAACGCACTTGGCGTGGACTTTCCCTCGCCCGAAGAGAGAACGCCCAGTTCTCTAAAAGATTTGGTCAGTGCGGAATTCGACAAGTGGCTGCCGTTGATTCAAGCAGCGGAGCAACCGTCAAAATGATACAGTGGCGTTCAGCCGTGGAGAACATGGAACGTAAGTGATGTGCACCAAGCAAACTGCCTGGAAAGGCATCGCGATGCCGCGCCTGCTGCCTGCGCCACTCGAGTTACACGTGAGGCATGAATACTCCTCTATAGCTCCCCACTTGGTGGAAGCTCCGACCAAGCCCGCCAGTGTCGGCGGCGTCTGAGCAAAATTGCTCTCTCTGAACGCGAAACGGAAATGCCGCGACTTCGCAATTTGGGTCGCGATCGGGCGGAGAGCGGGCCTCGTCCGAAGACCGATTCTGATCCAAACTGCGGCATGGCCGATGGAACATTCTGCGGTGATTCCGCGTTCCTTATTCGCGTGGAGAACATACTTGGGATTGAGTTATGGGCCTTATCGATTTTCCGATGCTTACATCTGGCCGGCGCGAGAGCATCTCTTCAGCTTCACTCCTCTGTGACCACTGCCGCGAAAAAATCGGAACCCGCGCGCATGACTATTGGCACATGCGCTTCTGTTCGTCGGCATGCACGAGCGCGTACAAACAACGACTTTCCCCGCAAACAAAACAAAAGATACTTCTGCTCCGTGTTTAGCGAAGGCCAGGACCGCTCACTTATCGATACAATTAGAAACGCCATGACTTGCCAAGGTCCATCAGAACTCCCTTAGGGTCAAAGACAAACGCCACCGCTGTCACCGGCGCGCGCCGTTGACTAATTTGCTCAGATAATCTTGAACGGCTCCGGCGACAGTCTATGTTGGCGCTCTATTCTGGCGAATTGTCCGGATCGCAATCGAACCGTTTCAACGGAGTCTAGGGAACCAGCGGCGTCTACTGCGACACCGTAATGCTCTCGAGCCGCCGCGGTGGTCACCTTTCCATTCCACACGTGATGCGCGACCGCCTCCGGGGCGCGGCTGAAGGGATTACCATGGCCACCCCCGCCAGCCTGATGATGAACAAGCAACTCCCCATAACGCATGAAAGTAGTGAGCTTGCCGGGAACGGACCTCATCGCTTTGTCTTCGCCCAGCCAGTTTCCAGCGAGCCCCCCGTGCTCGCCACCGGCCAAGCCGTAAGGTGAAAACCGCAGACGATCGGCACGAAGTTGCAGGACGGCTTCCTCGGCAAGCAATCGATAGGATCGACGCAATCCTAGTCCGCCCCGGAAACGCCCCGCCCCGCCTGAGTCCGGAACCAGCCCATATTCCTCTATCCGAACCGGATGTTGCCGCTCTAGCACTTCAAGGGGTGTGTTCGATAGATTCTGGGATGGGTTTGTGATGGCATCGATACCATCCTGATCAGGACGTCCACCCCAGCAGCCGCTGATCATGTCCACGAGAATGAATGGGCGGTTGTCCGGGAGCCGTATGGCGCCGTCGGACGTGAGCGGCAGCGCGAAATTCTCAGTGAGCTCGGTCAACCGACCCACAGCGACCCCGAGCTAGAGAAACTTGCGAAGGAATTTCTATCGCGGGCCATGAAGACACAAGCTGGACTGCATGCCAAATTGGACGCTTGACTTTCTATAGTTGAAACGTGCGGTGCTGACGTTAGGGGTTGCCCAAATCACTCAAGCTTGCCTTCGCGTTGCGGGTAGATTGAGGGTTGGCGAAAGAGCACTATTGAACCGCGACATCACGATTCCCCGGTCTTTAGGCACCGGCTTTTCCGGCGCACTATCTCAGTGAATATTCAAATTTCACTGACCTCCCGACGGAGCGTTGCCCTCGCACGCGCTAAGGTCTGCTCGACCGTCCCGGATGCGTCGATCAAGGTCCAGTCCATTTTGCCGAAATCGTAGTGCTCCTGCATCCGAACCACGGATTCGTCGGCGTCGGACGCATCAGCTGCACGGGAGCCAACGCGGGTGAGCCGACATTCCAAACTGGTCGTGAGGAACAGTCCCTCTAGGGGAACGATGGTGGCATTCGCCACCGCACCGAGCACGCTGCGCTCTTTCAACTCCACAAATGCAGCATCGACGATCGCGGAATGACCTGCGGTAAGGATACGCCGCGCCTTGTCGTCGAGGACGGTATATACGCGCGCCGACACCTCGGGCGCGTAAGCTGGCTGAGGTAATCTTTCCGTTTCTGTGACGCCGAATAGCCCCTTGCGCTCGACGTCCGAGCGGACGACGACCGCGCCAGGCATGGGCGGAACATACGGTGCGAGTGCCTGCGCAAGCCGCGTCTTTCCAGTCCCCGAGAGGCCGCCGACAGCGACGAATTTCTGCTTGGACGGTGTAATCGCGGATTGGGCGAATGTGAAATAAGCACGCGCGGATTGCGAAATTGCTTCCCACTCTTGCGCGGCTGCGTTTTCGATCCGGGCGGCGGTGACCTTGGCGCGGATTGCGGCCCGAAGCGACAGAAAGAGTGGCAGCGCCGCAAGCCCGTCGAGATCTTCGATGCGTCGCGTCTCCACGAGATAGCGGTTGAAGACGATGTTCGCCGCTTCCTGACGGCCGCGTTCGCAAAGGTCCATCAGCAGAAAGGCCAAGTCGTAGAGCACGTCGCCCGCCGCGATTAGCGGATCGAACTCGATGGCGTCGAATAGCACAGGACGACCGCCGATGAGCGCAATGTTACCGAGATGAAGATCGCCATGGGCGCGCCGCACGCGTTCGAGCCGTCCGCGCTCCGCCAGCAGCGGTCTTATGCGCTCATAGGCTTGGCGCGAGTAGCGATCGAGCGTGGCAACAGCTTCCGGCTCAAACAGCTCGGGCATCTTCTGAAATGCCTCGAGGTTCTGATCGAGATAGACTCCCAGCGCTGCGATCCATGGCGCCGCCTCGACGATCGGGGCCTTTTCGTGAGCCGCGGCGACGACCTTGCCGAGCGCGTCGGCCAGTTTCTCGTCGATTTCGCCGGCAAGGTGGTCGAGTGTGCGCGTCTCGTCGAAACGCTGCATTTCGACCGCCCATTCGACCGGCGTGCCCTTGCCGGCGATCGCCAAGCGCCCGTCGGCCTCGCGCGTGATAGCGACGACGCCGCGGTAAATCTCTGGCGCATACGGGGCGTTGACAGCGAGCTCGGCCTCGCACGCCTCCTTGCGCATCTCCAACGTCGAATAGTCGAGGAATGGAAACCGCACCGCGCGTTTGACCTTGAGCGCGCGATTGCCGGCGAGAAACACCGACGCCGCATGGGTGTCGATGCGTCGGACCGCTTCGCCGCGGGCCTCGTGATATCCATGGGTCGCGGGATCGGAGAGAAATGTAAATACCTCTGCTTGGCTTTCCGTCTTGTCGTCCATGGACCGCAACCCCATACTGTTATCTACCAAAGGGCTCGAACCGCAGCATTTTTCGCAGCCAGCGACCAATCGTTATTACTTCCCATCAGAACAGATTGCTGCCCAAACAGCCGGTAGGGACGTTTCGTCCGGTACGAGGTGACGACGATAGAGGCTCGTCTACGGCAAGATCGTAGGCTGGCTCATACAAGAGGCCCCGAAAATACAATTTTAGCTTTGATGGCAGGAAAGGTCCCGGCAATGATATAGATCAAGCCGACCGCCAACCGGTCCTGTAAGAGAGATTCGCACAGGTAAGAGAGATTCGCACAGGCTGCCACTATCCACCGCAGTGCGCGATGAGACGATAGCTGGCGATCATCGTATTTCTTGCGATCGACATTGCCGTCTCCAACGGCGAAACATGTGGACCCGTACGCCATGAACGATATCATTGTCGCCCGAGCGCTGCATGTTCTCGCCGTGGTGATCTGGATCGGCGGGGTTTCGATGGCAACGACCGTTGTCCTCCCTGCCGTCCGTCGTCGGGCACTGGGCGAAAATCAGTTTCAGGCTTTCCAAGCGATCGAGCATCGCTTCGTCTGGCAGGCAAGAACGGCGATCATCGTAGTTGGTCTCACCGGCCTCTATATGACGGACCGACTTGAACTGTGGGATCGATTTCGTTCTGCAGATTTCTGGTGGATGCACGCCATGGTCTGCGTCTGGCTACTGTTCGCCTTCTTCCTTTTCGTCGCAGAGCCTTTCGTTTTGCACCGGCACTTCCGCGCTTGGGCGGCTAAGCGACCAGATGTCGCCCTCGCCTGGTTGGAACGGGCGCATTGGGTTTTGCTTATTCTGAGCCTGATCACAATCTTCGGCGCAGTCGCGGGAAGTCAAGGATGGTCGGTGTTCTGACGGCACTTTGGTCAGAGTTGGTTGCGTTAAAGCGAACTACTATGAGGGGACGCCCACCACCTATTGAAGTAAAGCGAGGAGCCCCGTTAGCAGCCGCAGGGGTCGAGGCGGACAGCCGCGGATATGCAGATCGACCGGTACCACGTTGCTGACGCCGCCGACGACGGCGTAGCTGCCGGCAAAGATGCCGCCGTCCACGGCACAGTCGCCGATCGCAACCACCCATTTGGGATCCGGCGTCGCGGCGTAGGTGCGCTCCAGGGCTTGGCGCATATTTTTGCTGACCGGACCGGTCACCATCAGCACATCGGCGTGTCGCGGCGAAGCGACGAAGCGCAAGCCGAAACGCTCCAGGTCGTAGAACGCATTATTGAGCGCGTGGATTTCCAGCTCGCAGCCGTTGCATGAGCCGGCGTCGACCTGCCGGATCGACAAGCTGCGGCCGAGACGCCGCCGCGCCGCGCGATCGACTTGCGCCGCCAGTTCGGCAAGCGCGGAGTTGTCGGCATGCGGCGGCGCTTCGGTCAGCGGGCTCTTGGTGAGACCTTCGAACAGCGTTCGGCGCATCAGAGGTCGTGTCCTGAATACGAACAGTTGAACGATTTGTTGCAGAGCGGGAAATCGGCGACGATGTTGCCTTCGATGGCAGCTTCGAGCAGCGGCCATTGGAACCAGGACGGGTCGCGCAGGTGGCAGCGCGCGACCCTGTCGCCATCGAGCCGTATCCAGACCAGCACGTCGCCGCGGAATCCCTCGGCGAGCCCGAGCCCTTCCGATCTGTTGCCTGCCGTGGCGGCGACCGGGGTGGCGATCGGGGTTGCGATCGGTCCTGCGGGCAGGCGCTGCAAAATCTGATCGATCAGCGCGAGACTTTGCTCCACCTCACGGATACGCACCCAGACCCGCGCATTGACGTCGCCCTCGGTGAGCATCGGCACGTCGAAATCGAGTTGATCGTAGGGCGAGTAGGGAAGCGCCTTGCGCACATCGAAGTCGCGGCCGCTGGCGCGTCCCACATAGCCGCCGGTGCCGAATTGCCGCACCAGATCGGCGCTGACGATGCCCGTCGCGACGGTGCGGTCCTGCAGCGATGTGGTGTTGTCGTAGAGCTCGATCAAACGCGGCCAGCGCAGGCGGCATTCCCGCAACGCATCTTGCAAGTGGACGACACCGTTCGGCTTGAGATCGGCCGCAACCCCGCCGGGGACGATCCGATCCATCATCAGGCGGTGGCCGAAACAGGCATCGGCTGAGCGCAGCATGCGTTCGCGCAGGATGCCGCAATGGGCGTGCATGAGAGCAAACGAGGCGTCGTTGCAAATCGCGCCGATGTCGCCGAAGTGGTTGGCCAGCCGTTCAAGCTCGGCCATCAGCGCCCGCAGATAGCGCCCGCGCGGCGGGACGGCGATAGCGAGTGCCGCCTCGACCGCGTGGGCGAAGGCGAGTGCATAGGCCACGGTGCTGTCGCCGGAGGTGCGGCCGGCAAGCCGCGCTGCCTTTTCAAGCGTCGCGCCACCTAGAAGCGACTCGATACCTTTGTGCACGTAGCCGAGGCGCTCTTCGAGCCGAACCACGGTCTCGCCGCTCGCCGTGAAGCGGAAGTGTCCCGGCTCGATGATTCCGGCGTGCACCGGGCCGACCGGTATTTGGTGCAGACTTTCTCCTTCGGTCGGAAGGAACGCGTAAGCGGACTGCCCAACCAGCGACGGCGTGGGATCGCGCAGTGGCTGCCGCACGCCCCAAAAGCCGAGATCGAGCCAGGGGCGGGTGTCCGCGGCGCCGATCGGTTCAAGGCCATAGAGGCTTTGGATGGCGCGTTCGAGCCGGATGGCGGGCGGATGCAGTGCGCCCACCGAAGGGAATGCTCCGTCCGGGCAATCGATGCTGACGACGGTGATGGCGCGCACCGGCGCGTCGGCGACGGCGGCGTGCACCGCATCGGTTTCAGCCCACAGCCCGAGCAGCGTGGCGCGGCCTGCCGCAAGCTCGCCGGTAACGGCGCGCCAGGCGTCCGCCGTCACGATCACGCGTGGCCATGGCCGATGGCAATCGACCTTGCGGCCTTGGGCGATGATCTCGGTCAGTGCCGGCATCTTTCTAACCCAAAAGCTTGGCGACGTTTTCGAACCAGGCGACGAGCGCCGGCGGGATGTAGATGCCGGCCATCAACACCAAAGCAAAATGCACGAACATCGGCACGTACGACGCCTTGGCTTTGGCGGTCGGGCCGCGCGGCTCGCCGAAAGTGATGGCGTTGAGCCGCAGGAACAGTGCGGCGACGCCGACCAGGATGCCGAACACGAGGATGACGGCGAGCCACGGCGAGCGCGCGAAGGTGGAGCTCACCACCAAAAACTCGCTCATGAAAATGCCGAGCGGCGGCATGCCCGCAATGGCGACGACACCGAGGATCAGGCCCCAGCCGAGCACCGGATTGGTCTCGGTGAGCCCGCCTATGTCGGCGATGCGTTGGGTGCCTTTGACCTGCGCGACGTGACCGACGGCGAAGAAGATCGCCGACTTGGTCAGCGAATGCATGGTCATGTGCAAGAGCGCGGCAAAGTTGGCGAGCGGCCCGCCCATGCCGAACGCAAATGTGATGATACCCATGTGCTCGATCGACGAGTAAGCAAACAGGCGCTTGATGTCGCGTCGCCGGTACAGCATGAAGGCTGCGAACACCAGCGAGATCAGTCCGAGCGTCACCATCAGCGGCCCGGGCGCCAGCGCCGCCGGGTTGACCGCCAGCAGCATCTTGAAGCGCAACAGCGCGTAGAGCGCGACGTTAAGCAATAGTCCCGACAGCACCGCGGAAATCGGGGTCGGGCCCTCCGCATGGGCATCCGGCAGCCAGGCGTGGAGCGGCGCCAGGCCGACCTTGGTGCCATAGCCGAGCAACAAAAATACGAAGGCGACATTGAGGAGCGCCGGGTCGAAGGCTGCGGCGCGCGTGATCAGCGTGGTCCAGACCATGGCGTCGAGACCTTCGCCGACCACCGGCCGCGCCGCCATGTAGACCAGGATGGTGCCGAACAGAGCCAGCGCGATGCCGACGCTGCCGAGGATGAAATATTTCCAGGCCGCTTCCAGCGCCTCGTGGGTGCGGTAGATGCCGACCATGAGCACGGTGGTGAGCGTCGCAAGCTCGATCGCCACCCACATCACCCCGATATTGTTGGCGACCAGCGCGAGGTTCATGGCGAACATCAGCACCTGATACATCGCGTGGTAGAACCGCAGATAGGTCGGCGTCAGCCGTCCGGTCTCGAGCTCGTGACCGATGTAGCTCGCGCTGAACACGCTGGTGGTGAAACCGACGAACGTGGTCAGCACGATGAACGTGCTATTGAGGTCGTCGACCAGGAGATAGGGGCCGGGCTGCGGCCGGGCGAAGAACAACGATACCGCCGATATGAACGTGGCAAGCGCCGCCACGGCATTGATCCGCGCCGTGATCCGGTAGCCGGGCATGGTCGCGAGCAGCGCGGCTGCGAAGGCGGGGATCAACAGCACCGCGGCGAGCGCATCCCATCTCATCGGCGCTCTCCACGGAACTGATCGAGCGCCTGAAGGTCGACCGTGTCGAAGCGCTCGCGGATGCGGAACAGGAAAATGCCGATGACGATGAAGGCGATCAGGATGGAGAAGGCGACGCTGATCTCGACCACCAAGGGCATGCCCTTGGCGCCGGTCGCCGCCAGTACGAGGCCGTTTTCGAGCGACATGAAGCCGACGACCTGGCTCACCGCGTTGCGCCGCGTCACCATCATGAGGAGGCCGAGCAGGATCACCGAGAGCGCGAATGCCAGGTCTTCGCGCGCCAACGGATCGGAGTCCTGGGTCGCGCGCAGCATGACCACCATGGACAGCGCGACCAGGCCCATGCCGGCGAGCATCGCCGGGCCGACGCCGACCACGTTCTCGATCTGACGATGGATACCGAGCTTGACGATGATCCGGTGCAGCACGACCGGGATGACGATGGCCTTGAATACCAGCGCCAGCGCTGCGGTGACATAAAGGTGCGGCGCGTCCTGGATGAAGGCTTGCCACGCCACCGAAGCCGCCAGCACCAGCGCATGCAGCGCGAATATGTTGAGCAAGGCGTAGAGCCGGTCCTGGTAGAGCTGCACGAAACTGAGCAGCACCAGCAGGCCGGCGAGGAGATGCGCGACGTCGAAGTCGAGGCTGCTCATCAGAAGCTCCCCGACACGAAGCGCAGCAGCGTCGCCAGCAACCCAAGCATCAGCGCCGCGCCGAGGAATTCCGGCACGCGGAATACGCGCATCTTGGCAATCGAAGTCTCGAACACAGCGAGCAGGAAGCCGCCGACGGCGAGCTTGCCGATATAGGCCGCGACGCCGATGGCGATCACGGCCATTCCGGCGTCGGCGTCCGTGAGCCCCCAAGGCGCAAATAGGCAGGCGATCAGCGAGATATAAACGACAAGCTTGAGCGACGCCGACAGTTCGATCAGCGCCAGGTGCCGGCCGGAATATTCCAGCACCATGGCCTCGTGCACCATGGTGAGCTCAAGGTGGGTCGCCGGATTGTCGACCGGGATGCGGCTGTTCTCGGCGATGGCCACCATGATCAGCGCTAAGAGCGCCAACGCCAGCGATACGCGCAAGCCCACGGCGGGCGACGCCATGAATGCGGCCATGGTGGAGAGCTGTGTCGAGCCGGCGATCAGGGCCAGTGTGAACACGATCATGATCATGGCTGGCTCCGCCAGCGAGGCGATCATCACCTCGCGGCTCGAGCCGATGCCGCCAAAGCTCGTGCCGACGTCCAGTCCCGCCAGCGCCAGAAAAAATCGCGCGCTGCCAAGGAGCGCGATGATGGCGATGAGATCGGCCGACCACGAAAACAACAATCCGGTGCGGAACGTCGGCACCAGCGACGTGGCGACCCAGGTGGCGGCGAAGATCAGATAGGGCGCCACGCGAAACAGCCACGAGGCGCTGTTCGCCAGCACGACGTCCTTACGCATCAGCTTGATGAGATCGCGATAGGGCTGGATCAGCGGCGGTCCCTGCCGGCGCAGCAACCGCGCCTTCACCTCGCGGATGAAGCCGGTGAGCAGCGGCGCCCCCGCCAGCACCAGCAGCATCTGGCCGCCCTGAACTGCAAGATCGACGATCAGAGCCATATGGCAAGCACCAGGAGAAGGATGATGAGCGCCGCGAACACCAGCGAGAGAAACTGGCGGATGGTGAGAAATTGAAGGTGGTTGAGGCGATCCGCAGCAAAGCCGACGGCGACTGCGATCGGCGCATACAGCGTGTCCCAGATCAGATCGCGCAGGCCGACGACAAGGCGCGCCGGCTGCATGCTGCCGGGTGCCGGCATTTCAACCTGCTCGCTGGCGCGAAATACGACGGTGCCGAAGACGCGGCGGATCGGCTGGGCAAAGCTGCCTGCGGTGTATTGGGTTGCCGGGCTCGCATCCGGATAGCCGCAATCCCAGGCCGGAGCGCGGCGCAGCCGATCCGATGCCAGCCGATGGATCGCGAAAGCCGCCAGCGTGCCCGATATGACCATGAACAAAAACACCAGCAGCCCGTCATAGGAGCTGCGGCTCGCCGCAATCGGCACGATCGACAGCCACTGCGTGCCCATTTGCGACGGCATGCGGGCGCCGGCCAGCGCATCGGCGAGCGGGGCCAGCGCGTCGATGAACAATCCAGGCAGCACGCCGGCAACGAGACAGAGCGCGGCCAGGAAATACATCGCCGCGAGCGAGAATTGATCGGTCTCCGTCGCGCGCAAAGCCGCGGGCGTGCGCGGGCGGCCGAGAAAGGTGATGCCGAACGCCTTGACGAAGCAGGCGGCGGCGAGCGCCGCCGAGAGCGCCAGCAGCGCGCCGACCGCGGGCACCAGCAACTTCAATCCCCATGACGGCAATTGCGGGCTCAACAGGATCGCCTGGAACGTCAGCCACTCGGACACGAAGCCATTGAGCGGCGGCAAAGCGGAAATCGCCGTGCAGCCGACGAGAAACACAAAGGCGGTCTGCGGCATGGGGTGGATCAGGCCACCGAGGTGCTCCATGTCGCGCTCGCCCGTTGCCGTGAGCACGGCGCCAGAGCCGAAAAACAACAGGCTCTTGAAGATCGAATGATTGAAGACGTGCAGCAAGCCGGCGGTCAGCGCCAGCGCCGAAGCGGTCGCCATGCCGTAGGTCTTGAACGCCAGCGCCAGCCCAAGGCCGATGAAAATAATGCCGATGTTTTCCACCGTGTGATAGGCGAGCAGCCGCTTGAGGTCGTGCTGCATCAGCGCATAGAGCACGCCCATCACCGCGGTTATGCCTCCGAGCGCCAAAACGACCATGCTCCACCACCACGCCGGTTCGCCGGCGAGGTCGAACACGATGCGCACGAAACCGTACACGGCGACCTTGGTCATTACGCCACTCATCAGCGCAGAGACGTGGCTTGGCGCCGCTGGGTGGGCGAGCGGCAGCCAGACATGCAGCGGCACGAGGCCGGCCTTGGAGCCCGAGCCGATCAGCGCCAGGATCAGCGCCAGCGCCGCCAGTCCTGCCGTCGGGTGAGCAGCGCGGATTTGCGCGAAGGCGTAGTGGCCCTCGGGCCCGGCGAGGAGACCGAATGCCAGCAACAGCGCCAGCGTGCCGAAGCTCGCCATCACCAGATAGATGTAGCCGGCACGGACGTTCTCCGGCACGCGGTGATGCGCCATGACCAGCGCCCACGAGGTGAGCGACATGAATTCCCACGACACCAGAAACGTGAAGGCGTCGTCGGCGAGCGTGACGAGCGACATTGCGGCGAGGAAGGCCGGATAGAATGGTAGAACGCGCAGCGGCGCCGGTTCATGCCGGCCATAGCCGAGCGCAAAAATGCTCGCGGTGACGGCGCCGAGATCGACCACGGCGAGGAAGAAGGCGGACAGCGCATCGATACGAAAACGCGCGCCGATCCAGGGGATGCCGAGCGGCAGCGTCATGCTCTCGGTCGGCGCGGCGCCAAGCAGGTGCTTGATTGCGACGAACAGCGAAATCAGCGCGACACCGGCGCACAGGCCGTAGATGAGGGGCGTTGCAATCCGCTGCCGCCCGACGAGCACGGCCAAGGCGGCGACCGCCAGCAACACCGCGATGCAGGACAGCGCGACCGGCAGCGTCATGGCGGCGGTCGATTGAGCCGCACGCCGCGGCCGCCGCCGGAGCTTGTGGCATTGTCGGAGATCAGTTCGATGCCGCCGGCGTCGAGCGCGCCCACGAGCTTCATCAACGAATTGACGTTGCCCCTGATCACGCCGTCGCTTGCCTCCATGCGCTGGATGGTCGGCAGCGATAGGCCAGATAATTCAGCGAGCTTGCGCTGGTCCATGCCAAGCATGGCCCGCGCGGCCCGAAGCTGTGCCGCAGTAATCATGTTTTAAACATCAGTTATTATCGCCAAATTATGGATATTAGTGTTTAGATCAGGGAGGATAAAATTTCAAGCCGCATCGGTTTGAGTGCCGTTCGCGGCAGCTGTGGCGCCCCGTAGATTGATCTGAGTCAATGCCGTCCGTGGACGAAAGAGGAAGGAATATTTGTGTTCGTCGCGGCTTCGAATAGAGGCCGTTGCTGTTGGCCGCTCTGACACATGTAGATAGGCAATAGGCCCTATGGTGTAATGTGCTTTGCTATTGCGCTTTAGGGCGCAGCAGTATCGGGCCATACACGATCACGAAGGTCGCGAACACAATGATCCAGCCGAGCGCCGCCACGATCAGGGTCGCATAATAGAGGCCGGGCACGAGCGGCGCAGCTACACGCACCAAGGCCGCAGCGAAGATAGCGACATAGATTACCGTGGTTGCCGGCGTCGACTTTACGTCACGGCCGGTGTGTCCACGCGTCGCGCGCGTCATCACTGCAAGGGTCATGATGCCCATGGCGCCGGTTGTCCAGGCATGCAGCGCCCCGCTCGGCGGCATAATGTCTGGCCAAAATATTGAGAGTGCGAGCGCCAAAAAACCGAGCGGCACAAAGGCATAGCCGAGATGCAGAATGAGCAGGATCGGCTCGCGCCAGGTACGCTCACCGGCCCAACGTCCCAACCGAGCCGCCTGGGCAAACGCCGCGACCGCAAGTAGCGCTGCGGTGCTGTGCCAATCCGGCTCGACGATCCACGACGCCAGCGCGGCCACAGCGAGTGCGATGCTGATCATATCGAATCGGCCGAGCGGCGCCGGCAGCTTGTCGCTTTGTTGCCGCGCCAGCCAATTGTTGGTGAAACTCGGCACTACCCTGCCGCCCACTACCATGATAAGTGCGACGATCGCTGCGCAGCCGAGCCGCACACCGTAATCCGGCGCACCGCGGACGAGCACTTCGGTCTGGAACAGGATATTGGCGAGCGCCACCATGCCAACGAGAATTGTCACCCGCAAATTCCGCCAATTTTTGCCGGCGATGATCTCCCGGACGATGACGGCAGTTAGCGTCAACAGATAAGCGCAATCGATCACCGCTGCGGCGCCGATACCGATCCGGTCGGCAAGCAGCATCGCGATCCGCCCTGCCAGCCACAGCAGAAACAGCGCCAGCAGCGGACCTCCTTGCAGCGGAAACCGGCCGGTCCAATTCGGTATCGCGGTCAGCAGGAATCCGGTCATTACGGCGGACACATAGCCGAACAGAAATTCGTGCGCGTGCCACGCAATCGGGCCGTAGGAAATGGCGAATGTCCAGGTGCCGGATAACAGTCCGATCCACAGCGCCATCGCCACGCAGGCCCACACGGCCGCGCCGAGAAAGAACGGCCGAAAGCCGTAGCTCAGAAGCGGTATGGCTTCGTTCCGCAGCCGCGGAATGCCACCGCGTAGAGTCGAATTGCTGTTCGTTTGCTGGCTCATGATCGCGTTAACTCCCCACGCGGCATGAGAATCCCGGCATGTGGGCTAATGTCCCATGCCGGGCATCACTTCGCCATTATAGATGTCGGGATTTGGCTGACCCTCGACGGTCAGGATACCGGCCAATCCACGCTCAACCCTCACAATTGCATGATCAAGGAAAGTGTAATTGCCGGGCACTTTCGGCGTGAGTTCAGTGATGACGGCGCCTCCGGCGGGAACGGTCACGGTTTGAATCCCCTCGAGCGGCGGCGATTCTACGCCGCCATAAAGATAGACCTTGTCGAAGATCGCCCCGATGACGTGAAACGAGGACGTAAAGTTTGGGCCGCCGACGCCGAAGAAAAACCGCACCGTCTCGCCAACTTTGGCGTGAAGCGGATGCAATTTCGACAGCGCGCCGACGGAGCCGTTGAACACGAAATATTCGGGACGCTCGTCGAGCAATTTCTCGACGCTGAACTCGGCGCTGCCATGCTGCCCATACGGGACATCGGTGTAGATCTCGCCCTGCATGACGTAAAACTCGCGATCGACGCGGGGAAGCCCCTGCTCGGGCTCGACCAAGATGAGGCCGTACATGCCGTTGGCGATGTGCTCGGCCACCATCGGAGTGGCACAGTGATAGACGTAGAGGCCGGGCACCAGCGCCTTCCAGGTCATCGATTTTTCTTTGCCCGGCTCGACCTGTAGCGCGGCAGCGCCGCCCCCTGGCCCGGTCGTGGCATGGAAGTCGACCGAATGCATCATTGCGCTATCGGCAGAATTTCTCAGGTGAATATCGATCGTGTCGCCGACTCGCACGCGAATGAACGGTCCCGGTACTTTGCCGTTGAATGTCCAGTAGCCGAACGTCGTACCTTCCGCGAGACGTCCCTCGACTTCCGCGGCGAACAGATCGACGCGGACCGTCTGTGGTTCACGTCTGGTGATCGGCGGCGGCAAGTCGGTCGCCTCGCGCGAAATATCGGCCTCGACGACCGTCTGCGGCGCCGGCCGCGGCGTGACTAGGAACTGACCCTGCATGCCAGCGAGCTGGTGACCGGGAACACTGCAGAAATACAGGAAGTCGCCGGCCTTGGTCGCGCGGAAGGCAATCGTGGTGCTGGCGCTTTTGCCGGTCACGCGCGGCGATTTGGCGTTCTGGTCGGGGAAGACGATGTCGTGCTCGGCACCCTCGCCATTAATAAGCGTGAGTTCGACAACCTGACCTTCGGAAGCGGTCAGCACTGGATTGACCTTGCCATCGATCTCGCCGCCGATGCCAACATAGACCATCCGACCGTCCGCGATGCCTGATCGCAACGTGTATTTGGCGTCCGCCACGTAAGCAGGATTGGGCGCATTTTGCGGCGCTTGATTCGGTGCAGCGGGTTGCGGTGCGGCCTTGGCCGCCAGCGTGCTCGCCGCCGGCTGCGCCGCGGCGGGAGCCGCGAGGAACGCGAGGACATCGGCGCGGTCTTGATCCGTCTTGAGGCCGGGGAACGGCATTTTATTGCCGGGGACTAGCTTCTGCGGATCGGCGAGGTAGCGGTCAAGCGTTTTGGCATCCCAGACGAGGTTCGCCGCTTTCATCGCCGGAGAGTAGGAGTAGTTGGGTTCGGATCCGGATTTGCGGCCGACTATGCCGGCCAGCGACGGCCCAAGAATGTCCTTACCGGCATCGAGCGAGTGGCAGAGCTGGCATTTCCGAAACACCAGCCGCCCAGCGGCGGGATCGCCGCCCGTCGTCGCGCCGCCCATGCCGGCGGGCGTGGGTTGGGACATGGTATGCGACATTGGTTGGGGCGCGGGCGTCGCATTCGATGCCGGCGCTGTCCCCGGTTGCGGAGTGTTGACGGCAACAACGCTATTGGGCGCTGGAGCTACGGATGGTCGCGTCGCATCCAGCGCAGCAGGCACGGTCGCTGTATTCTGCGGCTGGGTAGCATTAGAGACTGCTGTCGTGTCGGATTGCGCGGTTTGCTCTCTCGCACTGCCGTCGCTGGACAGCGAGGCGAGATATAGCCCTCCGGCAATCGCACACAGTCCGATGATCGCGATGTACCATTCTCGTAGTGCCTTTGCCATGTTCCCTCTCCGTCGGCCCGACTCCGCGAGAGCTGGTTCGCGATGTTGAGTAACCTGCACGTCCGTTCTCGGGACAGCCTACAGCATAGTGGACGTTCTTTGCGGCGGTCGATTGATGCAGGTCAAATTGGAATACGCTTGTCGCGAAACCGTCACAGCCGGGCGTCCGTTTTTAGGGATGAAGCGGACATAAATCAGGCGCAGAGACAGTTTACCTTATCAGTATTCGATCTACCTACGATACGCAGCGCCCGGCGATACGTGCCAACTCGGAATTTGCGATAGAGCTCACCAGCGCCTCGCAGCCATCCGGCAAATTCGCACCAGGGGCCGTTGTGCGTGGTGCTCTCACAAGAGGCTGCGTTCCGACGTCCGAATGGATTGCGTGAGCCAGCAACAATCGATCGCCCTTGAGGGCGCGATTCACAATTTGTCCAAATGGATGGACCACCGATCGCCCCGTCAAATCCGACATTTCGAGACCGGCGATGAATGCGAGCGCGGTGAGAGACACTATCAGGCCGGCCGCGAGAGATCGAAAACCGCCTAACGCTGACTGAAATGAGCCGCATTGAGTTGATGTCGGGACCAGCATGGCCTGACGCCCCTCTGACAGGTTCATCAACGCTTAACGACCATGCACACGGAGAGAAATTCAGATATTCCCCCTAAGGGGTATTCCGGAGGTCTACAGGTCGCAAAAGTAGGACCTGGCTGCGCGAGCACAGTCCGTTCAATGCTGAACGAGGAATGGGCGAATGATTGCAATCATGCTATCCGCAGAGGTTTCCGGCGAAAAGAGATATAGATATTCTCCCGATCGCCCCATCAGATAAACACAGCCGGGGTGGTCGATCAGGTACGATGTCCCGTGAGGAGGAAGATATTTCGCGTAATAGGCCTTGTAATTATCGGCAACTCCGCGGATCTGTTTGGGTGTCCCGGTGAGCCCGATAAGCCGAGGATGGAACCGCGCGACATAGCGAGCGAGCACATCCGGTGTATCGCGTTCAGGATCAATCGAGATGAAGAGCGGCTGCACGCCGTCGCCCGCTCCACCCAACTTATCGATCGCGAGTCCGATCTGCATTAATTCCGCGGGGCGGATGTCAGGACACGTGGTGTAGCCGAAATAGATAAGCAACAGTTCGCCGCGAAACTCTGCGTCGGTTCGCGTCTTTCCGTTTTGATCGATCAATTCAAAGGGGCCGCCGACGTGGCCAACGCCCCAAGCTAATTCATTCATGAATCGGGTAGCCCGATCAATATCGGGCATTTGCGCGACCGCAGGCAACGCTGCCAGAGCAATGAGAAGCGCAGTCGCCCAACGCGCCAAAAGCCGGGCAATCGGAGGCCGGACTAACATTCCATACCCTCCTACCTTCAGCCGTAAGTCGAGCTGAGGAGACGCAGTATTCGCAGAGAATCTCGCGCGTGAACTCCGATCGCCGACGAGGTCGGATGATGACGACAGGTGTCGCAGTTGCTTACGAACTTTGAGCGCAGACGTTGTTTCGCATCGAATCAGTTCGGCGCCATTTCTTTTGAATAACGAGTGTTCGCCGCGCCGACCGTAGGGAATTTGGCCGGGATGACTGGCACCGGATTGGAGCGCTGCGCACCTTTGCGCGCGCCCCGTTGGTCGTGACCCAGATGCCTGGTTTGCATTTCGCCCCAGGCCAAGACCGCTCCGAACAGCAAGAACGCGGCGACGATGGCGGAGAGGATGATGACGGTCATGATCGGCATGGCAGGCTCCTTTGTCGTTACCAAAATCTAGATTGCGCTATTGCTCGAGCGATTTCAGATATGCGATCACGTCACCGACCTGACCGGGATCAAATCGAAATTCCGGCATGGTCGGATGCCCGGTAACAATTCCCTCGGCCAGCGGCTCCTGCAGATCCTCAACCGGATAACGCAGGTGGAGCGTGCGAAATGGCGGCGCGATCTTCAGTGGACTGCCGCCGATTTTGGCGACGGCGTGACAGCGCGCGCAATTGGCTTGCACGAGGACCAAGCCTCTTTGCGCGGCCGGATCAAGAACTCCCGCGGCTGTCGCTGGCGAAGACGGCAAGGCAAGCAGTGCTGTCAAGTTGATCGCTGCAGCCGAGGTCAATCCCAATATCAGTGTTCCGCGCATTGCATCTGGCTCCAGCTAGGCGAAGAGGTGCTCTTGATCGTTAACCGACGGTCAGTGCGCCGCGGCACGCTCCTTGGCCTCGTCCTCGGGTGAGGGAAAAGCCATCGCCGACATCGGCTCGACCCAGACCAGGTGATCGTGCACCTGTTTGACGCCGGCGACGTTCTCGACCGCGACGATGATGCCCTGCCGCTCGCGGTCGTCAGCGATGCAGCCCCAAATTTCGGCAACGCCGTTTTTGACCACGACATTGATATTGGGCGCCCAATGTTGGCTGCCGAGCGCGGTCAAGATTTGGTTGCGAATCGACCAGTCGGGCCCGGCCTCCGCCTGGACGTCACGGGCCAGGCTGGCGAGCGCGTGCATCAGATTGGCGCGGCTGACGATGCCAACCATGCGGCCTGCGCGCACCACCGGAAGCCGTTTGACGCGCCTGCGTTCCATCAGTTCGACGACTTTCTCCAGGGTATCGTCCTCGCCGATGACGCATGGATCGGGCGTCATAATCTCTTCGACTTTTCGGCCGGCCGCGTGCACGTACTCCTCCGCCAACTTGCCCGGACCCACAATGAACTCGAGCCATTTCGAGCGGCGGCGCTGGGTGCCGAGCTCGCTGCGGCGCAGAAAATCGCCTTCGGTCACGACGCCGACCAACTCGCCGTCCTTGTCGAGAACCGGCAGGCCGCTGATCCTGTTCTGCAGCATCAGCCGCGCGGCTTTGAGGACCTGGTCGTCGTTCTGGACGGAAATCACGTTTCGCGTCATGACATCTTTGACTTGCATGGTCGTCATCCTTTCGGGTTCGGATTGGTTCGGTGGTTCAGCGTCGAAGCTCAGCCGTTCATGCGGCTCAGCGCCGAGCGATTGCGCAGCACGATGCGTCGCGATGTCGACACTTCGATCGTTGCCGCGGTTTCCAGCAACGTCAGCGTCCGCGACACCGTTTCGATGGTCAGGCCGAGATAGTCGGCGATGTCCTGCCGCGACATCGGCAGGTCGATGGCATTGCCGCCATTCGCGCGTTTCGCCATTTCGAGAAGAAATCCCGCGACGCGCTCTTGCGCGCTCTTGATGAGGAGGAGAATGCGATCTTGCACCCGCCGCAGCTCCCGCGCGGTCAGCGCATAGAGCTCGCGGGCGACTGACGCATCGCGGCCGGCGAGCGCGTCGAGCGCGCTACGCTTGGTGACCAGTACCTTGGCGTCGCTGATCGCCTCGGCCGCCGACGTGTGCTCCCCGTCGAACTCGATGCCGAAAATATCGCCGGGCAGGTAGAAGCCACCGATCTGGCGGCGACCATCGCTGAGGATGTTGTAGGTCCGCACGCTGCCGGACACGACCTTGTAGACGTAATCGGCCGGCTCGTTCTCACCGAAGATCTCGGTGTTGCGCTGATACGACATCGTCGCGCCCATGAGCTGCAGGCTCTCGTCGAGCGAATTGGCTTCGCCGTGACCGTCGTAGGCATGACGCCCTGTAGCGCGCGGGACCGCTGGAACCAGACGGCTAAGTGGGACAATACGAAATCCGTCGCTGCGGATTGCGGCTTGGGTCTGCATGGCGCTTACCTCCAAAATCTTTGTGAGGTATTGCTAGCCGCAGGGCGCCAGGCGAGAAATTCAGATAAACTACATATACGTATTCTTCCTTAGGGGGCGCCGGTGCACCGTCGCTCTACATTGCATTTGCTGGCTGTTATCGGCGATTTGTCAGACGATAGCGGCCATTACGGTAATGTCCTGCCTATGGCTGAAACGGTTCCGAAGCTGCCAACGTCCGCCCCTTGGAGCGGTTCGATGAGCCCTGAGTTGCGGGGCGTCGTGCAGCGCTACGGCGTTGCGATTGTGGCCGTCGCGCTGGCGCTGGGGCTCAAATTCCTGCTCGCTTCGCTTTTGCCGTTACGCGGCGAAGCCTCCTATCTGTTTTTCCTGCCGGCCATACTGATCGCCTCGGCGTATAGCGGATGGGGTCCCGGTCTATTGGCTACGCTGCTTGGCCTCCTGTTCGGCCTTTTTTTTATCGTCGATTTTCGCTCGCTGACGGCCGCGGACATCGTCAATGCCGTAAGCTTCACCGTGGTCGGCATCGGCGTTTCATGGCGCGGCGAGATGCTGCGGCGGTCGCGCTTTTCGGCCGCGACTAATGCGGAAACCGCCGAAGCGCGCGCGGCGCATCTGCAATCGATCCTCGACAGCATCCCCGAGGCAATGATCGTCATCGACGAACGCGGCAGGATGCAATCCTTCAGCGCGACGGCGGAACGGTTGTTCGGGTATCGGGCATCGGAGGTCATCGGCGAGAACGTTAGGATGCTGATGCCGCAGCCGTACCGGCGCGATCACGACGGCTATCTCGACCGTTATCTGCGCACCCATGAGCGGCGGATCATCGGCATCGGCCGCGTCGTCGTCGGCCAGCGCAAGGATGGCTCGACCTTTCCGATGGAGCTTGCCGTAGGCGAAATGCACGTGCGCGATCAGCGCTTCTTCACAGGCTTCATCCGCGACCTGACCGAACGGCAAGATACCGAGGCGAGGCTGCAGGAATTGCAGGCCGAGCTGGTGCATATGTCGCGGCTGACGGCCATGGGCGAAATGGCATCCGCGCTGGCGCACGAGCTGAATCAGCCGCTCTCGGCCATCGCCAATTACATGAAGGGCTCGCGGCGGCTTCTGGAAAACAGCGAAGACGCGCGCGCCGCGACGCTGCGTGACGCCATGGACAAGGCCGGCGACCAGGCGTTGCGCGCCGGCCAGATCATCCGCCGCTTGCGCGACTTCGTGGCCCGCGGCGAGACCGAGCGTCGGGTCGAGGACGTCAAGAAGCTGATCGAGGAAGCCAGCGCCTTGGCGCTGGTCGGCGCCAAGGACAAGGGCGTGCGCGTGCGCTTCGATTTCGATTCTCGCAGCGATTTCGTGCTAGCGGACAAAGTGCAGATTCAACAGGTTCTGCTCAATCTGATGCGCAACGCGATTGATGCGATGGAAGATGTCGAAAAGCGCGAATTGGTCATCGCGACATCGCCGGTGACCGACAATATGGTCGAAATCAGCGTCGCCGATACCGGGTCGGGAATCTCGTCTGAGATCAGCGCGCAACTGTTTCAGCCGTTCGTCACGACCAAGACTCAGGGCATGGGCGTCGGTCTATCGATCTCGCGCACCATCGTCGAGGCGCACGGCGGCTCGATCACGCCGCGGCCCAACCCCGGAGGCGGCACGGTATTTTCTTTTACCCTGCCCACTGTGACCAAGAAGGAAGCTAGCGATGTCGTCTGAGGCCGCAATCGTGCATGTCATCGACGACGATGAAGCGCTTCGCGATTCGCTGGCCTTTTTGTTGCGCTCGGCCGACCTCGAGGTAGTGAGCCATGCGTCCGCGGCGGCGTTTCTTGAATTGCTGCCGCTTACGGGCTTGACCTGCATCATCACCGACGTGCGGATGCCGGGCTTGACCGGTATCGACCTGCTGCGACGGGTGAAGGAGCTTGGCATTGAGGTACCGGTGATTGTTATCACCGGCCACGGCGACGTCCCGCTCGCGGTCGAGGCCATGCAATTCGGTGCCGTCGATTTCCTGGAAAAACCCTTCGATGACGAGATTTTGCTGCAGAGCGTGCGGGCAGCGTTACGCCAACAGGCCGGTACGGCCAAGCGGCAGAGCGACCGCGCGGAGATCGAAGGCCGGCTGGCGACGCTGTCGCCACGCGAGCGCGACGTGCTTGGCGGCCTGGTCGCCGGCCGCGCCAACAAGCAGATCGCCTTCGAGCTGGGCATCAGCCCGCGCACCGTCGAGATTTACCGCGCCAATCTGATGGACAAAATGCAGGCCGGAAGCCTCTCCGACTTGGTACGCATGGCACTCATCGTCGGGATATTGGGCCGCGAATGAAGGCGCCGGATACGATGGTTCATGCCGCCGGTCGCATGGCCGGACCGCCCACCGCTTAGATCATCCGCCAGGGACAAATCGTGCCGCGCCGAATTGAGGCAGATCAATGCGGCCAGCACGGCCTGCTGCCATCAGTTGTCCAAATCGACGATCGGGCAAGCAGAATTGGTCTGGGTTCCGCGATGACAGAGGACCTCAAAGGGGCGGCAAAACGGCCCATTATCGCGGTCGTAGACGACGATCCCGCCGTGTGCGGTTCGCTGAAATTCGCGCTTGAGCTCGAGGGATTTGCCGTGCGCACCTATCACAGCGGCGGCGACCTCCTCCGTGCGGACGACCTCGAAGACTGCAATTGTTTTGTCGTCGACCAGAGAATGCCGGGCATGACTGGCATCGAGTTGGTTGAGGTGCTGCGCAAGCGACAGGTTTTAACTCCGGTCATCCTCATCATCAGCCATCTCAACGCGGCGCTGAGCGCACGCGCGCAAAAGGCCGCCATTCCGATCGTCGAGAAGCCGCTGTTGGGCAATGCGCTGGTAGAACGCATTCGTGAGGCCTGCTCGGCCTGACCGCCATCTTTGACGAAGATCAATGCCGCCGCCGAACGAGTGATGGCATGGGTTCTAAAGCAACGAGGGGACCACCATGATTAACGCTCGTCGACTTGCCATCATTCGAACCGGTGTGTTTGCCGGCGCCGCCGGCGGGCTCGCCGAGATCGCCTGGGTTACGCTCTATGCCGGCGTGATCGGCGCCGATCCTGCTGTCTTGGCGCGGGGCGTGACCACCGCGGCCGGCGTGACTGCGCTGTTGCCCGCTTCTCCCGTGGCGCTGGGCATTGGCGTGCATATGGCGCTCGCCGTGATGCTCGGCGTCGTCCTCAGCCTCGGCTGGCAGGCGCTGTCAGCAAATCGCCGCAGCTTGGCCAATCCCTATCCGTTCATGCTGGCAGCGCTGGCCGGCGTATGGGCGGTCAACTTCTTTGTGGTGTTGCCGCTCATCAGCCCGGATTTCGTTCATCTCGTGCCCTACGCGGTCAGCCTGACATCGAAGCTCTTGTTCGGCGTGGCCACCGCCGAGGTCGTCCGCAACGACGCGACATTCGCCGCGCCAGAGAGCCTGCTGTACGCGCAAATTTCACGGGGCCGGAGAACTTATTGATCTAGCGCAAGGCCGCCTGCCACCGGCGGCATTATGTAGTTTTCGCGCTTCGAAATTCGGACGCCACACTTCGGAGGGAGTGAACAAATGTCGGAACAGAAATCAGACCTGACGATGGATCAGGGCTTCATCGTGTTCTTCCGCCTGACGATGGGCTGGACCTTTCTATGGGCGGGCATCCATCATTTCGGCGACGACCAGTTCGTCCTGGGCTTTTTGAGCCACGTCAAAACGTTCCATGCCATCTATGCGCCGTTCACGAATCCGACGATCGTTCCCATACTCACATTCTTCGTCGAGTATGGGCATCTCTTGATCGGCTTGTCGCTAGTCTCGGGCCTCTTGGTGCGCGTCAGCGCGCCGTTCGCGATCATGCTGATGCTCTTGTATTGGACGGCGCATATGGACTTCCCGTATATCGAGAACGTCAACAACTACCTGGTCGACTATCACATCGTTTATTCGGGCGTGTTGGTCTACCTGATCGTCAAGCGCGCTGGCCACGTCTTCGGCCTCGACGGCTGGGTCAGCAAGCTTGCCACGGTGCAGCATGCCCCGGTGTTGCGGTGGATCACGGCTTGAAACTGAAATCCCCTATGCGAGTTTGACGAAAAATAGTTCCGCCCGGGCTAGAGAATACAATCGGTAGGGTCGGTGTGGCCGGCGAGGCAAATGATAGCTTGGCTGGCCACACCGGACTCGTCACAAATCTGTGCGACACTGACGTATGTCAAACTATCGCCTTGACCGATTGTTTTCGCCGCGATCGGTTGCTGTCGTCGGTGCGAGCCCACGCGCAACGTCGCCCGGTCATGCCGTGCTGAGGAACCTTCGGCGTGCCGGTTTCGCGGGCCCTATTCATCTCGTCAATCCTCACTACGCAGCGATCGCGGATGTTCGCGCATTCCAATCTTACGATGCCTTGCCAGATGCACCCGATTTGGCAGTGATTGCCACGCCGCCCGCTGCGGTGCCATCGATTGTCGCAGCCGCCGCGGCGAAGGGCACGGCCGCTTGCATAATCGTCACGGCGGGTCTGGGTCACGGACCGAGCTCGCTTGCCGATCAATGCGAGCAGGTCGCGCGTGCAACCGGGATGCGTCTCATCGGTCCCAATTGTCTAGGCGTTCTGGCTCCCGGGGCGAAGCTCAATGCGAGCTTTGCCGCCTCGATGCCTCGTCCGGGCGATCTTGCGCTGATCTCGCAGTCCGGCGCCATTGCGACCGGATTGGTGGAATGGGCCGCGGTGCGCGGCATCGGATTTTCCGCCGTCGTCTCCATTGGCGACAGTATCGACGTCGATATTGCCGATCTTCTCGATTATTTCGCCACCGATCGAGCAACGCGGGCGATTTTGCTTTATGTCGAATCGATCACGGACACGCACAAATTCATGTCGGCGGCGCGCGCCGCGGCCCGCGCCAAGCCCGTGCTCGTCGTCAAATCGGGGCGTCACGCCCAAGGCGCCAAGGCGGCAATGACTCATACCGGGGCGCTGGCTGGTTCGGATGCCGTCTACGATGCGGCCTTCCGTCGTGCTGGCCTATTGCGGGTGCTCGATCTCGACGAGCTGTTCGCAGCCGCCGAGACCCTCGGCCATTTAACGACATTGTCCGGCAAGCGGCTGGCCATATTGACCAACGGGGGCGGTATCGGCGTGCTGGCTGTGGATCGGCTTGCTGACCTCGCCGGCGAACTGGCCGACATTTCATCCGGGACGATGAAAAAACTCGATGCGGCCCTACCCCCGATCTGGTCGCGGGCCAATCCTATCGATATTGCCGGCGACGCGGACGCGGCGCGATACGCCGTGGCGCTCGAACAATTGCTCGACGACGGTGCCAACGACGCTGTCCTAGTGATGAACGTGCCCACCGCACTGGCGTCGCCGTTCGATGCGGCGCGGTCGGTGATTGCGGTGACCAAGCAGCATCGCAGGAAGAGCGCGGTCGCGAAGCCGGTCTTCGCGGTGTGGATCGGCGGCAGGGATCCGGCAGCGGAAGCGTTCGATGTCGCGGGCATCCCGAGCTACGCTACCGAATCGGATGCGGTCGCGGGCTTTATGCATCTCGTGCGTTATCGCGAATCGCGCGACCTCTTGATGGAGACGCCGCCGAGCCTGCCCCAGGAGATTGCGCCCGACAGCGCCGCAGTGCGGCCGATCATCGACGCCGTGCTGCGCGACAAGCGCACCTGGCTCGATCCGGTCGAAATATCGCGCGTTCTCTCGGCCTATGGGATCGCGGTGACTCCGGCCGTGCTGGCGCGCGATGCCGACGAAGCCATGGCCGCGGCAAGACCTCACCTTGCCGACGGCAACGCGGTGGTCGTCAAGATCCAGTCGCCCGACATCGTCCACAAATCCGAAGTGGGGGGCGTGCGGCTCAATCTCATCACCGAACGCGCCGTAGGCGAAGCGACATCCAATATTCTGAGCCGGGCCCGCGCCGCGAAACCCAATGCGCGGATCACCGGCGTGACCGTCTTTCCGATGATCGTTCGTCCCAAGGCGCGCGAACTCATCGTCGGCGTCGCCGACGACCCCACCTTCGGCCCCATCATCGTCTTCGGCCAGGGCGGCACGGCGGTCGAAGTCATCAACGACAAGGCCATGACCTTGCCGCCGTTGAACCTGGCGCTGGCCCAGCGCCTGATCGCACAGACCCGGGTGTCGCGCATTCTCAAGGCCTATCGCAATGTGCCCGCCGCCGACGAGCGCAGCATCGAGCTTCTTCTGGTCAAATTGGCGCAGCTCGTGGCTGACTTTCCGGAAATTCGCGAGATCGACCTCAACCCAGTACTGGCCGACGAGACCGGCGTCATTGCCGTCGATGCGCGTGTGTCGCTCGCCCCCATTGCAAAGCTTCAGCGCGGCCCGTCCGGCCATCCGCGTTTCGCGATCCGGCCCTATCCGAAAGAATGGGAGCGGCACGTGACGCTGCGGGACGGTACGGTGCTGCTTGCGCGCCCGGTCCGGCCCGAAGACGAGCCGCTTTATTCGCCATTTTTCGCGGCCGTGACGCAACAGGACCTGCGCCTGCGTTTCTTCGCCCCGGTCAAGGAATTTAGCCATACATTCATCGCGCGATTTACCCAGATCGATTACTCGCGGGCCATGGCGTTCATTGCGCTCAGCGAAGCGACTGGAGATATGCTGGGCGTCGTACGCTTGCACAGCGATGCGAACTACGACACGGCGGAATACGCGATCCTGATTCGCTCCGATCTCAAAGGGCGCGGTGTCGGCTGGCAGTTGATGAAATTAATAATCGAATATGCACGCACCCAGGGAATCCGTTCAATTCACGGGCAGGTTCTCCCAGAGAATGCGCAGATGCTGGAAATGTGTGCCAATCTCGGTTTTCAGATCCAATCCGATCCGCAGGACCCCTCGCTCATGGTCGTGACACTGTCGCTTTGATTCCTACATGCCCGAGCGCCGTGCAACAAGCGTAGCGATGTGATTCCGCTACTCATTCCAAGATGTGCAACAATCGGACAGGGGATAATTCTGAGACATTAAATTCATCGTGGGGCTTAAGTTTCTGTGCCGTCTTTTTGCTCGACCGTCGAGCAGGCTTGGCGGCAAGCGCCCGATATAGCCCGCCCGCTGCATCCCGAAGTGCGGTTCTGTGGTCTGCATCTTCTTCCGGCATCATCGAGACCGTTTTTGCCAATTCGCGGAGGATTTCCGTGAATAATCCATAGTGCAGATGCATGCGGATCGACCGTCGTGCTTCGACATCGCCTACGCGTTCAAGCGTCAGGGAAATTCCCGTCCTATCGAGGTGTGCGTCAAATCGTGCCTCGCCAGTCGTCAGCGCGAGACGGATGGGCAACCCACCGCTATCGACGACGGCATGAATCTTGGTCGTCAGTCCGCCCCGCGAACGGCCCATCAGTTGCTCACTGTTAGCTGCGATGCATGCTCCATGCTGGTGAACGCGGACGATGGACGTATCAATCATCTGCACGTCCGCATCGTGAGAGAGTGACAGGCTATTCATGATGCGGTCCCAGATGCCCGCTCTGCGCCAGCGAGCGAAGCGATTGTAGCAAGTCGTGTAAGGGCCGAAGGTGTCAGGCAGATCACGCCATGGTGCACCTGACCGCAAGACCCAAAAGATGCCGTTGAGCACCCGCCGGTCGTTCACACGCGGCACGCCGCGCGGCTTGGTCGGCAGGAACGGCTTGATGGCAGTCCATTCATAGTCGGTGAGTTCGTAGCGCATGATTCGAGGCTCCGGTTTGGGAGCTTGAATCACGCGCTGGTCGACACCATCAACCCCAAAAGCGCCGCAGCGCGCTCGATAACCGACCAATTGCGGGGACCCGCCTGATCCGTGAATGGAAGGGCGCCGAGCATTGCGTCACGATCCGGCATGAAGATTTCGAGTATCAGGGCCGGCCCTATAAATCACTGTCGGCCATCGCCCGTCACATCACCGGCACGCGGTGGAACGGCCTGGTGTTCTTTGGCCTCAAGAATACGCGGGGCCGTCCGTGAAGACGCTCCTGCCTGTCACGCGAAAGTACCGATGCGCGGTTTATACCCGCAAATCGACCGAGGAAGGCCTCGAACAGGAATTCAACAGCCTCGATGCCCAACGTGAGGCTTGTGAGGCCTACGTGGCGAGCCAGCGCGCTGAGGGCTGGGTCTTGGTGCCGGACCGATACGACGATGGCGGCATCTCCGGCGCCACCCTGGAGCGCCCTGCCCTCAAGCGGCTACTCGCCGACGTCGAGCGCAACAAGGTAGACGTGGTCATGGTGTACAAGATCGACCGCCTCAGCCGCGCCCTGATGGATTTCGCCAAGCTTGTTGAGGTGTTCGACCGCAACGAGGTCACCTTTGTCAGCGTGACCCAATCCTTCAATACCACGACCTCCATGGGCCGCTTGACGCTCAATATCTTACTCTCCTTCGCCCAGTTCGAACGTGAGGTCATCGGCGAGCGCATTCGCGACAAATTCGCGGCGTCGCGCCGAAGGGGCATGTGGATGGGCGGCTGGACCCCGCTCGGCTACAACGTCAAGGACCGTAAGCTCCTCATCAACCAGACGGAGGCTGCCCTCGTCCGCTCGATGTTCATCCGTTTCGCACGCGGTACGCCGCCGCAGCAACTGCTTGAGCAGTTGGTCAAGGAAGGCGCCCTAAACAAGCAGGGTGAACCGATCGTCAAGGGCTACCTCTACCGTATTCTGAACAATCGCCTGTATCTCGGTGAGGCTGTCTACAAAGGCACGTCTTATACCGGAGAACACGAGCCGATTATTCACCAGAACCTTTGGGACCAAGTCCACGCGCTGATTGATAAATCTTCCCCAACCCGCACCCGACGGCCGCTCGGCCGCACGCCCGCTCTCCTGAAGGGTCTGATCTTCGGTCCGACGGGTGCGGCGATGACGCCAACCCATACCCGTAAAGGCGGCAGGCTCTATCGCTACTACATCACGAATGAGCTCCTCCGCTACGGATCGACTACTTCTAGCGTCCGCCGCATTCCAGCGGCTCAAATCGAGGCGGCCGTAATCTCGCAAATCAAATCTATAGTGCAGGCCCCGGAAATAATTGTCGCCACTTGGCGCTCCGCCAAGAAGTCGATCCAGGGTCTGACCGAGCGGCAGGTCCGCGATGAGTTGCACAGCTTTGAAGATATCTGGTCTGAACTGTTTCCGGCCGAACAGGCCCGGCTCGTCCAACTCCTCGTCGCGCGGGTCGACCTTTCGGAGTCCGGTGCGGATATCACGCTGCGGCTCGACAGCCTCACCGGCGTGCTTGAGGACTTGCGCGCCGCGGCGAGGCCTAAGGAGGTAGCATGACCGTCCCGGCAGTCAAAAGCGCCTCAACCGTGACTGTGCACGTGCCGATGACATTTGCCATTCGTGGTGGCCGCAAAACCATCATATCGGAAGAGATTTATGGGGCACATGAACGAGTTCATGCGTCGAACGAAGCAGCTCATGCAGAACATGAGCTGGTGCATAGGCCTCGGCAGCGGACCGACAATGCTCTGCTCAAGGCTTTGGCACGCGGCCATCGTTGGCGCTGCAAGATTGAAAGCGGCGAATACGCTTCGATCACTGACCTGGCCGAAGCCGAACAGGTCAACCAGTCCTACGCCTGCCGGCTGTTGCGGCTAACGCTCCTTGCGCCGGCGGTGGTGATTGACATCCTCGACGGGCGGCAGACACCAGATCTGATGCTCAAGCGCCTCATGAAGCCCCTGCCCCTACGGTGGGACGAACAACTCGCCGAACTCCGGCTAGTGAGGTAAACCGCAATCCCGCGTCGGGCCGCGACGGGCAGCATTAGTGGCTAAACGAAAATTCCACCGTTGGCAAAAATTGCATGCTGGAACCGGTAAACGCGACCTGTGCCTCGGCCTCGTCGTCACCTTCGCCAGCTATCCTCCGCCAAATGCGGTAACTCAACTCCGAGAACGGCGCCGCATTGAGAAACTCTTGAGCAAGTTCACTGCGCTTGCTGCAAAACTGCTCCGGATCCCGTCCCACGAGGTAGGCATCCACCAATGCGTCGATTTGATGGTCCGCCGCTCGCAGGGCAACGAGAGCGCCGATCGTTTTTACGGAATCGATTCTCTCCATATGGAGATGGTCGATTACACATCCCCGCGTGTCAAAACCGAATCAGGCAGCAATCCACAGTTTTGAGCGGAGTTTCATCGGGGGCTCGGCCTGTCAATCGAGCAAAGACTGCAGCCCAAGGAAAGCGGCGGCCGGATGGACAACCGGGTCAAATTAATCGCTTCTCCCCCATTCGGCAAACGAGCCTGCAAAACCGCCAACAGACCCCTGTTCACGGTTTCTGCCCCGAGACGCAGAATCGCAGCTCAAAGGCCGGTGCTAGCAAGTCCTCTGATAACGTCCATTATGGAATAATTTATGGATTAACACTGGGCGGGCGATATTGATCTTCAACCAATGCAAGAACGGATTACACTCGAGCGTAGCGGTACCGACCTTTGATATTTTGATTCATGTAGCCACTTCAGTGGCTAGTTCCTTGGCCTTTGGGTATCGGTCCTGGACATCGTATTGGAGCGCGTAACAAACTGCAGAAGGGTTTGCCTGCAAGTTTTCAGCCAGCGCTTCGTTGATATGTTTGTCGGAAAACGAATATCCGACCACAATTAGGGCGACCGGCAACCGTTCGCGATGATGTTGATTCCGAATGAAGTCCCGTAATCGGTCCATCATTACCAGGTACGGCATTCTTCTCTTTTCATCGTACTTCCGATGCGACGGGTGGATTAGCTGTTCTTCACCGTCGTTCTTATCTTTGCTTCTGACGATGCTCTTTCTGTTTGAGCGCCAGTTAATAGAGCCATGAATTTTCCAAAGCCGGCACCACCTTTCCGGAATTTTGTCATCATCAATAGCGGTTTGGTCAAAGAACGGTCGGACGCCCCCGGCAAAGCCGTCAAAGTACGGCATACGCTGGGCTTCGAGAGCGTTTTCAAGAAGCAGATCGTAATTTGTTGTGAAAGCCTCTGTGGGAAAACCCCTTCGATCTTGAATGTATTTAGCGAGAGACCGGTAAGGGGTTTCATCTGCAGAGGCTTCGCAATCGACTATCTCGGTAATTGCGCCACAGATAGTTCGGTCTAGCTCAGCCAGATCGTCCGAAGATAAGCCTCGGACTTTGCCCTTTCCTGCAACGTCATTGAGCGCGCGGATTCGACCAAGAATAGTTTCGATATTCGGACTTGCCTCACCATCTTCCAGCAGAACGTTCAGAAGAGTTTCGAAACAGGCTTTATGCTCTTCCGACTTCGATACCTTCTCGCTTACTTTCTTCGTTAGACCGACCACGTCCGGAATTAGTGGCTCGCCTTCCGAATTCTTGATGGCGCACGGGCAGCCAGCACCCAAGAGGAAACCAATGGCTAACTTCGACGTCGCCAAAGTTTGACGAAATTGGTTCAGAAACTGGTGCGGGTCGTGAGTTGCTTCTGCCATCAGGCCCTCCAGGGAGGGTTCATAGCACTTCAACTGCGGCGTGCACATCCACCTAACGTCGCAGTCCGCATGATGTTCTCATTGCGCTTCTGCGGCCAATTGCGTCCCTTTGGAGAACCTGGACTTCAGCTGGCGCGGCACGATCCGCGTGCCAGAGTTGGCGCCACGCGATGAAATGGATTTGGAAAAGCGTGCATGGGGGTCGGCGAGATCCGACAGCACTAATTTGGAAGCACGTCGCCGTGAGTCATGGATTTGGGACGGCTCCGCCACTGGTTGGATGCGGCGCCGGCAGATCAAAGGCTGTGACTTAATTGAAATTGGTCAAGGGAGTGCGATTCGAACTTGGCCGAATTCAGCGTCAATGAAACGGCGATTCCATCGAGGTCCACAAAACCGTACCATTACGGAAAAGTACAGAGCTCGGGAGAAAATCGGCCGGATGGAGAAGATTATCGCTTGCCGAAGGCTTGTCGGAGTCCTGAGGTTCAGCGTCCGAGAAGCCAAAATACGCGCTTATAAGTCGCGTTAGCGGCAACCGGAGAATGGGTTGCTGAGACGGTTTGGCGGAGGGAGTGGGATTCGAACCCACGATACGGTTTCCCGTATACACGCTTTCCAAGCGAGCGCCTTCAGCCACTCGGCCACCCCTCCGATCACGGAAGCGAGCGCAATATAGCGGCCGGGTCTTGGGTTACAACCCGTGCGAAAAAGACTATCGCCCGGGGCGCAAATGGCGGTCATTACAAATGGCGGTCATTACATGGAATCCGCGACAAATCTTGCAGCGGAACTTTCCCCTAGCCTCCCGGTTATCCCGCCAGTCCTGACGAGGCGACACAGGAGGAAGTCATGGGACGCGGGTTATTGTTATGGCTCCTCGGCATTCCACTGCCGATCATTCTTCTGATTTGGGTGCTTGGCGGCCTTCACGGCTGATATTGCCAGGCCAAGGACAGGCGACGTAAGTGAGTGTGCGGAGGCCCGGCGCGAGCCGGGCCTCTTGCTATATGCTCCATCGCTTTCGCCGACGCCCGCGTTGCCTTACATTAAGGGCATGAGTCCGCTCCCCGATGGTTATCTCGTTCGCCCCGATCCGCTCGATCCGCGCCTGACCGAACGGGTCAAAGGCATCGACCAGACCGGCGCCGCGATCGAAACCGCGGTGGTGGTCGAGCGCGCGCTGACGATCTTCCTCAACGCACAGGAAATCGTCACCGCGATGACGATCGGCGATCATCCCGAATATCTGGCGCTCGGCTATCTGCTCAACCAGAACATGCTGTTGCCCGACGACACCGTGACCGGCGTCGATTATGACGAAGAGCTGTCGGTCGTCGTGGTGCGAACCAAGCGCAAGACCAATTACGAGAAGAAGCTCAAGAAGAAGGTGCAGACCTCCGGCTGCGCGCAAGGCACCGTATTCGGCGACCTGATGGAAGCGCTGGAGAACGTCACGGTGCCGAAGGCGAAATTGCGCACGTCGTGGCTCTATACGCTCACCCACAAGATCAACACCACGCCGTCGCTTTATCTCGAGGCCGGCGCCATCCACGGCTGCGTGCTGGCCGTCAAGGATCGCCCGCTCGTCTATATGGAAGACGTCGGTCGCCACAACGCCGTCGACAAGATCGCCGGCTGGATGTTCAAGAACCGCGTCGGCGCGCCCGACAAGATTTTTTACACGACCGGCCGGCTGACCTCGGAGATGGTGATCAAGACAGTGCGCATGGGCATTCCGATCCTGATCTCGCGTTCCGGCTTTACGGCCTGGGGCGTCGAATTGGCGCGCAAGGCAAACCTGACGCTGATCGGCCGCGCCCGCGGCAAGCGCTTCATCGCGCTTTCCGGCGCGGAGCGCATCGTGTTCGATCAGGACCTCGCTTATGTCGAGGACGAAAGCGCCAAGAACCGCCGCAAAGCCGCGGTACACGACGAATAAACCGAAACACGCGTGAGCACGCCCCCTACTCTCGGTCTGGTGCTTGCCGGCGGCTTGGCACGCCGCATGGGCGGCGGCGACAAGGCGCGGCTGAGCATCGGCGGCGCCACCATCCTGCAACGCGTGCTCGCCTGCATCGGCCCGCAATGCCATGGCGTCATCATCAATGCCAACGGCGATCCGGCGCGCTTTGCCGATACGGGCCTGCCGGTGGTCGCCGACAGCGTGCCGGATTTTGCCGGCCCGCTCGCCGGCATTCTTGCCGGCCTCGATTGGGCCGCTGCGCATGCGCAAAATTGCCAATGGCTGTTGAGCGTGTCGGGCGATTGCCCGTTCCTGCCGAAAAATTTGACCGCGCGGCTGCATGAAGCGCGCGTCGCGGCCGGGACACCCTTGGCCTGCGCGCGCTCGGGCGAATGGCGCCATCCCGTCGTCGCGCTTTGGCCGGTCGCGCTGCGCGAGGATCTGCGCCGCGCGCTGATCGATGACGGCTTGCGCAAGATCGAAATCTGGACGGCGCGGCATGGCGTCGCCATCGCCGATTGGCCCGCCGAGCCGGTCGACCCGTTCTTCAACGTCAACACACCCGAAGACGCCGCCCGCGCCACGGATATCGCCGCGCAACATCCCGACGCCTAACCGACCAGCGACGCGTAAGAGAGAAAGCCCACCATCGCGCCGGGCTCGATCGCGATGACGTCCTCGCCAAGTTCGGCGAGTCCGTCGGTTTCCGTCAGCGAAGTGAGCACACCGGCGCCGTCCTGTTCGTATTTGACCGCTTCGACCACGCCGTCGACTCCGGCGCGCAAAGCGACGCGAACGTATTCGCGCCGGCCCTTGCGTTTCTTGTAGGAAAATGTCGCACGCGCTGGCATGGCGAGGAGCGGCTCGGGCAAGGCGCCGGACAGCCGCAGCAGCAACGGCCGCACCACGCGTACGAACGTGACGAACACCGCGACCGGATTGCCCGGCAGGCCGACGAAGGCGGCACTGTGACTGTCCTTGGCGCTCGGGATCACCGCCATGGCGACCGGCCGGCCGGGTTTAATGGCAACGCGCCAGAACACCAGCCGGCCGATGCTCTCGACCGCGGCGCGCACATGGTCGGATTCGCCGGCGGAAACGCCGCCCGAGGTGAGCACCAGGTCATGATCGGCGGCAGCGGCCGCAAGCGCGCGCTTAAGCTCGTCCGGATCGTCGCTCAGAATGCCAAGATCGGTGATCTCGGCGTTAAAGCGTGCCAGCAATCCCAACAGCAGATAGCGATTGGAGTCGTAAAGCGCGGCGCGCGGCAAAGCGACACCGGGCTCGACGATTTCGTCGCCGGTGGAGAACAGTGCGATGCGCACCCGGCGGCGCACGGCAAGCTGGGTGAGACCGAGCGCGGCGGCGAGCGCCACATGCTGCACGGCGAGCCTCCGGCCGGCGGGCAAGGCGATCGCCCCTGCCAGCAAATCCTCGCCGGCGAGCCGCCGGTTAGCGCCACGTTTCAAGCCCGGCGGCACAACGACGCTGCCGCCGTCGACGCGGCAGTCCTCCTGCATGAAGACGGTGTCGGCGCCCGCCGGCATTGGTGCGCCGGTAAAGATGCGGATCGCCTCACCGGCATTGACGGCGTGCGTTGCGGCATGGCCGGCGGCGACACGATCGACGACGGTCAGGCGCTTCTCGCCGTCGGCGGCCAGATCGTCGCCGCGCACCGCGTAGCCATCGACCGCGGAATTGTCGAACGGCGGGACATTGACCGGCGCGACAACCTCGTCGGCGAGCACACGGCCCAAGGCGTCGCGCAGCGACACGGTCTCGCGGCCGTCGACCGGTGCGACCCGCGCGGCAATCAGACGCTCGACTTCGTCGACCGGAAGCAGCGGACCATTGAAGGCGAAACAATCGTCGCTGAGCTGTGCCATCACGCCTTGCTCCGTGACAGCTCGATCTGCTCGCGCGGCAGTGCCTCGGCCTGTAAGACATTGGCGATCGATTCGATGTCGTCGAGCATCACGACGGGAACGTGCGCCTGCGGCAGCGGCGCGTCGGTGGCGATGGCGACAATGCAATCGTCATCGGGGTACAGCATCGGCTTGCCGACGGCAGCGCGATAGACTTCGAGCTTCGGATGTGCGTGCCGCTTAAAACCCTCGACGATGACGAGATCCACCGGGCTCAGCTTCTCAAGCATGTCGGTCAGCGGCGGTTCGGCATCGCCGCCGAGTTCGTGGACGATGGCCCAGCGCCGGCTCGAGACGATGGCGACTTCGCTGGCGCCGGCCGCCCGGTGCAGCCAGGAATCCTTGCTGGGTTGGTCTGTGTCGAAATCATGATGCGCATGCTTGACGGTCGCGATTTTGAGGCCGCGGCCGACCAGCACCGGAATCACCTTGGTGACCAGCGTGGTTTTGCCGGAACCGCTCCAGCCCGCGAGACCGATGATGCGCATGGCTGTCATTATATATGGCTCATGACTAGGCCGGTTCCATGCCCAGCGCGCGGATGCGGGCGCGGGTTGCCTCATCGCGCAACGCGGCGAGGAAGGCCTGCACCGCCGCCCGGTCGCGGCGCGCTTCCACAAGCAAAAAATCGTAATGCTCCGGCGCGATCGGCAGGAAGGCGAGCCCATACATGCGCGCCACCGGCTCGATCGCCACGCCCCAATCGGCGCGATGTTGCCCAACCGCAGCGGCGACGGCGTTGTGCGAGCGCGGCTGATTGGCGTAGCCTGCCGGCCGTGCGCCGCGCAGCAGGCTGTCGACGAGCACGCGCGTGCCGGAGCCGGCATTGCGGTTGACCATCAGGATCGCGGGATCCGCGAGCGCGGTATTCAGCGCAGCGTCGGCGGTGCCGCCGGCAAAGCGCGCGTCGCCGGGACGAAACACAAAACCCTGCATCCGCCGCCAGCCCGGTACCAGCGTCAGACCAGGCGACAGCAGATGCTTGTTGTAGGTGCCGGTCGCCGGATCGACGAGATGCACCGGCGCCACATCGCATTCGCCGCGGCTCGCGGCATTGACGCCGCCGAGGCTGCCGACGGCGATGGTGCGGGCGCTGAAACCGCGCTGCGCGAGTGCGCCGACCACGACGTCGAGCGCGACATCGTGGCTGCCCATGATGACGAGATCTGGCGCACGTTCGCTGTCGCCGATCAGCGTTACCTCGGCGTCGGCATCGGCGTCGAGCGCCGAGGCCAGTGCATCGATCGCCAAAAAGCCATCAGCCTGCGAAAACGCGGTGACCGCGCCGGAGCCTTTGCCGGTGGGAAATGCGATCGGGCCGCCACTGCCGGCGACCAGCGAGACCAGCACGAATTCCTCGCGGCCGAGCTCGGACGCAATCCGCACCGGCACGTGCGCGCTGATGGTCTTCGCCGCTTCCGGCGGCAGCCCGGCGCGAGCGCGAATAAGCGGCGCGACGAAAGTGTGGAAAGTGAAAATCGCCGAGGTTGGAAAGCCTGGCAGCACGATCAGCGGCTTGTCGCCAATCACCGCGAGGCACAGCGGCTTGCCGGGTTTGAGCGCTACGCCATGGACCAAAATGCCGGGCGGACCAAGCCGCGACACGATGCGATGCGACAGATCGCCCGCGCCCTTTGAGGTGCCGCCCGACAGCACCACGATGTCGCAGCCCCCGAGCGCCTCGCGCATGGCGACTTCAAGCGCGGCTTCCTCGTCCGGGAATGCGCCGAACGGCACCGGCTCGCCGCCGGCTTCGACAATCGCGGCGGCGAGGATGGCGCCGTTGCTGTCATAGACGCCGCCGGGCCGCAACGGCTGGCCCGGCTCGACCAGCTCGTCCCCGGTCGACAGCACCGCGACGCGCGGGCGGCGCACCACCTCGGCTTCGGCAAGACCGCAGGCCGCGAGCATGCCGATCTCGCGGGAGCCGATCTGGGTGCCGCGGCGCAGCAGCATCTCGCCGCGCGCGATGTCGGAGCCCGCATAGGAAATGAACTGCCCGCTCGCCGCTGCACGGCGCAGATCGATCGCCGGCGCCGTCTCATGCTCGATCAATTCGGTTTGCTCGATCATGACCACGGCGTCGGCGCCGCGCGGGATGACGCCGCCGGTGGCGATCGCGGTCGCGCTGCCGGGCCGCACCTCGATCGCTGGCGCGACACCGCAGGCGATCACTTCGGCATTGAGCGCAAGCCGCTTCGGCGCGCCGTCGCTGGCGCCCCCGGTGTCGGCGGCGCGCACGGCAAAGCCGTCGACATTGGAGCGGTCGAACGGCGGCGCGTCGACCGGCGCGATCACGTCGTCGCCAACACGCGGCCGAGCGCCGTGGCGAGCAGTACGGTCTCGGCCGACAGCGGCGAACGTTCGGTGCGGGTCTCGAAACGCCGTCGCGCTTCGGCAGCCGAGACGACTTCGAGGAATTGCTCCTGCCGCGCAGCGCGACGCACCGCATCGAGGATTGCCGCGTTGGGCCTGCGCTCTTCGGGTTTTAGGGCCATGACATCACGGCGACTTGCGCGCCTGCTGGAAATCCCTCGCTGTCGGCTGGAACAACAATCCAACCGTCGCTCTGCGCCAGCGTTCCAAGGGACAAATGACCGGAGGCGAGCGGCTCCGCCATGCCGTCGGCGCAACGCACCGGGATCAGTTCCGTCATGCCGATGGTCGAGGTCGCCTTGCGCTTGAGTGGCGGAAGCGCCGGCGCATCGCCGACGCTGCCGCCGGCCAATTTCGCCACCAGATGGCGGCCGATCAGTAGCCAAAGCGCGAGCGCGGCATCGATCCGGCCGGGGATGAGCAGCACCGGCCGCTCGCCGGCAAAGCCGAAGGCCGCCGTCTCGCCGGGCGAAACGGCGATGCCGTGGGCCTCGACACGGCCGAGCCGCGCCAAGGTTTTCACGCTTTCATCGTCGCGCCCGCCGCCGGTGCCGCCGAGCGCAATCACCGCGTCGGCTTCGTCACGCGCCAGCGCTTCATGCAAGTCAGTCAGTTCGCCGTGAATGACCGCACCGGCTTTGCCGACGAGCCGCGCCAGCAACGAAAGCCCGGCATCGATCAGCGGCGTCGTTGCGCCGCGGCCGCGCGCGATCCAGATGCGCGGCTCGCGCACGCTCAATTCGGCAAAACCCACCGACGCAGCAACGGCACAATCGATGTCGCGCAAACGCTCGCCTGAGCGGCGCAACACCGTCCGTGCCGCGGCGTCGCCGCCGGCCGGCAAGACGCCCTGCCCGGTGACGACCGGCGCCATAACCTCGACCCGCTCGCCGCGCTGGGTAATGGCATCGAGCGGCGCTACCGCGTCGGTTCCACTCGGCAAAGATTGGCCGGCTTCGATCCACTGCGGCAGCGCCGGCAGGAGCGCCGGCGCATACGGGCCCGCATGGCGACCGCCGCCGCATCCACCGCAAATCCATCAGACAGCGCGATCGAACTCGCGGGACGCGCCGCCGTGACGATGTCGGCAGCGAGCGTCAAACCCGCGGCCGCCGCGGTCGCGCATTTTCGCGCTTTGACGGGATTAACGCGCGATTCAAAAGGGCGAGGATGGCGCGCAGCGGCGTCAACCGCGAAATGCGCTGAATGCCAGAATGCCGGTCGCTGGAATGCTGATTGCTGAAGTCTTGGGCCATCGCCATTATGATAAGGATGTTTTGGTAGTTCTACGACCCTCGCATGCAATGACCGAAAAGACGCTTAATCTGCGCGGCCTCAAATGCCCGCTGCCGGCGCTGCGCACCAGGAAAGCGCTCGGCCAGGCGCAGTCCGGCGACATATTGATCGTCGAATGCACCGATCCGCTCGCCGGCATCGACATCCGAACCTCCTCAATCAGACCGGCGATGCGCTGGAAGACACGCGCAGGGACAAGAGGCTCCTGACGTTCCGGATCAGGAAGGCATAACGGCAGCGTTCTCGCGACGCGCCTTGGCGTCCGAGCTTTGCCTTTAGCCACGCGCAAGACGATGCAACGCCGGGAGGCGCCAGGTCGTGGGCCGCGCCACGCGGGCGAATGTTGCCACTCGCTCGCGCTTCGGGCGCGGCGCGCGCCACAGGACAATTCCCTTGCGAGAACCGCCTGCTTCGGGCGCGCTGCGCCTCCCGGCGCTCCACCTGCGGTTCCGAACCACGGCGGTCCGGACCGCCACGGCAAGGCACCGCCCTCCCCCCGACCGCCCGGCATTCCAGCCGGCCGGCGTCTCTTCGGGGCGAGATGATTCGCCGCCTCATGTATCTATACTAGCGACAATTGTCAATGGAAATGAGACAAATATTTTGACACAACGAACGCGGCTTGAACATGACGTCAAAATGACGTACATTGTTGTCCAAATGACCACTTAATTCGAGATGCACCCGTGGCCCGCAAGCAATCCAAACCCCTCCGCGACGCGGCCGTCCGCGCGGAGCGGCTCGGCTTCCGGCTGGATCGGGAGACCAAGCACCTGATCGAACGCGCCGCGCATCTCGAGCGGCGGAAGCTGACCGATTTCTGCGTGGCGGCACTCGCCGGCGCAGCGCGCCGGACCATCGCCGACCATGAGACACTCACGCTCTCCGAGCGGGACCGACAGGCCTTCTTCGATGCGCTGATCAATCCGCCGAAGCCTAACGAAAGGCTTGCTCGGGCGGTGGCGGAACATAATCGGCGGATCGCGCGCTAGTCTCGATCGGTTAGCCTATGGCCATGGCGCCCTCGCCCGACCTGAAGATCGAGCCTTTGGCATCGCATCACGACCGCGTCGGATTTACCTCCGGCGTTGAAAGTCTCGATCAATATCTCGCGGACGCAGGCCGGCCAGGACGTGCGGCGAAGAGCCAACAGCGTCTTTATCCTTGTCGATCCGCGCCGGCCGAACGACATCCTCGGCGATTACACGCTCTGGGCGACTGCGCTCGCGCCAGGCGACGTGCCTATCCGGCGCGCAAGCATGTGCCGCGCTACCCGCTGGTGAGCACGACGCTCATCGGCCGGCTGGCAATCGCTACGGCGTCGCAAGGCCAGGGTCTGGGCGCATCGTTGCTCGCCGACGGCGTGCAGCGGGCTTATGCCAGCTCAACTCGGTCGGCTCATCGATGGTGGTGGTCGATGCCATCAACGAGAGGCCGCTGCCTTCTACGCGGCGAACGGCTTTGTCCGGTTGCCGGATTTGCTCCGACTCGTCTTACCCATGGCCACAGTCGAAAAGCTGATTACGCCGTGAGTGCCAGCGGCCCGTTCCGATCCGCTGCTCACAGGCAGCGTATTGCGCCATCGGCTCAACCGCCCTACGCGCCACCGGTCGGCGGTCACGAAGGCGACGCCATCAACGAATGTTGAGCTCCTTTTGCCGTTGAGCGGCCCGCCACCCTAGATAGGAAAACCGCAGCCCAGCCGGGAAGCCAACAAAGAACAATAGGGCACCAAAAATATCCGCCGTCGACTTTGAGTTATTCAAAATCACGAACGCGCCGAACAGGGAAAAGAGCGCGGCCGCAAAGTTGCCAAAGATCAATTGATTTACGAATGACGTCGATCTGGTCCGTGCCGTGCGTTCGACATACCTCTTTTCAAGCCCCAACATTATATCATTCCGACGTAAGACATTTTGTTTCTCAGCGGAGCTATTCAATATTACGGCGGCACTGGCAAGCGTAGGGCGGCAGAGGCGCCAACGGGTCCGCGCAGAGCGCGGCCCGAAACGGGCTCGCGCCGTGCCCACGTCAGCGTCAACGCGAACCGCAAGTCAGCCGTAGGGGCACGCTTCGCTTTGTCCACGCGCCGGGCGATCTACCGCCCCTACTCCGCGGCAACCCGATGCGCCGCCACACCCTTGGCTTTCACCACTACCTTTATGGCGTCGTCGACGCGGTCCTTGGCGTAGCGGATTGCGGTCGGCAGGTCGTCGAGCGCAAAGGTGTGGGTGTGAATTTTGGCGGCGTCGAAGCGCTTTTGCGACATGAAGGCTTCGGCGCGATGGGTGGCGCTCTTGCCCTCG
>CAWGJP010000023.1:0-495344 GCA_963822935.1 uncultured Alphaproteobacteria bacterium
CAACCGGCATTGCCCGAAGTGCCAGGGCGCCGCCGCTCAGCAATGGCTCGCCGCGCGAGAGGCCGACCTGCTGCCGGTTGCGTACTTCCATGTGGTGTTCACGCTGCCGGCGGCCATCGCCGCATCGCCTACCAGAATAAGGCCGCGATCTACGACATCCTGTTCACAGCCGCGGCGAGACCCATGCGCGATCGCCGCTGATCCGAAACACCTGGGTGCCCGAATCGGCATTACCGCGCTCTGCACACCTGGGGCTCTGCGATGCCGCACCATCCCCACGTGCACATGATCGTGCCGGGTGGCGGCATGCCCGGCCGATGGAGCACGATGGGTGTGCAGCCCGAATTTTTTCCTCCCCGTGCGGGTCCTCTCGCGCCTGTTCCGGCGGTTGTTTCTTGGCAGCTCGCGCTCAGCCCACCAGGCGGGTGCCTCAGGTTTTTCGGCGGCCACGCTAACCTTGACGACGCCCGAGCGTTCGACGTATCTCGCGCCGCGGCGCAACCGAGTGGGTGGTCTATGCCAAGCCTCTGTTCGGCGGCCCGCAGGCCGTGCTCGCCTATCTGGCCCGCTACACCCATCGCGTCGCCATCTCCAATCGCCGGCTGATGTCCGCCGACGAGAACGGCGTCACCTTCAAGTGCAAGGACTATCGCGATCGAGGACCGGCCGCTACAAGACCATGACGCTGGCAAGCCGACGAGTTCATCCGCCGTTCCTGATCCATGTGCTGCCAAAGCGGCTTCAATCGCATCCGTCATTACGGGCTGCTCGGCCAACGCCAACCGAGCCGCAAACATCCAGCACGCTCGCGAGTTGCTCGCCATGCCACCCCGCCCAAAACAACCCGACACACCCAAGCACCGATCGATCAACCGCGCGTACTGCGGCGCCATGCCCGTGCTGCGGCGACGGATGTACATCATCGAGAATTTCGCGCGCGGCTGCGAGCCAAAGCACCGGCCCGCGCCACCTCCAGCGCCAATCAGGATCGATACCTAATGATGCCGTCACCGCCGATCGACAAAAGCTACCACCCTTGCCATCCCCGCAGGCTCGGCACCTGTTCGTCCCAAGAGGGACAGTAGACACGAGGCCGGTGTCCTTTATGCCGAGCATCTTTGGCCCAGCGTATCGGCTGCTCCCAATATTGTTCACTCGTCCGCTTTCTCACCCAATGCGGCCCCCATTCCACACGGTGAAAGCGATGGTCCATCATCGATTCCGCGTAGTAGATATCACAACCTGGCGAAACGTGTTGGTACCCAATCCAAGGATTAAAGGTACGGGTCGCGATATTGATGTTTTCCATTTTCAACTCCTTCTAGGCCGAAACCACCTCGGCTTTACGAAGGAACATTTACAGTTTTTATTTTCGGACACGGCCCACCCAAAGAAGGCATCTTTAGGCCTTTAGATGCTAAAAAACGGCCTCAGGATGCAATCTCGCAATTCTGTAAATAACGGAGTGCAAAACAAAGGAGCACTCCATGCAATTCGAACCGCTATTTCCGCTTTCCTATTTATCGTCCCCACATTCCAATTCCCGTAAATATCCAGACGTCAAACCGTGGGTGAAAAGTGCAATTGCCCAAGAAGACCGAAAGCCGAATGAGCAATTATGGAAAGATGAACCGTCATCCGAATATCAATTAAACGAAAGGCTACGCCGAATTCGATTTTTCCGAAAACACGGCAAGTACGATCCACTGTTCAATGCAATTGCCGATCGATTGGAATCATGTGAGCAGGGAGTTCGATGCTGCTCTTGCGCGTGCCCGGAATGTGGCCGCCTAATTCAACGTTGGTTCGTCCGCAAGTCCCGACCCCTAATCCGCGATCACATCGAAAGGGCCAATCGCAAACTGGTTGCAATAACCATCATTCCCAGCTGGCCAATCATAGGGCCGGGCGATCTGCACACCCTTTCCCTTCCAAATATGCAGAAACGCCTAAAGTCCTTACTGAAAAAGATGGGTCTAGACATCGTCATCGGCGGCATCGACTTTTCCTTCAATGAAGATCGCGATGGCAGATACGAGCCGTTCTGGTCGCCGCATTTTTATCTCATCACCTCCGTCACCAACGAGCGCAAGCTTAAGCGTCAGCTCAAGCAAGCCTTCAAAGCAGCTCCGGGAATTCCAAGGCCGGTCAAGGTATCGAGATTTGATAATTCGGCACGGCGACGGTCCTACGCATTCAAAATGCTATTCCACCGACGCATTGGCATGACCAACGAGAACCGACGGGATGGACGCAAATGTCGAAACACATCCCGAGACAAATTACGGGCAGCCGAACGAGTGGAATTATTTGCCTATTTAGACCGGGTCGGATTCAGCAACGACTGATATTTCGAAACATTGAGCCATCCATCAAGGGCTCACGGGTCAGAATTAAACCCATTCCGGCCGGTCGCCATCGTATCAGGCAAAAGTCAAAGAATGGGTGATAGATACCAATCTAGAGGCTTAAGATGGGTATCTTAGGGGTATTTGACATTTTGAACTGACTACACTGCAGTGAGCATTATGTCAGTGCAGAGCGTCGCGTCTGGGGAGGCGTGCAGGCCGTGCAGCCGACACTGGCTGGCACGGTCTGCACGGCGTTGGGACATATCGCCATAGAAATACGGAAGGGGCACCGTGACAGAACTACCAGAGACCCTATCAGGCATTGAACAGTTAATGACGAGATTGAATTCGAGCTCACGCGAAGCCTTTCCATTCGAGCGCGAGTTAGCTTTTTATCTCCTGTTTATCGCTGCGATCTGGCCAGATAAGCCCGACACATTGCTAACCGCTGCCCGGATATTCTCAGGAGCACTTAATGTTCACGCAGCAACGCTGAACCGGCATGTGGGGTTACGGCATCAAGGGGTCGCCTTAGAATTTAGTGGGACTTTCGAGTCATCAAGATTAGGGCAGTTCAACCAGAGACTTTTCCGAGACATTGGTGGCCCTTACAGCCTACTATTCACAACAAGTGTGGACGATTTCCAGCGAATGGTGGCAAACAGGGTACACGACTTGTTGATGCTCCACGACGTTGTGGATTTTCTTCTAAAGGCTTCATTCGTCTCCCGTCGACTGTGTTCGTCGAACCTCGCCTTTAATGCTGTTTCTCAAAATGTCTTTCGACGCGCGAATGGTTACGGAGTAAAGGGTGGCCAAAAGCGGATTAGGACAAATGATGAAGTGACGACGGTCAATTCTGTCCGCGAAAAATGGAAAAAAGCTCCCAATTCGATCTTCCTTAGCTTCATGCTGACAAAGCTCTACCCCATACAAGATTACTCGCCCGCCGTTGCCGACTTTCTGGCTCACTTGTGCTTCATAACCCGCGTCGGGCTCCCGTCCCGGCTCGATCCTCTTCTAGGCGCCATTCAAGCCTCGATAGAGAATCGTGCGCCTACGCAAAACCGATCAATTATCAAATGGGCTCACTTTTCCGCGCCGGAGAAGGGCAAAGGCTTCTTTGGCGGCGCCATGACGTTTTCTAACGACGAGATAAAACGGGTCCTCGCCCTAAGCGACGAAGTGTTTGAAAGGCCTTTATCCAAGGAAGAGAAATGCAGAATAATTCAGGCCAACTCTGGCTGGGCGGATTTCGACTTCGGAGCCTATAAGGCACGCTGAGTTCCGTACGTGGGTGAAGTAAAAACCAGGTTTTGGCATTCGGCAGCTCATGGCAAGACCCCTGCACATCATCGCAGGAGAATGTCATGCCGAATTGGAAAGCCTTCACAAAAATCGCTCGAATTCAGGACCTCGCGACCAACAGAGTAATCGAACACATCAAATTCCCCAAAGCGAACGGTATCGGACAGATCGAGCTGGCACCGTCACTGGTCCACGACCGCCGCAATTTTGAAAAGCAGCTTCGTGATGCTGGAGCAATTCTGCCGCGCGATAAGAAGGCAAAAGGTGCGCTGCTGGAACGTCTTGCAAACGAACGGCCAGCCAAGTCCTTCACCTACGCCGCGCGCTGTGGTTGGACTGAAGGCAGATGTTCATACGTGCTTCCGGGGGAAGCAATTGGCTCGCCTGCAGATGGCGTGATCGGTATTAATCCTTCCGTCTCCGAAGGACACGGGAGCGGCACTCGTTCGGAGCAGGGTACGTGGCGGGGATGGCGTGAGCGAGTTGCACGCCCAGCGAGATCGTCATCGCTTCTCATGACAGCGATTTCGTTCTCCCTCGCGGCACCGATGCTCTCACTGCTCGAGCGCGATTCACGAACAATCGTCCTGTTTGGTCCGAGCCGAAGCGGTAAGACCACTGCGACACTCATCGCAGCGTCTGCAATCGGAATAGGCTCTACGTCTGAACTACCGACTTGGAATATTACCGACGCTCGCCTGGAACAACAGTTGGCGCTTTTCAACGACTCGTTGTTTCCCATCGACGATCTGGCAATTCTGGGAGGCAAAGGACGGGACGTCTATCGGCGCGTCCATGACCTCGCCTACCGCCTTCACCAAGGTTGGGGCCGGGCGCGCCATAGCTCATTCGCGGGTGGCAACAGTCAGAACCGTGAACGCTGGCGAACAATCGGGATCACGTCCTCAGAAACGTCGGTCCTTGAGCTCGCCCAAATGGCCGGGTGTCAGCGGCAAGCGGGGGAATGTGTCCGGCTCATTGATGTGCCGGTACTAGTCGATGGGCAGGACAATTTGTTCGATCGTGCGAGATCGACGATGTCCCGTACGGAAAGCGCTGAATTGCTGGAGCGCATCACAGAGGAGGTTGCCAATCATCACGGCACTGCATTCCGCCGCCACCTCCTCAACGTTATCCGATATCGGGCTGGCATCAAAAAGTTTCTGAAAAAGAAGATACGTCATTTTACAAACGCGGTGTTGAACGAAGACGACGGCAATTTGGCGCGCGACGTGGCCGAGACGTTCAGCTTGGCTTACGCCGCCGGCAGCTTTGCGATTGAACGCGACCTCGTGCCTTGGGACGAGCAAGACCTTCTTAAAGCTATCGGCAGGGTATACAGGGGCGCACGTGAGCTCTTGCCCGACCCCGGCGTAGCGCTGCGCACCGGGCATAAGGCCCTACGGCTTTTCCTTCGTGAAATTCGGCGCTCCGCACGACTCGGCCGACACGAGATAGACCTCAAAAAGGCCCGCGGCATTTGCAAGGTCACGCGGGCTGAACGTCGCTATCTCATCAGGCACGAAGCATTCAACTCCATATTCGGGTCGACGCACCAGAAGGAACTTGTTGTCGACCGGCTTCTCAAAAAAGGGCGGCTGACCCCAGCAAAATCCCGGCGTCGGGCCGGTTTGGTAGGCAGCAAACTGCGAGAGCAATTCACATGGCCGGACGGTGAGCGCCGCCGGTCCGTGGAAATTCGCGTGCCGCGCAAGAGGGCAAAAGGACGGAAGACCGACAAAAAATGATCGGACAACTCATTCCTACGCAATCTCACTATGACTTAGATGCGTCTCCCATCCCGCGAGCAAATCGGCCCCGACACACCGCTGCGCCTGTCGGTGGCGGCTGCGCTTGCATTCCCCGACGGATCAATGACCGCGTCCGGGCTTCGGCGAGAGTCATTCCGTGGTCGACTCACTATCGAGCGTATCGCCGGCAAAGACTATACTACGCTGGCCAACGTTGAACGAATGAGGGAGCTATGTCGCGTCGCAGTAAAGGTGCCAGATTGTGGTTCAGAAAGCGCCGTGGACGAGCAGCGCAGTGGGTCATCCTCGATCATGGCAGGGAAATCCGCACAGGCGCGGGCGAAAGCGATCTCGACGCGGCTGAAAATGCGTTAGTAGAATACCTGGCGAAGAAACGTCGCCCAGACTTCGGCGATGGCCACCCGGCTCGGGTTTTAATTGCCGATGTGCTAGCTGACTACGGTGAAAACCACGGCCCAACCACACGACGGGCCGATCTAATTGGCATCGCAATTGGAAAGCTGGTTGAGTTCTTCGGTGATAAAACCCTTTCGACAATTACTAGCGTGACCAGCAACGCATACGTTCGTTGGCGCACGCAGCAGGTAAATGCGCGGGCCAAAAAGAACGGCAAGCCCATCAAGGAATTGACGGCGCGGCGCGAGCTTGTGGTGCTAGGCGCGGCTCTTCGATGGTGTTGGAAAGAGGGAAAGATTGACCGTCTCGTCCCGATCTCGCTTCCCCCTCAGCCGGAACCACGGCAGCGACACCTGAATCGAATTGAAGTCGCAGCTCTGCTTGCTGGTGCACTGGGTTGGGACCGGCACGGGGTCCGCCATCGGGCGAAGATCAATCGTCATCTGGCTCGCTTCATCCTCATCGCTCTCTACACCGGAACTCGACACGACGCGATACTGCGCCTTCAGTGGGTGCCAAATACTGATAGCGGCTGGATCGACTTGGGGTCTGCAGTTATTTACCGGCGGGCGATGGGCGCGGTTGACAAAGGTAAGCGTCGGCCCCCCGCTCCTATAACGCCCCGCCTGCTGTCCCATCTTCGTCGCTGGCGCCGTTCCGCGACGACTCACGTCATCGAATACGCGGGACGGCCTATAAACTCTAAGGAGCGGACGGCGTGGCGGAGCGCGCGGGAGCTTGCCGGATTGGGCGCCGATGTCACGCCGCACGTACTACGGCACACCTGCGCCACGATGCTGCTGCAGCTAGGAGTAAGTGTCTACGACGTTGCAGGGGTGCTGGGCGCCTCAGAGGACGTTGTCCGACGCACATATGGCCATCATGCGCATGACCACCTCCGCAACGCCGTGGCGGCGTTCTCTCGTCGTCCCTCCGCCCATGAAACGCCCATGAAATCCATGAACAAACGTGGACAAAAGGCGAAGATCTCGCCGAACGCCGACTGATTTTGCTGGATTTTTGCGGGCATCTCTCCCTTGACATGGAAGGGGTCAGAGGTTCGATCCCTCTACCGCCCACCAGTCTTCGCTCGCGAAGCAAAGTGAAGGCCGACCCACCGAAGTTGTAAGCGAAGCCAGGCAGCCTGCCGCGAGCTACGACCGGCAAGCCATTCTTCGCCCGGGAAGCAAGAAAAAGCCGTCGCGTTGAAGTGCGATGCCGAACCGGCGGCCGAGCGCAGTGGTCCCGGCCGTCCGGTCGCTGCATCTGGGCTACATTCCTTCCGCCTTCTTGCGTTTGTCGCACTCGCTCCAGTATTGCGGCCACTTTTGACCGGCCGGGATTTTTCCGGCCGCCTTGGCGGCCTTCCAGTCAGCCCCACAGGCACGCTCGCGCGCGACCATCGCCTGACGTCCGGCTGATACCGGCTTTTTGCCAGGTTCGGCGGCAGTCTTGGGAGCCGCCGCCGGAGCCGGTGCGGCGGCAGCCGGGCGAGCGGCCGCCGGGGCCGGCGCAGCGGCCGGTGCGGCGCTCGCCTCGGAGCCGCATTGCGCCTTGCGGAAGTCGTTCCATTTCATGCCGTTGAGAGTGCCGGCGGTCTTGGCTTCTTTATATTTGGCGCTGCATTCCGCCATCGTGAGCGCGTGCGCAGGGGATGGCACCGCTGCGTTCGCGAGTGCCGCGAGGATAATTCCAGATGCGATCAAGAAAGTCGTCTTCATGGAGGCAATCCTTTGTGCCAAGAGCAGGGATAGATCGAGCGCTCCGGGTTGGGTGATCTTCCGCTTACGAGCCGGTGGCGTCCGTCACGCATTTCTTGGTGAAGCTCGTCTTCGCCGCACCGGACAGCTTCTTGTCGGCGGCCTGCGTGTCGCAAGTCTTCTGCGCGTCGGAGCTGCATTTTTTCATGAAGCTCGTCAGCGCGGCGCCCGCAAGCTTCTTCCCCGCCGCCTGGTCCTTGCAGGAATCTGCCATCGCCGCAGTCGTAAAGCAAAGCGAAACCAGAACAATTGCCAAAGCCTTCATTGTTTCCTCCTGTTTAAATTCGTTGATTCAGAGATGCGGCCGGAGCGCGTCTCACGCCGCCGGCTTCAAGGTGCCGTTCGGCGACGCCTTGTCGATGATCTCGGGCAGATATTTCGCGAGCGCCGACAGGGTCTGATCGACCGGCAGGCCGAGATGGCGGGCGAATTCCTGCACTTGGGTATTGCCGAGCACCGCCTTGAGCTGGTCTTCGGTGACCGGCAGATTTTGGCCGTTGCCGAGCCAGGACTGCACCTGCGGACCTAGTCCGCCTTTCTCCAGCGCCGCCACCAGGCCGGGCAGATCGTGATATTGCGTCTGCGCCAGCACGGTATTGATCACCACCGGCAAAGCTTCGCTTTCCAGCGCGCCCTTGAGACTGTCGAATAGGCCCATGATTGTCCTCCATCGCCAAAAGCCGAACGCTACATCGGCGCCGTGTCATAAAGACGACCGAAGTTTAGTTGAACCTGGGGCGCGGTACTAGGCCGGTCGGGGCCTATGCGGTCACGCCGGCTTGCGCGCCGCCAGGCCGTAGCCCGCGATCGCTGCCAGCGCCAACGAAATCAGCGCGTTGTAGCCGGCGAGCGAAATGCCGAGCAGGCGCCACGCCGCTTCGTCGCAGCGCACGACATGGATCGATTGCAGGGAATTGAGCAGGGAGCCGCCGGCGCGTAGATCGGTCAGCGGGCCGGTGCAATCGGTCGGGCCGGCCCACCAATGCCACTCGACGCCGGCGTGGTAGCCGCCGAGCACGACATTGCATAAGGCAGCAATGGCGATGACGGCGAAGCCGACCATGAGCAGCTTTGCCGGTGCGCGCACCAGCGCGGCGATGGCGAGCAACAGCGCCAATGGGATGACGATGTGATAGGGGATGCGCTCTTCGAGACAAAGCGGGCAGGGCGGCAGCCCGACCACGAGCTGGAAATACCAGGCGCCGGCGAGCGTGGCCGCGCTGATGACGAAGACCGCCAGCGCCGCGGCGGCGGCCGGTTCGGTACCGGCCCGATCGATCCAGCTTTGCTTCGCCATGTGCCTCAAGCCTTCCCGCCGCGCCCGTTGCGGGCCAATCCCCGGGGCGCAATTTGCCGATCCTGAAGGCGGAAGCAAGGCCGCCGCGGCGCAGGCTCATCCGATGGACGCCAGCGCGAGCGGGATATATAGAAAGCGCCGGATGCCCGTGTGGCGGAACTGGTAGACGCGCACGACTCAAAATCGTGTTCCGCAAGGAGTGTGGGTTCGATTCCCTCCACGGGCACCAGCCTTCGCTCGCGAAGCAGAGCGAAGGTTGCCGCGAGCTTCGGTTGGCACGCCGGCCTTTGCAGCTTCGCAGCTACGGCTGGCAGGCCAGCACGCAAACTTCTACAAAGCGCCCCCATGAAATTCGCCCACTTCTCCCACATCTGGGCCAAGCCCGGCATGACGCCGCATCAGCGCTACGAGGAGCTGTGGCGCGAGCTCAAAGCCTGCGACCAACTCGGCTTCGATTATTCGTTCTGCGTCGAGCATCATTTCCGGCCCGACGAAAGCTGGATGTCGTCGCCGTCGCTTTATGCGGTCGGCGCCGGGGCGCGGACCAAGCGGCTGCGCATCGGGCCGATGGGCTATATCGTGCCGCTCTATCATCCGCTGCGGCTCGCGGAGGAAATCGCCATCGTCGATCAGATGCTCGGCGGCCGCATGGAGCTTGGGCTCGTGCCCGGCATCAACCCGGATTATTTCCGCCCCTTCGGGCTCGATTTCGGGCAGCGCAAATCGCCGACGCTGGAATTCGTCGATTATCTGCGCGCGGCGTTCGGCCAGACGCAGCCGTTCTCGTTCCACGGCCAGGAGTTTCATACCGACAATGCGCGGATTTCGGTCGCGCCGGCGCAACACCCGCATCCGCCGTTATGGATGATGAGCCGCGATCCGCAAACGCTTGAGTTTTGCGCCACGAACGCCATCAATTCTGGCTACTTCTTGGTCTATCCGCGCGCCGACGCGGCGCCGCGCTACCGTAAATTCCTGGCCGATTGGCAGGCGACCGGGCACGCGCAAAAGCCGAACATCGCCTATTGCACGGTGGTCTATGTCGACGAGACCGACGACAAGGCGATCGAGACCGCGTTGTTCCGGGCGAGCCGCGCCTATGAGGGCTTTCTTGCACCGCCGAAGCCGGACGAAACCTTCGAGGAGCGCGCCAAGGAGCACGCCAAAATGTTCGTCGGCCGCGGCGAGCCCGGCGCCTCGGAAATCATGCAGCATCTGTTCGACGGCGATTATCTGTTGAAGAACGATCTCATCTTCATCGGCTCGCCGCAGACGGTGGCGGCGAAAATCCGCGCCGCCGCCGAAGCCGGCGTGTTCAACGTCTTCATGGGCGAGTTCAATTTCGCCGATCTGCCGGAGGATGCGCTTGCGCGTTCGATCCGGCTGTTCGGCGAGCAAGTGATCCCGGCATTAAAGGGGTATGAGCCGTTTTAGAACGCCCTTTCCCCGCACGCGGGGAGAGGTAATCATTGCGCCTTCGCCAACTCCGGATACGCACGCAGCCGCGCCTTGTTCAGCACATAGATGATGAATGTCACGATAGCGCCGAGCGCGAACGGTATCGCGGCAATCACATACATGTGCTCAATCGGCAGGCCGACCAAAGCCGTGCCGGCCAGTGGACCGATGATGGCGCCGAAGCGGCCAAGCCCGAGCTGCCAGCCCGATCCATTGGCGCGCAGCGAGGTCGGATAGATCATCGCGCCGACGACGTTGATGCCCGATTGGATGCCGAGCACGACCGCGCCGGCGAGGAAGGCCATGATGATCAGCGCAGTCGTCGACGACAGGCCGGCATAGCCGATCGAGGCGACGACCGGAATTGCGATCACGAACAGGATCGCGATGGCGAGAAAGCGCTGCCGTTGCAGCCACCAGCACAGCAGGAGCGAACCGATCGTGCCGCCAACCTGGAGGCCGGCTCCGGTGAGCGCCGCGACCGATTGCGACGCGTGGGCGGCTGCGACGAGGAGCGTCGGCGTCCAGCTGATGAGGAAGAAATAGCCCATCAAATTGAAAATAAAGATCAGCCAGGTCAGCGGCGTGATGACCTGGAGACCGTTTTGGAACAGATAGCGGGGACTGGAGCTCGGAAACTGCTTCTCGTCCTCGATCACAAACCGCGCATTGGGCGGCACCTTGAAATCGGGGCGGATGGCGGCGAGCAGCGCCACTATCTTCGACCGTTGGCTTTCGTGCAGCGTCATGAACTTGACAAACTCGGCGAGGCCAAAAAAAGCGGCGATCGCCAGCACGATCGGCACGACGCCGCCGATCTCAAATAGGATCGGCCAGCCGTAATGCGGGATGAATGCGGCGGCGGCAAATCCAGCGAGCGCGCCGCCGATCGGAACGAGCCCGGTGGCGATGATCGCGAGCGTCGCCCGCAGATTCCGCGGCGCGGATTCGGCATTGATCGCCACCACGTTCGGGATCACGCCGCCGATGCCAAGCCCGGCGATGGAGCGCAGCCAGAACAATTCGGTCAGGTTCGTCGAATAGGCGGCCCAGTAGGTGAACACGCCGAACAACAGGTTGCAGATGATCAGCGAGGTCTTGCGGCCGAAGCGGTCGCCGATCCAGCCGAAAATCTGCGAGCCGAACAGCACACCGAAATTGCTGGCCGTAAGGACAAGGCCAAGCGATTTCGGCGGAATATGCCACTCTTGGATGAGATGCGGCGCCGCAAAGGCGATGGCGGCGATATCGTAGCCATCGATCAGCGCGATCAGGACCGACCAGAACAAGAGTTTGATCTGGAATGAGCCCAGTCCGTGTTCGTCCAGAAATTGTGAAACCTGAACTTCCGCTTCCCCGGCCATGGCTTCCCCCGGAATATTCTTGTGGCGGCGATTACCCGCCCTCGCGCAAAAGCGTAGGGCAGGCTGCGGGCAAAATAAAGCGGCATTCGCGCGGCAGTACCCCGGTTGGGCAGTCGCCCCTCGGTGCGGCTTTCCCGCCCCGGCGAGAACCAATAAGGTCGCGGCAACGGGGCGGAAATCGCCGAAGGATGGATCGTCATGGATATGAGCGTGTCAGTCGCGGCGCAGCAGCAGGCGCCCTCGAACGGGAGCGACGCGATCCAAACGCGGCCCAATTCCAGCGGTCTCGACGAATGGCTGGCGAAGATCGAAGCGATGGGCGAACTCAAGCGCATCAGCGCCGAAGTCGATCCCGACCTCGAAGCCGCCACCATCACCTATCTCGCGGCCAACGAAAAAGGCCCGGCGCTGTTGTTCGAGAATATCAAGGGCCATCCCGGGCACCGCGCGCTTTACAATATGATCGGCTGCAACCTGTCGCGCTTTTGCCTGATGATCGGTGAGGAGCCGGCCGATCATCCGCTAAAAGCGGTGCAGGCGCTCCAGCGCAAGATGGGGCGCACGATGAAGGCCAAGGAGGTGCCGGCCGAGACCGCAATCTGCAATCAGAACATCGAGACCGGTGAGGCGGTCGACATCCGCAAATTTCCGGCGCAGCGCATGTGGCCGCTCGACGGCGGGCTTTACCTCGGCACCGGCGATGCGGTGGTGACGCAATGCCCGGAGACCGGGCGCGTCAATGTCGGCACCTATCGCATGATGATCAAAGGGCCGCGCGAGATCGGCATCTACACCTCGCCCGGCAAGGACGCCACGCTCGACCGCGAGAAATGGTGGAAGCTGGGCAAGCCGATGCCGATCGCGGCGGCCTATGGCATCGATCCGCTGTTGTTCCTGGTGGCGGCGACGAGCTTTCCCAAGACCGAATGCGAATACGACTATTATGGCGGCATCAACGGCGCGCCGATCGAAGTGTTCAAGAGCGATCTTACCGGCCTGCCGCTGCCGGCGCGCGCCGAGATCATCATCGAGGGCTTTGTCTATCCGGACGAGACGTTTGCCGAAGGCCCATTCGGGGAATTCACCGGCTATTATGGAAGGCCGACCGGCGCAACGCCCTATATGCGCGTCGAGAAAGTGCGCTTCCGCAACAATCCGACATTGACCTGCGCCTTGATGGCGGACGGCCCGGCCAACGAGTGCGGGCTGTTCTGGGCGGCGCTGCGCTCGGCGGCGATCTGGTCGGATCTGCAAAAGCTCGGCATTCCCGGCATCCAAGGCGTGTGGTCGATCCCGGAAGCGGCCGGCTGGGGCATCACCGTCGTCTCGATCAAGCAGCTGTATGCCGGCCACGCGCCGCAAGTGATGGCGCTCGCCGCGCAATGCACCGGCGGCGCTTATTTCGGAAAATATGTCATCGTCGTCGATGACGACGTCGACCCGAGCAACATCCATCAGGTGCTGTGGGCGATGGCGACGCGGTCGCGGCCGGCGCAATCGATCGACATCTTGCGCGAGACCTGGAGCACCTTCCTCGATCCGAGCCTCAACCCGCCGGAAATCCGGCCTTGGGGCTCCAAGGCCCTGATCAACGCCTGCATGGATTATCGGCACATCAAAACGTTCTCCAAGCGCACCAAACTGTCGAAGCCGATGTACGAGCAAGTCGCGGCGCGCTGGAACGAGCTCGGCTTTGCCGGCAAGCCGATGGAGGTGTCGGTATTCGAGGATGCCGCACCCGGCACGCGCGTCGACTGAACGATAAAACAAAAGGGTGGGAGACTTAAGATGGACTTCGGCTACTTCACGCTGAGCGACAACCACTACGACAACAATACGCGCACCTCGAACCAGTTCGTCGCCGACATCACCGCCGAGGCGCTCTATGCCGACAAGCTCGGCATGCATTCCGCCTGGATCGGCGAGCATCATTTCAATTCGCTCGGCGTTTTGTCCTGTCCGGATCTGGTGCTGGCTTACGTTGCCGCCAATACCACCCGCATCCAACTCGCTCCCGCCGTCACGGTGACGCCGCTGCACCATCCGATCCGCGTCGCCGAGCAATGGGCGACGCTCGACCTTCTGTCCAACGGCCGCGTCGATTTTGCCTGCGGCCGCGGCTACGACCGCCGCGAATACGAGCCGTTCCACGTTTCGTTTGACGACAATCAGGGCATCTTCGAAGAAAGCCTGGAAGTGATCCGCGCGCTGTGGGCGGCCAGCGATCGCATGTCGCACAACGGCAAGCATTTTTCGTTCGACGACGTGCGTATTACGCCGAAGCCGGTGCAACAGCCGATCCCGACCTATGTCGGCTCGTTTTCCAAGCCGTCAATCGAGCTCGCTGCGCGGCTCGAGTGCGGATTGATCGTGGCGCCGTTCGCGGCGGCGATCAGCTTCGGTGGATTGAAGCAAGTGGCCGATCTCTATCACGAGACCTGCGCCAAGCAAGGCACCAAGCCCCGTCGGCTGATGTGTAGCTATTTCATTCACTTCGCCGACAACAAGACGGAGGAGGACGCCGCCCGCGCCCGCCAAATCCGCTATTACCGCGAATGCGTCATCCCGGCGCTGCCGGGCGATCCGAAGACGGCGCCGCCGAGCTATCGTTATTTCGTCGATATGGTCGCCAAGCTCGCCAAGGTGCAGCCCGAGGATCTGACGGAAAACTCGGTGCTGCTCGGTTCGCCGGCGCGCGTCGCCGACACCTTGAAGAGGGTCGAGGCCGCGGGCTTCGACGAAGTGATCCTTTATTTCAACGTCGGACAAAAGCCGCACGGCCAAGTCAAGGACGAGATGGCGCGATTCATGGCCGAAGTGGCGCCCGCCTTCGCCGGCGCGCGCAAGGAAGCCGCGGCGTAGCCCGAGGTGGCCCGCGAAGGCGAGCCACCCAGTAGTCACTGCATGTGCCGGTTAAGTCGCGGTTACTGGATCATCCGCCTTCGCGGATGATGACAGCGAAAAAGTCCTTACGGATCGAGCTCGGTATCCCAATAGAGATAGTCGAGCCAGCTGTCGTGCAGGTAATTCGGCGGGAATAGCCGGCCGTTGCGGTGCAGGTGCTGCACCGTCGGCTGGAACGGGCGCTGCGACGGAAACATCTTGGCTTCGTCCGGCGTCAGGTTGGCCTTGCGCAGATTGCACGGTGAGCAGGCTGCGACGACGTTGTTCCACACGGTGTGGCCGCCGCGCGAACGCGGGACGAGATGATCGAAGGTCAGATCGTCGCGCGTGCCGCAATATTGGCAGACGAAGCGGTCGCGCAGGAACACGTTGAATCGGGTGAAAGCCGGGTGCGTCGCGGGTTTTACGAAAGTTTTCAGCGACACCACGCTCGGCAGCTTCATTTCGAAGCTCGGTGAATGCACCGAGCGGTCGTAATTGGCGACGATGTTCACCCGCTCGAGGAAGACCGCCTTGATGGCGTCCTGCCACGCCCACAGCGACAGCGGGTAATAGCTCAGCGGCCGGAAGTCCGCGTTGAGCACCAGGGCCGGAAAGCCCGATTGCGAAACATGAGCGTTCAAGTGACGCTCCTACCTCGACTCAATGCCGCAGTGCGGCGATGGGCGGTAGTTTATAGGCAGGCGTGACAGGATTGTGAAGCCTGCCCCGGGGCTTATGAGATATGGGCGCTCCTTCGGCCAATGCGCTGGGCGGAAGGCATCATGGCCGAGAATATTCGCTGGCGCCGGCGAGCCGCACCGGATCAAGCGGCGGCCGGCCGCGCACCAGGTCGGCGGCCTTCTCCGCGATCATGATGATCGGGGCGTTGATATTGCCGCCGACGAGGTCAGGCATCACCGAGCCGTCGACCACGCGCAGGCTCTCGGTGCCGAACACGCGCAGCTCCGGATCGACCACCGCCAGCGGGTCGGAGGCGGTGCCCATTTTGCAGGTGCCGAGCGGATGATGGACGGTGATCGAACTCGGCGCGGATATGCGCGTCAAGATCGGCGTCTGCTGTCGCGTGGTCCCCGGGCGCGATCTCGCGCGCCATGAACGGCGCCATCGGCGCTTGCCGGCACACCTCGCGCGCCATGCGCAAGCCCGCGCGCAGCGTCTTCCAGTCGTTGTCGGTGGCGAGGAAATTCTGGCGGATGCGCGGCGCCTGGCGCGGATCGGCGGAGACGAGTTCGAGCCGGCCCCGGCTCTCCGGCCGCAGCACCACGGCGCGGCAGGCGTAAGCATCGGCGTAAGCGCGGCGGAACGGCCGCAGATACGGCGCAGCCGTCATCGGCGCGGCGTTGAAGATGAATTGCACGTCGGGCAAGGCGGCGTCGGGCCGGCTTTTCAAAAACGCCATGCGGCCGGCGGGCAGCGCTGTGGCGATGCCTTCGCCGCGCAGATAGGCGCGGATGAGCGCCGGCACGATGCGATCGAGCCGCATCGCCTTGTGAAACGGCCCGGGCTCTTTACGCGCATAGGCGACGCTCGCCGAAATGTGGTCCTGCAGATTCTTGCCGACGCCCGGCAGCGCCGCCTTGACGGCAATATGGTGTGCGGCGAGCTCGGCGGGATCGCCGATGCCCGACAGCATCAAAAGCTGCGGCGAGTTGATGACACCGCCGCACAGAATGACTTCGCGTTCCGCATGCGCGGTGACGGTTTCGCCGCGCTGGATATATTCGACGCCCGCGGCACGGCGGCCGTCGAACACGATCCTCGTCGCCAGCGCGTCCGTCTCGACGGTGAAGTTTTGCCGTTGCAAAGCGGGGCGCAGATAGGCGTCGGCGGCGCTGCAGCGGCGGCCGTCCTTCACCGTCATCTGCCAGGTGCAAAAGCCTTCCTGTTGCGCGCCGTTATAATCGGCCGTGGTCTTGTGGCCGGCGGCGCGGCCGGCGGCGGCAAAGGCGTCGACCAGCGGATCGTCGAAGGCCGCGGTTCGCGTCGCCAGCGGACCGTCGCCGCCGCGATAGAAGCTCGGGCCGCCCCGCCAGGATTCCTGCCGTCGGAAATAGGGCAGGACGTGCGCGTAGGACCAGCCGTTGAGCCCCGACGCCGCCCAGCGGTCGTAATCGCCGGGATGGCCGCGCACATAGGCCATGGCGTTGATCGACGACGAGCCGCCGATGACGCGGCCGCGCGCGCATTCAAGCCCGCGGCCGCCGGTGGCCGCCTCGGCTTCGGCGAAATACATCCAGTCATGCTTGCGGTTGAGCAGCAGATGCGGCCAGCCGAGCGGAATCTTGATCCAGGGGTCGCGATCCCAGCCGCCGGCCTCGAGCAGCAGCACCCGCGTGGCCTTATCCTCGCTCAGCCGGGCCGCCATTGTGCAGCCGGCGGAACCGGCGCCGACGATGATGAAGTCGTAAATTTTGTTGTTGGGCATGACGCAACGCGAACTGTAGCGAGGCCGTCGCCGGCCTGTCCACGGCAAAAAAGCGGAACGCTAATTCACCCGATATGCACGCAGCACCGTTTCGTCGACGTCGATGCCAAGGCCCGGGCCTTGCGGCACCTGCATGAAGCCGTCGGGCGCCGTGACCAAATCGCCGAGCGGACTTGCTTCCAGATCGAGATAAAAGCGCTCGATGGTCGGCCGCTCGGGAATGCTGGCGGCGAAATGGATGGTGGCGATCAGGCCGGGGCCGAAATACGGCGAATGCGGCGCGATCCTGGCGCCGCTTTGGCGCGCCATCTCGGCGATCTGCCGCATCGCGCTCACGCCGCCGATCTTGGTGATGCTGGGCTGGATGTAATCGACGCCGGCTGTGCCGGTGAGCTGCGCGATGTCGGCGAGCGTTCCGGCATTCTCGCCGGCGGCGGTCGCCACGCCGCTTTCCTTTTTCAAGCGCGCCAGTCCGGCATAGTCCTCCGGCGGCCATAGCGGCTCTTCCAGCCATTTGAGACGGCAGGGCTTCAGTTTGTTGGCGATCTCGATGGCCTGCGGCACGGTCCAGGCGCAACTGGCGTCGACCGTGAGCGCAATATCCGGGCCGATCGCCTCGCGCGCGGCGGCGATTTCCGCGATGCCGCTTTCATGCAGCTTGACGTCGCGGTAGCCGCGCGCGACCGCTGCGGCGCTGTTTTTCCGCACCACCTCGGCATTGCCGTAGCGCAGCAGGCTTGCGTAAGCCGGCATGCGTTCGACGGTCTCGGCGCCGCCGAGCAGGCGATAAAGCGGCTTCCCCGCGCGCTTGCCGGCGATGTCCCACAGCGCGATGTCGAGCGCCGACAGCGCGAAGCCGACCGGGCCGTTGCGCGCGCAATTGCGCTGCCGGTAGGCGACCTCGCGCATCAGCGTGGCAATGTCGGTCGGGTCGCGGCCCACCGCGAGCGGCGCAATCGCTTTCTCGACCGCGACTTTGGTGATGCCGCAGGCGGCGAGGCCAAAACCCTCGCCCCAGTCGATGACGCCGTCATCGGTCGTCACCTTGACGAACAGCGTCTCCATCTTCGCCCACTGCGCGGCGGCGGCGTTCTCGGCGGGATTGCCGAAGTCGTAAGGCACGCTGATGTGGAACGGCTCGACGGCGGTGATTTTCATTGGCTGAATTTTCAGCGGGTTGCGGCGGGCGTGTTAGGGCGGTGGGTAAACATTATGATATGGCAAGCGCCGGTCCTTGCCTATGTTGCCGACCCGGGAGAGCCTTCTTGCACACCAACGACAATCTCACCACCGAACGCAAAACCTTCGTCACCCATCTCGAATGCTCGGAAACCGGCGAAAAATATCCGGCCGACGAAATCCATAATCTCTCCCGCGCCGGCAAGCCGCTGTTGGTGCGTTACGATCTCGCTGGCGTGAAGCAAGCGCTGAGCAAGGAGGCACTGGCGGCGCGGCCGCCGGATCTGTGGCGCTATCGCGAGCTTTTGCCGGTGCGGCGCAAGGAGGACATCGTCAGCCTCGGCGAGACGATGACGCCGATCGTGGCGCTGCCGAAGCTTGCGGCCAAATTGGGCGGCGGCGAGCTCTTGGTGAAGGACGAGGGCCGGCTGCCGACCGGTTCGTTCAAGGCGCGCGGGCTGGTCATGGCGGTGTCGATGGCGAATGCGCTCGGCATCAAGCACATGGCGATGCCGACCAACGGCAACGCCGGCGCGGCGCTCGCGGCTTACGCCAGCCACGCCGGCATCAAGACCACGATCTTCTGTCCGGAGGATACGCCGGAGGTCAATGTCAGCGAGATCGGCTTGCAGGGCGCCAGCGTCTATCGCGTCAACGGTTTGATCGACGATTGCGGCAAGATCGTCGCCGAGGGCAAGGCCAAGGTCGGCTGGTTCGACACTTCGACGCTCAAGGAGCCGTACCGGATCGAAGGCAAGAAGACCATGGGATTGGAGCTCGCCGAGCAGCTCGGCTGGAGCGTGCCCGACGTCATCTTTTATCCGACCGGCGGCGGCACCGGGCTGATCGGCATGTGGAAGGCGTTCGCCGAATTGGAGGCGATCGGCTTTATCGGCAAAAAGCGCCCGCGCATGGTCGCGGTGCAGGCGGCGGGCTGCGCGCCGATGGTGCGCGCCTACGAAGACGGCGTCGAACACGCGCCGCGCTGGGAGAACGCGCAGACCATCGCCTCGGGCATCCGCGTGCCGCAGGCGATCGGCGATTTTCTCATCCTGCGCGCGGTGCGCGATAGCGGCGGCTTTGCCATCGCGGTGACCGACGAGGCAATTACGGAGGCGCTCGAAGAAGCCGCGCGCGAGGAAGGCTTCTTGCTGTGTCCCGAGGGCGCGGCCACTTACGCCGCCTATAAGCAGAGCCTCGCCGACGGCCGCGTGACGCGCAACGAGCGAACGTTGCTGTTCAATTGCGCTACCGGCCTCAAATATCCGCTGCCGCCGATCCATCGCGCGCTCGATCGGCACAAGCCGATCGACTTCGCGGCATTGTAGCGAATTCATACGCCGCCCAGTAGGGTTAACGTCGCCTTGCGGCGATGCGCGAACAATGCAGTTTATTTGGTCTGCGCAACGAATAATCAATGTGTCTCAACTATTAGCGGAGGTGAAGTTCCAGTTTTGTAGATGGTCTGTTGAGCGGGATACGCTTGATATGTTTCGAACCGTAGCGCAATGTTTCCGGCGCAATGTTTCTCGTTTCGGCGCCGCCCGGGATGGCGCGACGGCCGTCGAATTCGCGCTGATCGCGCCGGCCTTCCTGGCATTGCTCTTCGCCATCCTTGAAACGACGTTGTTCTTGTTCGCGCAGGCGACGTTGCAGAACGCCGCAGTCGAAGCCGGTCGCCAGTTCATGACCGGGCAAGTGCAAAACGCCGGCACGACGCAAACCCAATTCCAGACGAACACCGTCTGCCCGCTGCTGTCGGCGCTGTTCACTTGCAACAAGGTGCAGGTCGACGTGGCGACTTACTCGACATTCAGCAGCGCGGTGACGTCCGCGCCGGCGCTCTACGACTCCAGCGGCGCTCTGATCACCACCGGGACCTGGGACCCCGGTACGCAGGGCGACGTCATGGTCATACAGATCGTCTATCCCTGGAACATCATCGGCATCCCGCTGGGGTCGGTGCTGCCCAATACCGGCCACAACACGGCCGAGATCATGGGCGTCTCGGCATTCCGGGTGGAGCCATATTGATCATGCGCGCGCCGCTCCGCCTTCAGCGTCTTTATCGCCGCTTCGCCGCATCGACGCGCGGCGTCGCGGCCATCGAATTCGCGATGGTTTTGCCGGTGCTGGCGGGGCTGTTCCTGACCACATTCGACGGCGGCAGGGCGCTCGCCGTCTACATGAAAGTGCGCGCGGCAACCTATGCGTTGGACGCCATCACCAATCAATATATAACGATCGCGTCTACCGACATGAGCGATATTGTGGGGGCGACATCCACGATTCTTGCTCCGTATGCCGGTTCACCGGCCGTCGTCACCATTTCGCAGATTACCGTCAACAGCAGCAGCAGCGCCACGGTGGCCTGGAGCTATTCGCTCAACGGCACTGCCCTTACGCCGGGCAATGCACCTCCGACGGCGCCCCCGACGAACCTGTCGACGTGCGGCACCTATCCCTGCTACCTGATCTACGCCCAAGTCAGTTACACGTATACGCCGCTGTTCGGGTTCTTCACCAGCGGCTCGATCAATCTTTCCGATGCGCTGTATACGACGCCCCGCAGCAGCGCCTGTATCTACTACACGCCGCAAACCGGAACGGCTTGTGCCGTCGCCTCGTCGGGCTCCGGTTCTGGATCCGGGTCAGGCTCCGGTTCGGGATCCGGGTCGGGTTCTGGATCCGGGTCAGGCTCGGGTTCCGGTTCCGGATCAGGTAGCGGGCACCATCACGGCGGCTAGAAATTTGAATGGGGCGCGCGGCGACCGCAGCTAATAGCAAGTTGCGTCCAATTCCGCCTGTTCGCTGCTCGCTTCGAAGTCTAGCATTACAGTTGCGCTTTCCTTTTGAGGTGTGCGTGGCGCGCTTCGGCTTGGTGGGCGCGCCGCCAGAGCGACCATGCGATGACATGGGCGGGTTGGATGCGCCGTTGGGCGAGCTTGATGGCGATGCGGCGGATTTCTTGGATCGACCAGCGGATCAGGAATGTTTGGTCCGAAGGCGCCGCGGTGTTTTTTTGGGCGCCCCAACATTTGCCTGATGGCGGATGACAGCCATCATGGCGAAGGCGAGCATGACGAGCGAGACATGGCGGTGCCAGCCATGCCAAGAGCGCGTTTCGTTGTGATCGAGACCGAGTTCGTTCTTGGCGGCTTCAAAACTGTCCTCGATGGCCCAGCGGCAGCCTTCGACCGATACGAGCTTTTCCATGGGCGCGCCCTTGGGACACCACGTGGAGAAGAAGGCGAGGTCACTGTCGGCGATGTTGCGGCGGATCAACAGACCCCGCGTCCACTTCCCCGTGAGGGTGCTGTTGTATTGGACGGCATCGAGATCGGCCAGTTCGAGATAGGCCCAGTCATGCAGGCGCGGACCTTTGGTTCCTTCGCCTGCCGATAGGCGCCGCCAGGCGTTTTTGGGAAGATTGTCCGCAATCTTCGCGGCGGTGCCGCCAATAAGCTGGTTCTTGCCCCAGGAGTGGAACACGTGGTTGGAAGCGACGCCCAGGACATAGCCCTTGCCTGCCTTGCGCAGGACGGTCTCGATGTCCCCGGTGCCATACACGCTGTCCGCCGCGACAAAAGAGAACGGCACCTTGGCCGCGATCGCGCGCGCAATCACCCGGCGCGCGATTTGGGGCTTCGTCGCAAAGCCCATAGTCTCTGGCACATGCGCCGCCTTAAGGCGTGCGCGAGCGTCCGTCCATTCCTTCGGCATATAAAGCGCCCGGTCGATGAAGGCGTGGCCGTGACGCGACACATAGGAGGCGAAGACGCCGATCTGACAATTGGTGATCTTGCCCGCCGAACCCGTGTACTGGCGCGCAACTCCGCACGACGCCTTGCCCTGCTTCAAAAAACCGGTCTCGTCGATAACCAGAACCGCATCCTCATCAGCCAGCATTTCCAGCGCGTAATCGCGCACCATGTCGCGCAAGGCATCCGCGTTCCAACGCCCCCGGCCCAGGATCGCCTGTTGCCGCCACGGACCGGGATCGCCCGCCGCTTCCGCGCGCATCCAGCCAGTCTTGCGCGGTTCGTTCCCCAACAGCCCGTCGAGAAAAAGCCCCGCCGAGGCCGCCACCCGCTCCTGACCGAACAACGGACGTATCCGCGCCTTCATATCCCGCAGCGACGACGCCCAAAGCTCCAGCGTCGTCTCAATTGATGCGCCACCCATCCATGATCCTCCGAATCACGGTGGCTCATGGATTCAGAACTCGATATAAAGCGCAACTGTAATGCTAGGGCGTGGACTCATAAATCCGGCGTAGTCAGCGCGGCTCGCTGAATGTCCGCTTCTCCCCGTTTGCGACCGAAATTGTGCGGCGATGCAACACGACGCGACGGGCCAGTAGGAGACAAACGGCATCGCAGCAAAAATGGTCTATTCCATCACTTCGTCAGCAAGCGCGAGCAGCGTCGGTGGCACGGTGATGTCGAGCGCCTTGGCTGTTTTGAGGTTGATCACCAACTCGAATTTGGTCGAGCGGTCGATCGGCAGGTCTGCGGGCTTGTCGCCCTTGAGGATGCGGGCGACGTAGATGCCGTTGCGGCGATATGCATCCGTCAAAACATTGCCGTAACTTATCAGGCCGCCTGCGGCGGGGGATTCTCGTCCGGAATAGATGCACGGAATTGTGTGCTGTGCCGCGAGTGCAATGATCTGGCTGCGCTGGTTGACGAAGAAAGGACCGGCGGCAACAATCATCGCGCCTGCACCCTGCTGTACGAGCGCCGCAAAGCCCGCTTCGATGTCTGCGGGACTGGTGGCATTGATGACGACGAGCTTCAAGCCGAGAGAGTGCGCCGCGACCTTGGCTGCTGTGAGCTGCGGCGGCAGTTCCGGATCTCTCGGATTGGCCAAAATCCCGATGACAGCGGCAGCAGGGACGAGTTGGTGCAACAAGGACAGCCGCTTCGCCACCAGCTCGTCATTGAACCAACTGACGCCCGTCACGTTGCCGCCGGGGCGATTGAGGCTGGAGACTAGGCCAGCCTGAACCGGGTCTTCGCCGCTGTTGAAGACTATGGGTATCGTTTTGGTTGCCGCCTTCGCCGCCAGCGCCGACGCCACTCCGCCGGTTGCGGCGATCACATTGACCTGACGTTGAACAAGATCGGCGGCGAGCGCCGACAATTGATCGACGTGTCCTCGTGCCCAGCGATATTCGATCGTGACGTTCTCGCCATCCACAAAGCCGGATTCCTTAAGACCTTGCCGGAATGCTGCCGGGAACGGTGCGTAGGTGACGGGAGATTGACTGCTGAAAAAGCCGATAATCGGCATCGCTGACTGCTGCGCCCCTGCGGCGAGCGGCCACGCCGCAGCCGCGCCGCCGGCCAATGCAATGAAGTCGCGCCGTCTCACGATTTTTGTCCTCAGCCCGAGCCACTCTATCACATCGCGGGTCGGAACCTGTGCTTCGCATTGCAGCAAAATAGGCCGGCCAATGTCGCTCATGGGTCTTGGTCGTGTCAAAACGCGGGGAGAGAGGCGGGATTCGGCGACGGCGCGGTGCAGGTATTCTGCAGGTCCGGCTATGCCCGGATCGCTGCAATGAGCGGCTGGATGCCCACGATGTTCATCACGCGGGTAACGTTGTAGGCCAGCACATGTAGTGCCATTTCGGTGGCGACCTTCGGCAGACGCTTCATCAGGAAGTGCGTCGCCCCCATTCTCATTTTTAGCGTGCCAAAGGGATGCTCGACCGTCTCGCGACGTACCCGCATAGCCTGCGGGTTCTTGTCGAGGCGCTTTTGTACGGCCTCCAACACTTGCTCATGCTCCCATCGCGTGATTCGCCGCTCCTTTCCGGTCGTGCAGCGAGGCTTGAGCGCACAGTCACGGCATGCAGTTGTCCAATAGCGGCGCAGCTGCTGGTCGCGCTCCTCGTTTGTGTAACGGTACTTCAGCTTTTCGCCGGCCGGACAGCGGTACACATCCTCATCGCTGAGATAGACAAAGTCCTGCTTGCCGAAGCGACCCCTTGCCTCAATGCCAGAGGTCATCGGTTTGGGAAGCGTCACCGCGATGTCGGCCTTGTGGCACTGGAGGATTTCATCGCCGCTGTAGTAGCCGCGATCAGCAACGGCTTCGAGCTTATCGACGCCAAGGACTTGTTTCGCTTGGCAAGCGATTTTTGCCAGTTGCGCTCGATCCAAGCCATCGTTCGTTACCTCATGTGCGATGATCAGGTGATGTTTCGTGTCGACTGCGACCTGCGCATTGTAGCCGACCACGCCGGAGCCGCGTCCGCTCGTCGCCATCGAGCGACTGTCCGGATCAGTCAGCGAGATCTGCTGATCGGGCGATGCCAGCATCAGCTTCTCCATCACCGCAAGGCGCTGTATCTCGCTTTCCAGCTTGACCAGTTTCTCCTGCAGATGGGCCGTCTTTGACGCCAGTTCTTCGGATGGCTCCTGCCGGTCAGCGGTGTCGAGCTGCGCAAGATAGCGTGCCACACTCTCCTCCAACTGCGCGCGGCGCCGCTCCACCTTGTTACGCGTGAAGTTCTTGTCGCGGGTGTTCACCGCCTTGAACTTGCTGCCATCAATCGCAACACTCGCCGTCGTCAGCAGACCCATCCGGCGGCACAGTTCGATAAATCGCACGCAGACCTGCTTGATCGCTCCCCCACCGTCCTTGCGGAAGTCGGCTATCGTCTTGTGGTCAGGAGCGAGACGGCCAGTCAGCCACATCACCTCGACATTGCGCCCAGCCTCACGCTCAAGCCGCCGGCTCGACTGAACCCGATTGAGATAACCGTAAATGTAGAGCTTCAGCAGCACGGAGGGATGATAGGACGGCCGGCCCGTCGCCTCGGCAACCACTCCTTCAAATCCCAATCTCGATAAGTCGAGTTTGTCGACAAAAGCGTCAATCACCCGAACCGGATTGTTCTCGTTGACCCAGTCCGCCAGGCACTCCGGAAACAGAGCCGCTTGGCCGCGATCGATCCCCTCAACAAAGCGCCTCATTCTAGCCCTCCACAGCAGCAGAATCACACTGCAGAGTGAATCACACACCGCGCGTTTTTACACAGCCAGGGTCATTTTCGACCGATTCAGCCGACTTTGTCAGCCGGTTGATGTCCGGTTTGCCCCAAAAGCGACGCCTGTGGACGTAAACGGCGACGGATTGAAGGTCCGTTGAGAGCAGCCCTCGGATTGTGATTCAAGCCTCCAAACCGAGGGCTCCAATCATGCGCTACGAACTCACCGACCACGAATGGACAGCCATCAAAGCCGATGCTGCCGAACAAGCCGCGCGGCGTGCCACGGGTCAACGACCGGCGCGTCCTCAACGGCATCTTCTGGGTCTTACGATCTGGAGCACCATGGCGCGATGTGCCCGATGACTTCGCTCCCTACACCACCTGCTACAACCGCTTCGTTCGTTGGCGGCGGGCAGGTGTCTGGGCCAGGATCATGAACGCTCTGGCTGCTGCCCATGATGCGTCGGTGCAGATGATCGACACTTCGATTGTCCGGGTGCATCAGCACGGGGCCTGCATCATCCGCAACCGAAAGCAGTCCATGGGACGGTCACACGGTGGACTGACCAGCAAGATACATGCGGTGGTCGATACCAACGGCCTGCCGGTGCGGCTCGCGCTGACCGCCGGGGAGGCCCACGACAACCGGCTCGCGGACAAACTGCTGTCTGGGCTCAAGTCAGAATCAATGCTGCTGGCCGACCGTGGCTATGACGCCGACTGGATTAGAGCCCTTGCCGCGAGGAAGGGCGCGCTGGCCAACATCCCGCCGAGATGCAATCGCAGCGAGCCGATTTGCTTTAGCCCGTATCTCTATCGAGCCCGCAATTTGGTCGAACGGTTCTTCAATAAGATCAAGCACTGTCGGCGGGTTGCAACGCGCTATGACAAGCTGGCGGCGTAATTGCCTACAGGGTAAAGCTAATTCGAAATGTGGGCCGTGCTTATGGCCTTATCGATCATTTGTCTCAGCGCGCTGTCGATGTCCGCCGGCGTGTTCGCCGTGAAAAAGAAGGTCGGCGATGCGCAGGACTGAAGGTTATTGGGAACGTCATTGGATTCCGGCGGAATGAGCGCGTTGACGTTGATGTCTTCGCTGCCGGCGAAAGTGGTCGGGTTCTGAATCGGCTGGTAAGGAATATAGAGAACGGCGATCGTTATGCCGCGGTTCTTGAGTGTGGTGCAAAGCGAAGTGTCGAAAATCTGCGGATTACTTCCGGTGAACGGGGCATAGGTTTGCGAGTTGTCGACGCCGTCGGTGACCAAAAATACATAAGGCAGCGTGCTGGATGAGCTTGTTCCGCTGCCGACCGACGAAATCAAACTGTTCATACTGGGGAACGCATTCTCGAAATGGGTGCCGCCGGATCCCAGGTTCGTATTCACCCCGGTGTCCAACAGCGTTGCGAGTTGGGTTGCCGCATAGCTTACGGTGCCGGAACCTGTGTCTGTCAGATCGGTGGTTAACGGAAAATAAGAATAAAGGTAGCGGATGAAGGGGTAGAGCCCAACACGGAATTGATTGGGCACCACCTCGTGCGCGCTCGCATACGTGATCAAGTCAGAGACCGCATAGCCGACGGCGTCGGCGCGCAATTGGATGCAAGACGAGGTCCCGGCCGTGTTGCAGGAGGTGGCAGGTGTATGGGACCAATTGATATCGCTGGGCGTGATGTTGCTGCAAGTGGTCGTCGAGGTGCAGGCCGCAGGCGTGGTTCCTAAACGAGTGATGGTAAATCCTTGGCAATAGCCGCCGGGGCTTGGATTATATGTCGCGGCATAGTTCACAGGGCTCGTCGGCGGGATATTCGCCTCTTCACCCGAGCCGCAAACTCCTGATGAAGTGAAATGACACGCGAAGGTGCAGCCGCTTGGATATTGACTGTAATTGTCGGGATTAACCGCCTGCAACCGTTCCTGCTCGAGGGCGGTCGATGGGAAGCTCATCGAGCCGGACACGTCGAGCATCAGGTAGAAATCGAGGTAGGCCGGCAGCGTGTAGGTCGCCGTCGACGTTCCCGCCAGCGCGATGTTCTTGAACCCCATGACTCCCATGAAATAAGTGGGAACCTGGGCGGTGTAGGATACGGTGGCCGTCACCGTCGTGTTGGACATTGTCACGGTCGCGGTCGGCGTGAGGCTGGTGTAGCCCGTGGTCTCCGGCGCCGAGGTCAGATTGGCGTTGAAAAAATTGGTCGCAAAGGTCGAACCGCCCGAAACCGCGCCGCTGCCCGACATGGCCTTGGCTGTGGCAATCACCGTTGAGTTGATGGAGACGGTGGCGACGCTCGCCGCGTCGGCGGCGGCCTGCAGCTTGGTCTTGATCATCGACGCCGTCGTGTAGTCGATAACGCACCCCACGGCGGCGATCATCGGCAGCATGGCCAAGGCCGTGATCACGGCGACGTTGCCGCGCTTACTGCGCCCAAAGTCGGAAATCAGTGCCCGCAACCGCGCCAATCGGGCGCCCCGGGCCAGCTTTCGCATCGCCGCCATGACCATCGCGCACCTTTAAGCAATTAGCGCGCTTCTAGGCCGAATTTGCTAGGAAATCGTTACGCAATACAAAGACTTGCGGTTAAAGCGCGCCCCGCGGGGCGCCAAATCGCCGCGCCAGGAATTCGCCGCCATGGCGCAGCCCTTCGGCGTCGATGCCGTGACCTATACCCGCCGACAGATGCCATTCGACCGGCACCCCAACCGCGGCGAGACCCGCGGTGGCCTGGAATAAGGCCTGCGGCGGAATGAGATCGTCGTGGTCGCCGTGAACCAGGAGAACCGGCGGGCGGGATTTGATCTCGGCGGCGAATTTCTCGGCGTCCCCGTCCGGCCGCTCGACCAATATCCCCGAATAACCGACGATCGCCGTGGGCGCGACAGCACGGCGCAGCCCGAGATGCAGCGCCATCATGGTGCCCTGGCTGAAACCGACCAGGGCCAGCGCCGCGGGCGGCAATTTGTGGCGGGCCAGCTCGGCATCGAGAAAGCGCTCCAACAGCGGCGCCGCCTTATCGACGCCAACCCAGCGTTCGTCCGGGCTGCGGAAGGTCAGTGGGAACCATTGCCGGCCGACCGGCGCTTGTGCACACGGCTCCGGTGCGTGCGGCGATACGAAGGCCGCGTGCGGCAGCAAGGGTTGCCAGGCGCGGCCGATTTCGATGAGATCGTTGCCGTCGGCGCCATAGCCATGCAGGAAGACGACAAGCTGTCGCGCCGCGCCGGAGTGGGGATCGAGCCGCGGACCGTCGAGTTCAGCGGCCATTTCCACCTCTTTTCGCCTTCGTTCTTTTGGGTTTGGCTTGCGACTGGCCCCCGCCATTCCCTCCCCCGCTGGCGGGCGAGGGTAGGGTGGGGGTCGGCACGCCTTCGCGTCCTTTGATGGCGCGATAATAGGTCCACAGCACGCGCGCCGCTACCGCGCGCAGCGGCCGCCACGGTTCGGCGAGCGCTATCATTTCTTTCGCGCTCGGCCGCGCCGGGAGGCCGAACGCAAGGCGCGCCGCCTCCTGCAACGCCAGGTCGCCGGCCGGCCAGGCGTCGGCGTGGCCGAGGCAGGACAACAGGTAAATGTCGGCCGTCCAAGGGCCGATGCCGTGGACCGCGGTAAGCGCCGCATGGGCCGCGTCGGCCTCGATGTCGGCGAGCGCGGCGAGCGCGAGGTTGCCGCGGCTCACGGCGCGGGCGATCGCCTTGAGCGCCTTGATTTTTGGCGCCGAAAGGCCAAGCCGCGCCAGTCGGGCTGCGCGCGCCCGCAAAATAGCTTCCGGCAGCATCGGATCGAATGCGGCGGCGAGACGTCCCCAGATCGCGCCCGCACTCGCGGTCGAAAGCTGCTGCGACACGACGGTGGCGGCGAGCCCGGCATAGCCATCGGGCCGCCGGCGCAATGGTGGCCGCCCAGCTTCGGTCACAAGCGCGCCAAACCGCGGCTCGATTTCGCCGAGCATTTTGAGCGCCGCGTCGAGATCGGCCTCGGTGCGAATATGGGTCAGCATGTTACAGTAAGGCGCCGGTTGCCAGGTGAGTGTCGAGAAGCCTATCGCCGATGTACAGCCGCATTCTGCGTTTCGCACCGAGTCCGAACGGCTACCTGCATCTGGGCCATGCCTATTGCGCATTGCTCAATCACGATCTGGCGCGCGAATTTGACGGCCGCTTGCTGCTGCGGATCGAGGACATCGACGTCGAGCGCTGCCGGCCGGAATACGAGGCGGCGATGTACGATGATCTGCGCTGGCTCGGCCTTTCCTGGATCGAGCCGGTGCGCCGCCAAAGTGGGCATTTTGACGATTATGCCGCGGCGCTGACCGAGCTCGAAACGCGGGGGCTCATTTATCCGAGCTTCGAGAGCCGGAGCGAGCTTAATGCCATGGTCGGAGAACTCGACCGCCATGGCCATTGGCCGCGCGATCCCGACGGCGTCCCGATCTATCCGGGGCGGGCGCGCAAGCTCTCCGCCGCCGAGCGAGCCCGGCGCCGCGCGGCCGGCGAGCCGTTTGCGCTGCGGCTCGCCATGGACGCGGCCGTCGCGCGCGCCGGCGCGCTGTCCTGGTCCGAGACCGGCGCCGGGCCGCGCGGCGAGACCGGCATCGTCACCGCCGCGCCGCAACTGTGGGGCGACGTGGTGCTCGCCCGCAAGGAAACGCCGGCCAGCTACCACCTTGCCGCTGTTCTCGACGATGCCCTCCAAGGCGTTACCGACGTGGTGCGCGGCCAGGATCTGTTCTGGGCGACCAGCGTCCACCGGCTCATCCAGGCGCTGCTCGGGCTGCCGGAACCGACCTATCATCACCACAAGCTCATCCTCGACGATGAGGACCGCAAGCTGTCGAAATCGACCGCGGCGACGGGCCTGCGCGAATTGCGGGCCGGTGGCGCGACCCCCCGCGATATCCGCCGCATGATCGGGCTGGGGCGCTAGATCGCCAGCGGGCGTGTTTTGTTCGGTCCCTCGCCGTGCCATGTTGGTTGCCGGGGTGGGCGGGACCGTCTATGGCGCGATCGAAGACCAAACAAAAGGCCGCTGCAAAAGCGCCGCGCCGCGGCCGGCCGGCGGCGAACGATACCGAATCCGCACTTGCCGCTTACGCCCATGACATCCGCACGGCGCTGACCGGCATTCTTGCGCTGGGCGAATTGCTGGCAAGCTCCAATCTCGGCGAGCGCGAACGGCGCTGGGCGGCGGGCATCAAGGACAGCGCCGAGCATCTCGCTTCGCTCACCACGCTGGTCATCGACGCCGCCAAAGCAGGCGCCGGCTCGCTTACTTTGCAACAGGAGATTTTCCGGCCGCGGCGTCTGATCGCCGCCGTGAGCGAGACGCTTACCGCGCGTGCCGAGACCAAGAACCTGCGCGCGGAGGTGACGGTGGCGGACGCCGTGCCGGAATTTCTGGTCGGCGATCCGGTGCGGCTGCGCGCCGCGCTGGAAAATCTGGTCGACAATGCCGTGAAGTTCACCGCTCACGGCGCGGTTCGGCTCGATGTGAAGGCGGTCCGCGCCGCGGGTAGCCGCGCAAGGCTGACCTTCATCGTTACCGACAGCGGCATCGGGCTCAAACCCGCGGAAGCCAGGCGGCTGTTCCGGCCGTTCGCGCAAGCCAACGCCGACATTGCGCGCCGCTACGGCGGCTCGGGACTCGGGCTTGCCGTCGTCAAGTTTTTGGCGCGGCTGATGGGCGGCGATCTCACCGTCACCAGTACTCCGGCGAGCGGCTCGCGCTTCACGCTGTCGGCGACGCTGCCGGTTGCGCCCGCCCAAGCAGTCGTGGCGGAGCGCTCGCGTCAGGCCACAATGCCGGCGCGCCGGCTCAAGGTGCTCTGCGCCGAGGACAACCCGTACGGCCGCGTCATCCTCAACACCATCCTCACCGAGCTCGGCCACAGTGCCGATTTCGTCGGCTCCGGCGAGGACGCCGTTGCCGCGGTGGCGCGCGGTTATGACGCCGTGCTGATGGACATAACGCTGCCCGGCATCGATGGGCTGGAAGCAACCCGGCGCATCCGTGCGTTGACCGGCGCGGCGGCGGTAACGCCGATCGTCGGCATCTCCGGCCGCGACGCCGACGAGGCCAAGGCTCGCGCGGCCGGCATGAATGCGTATTTGCATAAGCCGCTCAGTCCGAGCCTGCTGAGCGCTGCGCTCGCGGCGACGGCGTCGCGATGATTATTCCGCCGCGTCCGCCGATGCCTCCACGATCCGGCACAGATCACTCATGATGCGGTTTAATTCGAAATCCTTCGGCGTATAGACCTCGGCGACGCCGGCATTTTTCAAGACGCTGGCGTCGGCCGGCGGGATGATGCCGCCAACCACGATCGGCACCGCGACGCCCGCTTCCTTCATGCGGGCGATGACGTCGGCCACCAACGGCATGTGCGAGCCGGACAGGATTGACAGGCCGACCACGTGCACGTTTTTCTCAGCCGCCGCCGCTGCGATGGCATCCGCCGTCAGGCGGATGCCGTCATAGACCACATCCATGCCGGCGTCGCGGGCGCGCGCGGCGATCTGCTCGGCGCCGTTGGAATGGCCGTCGAGGCCGGGCTTGCCGACCAGAACTTTTAAACGCCGACCGAGCTTCTTCGACACCCGGTCGACCTCGGCGCGGATGCCGTCGAGACCCTCGGCGTCGTTGCGCATGGCGCTACCGACGCCGGTTGGGGCGCGGTATTCGCCGAATGCGGAGCGCAGCGCAAAGCCCCATTCGCCGGTGGTGACGCCGGCTTCGGCGCAGGCGATCGACGGCGGCATGATATTGGCGCCGCTTTTCGCCGCCTTGCGCAAATCTTCCAGCGCCGCCGCGACCGCCTTGGCGTCACGCGCCGCGCGCCAGGCGGCAAGCCGCGCGACCTGGCCGGTCTCGGCCTCCGCCGACACGGTGACGACGGCTTCGGCGGCATCGGCCAGCGGCGAAGCCTCGGTTTCGACAAAGCGATTGACGCCGACCACGATCTGCTCGCCGCGCTCGATCGCTTCGACGCGGCGCGAATTCGACTCGACAAGCTGCTGCTTCAGATAGCCGGATTCCACCGCTTTGACGGTGCCGCCCATCGCCTCGATGTGCTTGAGCTCGTCCTTCGCCGCGTCCTTCAGTTCGGCGACTTTGGCCGCCACCGCCGGCGAGCCGTCGAACACGTCGCCATATTCCAGAAGGTCGGTCTCGTAGGCGAGGATCTGCTGCATGCGCAGCGACCACTGCTGGTCCCACGGCCGCGGCAGGCCGAGCGCCTCGTTCCACGCCGGCAATTGCACGGCCCGCGCGCGGGCGTCCTTGGACAGCGTGACTGCCAGCATTTGGATCAGGATACGCGCGACATTGTTCTCCGGCTGCTGCTCGGTGAGCCCGAGCGAATTGACCTGCACGCCGTAACGGAACAGCCGTTGCTTGGCGTCGGTCACGCCGTAGCGCTCGCGCGTAATCTCGTCCCACAATTCGGTAAAGGCGCGCATCTTGCAGATTTCGGTGACGAAGCGCAGTCCGGCATTGACGAAGAACGAGATGCGCCCGACCACGTCGCCGAATTCCTCCGGCGCGCATTGCCCCGACGCTTTCACCGCATCGAGCACGCCGATCGCGGTGGCCAGCGCGAAAGCGAGTTCCTGCACCGGCGTCGCGCCCGCTTCCTGCAAATGATAGGAACAGACATTTATCGGATTCCACTTCGGCATTTCCTTGGTCGTGAACAGGATCGCGTCCTTGGTCAGCCGCATCGATGGTGCCGGCGGAAACACGTAGGTGCCGCGCGACAAATATTCCTTGATGATGTCGTTCTGCGTGGTGCCTTGCAGCTTGACGCGCGGCACGCCTTGCTCGTCGGCGAGCGCGACATAAAGCGCCAAGAGCCATGCTGCGGTGGCGTTGATGGTCATCGAGGTATTCATCTCGCCGAGCGGGATGGCCTCGAACAGCGCGCGCATGTCGCCGATATGGGAGATCGGCACGCCGACCTTGCCGACCTCGCCTTTGGCGAGGGGATGATCGCTGTCGTAGCCGGTCTGCGTCGGCAGATCGAAGGCGACCGACAGCCCGGTCTGTCCCTTGCTCAGATTCTTGCGGTAGAGCTCATTCGATGCGGTAGCCGTCGAATGGCCCGCATAGGTGCGGAAAATCCAAGCCTTATCGCGTAATGGTTTGTCGCGAATTGATTTGTCGCGGTGCGGCTGGTCGCCCATCGGTTTTCCACGCGTTTCACCGGCGCCGCTAATGTGGGGCGGATTCTGTTGCGATGCAACATGCGCGGCGCGCCACCAGGACCAAAACGATAGCCACGGCGGCGAGTCCGACCTGCGTCTTGACGTAGGGAAAGCTCAGAACAAGCGCGCCGGCGGCGGCGAGGCCGAGGACTTCGCTGGCGAAAAAACCGCGTTCCAGTGCAAAGCGCAGCAGAAAGGCAACGGCCACCGCGAGCACGACGAGATCGTACATATAAACGTAGGGTGTCACGACAAGCGTGCCGGCGGCGAGCGCCGCAGCCTTGAGATCGAAGGGTGTGCGGCTCCGCCAGAGCATGACCAAAGCAACAGCCAGCGCCACGCTCAGCGCCGCTTGAATGGTCCAGGCGAGCATTTCGCCGCCGCCATGCGCGCGGATCAGGCCGAAGACGCTTTGCAGCCGGTCGAAGTCGGCGTGGCCTTCGCCGAGCACGACTTGGCTGGTGATCGGCATCCAATGCACGAAGGCCTGCCAGCTCGCGCTGCCGAAAGCCAGCCATGACAATGCGGCCAATCCGATCGCCGTCGCCGCGGCGACGAGGATGGTGATCCAGCGCCGATCCGCGATCAGCGCCAAGGGAAACAGCAAACCGAATTGCGGCTTGTAGGTGAGGAGCCCAAGACAAACACCGGCCAGCGCCGGCCGCCGCTCCAGAAGGCCGAGCATGCCGCCGATCAGCGCCGCGGTGAGAAAGCCGTTTTGTCCGGCGGTGACGTTCCAGATCGCCGCCGGGAATCCGAGCGCAACAAAAACTCCGCTGCGGCCGAGAATACTCCACAGCGCCGCGACATAAGCGGCCAGTGAAACCAGCAATGAAACGATCGCCGCAGCGACAAACGGCAATGTCGCCAGCGCCGCGGCGACGAACAAAAACGGCGGCGGATAATGCCATCCGTAGTAGTTCGCAAAATCGTGGCCGATGACGCGGATTTCCGCTTGTTTATGGGTCGGCCAGTCGTAAGCGGCGGCTGGCGTGCCATCGAGCGCAAGCCGTCCGGCTGCGACGACGTTGACGAAATCATTGGCAATCGGCCGACCCTGCGCGTCGAGCAAAAAGTCACCCTTGAGGAAGGTTCCCCCGAGTACGACCAGATAACTCAAAAAGAGCGTAAGCCCGACGAGACGGATCGTGCGCGCTGGTGAATAGGGCGACGCGGCGCACGGCGGATTTTCACTCACCGGACAGGCTTTCTGAGGCGGCGTCCATGCGGCGGCCAAAACAAGACGTTGGCGCGGGAGCCTTATGCCCCCGCGCCTTGGCTTTAGCGCGTCATTCCTTTCCGCCGTCTTAGCGGACGATCATGCGCGTTTGATGAGCCGAATGATGATCAGCAGAATGACCGCTCCGATGAAGGAATCGATCACGTCGCCGACAAAGCCGCTCCCGATCACAATTCCAAGCTGCGGCAGCAGCCAGCCGGCGATGAGGCCGCCGACGATGCCGACGATGATATCGCCGATCAGGCCAAAGCCGCCGCCCTTGACGACCATGCCGGCCAGCCAGCCCGCAATCGCGCCGACAACAAGCCAAATGATAATGCCCATGAACCCACTCCCCGGTTTATCGTTGCCGCGAGGGGGAGCTTAGGGCTTTGGCTGTGGCCTGTCAGCGGTCTGGCCCTGGGCATAAGTAATTGTTGCGCTGCAACATGAGCTGCGGCAGACTGCGCGCTTCTCGCGACGCCGCGTCGCGAATGCCGGTTCATGCCGGGAGCCGATCATGGCCGTTGCGCAAAGAAAACCGTCCGCCGCGCCGCTCAAGGATCTCTACGTGATCGGCGAGGTGCCGCCGCTCGGTCACGTGCCGGCGAAAATGTACGCCTGGGCGATCCGCAAGGAACGGCACGGGCCGCCGGAAACGGCGATGCAGTGCGAAGTCGTGCCGACTTGGCCGATCGCCGACGACGAAGTGCTGGTTTATGTCATGGCCGGCGGCGTCAACTATAACGGCATCTGGGCCGGGCTCGGCCAGCCGATCTCGCCGCTCGATGGTCACAAGCATCCTTTCCACATCGCCGGCTCCGACGCCTCAGGAATCGTCTGGGCGGTCGGCTCCAAGGTCAAACGCTGGAAGGTCGGCGACGAAGTCATCATCCATTGCAATCAGGACGACGGTGACGACGAGGAATGCAATGGTGGCGACCCACTGCTGTCGCCGTCGCAACGCATCTGGGGCTATGAGACGCCGGACGGTTCCTTTGCGCAATTCTGCCGCGTGCAGTCGCGGCAACTGATGCCGAAGCCCGCGCATCTGACCTGGGAGGAATCGGCCTGCTATACGCTGACTTTGGCGACCGCGTACCGCATGCTGTTCGGCCATGCGCCGCATATCCTCAAACCCGGCGACAACGTTCTGGTGTGGGGCGCCTCGGGCGGGCTTGGCGTGTTCGGCGTGCAGCTCGTCGCGGCGTCCGGCGCCAATGCCATCGGCATCGTGTCCGATCCGTCGAAAGTGCAATACGTCATGGATCTTGGCGCCAAGGGCGTCATCAACCGCAACGATTTCAAATGCTGGGGCCAGATGCCAAAGGTCGGCGCGCCAGAATACGACGCTTGGGTCAAAGAGGCGCGCCGCTTCGGCAAGGCGATCTGGGACATCACCGGCAAGCGCGACGTCGACATCGTGTTCGAGCATCCCGGCGAGGCGACGTTCCCGGTGTCGTGCCTCGTCGTCAAGCGCGGCGGCATGGTGGTGTTCTGCGCCGGCACCACCGGCTACAACATCACCTTCGACGCGCGCTACGTCTGGATGCGGCAGAAGCGCATACAGGGTTCGCATTTCGCCCATTTGAAGCAAGCCAGCGCCGCCAACCAATTCGTCATCGACCGCCGCGTCGATCCGTGCATGAGCGACGTGTTCCCCTGGGACAAAATCCCTTACGCGCACGAATTGATGCGCACCAACAAGCACAAGCCCGGCAATATGGCGGTGCTGGTCAATACGCCGCGGCCCGGCTTGCGCAATCTCGACGATGTGATCGAGGCGGCGGGCGGCTGAGCGCCGCACTTGGCTTTTAGGTCTGCAATCCTCGCAACGATTGTCCATCGGCGATGCCGATCAACCGCCGCTCATTGCCGCGTAACCCGAAGTAAGCTGCGGAGATTCAGGCGAATGGCGCCGGCGGGTGCTGCTTCTGGCCCGCCAATCGGTGCCGCTTGCGTCCGCCGCCTTCAAGCGGCAGCGACGGGTCCTCCTGCGCACGCGCGATCGCCGCATTGAGCTCGCCGCCATAGATGAAAATCAGCGCGGTGAAATACAGGAACACCAGCGCCATCATCGCTGAGGCGAGGCCGGCGTAATAATTCACGTAGGTGTAGGAGAAGTCCGCCAGATAGCGGCCGAACACGTAGCCGCAGGCGAGCCAGAGCGCGAGCGTGGCGACGATGCCGGGCCATACCGCGCCGAGCGGCCGGCGACCGCATGGCAGCCACATATGCAGGATCAAAAGCGATGACGTCAGCAGCAGGCCGGCGATGACGAAGCGGCCGATGTCGAAGTGGCTTTCCAGCTCGGCGATCCATGGCGCATAGAACACCGCGGTGCGAAACACCAGCGGGCCAAGCACGACCAGAAACGCCAGCGCCAGGAGACCGATGGCGCTGACCAGCACGTAACCGATCAATTCCAGCCGCAACAGCCACCACGGCCGGGGGTCGATCAGCCCATAGGCGCGGTTGAGCCCGATGCGCAAGCTCTCGACGCCACTCGAAGCAAAATAGATGGCGAAGAAGGCGCCGACGGTGAGAAAGCCGCCGCGCGCCGTGGTCAGCACCTCGTGGATCTGGCCGGTGATCTGGCTGGAGACGATGCGCGGCCAGGCGGCAACGATCATGCGCGCCACTTCATCGGCAAGATCTTCTGAGCCAACGAAGCCGGCGATGGCCGTTACCAGGATCAGGAACGGGAACATCGACATCAGCACCGACAGCGCGATGTGGCTGGCAATCGCCCAGCCGTCGTCGGCATTGAAGCGATAAAAGGCGTCGAGCGCGATGCGGTAGCTCAGGCGGATGGTGTTCAACGGCAGGGCGCCTCCGCGGCTAATCTATCCGCCCGCACCCCGGCGGGGGAGGGGGCGCTGGGATGACCTGCACAATCGATGCCAGTGAATCGGCGACAGCTGCATAACGCGTTCAGGAATCGGGTGGTCCGGCCGCCAGCCATCGTTCATTTCCAGCCATCGTTCATTTCATGGACCTGACAGGGGAAAGGACCGATCATGGCCGAAGCTTATTACAGCACCGTATTCGCACAATCCGCCGACGACATCTGGAATGCGATTCGGGACTTCAACAACTATCCGGCCTGGGTCGACGGCGCCGGCGAAAGCGCGATCGAAGACGGCAAATCCGGCGATGCCGTCGGCGCGGTGCGCAACGTGCTTTACCGGGGTAAGCGCATCCGGCAGCGGCTGGTTGCCTTGTCCGATCCCGAGCGCGCGCAGGTTTACGAATTTTGCGGCACCGCGCCGATGCCGGTGCAGCATTACCGTGCGACGCTGAAAGTCACGCCGATCATCGACGGCGGCCGCGGCTTCGTCGAATGGTGGGCGACCTTCGACTGCACCCCGGAGCGCCATGAGGAGTGGACGGTGTTTTTTCGCGACGCTTTCGCCGGCTGGCTCGCTTCGCTGCGGCGATATTTGGACGGCCGTGGCTCATCGTTCGACCGGCTTGGCGCAAACGAAACGGCCGGAATCGCCACGCACATGGAGCAATCCCGGCCGTCCGGCTTGGCGAGCGTCGCCCCCGCTAGGCCCGACCGACTCTAGGGAAATTGCGGGGCGCTGGTTTGACCTGGATCAAAACGTCCTCACACCGGACCGCGCCACCCGTCATTTCTTCTCCGCCGCGGTCTCGTCGGCAGTGCAGGTGATGAGCAAGATGTAAGCCCTGGCGGCGCTCGCGATTTCCGCAGTCTTCCGTTTCGGTCAGCTCGGTGTCGTAGGAGACGGCGCTGTTGTCGAGAGAATCTCTGACCGTCCCCGTCTTGATGGCAAAATTGACGTTTTCGGGGATGTCGCCTGTGGCCTTGGCGAATTTCAGCGCGTTCAACTTGGCCGAAACTACTCCGACCACGTGACCGCTCATGTCGAGCAGCGGACCTCCGCTGTTGCCCGGCTGCACCGGCGCGCTGATCTGCAGAAAGCGCGTATCGTTCAAAATACCGCTGAGCGAACTCACGATTCCGGTCGTGACGGTGAAGTCGGATGTCAGGAGTCCGTGGTTCCGATGACATGAAGCGGTGTCTGACCGTCGAATACGAGATCGAGGGGGAATGCCGCTCCCTGGGTCATAGTGAGCGATGGATCGGCTAAGCCGAACAGCCATTGCCGATAAGCGCTCTCTGCCTGCGCATTCGGCGTAAACGGGCAAGACCCTGGCGGGCGCCCGGCCGTCGGTACCACGGGGCGAGAGAAGGGGAGTTACGCCGCCTGGACGTCGGTCAGGAAGCGGCGGACTTCGCCTTGGAGGTTTTCCGCCTCGACGGCGAGTGCGTCCGCGAGAGCCTTGACGTCGACCGCGGTGGCACGCGCGCCGGTCGAGGCACCGGCGACACGGCCCATGGCGTCGGCGCCGGCCCGCGCTTCGTTGGAGGCGCGGTTGACGCCTTCGGCAATCGAGGCCACGGCGTTATTCTGCTCCTCGACGGTCGCCGCGACGGTAGTGGCGATTTCCGACATGTCGTCGATGATCGTCGAGACCTGCTCGATCGCCTGCGCGGCATCGGCCGTCGCCGACTGAATCGAACCGATTTGCGCCGCGATGTCTTCGGTGGCGCGCGCGGTCTGCGCGGCAAGCGATTTCACCTCGGCGGCGACCACGGCGAAGCCGCGGCCGGCCTCGCCGGCGCGCGCCGCCTCGATGGTGGCGTTGAGCGCCAGCAAATTGGTCTGGCCGGCGATCGACTGGATGAGGCCGATGACCTCGCCGATGCGGTTGGCGGCATCGCCGAGCTGCGACATGGTGTTGACGGTGCGCTGCGATTCGGTGACGGCGCGACCGGCCACTTCGGTCGATTTTGTCGCTTGGGCGGCGATCTCGCCGATCGACACCGCGAGCTCCTCGATCGAGCCGGCTACCGTCGTAACATTGACCGACGCGGCATCGACTCGACTGCGGCCGGAAAAGGCCTCCGATTGCACCGAGTTCGGCGGCCTCGTTTAGTCCGCTCGAAGCGTTTTCCAACCGGCCCGCCGATTCGCGCAGACGGTCCAGCGCCTGCTCGATGGAGGCGCGGAATTCCCGGATCAAGGTCGCGATCGCTTCGCCGCGCCGCTCTCGTGCGATGTTGGTCTCGCTCTCCACCCCGGCGAGGCGCTCGCGCTCGATCATATTGTCGCGAAATACCACGACCGTGCGCGCCATCTCGCCGATCTCGTCGTGGGAATGGGTCGCGGCCGGCCGCGCGGCGGTGTCGCCATTGGCAAGCCGTTTCATCACCGCCGCCAGTTCCTCTAGCGGCTGGGTGATCGAGCGGCCGATGCGCCAGCTGCAGCCGAGTCCGATCAGCACCACCGCCAGGTCGATCCAGATGATGACATCGCGTGTTCGCGTTCGCGACGTTGCCAGCTCCGCGGCGGCGTTGCTGGCGTTGTCGCGCGCGGCGGCGATGATCTTGTCGGCTTCCGGCAACACGCTCTCGGTGTCGTGGTTGATGAGCGAAACCAGCGGCGTAATATCTTCGGTGCTGGCAACCCATTGCGCGAAGGTCGAGCTGTAGGCCTGGATCTGCTTGTCGAGTTTCTCCTTCATCGCCGGCGCGCCGTCGACCGATTCGAACAGCTCGTTGAAGTGCTTGACCTCGTCGAGAAAATGCCGTTCGGCGATTTGATTGCGCGTGAGCCGATATTCGATCTCATAGCGGCGCAAGGTGAGAAGCGACATCGCCAGATTCGCGCGATCGACGTCGCCAACCCAGGACAGATCGTTATGGATGACGTTCTCGACCGCGTTGCTTGCGGCGATCAAGCCGGCAGTTACACCTTTCGTTTCGTCGTAGCCCAGCGTTTTCTGCTCGTTGACCAGGCTGTCGAAGCTGGCTTTGAGGTCACGCACGGTGATGCGCAACGGCATGACCGAGTCCTGATCGGCGGCGGCGAGCGAGGCCTCGATGCGGTCGAGGCAGGCCATCGCCATCGCCTGGCCGTCGCCGAAGTTCTTGACCTCGGCGTCGGACGGATGCGCGACGAAATCGGTGGTTGCGGCGCGCATGATGAGGAGCCCGGCCTTGAGGTCGCGGCTGGCATCTGCCACCTCGGTATTGCGATGCACCGCCTCGAAAGCGTGACCGACTTCGGCATCGCCGGTCAGATAGGCGATGCCGTTGGCGAGAAAGCCCACCACGGGGATGACGCCGAGCACGACGATGCGGGCACGGACTGACAGGCGAGAAAAAATCTGAGTGCTGAACATTCTGATGACCCGACCAGAGGTCGTCTTGAGCAATCGAACGGTTTATCGGCCTGTGGCGCGCCGCCGGCACGCATTGCGTCGCAAACCGAAATCCGCGCCAGCACACCGTAAATTGGTTAATATTGTGCAAGAATCGTATGCAAAACTCCGCCTTGGCGCCGCTAAACCGGGAATCCGCGGGGTGCGCCCCTCAAATGACCGGTGCCTCGCTACCGCATTTGCTTTTGTGCAGTGCACGCGTAAAGTTCGCGACTAGGCCGGGCCGGACCAAAGTCTCGAAAAGCAGCTCATCGGAGCCAGTCATGCCGCTTGCCGCCTCGCCAAGAGCCCAGGGCTACGAGGTCGTTCCCGCGCTTGCCGACGCCGTTGGCGCTGTCGAGGCGCTATTCGCGGACGCCCGCCGCGCCGTTGCCGACCGGGTCATGGCCGGGGGGAGTACGGTGGCGCGCGTCTTCGATCGCGAACAGCGCGCGACCCACGGCCTCGCCTGGCTTGCGACCTATGTCGAGGCCGTCCGTCAGCTTTCTGCCTATGCCCAGCGGCTTTCCGACAGCGGAACCTTCGGTGAGATCGAGGATCTGATCGTCCGTATCGGCGCCGGCGAATATCTAGCCCAGATCTTCGGCGGTATCCCGATGAGCCAAGGCGAGATCGTGCGCCTGGCCGATCTCGGGCTGCCGCCGGCGGCAGTGACGGTGCGCATGACGCCTGCCGTCGAACATCTCATCGCCACCGGCAACACGGCGCCGCGCCGCGCTCGCCTGGTCGAACTGATTCGGCAGCATCACGATGCGACGGTCGGCGCCTGCGGACTCGACGATACACTTGATTCCATCCGCGAGGAGATGCGCAAATTCGCCGACGACCGCGTCGTGCCCTATGCGCACCGTTGGCACCTGAAGAACGATTACATCCCGCTGGACGTGATTTCGCAAATGGCGGAGCTCGGCGTGTTCTCGCTGACCGTCCCGGAAGATTACGAGGGCATGGGCCTCGGCAAGGAATCCATGTGCGTCGTTTCCGAGGAACTGTCGCGCGGCTACATCGGCGTCGGCTCGCTTGGCACGCGATCCGAGATTGCCGCCGAATTGATCTTGAGCTCCGGTACCGAGGAGCAGAAGCGAAAATGGCTGCCGAAGATCGCGTCCGGCGAAGTGCTGCCGACCGCGGTGTTCACCGAGCCGAATACCGGCTCCGATCTCGCCTCGCTCAAGACACGCGCGGTGCGCCATGGCGACGTCTATAAGGTTTACGGCAACAAGACCTGGATCACCCATCCGGTGCGCGCCGATCTGATGACGCTCCTGGTCCGCACCAATCCGGCCGAGACCGGCTATCGCGGGCTCTCCATGCTGCTCGCCGAAAAACCGCGCGGCAGCGACGGCGATCCGTTCCCAGCCGCTGGCATGTCCGGCACCGAGATCGAGGTGTTGGGCTATCGCGGCATGAAGGAATACGAGATCGCTTTCGACGGTTTCGTCGTCAAAGCCGAGAACCTTCTTGGCGGCGTCGAGGGGCTCGGCTTCAAGCAATTGATGGCGACGTTCGAAGCCGCCCGCATCCAGACCGCGGCGCGCGCTATCGGCGTGGCGCAGGCGGCGATGGAGCAGGCGCTCACTTACACCACGGCGCGCGTGCAATTCGGCGAGCCAATCGCCAATTTCCCGCGCGTGTCCGACAAGCTCGCCATGATGGCGGTCGAGATCATGATCGCGCGGCAGCTCACTTATTATGCCGCGCGGCAAAAAGATTCCGGCCGGCGCTGCGATCTCGAAGCCGGCATGGCGAAGCTCCTGGCCGCGCGCGTGGCCTGGGCGGCCGCCGACAACGCCGTGCAGGTCCATGGCGGCAACGGTTTCGCCGTCGAGTTTCCGGTTTCGCGCATTCTCTGCGACGCCCGCATCCTCAATATTTTCGAGGGCGCCGCCGAAATCCAGGCGCAGGTCATTGCGCGGCGCTTGCTGGACGGCTCGAACTGATCCGGTCAAGGATTCGCTGAGGACCGGTTATCGCCGAGTCCGGAACGAAGGCGCCGCTTCCGCCATTGACACAGGTCAATGGCACGACAGCTTAGGTGCATCCATTGTCCGCAAACATTCAAAGAGAACCGTGAGTTGACCGATGACCAAAGTGAATATTCCTCATAACGCCTATGTCTTCGTCGGTGACGGCCGCAAGGCCTTGGTGTTGCGCAACGAAGGCGACGCCAAATTCCTGAACCTCAAGACCGAACGCGTTTTCACCGACAATAATCCGCCGACCCACGAGCAGGGCACCGACCGGCCGGGCCGCGAGCATTCCTCGGTCGGCCACGGACGATCGAGCGTGAGCCAGACCGATTGGCACGATCTCGAAGAGCACAAATTCGCTCACGACGTCGCCGCGACCCTGGAAAAGATCGTGCGCGAGCGCAAAGTCGAGGCCCTCGTCGTGATCGCGCCGCCGCGCGCGCTCGCCGATCTGCGCAAGTCGTTCCACGACGACGTGAAGAAAAAGATCATAGCGGAGATCGACAAGGATCTCACCAAGCACCCGATCTACGATATTGAGAAGCACCTCGGCGGAGCCGGCTGATTGGCACTGCCATGCTCCGCGAAAGCGAGCATCAATAATCTAAAAATTGGTGATCGCTGAATCGCCCATCGGTGCGAATTATCGGGATTGACGGTGATGTTCACGTCAGGGAATGTCGCCCGATGGAAATGTCCCCGGCGGTGAACTCTGACAAGGGACCTATCCCCGATTCGCCGCAGGCATGGCTGCGCCTTGCCGCGACCATGCTGGTCTCAACCATCGGCGGCGTGGGGATGTGGTCGGTCGTGGTGGCGCTACCGGTCGTGCAGGCGGAATTCGCCGTGCCGCGGGCGCAAGCCTCGCTGCCGTTTACGATGGCGATGCTGGGCTTTGCCGTTGGCGGCGTGGTCATGGGCCGGCTTCTCGACGCCACCGGAATATTGGGACCGCTCGCCGCCGGCGCGCTGGCGCTTTGCCTCGGCTATCTCGGCGCGGCGAGCGCCGGCAGCCTCGTCGTCTTCGCGCTGGCGCATGCCGTGATCGGGTTCGGCACCTCGGTGACGTTCGGTCCGTTGATGGCGGACATTTCATACTGGTTTGTCCGTCGCCGCGGCGTGGCGGTGACGTTGTGCTCCTCCGGAAATTATATTGCCGGCACCGTGTGGCCGCCGGTCGTGCAGCACGCCATCGCGCTCTACGGCTGGCGTGCAACCCATGTCGCCATCGGCTTGTCCTGCGGCGCCGCGATGCTTTTGGTCGGGTTGGTCGCATTGCGCCGGAAGGCGCCCGCGGGACTCGTGAATGCCAGCGCCGCGACACGCACGGCGTCGCCCGCCAACCTCGGCCTTTCGCCCGGCGCGCTGCAAACCCTGCTGGCGCTGGCCTCGGTCTGCTGCTGCGTGGCGATGTCGATGCCGCAGGTTCATATCGTCGCCTATTGCGGCGACCTCGGTTACGGCGTCGCCCGCGGCGCCGACATGCTGGCGCTGATGATGGCGTTCGGCATCGTCGGCCGCATCGGTTCGGGATTTATCGCCGACCGCATCGGCGGCCTGCTCACGCTGATGCTGGGATCGGCGCTGCAAGCCGTCGCGCTCCTGCTCTATCTGTTCTATGACGGGCTGGTTTCGCTTTATGTCATCTCGGCGGTATTCGGCCTGTTCCAGGGCGGCATCGTGCCGAGCTACGCCATCATCGTGCGCGAATATTTTCCGGCGAAGGAGGCCGGCGCGCGTATCGGCATCATTCTGATGATGAGCCTGTTCGGCATGGCGCTCGGCGGCTGGATGTCGGGGTATATTTTCGATCTGACCGGGTCGTACCGCGCCGCGTTTATCAACGGGCTCGCTTGGAACGCGGTCAACGGATCGATCGTGCTGTGGCTTTTGTTTCGGCGCCACCGCGCGCGCATCGCTTATGCGTGAGCCTTGAACGGCTCCTTCAGCAACAATCCGACATTTCCGGAAAGTATGCGTTCGCCGTCGGGACCGAGCGAGCGGATGGCGCCCACGAAATCGCGCACCGGTTCGCGCTTGCGGATTTCCTGCGGGTAGTCGGTGGCGAACACCATGCGGGAGGCCGGAATTTCGGCAAGCCCGGCCTTGATCGCGCCGATGCCGCCGGCAAAGCCCGCGGTATCGAACACGAGATTGTTGCGGATATAATAGTCGAAATCCTTTTTGCCCTTGGCGCCATGCCGCGCATTCCCGGCGGTGCCCCAAAACTCCTTGTCTTGAAAACAGCGGATGCGTGCCAGCATGCCGGCAATGCCGCCGGACAGGTGCGCCATGTGCACGGTGAGTTCGGGGTGGCGGTCGAACAGGCCGGAATTGACCAGCCGGATCGTCGCCATGATCAGCGAGAATTCGCGCCCCACGGCGCGCGCGGTGTCGTAGCTGTCGAATTGCTGGGCGTGATTGAGTTTGAGCGCCGGATGCACGAACACGAACATGCCGAGCTTGCCGACCTCGTCCCAAAACGGCTCGAGTCCCGGATCGTCGATCCACTTGCCGTCGAACTCCGACGTGATGGTGACGCCCTGGAAGCCGAGTTCATGCCGGCAGCGCGCGAGCTCCTTGAGCGCCGCGGCGCCGCCGAGCGGATGGGCGTGCGCGGCGCCGATGAAGCGGCCGGGATAATCGCGCTCGGCTTTTTTCGCCTTGTCGTTGACCAGCCGCGAGATGTCGAGATCGGCGCACATGCCGGCGGCGCTGGTCAGCCAGGCGGCGTCGATGCCGGCCACATCCATCATCCGCACGTGCTCGTCCAGATCGTAGAGCAGGGAATGAACCGTATAGCTCGGTGCGCCGAGCGCATCGTAATTAAGAACCAGCCGGTCGCCCGGATCGGCCTTGATCAATTCGCGCGGCGTAAAATGATGCTGGAAATCGACGATCATCGGTGCGGGTCCTCCGGACTTGCGGAATTCTTGTAGCCCGGATTGCGCGAAGAGTAATCCGGGAGGGCGGAGAAGTCTTACCGCCGAGCCCGGGTTTCGCTCACGCTCAACCCGGGCTACAAGGGGTCATGGGTAACTTCATGTCGCATGTCGCGGTCCCGATCGCCATCGGCGCGGTCGCGATCGTTCTTTTGCTCGGCCTCGTCAACATGATGATGGGCGGCTCCGGCAACACCTCGCAGAAGCTGATGCGGCTGCGCGTCCTGCTGCAGGCCATCGCCATCGGCGTGATCATGTTGACGCTCTGGTTCATGGGAAAATAAAGCCCCATGGTCGTCCTCAACAAGATCTATACCCGCACCGGCGACGACGGATCGACCGCGCTCGGCTCCGGCGAACGGCGCAAGAAGTACGATCTGCGCGTCGCGGCCTACGGCACGATCGACGAGGCCAATGGCGCCATCGGCGTGGCGCGGCTGCATACCAATAATGATGCCGACCTCGATGCCGCGCTGGCGCGCATCCAGAACGATCTGTTCGACGTCGGCGCCGACCTGTGCACGCCGGGCAAAGGCAAAGGGCCCGACGGCGCGCGGCTCACGGTGACCGGCAAACAGGTCGACTGGCTCGAAGCGGAGATCGATCGTTTCAATGCAGCGTTGCAGCCGCTGCGCTCCTTCGTGCTGCCGGGTGGCAGCGCGGCTTCGGCGTACCTGCATCTCGCCCGCACCATCTGCCGGCGCGCCGAGCGATTGATCGCGGAGCTCAAGGACAAGCCGGGCGAGAGCGTCTCTTCCGAGGTGCTCAAATACGTCAACCGTCTCTCCGATTTCCTTTTCGTCGCAAGCCGTTACGCCAACAATCGGGGCGCGGGCGATGTGCTCTGGAAGCCGGGCGAGAACCGATAGCGGCGTTGACCGTTGGCGCGGCGGCCGTTAGGTTTCCCGCACCGCAGCAACGGTCAAGATAATAGCGGCCGTTAGCGGCGCCAAAAAACATCCGAATAAGCAGCCATCCCAGCCGAAATAGCGCCAAGACACAGCAATGAAAATTCTCGTGCCCGTGAAGCGGGCAATCGACAAGGACGTGAAAATCCGGGTCAAGGCCGACGGCTCCGGCGTCGAGCTCGGCAACGTCAAGATGTCGATGAATCCGTTCGACGAGATTGCGGTCGAGGAAGCGATCCGGCTCAAGGAAGCCGGCAAGGCGACCGAAATCGTCGCCGTTTCGATCGGACCGCAACAAGCCGCCGAGACGATCCGCACCGCTCTCGCCATGGGCGCCGACCGCGGCATCCTGGTCAAGGCCGAAGGCACGGTTGAGCCGCTGGCGGTGGCGAAAATCCTCAAAGCCATCGCTGACGCGGAGCAGCCCGGTCTGATCATCCTCGGCAAGCAGGCGATCGACGACGACAGCAATCAGACCGGCCAGATGCTGGCGGCGTTGCTCGGCTGGCCGCAAGGCACCTTCGCTTCCAAAGTCGCGCTCGACGGCGACGCGCTGTTGGTAACGCGCGAAGTCGACGGCGGGCTGCAGACGGTGAAACTCAAGCTGCCAGCCATCGTCACCACCGATCTGCGCTTGAACGAACCGCGCTACGCTTCGCTGCCGAACATCATGAAGGCGAAGAAAAAGCCGATCGACGAAAAGACCGCCGCGGACTACGGCGTCGACACCAAGCCGCGTCTCGAATTGATCAAAACCACGGAGCCGCCGGTGCGCAAAGCTGGCGTGAAAGTGAAGTCGGTCGCCGAACTCGTCGAAAAACTCAAAGAAGCGGGAGCGGTCTGATGCCGACGCTTCTCCTCGCCGAGCACGACAACGCCTCCCTCAAGGACGCCACCGCCAAGGCGCTCACTGCCGCCAAGGCGCTCGGCGCCGAGGTCCACATTCTCGTCGCCGGCCACAACTGCAAAGCGGTCGCCGAGGCTGCAGCGAAGCTCGACGGCGTGAAAAAAGTCCTGCTCGCCGACGCGGCCGAGTATGAGCACGTGCTGGCGGAGCCGACCGCTGCGCTGATTGTTTCGCTCGCCGGCCCTTACGAAACCATCATGGCGGCGGCAACCACGACCGGCAAGAACATCATGCCGCGCGTCGCCGCGCTGCTCGATGTCATGCAGATCTCCGACATCATCAAAGTGGTCGGACCGGACACGTTCGAGCGGCCGGTCTATGCCGGCAACGCCATCCAAACGGTGCGCTCGACCGAGAAGAAGCGCGTCATCACCGTGCGCACCGCGGCGTTTCAGGCAACCGGCGAGGGCGGTTCGGCGGCGCCGATCGAACCTGCCACTGCCGCGGCTGATCCCGGCCTGTCGGGTTTCGTCGGCGAGGAGCTTTCCAAATCGGAGCGGCCGGAGCTGACCTCGGCGAAAATCATTATTTCCGGCGGCCGGGCGATGCAAAACCGCGAGAACTTCACCAAGTATATAGAGCCGGTGGCGGACAAGCTCGGCGCCGCGATCGGCGCCTCACGCGCGGCGGTCGACGCCGGCTATGCGCCGAACGACTGGCAGGTCGGCCAGACCGGGAAAGTGGTGGCTCCCGACCTTTACATTGCGGTCGGCATTTCTGGCGCCATTCAGCACCTCGCCGGCATGAAGGATTCGAAAGTGATCGTCGCGATCAATAAGGATGAGGAAGCCCCCATCTTTCAGGTCGCCGATTACGGATTGGTGGCGGATCTCTACCAGGCGCTGCCGGAGTTCGCCACCGAGCTCGATAAGGTTAAGCGCTGATGGTTTCTGGCTTATTGGCGGAGATCGTCGTAGAAGGTGAATCGTAATGGTCGACGTCAAGGAACGGCCCAAAGCGCCGCAGATGCGCGGCGAGCAGGCGAGCGGGATGCCTCACACCATTCGTAAGATCGGCGTGGTCGGCGCCGGCCAGATGGGCAACGGCATCGCCCATGTCTGCGCGCTGTCCGGCTTCCACGTGCTGTTGAACGACGTCGTCGCCGACCGCATCAGCGCGGGGCTTGCCACGATCAATGGCAACCTGGCGCGCCAAGTCAGCCGTCAGCGCATCAGTGACGAAGAGCGCCAGGCGGCGATCAAGCGCATCACGCCCGCCAATACGCTCGACGAGCTCGGCGACTGCGATCTGGTGATCGAAGCGGCGACCGAGCAGGAAGACGTCAAACGCAAAATCTTCGCCGCGCTATGTCCATTGCTCAATCCGTCCACCATCGTCGGCACCAACACTTCCTCGATCTCGATCACGCGGCTTGCCGCCGCGACCGACCGGCCGGAGCGCTTCATCGGCATCCATTTCATGAATCCGGTGCCGCTGATGGAATTGGTCGAAGTGATCCGCGGCATCGCCACCGATGACGCCACCTTCGGAGCGACCAAGCAGTTCATCACCAAGCTCGGCAAGCAGATCGCGGTGTCGGAGGATTTCCCCGCCTTCATTGTCAACCGTATCTTGCTGCCGATGATCAACGAGGCGATCTACACGCTCTATGAAGGCGTCGGCAATGTCGAAGCCATCGACAAGGCGATGCGGCTCGGCGCGCATCATCCGATGGGGCCGCTCGAGCTTGCCGATTTCATCGGGCTCGACACTTGCCTCTCGGTGATGCAGGTGCTGCACGAGGGGCTCGCCGATTCCAAATACCGGCCGTGTCCGCTGCTGGTAAAATACGTCGAGGCCGGCTGGCTCGGCCGCAAGACGCAGCGCGGCTTTTACGATTATCGCGGCGAAAAGCCGGTGCCGACACGCTGAAGATTGTAGCCCGGATTGAGCGCAGCGAAATCCGGGGTCAGACGGCAGGCGCCACGCCGCTCCCAGGTTTCGCTTCGCTCAACCCAGGCTACCCTTTACGCCGCCGCGGCCAATTGCGGTGCGGTTTCGCTCCAGCACGGCAGCGCCGATACGCGGCCGAACCAGGCGCCGATATTGGCATAAGATCCCACCGGTATGGCGGCGCCTTGCGCATGAAACAGCGGCGCCGCGACCGTGAAGTCGGCAATCGTCAGCGTGTCGTTGACGAGATATTTGTGCCGCGCCAAATGCGCATCGAGCATCTTGGCTTCCTTGTTGAAGGCTTCGGTGGCCTTGGCGACCGCAGCCTGGTCGGGAGCGCCGAGATTGACGAATTTCTTGACCAGGTTCTCGAAGATCAGCGGCTGGCAGGCTTGCGCGCCCCAATGCGCCAGATCCCAGAATTGCCACCGGCTGACATCGGCGCGGCCCTTGGCATCGCTCGGATAGAGCGGGGTCGGGCTCTTGCTCGCGAGATATTGCAGGATCGCGTTCGACTCCCACAGCTTGAAATCGCCGTCGACCAGCGCCGGCGTGCGGCCGGTCGGATTGAGCGCCAGGAAGGCCGGCGCGTGCTGTGCGCCTTGGAGCAGATCGACGAATTCGAATTCAAGCGGCATTTTCAGATAGGCAGCAAGCGCGCGCACCTTCCAGGTGTTGGGCGAAGCCGGAAAGCCATAGAGCTTCATGATCGAGTCCTCCATTTTTGTCGGCAATGCACGCCTAATCGCAGCATGAGGCGGATTTGGGTTGCTGGTATGACGCTTTTGTATCGACCACTGCGCCCTCGTAGCGGTCGTGGTGGCGGACCCAGGCCATGGAGAATGTTAGCCCTTCCTCGTCGCGTCCTTTGGGCGCGAGATCGATGAGATTGTAGGCGCCAATCAGGATGTCGAGACCACGGTCATAGGTCGAATAAGTATGGAAGACTTCGCCGCTCGGAGCTTTGAAGAACACGCTGGCGCCCGGGCGCTCGTCGCTGGGGAATTTTTCGATGATCTCGTAATTGTACAGCACCTTGCCGCCGGTCTTCTCCTCCGGCGACACCGAGACCTGATAATCGTGATTAAAATCGCTACCGAACGATGACACCCATGTGAATTTCCAATCCATGCGTGTCTTGAATTTTTCGATTTCCGGCAGCGGTGCGCGGGAAACCACCGCGAAGGCGATGTCGCGCTCGGCGAGGTGAATGGTTGCGCCGTCGAAGTGATCGGCGATCAAGGAGCAGCTCGGGCAGCCGGCTTCCCAGCCGGGGCCGAGCATGAAGTGATAAATAATGAGCTGGCTCTTGCCGCCGAACAGGCCGGCAAGCGATTGCTTGCCGGAGGGAGTGTCGAACAGATAGTTCTTCTCCACCTGTTCCCACGGCAGTTCGCGGCGCTTTTTGCTCAACGTATCCCGGGCGCGGGTGAAGGCTTTCTCTTCGGCCAAATAGGCCTTGCGCGCGGCGATCCATTCGTCGTGCGATACGACCTTGTGCGGTTGCATGAGACGCTCCATGGACGCTATCGGATTTGCCACAAATTCAATATGGCGAGCGCGACAATCGTCAGCCACGTGAGCGAGGTGCCGGCAACCCGGCCGAAACCCGGCTCGGGCGTGCTCCACATACCCCAAGCGTAAAGGAGCCGGCCGACGATCAGCACAATGCCCGTGACGTGGAGCGCCAGCGGCAGGCCACCATCGAGCTCGTAGAGGCCCATCAGCAGGAGGCCAATCGGCACATATTCGATCGAATTGCCGTGAATGCGCGCCATGCGCAGCATCTGCGCATTGCCGCCGTCGCCGAGCGTGACCTTGAGCCTGTTGCGGTTGACGGTGACATTGATGGCGAGCGCGGTCAGCAACAGCGCCAGGAGGCCGGCATAAAGTGCGGTGATTTGGACGGACATGGAGTCGCTCCCCTAGGTTTGCTTTGCTCAGGTGGTTGCCGGAGTCATCCAGCCGATGCCGGCGCCGCCCGGCTCAAGCAGGATGGCGATGCGGCCGACGCCCGGCACGTCGAAGATCGGCTTCATCAATTTGGCGCCGGCCTTGACCGCCTTCTGGACGCGGCCGTCGACATCGTCGACGGCGATGTACGACATCCATGTTTCGGGGACGCCTTTGTATTCCGGAGCGCTGATATCGAATAGGCCGCCGACCGGATCGGCGCCCATCTTGGCGATCCAATAGGTCCCTCCCGGCATGGGCATGGCGTCGTAGCTCCAGCCCATCGTGTCGGCATAGAACTTCTTTGCGGCTTCGACGTCTCGTGTCATCCGCTCATTCCAATAGAATGTGCCGTGTGATCCGCGCATCATCTACTCCTCGCTTTCGCCCGCCCCGCGCATGGGGAGAGGCATCGAATCCTCGTATTTTTGCTCTACTCTTCCCGCGACGGGGAGAGGCGCATTTCACGCGAAAAATTTCTCCATCTTGTCGAGCGCGCCGTTCCAGCCGCCTTGGTGGCGATCGCGCGCATCTTCGTCGAAGAATTGCTCGTGGGTAAGGGTGAGCAGCGTGCCGTCGCCGTCGGGCTTGAGCAGCACCGTCACCAACGATTCACGCTCCGGCATGGTCTTCCATGCCCAGGTAAAGACGAGCTTCTCGTTCGGAACGATCTCGCGATAAACACCGCCGACGTCGTGTTCTTCGCCGGCAGGCGTCTTCATCAGCCAGCGGTAGCGGCCGCCGACGCGAACGTCGGTTTCGGCGCTGACCGCCTTGATTTCGCCCGGCCCCATCCAGCGTTTCACTTTTTCCGGATCGGTCCAGGCCGCGAAGACTTTGGCCGGCGAGGCTTTGAGCCGGCGCTTGAGCGTGAGGCTTGGTTTGACGGCGGTTTGGGTATCCATGACTCTTCTTCCTCCAAAAACGCGGCGAGACTGTTGAGCCGCTCGGACCAGAATCTTTCGTATCGGTTGAGCCATTCGAAGGCCTCGCGCATCGGCTCGACCTCGAGCCGGCAGGCGACCACGCGCCCGGTCTTAGCGCGTGAGACGAGCCCGGCATCCGACAAGACGTGAAGATGTTTCATCACCGCCGGCAGCGACATTTTAAACGGCGCGGCTAGCTCGCTGACCGACACATCGGGCTCGGCGGCGAGCCGCATCACCAGCGCGCGCCGTGTCGGGTCGGACAGCGCGGCGAAGGTGCGGTCAAGGGCGGCGTCTGAAAACTTAACCATATGGTTTAGTGTATCGCCTTGCGCGCTCTTGTCAACCGTCGTCGTAGCGCAGATTGAGCGAGGGGATATCCGGAGTAGTCTAGGGGACGCCCGGCCTTTTCCAACTTATCTCCTTCAAAGCCGGCATGCCGCTGCTTACGTCATACGCAAACCGGTGTTCTGATGAGTGATTTGTCCATAGCGCGCGAGCATCGCATTACTGTCAGGGCGCTGTTGCTCGGCGACCGCATCGAAACGGCCGGGCTTGAACGCAGCGACGTGCTGTCGACGCTGCCGCTGGCGTTCCGCGCCGGAGAGAAAGGCGTCGTTGCGTTATTCCGCTATGGCGTTGCCGTCATGGTCGGCATGTCGCCGCTCGAAGAGGACGAGGTCATCCGCCGGCTGGATGGTCGGGTTATCGATCCGATAAGCCCACGCGAAGAAGAAACCGTTCAAATCGAGATCGCGCCGGACAAGGACGACCAGCCGACGCCATCGGGCGTTATCACGGTCAAGGCGCTGACGACCGAACACACCCTGCTGATCGCGGACGCGCTGGCCACCAGCGTGGTGCTCGCACACGATGAGAAAAAAGTGGCGACCGTCTTCGGTGTCATTCAGCCCATTGCCCAGGAACTGGCGGAATACGGCCGCACGCCCGGCGGCCGCCGTGCGATCCTCAAGCACATTGGCAATGCGCTCTTGGTGCAACATCGCATTTCCGGTTTGGTCGCGGTGGCGGAAAAGCCCGACGTGCTGTGGGAACGGCCCAGTCTGGAGCGCTTTTACGCCCAACTCGAAGACGAATATGAATTGAAGGAACGGGCGGATGTCCTGACCCGCAAACTCACGGTGATCTCCGATTCGGCAAAAGCGTTCGCCGGTATTATCGATACCGAGCGATCGTTGCGGTTGGAACTGATCATCGTCGTCTTGATCGTCGTTGAAATCGTGATCGCCGGAGTTCAGCTCCTGGTGCGGTAGGCGCGGTTCACATGTTTTTAAGTTTAAGGGCGATAATGGCCGGCCATGGACATGATGAGCCTCGTCACGGCACTGGTCGGCGCCCAAACCGGCATGACGCAGCTTGCCGTGGCGGCGGACATGGCGCGCATGAACCAGCAAGACAGTTCCTCGGTCGTGAAACTGGTCGACGCCGCGCAGCAGAATATCAGTTCGCTCGCCAACGTCGCCGCCGGCGTCGGCACCAATCTCGACATAACGGCGTAGTTCCAAACAAATCCTGGCCACTACGCTGGTACCATCTGGGACGCCCGCTCTCGGCGGCGTGTCTCCGGATTGCCACGGACATTGGAATTCAATTGCAGCGGACGCAGAACGGAGTATTCCGCCAATGGACAAGCCGCTATGATCGCTTATTAGCGGATTCGGCTCCGGCCGCCGCCGCGATGCGCGTCTGAAGGGGCTTATTTAAAAGCTCCGGTGCATCGATAGCTCGGACAATTCTTGGGGGCGGTCATGAAGATGAAGATCATCGTCGCCATCGCTGCGATGCTCGCGGCATCCGTATCATCTGCGTCCGCTCAAGCACTGGTAACCGGGACCGGATCAAACTCCGCCAGCGCGACGAGTTGGGTCGGCGGCGCCCACGCTGGCTACAACTGGCAGAACAACTCCTGGGTCTATGGCACGTCCATATCGCCCCAGCCCCCTCCGATATCCGGCTCAAGCGTGACATCGTGCTGATTGCGTGCCTCGACAACGGCCTCGGCCTCTATCGCTATCGCTACCTGTGGAGCGACACGGTCTATGTCGGCGTGATGGCCAGGAGGTCGCGTTGCTGCGGCCTGATGCTGTCGTTCGCGACGCGCTCGACGATTATCTGCGCGTCGACTACAGCCGGCTCGGCTTGAGATTGATGACCTTGCCGCAGTGGGATGCCGTCAGCAAAGGCGAGAGACTTTAGTTCTCCCTCTCACCGGCGGGAGTTTGGACGTTACTGCGTAGCGCTCTTTGCCGCATCGGCGATCGCCGCGCTGACAAGCTTGACGCCATCGTCGCTTGCCCATTCCGCCGGACCGGCCATGTCGCCGATCTCGCAGCCGGCCTTGTCGATGATGACAGTGGTCGGCATCCCGAAGGCTTTGCCGGCGGCTTTCAGATCCTCGAACACATGCGCGCTTTGGTCGGAATAATAAGCGAGGTGGGTGACGCCGATCTCTTTGAGGAAAGCGAGCGGTTTTTCCGGATTGCGGGTGTCGATATTGACGGCGACGACCTGGAAATTCGGCCCTCCCAGTTTTGCTTGCAACGCGTCGAGTGCCGGCATTTCGCGGCGGCACGGCACGCACCAGGTCGCCCATAGATTGAGGAGCACGGTGCGGCCCCGCCAGTCGGCGAGCGTCTTGTCGGCACCGCTTGCGTCCTTGAAGGTGACATCGGGCACCCGGAACGGCGTCTGTGCCGGCGCCAGCGCCGCCACCTCGCCTTGAGCGAGCGGGGCGATCCGTCGGGCGATATTAACTGCGGGCCGGCAGGCGGCATCGGCCGGATTGCCTCGCAAGTGCTCAATCCCGTATACCCCAGCTAATGCAATGAGGATGCCGATCGCCGCCGCGGCGGAAACGAGCCGCAGGCGGCCGATTTTGCGTAAACCAGGCGGGTTACTGGAATCGGCCGTTGGTCCGGTCATGAGCGGCAAAACCTCGGCGTAAGCGTCATGAGACAACCCTTATCGAGCGGCAACCTTTATCGAGCGGCAACCTTTAACAAGCGCAACCTTTAACAAGCGATCGTCATGAGCAACAAGATGTGGGGTGGTCGGTTCGGCTCCGGACCCGACCCGATCATGGAAGACATCAACGTCTCGATCGATGTCGACCGCCATCTGTACCGGCAGGACATCGCCGCCAGCAAGGCGCATGCGGCGATGCTCGCCAAAAAAGGCATCATCACGGCGCAGGATGCAAAGCAGATCGCTCACGGTCTAGACACCATCCTGTCAGAGATCGAGGCCGGCAAATTCGCCTTCAAGCGCGCGCTCGAAGACATCCACATGAACGTCGAGAGCCGGCTTGGCGAATTGATCGGGCCGGCGGCCGGTCGGCTGCATACCGCGCGCTCACGCAACGATCAGGTGGCGACCGATTTCCGGCTCTGGGTGCGCGACACCATCGATGGCCTCGACGCGGCGCTCGCCGGCTATCAGCGCGCGCTCGCCGAACGGGCGCTCGAGCATGCCGAGACCGTGATGCCCGGCTTTACCCACCTTCAGCCGGCGCAGCCGGTGACCTTCGGCCATCATCTGCTTGCCTATGTCGAGATGGCCGGCCGCGACCGCGGCCGCTTTGCCGACGCGCGGGCGCGATTGAATGAAAGTCCGCTCGGCGCCGGCGCGCTCGCCGGCACCTCGTTCCCGATCGACCGCGCCATGACCGCCAAAGCGCTCGGCTTTGCGCGGCCGATGGCGAATTCGCTCGACGCCGTGGCGGATCGCGATTTTGTGTTGGAGACGCTATCGGCCTGTGCCATCACCGCCGTGCATCTGTCGCGCTTTGCCGAGGAGATCGTGATCTGGTCGTCGCCGCTCGCCGGTCTCGTGCGGCTGTCCGACAAATTCACCTCCGGCTCCTCGATGATGCCGCAGAAGCGCAATCCCGACGCCGCCGAACTGGTACGCGCCAAGACCGGCCGCATCGTCGGCGCGCTGACGTCGCTTCTGGTTGTGATCAAGGGATTGCCGCTCGCCTATCAGAAGGATCTGCAAGAGGACAAAGAGGGCGCGATGGACGCAATCGGTGCGCTTGAGCTGTCGCTCAAAGCGATGACCGGCATGGTGGCCGACCTCGAGCCCGACGTGGCGCGGATGAAGGGGATGGCCGGCGACGGCTATTCGACCGCCACCGACCTCGCCGATTGGCTCACCCGCACGCTCAAGGTCCCGTTCCGCGACGCCCATCACATCACCGGCAAGATCGTCGCTGCGGCCGCCGAAGCCGGCGTGCCGCTCGACAGGCTGCCGCTCGAAGCCATGCAGGCGGTCGAGCCCAAAATCACCGGCAAGATCACCAAGGCGGTCTATACGGTGCTGTCGGCCGACAAGTCGGTGAAGAGCCGCGCCGCCTACGGCGGCACCGCGCCGAGCAATGTCCGCCGCGAAGCCAGGCGCTGGCTCAAGCGCCTGGACAAAAAGGCATAAGCGTTTGGCAACGGCTTTGGGCGATGCTTTACGGACACAATGTCGCCGCCGCGGTGCGGTCTGATAAAAGTGGTTGCCGGAGACCCGGGTGGGGGACGCGTTTTGAGCCGTGTTCGTTTGAAAATCCCGCGCACCGTCGCGTTTTTTGCCGCGTTTGTCGGCGTCTTGGCGCTCGCCGGCTGTGGCCGCGAGGGACCGCTCGAACTGCCGCCCGGACCCGCGCCGGCGACGCCAGCCGCGACGTCGCAATTACGCTCGCCCGACGGCACGCCAGCGCCGGGCTCACCGCAGGATACGGCGGTCAAAACCGGCTTCGACAATCAGGGCAATCCGGTCGCGGCGCCCGGCCCGAAACGCCCCTTCATCCTCGATCCGCTGCTGCAGTAGATCGGCGCCTCGATCCGTCACCCTGAGGCGGCCGCGGAGCGGCCCTCGAACGGCGACGGCCTCGGGATGACGGTAAAAGCGAGCGTAACCGCTTCATCCCGTCCGCATCATGCTCTAAACACTTGCCATGCATCATTTCACCTATCGCGGCGGCATCATGCACGCCGAAGCCGTCGATCTGACTGCGCTGGCGGACGCCGTCGGCACGCCGTTCTATTGCTATGCGAGCGCCACCATCGAGCGGCACTACAAGGTGTTTGCCGGCGCCTTCGCCGGCGTCGACGCGCTGGTCTGCTACGCCATGAAGGCGAATTCCAATCAGGCGGTGATCGCGACGCTGGCCAAGCTCGGCGCCGGCGCCGACGTGGTCTCCGGTGGCGAATTGCTGCGCGCCCGCATGGCCGGGGTGCCAGCCAACAAGATCATGTTCTCCGGCGTCGGCAAGACCGCGCCGGAGCTGACACTGGCGGTTGACGAAAATATTCTCTGCATCAATGTCGAATCCGAGCCGGAGCTTGAACTGCTTTCGTCGATTGCCGCCGCCAAGGGCCGCGTTGCCGCTATTTCCATTCGCGTCAATCCCGACGTCGATCCGAAGACCCACGCCAAGATCGCGACCGGCAAGGCGGAGAACAAGTTCGGCATTCCGATCAGCCGCGCGCGCGAGGTCTATGCGCGGGCCGCCAAGCTCAAGGGCGTGCGCGTCATCGGCGTCGACATGCATATCGGCAGCCAGATCATCGCGCTTGATCCGTTCGACGACGCGTTCGCGCTGTTGGCCGAGTTCGTCGGCGTGCTGCGCGCCGACGGCCATGCCATCGCGCATGTCGATCTCGGCGGCGGCCTGGGCATTCCCTATCGCGAGGACAATGTGCCGCCGCCAGATCCCGAGGCCTATGCGGCGATCGTCAAGCGCGCGACCAAGGACCTCGGCTGCAAGCTGATCTTCGAGCCGGGCCGGCTGATCGTCGGCAATGCCGGCATTCTGGTGACGCGCGTCATTTATATCAAGCGCGGCGAAGCCAAGACCTTCATCATCGTCGACGCCGGCATGAACGATCTGGTGCGCCCGACGCTTTACGAGGCGCATCACGACATCAAGCCGGTGCGGCAGGCCGCGGTGGGCGCGCCGCGAATCACCGCCGACGTCGTCGGGCCGGTTTGCGAGTCCGGCGACTACCTCGCGCTCGGCCGCGCTCTGGTCGAGCCGAAGCCGGGCGATCTTCTCGCCGTGATGACGGCCGGCGCCTATGGGGCGGCCCAGGCCGGCACTTATAACAGCCGTCCCCTTGTCCCCGAAGTGCTTGTTCGCAATGACGAATGGGCGCTTATCCGGCCGCGCCAGACGCTCGACGAATTGATCGGGCTCGACCGCCTGCCGGGCTGGCTATGACGTCGGGTTTCATCTTGCTTCACTAAATTTGACCGGTCTTTCAGTGCCTTGAACTGGCCCTCATGTTAACGTGTTGTCTGTCGGTTGCGGGCGCACGAATGCCGGCCGGCGCCCCGAAAAAACGGACGAATTGTGACCGAGCAGATTTTGCCGACTAGCGTTCCCGAGAAAGCTGCGGTCGAGCCCGCGGGCCGGTCGTTCCTTGACGCGGCATTGCGGCGGGCGCGCTGGACTATTCTGTGGGAGCGGTTGTGGCCGGCGCTGGCGACGCTCGCCACCGCGCTCGGCCTGTTTCTGGCGGTGTCGTGGCTCGGGCTGTGGTTATGGCTGCCGCCGCTCGGCCGCACCGTCGGCGTGATCGGTTTTGTCATTGTCGTCGTCGTGGCGCTGGTGCCGTTGGGCCTGTTGCGTATGCCGGCGTTGCGCGAGGGCCTGAGCCGGCTCGATCGCGGCAGCGGGCTGCGGCATCGTCCGGCGACCGCGATCGCGGACGAACTCGCCGTCAACGCGAAGGACCCCTATTCGCTGGCGCTGTGGAACGCCCATGTCGAGCGCGCGCTGCAGGCGGCGCCCGCGCTCAATCCCGGCAAGCCTTCGCCGCGCGTCGCCTGGCGCGATCCTTACGCGGTGCGCGCCTTGGTGCTGCTCGCCTGCATCGCCACATTTTTTGCCGCCGGCGGCGAGCGCTGGAAGCGCGTCGCCGCGGCGTTCGACTGGCAGGGCGTGGTGCTGCCGGCGAATTTCCGGGTCGATGCCTGGGTGGTGCCGCCGCCTTACACCGGCAAGCCGCCGCTGGTGCTGCCCGGCATTCATCCCGGCGGCGACACGGCGGCGGCGCAGGCGCCGGGCGGAGGACCCTTCGCCGTGCCGGTCAATTCGACGCTGATCGTGCGCTCGACCGGCAACGTCAACCTCGACATTTCCGGCAATGGCGGCGTCACGCCGTCGAAGGAAGCGGCGCAGGCGCCGGCCGGCACCGAGGAGCATCGCTTTACGATCGCCGCCACCGGCACGGCGACGTTGCGCGGCGCCGGCGACGATCTCACCTGGCCGTTCAACGCCATTCCCGACAATCCGCCGACCATCACGCTCACCAAGGATCCGCAGGCGCAGAACCGCGGCTCGTTGCTGCTGTCCTACCGGATCGAGGACGATTACGGCGTGACCAAAGCCGAAGCGACTTTCGCGCGGAAGGACGATCCGGCCGCGCCCGGCGGTAAAGCGCAGCCGCCGCGGCCGCTCTACGGTCCGCCCGGATTCCCCCTGGTGCTGCCGCAGGCGCGCGTGAAGAAGGGCGTCGGCCAGACCATCAAGGATCTCACCGACCACCCCTGGGCCGGCGCCGAGGTGACGATGACGCTCCTCGCCCACGACGAAGGCGGCAATGTCGGCAACAGCGATCCGGTCACGTTCAAGCTGCCGCAGCGCGTCTTCATCAAGCCTTTGGCGCGGGCGCTGATCGAGCAGCGCCGCGATCTGGCGATGGACGCCAATGCGCGGCCGGAAGTCATCACCGCGCTCGATGCGCTCGCCATCGCGCCGGAGAAATTCACGCCCGACGCCGGCGTCTATCTCGGCCTGCGCTCGATCTTCTGGCAGCTGGTGCGCGCCAAGACCGACGGCGATCTGCGCGACGTGGTGACACGGCTGTGGCAGATGGCCGTCGACATCGAGGACGGCAACATGTCCGACGCGCAGGATGCGCTGCGCAACGCCGAGAACGCGCTGCAGCAGGCGCTCGCGCGCGGCGCCGGCGACGACGAGATCAAGCAGCTGATGGACAAGCTGCGCGAGGCGATGGCGCGCTACATGCAGGCTTTGGCGCAGCAGTTGAAGAACAATCAGCAACTCGCGCGGCCGCTCGACCCCAATGCGCAGGTGATGACGCAGCGCGACCTGCAAAACATGCTCAATCGGCTGGAGAACCTCGCCCGCAGCGGCGCCAAGGATGCGGCGCAGGCGCTGTTGCAGCAGCTCCAGCAGATGATGGAAAACATGCAGATGGCGTCGCCGGGCAACAACGGCGACGACAGCGAGGAAATGTCGGAGCTCGACGAGCTCGGCGATATGATCCGCCAGCAGCAGGACTTGCGCGACCGCACCTTCAAGCAAGGCCAAAATCAGAATCAGAATCCGCAAGGCGCGCAGCGCGGCCAGCAGGGCAAACCGGGCCCCAGCCAGCATCCGGGCGATTCGCTTGGCCAATTGCAGCAGAACCAGCAGGCCTTGCGCGACCGGCTCAACAAGTTGCTGCAGAATCTGAAGAACCGCGGGCTCGGCCAGAGCCAGCCGGGTCAGCAGGGCCAGCAAGCGCCGGGGCAGGGGCAAGACGGCGATCAGCTCGGTGAGCTTGGCCACGCCGGCGACGCCATGGGCCAGGCCGAAGGCGAACTCGGCGAGGGCGATGCCGACAGCGCGGTCGATTCCCAGGCGCGCGCGCTCGACGCCTTGCGCAAAGGCGCGCAGTCACTGGCGCAATCGATGCAGCAGCAGATGGGGCAGGGACAAGGCCGGGGCCGCGGCCGTTTCGGCCAGGCCCGCGGCGACAGCGACACCGATCCGCTGGGCCGGCCGCTGCGCAACCGCGATTATAGCGACGACTCCTCGGTCAAGGTGCCGGGCGACATCGACGTTCAGCGCGCGCGCCGCATCCTCGAAGAACTGCGCAAGCGCTTCGGTGAATTCACCCGCCCGCAGGAAGAGCTCGACTATTTGCAAAGGCTCTTGAAGAATTATTAGCTCCCTCTCCCCGTTTACGGGGAGAAGGAGTGCGCGGGCGCTTCCCCCGCGTTGACACTTCCCTCTGACGGCCTAGATTACAGGGGTTCCGAGGGGTGCCCGGTTTTGGGCTGAGAAAAACCCTTTGAACCTGATCCGGGTCATGCCGGCGAAGGGACGGAAACTTCTGCAAATTCCCGCCCCAACCTCGCCGTCGCCGGATCGCTTGAACTCAAGGAGCGCCCGATGAACAAGCCCCTCTCCGAAGCCGATCTCGCCACGCCGACGGTGACCACCGGCCCGATTGCCGGCTCGCGAAAAGTTTACGCGGCGCCCGACACGGCGCCCGACTTGCGCGTGCCGTTGCGCGAGATCCCGCTGGCGGAGGGTTCCGGCGAGGAGCCGGTGCGGGTCTATGATCCCTCCGGCATCTATACCGAGGCCGACTCCGCGATCGACGTCGAAAAGGGTTTAGCGCGCGCGCGCGTCGCGTGGGTGAAGGAGCGCAGCGGCGTCGAGGAGTACGGCGGCCGTCCGATCAAGCCGGTCGACAACGGCAACGTCACCGGCAAGCACCTCGCCCGCAATTTTCCCAACACGCCGCGGCCGATGCGCGCTTCTTCCAGCCTCCCCCTGCAGGGGGGAGGCCGATCGGCGGAGCCGGTCAGGATGGGGCAGTCCGCCGAGCTCCTCCCCACCCCGGCGCTTCGCGCCGCCCCTCCCCCTCCAGGGGAGGGTAGAGAACACCCCATCACCCAGCTCGAATGGGCCCGCTCAGGCGTCATCACCAAGGAAATGATCTACATCGCCGAGCGCGAAAATCTCGGGCGCAAGACCATGCTTGACGTCGCCCAGGAACGTCACGACGACGGCGAAAGCTTCGGCGCCGCGGTGCCACTCTTTGTCACGCCGGAATTCGTGCGCGACGAGGTGGCGCGCGGCCGCGCCATCATCCCGTCCAACATCAATCACGGCGAGCTCGAGCCGATGATCATCGGCCGCAACTTCCTCACCAAGATCAACGCCAATATCGGCAACTCCGCGGTCACTTCATCTGTAGAAGAGGAAGTGGAGAAAATGGTGTGGGCGATCCGCTGGGGCGCCGACACGGTGATGGACCTCTCCACCGGCCGCAACATCCACAACACCCGCGAATGGATTTTGCGCAATTCGCCGGTCCCCATCGGAACAGTGCCGATCTACCAAGCCTTGGAGAAAGTGAACGGAGACCCGGTCAAGCTCGACTGGGAGTGCTACAAGGACACGCTGATCGAGCAGTGCGAGCAGGGCGTCGATTATTTCACCATCCACGCGGGCGTGCGGCTTGCCTACATCCATCTCACCGCCAACCGCGTCACCGGCATCGTCTCGCGCGGCGGCTCGATCATGGCCAAGTGGTGCCTGGCGCATCACAAGGAAAGCTTCCTCTACGAGCGCTTCGGCGAGATTTGCGACCTGATGCGCAAATACGACGTGTCGTTCTCGTTGGGCGACGGCTTGCGGCCCGGCTCGATCCGCGACGCCAACGACCGCGCCCAGTTCGCCGAGCTGGAAACCTTGGGCGAGCTCACCAAGGTGGCCTGGGCCAAAGGCTGCCAGGTGATGATCGAAGGCCCCGGCCACGTGCCGTTGCATAAAATCAAAGTGAACGTCGACAAGCAGCTCAAGGAATGCGGCGAGGCGCCGTTCTACACGCTCGGCCCGCTCGTCACCGACATCGCGCCGGCCTACGACCACATCACCTCGGCGATCGGCGCCGCGATGATCGGCTGGTTCGGCACCGCCATGCTCTGCTACGTCACGCCGAAGGAGCATCTCGGCCTGCCGGACAGGAACGATGTGAAAGATGGTGTGATTGCCTACAAGATCGCCGCCCACGCCGCCGACCTCGCCAAGGGCCACCCCGCCGCGCAATTGCGCGACGATGCCTTGTCGCGCGCGCGCTTCGACTTCCGCTGGAACGACCAGTTCAACCTGAGCCTCGATCCCGACACCGCGCTCAAATACCACGACGAGACGCTGCCCAAGGACGCGCACAAAGTGGCGCATTTCTGCTCGATGTGCGGGCCGAAGTTCTGCTCGATGAAGATCACTGCCGATGTGCGGGAGTACGCGTCGGGGCTCAGCGATAACGAGAAGGCGATGCTGTATCCTCATCCTGAGGAGGGCGCGAAAGCGCCCGTCTCGAAGGATGCGGTGCAGGCCGGCATGGACCAGATGTCTAAGAAGTTTCTCGACATGGGGGCGCAGGTTTATGTCGATAAGGCCGAGGCGGCGAAGGAGGCGAATAAAGCTCTCTAGACCTCATCCTGAGAGCCTGTCCTCGGGCTTGACCCGAGGATGCGCGCCAAAGGTGCGCCTCGAAGGATCGCGGCCGCGCCGCTCTCTCAGCCGTCATGCCCGGCCTTGTGCCGGGCATCCACGTTTTCTTGTTTGCTTGCGTCTGAAAAGAAAGTCGTGGATGGCCGGGATATAGGCGAGCGAAGCGACGCCGTTCTTCGAACGGCTATGCCCGGCCATGACGGATCAGCAAGCATGGGCGGCATGAGACGAGGACTTGATTTCGAAAAGGCCCAAGCTGCGTTTAAGCGGGCCGCCGAAAAGGCGATGCACGGCACGCGCGAGGAAAGATCGGGGCGCTTTGAGCCGGTAGTGCAACGGCGCTCGTCGTCCCATGCTGGTACCCGTGGGGGATCGGAGTGCGTTCGCAACACCAACGCGGGCGGCAGGGACAAATGACGTAAGCCAATAGATGCTCAAACTAAAATCCCGCATGTCGCAACGCTCATGCGGGCTACGCGCTACTCAATGAAGATCACGGCCGACGTTCGCGAATACGCCTCGGGGCTGAGCGATAACGAGAAGGCCGCGCTTTATCTGGACGCCGCGCAGGCCGGCACGGACCAGATGTCGAAGAAGTTTCTCGACATGGGGGCGGAGGTTTATGTCTATAAGGCCGAGGCGGATAAGCGGCGAATAGGGCAATCTAAGCAAAACTCGCCTCCCCCGCGTGCGGGGAGAGGCCGCGAGCGCTTTAGCGCAGGCGAGCGAGGGGGCTTTTGCTTTCCTCGCCATTGTGAGGTGCGCGCCCGAAAAGGCCAAAGGATGAAAGGCGAAGCTTATCAGCGAGCATTCTCTAGTTGAAATTTTGCCACGTTTTGCGCCGTCTGCCGCGGCATCGATTCTCCTAAATCCAACCAATGAACGCTGTTGTAATAGCGTTGAGCATCGCCACCGATATATTTGTGAAGTAATTTTGAGAGTCGCGAGCGGCTCAGGGCTTGAACACACCTTATGGCAAAAATCTTCCGAGATTGATCGTCCTCGTTATTTAATTGCTTGATGATAACCTCGTCATTGAGAGTGGCTATCTCTCGTTTACTTATTTTCTTTAGCAATTGCCGTCTTACGCTGATAGTAAGATCGGAATTCAGTAAATCGACCAACCGCGACTTTCCTATAGCATGTAATGCCACCGCGATTGAATGACTGTTCTGCTCGGTATCAAAAAGCAAGGAAATAAAGCCAGCCGAGTATTTCTTTGATAATCCAATAATTCTATCCTTGTCCGACCAATCCCCGTGTCGTGCCAAAAAGCCCACTACATTATCTGAAAAGCTAATGTCGTACTGATCGATCGATCTGCGAACTAACGATAAATCTTGGCCATCATTGTATTTGCATAGTGCCTCAAGCGTCACCGAAGTTAATCGATCTCGCTCGAATTTCTCAAGGTTGCGCGTGTTGGCTATAAGTGTGGAGTTCTCCGGATATTGAAGCACCAAAGCGGCAAGTTTGCTATCGAAGTGCTTTTTAAATCCATCGTCAAGGTTTGTTCTAATTTCCTGTAGGTTTCGGTGTGTGTAGCGCGAATAGAAAGTCGTGATCTCAAGGTAATCAAAGACATCCGATTTTTGCGCAGCGGCTCGCAATTCTTCAAAACCAAATTTGGATAAGCGCAATAGCTTTAGCTTGACGTACGAACTGTCGTCCGAGTGGCCCTGAGACGCTAGGCCAAACAGCCCGCCGGTGGCCTTGGGTCTCGTTAAGGCCGCCTTTATAGTAGCTTCATCGGGAGCCTTGCCCAACCGTTCAAGCGTTTCTACCGCAACAAGGCGTACCTCTGAGTTGTTATCGGTCATTAGCCTCTCGGCGGTCGCCTGTTCGATGGCATCCCTTAAGTTCAAAAGTTTCGCGGAATTCCTTCGGATGCGGTCTGATTTGAGACTCAAAGTCCGCCCCAGAGTGCTCGTGGGGATTGAATGTGGGCTGGCAAAAAGTTCATCTACGACCTCAGCATCAATCGGGTCGGGATCGAACTCTATGAGTTTTTTGAAGGCTTCGGAAATATCCTCTCGGGCTGCAAGAGTGACTACGATCACCGAGACTTCATTCCTTCTCTTAGCGGAGATTCCATCCAGTAAAGCCAAAAGGATGGTAAGGTCTTCTTGCTTGCCATTCGTTCGAAGAAAAGCCAGCGCCGCATCCATTACCTCGCTGGTTTGGTCCTCGGCGAACCAAGTCTTAATGATTGTCGCGCGGTCGGCGAATTCATCAATGGATGGGGTCTCGCGACCCAACGTTTGCAAAAGACGGATGGCGGTTGCCATCTCGTGTGAGCGTCCAAAGGCAGCAAAGAAGTCGACTTTACTCATTCCATCTGCCAAGTCGGGTGACTGGGCCAGCCAATGCCAAAGCGGCACATTCTGATGACCAAAGCTCGCAATGCCTGTCCTTATGAGCGTGCCTATTTCTCGGTCAGAAAAATCAATCTCGTCGCGTTTTAGGAAGAGTAAATTCGCGTCATGATTACCTAGATACAGTTCGTCATTCCCTTGCCGGCTAATGCCGCTCGCGATGAGACGCAGTCGTGCGACTTCGAATGGGTCAGTGTGATCCCAATCAGATGGTTTCTTTAGCAGCTCTGCGATAAAACTTGCGGCTGTAGGTCCAATGAGGTTGTTCTCACTTGACGCCTCCGATTTATCGCCGTCCTGCGTCGTTGGCTGCTCTGGATCGGGGGCTCGTTTGAGTGGGGCCGTGCGGCTGTTAGATTCGCGCCAGCCTATTTCCGAAATTTTCGCCCGGAGCAGAGGCTCAAACTCGGATGACTCTCGAAATTCCTTGAAGAGCGGCTTGCGTCGTCGCAGGCACTCGTCGCGAAATCGGATCACTTTCTTGTACGTCGGGTGTAAATTCTTTAGTTGAACTTCGGTGATATCTTTGAAATAAAGTGCAATGTCTTTCATGAGGCCTTGCTCGAGCCGTTCTTTGGCTCGCTCGTATTCCTCTTCAAAGCCAGAAGTGTATCTGCTGTCCACATCTTCCGGTTTCGAGCCCCAGTTATCCCAAAGAACACCGACAAAATACTCGCACTTATCGAGATCTTGGTTGATCAGCGATTGTGCGCGGCTGTAACCCGGTAATGTCGCCTCCCACCCAACGAGTTGGATTTGACATCCCCAATGTTCCGCATGGCTTTGATTTATTTCTTCGACTATTCGCTTTGCTGCTCGACGTTCTTCCTCAAGTCCGCCGGGAGACCCAATAAACACCTTAACTAACTTAAATACGGTGTCTGTCATCTACTTCGCTTCTAATATTCTCTGGGCTCAATTTCAGGCTTATCACTCGTTGATCACTAAACAAGCCCAGCCAGGATTGAATGGAATGAAATCCGGGGCAGATTCGTGGTTCAATCCCGGATTTGGTGTTGCTCGACCCAGACTACTTGCTTGCGGCGCTCATCAGGCCTTACGCTTCGCAGTTATGCCCCACACGTCTTGCCCCCTAAAGTGCGGAGATAAAAAATACAACTGGATGATGTACTGGGCAAGCGCCCGCGGCGGGCTCGGTCAGTGATTCCCTGCCACGCAGGTGGCGGTTCGGCGGCGGAGGATTTTTTCAGCACGGGGGTTGCGTTACGTCGCGGCACTGTTGACAATGGTCCCTATTTCGGATACATTCCCACGAATCAAAGCTTGCTCGTCGAAGGGCACATTCCGGGTGCGACCTAGAAGGTGGAGCGAGTGCGGTCCCCGCGGGCGGTCTCGCAAACCGCTCCCGGGCGGCTCCGGGCATCATTCACGCCGGTACTACGGCCGGTGCGGGAGGTGCATTCCCTGGACTGGGATAGGCGAGGGCGGGTAACGCCCGCCCAACCCGCGTCCCAGGAAGCATGGCCTGGAGCTGAGTCAGCCGGCGCAAGCCGACTGGCGAGAACCGCGGTGGAGCGCCGAAAGGCGAGCGCGCCCGAAGCGCGGACGGATGGCAACATTCGTTCGCGTGGCGCGCGCCGCGCCCCGCTGGGCACGGCAAAAAGCGTACGCGCCTTTCGGCGCTCTGCCCCCTTCATTTATTTGGGGCGATTGGACGGGCTTTCTTGAAGCGTGAAGCAGACCTCGGATGCGAAGCGGCATCGCGAGAACGGGGAAGAATTATCCGCCCCCGCGAAAGCGGGGGAGGGGGACCACGCGTAGCGTGGTGGAGGGGGCTTCTGAGTCAGAGGCTTCGTTGTCGTCTCAGAACAATCGTCGAGTCCGACGCCCCGCCCACCGCGCAAGTGCGCGGTCCCCCCGCCCCGCTATCGCGGGGCGGGAAAGAGAGAGCGCGTCGCTGTTTGACATTGTGGATCGGCAATCCGCCCCCGCTATCGCGGGGCAGGATGGATTTTTACTTCAGCGTCAACACCAGTCCGCTCAAATCCGCGCTGACGATCAGGCCGGTCTGTTCGCCGGCGAGCGACAGCACGGCGCCGTTTTGGTTGGCCAGCACAATGCCCTGCGCGCCCCTGATGATGGCGGCGCCGGCGCCGCCTTGACCGTAGACGCCGTTGACGTCGGACGGGCGGCGGATATTGCTGACGGTGCCGTGGAAGCGCGTCTCCGAGGCGCCGAAGGTGAAGCCGTAGCTCAAGCCGCCGATCGACAGCGGATAGCTGCGGCCCTCGAAGTTCAGCACGCCTTCGCCGGCCGAGCCGCCGATGACGAATCCGGCCTTGAAGATACGGATGCTGATGGTGCCGCTCTCCGCGTGTGCCACCGACACCGCACCAAGGAGCGCCGCGAGTGCGATAAGGCCGGCTCTCATTCCCGACAAGAATTTCATGGTCAAGTTCTCCCTCACGACAAAAGCGCCGCAGCGCATGAATGATTCGGCACTGTACCACCGTGACGCGCGGAATGCGCTTGTTCTAAAAGGGCTCACCTGCCAGCTGGCGCCGTCACGGCGGTTGCCGGCCGCCATTGGCTTCGATCACGGCGCCGGTGATGTAGCCGGCGCTCGGCGAGGCGAGGAAGGCGATGATGTCGGCGATGTCTTCCGGGCGGCCGAGCCGGCCGAGGGGAATGGCCTGGCGCGCCATCGCGATCTGCTCCGCCGTCAGATCGGCGCGCACCGCCGGCGTGTCGGTCAAACCGGGTGCAACGGCGTTGGCGGTGATGCCGAGCGGCGCCGCTTCCAGCGCCGCATAGCGCGTCAGGTGCAACGCCGCCGCCTTCGCCGCCGAATAGGCCGGGCCGGTCGGGTTCTCGGCAACGATACCGGACATCGAAGCGACGGTGACGATGCGGCCGTCGGCGACCGGCGTCCTGGAGCGGCGCCGCAGCAGCGCGCGGATGCACAGGAACGGGCCGCGGGCGTTGAGCGCCTCGGTCTTGATCCAGTTTTCGGTCGTGGTTTCGACGATGCTCGGCCGGCGTCCGGACGCGAGAAACGGGCCGCCGGCGACGCACGCCAGGACGGCGACCGGGCCGAGCTTGTCTTCGACCCGATCGAACAGCGCTTCGACCGCCGCTTCATCGGTCACGTCGACGGCGAAGGCGGCATGGTTGGCGCCGAGATTTTGCGCGACGCGCTCGGCGGCGGCGAGATTGAGATCGGCCGCGGCCACGCAAAAGCCGTCGCGCGCCAGCGACCGCGCCGTTGCCTCGCCGTTGCCTCGCCGATGCCGCGACCGGCTCCGGTAACGATGGCCACCCGCTGCACCCGCTTCCCCCCGCCATGATGCGCGCCGTTTGCGAGCGCCCGGACGACCTTAAAGACGTGGGTGGCCGGTACAAGCCCGGCCATGACGACTCCCGTTCATGCTACGACCTCACCCTTCCGCCATCCACATTGAGCGTCTGTCCGGTCATGAAAGCGGCGTCGTCGCTCGTGAGAAACGACAGCGCGCCGACGAGATCGTCCGGCACCTCGACCCGCTTGATCGCCTGCAAGCTGGCGACGGCTTCGAATTCCTCATCCATGGTGGCGAAGCCCGGTCGCGGCGTGCGCACCAGCGTTCCGGGTGAGCGGGTCAGCCCGGGCGCGATGGCGTTGACCGTGATGCCGTCGGCGGCGACGTCGCCGGCGAGCCCGCGGGTGAAGCCGATGATGCCGCCTTTGGAGGCGACGTAATGCGCAAAGCCGGTGGTCACCGAGCCGAACGTGCTCGACGCCATGCTCACCACGCGCCCCCATTTGCGCGCCCGCATGCCCGGCACAAAGGCGGCGGTGACGAGGAAGGTGCCGTCGAGATTGATGGAAAGCACCTTGCGCCAGTCGGCAAACGTCATCGTCGCAAAATCCTGCTGCGGAAAAATGCCGGCGCAGTTCACCACGATATCGACGCGGCCGAATTTGGCCTGCACCTGTTGGGCCATCGCGGCGACCGAGTCCTCTTTGGACACGTCGCACACGACCGCAAGTGCGTTTCGCCCCGCGGCCTCGACGAGCTTGACGGTCTCGCGGCCGTCGGTGAGATCGGCGATCGCGATATGCACGCCATCCTCGGCGAGACGTTTCGCAAACGCTTGCCCGATGCCGTTGGCGCCGCCGCTGATGACGGCGACTTTGGCCTTATGCCCTTTGCCCACGAAACGCCTCCCTGAATTGTCGTTGCCCGATCGGAGCGCAAATCTATCCGTCCCCGCTGCCGCGCGACAGGATGGGTTTATCGCCGTTCCTCTGCTATAAGCATAAGTCTGTGCGGCGTCCGATCGCAGGATAATGGGAGGGGCAAATGGCCAAAGCCGCCGAAAAGGCCACCGACAAAGCTGCTGCCGACGATCAAGCCGTGACGCCGAGACCGCCGATGCTGTCGGATTACGGCTTGGCGCTCTCCGTCTATGTTTTATATCTGCTCGGCTTCTTTACCGGGCTGACCGCCGTGATCGGCCTCATCATCGCGTCGATGCAGGTCGACCGCGCCGAGCCGGTCAGCCGCAGCCATTTCCGGTTTCAGATCCGAACCTTCTGGATCGGGCTCCTGTTCCTCGTCGCCGGCGTCGTCACGGTGCACATCGGCATCGGCGCGGTGATCCTAGTGTGGTGGGGTGTCTGGACTTTGATCCGCTGCGTCAAAGGTCTGTTGGCGCTCAACGCCGGCGAGCCGATCGGCGATCCGGAGTCGTGGTTTTTCGGCTGAGCGTCGCGGCGGCCGGTGCCGGTCAGAAAGAGACGCCGACGCGCCGGCCCTTCTGCCACATCACCAGGCAGTTTTTTTTGACGCCGCCGTGATTGAGCATGAACCGCTTCGGGATGGCGTCGCCGCCGTGCACGTCGAGGCAGGCGCCGCCGGCGCTGAGATCGACGACGGTGCAGACGGTCGACGCGCCTCTGAGATCGGCAAAGATGATTCCGGTCTTGGCGACCAATCCGGTCGGCCGGACACGGTGGTATCGTCTATTCTCTCGCATTGTGGTGTCGCAACAGGCGTTTCCGGCCGCGATTGTAATGTCAGGATTTCCACGGATGCAATGCGCCGCACCGTTCGCTCGCGGCGATTGCAGCACACAGGCTAAATCCCTGGTTTATTCGATCGCTACAAGCGTAGCGGGATGATTCACCCGCTCCCCCGTCTCATCCTTTACAGGTTTTGGCCCGATAGGCCTCGATCGCCGCGCGCAGGTCTTGCGGCAGCGGCACCGGTTTCTTCGTCTCGAGCGACATCATGGCGGTGACCATGCGGGCGCGCAGGCGCTCCAACCCGTCGCCGTGGCAGACGATGACGATGCCGAGCGAAGAGCGGCCGATGCGATCAACCAAGAGCGTCAGCTCGATCACCTCGCCCATCAGGCTCGGGATCTTGAAGTCACACTCGATATGCACGAAGGGAAAGCCGAAGCGCTCTTCCATCACCAGCGCGGCGTAATCGTGATGGAGCTCGTCCTTGTACCAGTCCTCGATGACGCCGTTGAACATGTCGAAATAATGCGGGAAGTAGACGATGCCGGCCGGATCGCAATGCGAAAAGCGGATCGGCACGCTGCGGGTGAAGGCGCCGGCAGGCGGCGTGAATTTCTCTTCGAGCATGAGGCGGCCTCGTTGTTGCGGCTTGTTGGCGCGGTGAGCCTAATCCGGCGCCGGAGCCCGCGGTAGCGGGGAGGGAGATCAGAAATCGGGTGTCGCCGGCGGCGACTTCACTCCATGTGTTCATCGACTGCTTCGGATCCACATGGAGGACTTTACATCATGCACTTTCGCATCCAGGGCTTGCCGGCCGAACAATTCGCGCCGCTGTTTGCGCTGTCTGAGGACGCGCTCAAGGAACGCGGCGCGGTGCACGCCATCGCCGACGGGCCGCGCCCCTGCCGCGTCAGCCTCACCGACGCCAAAGCGGGCGACGAGTTGATCCTGGTCAATTACGAGCATCACGCCGTCGTCTCGCCGTACCGCATGCGCTTTGCAATTTACGTGCGCGCCGGCGAGGAAACGTTCGACGCCGTCGACACGGTGCCGGAGCAGTTGCGCAAGCGCACGCTCGCGGTGCGCGGCTTCGACGGCAACGCGATGATGACCGGCTGGGAATTGATCGAGGGCGTCGATCTCGAAGCGGCGATCGAACGGCAGTTCGCCGATCCGCGCACCGTCTATCTGCACGTGCACTTCGCCGCGCCCGGTTGCTACGCCGCACGCATCGAGCGGGCGTGAGAAAGGCGCTTCAGAAGCCTCCCCCTGCTGCGGCTATTTCGTGAAATCGTTGGAGCGCAGCACCACGGGACGGTCCGGTCGGGCTTGCTCATCGAAGAACTTGCGCGAGGCGCGGTCTTCGATGACATCGCGCAGGCGTAGAAACTGATCGACCCGTTGTTCGGGCTTCAACGCTCGCCCGTCTTCAAGATTGTCCATGGCCGCGGTGCTGATCGCACAAACGATGGTATTGTCCGCATCGTGCATCGTGAAATCGACGACCATTCGGTCGAAGTCATAGCCTTGCACTTCGCCCCGCTGCAGTGGCATTGCCGATACTCCGTGCCGGCAAGGATCTACCGTCGCCGGCTTGTCGGTCAGCTTAACCCGGGTCCGGTCGTCACAACAGGACGGCACCGCGCTCAGCTGCCGCGGCCCTCTCGGGCTTGGCCGTCCAGCCAATCCGACAAGCTGCCGGATTTGTCCTTGGTCTTGCCTCTTCGCTTCGGTGCGGCCAGCGGCTGCGGCGGCGCGGCGGCGTCGCGCGCCAAACGCAGCGCCTTGAGCCGCTCGGTCTTGGCGCGCAACGCCTTGGCCGCGGTTTCATATTCGGATGTCGCCTTTTTGGCGTCATTGGCGCGTTGCGCCTTGGCGAATTGCGCGCCCGCCTCGTACTTGTTGGATTTCTCCATCAGGGCAGCATCCTTTTTATGGTTTGTTCCGATCCCCGTGGCGTAACAGGTCGTCAGGGCCAATGCGAGGCGATTCCGGATATAGCGCGCGGAATGGACAATGCGGCCGCCACTGGCCCGCAATAGTGGCCCAATAGCGCGGCAATGGTGTTCTAATGACGAGAGCCGGACGGATCGCGCCCTATGAGGCGGCGTGACGACTATTGAGCCAATTCGCCAGCGCGACCGCAGGCCGCTTTTTTTGCTTTTTCTTGTCGCGGACCTTCTTGATCGGAACCGGGCGCGGCGCGGCGCGCGCTGCCGCGTCTCGCGCCAGGCGAAGCTCCTTGAGGCGCGCGATCTTGTCGGCAAGGGCGTCGGCTGCGGCTACGTCTTCCGACCGGGAATTTTTACCGTTCTCAACTCCCGGCAGCTTTTTGAATTTGGGTTGAGCCCGCTGCATGCAACCTCCTTTAAGCGGCGATCCGCTCCTGGCTTCGCGGCAAGAAAGCCTCGCGCGCGATGCGGGCGAGGGCAAAGCTGGCATCCGCAATAACGCCCGGAAAGATGTCGCGCGGCAAACTGGCTAACGGCGCTGGCCGTGGTCTTTGATAGCACATTCGAAGCTTGCTGGGAACGACCCGCCCGCGCCGCCGCCGTATGGATTGCCGCCGATCAGATCAGCCACCGATCCTCGTCCCGCGCCGTACGTGGTATTACGCAATGCCCACATCTCCGTAACGCGAGGCAGGATCAGGTATTCACTGCGCTTCCTCCAAGATGCGCGCCTGCACGTCGGGACTTTCGATGATGCCCATGTGGCTGTAGCCCGGCACCGGAATGTTCTGCGCGCCGGCGATGGTGCCGCCGAGTTCGCCGACAAAATTAACCGCATGGGCAACGCCGCTGACCTGAGTGGACTCTGACGGATCGATGCCGATCAGGGTGACATCGCGGGCGCCGCAGGCGGCGGCCTGGGTCGCCACCTCGGCGGCGCGTTCGGCGCCGAACGAATGGCCGATCACGATGATGCGATCGTCGGTGTGCGCGCAGGCGTCGGTGGCGAATTGGCGATTTTGTTCGTAGCTGCCATAAGCGACGATGTCGCCGCGCTGGCGCAGCCGGTCAGCGATAACCGCCAGACCATGACCGACAAAGAGGCCGTTCATCACATAGGCGCGAGTGGCTGCGGAACACGCGGAGGTGAGCGCTGCCAGTACCGCCATGCAGCAACACAGAAGACGCATGCTCTTAGCATCGCCGATTATCGGCCGCCCGGCAACATCGCTTCCGCCGCAGTGGGCAACGCGCTCCGTCGTGTGCGGCGAAGTTTCTTTACGCCGCCCGGATCTGCCAGCACTTCGCATCGGCCTCGATGCGGGCGATCGCGTCCGCGAGGCTGCGTGCGTAATCGAGGAAAGTGCGGCCGAGCCAGTCCTGCCGCTGCACGATCAGATAGCCGTGCTGTTCCACCACGTAATATTTGCTGCTGCCGCAGGTGAAGGCGCGTTCTGCTGCCACCGAAGCCTCCGCAGGCTATTTCGCTCCGTCAGTCGCCCACCACCACGCATTACAAAATTATGGTTTCGCCGGCGCGCTGGCAACGCTGCGGCGGAACACATCGTCGTGACGGGCGAATGTGTCGCGGCATCGCTCCGCTGCCGGAGTTGTCCGCTGCCACTATACCGTGTACCCCTGCACGCTCACTTGGGGGACTTGTCGTGGATGCACCCGCACCGACCCAGCCGATGCTCGGACAGATCGAAATTTTCGCCTTCGACTTTGCGCCGAGCGGCTTTGCCGCCTGCCAGGGCCAGCTGTTGGCGATCGCCCAGAACCAAGCGCTGTTCAGCCTGCTCGGTACGCGCTACGGCGGCAATGGCGTCACCGATTTCGCGCTGCCGAAGCTGCCGCCGGTCACGCCGGCAGGCCCGTTCTACTTCATCTGCGTCGGCGGCGCGAAGCCGCCGAGGGGCTAACGCCTCCGATTCAAGTCGGCCGCTTCCCGGCTATGATTAGGAGGGCGCCCATGCCTGCGCTTTTGCACAATCACATCGCCGCCGTTACCGGCGCTGGCTCCGGGATCGGCCGCGCCATTGCGCTCGGCTTTGCGCGCGAGGGCGCGACGCTCGCCGTGCTCGACATCAACGGCGACACCGCGGCCGAGACCGCAGCCGACATCCGCGCCGAAGGCGGCGCGGCGCACGCCTTCACCCTCGACGTGCGGGACCGCGAGGCCTGCCGCGCCGTTGCCGCGAAGATCGCCAGCGACGTCGGTGCGGTTTCGATTTTGGTCAACAACGCTGGCATCAACCGGCGCAACGCCTTTACCGCCGATCCGGACGCCGTGATCAAGGACTGGCAGGACATCATGGCGGTTAATCTCAACGGCCTGTTCAACGTCACGCATGCCCTCCTGGCGCCATTGCGCGCCGCCAAGGGCCGCATCGTCAATATCGCTTCCATCCAGTCGTTCGCGCATGTGCGCACGCCGAACTCGCCGGCTTACACTACCTCGAAGCACGGCGTGCTCGGGTTCACCCGCGCCTTGGCTGCGGAACTGGGCAAGGATGGCGTGCGCGTCAACGCCATCGGGCCCGGCCTGATCGAGACGCCGCTGAACGAAAACGTGCGCGCTACCCAGCCGGAACTGGTGAAGGTCTTTCTCGACCACACACCGCTGGGACGCACCGGCAAGCCGGAAGACATCGTCGGCCCGGCGCTGTTTCTGGCGTCGGATCTGTCGGCCTACGTCACCGGCGCCATCGTCATGGCCGACGGCGGCTATCGGACGATTTGAGAAGGCTACTTCGCCTTCATCTGATCGGCGGATTTCAAGACGATCTCGGGCTTGCCGCGATAAAGGCTGACGACGCCGGTGACGTCGACAACTTTGCCGTCGAGCGCCTTGACGTTGGGGAATTTTCCGCTGTCGTCGGAAAAGATCACCGCGGCGAAGGCATTGTCGGGATAGCGGCCGCCGATATCGATGAAGGTCATGCCGGAGCGTGCGGTATAGACATTGCCGACTGGACCCTCGATCGTCACCGTCTGACCGACATGTGCCTTGGCATCATCGGGCGCGATAGTCTGCTGCGCCAGCGCGAGTGCCGGGACGGCGAGCCCAGCAAGGCCGAGAGCCGAGGTAAGAACCAAACCTAACGTCAGAGTGCGAGCTTTCATGTCTCATCCCCTATGGCGAAGCACAAGGAACAAAACAGGAACATAAACTTTAGGTCGAGTCAAGGCGCTCCGACACGGTTCGCGACGGGCTCGCCACAACTGGTGAACCGCCATGGCCCCCGGACCCGACAAATGAATCCAGGCCAATGCGAGTCTCGCCGTGGTTCATCGCTCTTTGCCGATCGTGCATACGCTTACAGCGAGCTATCGCGACTGGCGGCGAGCGTTATCAGCGCTGCGTGCGCTCGCGGTCATTACTTTTTTCATCCTTGCAGCCCTCTCAACTTTCGAGGAGTTTATCCCGCAAAGCCTGTGGGACCGGAGTGCCATTGGCCAAGTCTTAGTTCTTGCCGACGACGCGATCTGGGTGCTGCTGGTGACGCCCGTGATTATGGCCGTCCACCGTTTCGTGATCCAGGACGTGATCACGCCGGGCTATGCGCTTGCGCTCGGCGATCCGGTCTACCAAAGGTTCTTCGTCTGGCTGCTCGCGCTGAAGGTCTTGTCCGGACTGCCGTTCGACCTGCTCGGCGCGATGCAAGCACTCGCATGGCCGCTATGGGCGAGCACTCTTGGGCTGATCGTAACGCTGGTCGCGGCCATCGGGTTGTCGCTGCGGCTCACGATTTTAATGCCTGCGCTTGCCGTGCAGGCGCCGGGCGCGACGGCGTCCCATGCGATCGCCGACAGCAAAGGCCAGACCTTGCGGCTGTTCGCGATCTTTGTCCTCGCGCTCATTCCGTGGGCGGCTGTCGGCCTCGGCGGTACCCTGTTGCTTGGGCGCCGTATCGGGGTCACCGGCTCGCCGCAGATGATGATTGATTTGGTGATGGGCGGCGTCCTGCAAACGATCGTGCTGACGCTGTCGGCGGTCATCGCCAGCCGGGCTTTTCGATCGCTTGCCGCCGCAGTCAATCGCGCGCCAAAACTTGCGCCGGCGCATCCGATCGGCCGACGCGGTGCGGATTGAACCGCCGCCATCGCCAAGACCGCTAAGTATTTCTACAAATAGCCGCCTGTTGGGCCGGCGGGCATTGTCCGAACATTTGCGCTGACACTGATTGCCGCTGCTGCAGCACAGCGGCGTGACACTGACCCTGATCGATACCGCGGTTCGCCTGTTTACGCGCCGCCGGAGCTGCAAACGCCGCCCGCCGACGATGTGCGCATGATCGCGCTAAGCTAAATCGCTTCGGCTCACCCGCGCCGTTTTCAAGCGGCAAGCGGTTTGAACTTCACCACGGTGTCGAAGCGATGGTCGCAGCTGTCGCAACGCCAGTGATTCCGGATTACGTCGCCGCTGCGGCATTCGGAGAATTCCGGATATTCCGCCGCCATCAACGGTTCGCCGCATTTCGGGCAACACGGCCGGCCGAAATAGCGTTCATGGAAAAAACGCATCGGGGCTGCGGCTTTGCCAGCGACCTGCTCGGTAACTTGGAGCGTCATGGCGAATCCCTCCATGCTCAGATGGAACCTTGTTACCGGTCCTCTGTGTCATCCTTGCGGACACCGCTTCAATAAAACGTGAAGGATGCGTAGCGCTTTTTACTTATTTGCCGCGCTGCGGCCGATCCGTCGCCAAGTCATGCACGCACGCACCGACGGCAGCAGTAAAATGTTACTTGCCGGACGCTTTGCGCAGCGCGGCGTTGATGCGATCCTGCCAGCCGGGCCCGTCTTCCTGGAAAAAATCCAGCACATCGCGGTCGAGGCGCAGGGAAACCATTTCCTTCACGCCAGGTAACGCCAGCGGTGCTTTGGGCGGCGCTTCGACAGGCTTCGCGGTTGCCGCCTTAAATGCTTGCTCGGCTGCGGAGCGTGGATCGGCTGGACGACGCGCCATCTGATCTTCCTGTGACTGCGAGAGAGCTGCCGCATCATAGCCTGCCTTTGGCTTTGCAGGCCAATCCACTTTCAGCACGCTGTTGCCACTCATTTGCTCGGCTGTGCGGCCGTCTCGTCGATGGCGCGTAACAGCGTCAGCAGCGCGGCATTGAACGGCGTCGCGACACCGTGGCGCGCGCCGGCCGCAACGATGGCGCCGGTCAAGGCGTCGACTTCGAGGTGGCGGCCGGCGAGCCGATCGAAATACATGGAGGTGCCAAGCTCGCCTGAAAACGTAAACAGCGTCGCCATCGCGCGTGCCGGCTCGTCGCCGGCGAGGTTCACGCCTTCGGCGCGCGCCACCGCCACGGCTTCGCCAAGAATGCCGCGGCACAACTCCTGCACATCCGGCCGGCGCAAAACCGTCTGCCGTTGCAGCGTCAGCGTCGTGATCGGATTGGCGACCGCATTGATCAGAAGCTTGCGCCAAATCAGCGTCTCGAAGTCGTCGCTGCGCAGGACACGAAGTGGGGTGCCTTCGAGAAGCGTGGCGAAAGCGCGGCCTGCCTCATCGTCGGCAACCGCCAGATCTTGGTCGGAGCCTTGCCGCAGCCGCACGCGATCGGGCGCTAGCCGTTCGCCGTTATAATAGACGATCACCGGCAGCACGGTTGCGCCATGGGCGAGCGGCGCAACGCGCGCGACATGGCCGATGCCATTTTGCAAAACAGCGACGCGGGTCGACGGCGTACACAGTTGCGCCAGCCATGGCGCCGCCGATTCGGTCTGATGCGTCTTGGTGCAAAGCAGCACCCAGTCGACCGGCTTGGCGTCCATGGGGTCGGTCAGTACGGTGAGCTTGACCTCTACGACGCCGCCGGGTTGGTCAAGCGTGAGCCGCTCGATCGGCCGGCGCATGCAGACGACGACGTCGTGCCGGCCGGCTGCGGCAAGGCAGCCGGCGGCGGCGCCGCCAATGCTGCCAAGCCCGACTACGGCGACCTGCAAACGCTGTTTTCGCGGCGCACCCATGCCGCCATGGTCGGGGAGACAGCGTGAAAGTCAAATGCCCGGATTTTCGAGCCTGCTCTCACTCGGCTCTTAAGTGTCACCGCTGTGACTCCGCATCGTTGCCGCGACCGGGACCGTCGGAGCGCTCGTCCTCGTACCAATTGCTGCCATAGCCGTAACCGGGGGCGTAGTCATACAAACCGGCTCTCGGGCCGGTGCTGTAATCATAGGCGCCGCCGCCGTACGGCGTTCCGTAAACATAGCCCTGCGCCATCGAGGCCGAAGTTGCGGCCAAGACCAGTCCGGCGGCGAAAAGTAATTTTTTCATGGGTTCATTCTCCATTTCGTGTGCTGTTCGAAAACTATCGCCGCCCGATTTTGTTCACGGTTCCGGTACGGTTCTGGGTCGGTTTGATCGATTGCCGGGCGTGGCTGCGAAAAGAAGCCAATGGCGGGGGCCGCGTCCCTTCATGTGTATCAATGGTTCCGGTTCCAATTCTGGCTAGACGAACGACGGCGGTTCGCGGCAGCCGGCGTGGTTTGGTTGATGAACGCTTTAACTCGCTTGCGAAAAATGCGCGCCACCGGGACGCAAGCCGGGCGCGCCGTCGAGCCGTGCGCCGCACGGCAGCTTCCCCGACATCCTCGCCGCGTTCAATCCGTTTTACGGTCTGAGCTATCTGCATCACGCCGACCTCTTCGACACGCTCCTCATTCTTGGCGCCCTGATGCTGGTCGTCACCGGCGGCGAAGCGATGTATGCCGCGCAATTTGATTATGGTCGAAGTCAAACACCGCAAGGTTCCGTACATCCATGACAACCGTTATCGCGTCTTCGATTGCGACCGTAACCGCGGCGGCATCATCGCCGTCGAGTTAAGCTTCGGCTTCATGGAAGAGCCCAATGTCGAGCGGGTGCTGGAGGGAATGGCGCGGCACCACGAAATCGACCTGCCGGCTGACCGCCATCGCTGGATCGTGCACGCGTCATAGGAAAACCTGCTGCCGGTGCGGCACATCAATCTTCTCAAGCGGCTGCGCTTGCGGCTGTTCATGGTCCTCCGCCTGGTGTCGCAGCCGGCCTATTACTATTACGGGCTCGGCGACGAAGTCTGCTGTCGGTCGAAATCATCCCGGTTCGGGTGCATTAGCGCCTGCGCGACCAAATGGCATCGTGCTAATCTGCGGCCGCATTGCGGGGGTCCGTCCACATGTCCGACTACCTCGAATTCGATCCCGCCGTCGCCGACAAGCGGCAGGTCTATCGCCTGCTCACCGGTTCCGTAGTGCCGCGGCCGATCGGTTGGGCGTCGACGGTCAGCAAGAAGGGCATCACCAATCTGGCGCCGTTTTCGTTCTTCACCGTGGTCTGCGTCGTCCCGCCGATGATCTCGCTGACCATCGCGCGCAATCCCGACGGCAGCGAGAAGCATACGCTCAAGAACGTGCGCGAGACCGGCGAGTTCTGCTTCAACGTGGTGACGCATCCGGTGTGGAAGGAGATGGTCGATTCGGCCAACGCCTTCCCCGAGGACGACAGCGAATTCGGCGAGACCGGCTTGACGCCGCTCGCGAGTGTGAAAGTGGCGGCGCCGCGCGTCAAAGAGGTGCCGATCCATTTCGAATGCAAATTGCATCAGGTGATCGAGCTCGGCCCCAACCGGCATCCGCTGGTCATTGGCGAGGTGGTCTATATGCACGTCGATCCGCGCTGCATGACCAACGGCTATATCGATATGAAGAAGCTCGATCCGATGGGCCGGCTCAATGGCTTCTTCTACGCCACTTTGGGCGAGATTTTTGAGCGCAAGTTCGACGACGGTCAGCCGCGATGAATCCGTTCGACGCGGTGGTTACCGCCGCCGTCATTCTTGGCGCAGTGCTGGGCTTCGTGTCGGGTCTGGTGCGCAGCCTGGCGACAATCCTTGCCTATATCATTGCGGCTCCGATTGCCGTTGCGGTCGCGCCCGATGTCGCGCCTCTGCTGAGGGGAAGCAGGACGTTGTCTTCCGACACGGCGTGGTTGCCGTTGTTCGCGATCTTTCTGGTGATCGGCGTAGTCCTCGGCGCGCTCTTCCGTTACGGCGCGAACGAATTCTTGGGGACGGATCCGCCGCTCATCGATCGCGTCGGCGGGGCCTTACTCGGTGCGGTGCGGATGCTTCTGGTCGCCATACTGATCGTCGTGATATTCGATCGAATCATTCCCGCCGATCGCCAGCCAGCCTATCTCATCGGATCAAGACTGCGGCCCTATCTTTCTGCCGCCGGCCAAAAAGGATTGGCTTCGCTGCCGCCCGATGCCGAAGGCTATATCGATCGGCTCAAGCGCGAGCGTGGTCTGTAGCGCTCGTGTTCTCGGTCAGCTGACCGACGGTCCAAGCACCGCGAAGATCAACACGCCGCCGGCAATAATGAGCGCCATCAGGAGGAGCGGCGTCATTAACCGATTGTCGTTCGTCCGATCCGTCTCGCGCTGGCGTGGAGTCTCGTCTGCGTCTGTCATGGCGTTACCCTTTCCCGGGCAACGCGCAGATCGCGACAAGGTTCTTCAGGCCAAGGCGCGTCGCATTGCCGCGAACGACCGCGACGACGCGCTTCGTCGTCGCAGCCATCGGGGCTTACCTGTAACGATATCGGTGGTTACTTTTTGAACACCTCGACGCGCAACGGTAGTACTGCGCCGAACCACGCCGCATGCGCAGTGTGATCGGTGAAGTCGTCGCCGGTCTCCGGATGCAGAAGAATGGTCAAGCCGTCGCGGTTGAGCATCAGCCACGGCACGAAGGCGGCCAGCATCTCGGTCGGAAACGCGATCTGATACATCGATTGAGGATGCGGTCCGACCAGCTCGTCGTGCCAGCGTCCGAGCTTGGCTTGCGGAAATGCCGCGGCGACGCGATCGCGCAGGCGCGTGGCGCGGTCGCGGCTGTGGGCCGGATCGTAGTAGACGTGGACGTGATAATCCTTGATTGCGTCGGGTGACGTCGCTGACATTGCAGTTGAGCCTCGCGCTTTTCGTGGCTAGCCGAGTTGCACGCGCCGCGGTCCGGCATAGAGATTGGCGATGAGCACGGCGAGGATGCTGGTGAGAAAAATACCGTCGAAGGTTCCGGCGCCGCCGATCGAGGCGACCGGCGCGCTAAGCCCGCGGACTTTGTCGAGATTGGTGAGGTCGGCGCCAATCAGCGTGCCGAGGCTGCCGGCGATATAGGCAAGCGGCGCCGCGTCCCGGCGCGACAATAGAAGGGCAACTGCGGCCGTGGTCACGACCGGCACGAACACCGGCACCGCGATGCCGAGACCGGGAACAGGATTGGCGAGCCAATGCAGCACCAAGGCGACGATCGCGGTGGCGATGGCGCCTTTGACCCATAGGTCGCGCTTAAAGAGCAGATAAAGCGACAACAGCGTCGGGATGACCGCGCCGCCGACATTGACCGCGATCACCGTGCCCTGCCAATGGCTGACCTCCGGCACTTCGTACTGCATGCCGAAGAAACCGACGACCCGGTCGGACATCACTTGCTCGGGCGGCAATTGGGCGATCGGGATGTTGAAAATGCTGCCAATGAGCGAACCGAACAGTAAAAGCAGCGCCGTGCCGGAACTGATGCCGAGGCTGGTATAGGCAAAGCGCACCGTTTGCAGGATGAGAACGGCGAAGAAAATCCCGACCAATATGGCGAAGAAGCCGGGCGCCAGCGGCAAATAATGATATTGGCTCATCTGCACGGCTTCCCGCTCCTTGCTCAAACCTCGTAGCCCCACGAGCCTAGCGATATCCCGGGTCTATGCGTTAACCGATCCCGCATATCGCTTCGCCAATGCCGGCTACATTGAATTAACCGCCTTGCACCAGTAACGCGCGGCCCTATAATACGCCGCTTCCTTCGTGCAGGGATATTTTCGTGCCGCCGCCGGGAGCGAAATCAGTCGCCATTATCATGGGCAGCCAGTCCGACTGGCAGACCATGAAACATGCCGCCGATACACTCGACGCGCTTGATGTGGCCCATGTGGCTCGTATCGTTTCCGCCCACCGTACGCCCGAGCGGCTCTATGCCTTCGCCAAGGGAGCGAAAGCGCAAGGTTTCAAGGTCATCATTGCCGGGGCCGGCGGCGCCGCGCATTTGCCGGGAATGACCGCCGCTTTGACCAGCCTGCCGGTGTTCGGCGTTCCGGTGGAATCAAAGGCGCTGTCGGGGCTGGATTCGCTTTATTCCATCGTGCAGATGCCGCCCGGCGTGCCGGTCGGCACGCTTGCCATTGGGCAGGCCGGCGCGATCAATGCCGCGCTGTTGGCAGCGAGCGTTCTGGCGCTGAGCGATCCCGCCTTAAGCGAGCGGTTGGAAGCGTGGCGGGCGCGGCAAACCGCATCGGTCGCCGAAGCGCCGATGGACGGCGCGTGAGCCAGGCTTCGCAGGTTGCGTTGCCGACATTAAGGCCCGAGGCCACCATCGGCATTCTCGGCGGCGGTCAGCTCGGCCGCATGCTCGCCTTGGCCGCGGCCCGGCTCGGCTTCAAATGCCATGTCTTCGCGCCCAATCCCAACTCGCCGGCGTTCGACGTGGTGCGCCGCGTCATCCGCGCCGATTACACCGATACCGAAGCGTTGGCCCGCTTCGCCGAAAATGTCGACATCGTCACATACGAGTTCGAAAATGTGCCGGCGGAAACCGCAACGTTTCTGGCCGCCCGCGTTCCGGTGCTGCCCGATCCAAAGATCCTAGCGATCACACAGGATCGCCTCGCCGAAAAGAATTTTGTCACGGCGCTTGGCATTCGCACCGCGCCGTTTTCCGAGGTTGCGTCGGCGGCCGAGCTTGCCACGGCAATCGAGCGGGTCGGCCGGCCGGCGATCTTGAAGACGCGCCGCTTCGGCTATGACGGCAAGGGCCAGGCGGCGATCAAGAACGGCGGCGATCCGGCAATCGCCTGGCGCGACGTCGGCGGCCAGCCTTGCATTCTCGAAGCCTTCGTGCCGTTCGAGCGGGAAGTCTCGGTCATCGCCGCACGCGGCGGCGATGGCGTCGTCGCCTGTTTCGACGTCACCGAGAACGTGCACCGCGACCACATTTTGAAATTTTCACGGGTGCCGGCGGCGCTCGGCGCGCAAACTGCGGCCGAGGCCGTGCGCATCGCCGAAACCATTGCGCGTCAATTCGCCTATGTCGGCGTGCTTGCGGTCGAGATGTTCGTGCTCGGCGACGGGGGTCTTCTGGTCAATGAGATTGCGCCGCGGGTTCATAATTCCGGCCATTGGACGATCGACGGCGCCTCGGTGTCGCAATTCGAGCAGCACATCAGAGCCGTCGCCGGCTGGCCGCTGGCAACGCCGTTGCGCCATGGCCGTGTCGAGATGACGAATCTCATCGGCCACGAGATCGAAGATTATCGCCGCTGGTTGGTCCTCCCAGGAGCCGCGGTGCACCTCTATGGCAAGACGGCGGTTCGCCCCGGCCGCAAGATGGGCCATGTGACGCAAGTGTTTCCGGACTAATAGATCACCAACTTCCCCGCTGGTGGACTTTTCGGGGCATTTCTGCTAGATGCCCGCGTCGAGATGGCCCGGGCGTTGCGTCTAGCCATTTTGAAATCACACGAAGCCGACAGTGAAAGGAGCACGCGTGCAGGTTCTCGTCCGCGACAACAACGTCGATCAAGCCCTCAAGGCGCTGAAAAAGAAGATGCAGCGCGAGGGCATTTTCCGCGAGATGAAGCTTCGCGGCCACTACGAAAAGCCGTCCGAAAAGAAGGCAAGGGAAAAGGCGGAAGCGATCCGCCGCGCTCGCAAGCTTGCGCGCAAGAAGTTGCAGCGCGAGGGCTTGCTGCCGATGAAGCCGAAGCCGACCACCGGCCCGGGCGCCGGGCCCAGCATGGGCCGGCCTGATGCGCCACGCGCACCCCGTTTCGGCTGACAGTTTGTTTATTGTGACGAGGGCGCAGGGGTTGCCTGCGCCGTTTTTTTGGCGCGCCGGGATGTTATCTTCGTAGCGATGACCCGGTCAGTACCCGCCACGCTTTGGATCGCGCCTCTCGGGCCTCAAGTCTTGGGCCGGCTCGCGCTGCCTATTCTGTTGGCGCTCACGCTCACGGGCTGCGCGACGCTCGGCAATCCGCCGGCCGCCGACGCCGGAGCCAGTGAGGGCTTGCTGGCAACCTCGCAGGCGAACCTGACCTCGCTCGGCGAGGTGATTGCCAAGCATCCCGACGATCCGCAGGCCTACAACATGCGCGGCACGGTCTATGGCGAAGCCGGCCGCAATGAACAGGCGCTCGCCGATTTCAACAAGGCGATCGGCCTCGATCCGCATTACGCACAGGCCTATGCCAATCGCGCGCTGATCTATCGCAAGACCAATAAGCTCGATCTCGCGCTTGCCGATGACGACAAAGCGCTGACCATCGACGCCAATTATGCGCCCGCCTATGTCGGCCGCGGCATTGTCTATCGCGAACAGGGTCACGCCGACGAGGCGCTCGCCGATTTCAACAAGGCGATCACACTCAAGCCCGACAATGCCGACGCCTATTACAATCGCGGGCTCTTGTATCAGAGCCGGCAGCAGCACCAGTTCGCCATCGCCGATTTTTCGACCGCGGTGGGCCTGGAAAACGACAACGCCGACCCGTGGATCGCGCGCGCATTGAGCTATCTCGCCATCGACGACAATAAATCGGCGACGAGCGATCTCGACAATGCGGTGCAGCTCGATCCGCAGAATGTGCGAGCGTGGAGCAGCCGGGGGCTCGCTTACGAGCGCCTTGGCCAGAAAGACAAGGCCGCCGGCTCCTATGCGAAAGCGCTCAATATCAACGACAAATACTCGCCGGCAAAAGAAGGCTTCGCTCGGGTCGGCGGTAAGGTCGGCCAGACTTATCCGACGTTTTAGGACGGCTCGCTCGGCCGCATGCTCAATCCAAATCGCCGCCGAGAAACCGGGCGACGGCATCGAGCGCGCCGTTCTTGTCTAGGTCTTCGTGGCCGCCGTCGAGGAAGCGCACGATGTGCTTGGGCTTGTTGGCGAGTTCGAACAGACGTTCGCCCATCGCATAGGGTACGACCCGGTCGTGCATGCCGTGGAGGATCAGAAGCGGCGCCGTAACCTTCTTGATGCGCTCGTCGGAACGAAACTGATCTTTCATCAAGAGCCGCACCGGCAGATACCAATAGCGGCGTTCGCCGACGGCGAGTGCGGAGGTGAACGGCGCTTCCAGGATGACGCGGCCGACCGGCTTTTCCGCCGCCAGCGCCACCGCCACCCCGGAGCCGAGCGATTCACCCCACAGCACGATTTCTTGCGCCGGATAATGCGCGACAGCAAATCCATAGGCCGCCTCGGCGTCGCGGATCAGGCCTTGCTCGCTCGGACTGCCCCCCAAACCGCCATAGCCACGATATTCCAGTGCAACCAAGCCGATGCCGGCGCCGATGAGGCGGCGAAAGCGCTCGACGCGGTAGTTCAGCGCACCGCCATTGCCGTGGAAATAAAGAATGACAGGCTCTCCGGCCTGCGGCGCCACGTGCCAGACTCGGACCTGCACGCCGTCGGCCGCCGTCAGCGGCACTTCCGTGGCTTCGGGCAGGCCGGCCGCGGCAGGGGTCACGTGCGTTCGGTCCGGGAAATACATCAGCGACCGCTGCGTCAGATAGATCATCGCAGTCAGGCCGACATAGCCGCACACCGCAATGACGGCGATCCAGCCGAGCACGGTCATTGTCCGCGACCGCTGGTTGCGCGCCGCGCGCGACAACAGACCGGCCGTGACGGCGAGCGCAAGCGCGGCGTAGCGCCGGGTTTTCTCGACGGCAGTTTGCGCTGGGCGGCTACGCTTGCCGACAGGTTCTATGGCACCGCCGCTCACCTCGCGCGCCGCCGCGAGCGGGTGCACTGCTTTAGAGGTCGTTTCTATCGGCATCGTCGCATGGAAAGGGCTGACGGGCGAATTGCGGAACGACTGCGGGCTCACCAACGCGTACAATATAGGTCCAAAAAGAAACCGGCCGGCTCATAAAAGCCGGCCGGCCGAATTCAACACGCCCTGGCGCGATCACAGGCAGGCCGCTGGCGCTGCCGCGCTATTGGCAGATCTGGACGGTGCGCCAGCGGTAGCCGGCGCCCTCGATCCAAACTTTGCGCTTGCCCCAGTAGCAACCGGGTGCCAGCTGAGCGTAGCCGGGGCCGTAAGCCGGGGGCGGCGGCGGATAGTAGGCCGCGGGCGGCGGCCCGTAGTAGCCCGGCGGCGGGGGTGGCGGGCTGTTGGCGATGGCGTTGCCGACGATCGCGCCTGCGACCACCCCGCCGAGAACTCCCGCGCCCACAGCGCAGCCCACGCAATAAGCATTTGCCGGCACGGGGGCGGCCACGGTCGCGAGGCCAAGGCTGGCTGCCGCGGCCAGGCCCAAAAGCGTCTTGTGCATGTGTTCCTCATCTGACCGGCCGGGAGCCGATCTCGAAAGTGGATAGCGGGAAGCCCCGGATACCCCCGAATTCTATGTCGAACTCGCACTCATTAGAGTTCGACTATTTGGCGGAAGTTGGGTGCGGATAGCACCAATATCCCGCATGGCGGGCGTCCCACCGGGACGCCCGCCAATTTTCCCCACACAACAGGTCGCTGTACCGCTTAAACGCAGCCGCGCACCCAGGCGTAGCCATTCCACCAGCGCCGCCACACGCAGGGACGACCGTAATAGGGAGGCGGATAATATCCATACGGATAGTAGCCGTAGGCGTACGGAGAGGCGAGCGCGCTGCCGACCAGGGCGCCGGCAACGAAACCGCCTGCTCCCCAACCCCAACCGCCGCCATGCCACCCGCCATGCCACCCGCCGCCGTGCCAGGCCAGAGCGGGACCTGACGTTGCCACTGACGCTCCCGCGAGCGTCGCCGCAGCGACAAGCGCAACCAAGATCTTTCTCATGACATCACCTCGACAATGGGTTTGACCCGCACCCCAACCGTCCCTCGATGCCTTAAGTTCCCATTTATTGCTGAACACAGACTGAATGATTATGCCTGAATCCAGCCATCATTAAAATGGCGCGCCCAAAGCGGCTCCTCCCCATCGTCATTGGTCTCCGGCAATCCGGCGATGCCGCGATGCACAAATCTGAGATCTCTTCCCTGACAAGGCCAAAGCCGCCGCCGTCCCGTGCCCATCGTGCGCCTGCAGGAAAAGCCCAATCCGATTCTCCGCACTTTTCCGGGCGGTCGCCGGCAGCGCCTCGCCAAATTAAATCTTGGTAATCTGAGCCCAGACTCTCAGTGCGTCGGGGGCGCTGTTCGGCGACGAGGCCTGCGCTATGCTTTCGTTGCGATTCGCGCGGCGGGACTGATGCGACAATGAAAAACCGGGCGGTGAGATCGGTCCGCAAAGCGCGCAAAACGAATGTGTTGTCGCGCCCGCCGCGGCCGAAATCAAGCCGCAGCGATCACGGCGAATCGCTTGAGTCGAAATCGCCGCGCACGCCGTCGCGATCGAGTTTCATGCGGCTTGCAGCGGAGGTCGAGGCGCTTGCCGCAGAGCTCAAATCCTCGCGCGATCGCATCGCCGATCTCGAAGTTCGCGTCGACATCGATCCCTTGACCGACGTGCTCAACCGTCGCGGGTTTGAGCGCGAGCTCAAGCGCTCGCTCGCTTACGTCAAACGCTACGGCACCAGCGCCGCGCTGATCTATGTCGATCTCGACGGGTTCAAGCCGGTGAACGACCGCTGCGGCCATGCCGCGGGCGATGCCGTGCTCAAGGCGGTCGCGGCGGCCTTGGTGCGCAACGTGCGCGCCTCCGACGTCGTGGCGCGTCTCGGCGGCGACGAGTTCGCGGTGCTGTTGTGGAACGTCGATCACGCCGCCGCGGCTGCGAAGGCGACCGCGCTCGAAGCCGCAATCTATTCCACCGAGGCTCGCTGGGGCGCCTCGACATTCGTCGTCGGTGCCTCGGCCGGCGTCGCAGTGTTGGGACGGCTCGACACGCCCGCCGCGGTCCTGGCGCGCGCCGATGCCGCGATGTATGGGCGCAAGGCGGAACGCAAGCACCGCCGCGCCGGTTAAGCGATAATATCCGGCGTGAGCTGGTCTTCGATGAAGGTGATGCGGTCGCGCAGGTGCAGCTTGCGTTTTTTCAATCGCTGCACCTGGATGAGGTCGGAACCGGGCGACTCATGCAATGCCGCGATCGCGGCATCGAGGTCGCGATGCTCCTGCTGCAGGCGCGCCAGCTGCGCCCGAAGCTCGCGTTCTTCCTCTTGTGTCATCGCCGCCTTGGTCGAAGCCCTTGTCGGTCCTACGCCTCGGCCGGTCGGCGCAGATACCTGGTAAGCCTCTACGGATTATCGCGTTTTGGTTAATCGCCGACAAGGCCGCGCGGCCGGCCGCCAATTGTGCACAACAGGTCTGCAAGGCTGGGCATGGGGGATTTTCGTAAGGACTAAAACGGAGTATCCTTGCTTTCGGCTGTTAGGGTGTAGGATGATCCGATCAGGCTTAAATCTGACGCAAGGAGGCAGCCCAGATGGCGATTGAATCGCATCTTGCGGAACTCGAGAAACGGCACCAGGCGCTCGAATCCGAACTCAACGAAGCGCTGACCCACCCCTCCGCGGACGATTTGCAGATTGCGGAACTCAAACGAAAAAAATTGTACGTCAAGGACGAGATCGAGCGGCTACGGCAAGACACACTCGTCCATTAGTCGGTTCAGCTAAAGCGTTAGATTTTACGACGCTCGTCCCCGCGAATGCGGGGACCGGAAGCTGCTATTTTAATTTTGCAGCCTCTTGGATTTTCCGCTTTCGCGGGAAGAAGGAGGGGAGGAATTTACATCCCCTTCACCGCATCCCTCAGCTTGAATTTCTGTAATTTCCCGGTCGAGGTTTTGGGAATCTCCGCGAACACGATGTGCCGCGGGCATTTGTAGGCGGCGAGGTGCTCGCGGCACCAGGCGATCAGTTCCTCGGCGTTCGCTGTGGCGCCCGGCTTTAATTCCACGAAGGCGCAGGGCGTCTCGCCCCATTTGTCGTCGGGCTTGGCGACCACGGCGACCACTTGCACGGCCGGATGCTTGTACAGCGCGTCCTCGACCTCGATCGAGGAGATGTTCTCGCCGCCGGAGATGATGATGTCCTTGGAGCGGTCCTTGAGCTGGATATAGCCGTCCGGATGGATGACGCCGAGATCGCCGGAATGAAACCAGCCGCCGGCGAACGCCGCCAGGGTGGCGGATGTGTTCTTCAGATAGCCTTTCATCACCACATTGCCGCGAAACATCACCTCGCCGAGCGCCGCGCCGTCACGGGCGACCTGTTGCATGGTCGCCGGATCGAGCACGTCGAGCGCGTCGAGCACCGGATAGGCGACGCCTTGCCGCGCCTTTTTGCTCGCCTGCTCGGAGCCGTCGAGTGCATCCCATTCGCGGTGCCAATCATTGATGCTGGCCGGCCCGTAAGTCTCGGTCAGACCGTAGACATGGGTGACGTTGAAGCCCGCCGATTTCATCGCCGCCAGCACCGATTCCGGCGGCGGCGCGGCGGCGGTGATGAATTCAACGCCGTGCGGCAGCGGCTTCTTCTCGTGCGCGGCCGCATTGAGCAGTGTCGACATCACGATCGGCGCGCCGCACAAATGCGTGACCTTGTGGGTGGCGATGGCGTCGAAAATCGGCGCGGCGCGCACCGCGCGCAGGCAGACATGCGTGCCGGCGACCACCGACAGCGTCCAGGGAAAGCACCAGCCGTTGCAGTGGAACATCGGCAGCGTCCACAGATAAACGGGATGCTTGCCCATGGCGCAGGTGATGACATTGGCCATCGCCAGCAGATACGCGCCGCGATGATGATAGACGACGCCCTTTGGATCGCCGGTCGTGCCCGAGGTGTAATTGAGCGTGATCGCGTCCCACTCGTCGTTCGGCATCAGCCAGGCGAAATCGGCATCGCCTTCGCGCAGCAGATCCTCGTAGTCGAGCTTGCCGAGCCGTTCGCCGGGGCCGGTAAATTCCGGATCGTCGTAGTCGACGACAAGAGGCCGCGCCTTGTAGCTTGCCAGCGCGGCCTTCACAGTCCCCGAAAATTCCCGGTCGGTGATCAGCACTTTGGCTTCGCCATGGTCGAGTTGGAACGCGATGACCCGGGCATCGAGCCGGGTATTGATGGAATTGAGCACGGCGCCGGCCATGGCGACGCCGTAATGCACCTCAAGCATGGCCGGCACATTGGGCAGCACTACCGCGACCGTATCGCCACGCTTGATGCCGCGCTTGACCAGTGCCGAAGCAAGCCGCCGCGCCCGCGCGTAAAACTCGCGATAGGTCCACGACCGCGCGCCGTGGATGATCGCGGTCTGGTCCGGATAAATCTCGGCGGCGCGCGCCAGGAACGAGAGCGGCGTGAGCGGCTGAAAATTGGCTGCGTTGCGGTTGAGGTCGGTGTCGTAGGGCGTAACCATTATCACTCGAATGGCGGTTGCTGACTGGCAATCACTTGATCAGGCCGGTGCTGTATGACGGCAGATTACGAAACGCGAAGTGATTGTTGTCCGATAGGGAAACGGTATTGTAGCCGTGACGTTTCCACGCCACTTGCAGTGCTTGTTTTGAGAATATCGAGATATGGCCATTGCGCGGTCCAACATACCACCAGTTCAGCCCTAATTTATCGAAATCCGCAGGCTGGACGAATGTCGAATACATCACGAGTCCGGGGTCCGCCACGCATTGCAGAAGCTTGGCGATGCTGCCGGCCGGGTCGGGCGTGTGCTCAAGCGTCTCGAAGCACGTGACCAAATCGAACTTCTGGTCGGGTAGCTGGGCGAATTCCGGCACCATGGGATCATAAGTCACTGCGACGGGAAAGCCCTTGGCGCGCAGTGCCTTGCAAAATACGTCGCCGCCGCCGCCGTAATCGAGCACGCGCGTTTCCGCTTTGTGGGGGTCCCAGAGCCCGGCCACGTACTCGGCGTTCGCGGTCGGCCGCGTTGTGCGGTAGTCGGGATCGACCGCTTCGTAGTCATCGTTATAGATGTGCGCCACGAATTGATCGGCGCTCCAATCGTCGAATGCATCTGTGAAAAGGAAGCCGCAGCTCGGACAGCGGCGGTAATAGATCGGCACGCCGGATAGCGGCAGCTGGATTCCTTTGATTTCTTCGCAGCTCTTGTGAAAATCGACGACGCCGTAAAGCATGGCGGCGCTGCCGCAGATCTTGCAGGGCACCGGCGCTGTGGTGACGGGCTTAAGGCTGTGAATCATGACCGCTCGCCGGTGGCGAAGGATCGCCGCCAAAGAATCGCCGCATATTCTCAACCTAGCCGAAAGCCGGCAAATAGCTATGCGTGTCTTTCAGGACCTGAGGCCGCTCCATCCCTGCCATAGCAAAGCGAGCGAAATCAAAAACATCAAGAGACAGGCGATCTGATAGAAACGTTCGGTCGGCGTCCGCCGCACCAGCCAGATGCCGAGACAGTTGGCGGCGACGGCCAGCGGCAAAAGTACCAAAGAGGTCGCAAAATTACGCGCGGAAAATTGCCCCAGCACGAAATACGGCACGATCTTCACCTCGCTCATGAAGGCAAAGAAGATCGTGGTGGTGCCGACCAAAGTGAGCTTGTCGAGGCGCTGCGGAAGGATGTGGATCTGAGCCCAAGGAGCGTCTCGGCCGGGATGGCGAGGAGATAGAACCACGGATCGGTGATCACGGTCGGATTTAAGGGAACAGGTGGGCCGTCGTGACATAGATCAAAGCCCCTGCATCGGGCCAGTGCCGTGATGCTTGTCGGCCTTGCGTCGCGGCTGTCATGGGGCTGAGAATAGAGCAAAAGAGTTGGAGGCTGCGCCATGGATGCGCGATTGGACGCCCGGTCGAGCCGCTATCACGAAGTCTATGCACGCTGGCAACGCGATCCGCATGGCTTTTGGGGCGAGGCGGCAGCCGACATCGACTGGTTTGAGAAACCGAAAACCGTATTCGATGCCAAGGCCGGCATCTACGGGCGCTGGTTTCCGGACGGGGTGTGCAACACCTGCTTCAACGCGGTCGACCGCCATGTCGATGCCGGGCGCGGCGAGCAGGCCGCCATCATCTACGATTCACCGCTGGCCGGCGAGAAGCGAACCATCACCTATCATCGCCTTCTCACCGAGACGCAGGTGCTCGGCGGCATGCTGCGCGATCTCGGCGTCGGCCGGGGCGACCGCGTCATTCTCTACATGCCGATGGTGCCGGAGGCGGCGATCGCGATGCTCGCCTGCGCGCGCATCGGTGCCATTCATTCGGTGGTGTTCGGCGGTTTCGCCGCGCGCGAATTGGCGACGCGGATCGACGACGCTACGCCGAAAGTCATTCTCTCCGCGAGCTGCGGGCTCGAACCCGGCCGCGTCGTGCATTACAAGCCGCTCCTCGACGAAGCGATCGCGCTGGCGAAGCACAAGCCGGATGCTTGTCTGATCCTGCAGCGGCCGCAATCCGAAGCAGCGCTGATCGAAAGCCGCGATCGCGACTGGGCTAAGATGCGCGACTACGCGCTGATTCATGCCCGCTCCGCCTGGCAATGCGAGCGCATGGCAGCGACCGACCCGCTCTATATCCTCTACACCTCGGGCACGACCGGGCGGCCGAAGGGCGTGGTGCGCGACAACGGCGGCCACATGGTCGCGCTGCAATGGTCGATGAAGAATCTCTACGGCGTCGAGCCGGGTGAAGTGTGGTGGACGGCCTCCGACGTCGGTTGGGTGGTCGGACATTCTTACATCGTCTATGCGCCGCTTTTCCACGGTTGCACCACCATCCTCTACGAAGGCAAGCCGGTCGGCACGCCGGACGCCGGCGCGTTCTGGCGCGTCATCGCCGAGCACGGCGCCGTGGCAATGTTCACCGCGCCGACCGCGTTCCGGGCCATCAAGAAAGAAGATCCGAATGGCGCGTTGTTCGCGCAGCACGATCTGAAGAAATTCCGCACGCTGTTCCTGGCCGGCGAGCGGGCCGATCCGCCGACGCTGGAATGGGCCGAGGCGCTGCTCAACGTGCCGGTGCTCGATCATTGGTGGCAGACCGAGACCGGCTGGTGCATCGCCGGCAATCCGGTGGGGCTCGGCACGCTGCCGGTCAAGCACGGGTCGGCGACGGTGCCGATGCCGGGCTATGACGTGCGCATCGTCGACGAGGGCTGCCATGAGGTGGCGGCCGACACGATGGGCTCGATCGTGGTGAAATTGCCGCTGCCGCCGGGCGCGCTGCCGACCCTGTGGCAGGCCGACGACCGCATGCGCGAAAGCTATCTCGACGAATTTCCCGGCTGTTACAAAACCGCCGACGCCGGCTTCAAGGACGAGGACGGCTACGTTTTCGTCATGGGCCGCACCGACGACATCATCAATGTCGCCGGCCACCGGCTCAGTACCGGTGGCATGGAGGAGGTGCTGGCCGCGCACCAGGACGTTGCCGAATGCGCCGTGCTCGGCATCAAGGACGAGCTCAAGGGCGAAGTGCCGTGCGGCTTCATCGTTCTCAAGTCCGGCGTCAACCGGTCACCGGCCGAGATCGAGAAGGAATGTATCGCGCTGGTGCGCGACAAGATCGGACCCGTAGCGGCGTTCAAGCTCGCCATCACCGTGGCGCGACTGCCGAAGACGCGCTCGGGCAAGATCCTGCGCGGCACCATCAAGAAGATCGCCGACGGCGACAAGTGGCAAATGCCGGCGACCATCGACGACCCGGCGATCCTCGATGAGATCGGCAGTGCGCTGAAGGGGAAGGGTGTGGGGGCGTAAGCGAACTGCCGCGTCATGCCCGGACTTGACCCGGGCACCCATGTTGTATCGCCATAATAGAAGTCTTACGCCAACAGACTGAAGGGACTGCATGGATCGCCGGGTCAAGCCCCGCAATGACAGCGCGATGCGTTTTGCTGCACCATGGCTTGTATACGCAGTGCTTGCTTGCAGCGCGGTGGCGCATGGGCAACCAGTTGCGCCCAGCGCGCCGCCATCGCAAAGCCCGGCTGCGCCTACGCCTACCCCGGCCGCTAAGTCGGCGATCCAACCCGCCTCGCCGAACACTCCCCCCACCCCCGACGACATCTGCCGCGCCATCGAACAGGGCGCAGCGGAAAATCAGTTGCCCGTCGAGTTCTTCGCCCGCGTTATCTGGCAGGAGAGCCGCTTCAATGCTCAGGCGGTGAGCCGGAAAGGCGCCGAGGGCATCGCCCAATTCATGCCGGCGACCGCGGATTATCGCGGGCTCGTCGATCCGTTCGATCCGATCGAGGCGCTGAAGAATTCGGCGAGCTATCTGCACGATCTGGAGCGGAAATTCGGCAATCTCGGCCTCGCCGCCGCCGCCTACAATGCCGGCCCCGGCCGCGTCAGTGCATTTCTGACCAACCATCGTCCGCTGCCCAGCGAGACGCGCAATTACGTCGCCATCATTACCGGCTGGACCGCGGACGAATGGGCTTCGCCGTCGCCGCCCAAGACGGCCGAGACCACGATCCCGCAGGGCGTGCCGTGCACGCGGCTTGCCAACCTGATCCTGGCGCCGAAAGCGGAGGCGCAGCGCATGGCGACTTATGTGCCGCGTTGGGGCGCACAGCTCACCGCCAACTGGTCGGAGAACAAGGCCTGGGCGATCTATCGCATGATTGCGAAAAAATACACGGGCCTGATCGGCGATCGCGAGCCGATCGTAATTCGCAGCCGCGGCATCGGACTCAGCGCCGCCATGCGCTACAACATTCGCATCGCCGACGACGACCGGCGCTATCTGGAAAGATTCTGCAACAAGCTCCTCGCCGCCGGCGGTGCCTGTGTGGTGCTGAGGAACGATCGGGGATGAAGCTTTCCGCCCCCGCATGAAATGCGGGGGAGGGGGACCACGCGTAGCGTGGTGGAGGGGGCGGGCTTGCTCAGAGCAAGCCGACACTTCCCCCCATCGGCGAGCTTTGCTCGCCACCACCCCCGCGCGCGGGGGAGGAAAATAATTACTCCGCCTTGCCGCCGAGCTGCTTGAGCTTGGCGAACACCGCGTTGACGTCGAGTTCGTCGGCCTTCTTGACCTCGGCGGGCGTCGGCTCCTCCGGCTCTTCTTTCGGCGCGGTGGTGACGGAGGCCGGCAACAGCGTCGCGCCCTGTTCCTCGACCGGAACGGGCTTTTCCTTGGCTGCCCTCTGCACTTCGAGGTCGAGATCGATCTGCGAGCAAAGCCCGAGCGTCACCGGATCGAGCGGCGTCAGATTGGCGGAGTTCCAATGGGTGCGGTCGCGGATCGCCGCGATGGTTGATTTGGTGGTGCCAACCAGCCGCATGATCTGGCTGTCTTTGAGTTCAGGGTGGTTGCGGACGAGCCAAAGGATGGCGTTCGGGCGATCCTGGCGGCGCGACACCGGTGTATAGCGCGGACCTTTTTTCGGCTTGGTCTCGGGCAGACGGGTTTTCGGCTCGGCAATGTGCAGCCGGTAGTTCGGATCGGCTTCGGCGGCCTTGATTTCGTCGCGGGTTAATTGGCCGGTGAGGATCGGATCGAGACCCTTGATGCCCTGCGCCGCGTCGCCGTCGGCGATCGCCTTCACCTCCAGCGGATGCAGGTTGCAAAGCTGCGCGATCTGGTCGAACGACAGCGACGTATTATCGACTAGCCACACGGCGGTGGCTTTGGGCATGAGCGGCGCGATCGCCATAGATAAATCTCCTCTGCGCTCCGCCCGCCCATCCGGGCGAAGCCACTCAACGTCATCGAGGATGACTGGAAAGCATGCCGAATATAGGCGCGGGGCCGATCTCGCGCAACCGGCCGATTGCGGCGCCGGAGCTGGCCGGTCCACAAATATGCCGATAGAATCGGGCAAAATCGCCCAAGCGGGACCAATCGGAGGGGGCCGGGCATGGCCGGAGCATTGGACGGCAAAGTCGCTATCGTGACCGGCGCCGGGCGCGGCCTCGGCCGGGTCATGACGCAGGGATTGCTCGATGCCGGCGCTAGTGTTGCCGCCGTCGAACGCGACGGGCCGGCGCTGGAGGAAACCCAGGACGCGGCCCGGGATTGCGGCGCCGGCGAGCGCTTCAACGGCATTGTCGCCGATGTCACCTGGAATGACAGCGGCCCGAAAATCCTCCGCGCCACCACCGAGCGGTTCGGCCGCGTCGATATCCTGCTCAATAATGCCGGCACCAATATCGGTCTTCTTCGCCGCGAAGGGCAGCCGCGCGCTAAGCTTTGGGAAACGACGCCGGAAGAGTTTCGCCGCATCATCGAGGTCAATGTCGTCGCCGCGTTTCTGATGACGCGGGCTGTGCTGCCGGCGCTGCTGACGCAGCATTGGGGCCGCGTCATCAATGTGACGACGAGCCTGGATACGATGTGGCGCGGCATGATGCAGCCCTATGGCGCATCTAAGGCGGCCAATGAAGCAATGCTTGCGGCCTTGGCGCAGGAGCTGGAGGGAACGGGTGTCACCGCGAATGTGCTGGTGCCGGGCGGCGCTGCCGATACGCGCATGGTCTCGCGCTCAGCGGTGCCGGATCGTTCGACGCTGATCGCGCCCGAAGTGATGGTCGCGCCGCTCGTCTGGCTGTGCTCGAATGCGTCCGATGGCGTCAACGGTCAGCGCTTCATCGCCGCGAAATGGGACGCGAAAGTGCCGCCCGAAGAGGCGGCGAAGAACGCCGCAGCGCCGGCGGCCTGGCAACAACTCGGCCGTCAGGCGGTCAATCCCGCAGGACTTCGATAATTTTTATTGCGCTCGTAAGCGCAATGTCATGTATCGAACTCGCGCTCAAGCTCCGACGCCTTGGTCATCAGCTCGATGTCGTCAAGCGCGCGAGCCAATTCGTGTTTTTTGCAATCCCTGGAAAACCTGGCACACCGCTCAGCGATGGCGCGAAGGTCGCCAACAATGTTTTTGATCATTGCGAATATGTCGTTCAAATGACGGTCGGCGCTAGGGCAGGCGCCGCTTAACGTTTTGTCATTTACTGCCAGAGATTTGTCTTTTCACGCCATGGGCTAGTAGGAGGAACTCCCGGCTCGCGCGGCGCTTGGCGTCATGCCCCTGCGGCGCTGGAACGCGCGCGTAAAGGTTCCCACCTCGGCGTAGCCGAGAAGCCAGGCGATTTGCGATATCGAGAGTGTTCGGTCGGCGAGATAGCGCTCGGCGAGGCCGGTGCGGATCTCGTTCAGGATGCCCGCAAACGAATGGCCCGATTCGGATAGCCGCCGCGCCAGCGTCCGCGGACTCATGCCGAGTGTTGCCGCGACGCGATCGTGCGTCGCGTGGCCGTGCGGCAGCAGTGCCGCAACTGCGTTTTCGACCTGCACCTTCAGCGGGCTGAAATTTTTGTTCTGACGGGCCAGCGCCTGCTCGCAGGCCTGCACGCACAGCCTGTGCAAGTAGGGATCGGCGGTGACGATCGGCAGATCCCAGCTGTCGGCGGGAAATTCGATCTCGTCGGTGTCGGCGCCGGTTTCGACGCTGGCATCGAGGAGTTGCCCCAGCTCAGCTTGGCGGCTCGCGCCCGCGTGAACGAGGCGGACGCGCGTCGGCGTCAGGCTGCGGCCAGTTAGGTATCGCAAGATGCGGATGACGAGCGCGATCGAAGCCTCGATCTGGTGGATGTCGGTGTGTCTCGCCAGTCCGGCATAATGAAAGCGCACGCTCAGCGTCTTTCCCCGGCTGACCTTGAAGCGGATGCCGTCATTCTGGATGCCGATATAACGTTCGGTCCGGCGCAAGGCGGCACCGAGCGTGTCAGCCGAAGCGCCTACGTAATAGACCAATCCGATCTCGCGAAAGTCCATCGATTCCGCCAGATGAACGCCGAACAGATTGTCGCCGAGCACGTCGGCGACAAGCTGTACAAACCGGATCTGGTTGCTGCTTCCGACCGTGGCAGCGTCGTCTTCGATGACCTCGCGGGTCAAGCTCGCCTGCTGCAACAAGGCGTCGACGTCCACGCCGAGATTTTTTGCATAATGGTAGGCGGCGCGCGTCAACACGCCGCCGGACTGGCGGGATGTACACCCTGTGTTTACTGCGAGACCTGCCATGTCATGCGCCCCAGGGCGATGGCATGGTGCAAAGATAGCATGTTTCAAATGACACAACAGCCGGACACGGATACCACTTTGGTCCGTCTCACTATTATTCTCTAGCAGGAAATCTCGCTCCTTCGGAGGATGAGCGGAAGTTGCTACGCCACCCGCCCCTTCACCGCGTTGGCAAACGCCTCGTAGGCGATGCTGCCGTCGGCGGCGATCGGCAATTGCTCGCGCAAGCGCGCCTTCAATTGCTCGCGCGTCGAAGGCGGCATCTCCGAGAGCGCCTTGCCGGACGGTCCGACCGGCACCGTGCTCGAATTCCAGAAATCGTCGAAATCGACGAAGGCGACGCGAATGCGAATGACGGTCGTCTCCACCGCCTGCAGTCCCGCCTCACCCCAGAGCGCTTCCATCGTCTCGCGGCGCGACGCTTCGACATTCGGCCGTGGCGGCTCGCTTAAGCCTAAGGACTTCATCGCTGCGCCGAGCGGCCGGATCGGAAAGCCGCCGCCGGGGAAGTCCCACATATAGCTGGCGACGACACCGCCCGGCTTGACCACGCGCGCCATTTCCCGCGCCGCCTTGAGCGGATCGGACAAAAACGTGATGACGAGCGCCATCGATGCTGCGTCAAAGCTGTTGGCGGCAAACGGCAGCTCATGCGCGTCGGCGATGCGAAATTGCGCAAGCTTGGCCGCCGGCCGGGCGCGCGCATATGAAATCTGGCCGTCGGACGGGTCGATGCCGGTGATCGCGCGCGGGGCCGTGCGCGCGATCAGGACCTCGGTGAAGGCGCCGTTGCCGCAGCCGACGTCGATCCAATGAAGGCCCTGCGGTGGAGCAACCCAGTCGAGGAATTTGGCGCCCGCCACCTGGCTCCAGCGCCCCATCAGCCGTTCGTAAGCCTTGCCGTCGGTGAAGAGGATTGCGGGAGCAACGCCATCCGCCCCCGCGATAGCGGGGGAGGGGGACCGCCCCAAGGGCGGTGGAGGGGGCGTCTGACTCACGGGTGCTCCGACGCTAATCGAACGATTGCATCCGCCGCTTCATCTATGTCTCGCGGCAACTCGCTTACGGGGATACGCACTATAGTTATTCCGTGTCTTCTAAGCCAAGCGTCCCGCTGCATATCTCGTTGCGGCTTATCGGACATATCATGGCTGATGCCATCGATTTCGATCGCCAGTCGTGCCTGCGCGCAATAGAAATCGAGGATGTAGGGTCCTACTGGATGCTGGCGGCGGAACGTCGGCTTCCCCGGTGCGCGTGTTCGAAGTCGGCGCCAGAGCTGCGCTTCAGGGACCGACAAACGGCGTCGGAGACGTTGGGCGTTACCGATGGTTTTCTGCGGCGCTCTCATGATCTGATTCTCAGACGCCCCCTCCACCATGCTTCGCATGGTCCCCCTCCCCCGCTATCGCGGGGGCGGAAGTCTCATTACTGCGCCGGCATGGTCTCCTTGATGATCGGCGTCCATTTGGCGATTTCGGCGTTTTGCTTCGCCGCCAATGCTTCGGGCGTCTGATCGTCGGGCGGCCAGATCTCCTGGCCCAGTTTCTTGAAGCGTTCCTGCACGGCGGGATCGGCCAGTGCGACGCGAATAGTACCGTTGAGCTTGGCAATGACGTCCGGCGGCGTGCCGGCCGGCACCCAAATGCCGTGCCAGAAGCTCGCATCGATATCGTGAATGCCGAGCTCGTCGAGCGTCGGCACCTCGGGCGCCGCCCACCAGCGCTTGGGCTGCAGGACGGCGAAGGCTTTCAATTGCCCGCCTTGCACTTGCGACAGTTGCGACGCGGCCTGACCGAACAGGAAATCGATATGGCCGCCGAGCAGATCGGTGAGCTCCGGCGCGCCGCCGGTATAAGGCACGATCTGGAACGCGGTGCCGGTGCGCTTGGCGAAAAAGCGCGCGGCGACGTCGGTCGGCCCGCCGATCCCGACCGTGCCCAGGGTCGCTTTGCCGTTCTCTTCCTTCAGCCATGCGATCAAGCCCTTCACGTCGTTCGCAGGCACCGCCTTGCCGGAGACGATCCAGATCGGCGTATCGGCGATCAGCGACACCGGCGCCAAATCCTTCACCGGATCATAATTGAGCTTCATCATCGCCGGATTGAACACCGCCGTCTGGATGTGTCCGATGCTCACGGTGTAGCCGTCGGGCGGTGCATGCGCGACGCGGCCGACGCCGATGCTGCCGCCCGCGCCGCTGACATTCTCGATGATGACGGACTGGCCCAGAGTGGCCTGCATCTTCTCCGCCAAGATGCGGGCGATGGTGTCGGTGGGTCCGCCGGCAGGGTAGGGCACCACAATGGTGATGGTGCGCGACGGATAGGTGTCGGCTACGGCCGCGCCAAAACCCACCGCGACGAACAGCAACACGAGCGCGACAAGCTTGCGCATGCATTTCCTCCCCATCATGACGAGGAACAGCGTGACGCTATTCCGCCGCCTGTTTTTGTGCGCCGCGGGCGTTGATCGCCGCCCACACGCGGCTTGGCGTCGCCGGCATGTCGATGTGATCGATGCCGAGGGGTTTGAGCGCGTCGAGAATGGCGCTAATGACCGCCGGCGGTGCGCCGGTAGCGCCGGCTTCGCCGGCGCCCTTGACGCCGAGCGGATTGGTGGTCGCCGGCACCTCGGTCAGTTCCGACAGCAGTTCCGGAAAATCCTCCGCGCGCGGCATGGCGTAATCCTGGAAGCTGCCGGTGACGAGCTGTCCGCCGGCGTCGTAGACGATGGCTTCCATCAGCGCCTGGCCGACGCCCTGGGCGACGCCACCGTGGATCTGGCCTTCGCAGAGCAGGCGATTCATCACTTTGCCGACGTCATCGACCGCGGCATAGCGATCGAGCGTGACCGTGCCGGTCTCCGGATCGATCTCGACCTCGCAGACGTGGCAGCCATTGGGGTAGTTCGACGGCTCCGCGGAGAAGGTGCCGGAGGCTTCGAGCCCAAGCTCGAATTGCGGCGGCAGCATCATCGGACGATGCAACGACATCGCCACCGCGGTGAGCGGCAGCGCGCGATCGGTGCCGACAATGCGGAAGCTGCCGTCCTTGAATTCGATGTCGCCGGCCGCCGCCTCCATCATCATCGCCGCCATCGGCTTGGCCTTCTCGATGATGGCGTCGGCGGCGCGTTTGAGTGCATTGCCGCCGACATGCATGCTGCGCGAGCCATAGGTGCCGCGACCGATCGGCACTTCGTCGGTGTCGCCCTGGATGAAGCGGATGGAGTCGATCGGCACGCCGAGCCATTCATGCACCATCTGCGCATAGACGGTCTGATGGCCCTGGCCATGCGAATGGGTGCCGGCGACGATGGTCACGGTGCCGCTTGGATCGAAGCGGAGCACCATCTTGTCGTTGAACACGGCGGCCTCTTCCAGGAAATAGCCGATGCCGCGGCCGCGCAACTTGCCGTTCTTCTTCGATGCAGCGGCGCGCTTTGCAAACCCGTTCCAGTCGGCAAGCTTGAGGCACTCGTCCATGACATGCAGGAAATCGCCGCTGTCATAAGTCATGCCGGAATGAGCGATCTTATGCGGCATGGCAGCGGCCGGAATGAAATTGCGTCGCCTGATTTCGATCGGGTCGACGCCGATGACGCGCGCCGCGCGCTCGATCAATTGCTCGATCAGAAAGGTCGCCTCCGGCCGGCCGGCGCCGCGATAGGGCGCCATCGGCGTCGTATTGGTCAGCACCGCCTTGGCCGAGGCATGCACAGCCGGGATGTTGTACACGCCGGGTGCAAGTTTGATGGCGTAAAGCGGCACCACGATGCCCGCCTCGAATACGTGCGAGCCCATCTGGTGCAGCGCCTCGACCCGGAGCGCCAGGATTTTCCCAGCCTCGTCGAGCGCAAGCTCCCCGGACACCACCTGATCGCGGCCGTGGGCGTCGCCGACGAAAGCTTCCGAACGCGTCGAGGTCCATTTCACCGGACGACCGCCGACCCGGCGTGATGCCCACACCACCAGTCCGTCTTCCGGATAGCCGCCGTTCTTCATGCCGAAGCCGCCGCCGACGTCGGGCGAGATCACGCGCAGCTTCGATTCGGTGACTTTGAGCACATTGCCGGCGACGTGCTGCCGGGTGCCGTGCGGATTCTGCGTGGTCGAATGGAGCGTGTAGCTGTCGCTGTCGGGATGATATTGGCCGATCGCGGCGCGCGGCTCGATGGTATTGGCGTGGACCCGGCTGTTGGTGAGCTTGAGCGAGACCGCGTGCTTGGCCTTGGCAAAGGCGGCATCGACGGCGTCCTTGTTGCCCATCATCAGGGTGACCGCGACGTTATTGGGCGCCTCGTCCCAGACCGCCGGCGCGCCGGGCTTGACCGCGTCTTCGACATTGACGACCGCCGGCATCGGCTCGTAATCGACCTCGACCAGCTCGGCGGCGTCCTTGGCCTGCGCCAGCGTCTCGGCGACGACGAAGGCGACGCGCTCGCCGACCGCGCGCACCTTGCCGATGGCAAGGATCGAACGCAGCGTCCGGTAGCCTTTCGGGCCGCCCATATCCTCCGGCATCACCGGGGAAAAGGCGCCGAGCTTGTCGGCTTCGACGTCGGCGCCGGTGAGCACGGCGAGCACCCCGGGAGCGGCCTTGGCCTTGGCCGTATCGATCCGCTTGATGCGGGCATGGGCATGCGGCGACATCACGGTCACGCCGAAAGCCATCAGCGGCAGGTCGATGTCGTCGACAAAGCGGCCGCGGCCGGTGATGAAGCGGGGGTCCTCGAACCGGGTGACGGGCTGGCCGATGCCGAACTTGCTGCTCACGTACTGTCCTCCCCATTGTCCCGGTTTCCACGGGCGCAGATCGTTTATACGATAATGAGAATACTCGGTGGGAGGAAGAGAATGGTGGCAGGCGCTGACCATGCAAGCTTCGATTACATTATCGTGGGTGCCGGCTCAGCCGGCTGCGTGCTCGCAAACCGGCTGACCGCCAACGGCCGCCATCGCGTGCTGCTGCTGGAAGCCGGCGGGCCCGACCGCAATATCTGGATTCATGTCCCGCTCGGCTACGGCAAGCTGTTCTCCAACCCCAAGGTCAACTGGCTCTATACGACCGAACCGGAGCCCGAGCTCAACAACCGCAGGGTGATTCAACCACGCGGCAAGGTGATGGGCGGATCGAGCTCAATCAACGGGCTCCTTTATATCCGCGGTCAGCACGAGGACTACGACCACTGGCGGCAATTGGGCAATGCCGGCTGGTCGTTCAACGACGTGCTGCCGTATTTCCGACGCGCCGAGGATCAGGAGCGCGGCGGCGACGAATTGCACGGCGTCGGTGGGCATCTGAAAGTTTCCGACGTTTGCGAGCCGCACCCGTTATGCGAGGCCTTTATCGAGGCGGCGCAAAAATCGGGCTTTCCACGCAACGACGATTTCAACGGCGCGACCCAGGAAGGCGCCGGATATTTTCAATTGACCACGCGAAACGGCCGCCGCTGGTCGACCGCCGTCGGTTATCTGAAAGAGGCGAAGCGGCGGGGAAATCTCACGGTCGTTGCCAATGCGCTCGCTGCCCGCATTCTATTTTCCGGCCGCCGCGCCATCGGCGTCGAATATCGTCACGGCGGTGCCACCCACACTGCCCACGCCAATGCCGAGGTCATCGTCTCGGGCGGCGCATTCAACTCGCCGCAATTGCTGCAGCTCTCCGGGCTGGGGCCAGCCAAGATATTGCGCGAGCTTGGCATCGACGTCGTCGCCGACATGCCGGGGATCGGCGCCGATCTGCAGGACCATCTGCAGGTCCGCATGCTCTACCGCTGTACCGAACCGATCACCATGAACGATGTGATCAATAATTGGCGTCACCGCTACGCGGCGGGATTGCGCTATCTCCTATCGCGCAAGGGCTTGCTGACCATCGGCGCCGGCTATGCGGGAGCGTTCCTGCGCACCCGCCCGGATTTGGCGACGCCGGACGTGCAATTTCACTTTCTGATCTTTTCGGCCGATGCCGCGGGCGCGACGCTGCATGCGTTCCCGGGCTTCATGGCCTCGGTCTGTCAGCTGCGGCCGGACAGCCGCGGCTTCGTGTGCATCACATCACGCGATCCGGCGGCGCCGCCGGCGATCCAGCCACGTTATCTGTCAGCCCGCACCGACTGTGACTGCGTTGTTGACGGCATGAAGCTTCTCCGGCGAGTCATGAACCAGCCGGTGATGCGCCGTTACATTGCCGAGGAACATGCGCCCGGCGAAGAATGCGCGAGTGATGCCGATCTGCTCGCCTTCGCGCGACAGACCGGCACCACGGTCTATCACCCGACCTCGACCTGCCGCATGGGCTCCGACCCGAACGCGGTGGTCGACGAGCGGTTGCGGGTGCGCGGCGTCGAGGGTTTGCGCGTGATCGACGCTTCGATCATGCCGACGGTGGTGTCGGGCAATACCAACGCCGCCGCGGTCATGATCGGCGAGAAGGGCTCGGATATGGTGCTGGAAGACACGCGCGTAAGCGCGTCAGCCGCGGCTTAGTTTTTGCGCGTCGCTTAAGCCGCCGCCAGCGCCGGCAGTCGAATCGGACTCCGCAATGCCGCCGCGGCGCCGAGCAGAATGCCGGTTGCGGCCATGATCGACGGCACCGCCAGGGTTGACAGCCCGGTGAGGCCTTGGCCGATCGAGCAGCCATAATCCAACGCGCCGCCGCAGCCCATCAGAGCCGCGCCGCCGATCGAGCGCAGCATGTGCCGCGCGGAGCTATAGCCCTCGATCTCGAAGCGCCGCGTGGCGAGCGCGGTGGCGAAGCTGCCGAGCAGCACACCGGCCACCGCGACAATGCCGAAGCTTAGCGTTGATCCGGTTGACAGCATGACATATTGCAGCGCATCGGCGATCGGCGCGACGAATGTCAGCGACGCCACCTGCGCCGGATTGAACGGATCGGCGCCGAGATTGCCGGTGACGAACCAGCCCGCCGGAATCAAAAGCCCGATCGCCGTGCCCGCCGCGATCAGGCCTTTGGCCCGCCGGAACGGTGCATGCGACAATGCGAATATCGCCAGTGCGCCGCTCGTCAAGGCGACAACGAGGATGCGCGCCAGCGAGTCGCTTGGACCCCAGGCGGAAATCAATGCCGGCGCCGAAATGTCGTGAAGCGTCGTTTGCGACCAATGCAGCACGGCAAGCCGCGCCGGCGCGATCAGTCCCTTCAAGGTCATCTCCGCCGTCACGCCTACGGTGGTGACGACGACGAGCGAACGCAGATTGCCGCGGCCGAGCAATACCAGCGCGCGCGATGCGCAGGCGTTCGCCGCCACCATGCCGTAGCCGAACATCAGGCCGCCGAACAACATCAGCGGCGCGGAGAATGTCGGCTGCAGATAGATCGACTGGCTGAGATCGACGAGGCCGTTCGCAGCGAGGGCTTGCGTGCCGGCAATCGCCACCGCGAGCGCCAGCGCGAAGCTGCGCACCAGGCGGCCGTCGCCTTGCGTCCACCAGTTGCGCAGACCGCTGGTCAAGCAAAAGCCGCTCAGCAGGCCAACGGCGCCGAAGATGACGCCGATCAGCAACCCGGCGAAAATGACGATGTTGGGAATGGGGGTCACAAGACGCCTAAGTTCCGAATCGGCCGGAATCGGCCGGTTGAACTGGCGTATTAGCGCCGAAGATTTAGTCCGTCTATTGATAAAGGCACGTTCGGCGGAATTCAGACCATTCCGGTGAAAGTAGATGTCAGCTGTGCTGCACCGGCTTGGTGTAGCCGAGCGGCTTATACTGACGCCGCTTATCCGACTTGGTGTGGACTGGATTGCAGCCATTGCCGCCGCAGATGATCGCGGCTTCGTGCACGCGCGGCGAAATTGTAACGGTCGACGGCGTTGCAACGGCCTTTGCGGCAGCCCGGGTGGCGGGCATTGCGATCGTGAAGAGAGCTGCCGCAGCGAACGCTGTGAGAAAAATCTTGTGCATGCCTAGTCTCCGTGGCGTTCGCCCCTGTTCGCTCGTTAGAAGCTTATGGTGAATGAAGGGTTAACGGCACATTGCGCGGCCTCCGGTGCCGGTGCATCATGGTCTCAAATACAGCGATAAGTCGCAGCCCAAGGAGCGGCTCTCATGCACGACATTGTTATTCGCGGCGGCACCATTATCGATGGCACCGGCAAGGCGTCTTTCGCGGGTGACGTCGCCATCTCGAATGGCCGCATCGCCGCCGTCGGCGGCAAGCTGGGAGCGGCCCGGCGCGACATCGATGCCGACGGGCTTTTGGTCACGCCCGGCTGGGTCGACGTGCATACCCATTATGACGGCCAGGCGATGTGGGATCCGCTGTTGGTGCCGTCATGCTGGCACGGCGTTACTACGGTGATGTTCGGTAATTGCGGCGTCGGCTTCGCGCCGGTGAAGAAAGAGCATCGCGGCGCGCTGATGGATCTGATGGAGGGCGTCGAGGAAATTCCCAATCCGGTGTTGGCCGCCGGGCTGACCTGGGAGTGGGAGACGTTTCCGCAATTCATGGACGCGCTCGAGCGCCGGCCGCGTGCGATCGACATTTGCGCGCAAGCCGCGCATTTGCCGACGCGCGTCTATGTCATGGGCGACCGCGCCGTGCGCCGCGAGGCCGCGACACCCGACGACATCGCCGAAATGCGCCGGCTCACCGTCGAAGCCTTGCAGTCCGGCGCGTTCGGCTTCACCACCTCGCGCACCAACTCGCACAAAACGCCGGATGGGGAACCGGTGGCCTCGCGTGACGCCGACGATCACGAATTGCTTGGCATCGGCTCGGCGCTAGGCGTCACCGGCACCGGCGCCTTCGGCATGAACTCCGACTTCGATGATGAGGAATTCGAGTTGCGCTGGATGCGCAAGCTCGCCAAGGATACCGGCCGTCCGATCTGGTTCCTGCTCACCGACCGCTACGAGGATCCGCAGCGCTGGCGCCGCCTGATCGACGCGGTGCACCAGATGCGCGCACAGGGCTTGCCGATCACCGCGCAGATGGCCGGCCGTCCGATCGGCGTGATGATGGGCATCGGTACCGCGCTTAATCCTTTTACTGTTCGGCCGAGCTACAAAAAGCTGGAAAGCCTGCCGATCGAGGAACAGCGCCGGCGGCTACGCGATCCGCAAGTGAGGGCGCAAATCCTCGCCGAGAAACCATCGGACGCGGAAGTCGCCAAGCTGGCGCAATTCCGCCAGGCCGTCACCCGGAAGTGGGAACGCTTCTACGTCATGGGCAATCCGCCGGACTACGAACCGGGTCCGGAGAAGAGCGTGGCCAATATCGCCGCACGCACCCGGCGGCCGCCCGACGAAGTCGCCTACGACACCATCATCGAGGACGGCCAGTATCTCTACTTCCCGGTGGTGAACTATGTCACCGGCGACCACGCGCCGATCTATGAAATGCTCAACGACCCGGCCTGCCTGTTGGGCTTAAGCGACGGCGGCGCGCATTGCACCTCGATCGTCGATTCCGGCGTGCCGACCTTCATGCTCACGCACTGGAGCCGCGACCGCGCGCGCGGGCCAAAGCTGCCGGTGGAAATGATGGTCAAGCGCCAGACCAGCGAGACCGCCGATTTCTTCGGACTGTCGGACCGCGGCCGCCTGGCGCCGGGGCTGCGCGCCGATATCAACCTGATCGACTACGCGCGCCTGCAAGTGCAGAAGCCCGAACTGGTGCACGACATGCCGGCCAATGGCCGGCGCTTCGTGCAGAAGGTCGACGGCTACGAGGCGACTTTCGTTGCCGGCACGCAGATCTTCGAGCGGGGTGAGCATACCGGCGCGCTGCCGGGCCGGTTGGTGCGCGACGGCCGCGAGCCCGTGGTTATGGCGGCGGAGTAGCTTTATTACTCGTCATTGCCGAGCTTGGCCCACGGCAATCTATGCTGATTATCGCGTGAGGACAAAGTTAGTTTTTATCTATCTGAGCAACGTCCAGACACTCGCTATGGCTGCGACTATTCCAGCTACAGCGGCAATAGCTGTTATTCTAAGATTCCATTTCGCGTATTGCCGATCTTTATTTGGACGCTCATTATCTTGGTCTCGCAGCCATTCCCAAGCAAATTCGCGATTAATATTTGGAATGTAAGTTTGATTATTGAGAGCAATTCGGATGTTCTCCGGGCCCCATGTCTCTAACTCCTTTCTCCATTGTTTTCGCAGTTCAATATCTTTTGGGATCACAGCGATGCCCTCGGGTGGCCCGCAGCCTAAGCAGCTTCGGCGCTATCGTCGTCCTTCGGTTTTGCGAGGAGCTGTACGTCGAACGCGTCCAAGACCTTCATCACCGTACTCAACTCCGGTTTGCCACCCTCACTTAAAGCGCGATAAAGATTTTCCCGGTTGAGACCCGTTTCCTTGGCAACAGTTGTCATTCCTTTGACACGCGCGACGGCACCGAGCGCCTGGGCAATAAGATCGTCATCGCCCGTTGCAAAAGCCTCACTGAGATAAGCGGCGATGGCTTCCGGAGAGTCGAGGTAGTCGGCGACATCGAAGTCTTTTGCTTTAGCCATACCTTTAGTCCTCCAACTCGTTCGCGATTTGCTTTGCTTTGGGGATGTCCGCCTTCTGCGAATTCTTGTCGCCGCCATGAAGGAAAATCGCTACGTCCCCTTGCTGTTTGTAGTAGGCTCGATATCCGGGACCGGAGTGGATACGCATCTCGCTGATGCCTTCCCCAACGGGGGCGACATCGCCGGGATTGCCTTGCCTGAGGCGATCCATTCGGACCAGGACTTTGGCCCTGGCTCTAACGTCTAATTCCTTGAGCCATTTACCGAATTCGTCGGTTTGCTTAAGGGTCACCATCTGTAGCTTATACGCTACAGATCTGTAGATTGTCAAACTTATCCAAAAGCTCGTTGTCACGGCCCAAGCTTGCCGGCGCTTCGTGCAGAAGGTCGACAGCTACGAGGCGACTTTCGTTGCCGGCACGCAGATCTTCGAGCGGGGTGAGCACACCGGCGCGCTGCCGGGCAAGTTGGTCCGTGATGGCCGTGTCGGCGCGGCGATGGCGGCGGAGTAGGGCGGACCCGGTACTCCACCGGTCGTGTAATCGGCGCCGGCTTTATTTCGTTCGTGCGGCCACCGCGGCAAAGACGGCGTAGGCTTTTTCAAGCTCGGGCTTGCGCTTTGCGACGTCGACGCCCACAGCCGTCAGCCTCTTCATCATATCGGCTTGCTCGTTCGCAGGCAGGCTGATGAGCTCGCCGTGCTCGGCCCAGGTCTGGCGCGATTTGTTGTAAAAATCGACCTCCCACGGATTGACCTGCTGCGCCGCCTTGGCGGCATCGGCATCGAGGATGGTCTGCAGGTCCTTGGGCAGCGAGTCGAACCACTTCTTACTGAGAAACGCCATCGAGAAGATGAACGGCTGGCCGGTCTCGGTCACGTATTTCGCGGCGTCCCAGTAATGCATGGTCGATATGACGGTCATGGCCAAAACCGAGCCGTCGATCGTGCCCTGCTGGATCGCCGGCAGCACGTCGCCGAGCGTCATCGCCACCGGCGAGCCGCCGAGCCGCTTGATCATCTCCTGTTGCATGTCGGCCGCCAGCACGCGGATCTTTTTGCCCTTGAGATCCGCGAGATGGCGGATCGGATCGCGCGCGATAATCAAGGACGGCTGCGCGACGAATAGGGCGGCGCCATGAATGCCCTTGTCGGCGCCGAAGCTGAGCATCAGCTTCTGCAATTCGGGATCGCTCGCCGCGCGCACGCCCTGCGCCATATCGGCGATCAAGCCCGGCGCTGACAACACCTCATAGCGGGCGTCGACACCGACCAAAAATTCCGGCGGCCCGACATAGCCCTGGATCTCGCCAAACTGCACGCCCTCGATCTCGCGCGGGATCGGACCGAGCTGGCTCGCCGGATAAATCTCGCCTTTGATGCGGCCGCCGGAATCCTTCTCCACCATCGCCGCGAACCGCTTGCACCATTCGTGCTGTCCTTCATTGATGGTGGCGGTGCCGAGCTTCATCACATAGGTCTTGTCTTGGGTCTTTTCTTGCGCCAGTGCCGCAGCAGGCGCCAGCACGAGCGACAAGAAAAGCGCAGCGGCAACCGCCGCGCGCGTGCGCGATCCATCTGCACTGAGATGCATGTCAGTCCTCCCCCGGTTACTTGTTCTGGACGGTGTGGTTTTTCTTCAATTGTACAGAGCGCGGCGTGGCATGGGAAACCGCTTTATTTGGCGAATTGCCGCAAGGCCACGATCGAATATCCGGCGGACGCCCGCCACTATTGCAGCCCGAGCCGGTGCGGCAGCCATAGCGAGATGGCCGGCAGATAGGTCACCAGCATCAGCACCGCGAACATCACGGCATAAAACGGCCAAATACGCCGCAAGACCTGCTCGATGGTCACATTGCCCACCGCGCAGCCGACGAACAGGATGGCGCCGACCGGCGGATGACAGAGCCCGATGCCGAGGTTCAAGAGCATGATCATGCCGAAATGAACCGGATCGACGCCGAGCTTGAGCATCACCGGCAGCAAGATAGGCGTCGAGATCAGGATCGACGGCGCCATGTCGACCAGGCAGCCGAGCACCAGCAGCATCGCGTTGACCAGCATCAGGATGACGTATTTGTCGCTGGAAATACTGAGGAAGAACGCCGTGATCTTGGCCGGCATCTGAGTCAGCGCCATGATGTAGCCGACGCTCGAAGCGCAGGCGATCAGGGTGAGCACCATCGCCACGGTGCGCATGGTCCGGTACACCAAAGCCGGCAGATCGCGCCAGCGATAGTCGCGATAGACGAACATGGTGACAAAGAAGGCCCATACACAGGCGACCGCGCCGGCTTCGATCGCGGTGAACACGCCGGCGAGGATACCGCCGAGGATGATCAGCAGCGTGATCAAGCCCCACAGCGCGTCGAATGAAATTTTGACCGCTTCGCGCAACGGCACCGCGCTGCCGCGCGGGTGGCCGTCGCGATAGGCGATGACCACGCACAGCACGACCAGTGCTACGCCGAGCAGAAGCCCCGGAACTACGCCTGCTATGAACAGGCTGATGATCGAAATCGTGCCGCCGGTCGCCAGCGAGTAGATCACCGCATTGTGGCTGGGCGGCACCAACAGCGCCTGCACCGAAGCCGAGATCGTGACATTGGTGGCAAAGACGCGAGGGTAGCCGCTCTTCTCCATCTGCGGAATCATTACCGAGCCGATCGCCGAGGTATCGGCGACGGCCGACCCTGATATGCCGGACAGGAACGTGGTGGCGACCACGTTGACCACCGAAAGGCCGCCGCGCACCCGGGTGAAGCCGACCAGGACGTCGGCGAACGCCACCAGCCGCCGCGCCATGCCGCCCTCGGCCATGATTGCGCCGGCCAGCACGAAGAACGGAATGGTGAGCATCGCCACTTTGCTCACGCCGTTGGAAATCTGCAGCATGACCGCTTCCAACGGAATGCCGATCCATAACGCGCCGGCAATGGCGGCAAGGGCCAGCGAATAGGCAATGGGCATGCCGATTACGAAGCAGGTGAACATGGTGGCGAGCAGGACGAAGATGTCCATCGGCGACCCTTAGCCTAATCGAAAGCCGCGACGTCACCGCGTCCGGCTGGCGTCGGCGCGCCGACGGCGACACGTTCGATGACAAAGAGCAGCAGAATCGCGCCGCCGAGCGGGATCGGCAGATAGGTCACGCCGACCGAAAGCGCCGGAAAGTCGGCGATGGAATTTTGCCACGTTTCGGCGACGAGCTTGGCGCCCCAATCGATCATGAACAGCGCGATCAAAGCCATCAGCAATTCGACGGCAAGAGCAGGCACACGCTGGAAGCGCGGCGGCAACAACGAAACGAAGAACGACATCTGCATGTGCAGACCGTCGCGGTAGCAAACCGCCGCGCCGAAGAAGGTCAGCACGATCATCAGCAGCACTGCCGTCGGCTCCGGCCACGACGCGGCGCTATTGAGTACGTAGCGCGTGAAAACTGCCCAGGGGATTACGCCGGAGATCAGGACCAGCGCGGTGGCGGCGATGGCTACGCACAGCGCATAAAGCGCGTCCATGAGCTTGCGGATTGCGCCCTTCATTGCCGCCGCGTTCAATCGACGGCTTGGATGCGTTTGATCTGATCGGCAAAGCGCGGCGCATATTTGTCCCATACCGGCTTGACAGCATCTTGGAACGGCTTCTTGTCGATCGTCTCCACGATCTGCACGCCGCCCGCTCGGGCCTTGTCCATGGCCTGTTTCTCGTAGGCCATCCACAGCATGCGTTCCTCGGCCTGCGCCTCGCTCGCGAGCTTGCGCAACAGATCCTGGTCGTCTTTCGACAACGTGCTCCATGTTTTGCGCGAGAAAGCGAGAATCTCGGGCACGATCAGATGCTCGGTGAGCGTGTAGAATTTCGCGACCTGATAATGATTGTCGAAAACGAAGCTCGGCGGATTGTTTTCCGCGCCGTCGATCACGCCGGTTTGCAGCGCGCTGAACACCTGATCGTAGCCCATGGCGACGCCGTTGGCGCCGAGCGCATTGGCCATGTCGACGAACATCGGGTTGCCGATGACCCGGACCTTGAGGCCCTTGAGATTGGCAATGCTTTTGATCGGATGTTTGGTGTCGTAAAAGCTGCGCGCGCCCGCGTCCATCCAGCACAGACCGACGAGGCCGGCTTTGTCGTTTGCGGTCACCTTGTCGAGGAGTTCCTGACCAATCGGACCGTCGATCACCTTTTGCATGTGCGCGGTATTGCGGAACAGGAACGGCAGATTGAGCACGTTGAGATCGTCGATGACCGGTCCGATCGCGCCGACGCTGACGCGGGCGAATTGGATTGCCCCGACCTGCGCCTGCTCGATGGCCTCTTTCTCGCCGCCGAGCTGCATCGAGGCGTACATCTGCACGCCAAGCCGGCCGCTGGTCGCCTGTTCGAGCTTCTTGCCGAGATTTTCGACGGCGACAACCGTCGGATAACCGGGCGGATGAACGTCGGAAGCTTTGAACTGCGCTTTCGCCTCAGCGAGGGCGGGCACTCGGGCCGCGTCGGTCACCGCCAGCGCGCCGAATAGGGCCGCTGTGCCGCGAAGCATGTCACGTCGGCGCATTTATTCCTCCCTTGGTTTCGTCTTTTATAGCTCTTTTGCCAATGGCGGTTGCGTCAATCCCGCCGATCGACGTCATATTCGTTGCTGCAATAGGGGCCGCCCTGAAAGCGCGCGGCGACCGGGTCAGGGCCTATTTGCTTCTGCGCGGCCATCGCTTCGGCGCGGAAATCCTCGGCGCGGCCAAGCGGGCGATAACCGAAACGCCGGGTATTGCTGTTGTCCCACCAACTCGCGGCGTTATCGGAAACGCCGTAGAAGATTTCATAGCGGATGTCCGGGTGCTCGAGCCCGATACGCACGAGCTGCGCCAGATCTTCGGGCTTGATCCAGATCGAGAGCCGCCGCTCGTCCACCGGCGCGTCGGCGACGTTGCCGATGCGCAAGCACGTCACGCGCAAGCCATGCTTGTCGCTATATAGCGCGCCGAGTGCTTCCCCGAAGGCTTTGCTGACGCCATAGCGGCTGTCCGGCCGCACCGTGACGTCGACGCCGGTGCGCCGGCTGCGCGGGTAGAATCCGACGGCGTGATTGGACGACGCAAACACCACGCGTTTGACGCCGGCGCGGTACGCCGCCTCGAACAGATTGTAGCAGCCGACGATATTGGCGCGGTGGATGGTGTCCCAGTCGCCCTCCACGGAAAACCCGCCGAGATGAACGATGCCTTCGACGCCTTCGACGATGGTCCGCACTTGCTCGCCATCGGCGAGATCGGCGGCGATGAAATCGTCGCCAGGCGCGAGATCCGGCGGCGTGCGGATATCGCTCGACCGGATGTGCGGGTAGGCGCCTAGGAGCAATTTGCGCAGCCGCGTGCCGATGTCGCCGGCGGCTCCTGTGATGAGGACGGACTGCATCGGGTACTCGCGTCGCTGTTTGTGGCGCGGCGGCCGGCCCATATTGTCCATCGTTCGCACAATGCGTCAATTGGGGCGAGCCGCTGGCATCCTTGCACTTTTGCCTGAGGCGGTCGATGCTTGAGAAAAGGCCGTGAGGAACGAAAATGCTGCATCAGCCCGGGGTCTCGGAACGCTTGGCGAATTTCGTGACCGCGATACGGTGGAGCGATTTGCCGAAAGAGGTCGCGCATGCGGCAAAGCGCTCGTTGATGAATTTCTTCGCCGTCGCTCTGACCGGCTGCCGCAACGAAACCTTCGAGATTGCACTCAAAACGCTTAGCGAATTCTCCGGTGGCCGGCCGGCGACTCTGATCGGGCGGCGCGAGCGCATCGACGCGTTGAACGCGGCGTTTCTTAACGCCGCCGGCGCCAACGTGCTCGATTTCTGCGACACCCACGTGCCGACCGCGATCCACCCGACCGCGCCGCTGGCGCCGGCGTTGCTGGCGTTCGCCGAGTTGCAGCCGGTGAGCGGCCGCGATCTGCTTTTGGCTTTCGTGCTCGGGCAGGAAGTGGAATGCCGCATCGGGCTCGCCATATCGCCGAGCCATTACAACAGGGGCTGGCACATCACCGCCACCTGCGGCGTGTTCGGCGCCGCCGCCGGCACCGGTAAATTGCTGGCGTTGAACCCGGCGCAAATGGTGTGGGCGCTCGGCAGCGCGGCGACGCAGGCCTCCGGCCTGTGCGAATGCCTCGGCATCGCGGCGAAAAGTGTCGGCGTCGGTAACTCCGCGCGCAACGGCCTGTTGTCGGCGCTGCTGGCGGCGAAGGATTTTGCCGGACCGGCTGAGCCGCTGGCCGGCACGCAGGGCTATTACAACGCGCTCAACGAGACGCCGAACGTGGCGGCGCTCACCGACGGTCTCGGCGAGACCTGGGAGATCGTGAAAACCTCGTACAAGCCTTATCCGTGCGGCTTCGTGCTGCATCCGGTGCTGGACTGCGTGCTCGATTGGCGGCGCGATCATCCCGGTTCTGTCGTCGAGCGGGTCAAGGTCACCGGCAATCCATTGCTCGGGTTGCGCGCCGACCGGCCAAAAATTTCGACCAGCGCCCAGTCGCAAGTCAGCGTGCAACATGGCGTCGCCGCCGCGCTGGTTACCGGCAAGGCCGGCGTCGACCAGTTTGCCGCGGCCTGCGTCGACGATCCCGCGGTCGCCGCGTTGCGCGGCAAGGTCGAAGTGACGCGCGATGAAAGCTTCGCCACCGTCGCCGCCGCGGTCGAGATCGCCACCACGGACGGCAAGCTGCATAAGCTGTCGCAATCCGCGGCGCGTGGCAGCGACACAAATCCGATGAGCGACCGCGACCTCGAAGACAAATTGCGCAACGCCGCTGCCGGCTGGGATCCGCGCCATGACGTGGAGCCCCTGATCGCTGCGATCTGGGATCTCGACAAGACCGACGATGTTTCCAAACTGGCCGCGCTCACCGTGCCGCGCGCGTGAACGGGTCCGGCACCGACGAGGTGTGCCATGAAGATTTACGAAGGCAAACGCACCATCGACGGCCTCGTCGTGAGCGTGGACGGCCAGCCGCTCCCTGAACGCTACGAGGTCAAGCGCTTCACCCGGTTCGGCTTCGAATGGACCTATGAGGGCGAAAGCCCGCGGCAGCTCGCGCTCGCAATTCTAGTGGATTACCTCGGCGACAACGACGAGGCGATCCGGCTATCTGAGCTGTTCATGAAGAGGATCGTTGCCAATCTCGACAACGATTGGCGGCTCACCGGCGCTGAGATCGACGCTGCGCTCGGCAAGGTTGGGAGCTAACGGGACGGTTCGCAACACCGTCGCAAAGTGCCAAACTTGCGAGAAACAAGACGACCCGGATGGAACGCCCATGATCACGCAACGCCAGATCGGTTTCCGCAACGAATGCCGCTCCCGCATCGTCGGCTGGTACAATGGTTACTTTCACATCGCCCTGATCTACGCCGTGGGCGCGGCCGTGCTCTACATCTACATTTCGCATATCCACAACGTAACGCCGCTTGAATGGCTCACGGTGCCGCTGACGTTCCTGTTCACCAATGTGTTCGAATGGCTGGTGCACAAATACGTCATGCACCGCCCGGTGAACATCAAGGGCCTGCGCGCGATCTATGAGCGGCACACGCTCAATCACCATCAATTCTTCAGCGACGAGGAAATGCGCTTCCGCGACGACAAGGACTGGCGCGTGACGGTATTTCCGCCTTATGCGCTGGTGGTGTTCACGCTGATGTCGATTCCGCCCGCCGTGCTGCTCGGCCTCGTCTTCGCGCCGAACGTCGGCTGGCTGTTCATCACCGTCACCACCGCCATGTATCTGATCTACGAGTTCATGCACTTCTGCTGCCACGTTGACGAAGGCTGGTTCGTCAAGCATTGCCCGCTGGTCAACACGCTGCGCCGTCATCACACCGCCCATCACAATGCGCGGTTGATGATGGAGGTGAACATGAACCTGACTTTCCCGATCGCCGATTGGGCGTTCGGCACGTCCGACCTCGATCGCGGCTTGTTCGGCACGCTGTTCAACGGCTATTCCATGCGCTTTCTCAAAGGCAATTTGCGCGGCAAGCCGAAGGGGCCGGAAGAGGCCGCGGCGGCGCCGGTCGGCGTCAATTGAAACCGCGCGGGGGCTCGCCATGCCGACAGATGTGAAAGCGGTCGTTTCCGCGGTGGTCATCGCGGTGACGCTCGGACTTGTGCTGTGGAGCGGCTCGCCGATCCAGCCGGACTTTCACAATTTCGTCCTCTTCACCGCCGTGTTTTTTGTCGTCGCCATGTGGATTTTCCCGGAAGCGGGCGGCAAGAAAAGCGGCGGGAAGCAATAAGGCGTTTTCCCGCCGCTGACGCCGCGGTGAGAGTCCGGATGAATAACGCGGCGAATAACAACACGCCTGCGGCCGCGCAGCGCTGCTGACGCAGCCGTCGGCCCGGTCAAGACTCGTATTTGAACGACAGTGCGACGCGGGTGCGAAAAGCCAGGACCTTGCCGTCTTCCACCCTCATGTCCATCTTGGTCACTTCGGCCACACGCAGGTCGCGCAGCGAACCGGCGGCCGTTTCCACGGCGCGGCGGCCGGCATCCTCCCACGATTTTTCGCTGACGCCGACAACATCGACAATGCGATAGACGCTGTCCGGATGTTTCTTAGCCATTGGATTGATCCTTTCTGGCTCGTTGGCGCGGTCACGATACACCCAATGACCTTGTACGCGGAAGCGCCGCCGCGCTAGGGTTCCGGCCTGGCGCAAACTCGAAATTTGATAGGGGTGGAAATCGATGAGTACCGCGGTCAACAATAAACGGGTGTTTTGTGTGCAGCCGCACCGGCCGGTCGGCTTCGGCGAAGCGCTGGGCAAGCGCGGCGATATCCGCCTCGATATGCTCGAGCAAAAAAGCCCGGACGAGGCCGCACTGCAAATCCTCGCCGCGGCGCACGCCTATCAGATGAGCTCGGCACGGGACGAACTGGCGCCGCATTGCCACGCCCGCGCCGAACTGTTGGGCCGGACGCCGAACCTGTTGATCGTTTCCACCAACGGCGCCGGTTACGACACCGCCGACGTCAATGCCTGTACCCAGCGCGGCGTGCTGGTCGTCAATCAGTCCGGCGGCAATGCCGAAGCGGTCGCCGAGCACGTGCTCGGCATGATGCTGTGCCTGGTCAAGCGCGTTCCCGATTCGGATCGGGCGCTGCGCGCCGGCACGATCAAGAACCGCAATGACTATACCGGCGGCGAGGCGTACGGCCGGACCGTCGGCATCGTCGGGCTCGGTAATGTCGGACGGCGGGTCGCCGAGCTCGCCGGGATTTTGTTCAAGATGAAAGTGCTGGCCTACGATCCCTATGTCAGCGCCGATGTGGCGAAAGCGCGCGGCGCGGAGAAGGTCGAGTTGGACGAATTGTTGAAGCGCTCCGATTTCGTCTCGATCAATTGTCCGCTGACGCCGGAGTCGCGCAAGCTCATGGGGGCGCGGGAATTCGCGCTGATGAAGCCGGACGCCTATTTCATCACCACGGCGCGCGGCTCGATTCACGACGAGGAAGCGCTGGAACAAGCGCTGCGCGATAAGAGAATCGCCGGCGCCGGCCTCGACGTGTGGGAAAAGGAGCCGCCGCCGGCCAGTCATCCGCTGATGCAATACGACAACGTCATGGTGACGCCGCACATGGCGGGCGTGACCAAGGAAGCGCGCATCAGGATGGGCCAGATCGCCGCCGCGCAGATGCTCGATGCGCTCGACGGCAAGCCGGTGCCGCGCATCATCAATCCGCAGGTCTGGCCGGATTACGCCAAGCGCTTCGAGAAGACGTTCGGCTTTGCGCCCGCGCCGCCGCCCGACGAGCCGAATTGGCATGCGGCGGAGAAGCATACCTAATTGTCATCATCCGCGAAGGCGGATGATCCAGTAATCACAAATCTTCGTTGCACTGCTTGAGATTACTGGATGCTCCGCCTGCGCGGAGCATGACAGGGCGGGCACGATTGCCAGCGTCACCCCGTATACTCCAAAATATGCATGCCCTGGCCCCAGCGGTCGATCAGATAAAGCCGGCCGTCGTTGTCGGAGCCGATATCGTTCGATTGGATACCCGGCGCGCCGTCGGGCGTTTCCGGCACGTAATAGCCGACCTCTTTCGGATGCAACGCGTCGCTGACGTCGATGGCGCGCAGCCCGGCGTTGAAATAAGTGAGAAAGATGATGTCCTTCCACGGTCCCTCAGCCGGCAGGTTCTCTAAAATATTGTGCGCGCCGAAGCGGCCGGGCCGGTCGAAATATCTCTCGCGCTCGGGCATATAGGTCGCGATCGGCACCGGATTGGTCTCGTCGCGCGCATCGATGATCCACATGAATTGCGCGTCCCAATATTTCTGCTTGGCGCGGGCCTCGTCGGTGACGACGAGATAAGGGCGGTCGCCGATCGGCCAGCAGGTATGGTTCGAGCCGGGAAACGGCGGCGACCATTTGGTGTGGCCGACGAGTTTCATAGCGCGCAGATCGCTGCAGTCGATGATCGACATGCCGCCGCCCCACCAGGCGCAATACATGCGGTTGCCGCGGATCATCGGCGGGCCGTGCAGCGTGGTGGCTTCCTCGGCCGGATGCGGATCGTCGCCGACTTCTTCGGAGTCGGTCTTCATCCACGGCAAGCCCCAGATGCTGACCACTTCGGGCTTGAGCGGATCGGAAATATCCAGCGTCCAGATCACGCGCTTGGTCCAGCCCGGCGCGTCGTTCGGCATGAAGGCAAGCTTGCGCTTGAGATCGACGCCGAAACGGTGCGGGCCGGAGCCCGGCATGTCGTAAAAGCCGATCGGCTTCGGCGCCGATGGCGTCGAGATGTCGAAGATGAAAAAGCCGGCGCGCGCGTTCTTGCCCTTGTCGCCGGCGAGCCGCTCCGAATTCACATAAAGCAGATCGTCGCCGACGATGCGCAGCTTGTGGCAGTGAATGCCCGGCGGCGCGCGGAACTCGCCGACCTTGTGCGGCTTTTTTGGATCGCGCACGTCGTGCACGGTAAAGCCTTCCGGGCCGTTAAAGCTCGAGCCGCCGACCGCGCCGACGTAAGCGTGGCCCTTATGGATTTGCACCAGCGAGCCGCCGCCCCATGCCGCCGACGCGTCGTGGCCGATCAGTCGAAAATTTTTGGCTTCTTCGGGAAAGGCGGACATCGTCACTCCTTGTTCACAAGTTTCATGGCGCGGTCGTAGTAGGACAGATCGATATAGCGCTGCGGGTCGGCGGGCGTGCCGCCTTCAGTCTCGGCGCGCATCGCCAGCACGTTCTTGAAACCGGCCATGTCGAATTTGGCGTCGCGGGCAAAGCCGAAGCCCGGCTCGGCGATCAGCTTCAGGCTCTGCTCCGCCATGTCCTGCGGCAGCTTGAGTTTGTCGACGAGCATGGCGACGGCCTCGGCGTGGTTCTTCGGGTCGAGCGACCAGCGCAAGGCTTCGATGTAAGCGGCCAGGTAATTGACCAGCGCTTCCGCATGGTCGCGCGCCCAGGCGCGGCGCACGAAGGCGCCATCGGCCTGATACGGGCCGAGCAGATCGGTGGTGCGGCCGAGGCTGTGCAGGCCTTGCGCGGCCGCCTGCAGCGAGAACGGCAGATTGAGGATGGCGCCGGCGTTGTGCTTGTCCGTCAGCAGCACGTGTAGGCGATGCGTGCCGTTGCCGACGGCATTGAGCGTATAGTCGGTGCCGCCCTTAAGCCCATGCTGCAGCAGAATCTTTTTCGCCTGCAGGGCGTAGGCGGTATTGCTGGCATCGACGGCGATGGCATGGCCGCGGATGCCGGCAAAATCGCGGATATCGCCTTGCACGTAAAACTCGTTGGTGCCGCTATCGCCGCCGCTGACGATGACGACGTCGGCTTTGGCGACATCGATCATCGCGACGGCATTGTCGACCGCCGATTGGGCGATATCGACGCTGCCGTCGGCGAGCCCGGCGCGCTGGCTTTCGGAGCCCTCGGTGAATTGCAGCACAACGTTCAAGCCGTGCTTGGCAAAAAACCCTCGATCAATCGCGGCATAAAACGGCAGCGAGCGGGCCGAGCGAAAGGCGTTGACGTGCAGCAGGGTCGGTTCGGCTGCAAGCGTCAGAACGGCGAAACTCCACAATATGAAGGCCAAAGCCATCGTGCGGCCGAGCATCATTCCTCCGTGGCGTCGATCTTGCTTTATTGTCATCATCCGCGAATGCGGATGATCCAGTAATCACGGCTGGTCCAGGATATTCAAGTCCCACCGGTGCTTACTGGATGCCCCGCATTCGCGGGGCATGACAGCATAAGGGATTGCCGTTTTGACCGAGCGTGTTGCATCGATTCCCGCTACTGCGGCGGCGCAGGGCGAGTTGTTCGGCCATCCGCGCGGGCTGACTTACCTGTTCACCACCGAGATGTGGGAGCGCTTTTCCTATTACGGCATGCGCTCGCTGCTCGTGCTCTATATGACGAAGTATCTGCTGCTGACCGATCATTCCGGCAACGTCATCGGGCTGCTCGGCCTCAAGCGCGGTCTCGAAAGCCTCTTCGGCCCGCTCGATGTGCAGCCGCTGTCGTCGCAGATCTGGGGCCTTTACACCGGGCTGGTCTATTTCACGCCGATCTTCGGCGGCCTTCTGGCCGACCGCGTGCTCGGCCAGCGCCGCACCGTCGTCATCGGCGCGGTGCTGATGGCGATCGGCCATTTCATGATGGCGGTCGAACAGCTTTTCCTGTTCGCGCTCTTCGCGCTGATCCTCGGCTCCGGCTGCTTCAAGCCGAACATCTCGACCCAGGTCGGCGGGCTTTATGCGCCAGGCGACCATCGCCGCGACCGCGCTTATTCGATCTTCTATGTCGGCATCAATGTCGGCGCTTTTCTGGCGCCGCTGGTTTGCGGCACGCTCGGCGAGGAAGTCGGTTGGCAGTACGGCTTTGCCGCCGCCGGAGTCGGCATGTGCATCGGGCTTTGCATTTATCTTTATGCGCTGCCACATCTGCCGCAGGCTCCCTCCCTTCCCTCCCCAGCTTGCGGGGGAGGGAAGGGAGGGGGCCAAGCCGCGCACACCGAACACCGCGCGCTGCGCCGCACAGAATGGCGCGCCATCGTCGCGCTGCTCGTGTTGTTCGTGCCCAACACATTGTTCTGGGCGTGCTACGAGCAGATCGGCAACACCACGATCCTGTGGATCGACGCCGACATCGACCGCGGCATCGGCCTGTTCGGATCGGTGGCGCGAATACCGACGACCTGGTTTCTCGCCTTCAACCCGTTCATGATCTTCGCCTTCACGCCATTCGTCGTCGCGCTGTGGGCGCGGCAGGCCGCGCGCGGCAGCGAGCCGTCGACGGTGACAAAAATGGCGCTCGGCTGCTTTGGCGTCACCGCGGCCAATCTGATCTACGCCGTTGCCGCCGTTCACGCCGGCAGCGGGCAGGCGAGCTGGCTCTGGGTTCTTGCCGCCATCGCCACCTTCACGCTGGGCGAGCTTTATTTGTCGCCGGTCGGCCTGTCGCTCGTGACCAAAGTGGCGCCGGTGCGGCTGCTCTCGATGATGATGGGCGTGTGGCTGGCGACGAACTTCACCGGCGGCTTCCTCGCCGGCTACATCGGCAGTTTCTGGAGCCGCATGCCGCATATCGATTTTTTCCTGATGGTCGCCGCCATCGCCGCCGGCTCCGGTCTGATGATCCTCGCCTGCCACCGCCCGCTGAAGGGGGCGCTCGGCGAGTAATCTCCATCCCGCCCCCCGCTTTGCGCGGGGGGTGGATGCAACACGATCCCGGTCTCGCGAGCGCATATGCGCGCGCGAGCGATGTCAAACAGCGATGACTTCTTTTCCGTCATCCTGAGGCGCGAGCGGAGCGAGCCTCGAAGGAGACGGCCCCGGCGCCTCGGCCGCGCCCTTCGAGAGCCGCTTCGCGGCCACCTCAGGGTGACGGATCGGGCTCCGTGGAACCTCCAGCAATTTTTTTGTTTCACGCGGACAATATAAAGAAGGGAAGCGGAACGCCGGCAGACGCGGTAGTCCACGGCCTGTACGCAAGCGGCGCACAGGGCGCGCCACGGAAAGGCGGCTTGCGCCGCCCAACGAGATGCAATTGAAGCCGCGAGGGTGCGGTCGCAAGCCTTTGGTGTCGATCTCAAAGTGACGGAATTCTAAGAGGCACTCATGTACTGCGACGTTTACCTGAGAAACGACACCGTATACTTGCCGACTATGGGAAGAGTGGGCGAAGGCTTCTATCGAGGAATCGAACCGGTTGCCGTCGTTTCCATGTTGGACACAGACTCGCTTCGTCAAGCACTGCGGACGACGATCGCTCGCGGTAACCCAAGTGTCCCAATGTTGAAGCGCAATGAGTGGCCAGAGGCGCTACGAGAGTAGCGTTGCCCGATCCCGTCATGGCCGGGCTCGTCCCGGCCATCCACGTCTTGGGTTCACTTTGCCTCTATGACGTACATGCCCGGCACGAGGTCGGGCATGATATAAAAAAATGCGCGAAGCAGAAACAACGCTTAATGCATCGCCGCCGCGGCCGCCGGCTCCGGATTTTCCATATGGGCGATGTTGGTCTTCACCGCCTTCTGGACCTTCTCGAAAGCGCGCACCTCGATCTGGCGGACGCGCTCGCGCGACACGCCGAACTCGTCGGCGAGCTCTTCCAGCGTGATCGGATCGTCGGCGAGGCGGCGCGCCTCGAAGATGCGGCGTTCGCGGTCGTTGAGCACGGACAGCGCGTCGCCGAGCGCCTTGTGGCGGTTCTCCGATTGCTCGCTTTCGGCGAGCCGGCTTTCCTGGCTGACTGAATCATCGACCAGCCAATCCATCCACTCGCCGGAATCGCCGTCTTCGCGGATCGGCGCGTTGAGTGAGGCGTCGCCGCCGAGCCGCCGGTTCATGTCGACCACGTCCTGCTCGGTGACGCCGAGACGCTTGGCGATCAGCTTGACCTGATCGGGCCGCATATCGCCTTCTTCGAGCGCGGAGATACGACTCTTCGCCTTGCGCAGGTTGAAGAACAGCTTCTTCTGGTTCGCTGTGGTGCCCATCTTCACCAGCGACCACGAGCGCAGGATGTATTCCTGGATCGCCGCCTTGATCCACCACATGGCGTAAGTCGCGAGCCTAAAACCCTTGTCGGGCTCGAAGCGTTTCACCGCCTGCATCAAGCCGACATTGCCTTCGGAGATGACTTCCGAGATCGGCAGGCCATAGCCGCGATAGCCCATGGCGATCTTGGCTACGAGCCGCAAATGCGACGTGACGAGCCGGTGCGCCGCGTCGCGGTCGCCGTGCTCGCGCCAGCGCTTGGCCAGCATGAATTCTTCCTGCGGCTCCAGCATCGGGAACCGCCTGATTTCTTCTAGGTACCGGGTGAGACCGGTTTCGCCCGACAAAATGGGCAGTGCAGCAGTCTGGGCCATTTTAGCGCCCTCCATATCTATCTGTGCCCCCGCAGAAGCGGCGGGCGGATGGCGCCGCCGCTTGCCTTAAGCCGACGGCACCAGTTCCATTATCTCGCACCCGCAACATACACGGTCGAATCAGGCGAGCGGAAGGGAAACGGCATCAAATCGACGCGATACCGCGTTGATCTCAGTCAAGTGAATGTGAAAACCCGAGAAATCGGTAAATCCTTACGTATTGCCTGACGCTTTTGCGCCGGCTTCGGCCCGACCGCCGGCCAGCGCTTTACGCAAACGGGCGAGGTCATGCGGCAGTTCCGATTGGAACCGCATGAATTCGCCGCTGCTGGGGTGTTTGACCGACAGTATATGGGCATGGAGTGCCTGTCTGCCAAGGGCCGCCAGCCCGACCTGGGCAGTCTGCGGCAAAAGCGCCGTTTTGGTGCGGAATCTGGCCCCGTAAGTCTCATCCCCGAGCAAAGGGTGGCCGATCGCGGCCAAATGGACCCGAATCTGATGGGTCCGGCCGGTTTCCAGCCGGCAGAGGAGGAGGCTCGCCACCGGCAGGCCCGGCTTGGCGCCCTTCGCCGTCATTTTGGCGGGCTTTCCGCCCTGGTAACGCTCCAGCACCTGCCAATGCGTGATGGCCTCCCGGCCGCCCTCGCGCACCGCCATGCGGTCGCGCGCCCGCGGGTCGCGGTCGAGCGGCTTATCGATGGTGCCGTGCGGCCGCTCCGGCGCGCCCCAGACCAAGGCGAGATAAGCGCGCTCGAACGCTTCGTCGCTCCTGCCATGGTCGGCGAATTGCGCCGCCAGCGCCCGGTGCGCGCGGTCGTTCTTCGCCACCACCATCAGGCCGGTGGTGTCCTTGTCGAGCCGGTGCACGATGCCGGGCCGCCGCTCGCCGCCGATGCCGGAGAGGCTGTCGCCGCAATGGGCGATCAGCGCGTTGACCAGCGTACCGGTCCAGTTGCCGGCGGCCGGGTGGACGACAAGGTTCTTCGGCTTGTCGATGACGATGATGTCGCCGTCCTCGTAGACGACGTGGAGCGCAATAGGCTCCGCCGCGGGCTTAGCCGGCTGGGCCGGCGGCACGGCGACGATGATTTCCGCGCCGGAATTGACGCGATGGCTCGGATCGCGGATCGTATTGCCGTCAAGCGCGACCGCGCCTTGCTCGATCAGCACCTTGAGCCGCGATCGCGACAGCGCCGCGGGCGGCTCGGCCAGATGCCGGGCGAGCACGCGGTCGAGCCGCTCGCCAGCCTCTTCGGCGGCAACCAGAACCGAAGTCGGCGTTGCGCTTTCAATCATGGCGACAGATTTGCATGGTGACAGTTTTGACCCAAATATCCGAAAATAAAAAACCCCAAAGCGAGAACCCCGAAGATCCTGCGCCCGATCAGCCGCCCGACGCGCTGGCGAAGGTGCGGCTCCTGATGCTGATATCGGCAGTCACCACGGGAATCGCCATCGCCGCGGTGATCGGCGTCATCGGCTACCGCGTTTATCACGCCGGCGAAAGCGGCGCCGGGGCCATCACCAACGGCACCGTGTTCCTGCCCAAGGGTGCGCATGTGGTGTCGACCACTATCGGCGACGGCCGCATCGTCGTGACCTTGGATGTCGGCGGCCAGAGCGAGGTCCGGATTTACGACCTCAAGACGCTGGCGCAGACCGGGCGGCTGCAGTTCGGGACGGAGCAGTGAGGCTTCGTCATTGCGAGGAGCGTTAGCGACGAAGCAATCCAATCGCGGCCGCCCCTGGATTGCTTCGGCACTTCGTGCCTCGCAATGACGATACTGGGGACGGGAACGCGCTTGCGGAGCCGCGCCATCAAGGCTATTTCGAAGCCACGCTCCCTTCGTCTAGCGGTCTAGGACGCGGCCCTCTCAAGGCTGAAACACGGGTTCGATTCCCGTAGGGAGCGCCAAGTCTTTAGGGAGCGCCAAGTCTTTAGGCAGCGCCAAGTTTTTCGGGAGCGCCAAGTCTTTAGGGAGCGCCAAGTCTTTAGGCAGCGCCAAGTTTTTCGGGAGCGCCAAGTCTTTCGAATACTCTTTCCAATTTGTAATCGCGCTCTTCGAACCGGCTTGTCGTCGGCGCCCACCCACATATGCGAGCATCCGATCGATAACGAAGACGGATCCGACATTTCGAGGAGAAAGCATATGACAACACCAAGGAAATTGATGCTCGCTGTTGCGATCTTAGCCACCGGAACGGTTTCGAGCGCTTGCGCTTCGACCCACGGTAAATCAACTTATTACGATACCGTCCGTCCTCACGGACATCCGCGTAGCACCGCTGTCTATAATGCGAACGTCAGCGCTTGCTACAGTGCGTCGGGCGAAAGCCGCATGGCGGTTTACGACACGCCTGCTTTCAAGCAGTGCATGCTCTCACGCGGCTACCGCTTCGACTATACAAAGGTGGTCCAAGATCCGCCGAGCGCCACCTCCAGACCGGTGGCCCGGCAGTTTTTCGGCGCCCCGAGTGTCACCATTTCCATAGGCGGGGGCGCCGATGACGAAACTTCTGCCGACACAACGGCGGACAACAACAATGATTGGGCCGCTCAACAAGAGCAGGACGCGATGGACGCGGCGAACGCGGCCTATGCTCAGGATGCCGCAACCGCAGCTGCGAACATCGCAGCAGCGGCAACCTTCGACGCGCAGATGACGGTGGGCAATTAGTTCCGCTCCAGCTCAAGTTTGAGGCTGCCTTAATCGGCAGCCTCTCCTCACGCTTGCTCCGTTGATCGCATGGCGCTCAAGCCGACCTCGCCGAACGCGTGTCAGCGCCACGGTCCGGCCGCGGCTCCCGAAAAAACCTCGTTCGGAACTTTCCTGTCTGCCGGGAGGTTCAGTCCCCGGGTACAACCTTTTCAGGAATTTCAGGAAACAGTCATGGACGAAAATCGAGTGGCAGGCACTGCCAGAAACATCGGCGGCAAGGTCGAAGAAGGCTTTGGACGCGTCACCGGCGATAGCAAAAGCCAAGTCGAGGGAATCGTAAATCAGGCCGCCGGCGCGGCGCAGGACCTCTACGGTCAGGCGGCCGACACGGCCCGGGACACGGCTTTGACGTTTGATAAATGGCTTCGCAGCCAAATCGAGACGCAGCCGTACACCACGGCGCTGGCTGCGCTCGGTATCGGATGGCTGCTGGGCCGATTGCATCGGCCGCTGTGAGTCGCATCGCGCGACGCTGAGACGGCTGCACGTGGCCGCGCGCTACGCCACGGCCCAAATGCGCACAGCGTCGGGATCGATATCGAAGCGGCACTCGCTGCCCAACGGCGGATCGATGTAGCCGGTGGCGACGTCGATTGATGCGTCGCCAAAACGCAGCGTGATTTGATGGCCGGAGACGACGCGGGTGACGGCCTCGACCACGCCCTCGTAGCGTCCGGTTTCGCTTAAGCGAACGCGCGCCGGCGATACGGTCCAACCGACATGCGCGCCGGGTGTCAGCGCCGGTCCGGAAACCTGGAGTAAAGCATCGGCACCAATTGCGACGTTGTCAGTGCCGACGGCGATGCCTTTGGCGGCGTGATCGGCGCCGAGGAGCCGCGCCACCGTTTCGTTGTTGGGGCGGCGAAACACCTGGTCGGTCGGGCCGGACTGCAGCGCACGGCCGTTCTCAAAGACCAGGATTTCGTCGGCGAGCATGGCCGCTTCGGCCGGATCGTGCGTGACCAGGATGGTCGTAGCGCTGAGCTCGCTCTGCAGCGCCAGCATTTCACGGCGCAGCCGCGCGCGCAGCGGCGCGTCGAGCGCGGAAAACGGCTCGTCGAGCAGCAACAGACGGGCAGGGCGCACCAGCGCGCGCGCCAAGGCGACGCGTTGTTGCTGGCCGAGCGACAGCGCGTCCGGTTGCCGAGTTTCGAGGCCGTGCAGGCCGAGCCGGTCGATCCAGTGCTTGGCCAGATGCGGATCGGCGCCGGCCGGAAACGCCAGTTGATCCGCCACGGTGAGGTGGGGAAACAGTCCGTAATTTTGCGGCACATAGGCGATGCCGCGGGCTGCCGGTTCGAGCGCGGCGATGTCGCGGCCGTGGAGCCGGATGTGGCCGCGGTCGCAAGGCTCGATGCCGGCGATCATCTTCAGCGTCAACGATTTGCCGGAGCCGGACGGGCCGACGATGGCGAGCCGGCGCGCCTGCGGCGACCATGCCACGTCGAGCTGGAAATTGCCGAGCCGCTTTTGCAATTGCAGGTCGAGATCGACCGAGCGGGTCTGCGCAGGAGATCGCGCGACACTATCACGTGCGACGCCGGGCGAGTCGACAGATGCCGCCACGGCCGCTCGCGCCGCAGCGCGATTGGCCGCGCGCGTGCTCAGCACCATGATCAGCACAGCGAGCGCCAGCGTCGGCACCAGCACCGGCAGCATCGCCGGCAGACCCTGCGAACCGAACGCCACATAGGTATAAACCGGCAGCGAATACGGATGATAGGCGACCATCACGGTGGCGCCGAATTCGCCGAAGGCACGCAGCCACGCCAGCAGCAGGCCGGACAGGATCGCCGGACGGGCGATCGGCATGCTGATGTGAAAGAAAACATAAAGCGGGCCGCGGCCGAGCGTCGCCGCGACGCCTTCGAGTCCAGGGTCCATCGCGGCGAAGGCCGAGCGCGCGGCGATGATCAGAAACGGCGCGGCGACGAACACTTCGGCGAGCACGATGCCGGCAAACGAATCGGTCAGCGCGCCACCGGTGAGACGACCGATCGGCGTCGAATAGCCGACCAGAAACAATAGCAAGACGCCGCTCGCCAGCGGTGGCAAAGCGAGCGGCAGTTGGACCAAAAAGCCGATCAAGCCGACGGCGCGGCCCGACACCCGCGCCAGCATATAACCGAGCGGAATGCCGCCGAGCGCGATCAACAGCGTCGCTATGCTTGCGCTGGCGACCGATACCAGGCAGGCGTGTGTCAGCGCTGCAGCATCGACCGTGCTCCAGTCGGCCATTCCCGCCTGCTGCACGCCGGCAATAAGTGGGGCAATCAGATAGATCGCAAGGAGCCCGGCAAGCCAGGGCAGCGGGGCGGGGATACGGCGTGTCGCGCTGCCTGGGTTCACGGGTGCTGGTTCACTGGTCCCGATTCACTTGAGCAGCGCTTTGACGTCCTTCGGCTCGCCGTCGGCGTCGCCGGTCAACGTCAGTTTCTGTACGCCAAGGCCGTGCTCCTTCATCACGCTCTGGCCGTCCTTGCTCAACAGAAACGCGACGAACTTGTCGGCGCCGTCGGCATTGGGTGCGTTATGCAGGATGGTGACGGTGTAGACCGCCTTGAGCGTGACGTCCGGCGGCAGCACGAGCGCCGGGATCTTGGCGTCGGCGGTTTCGGTCGAATAGAAGAAGCCGACGTCGAGCTGCCCCGATTGCAACCGGCCGACTAGCGTCTCTTCCGGCAACACCTGCGCCGGATTGTCCGGTACGCCGATGATCTTCTCCGACAATCCCGGGCTCTTGTAGAAGTCTTCCGCCTGTTTCATCAGCGTCACGGTGAGCGCGCCCTTCGGATCGAGCTTGGCATCGGTGCGGCCTATTCTGATTCCCGGCTCTTGCAGCACCTGATACCACGGCTTCGATTTCAAATCGGCGGCAAATTTGCTCGACGCGTTATAACCGATGACGAGCGGGGATTGCGCGAAGGTGATGTACCAGCTCATCCAATCGCCGTTCGCGGCGCCCATCAAACCGTCGTTGACCTTGGGGCTGGCGCTGACGAACACGTCGCCCTGGCGGAGCTTGCCCTTGATCTGATTGGCAAGCCCGCTCGAGCCACCGGCAAAGCCCTGGAACGTGTCGCCGCTCGCTTTGTCGAAAGCCGGCCCGACGCCGTGCTCCATCAAATTCACCAGCGATCCGGCGTAGAGCACGTTGACCTTGCCGGCGGCGGCTGCCGGTGGAGCGGGCAATGGCGACAGACCGGCCGCGAGCAGCCCGGCGCTCGACAGCAGAGACAGTTTTGCAAATCGCCGAGCGATGGCAACGACGAAGGGCATGGAGATCTCCTTCATGGTTGTAAGTGATTTCAGTCCGGTGTGACGACGAAAGTGATCGCGTGCGCCGTGGTGCCGCTGAGTTCGACGGTGAACGGCGCCGCCGCGAGATCGAATTTCACGCTTTTGCGAATGCCGGCGCAGCCGGTCGCCCCGCTGAAAGCGGTCGATTTGGCCGCTTGCCCGTTTTGAATGACGTCGATCCAGGCCGGAGCCGACAGCGTCACGCGGTAGGTGCCCGATTTCGGCACCGCGGCAGCCTGGATGAATCCGGCATAGCTGTCGGCACCTTTAGGCGCCCGCGACGGTGGCACCGGGAGCTTTGCGTCCGCCAAGGGCGCGAGCGCGAGCGCCACGGCGGCGCCGACCGGATGCGGCAGGTCGGCGCCGGAGGGCTTTTGCAACGGCGACACCAGCAAGGCGCGCTCATGGTCGAGCGGCCATTTGAACTTGTCGCAGCCGACCGGCTTCTGCGCCAATGCCGGGGCTGCAGCCAAGAGCGTGGCGGCAATAAAGAGGACAATCCGGATCATCGCAGCCGCCTAGGCAACGCCGATCATGACGTCGGAGGCCTTGATGACAACGATGGCCGCGTCGCCGACCTTCAAGCCGAGTTCATCGATGGCTTCGTTGGTGATCGACGAGGTGGCGACCTGACCGGGCGCGATTTCGTCCCGTACATGGGCGGTCGTCGCACCTTTTTTGACCTCGACGATCTTTCCTTTGATTTGATTGCGTGCGCTCAACTTCATGATACGTCCTCAAAATGAATTGGCGCGCGGCGGATGCCGCGCGGTTTTGCACGTCGGTAATTTCGGGGACAAACTTCGGAGGCGCAATCCGAAGTATTGCTGACGCGCTTACGGCGCGCCAGCGTCGCGCGGGACAATAGCAAGGATCGCGGGCACCGCAAAGTGCTGCGGAATGATGCGAACGTCGCAGCCCTATTGATGGCCCTGGGGCGCCACCAGCGGCGCATCGAAGCCGTCGCGCGAAAGAATTTTTTGTCCTTCCTGAGAGAGGATGAAGAATGCGAAGTCCGCGGCGTTTCCGCTTTTGATCGGCAGCAAAGTCAGGCCGTAATCCGCGCCAGTGGCAAGGTCTTGCGGAAGGTTCGCCACCGTTGCGCCCGGCAGGTCCTTTTTGAAGTCGGCGCCGGCGGAGCAATATTCGATAAAGATATCGGCGTGCCCTTGGCGCAGGTGCCAGGCGAAAACATCGACGCCGGCGGGCGGCGCGGCCGTGATCGGCGGGCCGCCGATCAGCTTTTGAGCCTTGGCTCCCAGCGTCGCGCGGCTGCCGGGCCGGATGGCGTCGGCCTTGGCAAACATCGCCCAAGTGTAGTCGCCGAGCGGGTCGGCCTTGGGCGTGGAGGTGCCGAGCTTGATCTGCGGATCGAGGAGCGTGGCAAGGAAGTTGCCTGGCGTGAGCGAAAGTCCCGGGCGCACCAGCGCGCAGAACCGGTTGCGTGCGAACAGCACGACCGGACCGGCTTTGCCGGCCCGAAACAGCGCGACCGGATTGCCCATATCGGCGGAAGCGAAGACATCGGCGGCTTCGCCCTTCTCGAGGCGTTGGCGCAGTACACCCGAGGGACCGAAACCAGTCTCGACCTTGATTTTCGTCGCGGCGGTGAAGGCGGTGGCAATCTCACCGATGGCTGTGCGCAAGCTGCCGGCCGCCAACACGCGAACGGGTGGTGCATCGTCGGCGCGCAGCAATTCGGTCATGGCAAGGCCTCCCACGATAACAACGAGAAGAGCTAAGCATTTTTTTCTCATGGTGACTTCCTCGACCGCGCCGCATGATGCCGGCCGGCAGGTGGTGGCCGCCGCCCCGTTATATTTTTACGTATATAGCGCAAAAGTGCAGCATGGAGGATGAATCTCAAGGAAGGGGAAAGACTATGCTAGATGTCATGACGCGAAACGATATCGCGCCCTGATCGCCGGACGGATTGTGGGAATTGCGCGCTATTGCGCCTTCGCGGCCGGCGTCGGGCTAAATGTCGCGCGCTCTTCGACGTTGCAGACCTTTTCGATCTTATCGCCGTTCAGGCGCAGCAGTAGCCGCGACGGTCTGGTCTGTTGCTCGGCCGCTCCGCCATCGATTTCGATAAGGCTTTGCCCGCCGGCCTGGATCAAAAACGCATTCGAGCCGCGGCAGTTGGCCATGTCTCCTTCTGCGGCAAGAAGCGCCGTATTGCGCGACGATTTCTCGATGCCGCCGCCATGCAAGAACACCACGCCCGCGGTACGGCAGCCGGAGCCGGCGCCGCTGTCGTAGGTGAAATAACCGACGGTGATCGGTGCCGCGGCGGGGTCGAGCTTGAGCTTGGCGTAACCTGCAATGGAAGGGCTGAAAGGGCCCGGCAGATCGAGCGTCTCGGCGTCTTCCACGGTGATTGGATTGGCAAGCTTTTGCGTTGGTAATATCTTGAAGGACTTTCCTGCCAAAGCCTGCTTGCACAAGGCCGGCGCATGATCTTCGCTCAATACCGGCGAATAATGCCGTTTAAACCGACAAAGCTCGCCAATGTTGGGTTTGACAACATCGTACGGGCCGCCGTCGCCCTCATAGACAACGTAATAGGCACCCTCGAAGGCAAAGATGCGGGGTATCGTCTCCAGCACCATGTCTTGCCCGATCGAACCGTAGAAGTTCACTTCGCTCGACGCTGTCTGCTGCTCGGCGGCCGATAACGGCTTGGTGCTGGCGATGATGCTGTGCAGATGGGCCGTGCCTTGCTCGATGACATAGACGTGGCGCAGCTTGCCGTCGCCGGCGATATCGACCGGGTCGGGATAGCCCCACAATTTGCCTTGGTTGCCGCGGCTATACGCCGCCGCGATAAAGGGGCAGACGTCCGCGATGGAGCCGGCGGGGCTTGGCGCGGCACTCAGCGGCCGCGCGTTGGCTGTTTCGCAGCACAATGCAACGATAACGCCAATTGCAACGGCAAGCGTTTTCATAGTGGTGAATTTCGATCGAGCTCAACGGAAAATAACGTCGACGCGCGCGCCGAAGCGGATCAGGGCGGGCATTGTGGAGTGCCGACCGAATGATTGCAGCCGAGACCCTGAAAGCAACCGCTGAGCCACTTACCCGAGCAGACGTCGCCTTGCGGATTGCGGTAAGTGCCATGGCCATCGGCGCGGTCACTCTTCCAGCCGCCGTCGTAACGTGCGCCGCTCGGCCAAATTTGCGTACCCTCGCCGTCGTAATGGCCGCCTTTTAACTCACCCTCGTAAGTTCCGTATGGTTTGCCGTTGACGAACCAGGCCAGCGTGCCTTTGCCTTGCGCATAACCGTCCACGCACGGACCGGACCAGGTAACGGACTCTCCGGCGCTGGGCGAGGAATCCCAGACTTTGCAGCCGTGAGCGTCGGTGATCCAATGCAGCGTAATCTGGATCTGCTTCTGAGCGTCTGCCACAATCGGCGCGGCAACGAGAAAGACCGATGTCAGCACCATCTTCCACATCATGATCTTCCGCAAGATATTCAGTGACCCGTTAGCGCGCTCCAACCTTCAGCTTCAGCAGCGCATCGGCATTGCCGTGGGTGAGCTTCTCGCGGTCGCCCGGCGCCGGCGCGACGCGTTCGAGGAAAGCGGCGCCCTCGGCATTGGTGGCAAACGGATAATCGACCGAGAACATGATGCGATCGATGCCGAAAGTCAGCAGCGCGCAGATGAACGGCGGCGCGTCGAACACGCCTGAGGTGGTGAGCCAGACCTGATCGCGAATGGCGCGGCTGATCGGTCGCTTGAGATGGCTGACATCGTGCACAAAAACCTCGTCGATGCGCGCCATCATCATCGGCAGCATCTCGCCCATATGGCCGATGATGATCTTCAATCGCGGATGCTTATCCAGCGTGCCGGCGAGCACCAGCCGCAACAGATGGATGGCGGTCTCCGAGTGCCAGCCCCAGCCGGCGGTCTCCAGCACGCGCGCGGCGCCGTCCGGCAGGTTCGAATAATAGGCCTGGCGCACGGGCTCGGGCGGCAAGTGGGGGTGAATGTAGATCGGCACGTCAAGCGCGATGGCGGCGGCGAGCAGGCCGTCGTAACGCGGATCGTCGAGGAAGCGGCCTTCGGTCGTGCCGTTGACCATGGCGCCGACGAAGCCGAGCTCCTTCACCGCGCGGTTAAGCTCGGCCGGAATCGCATCGGGGCTCTGCATCGGCAGTGCGGCAAAACCGGAGAAGCGGTCGGGGTGGCGCGCAATGGCTTCGGCCAAATGATCGTTGATGGCGCGGGCAAGCGCGACGCCGTCGGGACCCGGCACCAGATCCGCGGCCGGGCCGGCGTTCGACAACACCTGCACCGTGATGCCCGCCTCATCCATTGATTTCAGGCGCTTGTCGCCGATCTCCGGCAACAGCTCCATGGGATTGACCGCCCCGGGCGTGATATTTCGCGGCCGGAAACCGCGGGCGCTGATCGCCTTCGGGTCGATGCGCTTGGTCAGCGCCGGGACCGAAAAATGCTCCTCGAGTGCGACGGTGCGCATAGGCAGGCTCCTCCAATGGCGGCGGACGTTGTTGCATTGTCGTCGCTGTCTCGCAAGCGCGGGACGCAACGTGCGGCACAGACGCCATCGCCGTGTTATGCTGCATGCATGGCATATCATTCCTGTCGCTGCCGGCCATGATCCGCGCCGCAATTGTCGGACTTGGCCGCTGGGGCCGCTCGCTGGTCAATGCCGTTGCCGGAAAAAGCGACGAAATATGTTTCGTGCGCGCCACGACGCGCACCCGCGCCGGCGCCGAGGAATTCTGTCGCGACCGTGGGGTCGTCTTGGTCGACAGTTATGACGAGATCCTGGGCGCTCCCGATATCGACGCCGTGGTGCTGGCCACGCCGCACAGCCAGCATGAGGCGCAGGCGCTGGCCGCCATCGCGGCGAACAGGCATGTCTTTGTCGAAAAGCCGTTGACGCTCGATCTTGCGAGCGCGCTCGCCGTGGTCGACGCGGCGCGCGGAGCGGGGTTGGTGCTCGCCGTGGGCTTCGCCCGACGCTTTCATCCAAGCATCGTCGAACTGCGCACTCGCGCGCGCGACGGCCGGCTCGGCGACGTGGTCGCCATGGTCGCCCAGCACACCACCTCGACGGTACAATTCATCGCGCCGGATAATTGGCGCGCGTCGGCGGCGGAAGCGCCGGGCGGCGCCTTCACCGCGGTCGGTGTGCACTCGCTCGACAACATGATCGAATTCGCCGGCCGCGTGCGCGACGTGCGCTCTGTCACCGCGCGCAACTACCCCGGCCCGTCCGACGATACCACCACGGTCATGCTGCGGTTCGACAGTGGTGCGACCGGGCTGCTCTTTTGTTCGGTCGCGACCGCAACCAATTTCGAGCTCACGACCTACGGCACCAAGGGTCTTATCGAGATTTCGCGCACCGACCTGTCGCGCTTCCGTTTTGCGCCGACCGCGACTGCGGCGCCGACTGGACCGGTGCCGGCGCCGCCGGACGAGATTTTGCAATTCTCAGGCTTCGATATGCTGCACGCCGAAATGACCGCGTTTGCCCGTGCCATTCGCGATGGCACGCCCTATCCGGTGCCGATCGCCGATGTGCTGCATGGTATGGGGGTGTTCGACGCCATCGTTCACTCATCGCAACGCGGCAAAATCGTTGCCGTCCGCAACTGATTTTCCGTTTCTTTGCCGCAGAAGAATCTTGCTTTCTATTTTCTTAAAGGCGGGCAGCCCGCTGTCATAATCGGGCCGGCCCGGTCTTGCGAAGGCGCAGCGTTGCGGCTAAATAGCTCCGATCGAATTTTCGGCCGAACGACTTGGCCTTGCAGCGATTGATAAGCGCGCCTGACTGACGATCTTTCACCAAAATCTCCAGCTAACCGAGCTACGCACATTCGAGCGGCTCACATCGACATGTCTATGAGGAGAGACCCGTGAACAACGGCACCGTGAAGTGGTTCAACGCGCAGAAGGGTTATGGATTCATTCAACCCGAGGGCGGTGGCAAGGACGTGTTCGTCCACATCAGCGCTGTCGAGCGCGCCGGACTTCGTGAGTTGAGGGAAGGCCAACGCGTTTCCTTCGAAGTCGTGGTGGACCGCAAGACCGGCAAGTCGGCCGCTGAGAATCTGAAGACGATGTAAGGTGTCGAGGCGCGGTCGCCACCGGCGGCTCGCACTGTTAAGCCCGGATCCGCACGCAGCAGCGAATTCGGGATCGGCAGAAAATAACCCCGGATTGCGCGCGCGCAGTCCGGGCTACCTCAAAGTCTGCACAATCAAAACCACATTGAGACCGAGCACCAGCGCCGTGGCGACCACGGCGGCAACGCGCGTCAGCGCGTTGTTGGCGAACGCCCCCATGATGTCGGCCCTGCTGGTGAAGATAATGAGCGAAATCATCGGCAGCGGCAGCGCCAAGCTCAACACCACCTGACTGACGACCAGCGCATTGGTCGCGTTGACGCCGAGCGCGACGACGACGAAGGCCGGCACCATGGTGACAAGCCGGCGCAGCCAGATCGGAATGCGGAAGCCGACGAAACCTTGCATGATCATCTGCCCGGCCAGGGTGCCCACCGTCGAGGCCGAGACGCCCGAGGCGATCAGCGAAACCAGGAAGACACCCGCCGCGGCGGCGCCAAGGAGCGGAGTGAGGGTGTGATAGGCGGTTTCGATCTCGGCCACCTCGGGATGGCCGGCATGGAACGCGCCGGACGCCATCATCACCATGGCTACGTTGACCAGGCCCGCGACCGACAGCGCGATGACGACTTCGCGATTGGAGAATTTCAAGACCATGCGACGGTCATTGTCGTCGCGGACTGGCACCCGCGCCTGAGTCAGGCCGGAATGCAGATAAATGGCGTGCGGCATCACGGTGGCGCCGATGATGCCGACCGCCAACACCAGCGCCTGAGCGTCGGCAAGTTGCGGCGTGACGATGTGAAACAGCGCCGACGACCAATCCACCGGCGCTATGAACATCTCGACGACGTAGCAAAGACAGATGATGCCGACGATCGAGCCGATAACGAGCTCGAGCGGCCGGAAGCCGAACCGCTCGCACATCAACAGTCCGTAGGTGATGATCGCGGTGACAACCATCCCTGCGATGAGCGGCATGTGCAACAGCAGAGATAAGCCGATGGCGCCGCCGAGGAATTCGGCGAGATCGGTCGCCATGGCGGCGATCTCACTGACAGCCCACATCGGCCACACCACAGACGGTGTAAAGTGGTCACGGCACAGTTCAGCAAGATTGCGGCCGGTGACGATGCCGAGCTTGGCCGAAAGCCCCTGGAACAGCATCGCAATGACGTTGGCAACGAGCACCACCCAGAGCAGCCCGTAGCCGTATTTGGCGCCGGCCTGGATGTTGGTCGCGAAATTTCCCGGGTCCATATAGGCGATCGAGGCGATGACGGCCGGGCCGGCGAAGGCGATCGCTGTACGCAGCCCGCCGTGCCGGCCGGCCAGCGCCCCGCGCGCCGTGGCCACGGTCCGCTCGGTCAGCGATGCCGGGCGCTCGACCGCTTCACTCGCCGCAGAATTGGTCATCGGCCGCGCCGCATATAGCAATGTCACCAAAATGTAGCATTGGTTACAAGTATAGGCATGGCCGTGTCATAGTCAATGGCTATAACATGTAGCGTTGGCTACATTTTGACACCGATAGAAAAATATGATCTGCGCTGGCCATTCAATGAGGATCGCGCAGCCGGACGAAGGTCGGACTGGGTCGCGGAACGGACTGGGTGGCACATGGGCAAGCTTCCCGCTGAAGGCACCCAAGCGCGCCGGTTCGGCAAGACGCGATCGGCGCAATCGACCGCGCTCCTTGAGGATTACGCCGAACTGATCGCCGATCTGCTCGACGGCGAAGGCGAGGCGCGTCCCACCGACATCGCCCGCCGGCTTGGCGTGTCGCACGCCACCGCGATCAAAACCATTGCGCGCCTCAAGCGCGCCGGCTTGGCAACGGCGCGGCCGTATCGCGGGGTATTTCTGACCGAGAAGGGCCACGAGTTGGCCGATCGGGTGCGGGTTCGCCACCGCCTCGTCGTCGACGTGCTGCGCGCGCTCGGCGTGCCGACCGAATCGGCGGAGGCCGACGCCGAAGGCATCGAGCACTACGTCTCGGAGAACACGCTCAAAGCATTCGCGCAGTTTCTGAAAGCGCGGGGGTGATTTCCGTCATTCCGGATTGCCGCGAAGCGGCAAGTCCCGGAATCCATATTCGCCGACCCGTGAGTATGGATTCCGGGCTCGACGCTTTCGCGTCGCCCCGGAATGACAATTCACACCGCGTGGGCGGTGAGCGCGTCGACGATGCCGTCGACAACCTCCTCAACCATGATCTTGTCGTCGCCCTCGCCCATGATGCGGATGACCGGTTCGGTGCCGGAAGGCCGCACCACGAGCCGGCCATGGCCGTTGAGGCGGCTTTCCGCATCGGCAATCGCGGAGCGCACCTTGGCATGTTCGAGCGGCTTGCCGCTGCGGTAGCGCACGTTGCGCAACACCTGGGGCAGCGGCTCGAAGCGATGGCACACTTGCGACACCGGCTTGTTTTTCTTTTTCACGACCGCGAGCAGTTGCAGCGCGGCGATGAAGCCGTCGCCGGTCGTGGTGTAGTTCGACAAGATAATGTGGCCCGATTGCTCGCCGCCGACATTATAGCCGTGCTCGCGCATCTGCTCGAGCACGTAGCGGTCGCCGACCGGCGTGCGTATGAGTGAGAGCTTGATCGATTGCAGATAGCGCTCAAGTCCGAGATTGGACATCACCGTGGCGACGATGCCCGGCTTGGTCAACAGACGATCTTCGGCCCAGCTTTCGGCGATCACCGCAAGGAGCTGGTCGCCGTCGATCAGATGGCCCTGCTCGTCCGCGATGACGACGCGGTCGGCGTCGCCGTCAAGCGCGATGCCGATGTCGGCGCGCATCTCGCGGACCTTGCGGGTGAGCGCGTCGGGAGCCGTCGAGCCGCATTCGCGATTGATGTTGAAGCCGTCCGGCTCGACGCCGATCGCGACGACGTCGGCGCCGAGCTCCCATAGCGCGTCCGGCGCCACCCGATAGGCGGCGCCATTGGCGCAATCGATAACGACGCGCAAGCCGTCGAGCGAAAGATTGCGCGGCATCGTGCGCTTGGCGAATTCGATGTAGCGGTCGTGCACGCCGTCGATGCGCTTGGCGCGGCCGAGCTCGACGCTCTTGGCCAGCTGCTTGGTCATGTCGGCGTCGATCAGGACTTCGATTTTGTGCTCGACCTCATCGGAGAGCTTGTAGCCGTCCGGGCCGAACAGCTTGATGCCGTTGTCGTCGAACGGATTGTGCGACGCCGAAATCATGACGCCGAGGTCGGCGCGCATCGAACGGGTCAGCATGGCGACGGCCGGGGTCGGCATCGGACCGAGCAGCAGCACGTCCATGCCCACCGAAGTGAAGCCGGCGACCAATGCGGTCTCGATCATGTAGCCGGACAGCCGGGTGTCCTTGCCGATGACGACGCGATGGCGGTGCTCGCCGCGGCGGAAGACGAGGCCGGCCGACTGGCCGACCTTGAGCGCCAATTCCGGCGTGATCACGCCATTGGCGCGGCCGCGAATGCCGTCGGTACCGAAATACTTGCGAACCATAAGATTGGGCCCCACCGCCTGCCGCTCCGGCGGCGATATTAACCCGTTCCGGGTCGCGACCGCTTCAAAAAATATTGGGTAATCTTACCATCTCGTGCAATGCGCTGTTCATCATAAGGACAAGCCGAATCAACGGGTTGTCGGATTGCCGCCGGACTGGATGCTCTCTAGCGCTTCTTCGCCTCGTGCTTGTCGTAGGGGCTGGCCGGCGGCTGCGTAACGGAAACCGGGTCCGAAGCCGGGAAACTGTCCTCCAGGCCTTGCTCAAGAGCATCATCGAGCCGCTCACGCCGCTCCTCTTGGCCGCGCCGCTTGCCGTCGCGGCCCTTGTCATCGTGTTCGAGGCTGGCGGCGGCCGGCCGGAGCGACCGGTTCTTGTTCCATTCATCCATAATGATCGCCTTTCCGGCTGTTCTCAGACTGGCCTGGATATCACTGGCCGATCGAAAACAACGATTTGAGCCCGTTGCCGTTCCTTGTGCATGAGGGCCGGATAAGCTCCCGGTTTGTGCTATCAAAGAGCGGACTTAAGGGCCGGGAAGCTCACATGAAAACCATGACCTGCATTGAGGATTTGCGGCACGCCTATCACCGCAAAGTGCCGCGAGCATTCGTCGACTATTGCGAGTCCGGGTCGTATGCCGAGCAGACCCTGGCGGCAAACCGCGCCGATCTCGAACGCCTCAAGCTGCGTCAGCGCATCCTCCACGATGTCGCGGGCCGCAGCACAAGCACCACGATCCTGGGCGAACCGGCTGCACTGCCGCTCATCCTGGCGCCGGTCGGTCTCACCGGCATGCAGCACGGCGACGGCGAGATTTTGGCCGCCCGCGCCGCGCAGGCGGCAGGAATTCCGTTCACGCTGTCGACGATGTCGATATGCTCGATCGAGGACGTCGCCGGCGCGGTCGACAAGCCGTTCTGGTTCCAGCTCTATGTGATGAAGGACCGGGGCTATATCCGTGCGCTGATCGAGCGGGCGGAGGCGGCCAAATGCAGCGCGCTGGTTCTCACCGTCGATCTTCAGGTCATCGGTCAGCGTCATCGCGACATCAAAAACGGCATGAGCGTGCCGCCGCAGATCCGCATCCAGAACCTGATCGATATCGGCACCAAGCCGGCCTGGGCGCTCGGCATAGCGCAGGGCAAGCGCAAGACGTTCGGCAATATCGCCGGCCACTATCCCGGCATGAGCAACGTCACCGTGCTGTCGAAATGGATCGCCGAGCAGTTCGATGCGACCTTGAATTGGAAGGACGTCGAGTGGGTCAAGAGCCTGTGGCCGGGCAAGCTCATCCTGAAGGGCATTCTCGATCTTGAGGATGCACGCATTGCCGCCAAAACTGGCGCAGCGGCTCTGGTTGTGTCCAATCACGGCGGCCGCCAGCTCGACGGCGCGCCGTCCTCGATCTCCATGCTGCCGGCGATCGCTGACGCCGTCGGCTCCGAGATCGAGGTGATGTTCGACGGCGGCATCCGCTCCGGCCAGGATATTCTGCGCGCGCTCGCGCTCGGCGCGCGCTCATGCATGAGCGGCCGCGCCTACATTTACGGTCTCGGCGCTGGCGGGCAGGCCGGCGTGGCCCGCGCCATCGAGATCATGCGCAACGAGCTCGATACCAGCATGGCTCTGACCGGGATCACCAGCATCGCCGCGATCGACCGCCGCGCGCTTGTCCAGGTGTAAGTTTCTCGCGCCGCCCGACGCCGTTTACCGGACGTCAACCGTGTTTGCTGACCCGGCGTCAACCTTATGAACCTATGAACGCGCTCGGATCGAACCAATTTGCGAGCCATACGTTCTAAAGTGGGGCGGGGAAAATCTTACACATCATCCTCGCCGGGACACGACCAGAATTGGGTCACCAGGAGGAAGACATGCGCAAGTTTCTCATAGCAGCGGCAATCGTTTCGATGACAGCTACGCTGGCGGCGCCAAGCGCCCGTGCCGACATGGTCGGCGCCGCGGCGGGTGCCGGCACGGGCCTGTTGGTGGCCGGTCCGCCCGGTGCGGTGGTCGGCGGCGTGGTCGGCGCGGTCTGGGGCAAGCCGTTCTGGGGACCTTCGATCAGCAGGGGCCATTGCTGGACCGACAACAATTTCCACCGCCACTGCAATCGGCATTGGTGAGCGCCGTCATTCCGCGACGCGGGCAAAGTCCGCGAGCCCGGAATCCATAATCACGAATCGTCAGGTTCCAGGCCGTCAACCAGTCCTGGCAGGCCGGCGACTATGGATTTCGGGCTCGTCGCTTCGCTCGGCTCCGGAATGACGAGTCACTCTTCTTTATACCCATAAGCCTGGGCGTTGCCGGTAGCGCCGTAATATTTGTACGGCAGGAATTTGCCGGACATCGCGATTTTGACCCGGTCGCCCTTCGGATCGGGCTGGCGCTCGATTCCGAGGTCGAAGTCGATCGCCGACATGATGCCGTCGCCGAATTCTTCCTCGATCAGCACTTTCAACGCCGGGCCGTTGACCATAACCAGCTCGTAGAAGCGGTAGATCAGCGGATCGGTCGGCGGCATCGCTGAGCCGCGGTGTGGTACCTCGTTGAGCAGCGCCTGCTCGCTCTTGCTCAAGCCGAACAACTCGGCGGCCTTGACCGCCTGCGGCTTGGTCAGCTTCATCTGACCGAGAATGGCGCCGGTGATCAACACCGGCGACATGCCGCCGATCTCGCCGCAGATATATTTCCAGGTCCAGCCGTTCTCGCGCTTGATGTCGAGGAGCTTCTCGGTGAGTTCGGCGCGCGACTTTGTCGATGTCATTGCACGATCTCCATTTTAGGCATTCGCTGCCCGAAAACAGAGCAAGTGTCGTGCCAATTTTCATCATTCCCAACTCGTGACCGGGAATGACGGGGCCTACTCACCGCGGCACGACTGCATCGCGTCCGACATTGATGCGGCCGACGTTGAAACTGCCGTCCGGCTGCTTGGTCGCCGCAATGACGCTGAAGGCGACCCCCGGTTTGACCGCGTTCATGTCGGTGACTTCATATCGCACGATCGGTACTTCCGGGCCCACAATGATGTTCTTTTCGCCGTCCTTGTATTTGACGGTGATCACCGGTCCATTCACGCTCGTGACGGAAGTGCCGACCGTGCCGTTGGTCATGGTGCTGTTGGGCGCGCCGTCCCATGGCCGGAAGCCTTCGCCGGTGCCGCGCATGGACTCGGCGAAGATGTGAACCTCGATGGCCTTTTGCGAACCGTCCGGCTGCGGCATCGCTCCGCTGCCGATGAAGTCGCCCGGCTTGATATCGGCCATGGACGCTTTGACTACACCGACGACCAGCACCTTGCTGGCGAGATTGAGCTTGAGCTCTTCACCCTTGTCCGACTTTGCGGTCACAGTATTGCCGTCGATATTTTCAATGCTGCCGTGCAGGCGCACGGTTTGCGGAGCCTGTGCCAGCGACGCCGGCGCAACGAGCACGGCGGCGACGGCAAAAATTGCAAATGACTTTTTCATCGCAATGAAACACTCCCAACAACCGACGTTGACCAGGGTCGAACTATCACATCGGCGGAGTGATGCCATTGACACCCACATTGATCCTCGGCGCCAGCACTGTGCCGTCGGCTTGCTTGGTTCCGGCCGCGACGAAGATCTTCGCGCCCGGCGTGAGGGCTGCCGCGCTACTGGGCACGAAGGTTACGACTGCGGCGTTGGCCGGCACGATGAAGGTCTTTTCGCCGTCCTTATATTTCAGCACCAGCTTTTGGCCGTCGCTGACGGCCACTTCGCTGTCGACGTTCGCATTGGTCATGGTGCTGTTGGGCATCAAATCCCACGGCCGGTGACCTTCGCCAGTGCCGCGCATCGCCTCCGGGAATATGTGGATCTCGACGGCTTTCTGCGTTCCGTCAGGCTGCGGCATCGCGGTAATACCGACGAAGCTGCCTTGCTTGACGTCGGACAGCGAAGCCTTGGCGACGCCGACCACCGTTGCGTTATCGGCGAGCTTCACCGTCGCCTTCGCGCCGTCGCGCGTGGTCACGTTCAGCGTCGAGCCGTTGACGCTGTCGATGGCGCCGCGCACGCGGACCGATGCTGGCGTTTGGGCAAGCGCAGAAGTCACCGCAAGCGCCGCGAAGGCGGACACCATCATCAAATTCAGGCTTCGCATGTCATCATCCTCCCAAAAACTTCGAAGATCTTATCGCCAAACGCCGTAATCGCCGAATGCTACATTCGGCGCTTCCAGCGTGCCGTCCGGAACTTTCTTCGCGCCTGGAATAAAGATTTTCTGGCCCGGCTTCAGATCGGCAGCCGATTTCTTGGCAAAGGTGGTGATCTCGGTCGTGGGCGTGACAACGATCTTCTGCTCGCCGTCCTTGTACTTCACGGTCAGGGTCTGACCGTCGACGCCGGTAACCTCGTTGTCGACGGTCGCGTTGGTCATGGTGCTGTTGGATCCATAATCCCACGGCCGATGACCTTCGCCGACGCCGCGCATTGCCTCCGGAAAAATAACGACAGCGACGGCCTTTTGGCTGCCGTCGGGCTGCGGCATGCCGGTGACTGCGACGAACGAGTTCGGCTTGATATCGGCGAGCGACGCTTTGACGACCTCGTTGACCGGTGCATTATCGGTCAGCTTGATTTTCATCTCCGCGCCGTCGCGCGCTTTCGCCGTCAGCATCGCGCCGTCGACGCTTACGATGGTGGCGCGCACCCGCACTATTTGCGGCGCCTGCGCGGCGGCGATGGAAGCGCCAAACACCAACGCGAAAGCGCTCACGGCCGTAATCTTCAACGGGGTCATTGTCACTCCTCCCAACACGCCTCGGATCGAGGGCACTGCGTTATAACCCCCCGAACGCAAGCTTATTCCGATGGGCTTGCCGGCGGAAGCGAGAGGTCGGCTTCAAGGAGCGCGCGCAGTTCCGCGGTCACTTCCGGCTTTTTGCCGAACCAAAGCGTAAAGCCGCCCACGGCCTGATGCATCAGCATGCCTAACCCGTCGGCGGTGCGCAGGCCGCGGGCCCGCGCCGACCGAAGCAGCGGCGTGATGAGCGGCCAGTAAACCAGATCGGCGACAATGGCGTGACCGGGCAGCCGGCCGATATCGAGCGTAAGCTCCGCTTGGCCCGCCATGCTGAGCGTCGTCGTGTTGACGATGAGTGCCGCATCGTCGAGTGCGGCATTGCGTTCGTCCCAGTCGACGCGGTGAACCTGAGCGCGGAAACGCGCCCGCAAGGCTTCGGCGCGGGACCCGGTCCGGTTGGCGACGACGATCGGCGCGATGCCGCGTTCGAGGAGCGCATACACCACCGCGCGTGCCGCGCCGCCGCCGCCGAGCACCAGGGCCTTTCCCAGGCCGCGATCCCAGCCGGGCGCGCAAGCGTCGAGATTGTTCAAGAAGCCTTCGACGTCGGTGTTGGTGGAACGCAGCACGTCGCCGTCGAGCCACAGCGTATTGGCGGCGCCGACGGCGCGCGCGCGGTCGTCGGGCTGCGAGGCGCTAAGCGCCGCTTCCTTGTGCGGCACCGTGACATTGGCGCCGGCATAGCCGTGCGCGGCGAGCGATTGCACGAAACCGCTGAATTGCTCGGGCGGCACCGCCTCGCGCCGGTATGCGCCGGGAATGCGGTGCGTCTTCAGCCAGTAATTATGAATGAGCGGCGAGCGCGAATGTTCGACCGGCCAGCCGATAATGCATGACGCGCGCGCGTTTGCGGTCACTTCTCATCCGCGACGGCGTTGCGCAACACGCCGATCTCAGGGCACTCGAGCTCGATGGTGTCGCCCGGCTTGAGCCAAATGGGCGGATCGGCCTTGGTCTTCTTCACCGGCGTGCCGGTGCAGATGACGTCGCCGGCCTTAAGCGTCATGAAGCTCGTCGTGTAGGCGATGATATCGGTGAAGGAGAAGATCATGCTCGCCGTGGTGTCGTCCTGCGTCACCTCGCCGTTCTTGCGCACCACAAGGTGCAGCGGCTTGGTCAGGTCGAACTGGGTCTGAATCCACGGCCCGATGCCGCCCGAGGCGTCGAAATTCTTGCCCTGGGTGACGTTGAACTGGCCATGGCGCGTCCAGTCGCGGATGGTGCCTTCGTTGGCAAGCGTAATGCCGGCGATCACCTCGAGAGCGCGGTCCTTGGCGACGTGCTTGCAGTCGCGGCCGATGACAATGGCGATTTCGCCTTCATAGTCGAGCTGCTCGGAGATTTTCGGCCGGATCAGGTTCTGCCCGGAGCCGACCATCGATGCCGGCGCGCGGTAAAACATGCTCGGGTATTTCGGATTATTGGTGACATTATAATCCGCGCCGCGGTTGGCATAATTGATGCCGATGCAGAGGATTTTCTCCGGCGCCGGTAGCGGCGCCAGTAATTCGACTTCGGAAAGCGTCACGTCGGGGCGCACCCCGGTCGCGGCGGCCTTGGCCTGGTCGAGCGCCTGGGCGCGGAACACCTCGCTCAGCGACTGGAAACGGTGCAGCCGGGGGCGCAGGTCGACGATGCCGTCGCCCACGACCACGCCGAAGCTCGGCCGGCCGCGCAATGCATAACTTGCCAGACGCATCTCGATTCCCCGATTTATCTGAGCCGATGTGTTAAAAGTCGGCGGATCACCCGTCAACGGCCATAACGTGAAGTGTCTTTTCCTCGACTGCAATGATCAATTGGCGCCTGTTTGGCAGCGGGTGCTTCGCTTCGACGATCCGCCGATCGACGTCAACCGCAAGCCGTTCGAGCGGGACGAGCTGCCGCGGCTGCTCGACGGCTATGACATCTGCATCGACGACCACTCCTATATGCCGACGCCGCAGATCGAGCGGTGCCCCGCGCTTAAGCACATCGTCTTTCTGGGTACCGGGCCGGCGAGCTATATGAGCCTCGCCGACATGGCGGCGCGCGGCATAAACGTCCACATCATCAGGAACTATGGCGATACCGCCGTCGCCGAGCATACCATCGCGTTGCTGTTAGCCGCCTGTCGCGACATTGCGCGCATGGATCGCGAAGTGCGCGCCGGCACCTGGACGCCGCACGAAGGCGTCCAGCTTCTCGGCAAGACGCTGGGTGTGATCGGGCTCGGCGGCATTGGCAGCGAGGTTTTGCGCATCGGCCACGGGCTCGGCATGGAGGTCATTGCCTGGAACCGCACGCCAAAGCCCGGTTCGCCGCTTGTCCCCCTCGATGACCTGTTGGCGCGCTCCGACGTGATCTCGATGAATTTGACGCTCAACGACGAGACTCGCGGCTTTCTCGGACCGGCGCAGATTGCGCGCATGAAGCCGGGCGTGATCTTCGTCAACACCGCGCGCGCCGGCCTGGTCGATGAGACAGCCTTCATCGAAGCGCTGCGCTCCGGCCGCATCCGCCATGCCGGGCTCGATGTGTTCCACGCCGAGCCGCTCAAGCCCGACAATCCGCTGGCGCGCCTCGACAACGTCACGCTCACGGCGCATGCCGCCTTCCGCACGCTCGAAGCCTCGATGACTTTGCTGCGCCGCGCCATCGACATCGTGCGTGATATTGTCGAAAATCCAGCGCGCTGAGCATTCCGGGACGATCATGGCCGAGCGCTTCTTCGACATCAGCCTGCGTGTGAACGGCGAAGACGTGCGCGAGCGCGTCGAGGCCCGCAAAACGCTGGTCGATTTCCTGCGCGACGATCTGGCGCTGACCGGCAGCCATATCGGCTGCGAGCACGGGGTCTGCGGCGCCTGCTCGGTGCTGGTCGATGGCGACGTGGTGCGCGGCTGCCTGGTGCTGGCCGTGCAGTGCGACGGCGCCGCGGTCGAGACCATCGAGGGCCTGTCGGATTCAGGTGTCATTGCCGATCTTCAAGTGGCGTTTCAGCAGCGCAATGCGCTGCAATGCGGCTTCTGCACCCCCGGTATGCTGATCGGCGCGCAGGCGCTTCTGGCGCGCCCCGGGGTGCCAAGTCGTGATATGATCCGCGAACACATATCCGGCAATTACTGCCGCTGTACCGGCTATCAGGCCATCGTCGACGCCATCGAATCCATCGCCCAGCAACGGGCGGAAAAGGCAGGCTCCTCATGAACGAACACGCCAACCCGCAGACCTTGTCGCAAGCCGCCGATGAACTCGAAGAGCAGATGATGCACGAGCTCGGCGAACGTATCGCCACCAAGTCGGTGCTGTTCGGCATGGCCGACGGCAAAGTGGCAATGGAAAGCGGCCCGGCGCTCAAGGCCGCCAATCCCGACAAGTATTTCCTGATGGGCGCCGATCCGCGGCTGCCGAAAATGCCGGAGAAGCCGACGCTGATCGACTTCTTCAACAATCGCTTCGCCTCGCTCAATCACCTTCTGCAAAGCGCGACGCATGCGCTCAAGGGCGGCCACAACGAAAAGATCGTGCTCGCCTGCCTGTTGCACGACATTGGCGTGGCGAGCTTCATCCGCTGCGACCACGGCTATTGGGGCGCGCAGATGATCGAGCCCTATGTCGACGAGGAGGTGAGCTGGGCGGTGCGCACGCACCAGGCGCTGCGCTTCTTTGCCGATCCGTCGGTCGGTTACGAATATCCGAAGATGTATATCGACTATTTCGGCGCCGATTATAAGCCGGAGCCCTATATCGTCGCCGAATACAAGCGCGCCAAGAACCACAAGTACTACATGACCTCGCGCATGATCACGGTGAACGACATCTATTCATTCGATCCCAACGCCAAGGTCGACCTTAACGATTTCGTCGACATCATCGGCCGCAACTTCAAGCAGCCCAAGGAAGGCCTCGGCTTCGACAATTCGCCCTCGGCGCACATGTGGCGCACGCTGATGTGGCCGACGCGGTTTTTGTGAGTGACGGACGCCGCTTGTTGCCACCCCGAGGCGCCTGCCAGTCCGGTGCCGAGTGCTTGTCTTCCACGAATTTTGCCGCCCGTGTGCTCGGCCCATAAACGAACCATTTGGGGCCTCATGACCCATTAATGATGTACTTTGGACATTCGCCACTAAATGGTCTATATATGATCGATACAGCCTAATATGGATCATTAATGGATCAAAAATGTCCAAGAAAACAAGACCCCATTCCCGTTACGCCAAGGCAGCAGCCATCCTTTTGGGCCAACTCATCCGCAGGGCGCGCATCGAAAAAAAAATGACCGCGGCGGAGGTTGCGGAGCGGGCTGGTCTGTCGCGCGGCCTTCTACGACGGATCGAGAACGGAGAGCTAGGCTGCACGCTCGGCTCCGTGTTCGAGACGGCGTCCGTCGTCGGCGTGAGCCTTTTCGATTCCGATGAAACCACGCTCGGCGGCGCCCTCGCATCCAACACCGCCGTGATGACGCTTTTGCCGAAGGCTATTCGCGCCCCGCGAGCGAAGCCTGATGACAACTTCTGAAAAAAAACCCGCCGAAGCCTTCGTATGGGTCTGGCTTCCTGGCGCAACCACGCCGGTCGTGGCTGGACGACTATACGCCGACGGCGATCGCCTGCTTTTCAACTATGGACGAAGCTATCTCGCGCGGAACGAGGCGATCGCGCTTTACGAGCCGGAGCTGCCGTTGCGAACCGGCGCGCTGCCGCTCCTCCCGGGATTGAACATGCCAAATTGCATGCGCGACGCCGCTCCCGACGCATGGGGTCGGCGCGTGATCCTCAACCGCCGGTTTGGAAAAAGCGGCAAGGAAATCGATACCAGCGAGTTGCACGAATTGACCTACCTTCTGGAGTCCGGTTCTGATCGCAGTGGTGCGCTTGATTTCCAACTCTCCGCCGAAAACTACGTGGCGCGAGAGGGTTCGACGGCTTCGCTTGAAGACCTTCAAAGCGCGACGGCCCTCGTTGAAAAGGGCGTTCCGCTGACGCCGGAACTCGATCGCGCCCTACTGCACGGAAGCTCGATCGGCGGAGCCCGGCCGAAATCGGTGGTCGAGTCGAAGAACAAAAAATACATCGCGAAATTTTCGTCCCAAAACGACCTGTACAACGTCGTCAAGGCGGAATTTGTCGCCATGCGGCTTGCGGAAAAAGCAGGCGTCAACGCGGCCTCCGTTCGTCTTGAGCGCGTCGCAGGGAAGGATGTCATTCTCACCGAACGCTTCGACCGGCAAAAGGTGGGTGATGGATGGCGGCGCCGCGGCATGGTTTCGGCTCTGACGCTTCTCGAGTTGGACGAGATGATGGCGCGCTATGCGAGTTACGAGGACTTGGCGACTATCATCCGCCATCGCTTTGTCAGGCCGAAAGAGACGCTCAAAGAACTTTACGCAAGGATGGTGTTCAACATTCTTTGCGGCAACACGGACGACCACGCGCGGAACCACGCGGCTTTCTGGAATGGCAGCGAACTCTCGCTAACACCCGCCTACGATATCTGCCCCCAATCGAGGGCCGGCGGAGAGGCGAGCCAGGCCATGTTGATTATCGGCGATCAACGGGCAAGCCAGATCGCGCTGTGCCTTGAGGCGGCCCCGCTGTTCCTTCTTGGCGTAGAGGAGGCCACGGAAACTATTGCCCGCCAGATCAGCGTAATCAAGAAATTCTGGATGGAAGGGTGTGACGAGGCGGCGCTGTCGGAGGTCGATCGAAATTTCATGTGGCGGCGGCAATTCCTGAACGCGTTTGCGTTTTTCGGTGCTCCCGAGAAGCTCACCGCGTTGGTCGGCTAGCCCGCATGCGGCCGTCAAGACCCTGCTCCCCCATTGGAGAAAGGTGAAAAGCGGGCAATCGCCGCTTGCGCGGGAATGAGCGGATTGTAGCATCGCGCTATGAAAATCGTTGACGACCAGCCGTCCGGCCTCACCGCGCTTGATCGGCCGAATTCCTATATCGGCCGCTCGGTGCCGCGGCCCAATCTGGCGCGGCTCACCCAAGGCCGCGGCCAATATGTCACCGACGTCGTGCTGCCGCGCATGGTGCATGTTGCGTTCGTGCGCTCGCCGCACGCGCACGCCCGCATCAAAAGCATCGCGACGGCGGAAGCGAAGAAAGCGCCCGGCGTGGTCGCGGTGGTCGCTGGCGCCGGGCTTGCCAAAGTGATCACGCCTTGGGTCGGCGTGCTCACGCATCTCAAGGGCATCAAATCGGCGCCGCAGCACGCCATCGCCGTCGATCGCGCCTGTTGGCAGGGCGAGGCGGTCTGTGCAGTGGTGGCGAAGAGCCGCGCCGAAGCCGAAGACGCCTGTGCGCTGGTGGAAGTGGACTACGAACCGCTGCCCAGCGTGACCGATCCCGAAACGGCGCTCGATGCCAAGACGCCGGTCATCCATCCCGAGCTTGGCGATAATCTGACTTTCGAGCGTGTGCTCAACTCCGGAGAGCCGGACAAGGGTTTTGCCGAAGCCGACGCCGTGGTCGAGACGACATTTATCTTCGGTCGCCATACCGGCGTCACCAACGAGCCGCGCGCCATCATCGCCGATTGGAATCCGGGCGAGCAACGGCTGACGGTCTATCAGGGCACGCAGGCGCCGCACATGATGCAGAACCTGTTCGCCAAGCATCTTGCTTTGGAAGAGCATCAGGTGCGTGTCCTCACCAAGGACGTCGGCGGCTCGTTCGGCATCAAGGTGCATGTCTATGCCGACGAGATGGCGACGGCGGCGCTGGCGAAACTCCTCAAGCGGCCGGTCAAATTCGTCGCCGACCGCCTCGAAAGCTTCGTCAGCGACATCCACGCGCGCGATCACCGCATCAAGGCGAAAATCGGCGTCAAGCGCGACGGTACGATCACCGCGTTCGAGATTGACGGTCTGACCGGCATCGGACCTTATTCGGTCTATCCGCGCACCAGCGGCATCGAAGCGAACCAGATCGTCAGTCTGGTCGGCGGCTCCTACACCTGCCCGAATTACCGCGCCCGCGCCCGCGTTGTCTTCCAGAATAAGAATGTCATGTGCCAGTACCGCGCCGTCGGCCATCCGCTGGCAACCGCGGTGACGGAAGGCCTGGTCGAACTTGCGGCGGCGAAGATCGGCATGGATCCGGCCGAATTGCGGCGGCGCAATCTGTTTCCGGACGGCAAATATCCCGCAACCAGCGCTGCCGGCTTGAAATTCGAAGGCCTGTCGCACCATGCCTCGCTCGACAAGATTCTCAAGATGATGGACTACGAAAGCTTGCGCGCCGAGCAGACGCGCCTGCGCGAACAGGGCGTGCATCGCGGCATCGGCTTTGCCTCCTTCATCGAAGTGACCAATCCATCGGCGGCGTTCTACGGCGTCGGCGGCGCGCGCATCTCATCGCAGGACGGCGCCACGGTGCGGCTCGACTCAACCGGGGCGGTGTTCTGCCATTCCGGCGTCACCGAGCAAGGGCAGGGGGCGGAATCCGTTCTCGCCCAATGCGTCGCCACCTCCTTCGGTGTGCCGATCGGGCGTGTGCGCGTGATCACCGGCGATACCGACAACACGCCCTATGGCGGTGGCACCTGGGCGTCGCGCGCCGCCGGCATTGGCGGCGAGGCGGCGTGGCAGGCCGGCAAGGCCTTGCGCGACAACGTGCTCGCCGCGGCCGCTTCGATCCTGCAGGCCGACCCGAAGGCGCTCGATATCCGCGCCGGCATTGTGGTCGATGCCGACACCGGGCGCGAGCGCATGGGCCTCGATGAAGTGGCACGCGTCGTCTATTTCCGGCCCGATACTTTGCCGCCCGGCTTCCAGGCCGAGTTCACGGTGACGCGGCATTACGTGCCGCGCGCCTGGCCGTTTGCCTTCACCAACGGCGTGCAGGCGTCCTATGTCGAGATCGATATCAGGACCGGCGAGATAAAACTCCTCAAGCACTGGTGCGTCGAGGATTGCGGCACGGTGATCAATCCGCAGCTCGTCGACGAGCAAATCCGCGGCGGCATTGTGCAAGGCATCGGCGCAGTGCTGTTTGAGCACTGCCTTTATGACGAGGCCGGTCAGCTGCTGAACGGTAATCTGATGGACTATCTGGTGCCGATGGCCGGCGAAATGCCGGATATGGATATCGGCCACGTGGTGACGCCGACCGCCGATTCGGAGCTTGGCGCCAAGGGCGCCGGCGAGGCTGGCACCGCCGGCGCGCCGGCCTGTGTCATGAACGCGGTCAACGACGCGCTCCGCCCGCTCGGCGCGGCGCCAATCACCGCCATGCCGATCACGCCGGAGCGCGTGCTGCAAGCGTTGCGGCGCGGGTAATCCACCCTTACCGACTGTTCATGCGCGGAAACTGCGGCGGGTGCTATATGGTCCGCCGCAACCGCCGAGTCGCCGCCGCGCCCGATGTCACCTGAGTGGAAACCGAAAACCGTCGCCATGATCGTCGGCTCGGCGATCATCATGCAGCAGATCGATTCCACCGTCATCACCACGGCGCTGCCGCAGATGGCGATTTCGCTGCACACCGACCCGGTGCGGCTGTCCGTCGCCGTCACCGCTTATCTACTCAGCCTCGCGGTGTTCGTTCCAGTCAGCGGCTGGGCGGCAGAGCGGTTCGGCGGCCGTACCGTGTTCCGCGCCGCCATCGCGCTGTTCACGCTCGGCTCCATGCTCTGCGGCCTTGCCAACAATATCGCCGAGCTCACCGCGGCGCGGGTGCTGCAAGGGTTCGGCGGCGCCATGATGGTGCCGGTCGGCCGGCTCGTCTTGTTCCGCAGCATCGACAAGGCGGCGTTGATCGGCATCATGGCCTATCTGCAGGTGCCGGCGCAGATCGGCCCCGTACTTGGCCCGCCGATTGGCGGCTTCATCACCACCTATTTTTCTTGGCGCTGGATATTTCTGGTCAATGTCCCGATCGGCGTTCTCGGCATCGTACTGGTGACGCTGTTCTTCGATAACCCGAAGGAAGACACGCCGCGGCCGCTCGACTGGGCGGGCTTCCTGCTCACCGGCGCTTCGCTGTCCTGCATCATGTACGGCGTCGAGGCGTTCGGACGCGGCCGCGGCGAGGTGACGGTTGCGGCTGCATTGTTGGTGTTCGGCTTTGCCGTCGGTGCGCTGGCGCTGCGGCACCTGCATCGCACAAAACATCCGGTGCTCGATCTGTCGGTGTTTCGCGTGCAAACCTTTCGCGCCGGTATCTACGGCGGTTCGGCGTTTCGCGCCGGCGCCGGAACGCTGGTCTTCCTGCTGCCGCTCCTGCTTCAGCTCGTGTTCGGCCTGTCGGCGGCGGCGTCCGGCAGCATTACGTTTGCGACCGCGGCTGGTTCGCTGTCGATGAAGATTGCGGGACCGCGCGTCATCGCCCGCTTCGGCTTCCGCCATGTCATCCTTATCAACGGCGTCATCAGCGCCGCGACTATCGCCATGTGCGCCTTCTTTGTGCCGGGTACGCCGCTTGCCGTCGTCTTTCTGCTGCTGCTGGTGGCGGGTTTTTTCCAATCGCTGCAATTCACCGCGACCCAGGCGCTGGGCTATGCCGATGTGAGCCAGCAGCAGATGTCGACGGCGACCAGCATCGCCAGCATGGCGCAGCAATTGAGCCGCGGCTTCGGCATCTCGATCGTCGCCGTGCTGCTGCAGCTGTCGCTTGCCTGGCGCGGCGCGGCCGCGCTCGATCATTCCGATTTCATCGTCGCGTTTTCCGGCGCGACGCTGATGGCGCTCTCTTGCCTCGCTTTCAACTGGTCGTTGCCGCACGATGCCGCCGTCGAGGTCAGCGGGCATAGGCCTAAGCTTCGCGCATAACGGCGCATGCGGTCGCGGCACTTGTCGCCAATCCACCCCCTTCTACAATGAACGGCGGAGGAGATACGCATGACCAATTGGAAGGACGAGTCCGTTCTGATCGTCGGCGGCGGCATCGGCGGGCTGGCGGCGGCATTGGCGCTGGAGCGCCAAGGTATCCCGTCGCAGGTCATCGAGCAGGCCGCCGAGTTCAAGGAGATTGGCGCCGGCATCCAGCTCGGTCCCAACGTGTTCCGGATGCTCGATCGTCTCGGCCTGATCGCGCCAGTGAGCGCGCTCGCGGTGTTTCCCAATAATCTCATCATGCGCGACTCAATCACCGGAGAGGAGATCACGCGCATTCCGCTCGGCGCGGCGTTCCGCAGGAAATTCCATCACCCCTACGCGCTCATTCATCGCGCCGATCTGCACAAGGTTCTGCTCGAAGCGTGCCGCAAATCCGGTCGCATCCGTCTCGATGCTTCGCAGAAAGTCGTCAAGGTCGATGAGACGGGTGGCGGCGTCGCGGTCACGACCGAGAGCGGCAAGCACTATCGCGGCGCGGCCTTGATCGGCGCTGACGGGCTGTGGTCGACCATCCGGCAGATGATCGTCGGCGACGGCAAGCCGAAGCCCGCCGGTCACATTACCTACCGCGCCGTGCTGCCCACAGCGGCCGTGCCGGAGCAATACCGCTGGCAGGACATGGCATTCTGGGCCGGCGAAAAAGTGCATCTGGTGCTCTACCCGCTGCGCACCGGTGAATTGTTCAATCTCGTCGCGGTGTTTCATTCCAACCGTTACGAGGAAGGCTGGGACAGTTTCGGCGATCCGGCCGAGCTGCACGAGCGTTTCGCCCAGACCTGCGCACCGGTTCGTATGCTGCTGTCCAAGATCGAAAGCTGGCGCATGTGGGTGTTATGCGACCGCCCGCCGATCAAGGAGTGGAGCCGCGGCCGCATCACGCTTCTTGGCGACGCCGCGCATCCGATGCTGCAATATCTGGCGCAGGGCGCCGGCATGTCGATCGAGGACGCGGTGTGTCTCGCCGACAAAGTCGTGGCGGCGGACGGCGATTACGCGGCGGCGTTTTTGGCCTATCAGCAGGCCCGCTATCTGCGCACCGGCCGCGTGCAAATCATGGCGCGCATCTACGGCGAGTTCTATCACGCCTCGGGTGTGGCGAAGGAATTGCGCAACATGATGCTTGGCTCGCGCACGCCGGACGACGCCATGGCCGGGATGGAGTGGCTCTACGGCGAGCAGAAGGAGTTGACGCGCGCGGCGGCCTTAGCGTGATGGCTCAGTCAGTGCTGCGCCGGCTGCGCCGCAACGGCATCCCGCGCCCGATGAAATTCCGGCGTCGGCGGCGGGCCCCAGTTGCTGGTCTTGCCGGCTTCCCAGGTCTTCGGCCGCTGCGGCGTGTCCTGGTGCCAGGGCCGCGGCTCGAAATAGCCGAGCTCCTCGTCCACCATCTTGTCGAGCTCGCAGAAGAGCTCGATCACCTGATCGTCCGGATTGCGGTGATAGGTGGCGAGGTTGTGACCCGGTCCGTGCCGCAGCGGTCCCCAGATGATCGGAATCTTTCTCTGTCCAAACAAGTCGCAAGAATTCTGCAAATGGATGAAATCCTTCAGCTCGAAGGCCATGTGATGCATTTTCGAGACCGTGCCGCGAATGAAATTCACGGTGTGATGATCCGAATTGCAGCGCATGAACACGAAGAAATCGGAAATCCAATCCGAGACCCGAAAGCCCATCACCTTGCTGTAAAACTCGGCGGTCTTCGCTGGGTTCTCGACCACCCAGGCAATGTGGCCGAGCTTGAGCGGCCCGATGCCGTGGTGCGCCAGATGCTTGCCGAGATAGCTCCATTCCTTGAACAGCGCGATCGTCGTGCCCTTGTTATCCTTGAACGTGAGAACCGGCCCAATGCTCGGAACCGAATCGTTACGCAACTCGCTTTTGATGCCGTCCTTTTCCAGCTCGCGTGCCAGAGCGCCGAAATCGGACTCTGGCGCCACTTCGAACGACAAAGTGGTGCAGCGTTCGACGTCGCCCTTGTTGATCTGGATGGCAAGCTGGCCGATTTTGGTGGCGAGAAACGCCCGGTCCTTGTCCCGCTCAGCGAGCACCAGCCCCATGACCTCGGTGTAATAGTCGACGAGCCGCGGCAGGTCCGGCGTCTCGAAGGTGGCGTGTCCGATGCGGCGTGGCTTGATCATGGCGGTTCTCGCTCTTGGTCATCATCCGCGCAGGCGGATGATCCAGCAATCGCCGCCGCGCATTGGCAACGCGGCAGCTCGCGAGGGTACTGGATACCCCGCCTTCGCGGGGTATGACAAGCAACGGCTCGCGGCCTTGCCAATCGCGCGGGATCGCGGTTTGGTCGCCGGCTCAGGGATCGACCAGGGAGAAAACGCAAATGGCTTCGGCAAAACCCGCCGGCTACAGGCTTGCCACTTATAAATCGAGCGATGGGCCGCGGGCGGGCCTCATTATCGGTGAAGAGGTGTTCGACGCCGCCAAGCTGACCGGCAAACCGGCCTATGCCACCGTCCTCGGCATTCTCGCCGACTGGAAATCCGCCGAAGGCGCGCTGCGCAAAGTCGCCGCGGCAGCGGCGAAAAGTCGGGGCAAGCGCCAGCCGCTGAAGAAGACCAAATTGCTAGCGCCGATCCAGGGCAATGTCGCGATCTATTGCGCCGGCGCCAATTATGCCGATCACGCCGCGGCCATGGCGGCGCGGGAGGGTAATCCGCCGCCGTCCGACCCGCACGATCAGGGGCTGAAGCCCTTTCACTTCCTCAAAGCGCCGGGCACCCTTACCGATCCCGGCGCCTCTGTCGGAATTTCCCATTATGCCAAGGCGATGGATTGGGAAATCGAGCTGGCCGCCGTCATCGGCCGACCGGCCAAGGACGTGCCGAAGGAGAAGGCGCTGGCTTACGTCGCCGGCTACATGGCGTCTAACGACCTGTCGGCCCGCGATCGCGGCCGGCGCGACGGCGTGGCGCCGACCTCGCCGTTCAAGATGGACTGGCTTAAACACAAGACGTTCGAGGGCTCGTGCCCGATCGGACCCTGGATCGTGCCCGCGAGCGATATTCCCGACCCGCAAAATCTCGGGTTGAAACTGTGGGTCAACGGCGCGCTCAAGCAGGATTCCCACACCGCCAAGATGTTGTTCACGCTGGCCGAGCAGGTCGAGCACTTGTCGGTCAACATGACGCTCCACCCGGGAGACCTGATCCTGACCGGCACTCCCTCCGGCACTGGCGCCGAGAGCGGCACCTTCCTCAAGGCTGGCGACGTGGTGAAGATCTGGATCGAAAACATCGGCGAGATCGAGAACCGGATGGCGTAACGGGTCGTTTCTTCGCGCTTGGCATAGCTGGGCATCGAGTTATGCCCGTCGCGCGGGGCTTTGGCATGTGCTAAAAGCTCGAAACGGCGGCGGCCCTGAGTCCGGGCCGCCCAATCGCTCCGCCGAGGGCGAGCGAGAAACGTAAACGCAAGGGTAGACGCGAGGGCGTAAAGAAATGGCCGAAAAATTCGTGGCAAAACTCTCGGAAATGAATGACGGCGACCGCCGCATCGTCTTTGTCGGCGATAATGAGATCGGCGTGTTCCGGCACGAAGGCCAGTTTTACGCCTACAGTAATTTCTGCCTGCATCAGGGCGGTCCGGCCTGCGAAGGCCTGACCATCGCCAAGGTCGAGGAGCGGCTGCGGCCGGACAAGACCTCGATGGGCCTGTTCTTCGCCGAGGACGAGATGCACTTCGTCTGCCCCTGGCACGGCATGGAATACGACATGAAGACCGGCGAATGCGTGTCGGACCGCAAGATGAAGCTGAAGAAATACAAGACGGTGCAAAAGGGAGACGAACTTTATGTCGTCGCCTAAGCGCGCAGCAAAACCTGTTGCGAGCAAAGCCATGCCAAAGGTTGCGGCCAAAGCGCGGTCGGTGACGATCCGCGCGGTCAAGCCGGCGGTCGCGGCCGAGAGCGCCGCATCCGCCGAAGCCAGGCAGCTCGCGGCGATGCTCGAGCGCAGTATCGTCGACGACAAGCTCGACGCGATCTCGGCCGAAGTGCTGCAAAAGCTAATTGCGGCGGTCTGCCGCCTCTACACCGCGCGCGCCCAGGCCGGCGAGCGCTTCACGCCGGTACCGAAAAACTCGATCACCGCCACCGATGTCATGATCACGGCGAGCGGGTTGTTAAAGTCGGCCGATCTCGCGGTGTTCGAGCTCGGCATGTGGCAAAACTGGACGGGTCGCTAAGTTAACGTCATTGCGAGGAGCAAAGCGACGAAGCAATCTAGGTTTGAGGCACGTTGGTTGAGATGAAGACTGGATTGCTTCGCTTCGCTCGCAATGACACGGGAAAAATGAGACTGGGAACAGAACGAACGGAGAAAACGTCATGGATCTCATCGCCGATCGCGGTCGCCGCGTAACGATCGAGGAGCTCAATACCACACGTCTATTGTCGCACGCGCGCAAACAGGCGCATCGGCGCAATCTCGACGACATGGTCATCGTCGACGTCGATGCCCACCATTACGAGAACGAGAGCTACGACGAGTTCTTGCCGTATATGGAAAACGACGTATTGCGCCAGCTCAGCATGGCGAGCCGCACGAAAAACAATCGCGCCGGAATTACCGCAAGCCAGGTCGGTTATCAGGATATGGGCGGCCGCGTCACGCGCTACCCGATGCGCTCTTCGGAAAAGACCGAAGGTCTCAAGGGCGCGCAACGCGACATCCAGCTCGGCCATCGCTGGATGGATGCGATGAGCGTCGATTATTCCTGCCTGTTCCCAACCGGCATGCTCAATATTGGGCTGCATCCGCAGAAGGAAATGGAGGTCGAGCTGTGCTGGGCCTATAACCGCTGGCTCACCGAGAAAGTGCTGCCCGAGGGCGACAACCGCTTCTTCTCGATGCTGTGCCTGCCGTTCAACAGTCCCGAAGCAGCGCTGCGCCACGTCGAGGTGTTCGGCGACCGGCCGAATGTCGGCGGCTTCATGGTCACCACCGTGCGTTCGGACATGGCGGTCTACGACAACGCCTATATGAAGCTCTATCGGGCGCTGGAGGAGCGCGGCCTGGTGCTCTCGTTCCATTCCGGCCCGAACTGGGGCGAGCCGATCTACAAGAGCTGCAACCGCTTCCTGGCCGCGCATGCGCTCGGCTTCACCTGGTACAACGTCGTGCACTGCACCAACTGGGTGATCAACGGCATGGGCGAGCGCTTCCCCAAGCTGCCGGTGATCTGGATCGAATCCGGAATCGCCTGGGTGCCGTTCCTGATGCAACGGCTCGACCACGAATTCATGCTGCGGCCGTCGGAAGCCCCGCTCCTGAAGAAGAAGCCGTCGGACTATATGCGCGATATGTATTACTCGTCGCAGCCGATGGAGATTCAGGATTACGGCGCCATGGAGTGCACCTTCCGCATGATGAATGCGGAAACGCAGCTTCTGTACTCCTCCGACTATCCACACTGGGACTTCGATCTGCCGTCGACGATCTACGACCTGCCGTTCCTGTCGGAGAAGGCCAAGCACAATATCCTCGGCGGCACCGCGGCCCGGCTGTTCAAGTTGCCGCCGCGCAACGACAAGCAGAAGGAAAACCTCAAGCGCTTCGACAATCTCACGGCCGCCGCGGCAGCCTAAGGAGCGGGGTCCGCGCCAGCGCGGATATCTGATCGGACCTTTGGATTTGCCCGGCCTTGCGCCGGGCATTTCTTTGCGGGCCGCAGCCTCGCGGCGCGCGTTTCATGCCTGGGGAGGGCCAATTGCGGCACAAGCTGGGCATGGAACCGGACGCCGTTTCAAACGTTTAAAATTAAACTTATTTATCAATTGCTTGCAGATGCTTGTGCGATGCACAAAATGCTAGCTTTTTTGTCATCGAAGCGTTATCTCAAGCGCTCCAGCAGAAAAGAGGGACGACTGAGGATGAAGCTAGTTTTAGCCGCCGGTTTTGTGTTGGGTCTTTTGAGCCTTTCCGTCACCGCCGCCAACGCGATCGATCTCGCCGAGCTGGCGCCGTGCCGGCCGGCCGCCGCCAAGCTGTGCGACCACGAAGGCGGCATGACGTGGAATAACCTCCTGCGCTGCGGCGCGACGCTTGCCGCCCATAGCTGGCGCGTCGGCGACCAATGCCGTGCGGTGCTGCATAAATACGGGCAGCTTTGATCCATTTTGTTGCGTAGTTGCGTAGTACAAAACCCCGGCGCTAGGCGCCGGGGTTTTTGTTTTGGCTGCACTTGCTAAGATCGGTCAAACGCCCAGTCGAGGGGGAGCGCATGGCCGACGACATCCACGAAATCTACGCAATCAAATACGGCCACCATGCGCGCCGCTCGCCGGCCAATTTCATCGATGGCGACCCGCACGACATGTTGCAGCCGCTCGATTTCTTCGTCTGGGCGATTGTGGGGCCGTCGGGCACCATCGTGCTCGATACCGGCTTCGACGAGGCAATGGGCAAGAAACGCCAGCGCGAAATAATCAAGCCGGTGCGCGACGGATTGGCCGCGCTCGGCATCGCGACGGAAGCCGTCAAGGACGTCATCATCAGCCATCTGCATTACGACCATTGCGGCAATTACGATCTGTTCCCGCAGGCGCGCTATCACTTGCAGGATCGCGAGATGGCCTATGCCACCGGTCGCTGCATGTGCCATCGCGCGTTGCGCGCGCCGTTCGAGGTCGAGGATGTCGTCGCCATGGTGCGTAAGGTGTTCGCCGGCCGCTGCGCCTTTCACGACGGTGAGGATCAGATCGCACCGGGCGTGACCGTGCACCACATCGGCGGCCACTCCAAAGGCTTGCAGAGCGTGCGGGTGAAAACCCGCCTCGGCTATGTAGTGCTCGCCGCCGACGCCTCACATCTTTATGCGCATATCGACGGCGGCCGGGTGTTTCCGCTGGTCTATAACGTCGGCGAGGTGGTGGAAGGCTACGAAACCCTGAAAAAGCTGGCGACGGCGCCGCGGCACGTCGTGCCGGGGCACGATCCACTGGTACTAGCGCGTTATCCGGCGGCCAAGCCCGGCCTCGAGGGCTGGATCGTCCGCCTCGATGCCGAGCCGAAACCGGCCTGATTAGCCAAAAAGTGCGCCGCAACCGCCTGTGCGGTGCAGCAAGGCGTATGGCCCGCCGGCCCGGCCGGTTAATCAAACTGACAACTATTGTTCCTAAATTCGGCGCCGCGCGAGCGAGGGGGGATTCCGCCCGCGCTTTTGTTTTGCCGAGGGGAATTTTCCATGCACGCCTTGCTGTTGCCGCTGCAGCCGCGCTTTATCATTTATACCCTGGTCGTCCTGATCGCCGCGGCGCTGGGACTTGAGTTCTTCCTCGGCTTTCGATCGCTGCTGATCGATATACCGCTGGTCGTTTTCATTGCCTTGGCCGTCGTCGGCACCGTCGACGTTTTGCAGAAGCGCCACGCGGTGTTGCGCAATTATCCGCTGTCCGCGCATATCCGCTTCATGCTCGAGGAAATCCGTCCCGAGATCCGGCAATATTTCCTGGAAAGCGAAAAGGACGGCACGCCATTTTCGCGCGACAAGCGCGCCATCGTTTATCAGCGCGCCAAGCGCGCCTTGGACAAGCGGCCATTCGGCACCCAGAACGACGTCTATGCCTCCGGCTTCGAATGGCTCGATCATTCGATCGCGCCGAAACCGGCCGCCAAGGAGCCGTTCCGCATCCTCGTCGGCGGCCCGGATTGCGACAAGCCTTATTCGGCGTCGATCTTCAACATTTCGGCGATGAGTTTTGGCGCGCTCTCCAAAAACGCCATCCTGGCGCTCAACGGCGGCGCTAAGAAAGGCAATTTCGCCCACGACACCGGCGAGGGCGGCTATAGCCCGCACCACCGCGAAAGCGGCGGCGACATCATCTGGGAAATCGGCTCCGGTTATTTTTCCTGTCGCAATGGCGACGGCACCTTCTGCGCCGACAAATTCGCCGCCAATGCGGCCCAAGATCAGGTCAAGATGGTCGAGCTCAAGCTCAGCCAGGGCGCCAAGCCCGGCCATGGCGGCGTATTGCCCGGCGCCAAGGTCAGTGCGGAGATCGCCGTCACCCGCGGCGTGCCGGTCGGTATCGACTGCATCTCGCCGTCGCGGCATTCGGCGTTTTCGAGCCCGATCGAAATGATGCAGTTCATCGCCACGATGCGGCGGCTGTCGGGCGGCAAGCCGGCAGGCTTCAAGCTTTGCATCGGCCACCCCTGGGAATTCCTCGCTCTCTGCAAGGCGATGCTGAAGACCAAAATCTATCCCGATTTTATCGTCGTCGACGGCAAGGAAGGCGGCACCGGCGCGGCGCCGCTGGAATTCACCGACCATCTCGGCATGCCGCTGCGCGAAGGCTTGAACTTCGTGCATAACGCGCTGGTCGGAATCAATGCGCGCAGCCGCATCAAGCTCGGCGCCGGCGGCAAGATCATCTCGGCCTTCGACATCGCCCGCGTGATGGCGCTGGGCGCCGACTGGTGCAATTCGGCGCGCGGCTTCATGTTTGCGCTCGGCTGCATCCAGTCGCTGTCCTGCCATACCGACCGCTGCCCGACCGGGGTGTCGACGCAGGACCCGGCGCGCCAGCGCGCGCTGGTGGTCCCCGACAAGGCCGAGCGCGTCTACAACTTCCACCGCGCCACCGTCGAATCGCTCGCCGAGCTGGTCGGTGCCACTGGCCTCGATCATCCCTCGCAATTCGCGCTCGTTCATTTCTCGCGGCGCGTGTCGCAGCACGAAGTGAAAAGCTTCGCCGAGCTCTATCCACCGCTCAAGCCCGGCGAATTGCTGAGCGGCACCGCCGATCGGCGCTACGCGACGGCGTGGGATATGGCGAGCTCGGAGGAATTCCGCGCGCTGCCACGGGCGGCGTAAGCCAACTTGTCCCGCTTTCCGGCCTGCGCGATAGTAAAGTCAGCAAAAAAGCTCGGGGAGGGAAGCGATGCGGTAGCACGCGATGCCTTGGATTGCGGGCTTAACGGCTGCAATCATTACGACATCGGCCACCATTCCCGCTCAGGCCGTGCCGCCCTATGAAATAACCGTGCTGGAATCCACTCCCGGGTTTTTTGATCTGCCGCTGCGTAACGCGGTCGCGGATTTTGCACATAAACTGAACCTCAATGTAAAGATCATCACCGTCACCGGCGGCGGCGGACTGGCCACCGAGTTTGAAGGGGGTCCTGGACGGATCGAATGTGAGATCGCGGTTCCTCTGCCGCGTCCGCGCGATTATCATGCCAGCCGTTTCATTGCTGGTTTCGACGATCTGGAGCGTCGTGTTTGGAAGGCCCTGCCGGTCTCTCGCGAGCTGGGACCATGATCGACGATGCCGGTGAGGGGAGAACCGCCATGCCTCTGCACTTGGCTTCCCGTCTCGCATCATGGCTTCTTGCATTGGTCCTGCTTGTGATCTGGCAGGTTGCGGGAGATACCATCCCGGGCATGACGTCGTTTGCGAGTTCACCGGTGCTCGTGGCGCCAGCACCGGACTCGGCTGGTACATCACCAACTCGCTGAACGTCATTGATATGACGGGGGCGGTCACCGCACTCTTCGTCATGGCAGTCGTGGCGATGGCAATGTACTATGCCGTTCTTCTGATAGAACGGCGCCTGCTGGCGTGGCGCCCGCAGTCGTCGGCGCGCTGATCCGGGTAACTCCATTTCGCGCGATTGATGGCCGCACGCTTCGGGCCGCAACCTACTTGCCGCCTCGCCGCCAAAGCGCAACAATCCTGCCGACGGGCGCGAAGACCCGAAAACAACAGACAGACATATAGCCGGGAGGAATTCATGCGCTTTCAGCTCATGACGCTGAAGCTCGTCACCATGCTCGGTGTCGTGCTCGGCGTCGCCGCCGCGCGCGCGGCGCCGTTCATGATCGTCGGCGACGACGCAAAAGCGGGATTTGCCGACGGCAAGGCCGTCGTATCGCCGCCGGGCAACGACGCTGTCTTGATCGTCGATGTCGCCGATCCGCTCAATCCGAAAATCGTCGCCAATCTGCCGCTGAAGAATTCGGTGGTCGGCCCGCCGGTCAACCTGGCGATTGATCCGACCGGCGCGGTGGCGATCGTCGCCGACTCGATGAATGCTGTTCAAGACGGCGATCATTGGAAGCAGGTGCCGGACAACAAGATCTACGTCATCGATCTCAAGGCCAAACCCGCCAAGCTGATCAACACCATCGAGGGCGACAAGCAGCCGTCGGGTCTGTCGATCAACCCGGCCGGCACGCTCGCGCTGGTCGCTAATCGCGCCGGCAAATCCATTTCCGTGCTGTCCATCCATGGCACCGACGTAAAACTCACCGGCAGCGTCGACATGGGAGACGAGGTCTCCGCCGTCGTCTTTACGCCCGACGGCAAGCATGCGCTGGCGTCGAAAGCCTCGGCCAACAAGGTGGCGCTGCTCGACGTCGACGGCGACAAGGTGACCTACAACAAGCAGGATCTCCTGACCGGGCTGTTTCCTTATAATGTCGTGGTGGCGCCGAACGGCTCGATCGCGCTGACCGCGGATAACGGCAATAACGGCACTTCGGACGGCAACGCCGACGCCGTGAGCGTCATCGATCTGACGGCGCCCATGCACGTCGTCGATCACGTCACCGTGCCCGACAGCCCGGAGGGCCTGGCGTTCAGCCCGAAGGGCGATATCGCGGTGGCGGTCGACGCCACCGGCTCCAATCATCCGAAGTCTGATTGGTATTATCACCCGCATGGCGTGGTCGTGGTCCTGAAAGTCGACGGCAAGAAAGTGACGCCATTAAACGAGATCGAGGTCGGCGCCTTGCCGGAAGCGGTAGCGTTCACGCCCGACGGCAAATACATCTACGTCGGCAACTACATCGACAAGGATTTTTCCATCCTGCGCGTCGACGGCACTAAGGTCACCGACACCGGCAAGCGCTTCAAGGTGCCGGGCCAGCCGGGCTCGGCGCGGATGAGCCCGCGCTGACCGCGTCCACTTTAAGGCTGACGACACGAAGCCCGCGGCGCACTGCGTCGCGGGCTTTTGCATCCGGGTGAAGGCCGGAACCATTGCGTGCGCCCGAACGTTTCCGCCATTGCCGAATGCGCCGGAAAGGGTCGCCGTGATAGTTCAGCTCAATCGCCACTGCCGATGGTTACGCCGAAAGGCGAGGGCTTGGCGCATTTCCTCATCGATTACGGCCCGGAATCGGCGTTGTTCTGGGTGGTGTTCATGGACGAGGACGGCGCCTGCTGGACGGTGCCCAATCCGGAAGTGCGCATCTACAAGAACTGGACGCTCGGCCGGCAGCGTCCGGAAGATGCACGGAAGCTGCAGGAGCAACCGGCGGCGGCCGGTGCGGCGCCGCGTTTCCGGCCAAGCCTTGCCCATCCGTCAGAGGGCTGACGTTGCGATGGCGTCTCTCAAGCTGAAAGTCCTTGCCTTCAATTGCAGCCTCAAGAGCGCGCACGCGTGGGAGAAATCATTCGAGGACGTCGTCAAGGATGTTGATCTGGTTTACGACCTGATTGGTGGCGAGACGCAGGAGAGATCCTGGAATGTGTTGCAGCGCGGCGGCGCCATGGTTTCGACGCTCGCCGAGCCGTCGCAGGAGATGGCCCGCGCCAAAGGCGTGCGCACCATGCGTTATACTTGCAAGGAAAACGGCGGCGAACTCGAAGAGATCGGGCGCCTGATCGATGAGGGCAAGGTCACGCCGAAGATCGCCAGAACCTTCGGGCTGGCGGAGGCGGCGAGCGCCCAGGATTTTGTCGAGCAAGGCCACACCGAGGGCAAGGTGGTCTTGAAAATCGCGGCCTGACCATCGTCAAGCATTTGGTGAGAGGCCCACGGGGTCTAAAGTGAGTTGCTACTTGCCGGGCCGGTGCGACAGCTAGGTCAGGTTAATTGCAGGAACGATCATTGGAGGACGCCATGGCGAAGAAAAAACGCAAACGCAAATATTCCCCGAGCGTGGGGAGCGATGTGGAAAGCGAGATGCGCCGCTATAAGCGCGGCACCGCGAGAAGCGGTCCCGGCGGCAAAGGCGGTAAGGTCAAGAGCCGCAAGCAGGCGATTGCGATTGCTCTGTCCGAGGCACGCAAGGAAGGTAAGAGGGTTCCGAAAAAGAAGTGATCCGCGGCCGGTCAATTCAGGCTCATATCAATCGCCTCGAGGCAGCCCGCAAAAACCGTCCAAATCGAACGGCGCTATGCAAGGCGGCCAGCGGCGCTATCCGTCGAAATTTCCCGCCCAGCACGCCAAGAAGCCGGGCGTCGAGGCCGACCTCAAACTGCAGCCGATGTACGAGGCCCCGGCTTATCTCGGTTCGGACAAGCTTAAAGATTACGTTGCCATCATCACCGGCCGCGATTCCGGCATCGGCCGCGCCGTCGCCGTGCTCTATGCGCGCGAAGGCGCCGACGTCGCGATCGTCTATCTCGACGAGCACGAGGACGCCGAGGAGACCAAGCGCGCCGTCGAGAAGGAAGGCCGGCGCTGTCTTGCTATTTCCGGCGACGTCGCCGATCCCCGGTTCTGCGAAGCGGCGGTGAACCAAACCATCAAGAAGTTCGGCAAGCTTGATATCCTGGTCAACAATGCTGCGTTTCAACAGCACGTGCCGGACTTTGAGGATCTGACGGAGGAGCAGTTCGACCGCACGCTGAAGACCAATCTTTATGGCTATTTCCATATGGCCAGGGCGGCCGTACCCCGCATGAAATCGGGCAGCGCTATCGTCATGACCGGCTCGGTTACGGGCCTTCTCGGCAACAAGGCGCTCCTCGACTACTCCATGACCAAAGGCGGCATCCATGCTTTTGCCCGCTCGCTGGCGACACATCTCGTCGACCGCGGCATTCGCGTCAACATGGTGGCGCCGGGCCCGGTCTGGACGCCGCTCAACCCGGCCGATCGGCCGGCCGACGGCGTCGCCAAATTCGGCAGCGAAACGCCGATGAAGCGTCCGGCGCAGCCGGAGGAGATCGCGCCGGCTTTCGTCTTCCTTGCCGCGCCAACCTGCTCGAGCTACATCACCGGCGAGATCCTGCCGATTATCGGCGGCTATCTGGGCGGCTGAGATCGTGGAAGGGACGTTCAAGCTCCGGCCCGATCCGCGACCGGACTGATTGTCACGCTTCTCACGATCGTCCCGTCGGGCTAGGCTCCGGGCAAAGAGCGGTGCCTGCCGGAGGCAGCATGACGAAATATCCCCGTCGGCATTTTTTATATCTCGTCGCCGCTGCCGCGGCGTCGGGCTTAGCGCGGCCGGCTTCCGCGCTCGATTATCCGACCCGCCCGGTGCGCATCATCGACGGCTTTGGCGGCGGCAGCACGCCCGATCTCGTGTCGCGGCTGATCGGGCAATGGCTGGAGGGTCGCCTGCATCAGCCCTTCGTTGTCGACAACCGGGTCGGCGCCGGCGGCAATATCGCCGCCGAGGCCGTCGCCCGCTCCGCGCCGGATGGCTACACGCTGCTCACTTGCGTCACCTCGGACGCGATCAACGCCACGCTTTATGCCAAATTGGATTTCGATTTTCCCGGAGATTTTGCGCCAGTCGCTGGCGTGATCAGGTTGCCGATGGTGCTGCTGGTCAATCCATCGTTCCCGGCCAAGACGCTGCCCGAGTTCATCGCTTATGCCAAAGCCAATCCCGGCAAGATCAATTTCGCCTCGCCGGGCGTCGGCACGCCGATGCATGTCGCCATCGAGCTCCTCAAGATGCAGGCCGGCATCGACGTCGTGCACGTGCCCTATCGCGGCCCGGCGCCGGCCTTCACCGATTTGTTGGCCGGGCAGGTTCAGGCTTTCATTATCACGCTGTCGACCGCGATCGGCTTCGTGCGGAACGGCAAATTGCACGCCTTGGCTGTGACCAGTGAAAAGCGGGCAGAAGTGTTGCCGGAGCTTCCCGCCGTGAGCGAAACGCTGTCCGGTTTCGATGCCACGGCCTGGGACGGATTCTGCGCGCCCAAGGCCACGCCGCCGGCGGTCGTCGATATGCTCGGCAGCAACATCGCCGCCGGCCTCGTCGATCCCGCGCTTGTCGCCAGGATCAAGGATCTCGGCGGCGAGACGGAGCCGCTGGACTCAGCGGCCTTCGGCAAGTTCCTGGCCGACGAGACAGCAAAATGGGCCCAGGTGATCAAGTTCGCCCATATGCAGGCGAACTGACGGGTCATAGCCCCGGGGGAGAGCCGCGATCATGTCCGTGCCGCGCCGGAATTTTCTCAAGCTTGCGGCAAGCGCCGCGATCCTTCCCGCAGCCCCGCATCTGGCTTCGGCGGAAGGCTATCCCGATCATCCGGTGCGCTTCGTCGTCGGCTTTACCGCGGGCGGCGCGCCCGACATCATCGCGCGGCTGGTCGGCCAATCGCTGTCGCAGCAGCTTGGCGAGCCTTTCGTCATCGACAACCGGCCCGGCGCCGGCACCAACATCGCGACCGAATTGGTCACGCGCGCGGGTCCGGACGGTTACACGGTGCTGCTCATCGGCACGCCAAACATGATCAATGCGTCGCTCTATACCAATTTGAAATTCGATTTCGTGCGCGACATCGCGCCGGTCGGCAGCTTCGGCGAAAATCCCTTCATCATGGTGGTCACCCCGCAATTCCCGGCAAAGACTGTTGCGGAATTCATCGCTTACGCCAAGGCCAATCCCGGCAAGATCAACATGACCTCGACCGGCACCGGCAATCTCACCCATTTCAGCGGCGAATTGTTCAAGATGCTCACCGGCGTCGACATGGTCCATGTGCCGGCGCACGGCGAGGTCGAGGCGCAGACCGACCTGATGACCGGACGCGTCCAGGTCATGTTCGATCCGATCGTGTCCTCGATCGGCTACATCAAAGCCGGCAAGCTGCGGGCGCTCGGCGTAACGACGCCAAAGCGGCTCGATTCCTTGCCCGACATTCCCGCCGTCGCCGAGACCGTGCCGGCCTATGCCGTCGCCGGCTGGCTCGGCGTCGGCGTGCCCAAGGATACGCCGCCCGACATCGTCGCCAAGCTTAATACCGCGATCGGCGCAGCGCTCGCCGACCCGGGCGTCAAAACGCGGCTTGCCGATCTGGGCTTTTTACCGCAAGCCATGTCGCCCTCGGCGTTCCGCGGCTTCGTCGCCGGCGAAACCGATAAATGGGCCAAGGTCGTCAAGTTCGCGCATATGACGGCTGGCTGAGCGGCGCAGAAAGACCCAGCGAGACCCAGGAGGCAAATGATCGAGCGACGAACGTTTCTGCAGCTCGCGGCCGGCGCCGGCATGCTGCCCGCGGCTGCGCGCATCGCGAAGGCCGAGCAATATCCGTCGCGGCCGGTGCGTCTCGTTGTGACGGTGCCTGCCGGCGGCTCGCCCGACATCATCGGGCGGCTGGTCGCGCAATGGCTGTCGGAAAAGCTCGACCAGCCGTTCGTCGTCGAAAACAAGCCCGGCGCCAGCACCAATATCGGCACCGAGCTGGTTCTCAAATCCGCGCCGGACGGCAATACGCTTTTGCTGGCGATGTCGTCGAATGCGATCAATCCGGCGCTTTATCAGCATCTCAATTTCGATTTTCTCCGCGACGCCGTGCCGGTGGCGAGCATCGCGACAATCCCGCTGGTGATGGACGTCAATCCCGCGGTGCCGGCGAAAACCGTTGCCGAATTCATCGCCTACGCCAAGGCCAATCCGGGCAAGATCAACCTCGCGTCGGGCGGCAGCGGCACGCCGCTTTATGTCGCCGGCGCCCTGTTTCGCATGATGGCCGGTCTCAATCTGGTCGACGTCATCTATCAGGGCGAAGCCGCGGCGATGCCCGATCTCGTCGGCGGCAGGGTGCAAGCGATGTTCGGCGTCATGCCGGCGTCGCTCGGCTATATCAAATCCGGCAAGCTGCGTGCGCTCGCGGTGACGAGCTTAAAGCGCCAGAAGCTGTTGCCGGACGTGCCGGCCATGGCGGAATTCCTGCCCGGCTATGAGGCGAACGGCTGGTACGGCCTCGTCGCGCCCAAAGGCACGCCGCCGGAGGTCGTTGCCACGCTCAATCAACAAGTCAACGCCGCGCTCGCCGATCCGGCGACGCGCAAACGCTTTACCGATCTCGGCTGCGACGTCTTCACCGGCACGCCCGCCGATTTCGCAAAATTCATCGCCGCCGAAACCGAAAAATGGGCGAAGGTGGTCAAATTCGCCAATATCAAAGCCGACTGACGCCGGCGCACAGCCATGGAGACATCGTGATCATTCCCCGCCGCCGGCTTCTGCAGCTTGCCTCCATCGCGGCGGCATTTCCCGCAATGACGCGCGTCGCCGGCGCGGCGGACTATCCGTCGCGGCCGGTGCGCATCGTCGTGCCTTACCCCCCCGGCATCGCACCCGATGTCGCCACGCGGCTTCTGGCGGATACGCTGTCGCAGCGTTTCGGTCAGCAATTCATCGTCGACAATCGTCCCGGCGGCGCCAGCAATATCGGCACCGAGATCGTCGTCCACGCGGCGGCCGACGGCTATACGCTCTTGACGCTGACCATGACCAACACCATCAACGTGTCGCTCTACGACAATCTGTCGTTCGACGTGATGGCCGACATCGCGCCGGTCGCCGGCCTCGTCAAATTGCCACTGGTGCTGGTGATCAACCCGTCGGTGCCGGCGCAGACGCTGCCGGAGTTCATCGCTTACGCCAAGGCCAATGCCGGCAAGATCAACTACGCTTCGGTCGGCAGCGGCGCCGCGACCAACGTCGCCGGCGAATTGTTCAACGAAATGGCCGGCATCAAGCTCGTCAACGTGCCGTACCGCAACAGCTATATTCCCGATCTGTTGAGCGGGCAGGTGCAGGCCGGCTTCACGCCGGTCCTGCAGACGCTGAGCCTTATCAGATCCGGCAAGCTGCGCGCGCTGGCCGTCACCGGCGTTGCGCATTCGGCCGTGCTGCCCGATCTGCCCAACGCCGCGCAATTTGTCCCCGGCTACGACGTTGCGGTGTGGGACGCGGTCGGCGCGCCGGCGAAGACGCCGCTCGCGATCATCGACACGCTCAACAAGGCGATCAACGCGGCGCTGTCCGAGCCCGCGATGCGCGCGCGGTTCACCGATCTCGGCGCCGAGCCCATGATCATGACGCCCGCGGAGCTCAAGGATTATATGGCCGCCGAGATAAAGAAGTGGGGCAAGGTGGTCAAAACCGCCGGCATCAAGCCGGAGTGAGCGCTTAGCCGAGGAGCTGTCCAGAGATTCGCTCTCCGCTGAGAAGTCGCAAGCATTTGCCAGCGCGATCGATCAATTGCGCGGCTAGGCGTTCGAGAATCGGAGCGTCGAGCCCTTCCGTATGCGCGCGCGTGCGCGCGCTGGCGACTTCATCGGGGAGTTGCCTGGCCATGGCGAGAAGCTGTTGGGTCAACTCGTCGGTGCCCATGCGTGCCTCACGCGCAAATTTCTGCCACTGACGTAAGCCGACTTGGCTGAGCTTATATTCGCCGCCGATTTTCATCGCGAGCTTGAGTTTGTGGAAGTCGTATCCGTCGTAAGGCAGAATGCTTGCAATGTCATACAACGGAGCGAGACGGACCGTCTGGCTGCCGAGGAGCACGGAAAAGTTCTTGGCGTGGGCGTCCGCGCCGCCGATCAACCAATTGAAGCCAAGGGCCCCAATAAATGTGCGTACGTCGTTTTCACGATCCGTGGAATAGGTGCGCAAGAGTTCGATGATATCGGTCGCGCTCGGGCCGCCTTCGTTTTGATATTTCTTGGTCGGCATGATGCCGCGCGACTGGCAAATGTCCTCCTGATGCACGCGAATGATGTTGTCGCCATGGACTTGTCGATCGTAACGTTCGATGACGATGGCGATTTCGTCGCCGAACCGCACGACGCGTGATTGCGCGGCGGGCAGGCCAAGATTACGCGCGAGCGTGAGGCAGATGTGCTCATTCTCCGCGTGACCGTCGAACTGGCCTGTGGGCGGCTTGAGAATATGCGTAGTCGGTATGCGTCCAGAGGGGATGCCCCAGCGATCATTTTGTAGGAGCAATGCCGTTTTGGGCTGGGCACCGGCAAGACTGAATTGTCCCGTGTCGCGCGGCAATCGCCATGCGGCATGATCTTGGCGTAAGATTTGGAGGCGTTTCGCGATATCGGCTTGGTCAAGCCACTCGATCTTGTCTTCCTTGCCGCTTCGTATGGCGTCCAGTCGTCCCGGGTTCACGAACTGGACCGCCCCAGCGCAATCCTCCCCGACATGGGAGATAAGAGCGAAGGCGTTTCGCGCGGACACCTGAAACTTCGCAGCCCAGCGCGACAAAACGTGTTCGTTATCCGGCAGAAGACCCCAGAGGAAGGCTTCGACCACGACACGGCCATGCTGCTTGCCCGGCCGCGGCATCGAGAGGGATAAGGGGTAAGCATCGACCGAGCTGCGCCAACCCTCATCATAGGTAAAGGACAGTCGGCCGCGCGCATCGTTGTGGATGCGGCCGGCCTGCTTTCTGTTGAGAAGGACGACAAGTTCGCTCATGACTTGCTTTTCTTCGCGTTCGCCACGATGGCATTGATGTCGACGGTGCCGGTGCGGCGCTTAGGCTGCTCGACGCTGACATCAAGCTGAATCTTCAGGGCATCGAGTGCGCGCAGCACAAGCGCGAGCTCGGCGCGGGGATGGCCTTTCTCGACCAGGATGATCCAATAACGGCTGACGCCAATGCGTTTGGCCAAGGCCGCCTGATCCAGTTTGAGCTGCTTGCGCCGGTCACGGATGACGGCGCCAAGATCGGCTGGTGTGCGAACAAGCATGTTATTCTCAATGTCAACGATCGTTGACAGTACCACATGTCAGCGATCACTGACAATATTAAAAGTTATCGTTCGGTGACATATGTAATTATACATTATAGTTCAATATATTATGCAGCGGCTCTTCCTCTTTTTGGCCGATCAGGCGGGTCAATTGGGACTGAAATGCGGATTATAAATTAAACGGTTAGGGGGAGGAATCGAGCCCCGCGGGCCGGTATCAAAATCTGCGCTCGCCCAACATCGCCTTGATCCGCTGCGGCGTCACCGGCAGTTCGCGCACCGCGCCGGGAATACCGATGGCGTCTTCGATCGCCGAGGCGATAGCGGCGCCGACGCCGGTGATGCCGCTTTCGCCGGCGCCTTTGATGCCGAGCGGGTTGAGCGGGGTAGTGTAATCCTCGCGCAGCAGCACCTCCGGCTCCGGCGTTTCGTGCATCGCCGGGAGCAGATAATCGGCGAAGGTGACGGCGAGCGGATCGCCGTGCTCATTGTAAGTGAACTCCTCGTAGAGGGCGCCGCCGAGGCCTTGCGCATAGCCGCCGACGATCTGGCCGTGCACCAGCGCCGGATTGATGGCGCGGCCGATGTCGTAGGCGATGCAATAGCGCTCAACCGTGACGCCGCCGGTGTCACGATCGATGCGCACCACGGCGACGTGGCTGCCGTAAGGATAGACTTGGTGTTCGGTCTTGAACCAGCCTTCGGCGGACAGTCCCGGCTCGCGGTCGCCGCGCGCTTTCGCGGTGGGTTCGAGATTTTTCGCGATCTCAGCGAGGCTGATCGAAGGGCCCGGTCTGCCGTCGGATGTGCGGTCTTTGCGCACCACGTCGCCGCCGGCGATGTCGAGCGCGTCGGACGGGGTCTGCAGCAATTCGGCTGCCATATCGAGCGCTTTCTTGCGCACGTTGAGCGCGGCGATATGCGTCGCCGACGCCGTCATCACCGTAGCGCGCGAGGCGTGCGCGCCGATGCCAAATGCGATGCGGTCGGTCTGGCCGTGGATGACGCGGCAATTCTTGTAATCGACGCCGAGCGCGTCGGCGGCGACCTGCGCCATCACCGTCTCAAATCCTTGGCCGATCGAGGCGCCGCCGGTGACGACTTCGACCATGCCCGAAGTGTCGATGGAAATATTCACGCCATCGGTCGGGCCGAGCCCGCTTTTTTCGACGAACATCGCGACCCCGATGCCAACCAGCTCGCCCGCGGCCTTGCGCTTCTTCACCGCGGCATTGAGCGCGTCCCAGCCGATCTTGGCGAACAGCTTGTCGAGGAGCCCGATGTAATCGCCGGTGTCGTAATGGATTTCCTCGCCCAAAGCTTCGAGCGGGCGCGGGTAGGGCATTTCGGCCGCGGTAATCGCATTGCGGCGGCGGATGTCGATGCGGTCGATGCCAAGCTGATGCGCGATGGCGTCGACCAGCCGTTCGCGCACGAACGTGGTCTCGTAGCGGCCCGGCGCGCGATAGGTCGCGGCCGGCGTTTTGTTGGTCAGCCGGAAATGGCCGATGGCGCGGTAGGCCGGCACGCGATAGGGGCCGGGCAGGATGCCCGCCGTCATATGCACGACGCGCGCCGCATGCGTGCGCACATAGGCGCCCTGGTCGTGGAAATAGCGGTCGTCGATGGCAAGGATGACGCCGTTGTCGTCGACCGCCGCGCGGATGCGATGCAACTGCTGGCGCGAATGATTGGCCGCGATCAGATGCTCGCGGCGGTCTTCGATCCATTTCACCGCGCGGTTGAATTTCTTGGCGGCGACACAGACCAGCACGTCCTCGGGATAAAGCTCGCCGCGCACGCCGAACCCGCCGCCGACATGGGATTCGTGGACGTGGATTCCGCTTGGCGGAATCCCAAGCATGCGGGAGAGCAGTTCCTGGATGCGGTGCGGCACTTTGGCGGCGCCGTGCAGTTCGAGAATGTCGCGCGCGGCGTCGTAGCGGCCGATGGCGCCGCGCGTTTCCAGCGGCACGCCGGAATGCCGGCCGACCGCCAACTCAACTTCGACCGCGTGCGGCGCGTCGCGGAACACCGCATCGACGTCGCCATAGCCCTGGCGGATGATCGCAGCTTCGCTGGAATGGCCCGGCGAAAATTCGGCCGGCGCCGCGTGCGCGTCGAGAAGCGGCGGCAATTCCTCGATCTCCGCCGTGACCAGATCGGCGGCATCCTCGGCGATATACGGATCGGCGGCAAACACCGCGGCGATCGGATCGCCGACATAGCGCACGCGGTCGGTCGCCAGCACCGGCTGGCGATAGGGATCGAGCGCCGGGATCGAGCCTTCGCGGAAATCGATCGGCGGCACCTCGGCGATGTCGGCTGCGGTCCACACCGCATAGACGCCGGGCAGCGCGAGTGCCGCCACCGTATCGATCGCGGCGATGCGGCCATGCGCATGTGCCGAGCGCACGATCCGCATGGAGAGCTGGTGCGGAAAATTGATGTCGCCGGCAAACGCGCCGCGCCCGGCCACCAGCGGCGGATCCTCCAGCCGCGTGACCGACTGGCCGATCCACTTCATGCAGCTGCCCGCTCCAGCGCGCGGCGCGTCACGGCGAGGACGAGGTCGCGGCGGAATTCGGCGGTGGTAACGTTGTCCTCCATCGGATCGATTGCGGTGGTGGCGGCTTGCGCCGCGGCGCGGAAGGCCGCATCGCCGGGCGCGGCGCCGAAAAGCGCGCGTTCGGCCTCGACGATACGCCGCGGATTGACCTCGGCGCCGCCGACCGCGAGCCGTGGCTCGACCATTTTGCCGCCGCCAACGCGATAAACGCCGAGCGCCGCGGCCATGGCGAAATCGCCGGCGCGGCGGCTGAATTCGTTGAAGCCGCAATGCGCATCCGAAGGCAGCAACGGCAGCCGCGCTTCGACCAATAATTCGTCGTCGGCGAGCGCGGTGGTCATGATGCCCTTGAAGAAGTCGCGCGCCGCGATGACGCGCTCGCCGCGCACGCTCTTGGCTAGCACCTCGCCGTCGAGCGCCACCAGCACCAGGCACCATTCCGACGCCGGATCGGCATGCGCCAGCGAGCCGCAAAAGGTGCCGCGGTTGCGGATCGGATAATGCGCGATGTGGCGCACCACGTCGGCGAGCAAGGTGCCGAGCGGACCGTCGCCGACAGGCCGGTGAAAGGCCGCATGGCGCACGCCGGCGCCAATGACAAGCTTGCCGTCGGCGACGGTGAGCCGATTGAGCGCGGCGACGCCGTTGATGTCGACGAGATGGGCGGGCTTGGCGAGCCGGAACGCCATGGTCGGCACCAGGCTTTGCCCGCCGGCCAGCACGCGGCCGTCCTCGCCGGCGACCCGCGCGAGAATATCGACCGCCTCGTCGACGGTTTTCGGCGCGTGGTAGCGGAACGCCGCAGGCTTCATCGCGGAAACTTCATCCGGCTGGTTTCAACTTTGGGATTGGTCTATGTTTTTGAATTGATGCACAGATTTTGGCACAGAGTCAAAGTCCGGCGCGTTCTCCGCGACCCGCAAAGGCTGGCATGAAGCCTCCCGCGTTTTCCTATCACGATCCGCGCAGCGTCGCCGACGCCGTCGCGCTGTTGGCGAGCCTCGACAATGCCAAATTGCTGGCCGGCGGCCAGTCGCTAATGCCGATGCTCAATATGCGTTACGTGCTGCCCGACCACGTGATCGACCTCAACCGGGTCGACGGCTTGAGCTATATCCGCGAGAGTAACGGCGCGCTGGAGATTGGGTCCATGACGCGCCAGCGCGATATCGAATTCTCCGAGCTGGTGCGCCAACGCTGCCCGCTGATGCATGAAGCCATCGCCCAGGTCGGTCACCGGCAGACCCGCAACCGCGCCACGCTCGGCGGCTCGCTGTGCCATCTCGATCCGGCGGCCGAGCTGGTCGCGGTCGCCGCCGCGCTCGACGCTAAGGTGACGATTGCCGGCAAGGCCGGCGCGCGCACCATCGACTTCGCCGCGTTCCCGGTCGCCTATATGGCGCCGGCGCTCGCGCCCGACGAGCTTCTCGCCGGCGCGGCTTTTCCGTGCTGGTCCACGCGGCACGGTTCTGCCTTCGTCGAATTTTCCCGCCGCCACGGCGATTTCGCCATTGTCTCGGCGGCAGCGCTGCTCGAGGAAGACGACGCCGGCAAGGTCACCCGCGCCTCGCTGACGCTCGGCGGCATGAGTCCGGCGCCGGTTCGCGCCGCCGACGTCGAGCGCGCGCTGATCGGGGAGACAATCGACGACAAGCGGCTGCGTGCGCTCTGCGAGCCGCTGCGCAAGCTTGATGCGGTCGACGATATTCACGCGCCGGCGTCCTATCGCCGACAACTGGCGACGGTGCTGTCGCGCCGCGCGCTCCTCAAGGCGCATGGGCGCATCGCGGCGAGAGCGGCATCGTGAGCGAGCAACGAACCGTCGCCGTCACCGTCAACGGCAAGCGCCACGAGGCGACCGTGCCGGTCCGCCTGACGCTGGCGGATTTCCTGCGCCAAAAACTTCGACTCACCGGTACCCATCTCGGCTGCGAGCACGGTGTCTGCGGCGCCTGCACAATCTTGTTTGACGGCCATTCGGCGCGCTCCTGCCTGATGCTCGCGGTGCAGGCCGACGGCCACGACATCCTCACCGTCGAAGGCATCGCGCCGGACGGAAACACGCTGCATCCGCTGCAGCAGGCGTTCCACGAGCATCACGGCCTGCAATGCGGCTTCTGCACGCCGGGGATTTTGACCACGCTGATCGAGCTGTTGCGCGACAATCCCAATCCGACAGAAGAGGACATCCGCGTCGGTATTTCCGGAAATCTCTGCCGCTGCACCGGCTACCACAACATCGTCGCCGCCGCGCTCGACGCGGCCAAGCGGCTGCGCGCCGAAGGTCGCTTGCCGTGAGCGCGGCTTACTTTGACCTCGTCATGGCCGGGCTTGTCCCGGCCATCCACGTCTTGAGCGGCATTCGATGCTCAAAGTCGTGGATGCCCGGCTCAAGGCCGGGCACGACGGTCTGAGTTTCCGCGATGCCCCTGCGCTTCGACGATATCGGCAACCGGCTCAAAGCCTTCCGCCTCGGCTCCGGCCTTGCCGCGGAGGAGATCGCGCAACAGCTCGGCATTTCGCGCACCGCGCTCTATCGTTTCGAGAAGGGCGAGGTGGCCAAGATCGAGACGCTGGAAAAGCTCGCCGAGCTTCTGAAAGTCTCGGTGCCCACTTTGCTCGGCGTCGGCGTCGAATATATCGCCTCGGCGGTGGCCTATTTCGAGCGCATGCGCCAGATCGAGGAAACCGCCGAGCACATCATCGTGCTGGCCGGGCCGATCTCCTACGTGCTGGCCTCGGACGGCTTTGATGGCGCGCTCGGCGAGGTGTTGCGCGAGTCGGTGCCCGACGGCATCGCCAAGCGCGACCGCGCGCTGGCGCAAATCGACGAATTGATGGACGTGCTGCGCCAGCGCAAAGAGACCTACCGCCGGCGTCACCCGGCGGTTCTCAATCTGATCGCCGCCGCTGAGATGGAGCGCTTCCTGCGCAACGGCCTGGTCGGCCGCCACGATCTCGACGACAGGACCCGCCGTGCCCGCCGTGCGCTCGCCCGCGCCGAGGCCGAGCATTTCACCGCGCTGATGGAGAACGAGCCGATCGGCGTGCAGATCGGCATCGTCCGCGATACGCTGCCGCACACCGGCTTTCAGATCTTCCGCCAGCCCGACCGCAAGATCCTGACGCTCTCGCCATTCCGCCTTGGCGAGGAGCCCAACATCCGCACCGGCGTCGCCATGATCACCTCCGCGCCGGAAGCGCTGGCGCTGCACGAAACCATGGCGCGCGAGCTATGGGCGAGCGCCCTCAGAGGCCCGGCCGCGGTGCGCTTCATGCGCGGCATGATGGAAAAGTTATCTGCCCCCACGAAAGTGGGTGAGGGGGACCGCGCGTAGCGCGGTGGAGGGGGCACGGGCGGTCACGACAAGAAAACTTCGCCGACTGATCTCAGATGAGCGCCAAGTTAGCGCGTGGGTTCCCGGGATGGTATGAGAGTGAAATTGCAAAATCCCAATCACCAATAAACCCGCAGCAGGCCGGACGCTCCGTTGCCGCCTCTGCCGCCGAGGCCGCCACCGCCGCCGCCGCCCGCACCCAAGCCCTTGGCCGATTCACCGGCGCCGCCGCTTCGTCCCGATTCGCCCGCTCCTCCCACGCCGATCAGCGACGCGCCACCGCCACCGCCGCCGCACGTGGCATCGACCCCGGCGCCGCCGGCGCCGCCCGGGTTGGCCAGATACGAGGCGCCTGCTGCTCCCGGAAGGCCGGGAAAACCGCCGCCGTCTCCGCCTGAGCTGCAATTGGATCCGGTGCCGCCAGGTCCCGGTCTTGGATACAAATCACCAAAACCATGACCGCCACCCGCTCCTCCCGGAAAGACGACCAAGTTGCCGAAGGCGCTAGCGCCGCCCCTGCCGCCCGACACTCCAGCGCCACCGCCGCCGCCGCCCTGACCCTGGACGAAAACGGCACTCACGGATTGCGGGCAAACCCACACCCCTTTGGCGGTAAATTCCTGGCTCTGCATGGCTGTCTCCTGGTCACCAATAAAGTCGAAAAGATTTACGCCGAACTCGGATCGTCTATTCTTGTAGCCTGGGTTGAACGAAGTGAAACCCAGAGCGGCATTGAAGCTTCTCGATCGTTCCCGGATTTCGCTATGACGACGGGCCGCTCGACATCGCTCGCGGGTGGAGTGTGCGCGCGAGAATGGATAGGATTTACCCTCTCCCGCTTGCGGGGGAGGGTAGGGAGGGGCCCTGTGGCCGCAACGCCTGCGCAAGCGTTGAACTCTCGCCCCCTCTGGCATCGTGGAGCCTTCATCGGGCCGGCTACTTCGGGCCGGACCCGTTGGCTCGCCGCCTCCCCCGCTTGCAGGGGAGAAAATAAGTTTAGGCCCTCGCGTATTTGCCGCGGTTGAAGAAGCGGTCTTTCTGGTCGTCGTTGGCGGTCTCGCGGTTGGATTTGATGACGGCGACCTTGGCGAGCGCCGCCTTCACCGCCGGCCGTTCGTCGATCGCCTTGAACCAGCGCGCCAGATTCGGATTGTCTTCCCACTTCACGCCCTGGACGTCGTGATTGCGCGTCCACGGGAAAGTGGCGATGTCGGCGATCGAATAGTCGGCGCCGCCGAGATAGGGCGATTGTCCCAGCCGTTTCTCCATCACCTCGTAGAGCCGCTTCACTTCGGTCTGATGGCGCGTCATCGAATAGGAGTGATCCTTGTCCTTCGGCGCGAACATCTTGAAATGGGTGAACTGGCCGAAATTCGGACCGATGTTGGAGGTCTGGAACAACAGCCACTGCAGCACGTCGTATTTCTTCGCCATGTCCTTCGGCAAAAATAGTCCGCTCTTCTCGGCGAGGTAGATCAAGATCGCGCCCGACTCGATCACGGTATAGGGCTTGCCGCCGGGGCCGTCGGAATCGACGATGGCCGGGATTTTCGAATTCGGGTTGATCTTGATGAATTCCGGATTGTACTGCTCGCCCTTCCACACGTCGACGAAATGCTCCTTGTACGGCAGCTTCGTCTCTTCGAGCATGATGTAGATTTTCTGCACGTTCGGGCTGGTCAAGGCATAAAGATCGATCATGGCAATGTCCTTCGTTTCCTCTTTGGATTTTGGCGGAAGGCGGTGAACCTATCGGCCGCGTTCGGGGCCGGCAAGGGTGGAACGACGGCAGTAGGGCAGCGCGCCAGGTATGCCGATCACTTGTGCGACATCGCCGATGCCGCGTAGGCTGCCGATGGGGCGAACAAGAAGAATGTCGGCGGGGGAGAGTACAGAATGCAGCGCATGATCCGGCGGTTCGCCGCCATCGCCTTTGTTGCCGTGGCGGCGGCGGCCAATGCCGGCACAGCCCGCGCGCAAGACGACAACGCGAACTATCCGGACCACCCGGTGCGCTGGCTGGTCGGCTATCCGCCCGGCGGCTCGACTGACATCTGCGCCCGGCTAATCGGCAATTATCTGTCGCAGCGCTTGCACCAGCAATTTGTGATCGAGAACCGGCCCGGCGCCGGCAATAACCTCGCCGCCGAGCTCGCCGCGCATGCGCCGCCGGACGGCTACACCTTGTTCCTGGTCAATCCGGCGAACGCGATCAATGCCACGCTCTACAAACATCTGCCGTTCGATTTTCTCCGCGACATGGCGCCAGTCGCCGGCTTCATGCGCGTGCCGAACGTGATGGAGGTCAATCCGAACGTGCCGGTGCATACGGTCAAGGAGTTCATCGACTATGCCAAGACCAATCCGGGCAAGGTCAACCTGGCGTCGTCCGGCGTCGGCACATCGGTGCATCTGTCGGGTGAACTGTTCATGATGATGACCGGTCTCAATCTCCTGCATGTGCCGTATCGCGGCGCCGCGCCGGCGCTGATCGATCTGATGGCCGGACAGGTGCAGGTGATGTTCGATAATCTGCCGTCGTCGATCGGCTACATCAAAGCCGGCAAGCTCCGTGCGCTGGCGGTGACCACGGCGGAGCGATCGAAGGCGCTGCCCGACGTACCGGCGGTCGCCGAGATCGTGCCCGGCTATGAGGCGAGCGCTTGGTTCGGCATGGCGGTTCCGGCCGGCACGCCGCGCGACATCGTCGAGAAGCTCAATCGCGCGGTAAACGACGCGCTCGCCGATCCCGGCGTGCAGAGCCAGCTCGCCGCGCTTGGCGGCACCTTGATCCCCGGCACGCCGGAAGATTTTGGCAAACTCCTGTCCGACGAAACTGACAAATGGGCCAAGGTGGTCAAGGCTACCGGCGCCACGGCGGAGTAGGGAAGTGAATCGACTGCACGATATTCGCTGGCCGTTTCCCGGGCGTAGCGCGGCACGTAGTGGTGCGCTGCAGAACCGGGATCGTAACAAGCACCGAGCCTGCGACGATCCCGGATCAGCGGTGCACCGCCATAGCGTGTCGAAGACGCGCGTAAACGCGCTAATGGCGCTGCGCCGCATCCGGGAAACGCTGTCTGTTGTTGCATTGTGCTTCATCGAGTTTTGCGCGCTGGCTTCCGCACAGGACTATCCGACGCGGCCGATCCATGCGCTGACCGCGGTCAGCGCCGGCGGCACCAGCGACATTTTCATGCGCGCGATGAGCCAGGAGTTCGGCATACGCTGGAAACAGACCATCGTGGTGGAGGATCGGCCCGGGGGTTCGATGAATATCGGCGGCGAGGCTTGCGCCCAGGCGCAAAACGACGGCTATACCATCTGCATCCTGCCGCCGGAGACGCTCGCCTATAACCAGCTTCTGTTCAAAGCGCTGCGCTACGATCCGCAGCGCGATTTCGCGCCGATCACCAATCCGTTCTTCACGACCCAGGTGTTGGTGGTGAGCGCCAAGCTGGGCGTGCATTCACTGACCGAACTGGCCGCCTTGTCAAAATCGAGGCCGAAAACCTTGAGCTACACGGCGCCGTCGATTCCGCTGGTCGCGTTCATGGAGCAATGGATCAAGGCGAACAAGGCGGACATCGTCAAGGTGCCGTTCCGCGGCGGCGGTGAAGCGGTCAACGACATGCTCAGCGGCTCGACGCCGGTCGCATTTTTTGGCGCCTCCAACTGGCTGTCATTCATCAAGAACGGCACCGTTATTCCGCTCGCGGTCGACAGCCCGAAACGCTCGCCGCTATTGCCCGACGTGCCGACGCTCGCCGAGCTTGGCTATCACGGCGATCTCACCCGGCTTTATTTCGGCTTGGTCGCACCGGCGGGAACGCCGCAGCCGATCGTCCAAAAGCTTTACAGCCAGTTCGCCGCCGTCGGCGCCGATCCGGAGTTTCGGCAAAAGCGGATGATCGACGTCGGACTCGAGCCGGTATTCAGCACCCCTGAGGAATTCGCAAGCTTCCTCAAAGAGGATCGCGCCGCGTCCGCGCGCCTCGTCAAAGAATCCGGCATGGAGCCGCAATGATCATCGAATGGCACACCCACGTCTATCCGCCGGAGGAAGCGGCGGCGGATGCGCTGGCCTGGGACGGCAAAAGCGGGCCGACCTGGGCCGGGCGCTGTCCGATGACGCTCGAAAACGTGCTCGAGGCGCATCATCGCTGCAACGTCGACGTCACCGTCTTCAGCAACGCGGCGCATTACCTCCGCGGCGAGGCGGACGCCGCAGAGCTCAAAGCCATCCAGCGCTGGTCCGACTATGCTGCGGAAATCCAGGCGGCGCACAAAGGCACGCTTTACGGCTTTGCCACTATGCTGCCATGCGGCGGATCGGCTTTCCTGAAAGAGACCGAGCGCGCCATCCGCGAGCTGGGGCTCAAAGGCATTCTCATCCATTCCAATCACAAGGGGCATTATCCCGACGACGACGAGGCGCGGCCGTTCTGGGAATTGGTGCAGGATCTCGGCGTTCCGGTCTTCATCCATCCGCCGCATGTCGGCTTCGGCGAGGAGCGGATGCGGGACTACCGGCTGGCGTCGAGCGTCGGCCGCCCGGCCGATCTATGTCTCGCGCTGGCGCGGATGATCGTGCGCGGCATCCTGGAAGATTTTCCGCGGCTGACCATCGTCGCCTCGCATGGCGGCGGCGGATTGTGGGAAGTGATCGGCCGGCTCAATTATGCCTATGAACTGCAGGAGGAGTGCTACTTCCTCGGCCCCTACACGCCGATCAAAATCAAGCACGAGCCCGGCTATTACGCCAAGCAGATGTATTTCGACACCGTGACCTATCATCCGCCGGCGGCGCAGCTTGTCGTCGATTCGGCCGGCGCCGATCACGTGCTCTACGGCTCGGACGCGCCGCCCCTTGCCTCGCTCAAATCGCGGGCGATCGCGCTGGTCGAGGGCCTGCGAGTCACGAGCGAGGAGCGCGAGAAGATTTTCTGGCGCAATGCAGCGAAGCTGCTCAAGCTCGATCTTGCGGGCACAATGTCGAGCGCCGCGAAATAGCGCTTTTGCTCAAGAATACGCTCGGCGAGTTTCGTTTAGCCGAGAAATTTCAGATGCTTAGCTGATCCTGTGGCCACGCTGCAACGGTCGAATAGATTGTGCAGTATTCCACCGGTTACCACCGTCAAATCGATGGATTGGCCGGTTCTATAGGAGTTTACTTGCTGCATTAAGAGTGGGAATCGCGAGTGGGGGCTTCCATGCGTCACTCACTGACCGCGTCACTTTTTGCTGCCGGATTGCTTTTCGGCTCGAGTGTCGCCGCGTCCGCTGCCGATATGGCTGTGAAGGCTCCACCGCCAGTGCCGCTGTACGATTGGACCGGCTGGTACGGTGGCGTGAATGCCGGTTACAGTTGGGGTCACAGCAGCACGACCACCACTCCTAATGATCCTGCGCTTGCGGGCATTGTCGTTACCCAGACGGTTGATCATCGTGGCTGGGAAGCGAGTGTCGAAGGCGGCTATTGCTGGCAGAGACCGGCGACGGTCTACGTGGCCTGTGTTGAAGCGCGCTATGACTTTCCGCGAGAGCGCTCGAGTACAAGCACAGCGAGTATACCTGGTACGACAACAATCGTTAACAGCACTACCAATTTCGATCCGTTTCTCATCGGCCCACATCTCGGCTTCCTGACGGATGCTAACCATACCATGTGGTATGGTGCTGGCGGCCTTGCAATCGGACAAGTGGACGGGAGTGCTACCGCTAATGACGGTGTTGGTGGCATATCCACGGCAAGTCCCGGCAGCAAATGGTCAGCGGGTTGGTTTGTGGGAGCAGGGGTCGAGCACATGGTCGATCGGAACTGGAGCGTGAAGGTCGAATACGATTATGTGCGTTTAGGGGGTGGCGGCTCTTCCGCGTCTTACGTCGGGACCAATGGTTCAACCAATGCGCTCTTGCGCGGCGTTGCCATACAGCCCCCTGGCAGCGCCACGATCGGAGGCCACGCTTTCGATAACGTTGTGAGCATCGGCATCAACTATCACCTGCACTAGGCATCTTTGATTTCGAGCAGGCAGCGGCCCGCGGGGGCGGGGTCCCTCGTGAGGTTGCCTTTTTTCGTGGATTAAGCGCACACTTGCCGGCAGACGATGCCCAAAGTAAGCGCTGCCCATGACATTGCAAAACAAAAAGTTGCCCGAAGATCTGCGCAGCTATCGCTGGCTCGGCAAGAACGATCTGCGCTCGTTCGGGCATCGCTCGCGACTGCGCCAGTTTGGCTACGACCGTGCCGATTGGGTCGGCAAGCCGGTGATCGGCATCATCAATACCTGGAGCGAGATCAACGCCTGCCACGGCCACTTGCGCGACCGCGCCGAGGACGTCAAACGCGGCGTCTATCAGGCCGGCGGCTTTCCCATCGAATTGCCGGCGATGTCGCTTGCCGAGCCCTTCGTCAAACCCTCGACCATGCTCTACCGCAATTTTCTCGCCATGGAATGCGAGGAATTGCTGCGCAGTCATCCGATCGACGGCGCGGTGCTGATGGGCGGCTGCGACAAGACCACGCCCGGCCTCGTCATGGGCGCGATATCGATGGGCATTCCGGCGATCTATGTGCCGGCAGGTCCCATGCTGCGCGGCAATTGGCGCGGCCACACGTTGGGCTCCGGCTCGGACGCCTGGAAATACTGGGACGAGAAACGCGCCGGCCGCATCGGCGACGAGGAGTGGAACGAGATCGAGGGCGGCATCTCGCGCTCGTTCGGCACCTGCATGGTGATGGGCACTGCGGCGACGATGATGGCGATCACCGAAGCGCTCGGGCTCACGCTGCCGGGCGCGTCGTCGATCCCGGCGCCGGACGCTAATCATCCGCGCATGTGCGCCGCCGCCGGCCGCCGCATCGTCGACATGGTGTGGGAGGATCAGACGCCGAAGAAAATTCTCACCCCAGCCGCTTTCGACAACGCTATCCGCGTTCACATGGCGCTCGGCGGCTCGACCAACGCCATCATCCACGTCATCGCCATGGCGCGCCGCGTCGGCGTGCCGCTCGACATGGGCCGTTTCGACGCCATCTCACGGCAAGTGCCGGTGATCGCCAATATCACGCCGTCCGGCAAATATTTGATGGAAGATTTCTTCTATGCCGGCGGCTTGCGCGCGTTGATGGGCGAGATGCGCGAGATGCTCGATCTATCCTGCGTCACCGTCAGCGGCCGCAGTGTCGGCGACAATATCGCCGGCGTGAAAGTCTATCTGCCCGACGTCATCCATTCGCTCAAAGAGCCGCTTTATCCTGAGGGTGCGACCGCCGTGCTCACCGGCAACCTGGCGCCCCGCGGCTGCGTCATGAAGCCGGCCGCCGCCGACAAGCGCCTCTTGCAGCATCGCGGCAAGGCGCTGGCGTTCGAGAATTACGACGCCATGGCCGCCGCCATCGACTGCGACGATCTCGACGTCACGCCAGATCATGTGCTGGTGTTGAAAAACGGCGGGCCGAAAGGCGGACCGGGCATGCCGGAGTGGGGCCAATTGCCAATCCCGAAGAAGCTCCTCAAAGCCGGCGTGAAAGACATGCTGCGAATTTCGGACGCGCGCATGAGCGGCACCAGCTACGGCGCCTGCATCTTGCACGTCGCGCCGGAGAGCTTTGTCGGCGGTCCGCTGGCCTTTGTGCAGACCGGCGATGAGATCGAAGTCGACGTCGGTGCGCGCAAAATCCACCTGCATGTTGGCGACGACGAGCTGTCGCGGCGGCGCGCGGTGTGGAAACAACCGGCGTCGCATTATCCGCGCGGCTACGGCGCGATGTATTCGCAACATATCGGCCAGGCCGACGAGGGCTGTGATTTCGATTTCCTCGAGGGTCAGGCGGCGATCGCGGAGCCGGAGATCCATTGAGCGGGGTCAGCCCGCCGGAAGCACCATGGCCCGGCATTCGCCGAAGCCGATACGCACCGCGCCCGGTTTCTCGCAATAGCCGCGGAAGATGATCTCGTCGCCGTCCTCGATGAAGCCGCGCTTTTCGCCGCCGGGCAGCGGCAGGGGATCGCTGCCGCGCATGGTGAGTTCGAGGAGCGACCCCCAGCTCGATTTTTCCGGGCCCGAGACGGTGCCGGAGCCAAGCAGATCGCCGATGCGGATATTGCAGCCGTTGGAGGTGTGATGCGCGATCATCTGCGCCACGGTCCAGTAGAGCAGCGCGCACGAGGTCTGCGTCACCCGCTGCGGCGCCGTTCCGGTCCGCCGCATGGCCTTGGTCGCGATATAGGCCTCAAGCGTAATGTCAAGGCCGCCGTTGGCGCGATCTTCGGCATTGTCGAGATGCGGCAGCGGCGCGGGATCGCCGTCCGGTCGTGCGAAAGCCTTGGTGTGGAACGGCGCCAGCGCCTCCGCCGTCACCACCCAGGGCGAAACCGTGGTGGCGAAATTCTTGCCGAGGAACGGGCCGAGCGGCTGGTATTCCCAAGCCTGGATGTCGCGCGCCGACCAGTCGTTGAGCAGGCAGAGGCCGAAAACATGCTCCGCCGCCCGGCCGATCGAAACGGGATCGCCAAGCTCGCTCGGCACGCCGATATAAATGCCGAGCTCAAGCTCGAAGTCGAGATTGCGCGAGGGCCCGTAGCTTGGCGCCGCGTCGTTCGGTCCCTTGCGCTGGCCGCGGGGCCGCTTGAACGCTGTGCCGCTGACGCGGATCGACGAAGAACGGCTGTGATAGGCGACCGGCACGTATTTGTAGTTCGGCATCAGCGGACTGTCGGGGCGGAACATCCGCCCGGCATTGCTGGCATGGAAGATCGAGGCGAAGAAATCCGTGAAGTCACCGATGGCCACCGGCAGCCGAATATCCGCCTGCGCCATCGGCGTCAGGTGTTGGCGCAGCTTCTCATTGCCTTGTTGGATGCTTAAGGCTCGCGACAATGCGAGCCGCAATGCCGACCAGACCTGCGGGCCGCGCGACATCAAGCCATTGAGCGTAGGTTCCGTCGCGGCACGCGCCGCATCCGCCGCGGCTCCAGTGAGGGAAGCCGCCGCCGCGGCGACGTCGAGAATCTGATCGCCGATGGCAACGCCGAGGCGCGGCGGCTCGCCGGCGGCTGGGCGAAATATGCCAAACGGCAGATTCTGAATCGGAAAATCGCTGCCCGGCGCGTTGGCGCTTTCGACAAAACTCTTGCGCGACGGGTCGTGGGTTTCGTTAAGCGTAATCGGCATTGCTTGAGGCTTTCCGTTGTTGCGTCAATGCGACGGCTGTTTTTCTTTCGCGCGAATGGCGTCGTAGCGTTCGAGAAAGTCGGCGTACATGCGTTGCAGTCCCTCGCGCAGCGGGGTCGTGGCGCGCCAGCCAAGCGCATTGATACGCGACACGTCGAGGAGCTTGCGTGGCGCGCCGTCAGGCCGCGACGGATCGAAGGTAATTTTACCGCGATAGTCGACCACGTCGGCCACGACGTGCGCGAATTCGGCGATGGTCAGGTCTTCTCCAGTTCCGATATTGAGGAACGGCAGGCCGGAATAGCACTTCATGACGAATGCGCAGGCATCGGCCAAATCGTCGGCGGCCAGGAACTCTCGCCGCGGCGATCCGGTGCCCCAGACGCTGGCGCTCGCCTCGCCCTTGACCTTGGCCTCATGAAACCGCCGCAGCAGCGCCGCCGGAACGTGACTGTCGTCGGAATGATAATTATCGCCCGGCCCGTAAAGATTGGTCGGCATCACCGACACGAAATCGGCGCCATGCTGTAGCCGATAGGCCTCGCACAGCTTTATGCCGGCGATCTTGGCGATGGCGTACCATTGATTGGTCGGCTCCAGCGGTCCCGACAGCAGCATGTCGGGCGACATCGGTTGCGGCGCCAGTCGCGGATAGATGCAGGACGAGCCGAGGTAGACGAGCTTCTTGACGGCACAGCGATGCGCGGCATGAATGGTATTGAGCGCGATCGCGATATTGTCGGCGAGGAAGTCGGCGGGAAAGGCCGCGTTGGCGCGGATGCCGCCAACTTTTCCAGCGGCGACGAACACCGCATCGGGCTTGGCCTGCGTCATGAAGCGTTCGACCTTGTCCGCCTGCCGCAGATCGAGGTCGCGGCGTGAGACGAATATGATTTCGCAGTCTTCGCGCTCCAGCCGGCGCATGATCGCAGCGCCCGCCATGCCGGCGTGTCCGGCGACAAAGACCCGCTTGCCACGTAAATCGAAAATGACGGGTGCCCCGCTCATGCGATCTCGTCGCCCTAATCGTGGACCTGGCGCAGCGCGCCTTCGCGGCGCATTTCTTTCAGATCGGCATCGACCATTTCGCGCACCAGTTCGTCGAACGAGACCTTGTGATGCCAACCGAGTCGTTGCCGCGCCTTTGATGGATCGCCGAGCAGCGCATCGGTCTCGGTCGGCCGGAAGTAGCGCGGGTCGATCTCGATCAGCACCCGGCCGTCGCGCGCGTCGATGCCTTGCTCGGCAAGCCCGGAACCGCGCCATTGGACCGTCCGGCCAACACAAGCGAACGCCTTCTCGACAAATTCGCGAACCGAATGCTCTTCGCCGGTGGCCAAGACGTAGTCGTCCGGCTCCGGCTGCTGCACGATGAGCCACATGCCTTCGACATAGTCGCGGGCGTGGCCCCAATCGCGCCGCGCAGCGAGATTGCCGAGGAATAATTTGCTTTGCAGGCCAAGCTCGATGGCGGCGACGGCACGCGTGATCTTTCGTGTCACGAAGGTCTCGCCGCGCGTGGGACTTTCGTGATTGAACAGGATGCCGTTCGACGCATGCATCCCATAGGCTTCGCGGTAATTGACGGTGATCCAGTAGGCGTAAAGCTTTGCCGCGGCATAAGGCGAACGCGGATAAAACGGCGTGGTTTCCCGCTGCGGCACCTCTTGCACGAGGCCGTAAAGCTCCGACGTCGAGGCCTGATAAAACCGCACTTTGTCTTCGAGGCGAAGGATGCGGATCGCCTCGAGCAGCCGCAGCGTGCCGAGTCCGTCGGCGTTCGCGGTGTATTCCGGCGTCTCGAATGAGACGCGCACGTGGCTCTGCGCGGCGAGATTGTAGATTTCAGTCGGCTGCACTTCCTGAACAATGCGGATAAGATTGGTCGCATCGGTCATATCGCCGTAGTGCAGGAGAAAGCGCACGCCGGCGCCGTGCGGATCCTTGTACAGATGGTCGACGCGGGCGGTGTTGAAGGACGACGACCGCCGCTTGATGCCATGCACCACGTAGCCCTTGCCGAGCAGCAGCTCGGCCAGATAGGCGCCGTCCTGGCCGGTCGCCCCGGTAATCAATGCAATGCGATCAGTCATGGTGCGCGACCAGTCATGGGATGAGTTCTAAAGGCTCCAGCGCGTCGAGTCTTGCCGTTTCTTCTTGCTTGGTCACGCAGGCGCTGCGCCGGTGGCGCGATGGCGCTCGCGTAGCTGCTGATTCTCGCTCACGCGCCGTTGCGCCTCGGCATCGATGGCGCGCTTAAGGTCGGGATGGTTCGCGGTGAGCGTGCGGAAGTCGGCGAGATCGAGGATGAGAAGCGTCGACGGCATCGTCGTGGTGACATTGGCGCTGCGCACCGAATCGCCGAGCAAGGCGAGCTCGCCGAAAAAGGCTCCGGTGCCGAGCCGCACCGGCACCGGCTTGATGTCGACCTGCACTTCACCCGCGGCGATGAAATACATGCAGTCGCCGGCCTTGCCGCGGCGAATGATAGCGACGCGCTCGGGCACTTCGAGGCGGCGCAGCATATGGGTGATTTCGGTGATCGACGACGGCTCGAGCGATTGGAAGAACGGCACCTTGCTCACCAGATCCCAGGTCTGGATGAAATTGCGTCGTCTGGTCTCGGCGGCAAAGCCGGTGGCGAGGATGCCGGTGGAGAGGCCGAAACTGACAATGCCGAAAATCATGACCACGCCGCCGAGCAGATGGCCTAACTGCGTGAGCGGCACTTTGTCGCCGTAGCCGGTCGTCGTCAGCGTCACCACCGCCCACCACAGAGCTTCCGGCAGCGAGCTGAACGCGCGCGGTTGCACTTGGCGCTCGATCACGTACATCGTGGCCGAGGACAGAAACAGCACGATCAGAAACAGTGCGAACACGCTTGCCAAAGGCTTCGCCTCGAGTGCGAAAACGCGGCCGAGCTGCGCAAAGCCCGGCGAGTTCTGGGCAAGCTTGAGCACCCAAAACGACGCGAACAGCCAGGCATTGGGGCCGGTAATGCCGTCGAGGAGCGCGATCGGAACGGCAGTCACGCTGATGACGTCGACAAAAAACGAAAAGGAGAGGAAATGGCTCCGGGCCAAGCCGGCGCGAATAGCGGTCCGCGCGCGAATCGCGCTCTCGACCGCGAAATAAGCGAGACAGCACCACAGGCATGCGGCGAGCCAGCCGCCGGCCGCGCTTTGCAGGACGGGCACGGTATAAACGGTCATCGCCGACAGGCCGACGGCAAGGATGACGACGCCTGCAACAGACGAAGCGCTGAAGCGGCGCAACGGCGCAGTTAGTTGCGCGATGATCCCTATCGCGTCGTTGAATATCACGCGAACCCCGAAAGACCCGATTATGGCCAAGCCGGTGGTAAATTACGCCGTCGCGGCCGGATGGGCCAGTCGAAATTGCAAGGGCTGAGCGGTCTGGAGCTCGGAAAACTTATTGATGGATAAGGTAAATTCGTGCTCTGCCGCACCGGGCCCGCGCTTAATTTAGCGCGCCAATGCCGCTACACTGCGCCAACTCAAAGACCCTTCTCCCGCGACCATGCCAGGGCAGTTCATGACGCGACGGCCGATCACACGCTTGGAACTCGCGGGCTATCTGCTGTCGCCATCGCTGTTCGTGATGGTGGTGCTGATGGTGGTCGAGGCCATGCTGGCCGCGGCAACGACCTGGCTCGTCATCAATGCCGGACGCCGGGTCGCGGTCGGGGAGTTTCTGGTGACGGACCTGGTCTGGATTCTTACCGCGCAATCGACATCCTATGTGGTCGGCGTAATCAGCTGGATCTTTGCCGAGCGCGCCGGCTATCGCGGCTTCGGCAAATTCATGCTGCGCTTTGCGCGCGAGAACCGCGACAAAGTCACGCTGCTCAACGAGAAACCCTCGCGCGAACGGGTCGAGCCGTTCCTCACTGGCGAGACCTTCCAGTGCTTCTTCAACGTTATGTATGAATTGGAATTTGCGCTGAAGCTTTTCCTGGGCCTGGTTTTCAACGCATTGGTGCTCGGCGCCGAGATCGATCCCAGCCTGCCGTTCGCCTATGTCGGCGCCTTCGGTACGCTATTGCTGATGCAATGGGTGCTGCAGAAGCCGATTGCGCACGCTTATCTCGAAAACCAGCGCATGAACAACCGCATCACAGCGCAGGGCTATACGGCGTGGGACAATATCTTTTCCGGCAACAGCTATAACCTGCGACTGTGGCTCGCCGGTTTCAAGACGCGGCTCCGCGAAGGGCTGGTGGTGCAGGTCCGCGCCATCGTCGCGCGCGAAGGCATGAGCGCGATGAGCGGCATCGTCAGCCTCGCCATTGTCTTCGCAACCATCACGATGGTCGCCATGCGCAATGTCGGCGATACGGCGCTCCTGGTCGGTCTCGCGACGACGCTGCCGCGGCAGATCGAGATGACCTACGAGCTGCATCTGCTCGCCAGCGGCTGGAACGATTTTATCGCGATCTGGACCAGGTTTGGCGGCGTCGCCGCCAACATGTCGCCCGAGCCCGATGCGGATTTCAACCAGCGCATCAAATATGACCGCCTGGTGCTGCGCGAAGGCGATCACGCCAATGTGGTGTCTTCGCTCGGCGACGCCTTGCGCGTGGTGCTGGCGCAGCCGACCGGCCGCATCAACGTGCGCGGCGGCAACGGCGCCGGCAAATCATCGCTGCTGGCGAGCCTCAAGACCGAGCTGAAAAAGCGAGCTTATTATTGGCCGACCACGGATCGCCTGGCCTTCCAGTTCACCGGCGGCGTGGTCCCGGTCGACGTCGAGGGTGACGATGAAGACGAGGTTGTCGTCGAGGAGACCATGGACAAGAAGCTCGGCTTCTCCTCCGGCGAGCGGCAACTCAAATCGCTCGAAGAGATCGTCAACGCGACCGCCGCGCAAGTCTATCTACTCGACGAATGGGACGCCAATCTCGATGCCGCCAACAAGGCCAAAGCCGACGCGCTGGTCGACGAGCTTGCGGCGCGCGCGCGGGTCGTCGAAATCTCGCATCGCGATCAGGCGTCATAATGCGTGGGATGGCTTTGCCGATCCGGCTGTGATGGACGACACCATTCCCATCCTGGGATGTGGTACCCTTATCCAAGGTTTCCGGTGCGGCGAGTGGCGACTGGCGTGAAACGAAGCAGCAAACCAAAGGGCAAGGTGGCGAAGGCGCGGCGCAAACTAATCGGCCGCAAGTGCCTCGTTGCCGCCAGCCGCGGGGTCGGCAGCGAGCCGGACGAAACCACGGGCTCGGCTACCCTGCAGGCTCGGCTCAAACAAAAGGCCCGCGAGCTGAACGAGGCCCTGGAGCAACAGGCAGCCACCGCCGAGGTGCTCAGGACGATCAGTGGCTCGACCTTCGATCTGCAGGCGGTGCTCGATACGCTCGTGAAGACCGCGGTGCAGCTGTGCGCTGCCGACGCCGGACACATCGCTCTGCCGGAGGGTCAGGATTATCGGACCGCGGCGGTAGCGGCGATGTCGCCGCAGATGGAGACGATGGTGCGCGCGCAGTCGTACCGGCCCGGCCGCGGCACCGCAGTCGGTCGAGCGCTGGCCGAGCGCCGCGTCGTTCAGATTGCCGATATCGGCGCCGATCGCGAGCATGCGGCGCGTCAGGCTGCGGCAGCCGGCTTCATCCGTACCATCCTCGCCGTGCCGCTGTTGCGCCAGGGCAAGCCGATCGGCGCGTTCGGTCTGGCCCGTTCGCGGGTCGCGCCGTTCACAAAGCGCCAGATCGAGCTGGTGCGCACCTTCGCAGATCAGGCCGTCATCGCCATCGAGAACACGCGGCTGCTTAGCGAAGTGCGGGAATCGCTCGATCAGCAAACAGCGACCGCCGATGTATTGCGCGTCATCAGCTCGTCGACCGGCGCGCTGGAGCCGGTTTTTCTCTCTATCTTGGACAACGCAACGCGGATTTGCCAAGCCAACTTCGGCACCTTGTTCCTGCGCGAAGGCGAAGCGCTGCGCGTGGCCGCGCACCATGGTTCCTTGACCAAAGCGTGGGACGAGCAGTGGCGAGTCGGCATGCTGCTGCAGCCGGATCGTGACTTGCAGGCATTCCAGACGCTCTCCGGCGGGCAGCCGCTCCAGGTCGTGGACTTGAGCAAGGCACCTTCCTATCTCGCCCGCAATCCGAAGGCCGTGAACTCCGTCGAGACCGGCGGCATTCGCACGATGGTCACCGTGCCGATGCTCAAGGACGGCGAGACGATCGGGGTTATTACCATCTTTCGCACGGAGGTGCGCGAATTTACGGAAAAGCAGACTGCGCTGGTGACGAACTTCGCCGCGCAGGCCGTGATTGCCATCGAGAACACGCGCCTGCTCAACGAATTGCGCCAGCGCACTACTGACCTTGCCGAGTCGCTGGAGCAACAGATGGCGACGTCTGAGGTTCTCAAAGTCATCAGCTCGTCGCCGGGCGAGTTGGAGCCGGTGTTTCAGTCGATGCTGGAAAATGCGACGCGCATCTGCGAGGCGAAGTTCGGCACGCTATACCGCTTTGAAGACGGCAAGTTTCATTTGGCGGCGCAATTCGGCTCGACACCGGAGCTGCTTGAGGCGCAAAGACAACGGGGGTCGTTCACGCCGACGCGCGGCACGCTGCTTGATCGCCTCGTGCAGACAAAAAAACTGAGCCATTCGGCAGACGCTACGACTGAGCCGGGCCGGAGCCTGCCATCGAGAATAGGCGGCGCGAGATCCACCGTGGCCGTGCCGATGATCAAGGACGGCGAACTGGTCGGCGCTTTTGCGATTTACCGGCAAGAAGTACGACCCTTTACCGACAAACAGATCGAATTGCTAAGCAACTTTGCCGCCCAGGCCGTCATCGCCATCGAGAATACGCGGCTGCTCAGCGAACTGCGGCAGTCGCTGGAGCAGCAGACGGCGACGGCCGACGTGCTGCGCGTCATCAGCTCTTCGCCGGGCGAGTTGGAGCCAGTGTTTCGGGCAATGCTGGAGAACGCCACCCGAATTTGCGAGGCGAAATTCGGTACGCTGGCGCTATGTGACGGCGATGCGCTTCGTGCGGTCGCCTTGCATGGGGGACGAGAGGACTATGCCGACGAGCGGGGGCGCAATCCTGTATTCCGTCCGGCGCCGAACGTTCCGGTCATGCGGGCCATAAGATCGAAACAAGTGCAGCATGTCGCCGACATGCTGACCGAGCAGGCCTATATCGATCGCGATGCGGCGATTGTGACCATGGTAGAAACCGGAGGCGCACGGACCTTTCTCGCCGTGCCGATGCTCAAGGACAACGAGGCCGTGGGCGTCATCATCGTCTATCGCCAGGAGGTGAGGCCCTTCACCGAAGAGCAGATCGCGCTGGTACAGAACTTCGCCGCGCAAGCCGTCATCGCCATCGAAAATACGCGGCTGTTGAACGAATTGCGCCAGCGCACGGACGATTTGAGCGACTCGCTTGCGCGACAAACCGCGACCTCGGAAGTTCTTGGCGTTATCAGCCGATCAAAATTCGAACTACGACCGATCCTGCAAAGTGTTGTGGACACCGCAGCGCGGCTCTGCCGCGCCGAAAGAGCGGTCATTTTTCGATTAGAGGGCGGGGCTTATCGCTTTGCGGCCGGCCACAGTCTCGATCCGGCATATCTGGAAATTGAGCGGCAATCGCGTATTTCACCGGGCCAAGGATCGGTCGTCGGCCGCGCCGCAATGACTCGGCAAGTCGCCCGGATCGACGATGCCTGGACCGATCCGCTTTACGACGCAAAGGAAAACGCGAGAGTCGGCGGAGTCCGCTCGATGATTGGCGTGCCGCTTATGCGTGAGGGAGAGTCAATTGGCGTCATCGCCTTGGCCCGCATCGGTGTTGAGCCGTTTAGAGAGCGCGAAATCGAGTTGGTGACGACGTTTGCCGACCAGGCGGTGATTGCAATCGAAAACGTGCGTCTTTTTGACGACGTTCAGAAGCGGACCCAGGAACTGAGCAAGTCACTAGAGGACCTGCATACCGCGCAGGATCGCTTGGTGCAGACTGAAAAGCTAGCCTCGCTCGGCCAGCTCACCGCCGGCATCGCCCATGAGATCAAGAACCCGCTCAATTTCGTCAACAATTTCTCCTCGCTTTCGGTCGAGCTGATCGACGAGTTGCAGGAGGAGTTGGGGAAAGTGAAAATAAGCGAGGAGGCGCGCGCCGGCATCGCCGAACTGGCCGGCACGCTCAAAGGCAATCTCGACAAGATCGCCCAGCACGGCAAGCGCGCCGATGCGATCGTCAAGAACATGCTGCTGCATTCGCGCGAGGGGTCGGGCGAGCATCGGCCGGTCGAGGTTAACGCGCTGGTCGAGGAAAGCCTCAACCTTGCCTATCACGGCGCGCGGGCGGAGAAGCAAGGCTTCAACATCGTGCTGGAGCGGTCGTTCGACGCGGCTGCGGGCGAAGTCGATCTCTATCCACAAGAGGTGACGCGGGTCCTCCTCAATATCATCGCCAACGGCTTCTATGCCGCACATAAGCGGAAGGTGCAGGCCGACGGCGCGGATTTCGAGCCGACACTTGTCGCGTCGACCAAAAATCTCGGCGATCGCGTGGAGATCCGAATCCGCGACAACGGCATCGGCATTCCGCCGGAGGTCAAGGAGAAGATGTTCAATCCGTTCTTCACCACCAAGCCGGCGGGGGAGGGCACCGGGCTCGGGCTTTCGATCAGTCATGACATCATTGTCAAGCAGCACGCCGGCGCCATCGCGGTCGATACGCAGCCCGGCCAATTCACCGAGTTTACCATCGTGCTGCCGCGTAACGCCGCTTCGTCGGGCAGGCCGGCCTGAGCGGCCTGATCCTGGAGTGCTTGCCCGGAGCGGTGCGCCAGTGCGGTCACGGATTGCATCGGCCGGGGCAAAGCTTCAATCTGCCCGCCCGCGATGGACGCGAAAGCCGGCGTGATCGAAAAATCGCCTGTGAAAGGAGACATGATGTCCGACAAGTTGAGCGATCTGATCGAGGAATTGGCCCTTGCCAACCGCATCCTCGCGCACGAGGGCGTGCTCGATGCTTTCGGCCATGTCAGCCTGCGGCACCCGGCCGATCCGGGCCGCTATCTATTGTCGCGCTCGCGTTCGCCGCTGTTGATCGAGCCGGACGATATTCTGGAATACACGCTCGATTCCACGCCGGTGAAGCCGCCCAAAGTGTCGCTCTATGCCGAGCGGGTTATTCACGGCTGCATCTATCAGGCGCGTCCCGACGTCATGGCGGTGTGCCATCATCACGCGCCGGCAGTGATGCCATTCGCCATCGCCGGCAAGCCGATCGTGCCGGTTTTTCATCTCGGCGCCGCGGGCGGCGCCAATGTGCCGTTCTGGGATCAGCACGACGAATTCGGCGACACCAATCTGTTGGTCGTCAAACCGGAGGAGGGCCGTTCGCTGGCGCGCGCCTTAGGCGCGCATCCGGCGGTTTTGATGAATCGCCATGGCGCCACCGTTGTCGGCGGCGGCCTGCGCGAGCTGGTGTCGCGCTCGATCTTCATGTGCCAGAACGCCGACTATCAGTTGCGCGCGCTCGCGCTCGGCACCCCGGAGCCGTTGCATCCCGGCGAGGTCAAACTTGCGAGCACGCTCAACGCCCTGCCCAATGTGGTCAACCGGACCTGGGAGTACTGGAGCATGCGGCTTGAAGCCGCCGGGGCCATGCCGCCGCGGCGCTCGACCGCCAAGGCGGCGCGCCGTCCGGTACCGAAACGGTCCCGCGTCACCCCGCGCGAACGGCGCAAGGGAAGGCGGCGCTAAGGCGGATCACGGCGGCGCGCTCGCCGCGCCGCCGTCATAGCTATCGCTGTCTTACTTTTTCGGCGGCTTACAAGCGCCCTTGTGCACGAGCGTTGCATTGGCATCGTCCGACCAGCACTGATTCGAATAGGTCTTATGCTTGCCGGTTTTCGGATCGATCGAGCACACCGGCGCGACGAGAGTGGAGCAGATCGGCCCCTCGCACATGCCCAGATGCAGGACGCGCAGGCCTTGCTGTTTGGCAAAGCAAGGATTGGTCCATGCCGCGTGCCGGAAGCCGTTCTTCTCGACGACGCAATATTGCGCCAGATATTGCGGGCAGATCGGGGCCGCTTCGGCACGGCTGCCGACCGGCATGGCCGTCATGGTCGCAGCAAGCCCACCAAGGATAGCAGCAGCATAAGCGGCGTTTCGCAATTTGATCACGGGCACCTCCCCCTTTGTTTGGGATGACTAAAGCGCATCCCGCGGAGAGGATACCACAACCTCCATGACGTATTAAAGTGGCGAGCTACCTCAACGTGAGAGAATCTCGGCCGAACAATCAATGGCGGTCGCGCGCCGCGGCGCTGATGGCGCGCAGCATGGCGCCGCGATCGTCCTTGAGCACGGCGCGGACCGGTTGCTGCGTGCCGATCTGGCCCATCTCGCGCTGGCGCTTGACGGTGGCCGTCGTCATCAGCGGTTCGACGCCGAGCTCGCGCAGCGTGTCGGCGACCTCTTCCATCTCGGCGGCGCGCCGTTCGCCGTGGCTCGCCATGCGTTCGAGATTGTAGGGAACGATCTTGCCCCAATCGAGCCCGGGATAATTGTTCGTCATCGAGGCGGCGACTTCGTCGATGACGCCGGCGCGCGCCGCGGCGAGAAAGCACTCCAGCGTCAAGGCCTCGATGCCCTTGATCATGACGCTGCGCACCATCTTGATCGCGGCAGCGGCGCCGACTTCTGCGCCGGCAATGCTGGCCCGCATGCCCAGCGCGGTCAGCGTCGGCGCCACGGCTTCCGTGTCGGCGCCGGCGAGCAGCATCGGCGTCTTGTGCCGCGCCGGGTGAATCGGCGCCAGCACGGCGACGTCGATATAGCGGGCGCTGCCGCCGAGAAGGTTTGCGGTCTCTTGCTTGCGGCCCGGCGAGACTGAGTTGATATCGAGCACATAGGGCTTACCGGCAAGGTGCGGTTTTATCGACTGCGCCGCCTCCACGCTGGAGGCCGCGGTGACGGCTGAGATGACGATATCGGCGTCGCGCACCGCCTCGGCGGTGGAATTTGCGATGCGCACGCCGATCGCGGCTGCGGCCTGGCGGAGCCTTTCCCCCAAGCTTTGTGGAAACAGGATATCCCAGGCTGACTGCTGTTCCACTCCTTCGTCGCGTAGGCCGGCGGCGATCGCCTGACCCGCTTCGCCGAAGCCGACGAAGGCGATGCGCGGCCCTTTATCGGGCATGGTCAAATTCCCTTGCTCGCGTCTTTGCTCCGCCAATGATATGGCAGTTTTGCCGCCGCGTCCGCAACGGCGCGTGCCGACCGCTTTCGCCTCATCCGCCGGGTAGTTCCATGACCAATCCCTCCTGCCGCGACCGCCTTGAACGGGCGCTTGACCGTATTGCCGACCCGAAAGGCGAGGGGGCGCGGACCTGCCTTACGATCTATCCGAAGGAAGCCCGCGCCGCAGCCGATGCTGCCGATGCCCGTGCCGCGCGGGGCGCCCCGCTCGGCCCGCTCGACGGCATCATCGTGACCATCAAGGATCTGTTCGACGTCGCCGGCGAAGTGACCCGTGCCGGCTCAAAAATTCTTGCCGAGGAGGGCAAGCCGGCAACGGCCGATGCACCGGTGGTCCAGCGGCTGCGCGCGGCGGGCGCGGTGATTGTCGCCAAGACCAACATGACCGAATTCGCCTTTTCCGGCATCGGCGCCAATCCGCATTTCGGCACGCCGGGCAATCCGCGCGATCGAACGCGCGTGCCAGGCGGCTCGTCCTCGGGAGCCGCCGTCGCCGTCGGTGACGGCCTATGCGACATTGCCATCGGCACCGACACCGGCGGCTCGGTCCGCGTCCCGGCGGGCTTGTGCGGTCTCGTCGGCTTCAAGCCGAGCCGGCAACGTGTCCCCACCGCCGGCGCGTTTCCCCTAAGCACGACGCTGGACTCGGTAGGGCCGATCGCCAACAGCGTCGAGGATTGCGCCAAGGCCGACGCCGTCATGGCCGGAGAGGAGTTTACGCCGATCGAGCCGATCGCGCTGTGCGGCCTGTCGTTCGGCGTCGCCGAGGGTATGCCGCTCGACCGCCTCGACGACACCGTCGCCGCGGCGTTCGTCTCCGCCGTTGCACGGCTCGAACGCGCCGGTGTGCGCGTCTCCCACGAAGCCATGCCTTTGTTCGACAATATGGCTGCCGTGAATGCCAAAGGTGGCATCTCGCCGCCGGAAGCCTGTGCCATTCATCGCGACCGCATGGCACGCCGCGCTCCGGATATCGACTCCAATGTGCGCGTCCGGATCGAGCGTGGCTGTGCCGTGAGTAAAGCCGATTATGCCGACATGATGCGCGAACGCACGCGGCTCGTCCGCGCCATGGACGCGCGGCTTTCTTCGCTCGACGCGCTGCTGATGCCGACGACATCGATCGTGGCGCCGTCAATTGCGGAGGTCGCGGACGAAAAAATCTTCGCGGCGCGCAATGCCGCACTGCTGCGCAATACCTCGATCATCAATTTCTTCGATCTTTGCGCCATTTCGCTGCCGCTGCCGGCCGCTGCCGGAAAAATGCCGGTGGGGCTCATGCTGATCGCGCGCAACAGCCAGGATAGCCGGCTGCTTCGCATCGCCGCGGCGGCGATGCAGCTTTTTGGCGCGTAACTGAGGCTTGCCGCGGGGGCGGCGGTCACCTAGCATTTCGTCAAATCAGGGAGGTTTGCCGTGAACCGTACACCGATGCCGACGACCCGCCGCCGCCTGCTCGCAGGCGCCGCCGTCACCGCCGCAACACTCGCCGCTCCTGCGATCGTGCGAGCGCAAAGCGGCCCGCTGAAGGTTGGTGTGCTGTTGCCGCGATCGGGCTTCGAAGCCGGCATCGGCCAGGATTGCCAGCGCGGCGTCGCCATCGCGCCTGCGATCCTCAAGTCCATCGGCCTGCCCGAGTTGCAGATCATGGACGGCGACACCGAATCGAGTGTTGAGACGGCGCGCGCGCGCGCGGCGAAGATGATCAGCGATGGCGCCCAATGCCTGGTCGGCGCCTTCGATTCCGGCCAGACGCTGGCGATTGCCCAAGTCGCCGAGCAGAACGGCGTCCCGCTCATCGTCAACATCGCCGCCGCGCCGCAGCTCACCGAACAGGGCTACAAATTCGTCTTCCGTAACTTCCCCACAGCCGGAATGATCCTGAGCGACGCCTTCACCGATCAGAAGGAAGTGTTCGCCGCTGTCGGCAAGGCGCCGAAGACCGTCGTCTTCATGCACGTCAACGATACGTTCGGCACCGCGATGTCCAAAGGCATCAACTTCCTGATGCCGAAATTCGACATGCCCTACACCATCGCCCAAGAGATCGCCTATGATCCGGCCGCGCGCGATCTTTCCGTCGAAGTTGCCAAGGCCAAGGCCAGCAATCCGGATGCGCTCCTCGTCGTCAGCCGGCTCAATGATGCCATGCTGATCACACGCGAGCTGGTCAAGCAGCGCTGGACGCCGCAGGCCGTATTGAGCATGGGACCGGGTTGGTACGAGGACGAATATTTCAAGACGCTGGGCAAGCTGTCCGACGGCCCCTTGAGCTTCGTGCCGTGGTTCGATCCGAACAAGAAGCTGGCGCAGACGCTGGGTGCGGCGCTGGCCAAGGCCTATCCGGGCGTCAATATGAACACCAATCACGTGTTCACGTTCGAAGCGCTCCTGGTGGCGGCCGACGCCTACAAGCGCGCCGGCACGGCGGATCCCAAAGCGTTGGCCGACGCAATCCGCTCGACCAACATCACCGACAATGTCAGCATTGGGGGTGGTATCGCGTTCGACGCCAAAGGCCAGAACACCAAGGTCAAGGACGGCGCGATCCAGAATCGCGGCGGCAAGCTCGCGGTGGTGGCGCCGAAGGAAGCTTCCAACGCCAAGCCGGAGTGGCCGCTGAAGTCATATCAGGACCGCGGCTGAGTTGCTGCGGTGCCGTTTGACGTCTACCTAAACGTTGCCGTCGGCGGAGTTCTGACCGGCTTGGTCTATGGCCTGATGGCGCTCGGGCTATCGGTCATTTTCGGCGTGGTGCGCGTCGTCAATTTCGCCCATGGCGAGATGATGTCGATCGCGATGTTTCTCGCGGTCGTGCTGTTTTCCGCCTTCCATCTCGATCCGCTGATCATGATGGTGCCGATCGCCGCGGTGCTGTTCGTGTTCGGCTACGCACTGCAAGCGGGACTGATCAACCCCTTCATCACCCGGCCGGAGCACAGCCAATTCCTGCTTTTGGTGGCGCTGGGGATCATCATCGTCAACGTACTGCTGATCATATTCGGACCCGACGCCCGCACCGTGCAGACCGCCTATGCTTTCGACAGTTTTCAACTTGGTCCGATCCTCGTCGACGCCACCAAGGTCTATGCCGGCGCCGCCGCGATCGTGTTCGCCGCTCTCCTGTTCGCGTTCTTCCGTATCACGCTGATCGGCACGGCGATCCGCGCCTGCGCCGACAATTATACCGGCGCGCTGGTCGTCGGGCTCAACGTCAACCGGCTCTACGCGCTGACCTTCGGTATCGGCGCGGCTTGCGTCGGCGCCGCCGGCGTCATGATGACGCTGATCGTTGACGTCACGCCGATGATAGGGCCGACTTACACGCTCTTGGCTTTCGTGATCGTGATAACCGGCGGACTGGGGTCGATGCCCGGCGCGCTTCTCGGCGGCATCCTGATCGGGCTCACTGAGGCGCTGGCCGGACTGCTCTTCACGCCGTCGGCCAAGAGCATGTTCGCCTTTGGCATCCTGGTCCTGGTGCTGCTGTTCCGACCGCAGGGTATCCTCGGCAAGAGGCCGGCGTGATGTCGGCTGCGCTTGCGCGTCTTGCCGGCGGCGTGTCGCCCCGGACCTGGATCTGGCTCGCCGCGCTCCTTGCGGCCCTCGTCATCGCGCCGTGGATCGTCGGCGACTATCTCGTCACCGTTCTTATTCTCATTCTCTATCTCGCTTACGCCGGCCAGGCCTGGAACATCATGATGGGCTTCACCGGCCAGCTTTCGCTCGGTCATGCCATCTATGTAGGGCTCGGCGCCTATGTCGCGGCGGTACTGTTCACGCGCTACGGCGTTGCCCCGTGGTTCGGTCTCTTCGCTGCGATGCCGGTTGCCGCCGCCTGCGGCGCGATCATCGGCTTTCTCGCCTTCCGCTTCGGCGTGACCGGCGTCTATTTCGCCATCCTCACCATCGCCTTTGCCGAATTCGCCCGCATCGGTTTTGATCATCTCGACACCGTCAACGCCTCCGCGGGCCTGTTCCTGCCGGTGGCGCAATATGCCCATAACGATCTGTGGCGGCTGCGCGGCAGTCCGACGATGTTCTATTATGTGATCCTCGCCGCCACGCTTGCCGCCTTCATACTCTGCCGCCTGTTGATCGCGAGCCGCATCGGCTATTTCTGGCTCGCCATTCGCGAAGATGAGGAGGCGGCCCGCGCCTGCGGCATCGATACCTTCCGTTACAAGATGTATGCCGTGATGATCTCGGCGGCGGTAACCTCGTTCGCCGGCGTATTTTACGCGTTCTTCTACAACAATCTTTTTCCCGAGCAGGTGTTCAATATATCACAGTCTATCCAGATCATTCTCGGACCGATTATCGGCGGCGTCGGCACGCTGTTCGGACCGATCCTCGGCGCTTTCGTGCTCACGGGGCTTGCCGAGTTGCTCAACACCGCCTTGACCGCGATGGGGCTCGATCTGCCCGGCGCGGAACAGGTGTTCTATGGCGTGTGCCTCCTTGTCGTTGTCGTGGCGTTGCCCGACGGCATTTGGCCGTGGTTTGCGCGGCAGCTTGGTATCAAGGAGTCCAAATCATGACCGCGCTGCTGTCGCTTACCGCGCTCAGCAAGCGGTTTCGCGGTCTGCTCGCCGTGGATCGCGTCAGCTTCGACGTCGCCGAGGGCGTAGTGTTCGCCGTGATCGGTCCGAACGGCGCCGGCAAAACCACGCTGTTCAACATGATCGCCGGGGCGACGACGCCGGACGATGGCGCCATCGTCTTTGCCGGCGAGCCGATCGGCGGTCTGAGCGCCGATGCTGTTTGCCGGCGCGGCATCGCCCGCACCTTTCAGTTGGTGCGGCCGTTTCCGGCGCTGAGCGTAGAGGACAATGTCGTGGTCGGCGCGCTGTTGCACCGCCGCAGCGTCGGCGCGGCGCGCGACCACGCTAGCGACCTGCTCCGCCGGCTCGATCTGTTCGACAAGCGATATCGACGCGCCGCCACCCTGACGCTGCCGGACCGTAAACGGCTCGAAGTCGCCCGTGCGCTGGCGACCGGGCCGCGGCTTTTATTGCTCGACGAAGTCATGGCGGGGCTGCGCCCGACCGAGACCGACCGCATGGTGGCGACTTTGCGCGAGCTCAACCGCGACACCGGAGTGACAATTCTTCTCATCGAGCACGTCATGCGCGCGGTGATGGCGCTCGCCTCTCGCGTGTTGGTGCTCGATCACGGCGTGGCGATCGCCGAAGGCACCCCGCAAGCGATCGTGCGCGACCCGGCGGTGGTGCAATCCTATCTCGGCGCGGAGACGGTGTGATGCTCGCCGTCAAAAATCTCGACGTGTTCTATGGTGACGTCCAGGCGCTCGACGGCGTGTCGCTCGAGATCGCGGAAGGGGCGATCGTCGCCATCGTCGGCGCCAATGGCGCCGGCAAGACCACGCTCATCCGCGCGCTTGCCGGAATGCAGCGCAGGCTGCGCGGCCGGATTACCTTTCGCGGCACCGATATTTCCGGCTGGCCGAGTCACCGCGTCTGCAATCTCGGCATCGGCCAGGTGGCGGAAGGACGGCAGGTGTTTCCGACGCTGTCGGTGGAGGAGAATCTCGATGTCGGCGCCATGTTGCCGCGCGCGCGCGCCGATCGGGCTAAAAATCGCGACCGCGTCTTCGCTCTGTTTCCGAGGCTCGCCGAGCGGGCGCGCCAACCGGCGGGGACGCTGTCGGGCGGCGAGCAGCAAATGCTGGCGATCGCGCGTTGTCTGATGGGTGCGCCGCAGCTCATCATGTTCGACGAGCCGTCGCTCGGCCTGGCGCCGGCGATCGCGCTGAGCGTGCTCGACACCATCGGGGCTCTCAACCGCGAGGGCATTACCTGCGTCGTTGTCGAGCAGAATGTGGCGCTCTCGCTCAAGCTTGCTAGCCGCGCTTATGTTTTGGAAAACGGCCGGGTCACGCTCACCGGCACTGGCGCTGAGCTACTGGCCGACGACCGCGTGCGCAGCGCTTATCTCGGATTATGAGGTCGTTCAGTGCGACGGCCGGCGCAGGCGGTCCATCAGCGCCGACAAGGCGACTACCCGCGCGCTCAATGGCGCCATCGGAAACGCCTGGTGCAGACGATTGTAGACGTCCGCCGCGGTCGGTGCCTCGACATCGGCGAGCGCCGCCGCCATGGCGCGCGCCATGTCGGCTTCGGGCCGTCCGCTTAGCGGCGCCGGCACCAGCGCAACGTCGCCGAACGGCATCGGGGGCAGAACGCGTAAGGTGATACGGCGGGCGCCCATGACAAGCTCCAATCAGAGTATGGTCGCATCCTAACGCGCCAAATTTATTCAAGTTCCAACGAATCAGGCGTTGGATGCCGGCTTTATGGGCTTGGTATTGTGACGCCGGATCGACTTGGCGCGGCAAACGACGATCGCCGCCCGAATGATTTCTGGACGGGCTCAGCCGGACGACATTATGCGCAAACCAGCGATGGGCTAGCTCAGCGGCGGTCCGATCGTCACAGTGAGCTTGCAGACGCCTTCGACTTCGCATTCGATCTTGTCGCCGGCGACGGCGGCGGCCACGCCCGACGGCGTGCCCGTCATAATGATGTCGCCCGGCGCTAGCTCGACCGTCTCCGAAATTTCGAAATGATCTCCGGCACATTCCAGATCATCTGGTTGAGATCGCCGTTTTGTCGGATTTTGCCGTTGACGGAAAGCGTAATGCGGCCCTTCGACGGATGGCCGATCGCGGCGGCCGGCTTGAGCGGCCCGCACGGCGCCGAATGGTCGAACGCCTTGCCGACTTCCCACGGCCGCTTGATGTCGCGCGAGGCGATCTGCAGGTCGCGGCGGGTGAGATCGATGCCGACGCCGTAGCCGTAGATGCACTCATTCGCCTTTTCCGGCTTGATGTTGCGGCCGCCGCTTTTCAGCGCGACGACAAGCTCGACCTCGTGGTGCATGTCTTTGGTCAGCGACGGATAGGGCACCGTGCCGCCGTCCGGCACGATGGCGTCGGCGGGCTTAGCAAAGAAGAACGGCGGTTCGCGCGCGTCGTTGCCCATCTCCTTGATGTGCTCGACGTAGTTGCGGCCGACGCACCACAGCCGGCGCACCGGAAAATACTTATCGGTGCCGGCGACCGCGATTGCGGCCTGCGGCGGCTGCGGGATGACATAATTTTTGGCGTCGGTGCTCATGATTTGGGTCTGCTGTTAGGGAGAAGAAGGCGCGGGCTTATCGCTTGCGCGCTATCGCGTCAATCTGACATTCCACTGACGTTCGTTAAGCCGACGAGGCGATGGCCGCTACCGGCTCGAGCGGCGGCGAGGACTGCTCCCGCAGCTGCAGGCGGTAGAACGAAGCGTAGCGGCCGCCCTTGCGCAGCAATTCGTCGTGGCGGCCTGACTCGACGACGAGCCCATTCTCAACCACGAGAATGCAGTCGGCGTGCATGATGGTCGACAGACGGTGCGCGATCACCAGCGTTGTGCGCCCCTTGCAGAGTTCGGCGATCGCCTCCTGCACGGTGCGCTCGGATTCCGAATCGAGCGATGCCGTGGCTTCGTCGAGCAGAATGATCGGGGCATCCTTCATCAGTGCGCAGGCGATGGCAATGCGCTGACGTTGTCCGCCGGACAACTGCATGCCGTGTTCGCCGACCGGCGTATCGTAGCCGTCCGGGAAGCTCATGATGAAATCATGCGCATACGCGGCCTTGGCGGCAGCGACGATGGCGGCGTCACTGGCGTCAAGGCTGCCAAGTGCGATGTTCTCGCGGACCGTGCCGCGAAACAAGTGGACGATCTGGCCGACATAGGCGATCCGCTGCCGGAGCGAGCCCCGCGACACCGCGGCGATATCCTGGCCGTCGACCAGCACCCGCCCGGAGCCGACGTCGTAGAAGCGGAGCAGCAGATTGAGCACCGTCGATTTGCCGCCGCCCGACGGGCCCACCAGCGCGGTGACCTTGCCCGGCTGGGCGACAAAGCTCATGCCGTGAAGCACCGGCGTATCGGCGCGGTAGGAGAAATACACGTCGTCGAATTCGACGCGCGCGGTTGTCAGTTGCAGCGGCGGCAAATGGCTGTCGTCCGGCTCGCCCGGCGGGCTGTCGATGATCTCGTAAAGGATGCGCACCCCGACGAGACTGTTGTTGAGGTCGATGTTGAGCCGCGCCAGACGCTTGGCCGGCTCGTAGGCGAGGAGGAACGCCGCCATGAAAGAGACGAACTCGCCCGGTGTCGCGCCGGTCTCGATGACGCGATAGCCGCCATAGATGGTCGCCAGCGCCACGGTAAAGCCGCCGAGCATTTCCATCATCGGGCTGGCGCGGTTGGCGACGCGGGCCATCTTGTTGGATTCGTGCTGGACCTCGGCGACGCTCTTTTCCAAGCGCCGCTGCATCTCGTCTTCCAGCGCGAACGCCTTGACCATGCGCATGCCTTGCAGCGCCTCCTGCATGGTCTCGATGATGCGGGTGCCGCCGGTGAATTGCATGCGGGCGATGCCGCGCACCCGCCTGATCAGCTTGCGCAAGAAAAAGAACGCCGGCGGCGCCATGATAAAGCCGCCCAGCGCCATGATCGGGTCCTGGATCAGCATCACGATGGTCAGCCCGATCAGCGACATCAGATCGCGGCCGATCGCGGTGATGAGGAGATTGATCACCTGGCTCACGGCGGCGGCGCCGGTGGTCAGCCGCGCAATGAATTCGGACGAGTGGCGGTCGGCAAAAAAGCCGATGTCCTCATGCAATAGCTTGTCGAACAGGCGGCGCTGATTGCTGGCGATGATGCTGTTGCCGATCGACGACAACAGCACCGCGGAACCGTAGGTGGCAAAGCCCTTGGCCGCAAAGATCACCATCGCAATGAGGCCGATGACGACGATGCCGTGAAAATTGTGACTGACGTAAGCCTCGTTGGTCATGGTGCCGAGCAGATAGGCGGTCAGCGCCGTGGCAGCGGCGGCGATGCCCATCAGCGCGAAGGCAATGGCGTAGCGCGGCCAGTATTCAAGGGCTTCGTCGAGCAGCAGGCGGCGAACCAGTGCGACGGTTGAATAATCGTCCGTGGAATCGGCCGTGACGGCTTTCATGCGGCCTCGTTCTGCCCGCTTGCGTCGTTTTGGGCAATGCCCGCCAAGGGCCGCGCCTGCTCCGCGTTATCGAAGCAAGTTTGGCGCAAAACAGCGGGGACTGTTCGGGTCGACACCATTGCACTCTTCATTCGGACGTTCCATCGTGGCAAAACCCTCGGAGATCGAATGTCCGCCGCCCCAGATTATTTCGATGCCAGTTTTCCCGGCGCCACTCAAGTCATCCGGGTCAGCAATTTGCACGAGGCAAAGGTGTTCGCGCGCCGGTGGGTCATCAGGGACAAAGATCCCGCTTTGAAGACGCTGCTTCGGCATATCGAAAGAGTTAACAGCGCGGCGACCGCGGATAGCGCGATCTGCCAGCTGAAACAAGCGCTGGCCTGCCGCGGCATGTTGGTTACGGCAGCTGCGCTGACCGAACGCCCGCCGCGCGATGCATAAAAAAACCGCCCCCGAGAGGGCGGTTCCGATCGCTCGCTTCGCGGCGAGCAATCGATTGAGGCTTTAGGCTGCCTGGATGTTGCCGACGGCGATCTTGCCGGTGCGGCGGTCTTCCTGGGTATCGAAGGCGACCTTCTGGCCTTCGACCAGCCCGCGCATGCCGGCGCGCTCGAGCGCAGTGGCGTGGACGAAAACGTCCTTGCCGCCGTCATCCGGCTGAATGAAGCCGAAGCCTTTTTGATCGTTGTAGAACTTCACGGTGCCCGTATTCATCAAGATATCCTTTCGCTGAGTTAGGCGCACTTGAGCGACAGACGCACAATTGCGCGTCCTTAAGCTCAAACCGTCGATGTTTGGAGGGTCTGAACGTGCGCCTGGCAGTAAGCGAAGGCGAAACGGCCCGATTGTCCGGCCAAATGTCGATCCGCACTAATTAGTAGATAAGCATGGCCTTTACAAGTCCGAATCAGGCGGCAACGGGCATCTGTGCGCCAACGCGACTGCGCAATTCGCGAAAGGTAATGAGCCGTCCCGTGGTTTCATCCCACAGCACAAGGCGCACGCAGGCCAGACTTCGGCCCAGCGTGAGCCGGCCGACATTCTCCAGATCGGGATGCTGGCGCAGCGCCAGCGGCAACCGGTAGAACGGAATTCGGCTGCACAGGTGATGGATATGATGCACGCCGATATTGGCCGTGAACCAGCGCAGCACGGCCGGCAGGTCGTAATGCGAACTGCCGTGGAGCGCCGCCGCCGGCAAACTCCAATTCCGGTCGTCCGACCAGACGGTGTGCTCGAATTGATGCTGCACATAGAACAGCCACACGCCGATCGCTCCGGCGATCAGCGCAATCGGCAAATGCAACAACAGGAACGGCCAAACGCCGATCCACCACATCATGCCGACAACGATGAGCGCGATCGCGGCATTGGTCGCCATGGTGCTGACCCACGGGGTCCAGCCGTCCCGCATCAGTCCCAAAGGCAGCCGGTGCCGCAGGATGAACAGATAGATCGGGCCGACGCCGAACATGACAATCGGGTTGCGGTAGAGGCGGTAGGCAAGCCGGCGCCAGCGCGGCAGCGCCAGATATTCGCGCACGGTGAGCGTGTCGACGTCGCCGATGCCGCGGCGAGCCAGATTTCCCGAAGTGGCATGATGGATGCCGTGGGTATGTCGCCAGAAATCATAAGGGGTGAGCGTCAACACGCCGATCACGCGTCCGACCCAATCGTTCGCAGCCCGGCGGCGGAAAAACGCACCATGGCCGCAATCGTGCTGGATCATGAATAGGCGGACGAGAAAACCCGCGGCGGGGATTGCCAGCAACAAATATAGCCCGTAGCCGAGATGATATACAAACCACATCGACAGCCAAAGCAGAACGAACGGCACGATCGTAATCAGAATCTCTACGATGCTGCGTCCGTTGTTCGGCTCGCGAAAGCGCGCCAGGCTCCGGGTCAAGGCGTGCAGGTCGTTCACTGCGGCGCCGGCTGTCGTTTCGTCGTTCAAAAACTCTCTCCGTGGATTATGCGCGCTGGCCGACGACAGGAATCGCCGCCATTGCCGGGGCGATTTCCCACAGGAAGGCGTCTTTTTTGTGCCGGACGTCAAAAACGGCATTGGACCGAGCAGCGCGGCTTTAGCTGCCCTGCCGCCTTCATACTATGCCGAATCGCTGATGTTGTCGTGTGTTTTCGACGGCATCCGGCCGGCGGACTGGTAATGTAGCGCTTTGCACTTATATCTTTGATGTGTTTTCCATGACGTTTGGTGCATTCACGAGGGACGTTCCCATGGTCGAATTTGATTACGGTGCCGCGGCCGAGCTGTTCTCGACGCGAAAGCGGGCGCCGCGGCGGCAAGCGTTTGGCTACAAGCGCTTTGCGCAGGCCTCGGACGCTATCCGTTTTGCCATGGAGGACTTGCCTCCGGAATCTCTTCTCGGCGCCTTTCTCGAAGTCGACGAACAAAGATATGGCGTCGACGACATCCGCCGTCTGTACGAAAGCGCCGAATTTCCTTTGGCGCGCGGTGCGCGAGCGTGACTGACAAGACCATCGATCTCGACCACCATCGCGGAATGGCCGCCCAGAAGGCCACCGAGCTTCGCCGGCTTTTGGCGGACGTGGAGGCGAACGAAAACACGCTGCGCCTGCGGCAGGACGAATTGGAAGCCCATTTGCTGGCGGCGCCGGCGGCCAACTGGTGCGAAGCCGCCGACAAGGCGCGCTATCTTCTCAAGCTGTTTGCGGCGACACTGGCCGCACAGGATCCGCGGCGACAGACGCTGATTGCCGCGGTCCTCGACGATTTCAAGCGTCTGGCAAATGAAGATTAGCGCCGATGTCAGCCGGCGCTGGCAATCCAGCATTTTCGCAGGCCTTCAGCATCCCGAGCCCACCAATAATTTGCTTCGGCATTATGACCGGAGACGTGGAAGCGTTTGAGGTGCCTTTTTACCGCCGCCAAAGCTTCTTCGCGGGTGGTGTAGCCGTGGCCGACTTCGGTGGCTGCCGCGGACGCTGTGCCTTTGAGCTCGAGCACCTTGAACATCGTTCGACTTCCTCGATGCAGCCGGTTTAATCACGATCGAATTTCAGTTCTTCCGAGAGCACCAGATCATTTTCCGAAACCACGCGCTCATGCGCCTCGCTCTTGCTTTTGATCCGATACCGCGTGCTGCCATCCTCGGCCGCCCGCAGGCTTACGATTTCATAGGAGCCATTGGCCGCGGAGCGGAAGGATGAAGGGACCAGATCGACCGTTTGCCCGACCTTGAACTTATGGGTGTCGTCTGTCATCGGAAATTCTCCAAGGACGCCGCCTGCGACTGCGCTTGTCTATTGCACCTCGCAACGCGCGGACGGTAGAGCCATTGCCGCGCGGCCCCGTACCCCATTCAAACTGGGCGGCGCGCCGCGACAACGAGCCGCTTTGTCGGCGGATGATTCGGCCATGGCGGGCTCCGTCCATGACGTGTTGTGCGCGCATCGGCGCACAAGGGCAATGCCCGCCGCGGTCGTCTTGGGGCCGCTCGACAGGCTATTTTCTGCTCGAGACCAAGCTCGCTATTGATACGATAGGACTTTTTTGCCCCGATTGGGACGAAGCTACGCGCGGCGATCGGCGACCCGCGCCGGTTCGGGCATACCGCCATGCCCGCTTGCCAATTGCAATTGACTGATCGAGCGGCGCGTCGTGAGTTCGCGCTCCCAATCGAGTGCGTGCGCGACGATGACGGAAAGATCGTTGAAGCGCGGTTGCCAGCCGAGCGTGGTGCGAATGCGTTCGCTGCCGGCGACTATGCGCGCGGGATCGCCTTCGCGTCGCGGCGCATAGTCGACCTTGAAGTCGGCACCGGAGACGCGCTTCACCGTGTCGATCACTTCAAGAACCGAGAAGCCGTGGCCATAGCCGCAATTGAGCGTTAGCGAAGCGCCGCCGGTACGCAAGTGACGCAGCGCGTCCGAATGTGCACGCGTCAGATCGCTAACATGGATGTAGTCGCGGATGCAGGTGCCGTCCGGCGTCGGATAATCGGTGCCGAACACGTCAAGCTTGCCCCGCAGCCCCAGCGCCGCCTCGGCGGCCACCTTGATCAGATGCGTTGCCTTCGGGCTCGATTGGCCGGTGCGTCCGCGCAGATCGGCTCCGGCGACGTTGAAATAGCGCAAGATCACATGGCTGAGGTCATGCGCGCGGCTGGCATCGCGCAGCATGATTTCGGTCATCAGCTTCGACCAGCCATAGGGCGAGATCGGCTGCGTCGGTGCATCCTCCGGTACGGGAATGGCGGCCGGGTTGCCGTACACGGCGGCGGTCGAGGAAAAGATAAAATGGCGCACGCCACCGGCGACCGCGCATTCGATCAGCGCGCGAGAATTGACGGTGTTGTTGCGGTAGTAGCTGAGCGGGTCGCGCACCGAATCCGGCACCACGATCGAGGCGGCAAAGTGGATGATGGCGTCGACGCCGTGCTCGCGGATGAGCCGCGTCACCAGCGCCTGATCGCCGGTCTCGCCGACGACGAGCGGTACACCCTCGGGAACAGCCCAACGATGCCCGGTCGAAAGATTGTCGAGGACGACAACGCGTTCGCCGCTGTCGACCAAGTCGTGCACCATCTGGCTGCCGATGTAGCCCGCACCGCCGGTGACCAGGACCGCCATTGTCCGCGACTCATTTTGCTCGTTTTTCCTGTCCTGGACCTACGCCGATTTCACGAATGTTCTGTTAAGCGGCCGGATGGGGCGGTCGCACCGGTGGAAAGCGCGCGGCGGGTCGCGGCCATGACCTCCTCGGCCGCGATGTCGCGCATGCAGCGGTGATGCACCAGCCGGCAAATCGGCTTATGGCAGGGCCGGCAGGGGAGTACGGTCGTCGTCTCGGTGGTTCCGGCCAAGGGATTGAGAGGCGCCCAGTGCCATGGGCTGGTCGGACCGAATATGCCGACCGAGGGCGTGCCGAGCGCCGCGGCGACGTGGAGGAGGCCTGAATCGTTGGAGACCGCGGTGCTGGCGGCGGCAAGCGCGAGGATGGCATCGCGCAGGTCGCGGCCGGTCAGATCGCGCGCCGCCGTATCGCCGACGATCTCGGCGGCGAGCGGCTTTTCATCGGGGCCGCCCAAAACCCAGACCGCGACACCTTCGGCCAAAAGCCGGCGGGACAGCGCGGCATAGGCCCCGCTCGGCCAGCGTTTCGAGGGTCCGACCGCGCCGGGCGCCAGCGCCACGATCGGGCGACGATCGTTATTCAGGCCGCGCTTTTGGCGCCAGGCCTCGACGTCTTGGCGCGGAACTTTGAGCTCCGGTAACGGCCAATCCGGCGGCAGATGCGCACCGGCCGGCAGCGCCAGCGCCGCGCAACGGTCGATCATGCGCGGCAGCGCGCGCTCACCGAAGCGCACGTCGTTGAGCAGGACAAAGCGGGCCTCGCCGGCGAAGCCGGTCCGTTCAGGAATGCCGGCGAAAAACGGCGCCAGCGTCGACTTCCAGGTGCGCGGCATGACCAGCGCCGTGCCGTAACCTTCGCTCTTGAGGTGCTTGGCCAGCGCAAACTGTTCCGCCAGCGCCACACGGCCGCGCGGCAGGTCGGCGACGATGGCTTGCCGCAGGCCCGGCATGTAATCGGCGAGTGGCGCGCATAGCGTCGTCGCCAGCATGTCGACCGGGCGCTCCGGGTGGCGCGCGTTGAGAAGCTTCACCACCGAATGGCAGCGTACGAAATCGCCGATCCACATATACGGAACGATGAGGATGGGACTGCGCTCCACACCATTATTTGAAGTTTGGTTCATTATTGTGCGGAACGCTCAGGATTTGACGTCACGCCGCAACGGTTCGCTCGGCGGCGGCGACCAATTCTGCGCCTGTTCAAAGCGCTTTCCGTAGCGGTAAAACGTTCCCTCGAAATTACCAAAGGCAATGACGAAGCCGGCCCAGCCGTCGATAAATCCACGCTTGAAAATGTAATGCTTGAGGAATGACCAGCAGCCGTGGCCGAGCGCCCCCGCCATCGAAACGCGCTTGCCGGCGAGCTTGGCGGCGCCCAGCGACGAATAGCGATTGGCCTTGCGCAAAACCTCGTCGAGATCGCGAAACGGGAACTGCCAGATCGCGTTGCGCAACGTGCCCAGCGGCTTGCCGGTGAGAAGCTCATAGCCTTCGTGCACCGGCTCGGGCGTGTAGCGCATCCTGCCTTTGCGGAAGAGCTGCGGCTGGCGGAAATTCGGGTACCAGCCGGAGCCACGAATCCAGCGGCCCATCATAAAACTCCTCCGCGGCACCCGGTACACGTCGCAAGCCGGTACGCCGGCAAGCAGTCCTAAAATCTCGTCGCGGACGACCGCGGTGCAGCGTTCATCGGCGTCGAGGCTGAAGATCCAGTCGCAGCGGCAGGCTTCGATGGCGCGATTGCGCAGATCGCCGAAGCCTTGGAACGGCACCTGCACGACCCGCGCGCCGAGCGCCGCCGCAATCTCGGCCGTGCCGTCGGTGCTGTGGGAATCGACAACGACGATTTCGTCTGCCCAGAGCACGCTTTCGGCCGCGGCCTTGACCTTCTCGGCCTCATTGAAGGCCAGGATATAGGCGGAGATCGTCTGCATGATCGAAGATCAGTATAGCCAGCGCCGATATCGCATTGCGAATTATCCCGACTGAAGCGAGTCGAGTAAAGAATGAAGATATATTCATTTATTAATTCCAACGGACGTCAAGTGTTGCCGAGGGCGCGATAGTGGGGCAAAGGAGCCGTGGGGCCGGCACGGGCCGATCCTCTCCTCAAACCGGTCTTTGCGGTCGATGTTATTGGTCACCGGCGGAGCCGGCTTTATCGGGTCGAACGTCGTTGCGAGCCTCAACGAGGCCGGCCGCGCCGATATTGCGGTCAATGATATGCTCGGCAGCGACGGCAAATGGCGCAATCTGGCCGGCCGACAGATCGCCGATTTTATCCCGCCGGCCGCGCTTGAGGGCTGGCTCGACGGCCACAAGCTCGAAGCCGTCATCCACCTCGGCGCCATCTCCGCCACCACCGCGACCGACGGCGACGCCATCATGGAGAACAATTTCCGGCTGTCGCTCCGGCTCCTCGACTGGTGTACCGCGGCGCGCACGCCGTTCATCTACGCCTCGTCGGCCGCGACCTATGGCGACGGCGAGCCGGGCTATTCCGACGATTGGTCGAGCGGCGCGCTCAAACGGCTCAAGCCGATGAATCTTTACGGCTGGAGCAAGCATATGTTCGACCTCGTTGTGGCCGAACGCGTCCGCCGCAAGGAGGCGCTACCGCCGCAATGGGCCGGCTTGAAATTCTTCAATGTGTTCGGGCCCAACGAGTACCACAAAGGCGAGATGATGAGTCTCGTCGCCAAGCGTTTCGACGAGGCCAAGGCCGGCAAGCCGATCCAGCTGTTCAAGTCGCATCGTCCCGGGATCGCGGCCGGCGAGCAAAAGCGCGACTTTATCTATATCGACGACGCCATCGCGGTGGTGCGCTGGCTGCTGCAGACACCGTCGGTATCCGGCATTTTTAATGTCGGTACCGGCCAAGCCCGCAGTTTTCGCGATCTGATGACGGCGATGTTCTCGGCGCTCGGCCGCGAGCCGGCAATCGACTATGTCGACATGCCGGTCGCGCTCCGCGATAGCTATCAATATTTCACCCAGGCCGAGACCGCCAATCTGCGGCGCGCCGGCTATAATGCCGACTTCACCCCGCTCGAGGCGGCGGTGAAGCACTACGTTACTTGCTATCTCGATCGTGCCGACCGCTATCGCTGAGCACGGTCAATGAGGCCATCACTGGGGTCAAGCGCGGCGACAGTCATGTTCGATTTCGAAGAAGCCCTCAAGCGCGTCGCCCAGCAGACGGTGCTCTGCGTCGGCGATCTGATGCTCGACGATTTCGTCTATGGCGAGGTCACGCGCATCTCGCCGGAGGCGCCGACGCCGGTGCTGGCGGTGGCGCGCAGCGAAGTCGAGATTGGCGGCGCCGGCAATGTCGCGCGCAATATCGCGGCGCTCGGCGCGCGCTGCATTTTCGTCGGGCTGACCGGCAAGGATGAAGCTTCGCGGACTTTGGGCGATGCCTTTGCCAAGCTCAACGGCGCGGTCGTTCCCCATCTCGTTGTCGAGCCCGGGCGGCACACGACGCGCAAGGTGCGCTTCGTGTCCGAGCACCATTCGGCGCATCTGATGCGGGCGGATTGGGAAACGGCGCAGCCGGCAGGCGGCGCCAGCGAAACCGCGGTCATCGCGCACGCCGAAGCGGCGCTGCCGCAGTGCGGCGCGGTGGTGCTGTCGGATTATGCCAAGGGTGTGCTGACGCCACGCGTGATCCGCGCCATCGTCGAGCGTGCGCGGCAACTCGGCAAACCGGTCGTGGTCGATCCCAAGGGCCACGATTACAGCATCTATCGCGGCGCCACCCTGATCACGCCCAATCGTGCCGAGCTCGGCGCGGCCGTGCATCGGCCGGTGACCAGCGAAGCGGAAATCGGCAAGGCCGCGGCCGAACTCGCGCGCATCGTCGAGAGCGAAGCTGTCTTGGTCACCCGCAGCGAGGAGGGCATGACGCTTCATGTCGACGGCCATGCGCCGCTGCACATCCCCGCCTATCCGGTGAAAGTTCGTGACGTATCCGGCGCCGGCGATACCGTTGCCGCCGTCATGGCGGTGCTGCTCGCCATGAAGGCGCCGTTCGAGTCCGCCATGCGCGCCGCCAATGCCGCCGCCGCCGTCGTCGTCGGCAAGCGCGGCACGTCGACTGTCACGCTCACGGAATTGCGCCACCGCATTTTGCCCGCGGCGTCGCTCGCTTCCGACGACAAGATCGTGTTCGACTGGTCGATGCTGGACGAGCGGCTCAAGGAATGGCGGCGTCACGGTTTGCGCGTCGGCTTCACCAATGGCTGTTTCGACCTCCTGCATCGTGGCCACGTCAAATTGCTGGCCGAGGCCCGTGCCGCCTGCGATAGGCTGGTGCTCGGCCTTAACAGCGATGCTTCCGTGCGGCGACTCAAGGGCGAAGGTCGTCCGATCAATCCAGCCGAGAGTCGCGCCGACGTGCTTGCGGCGCTGGAGGCGGTCGACCTCGTGGTGGTGTTCGACCAGGACACGCCGCTGGAATTGATCAAGCGCGTGCGTCCGGCGGTGCTGGTTAAAGGCGCCGACTGGAAACATGAAGATGTCGTCGGTCACGACGTGGTGGAGGCCGCGGGCGGGATCGTCGTACTCGTCGACCTCGTGCCCGGTCACTCGACGACAGCCATGGTCAAGCGCGCGCAGCCGGCGAAACGGACCGCGCAGGATTAGCCGATGCGGACGGTATTTCCCTGGCAGGTCGAAAACGAGCTCAAGGCCGCGTTCTTCGGCCCGTTGCAGACCGGATTTTTCGTCGAAGTCGGGGCCAATCAGCCGCAGCAAGGCTCGCAAAGCTGGCAGTTCGAACAGGCCGGCTGGCGCGGCGTGCTGGTGGAGCCACAGCCGGATCTAGCGGAACACTTGCGCCTGTCGCGGCGCGCCTACGTCGTCGCCGCGGCTTGCTCGTCGCCGGCCAATGCCGGCACCACAATGACGTTGCACGTCCTCGGGCCGCACTCTTCGCTCAATCGCGAACTCGCCGTCACCGGCGTGGTGGCGCAGTCGACCATCGACGTTCCAGTGCGGACGCTCGACGATATCCTCGAACAGGCCGGTGCACCGGCGCCGATCGATTTTGTCTCGATCGACGTCGAAGGCCATGAGGTCGAGGTCTTGTCCGGTTTTGATCTGGCGCGCTGGCGGCCGCGCCTCGTCCTGGTCGAGGATCATGTCACCAGCCTCGCCACCCACCGCTGCCTGACGCGCGCCGGCTACCGTTTGATCCGGCGCACCGGTCCCAACGGCTGGTACGTGCCGCGAGCAGAAGCGCATTCGATCGGCCTCGGCTGGTGGCAGATTGCACGCAAATATTATTTGGCGCTGCCGATCCGCATGCTGCGCGACCGCAAACGCCGGCTGCGCGACCGGTTCCGGCAATGGCGCGATCCCAGTACGGTCGCAGCGCTTCGGGCGAGCGACAAATCGTGAGCGGCGCGGCGCTGATTTCCGTCATCGTCACGACGTATAACCGCGAAGATGCGCTCGAGGCGGCGTTGCGCGCGCTCGCCCATCAATCGGACCGCAATTTTGAAGTCATCGTTGCCGACGATGGTTCGCGGCCGGATACCGCGCGCGTCGTCGAAACCTGGCGCGCGCGACTGCCGCTGCCGCTCAAGCACGTTCGCCATGAGCACAGGGGCTTCCGTGGCGGTGAGATCCGCAATCGCGGCATTGCCGCCAGCGGCGGCGAGATCTGCATCTTCCTCGACGGCGATTGCCTGGCCGCAAGCGATTTCATCGCCGTGCATCGCCGGCTTGCCGAGCCGGGCTGGTTCGTCACCGGTAACCGCATTTTGCTGTCGCCGGAACTGACCGCGGCTGTGCTCGGCCAAGGCCTTGAGGCGGAGCAATGGAAATTGGCGGCGTTGGTGCGGCAGCGGGTTTCCGGCGGCATCAACCGGCTGTTGCCAATGCTGCGCCTGCCGCTCGGACCGTTGCGCAAGCTCAACGGCGCGAACTGGCAGGGCGCGCAAACCTGCAATCTCGTGGTGGCGCGGCGCGACCTCGATCGCATCGATGGTTTCGATTGCGCTTACACCGGCTGGGGTCTTGAGGATTCCGACCTCGTCGTGCGCTTGCTGCGCGCCGGCGTGCGGCGCAAGGACGGCCGGTTCGCAACCGGCGTGCTGCATTTATGGCATCCGCCGAACGACCGCTCGCAATTGCCGGCGAACCGGGCGAGGCTCGACGAAGCGATGGGCGGCAGTCGCGTACGCGCCCTGCATGGCCTCTCAGCGCTGAGCGAGGCCACGACGGCCGCGCGCGCCGATGCGCCGGTGGTTCAACCATGACGCCGCTACGCTTGCCGGACAATCCGCGCGTGCTCGTCGTGGCGCTGCGGCGGCTCGGCGACGTGCTGTTGACCACGCCGCTTATCCGCAGCGTCAAGCGGGCGTTTCCGCAAGCCTCGATCGACGCGCTGGTGTTTACCGGAACCGAAGGAATTCTGACCGGCAATCCCGATCTTGCCAAAATATTCACGCTGCCGCAGCGTCCGCATGCCGGCGACACGCTCACGCTGATGGCGCGGCTCTTTAAACGCTACGACCTCGCACTCTCGACGCAGACCGGCGACCGGCCCACGTTCCTCGCCGTCATTGCCGGGCGGCAAAGCGCCGGTCCGGTGGAGGCGGACGGCGTCGCTGCGACCGTCAAGCGCATGGCGCTCAGCCGCTCCATCGTGAGCGAGCGCGGCCAACACCGCGTTCTCGACATCCTGCGCCTTGCCGAACTGATCGGCATTCCTGCGCAGGCCGAGATCGTCTGTCCCGCCGGCGGGACGCGTCCGGCGCTCGCGCCGGCGCAGCCTTATGCCGTGATCCACGCGGCGCCGATGTTTACTTACAAGCGCTGGACCGGCGCGGGCTGGCGGGCGCTCGCCGCCGCGCTCCAGGAGCGCGGGCTCGCCACGGTTGCCACCGGCGCGGAAAGCGATCGCGACTATCTCGATAACGTCTGGCGCGATGGCTATGTCTTGCGTCTGGATGGCAAGCTCGACTGGCCGGGATTGTCCGCCTTGATCGCCGGCGCGCGCGTTTGTATCGGGCCGGACACCGCGATCACACATCTTGCTGCAGCGACCGGCGCGCCAACGGTCGCACTCTATGGTCCGACCGATCCGCAGCTATGGGGACCGTGGCCGCGCGGCGGCCTCGATCGGCCATGGGCTGCCGCCGGCACCATCCAGCATCGTCGCAATGTTTGGCTGGTGCAAAATCCGTTGCCGTGCCTGCCGTGCCAGTTGGAAGGCTGCGAGCGCCGGCTCGACAGCCACAGCCAGTGTCTCGACGAGCTTACGGTCGTCCAGGTGGTGTCCGCGGTCGACCAGGCGCTGGCGGTGCGGCAGGCGGCTTAGACTGCGATCCCGTCACGCCGGGCTGTTGGCCGGCAGCGCCCTTTCGTGCAGCCCGCATTCCTTGTTTTCGTCGGTCTCCCACCACCAGCGGCCGGCCCGTTCCGGTTCGCCCGCGGCGATGGCGCGCGTGCAAGGCGCGCATCCGATCGACACGAAGCCTTGTTGGTGCAGCGAATTAGTGGGGATGCGATTTGCCGCGGTGAAATCTTGAACGGACTGCCGTGTCCAATCCAACAGTGGACTGAGCTTGAACAGATTTCGCTCGTCGACGGCCAGCAAAGGCGCCCTTCGCCGATGCTCGGACTGGTCCGCCCGCAACCCGACGATCCAGCCTGTCGCGCCGGCGAGCGCACGATTGAGCGGCTGCAGCTTGCGATATCCACAGCAGGCCAACCGGGCTTCGCGGGAGGCGTAGAAGCCGTTTATGCCGTGCCTTGTGATCAGTGCTTCCAGCTGATCATGCTGCGGATAGAATGCGCGAATGCGCCGGCCATAGCGGCGTTCGGTCTCCGCCCACAAGTCGTAGGTTTGCGGGAAAAGCCGTCCGGTGTCGAGCGTCACGATATCGACGTCGATGTTTTGCGCGACGAGCAAATGCAGGATGATCTGATCTTCCGGCCCGAAGCTCGTGGCGAAGACGAGTCGGCCCGCGATTTCCGTGCGAAAGCGGGCGAGACGTTCGGCCGGCGGCAGATCGGCCAAGACCTCATTGAGACGAGCGCATCGCGTCTCCAGTGCGGGGCGATCGACGCGAGTAATCTTGTTCGGTGCCTCCCGGAGATCGGCTGCGTCATCAATCGCGAGAATCAATCCACCTCCGGCGATCCTGCCGGCCAGATCGAGCACCAGGCGTCCGGTGCGCGGGTTCACGGCGTAGAGATCGGCTGCGATCGGCTGGAGAAGGGCAATCTCGATCTCGCCCACATGATTGCGGGCGATGGCGGTGGCCCCGACCGGCGCAAGCTCGCCGGGGTCAACCGCATTCTCAATCAGTCTGACGGTTCCGCGGCACTCGGCCATGCCAATGCGCAGGCCAATCGTTAGCCCAGTCGTGAGCGGCTCCTCGTGCAGCCAAAAAACCCTGGCGCGAAGCCGTCGGACTTGCTGGGTCGGCGCCGACGGCGTTGAAATGACGTCGCCACGCTCGACAAAAACCTGCCGATCCAGCGTCAGCCCGATCGACTGGCCGGCGCGCGCGGATTGCGGCCGCGGCAAATCATCGGAAACCGGCCAAGCTTCGATCGATTGTAGCCGCGCCACGGTGCCACGCGGCATGATGACGATGTCGTCGCCGACGGAGATGCGGCCGGTTTCAAGTCGTCCCGCGACGATGCGGCGCTCGTCGAATTTGTAGACAGCCTGGACAGGAATAGCGAGCGGCAGGTCGGTGAGCGGTTTCGCCGGCAGAAAGCGATCCAACGCTTCAAGAACCGTCGGGCCTGCGTACCAGGCGATCGGCGCCGTGCGCCGCTCGATCCCGTCGCCGTTGCGCGCCGAAACGGGAATGATCGTCGTCGTCGAAAGCCCGATGCTGGCGAGATGACGAACCATCTCCGTTTCGAGCTCATGAAAGCGGCTTTCATCGAAGTCGACGCGATCCATCTTGTTGATCACCACGGCCACCTGGCTGATGCCGAGCAGGTGCAACAGATAGCAATGCCTGCGGGTCTGCTCACGCACTCCCTCGGCGGCGTCGATGACCAGAACCGCGGCATCGGCCTGCGCGGCGCCGGTAATCATGTTGCGGAGGAATTCGGCGTGCCCGGGGGCATCGATCAAAACCACGTCGCGCGCCGCGGTGCGAAAGCGGATCTGGCTGGTGTCGAGCGTAATGCCCTGATCGCGCTCCGTCTGCAGCGCATCCAGCAGAAAGGACCATTCGAAAGGTACGCCGCGTCGTTCACTGATGGCTTTGATGGATTCCAGCTTGCCGTCCGGCAAGCTCCCGGTTTCATGGAGGAGCCGGCCAATCAGCGTCGATTTGCCGTGATCGACGTGGCCGACCATAACAACGCGAAGCAGCGGCCGCTCGCCGGGCTCTATGTCCGTGCGCGCCGGGAAGCCGTTAACAAGCATATTCATGGTTGGACACAGTCCACGGGTTACAGGTAGCCGGTGACGCGCAGGCGCTCGAACGCGTCTTCGGATTCGTGATCCATCGCGCGGCCGGCGCGCTCAGGAATTTTTGTCGCTTCGAGCTCGCGAAGGATGTCGTCGATCGTGCCGGCGTTCGAGGCGACCGGAAACGTAATGTCCGCATCGCCGAGCGAGCGATAGCGCTTGCCGTCGCGCGTGAGATAAAGCGGAATGATCGGAATGCCCTCGCGCTTGGTGTAGGCCCAGATATCCAGCTCGGTCCAATGCAGAATGGGATGGATGCGCAGATGCGCGCCCGGCGGCGGTGAGGCGTTGAAGTGATTCCAAAATTCAGGCGGCTGGTCGCGGACGTCCCAGCCGCCTTCCAGTCCCCGCGGCGAGAACACACGCTCCTTGGCGCGCGTCGGTTCTTCATCGCGGCGGATGCCGGCGATCAGACCGTCAAAGCCGTATTTCGCCAGCGCAAGCTTCAGGCCCTCGGTCTTGCGCGCAGCCGACCGCGCCGCGGGCGGCAAAGTCGGATCGACCGCGTCGATCGGCGGGCAAGCTTCGACCTTGAGGTCAAGATCCCATTCCGCGGCATAGCGATCGCGAAAGGCATACATTTCCGGAAACTTCTTGCCGGTATCGACATGCAGTGCCGGGAACGGCACGCGCCCGAAGAACGCTTTGCGCGCTATCCAGATCATCACGTTGGAGTCTTTGCCCAGCGACCAAAGCAGTGCGATGCGCCGCAGCCGCGCGAAGGCCTCACGGAAAATAAAGATGCTTTGCGCTTCGAGATCGTCCAGCCGGTTCATAACGATCACAACTCGTCGTTCCGAGCCGCGAAGTCAATGCGATCGATAAAAATAAGAAATTATTGTTCGAGCGGACCCGTTCGCAGCGAACAAAAAGTCATTCGTTCGGCGGCGATGTGAAATAATGTTTTGTCGGAAAACGATGCCGCCAATAAATTAGCTTTAAATCTGGATTGTTTGAAAGAAACATCTTCTGCAGACGTGTTTTGCAATCGGATTTGTCTCGGAGTTTCGCAGGCTAGTTGCGGCGCGTTCCTTGACAGGTCGAACCAGGTTCGTGACGTTGATTCCGAAATTGAAGCGGGGCCAGTCGTGATCGATCCACTTTACGTTATGTCGGGGTTTGGCGTTGGAGTTCTCGTCGGCATGACCGGAGTCGGCGGCGGCTCGCTGATGACGCCTCTGCTTATCCTGCTGTTTGGGATTCATCCAACAACGGCCGTCGGAACCGATTTGCTCTTCGCTGCCTCGACCAAGATCGTCGGCACTGCGGTTCATGCCAGCGCACGAACGATCGATTGGGCGTTGGTGGCGCTGCTGGCCGCCGGCAGCGTCCCGGCAACGGCGGCAGCGCTGTTGTTGATTTCGTGGATTGATCTGAAGGGCGTTGCCGCGCAGCACGCTATCGCGGTGATATTGGGCGTAGTCCTTCTCATCACCGCATTGTTTTTGCTCGGCGGCAGAGCCATCTGCCAGCGCTACGAGGAGCGCTTGGTCAACCTTGATCGGTGCACTTCTCGAAGGCTCACTATCGCTCTCGGTGTGGTGATGGGCGTTTTGGTGACTTTGACGTCCGTGGGCGCTGGCGCAATCGGTGTTACGGTTCTTCTCATTCTCCATCCCAAGATGCCGACCGGCCGCGTCGTCGGTTCCGATATCGCGCATGCGGTCCCGTTGACGCTTCTCGCCGGCGCCGGGCACTGGCTCTTAGGCTCGATCGGTTGGTCCCTCCTGGGAACGCTTTTGTTGGGGTCGCTGCCCGGCATTATCCTAGGCAGCTACCTCGCGACGCGCGCACGGGACGCCGTGGTCCGCGTAGCGCTTGCGAGCGTCTTGACGATCGTGGGAATCCGCTTGCTCGGCTGATCGCCTCGCGATGAGGGATCGCCGGCTAATACAGCGGCGACTGCACCGGCGCCGTTGGCCGCCCGAGCTCGCCGGTGACCAGGTCGAATGGCGTGTAGGTCTGTGTCTCGCAGCGGTCGGTTTCGACGGCAAAGCGCGCATCGACCACGGCATTGTCCTGGATGAACAGCGCGTAGCTGCGCAGATGGCCGCGGTCCTGAAAATGCACGCAAGCGAGCCAGGCCCATCCCTTGATCGTGGCCACCCAGCGCGGGCCCGATATCTCGAAGCCGGCATAGGGCGTGCGATCCTTCAGTGCCGACATCAGATATTTGGCGGCGAGCGAAGCGTAGGGCGGTGGCGCCGGCGGCGCCGCGGCTTCGCTCGGCTGTGCCAGTTCGCTGCATCCCGGGAGGATTACGAGCGAAGCGACGAGTGCGATGCACCCGATGGCGTGCGCCAAGACGGGACGCCTGCCGCCGTTTCCCCGCTTACACCACAGTCCCGCCATGAAACCCGTCCACTGAACCCGCCCACCTGGAGGTACAGGCGAGGAGCGGAAAATATAAACTTTCGTGTTCTAAATACGCCCGCGCCAGATGGTCACCCGCACGGCGAAGTTTTGGCATAACGGCACCGCTAATGACCCGCTTTGCGATGGATCGGAGGGGCGAACGGCCGGCGTGGCCAAGCTTCGGGCAGGCCGCAGCGGCGCGCATGATCGTCAAGCGCTCTGTCGCGGCGGCGGTTATGCTTTGTGTCGGCGCGGCGCTCGGTTCGTGCGCCGGCACCTCGAACGAGGATGCATTCTCCGCTTATGTCGCCGATCATTGGCCGCACTGGGCCGGCGGCATGCCGAGCGACACGCCGCCGCGCCCCGGCGCTCCGGGCTACAACCAATTCATCGCCCACGGACAGGCCGATGAGGATGTGCTGCCGCCGGCAAGCGGCGCCACTGCGCCCGCCGGTCCTGTGACGCCGGTGTTCCAAACCGCCCCCTCGGCGGCGGCAGCATCCGCCAAACCGGTCAGGCCGGCGCCCCCCGCGCCCAGCGCACAGCCAGCGCCTGGCGCGCCGGTTCCGCCGCAATCGGCCTCCGACAACTCCAATGTGGTGAAAGGCGGGCTGTATTAGCCGCATCACGCCACGCCGGCGCGCAACAGATCGTGGAAATGCACGATGCCGACCGGACGATCCGCGTCCACGACGATGAGCGCCGTAATTTTCGACGAATTGAGAATCTGCAGGGCTTCGCTCGCCAATTGATCGGGCCGCACCGTCCTCGGCGTTGCCGTCATCACGGCATCGACCGACGCCTGCAGCAGATCCGCGCGCATGTGGCGGCGTAAATCGCCGTCGGTGATGACACCGGCAAGCTTGCCGTTTGGCTCGACCACGGCCACGCAGCCGAAGCCCTTGGCGGACATTTCGACGATCGCCTCCGACATCGGCGCGCCGCGCTTGATCAGCGGCACCGCGGCGCCGGGGTGCATGACCTCGCCGACGAATTTCAACGCCGCGCCAAGCCTGCCGCGCGGATGGAAGACGCCGAAGTCGATCGCGGTGAAGCCGCGGCTTTCCAGCAACGCGATCGCCAGCGCGTCGCCGAGCGCAAGCTGCATCAGCGACGAGGTGGTCGGCGCCAGATTGTGCGGACAGGCTTCGCGAGTCGCGGGCAGCGCCAGCACGATATCGGCGGCCTTGCCGAGCGTGCTGTCGACATTCACCGTGATCGCGATCAGCACGATACGGAAGCGGCGCGAGTAATTGATCAGGTCTTTAAGCTCTTCGGTCTCGCCGGACCAGGACAGCGCCAGCATCACGTCGTCCGACGTGATCATGCCGAGATCGCCATGGCTGGCGTCGGCGGCGTGCACGAAGAACGCCGGTGTGCCGGTCGAGGCGAGCGTGGCGGCAATTTTGCGCGCCACGTGACCGGATTTGCCCATGCCGGTGACGATCACCCGGCCGCGGGCCGCTCGTATTGTCTCGACCGCGGCAACGAACGGCGCGCCCAATCCGTCGGACATGGCCGCAACCAGCGCGGCGACGCCTTCGGCCTCGGTGTCGAGGGTGCGCAGCGCGGAGGCGATATGCGCGTTGGCTTCGGGCTTCGGCTGTTTCGCCTCGGACGAACTCATCTTTTCCGGTGTTCTCACTCCCGCACTCCAACTTACCGGGTAATGCCGCAGATCCGACACGCGCAAACGATCGGAAAGTCTATTTCGCCCAGGCGGCAAATGCATCCGCAAAGGCGCGATCGCCGGGCGGGCCCTTTTCCATGGCCAGGATGGCGCGGCCGCCATTGTTATAGACAATCGGAATATCGAACCACGGCCGGTCTTTGAGCAGCTGGATGTTGCGCTGCACGTCGGCATCGACGGCGGACAGGCCGATCAGGAAAAAGCCGTTGGTGACCTTGACCGCAAGCCCGGCGAGCGGCACGCCGCGCGCCTGCTCGGAATCCTTCATCAGCACGCCGGGAACGTTGGCGATGCCGCCGCCGGGAAAATCCGGCGGCAAATTGAACATGATCTCGATGGTGTGGCTTGCCGGCAGCGCCTGATCGGTGTTGCGGCGGAGCGTCCAGGTTACGGTCATGTTGCGCTCCGGGATCGTGATGTCGGCGCGGACTTCAAGCTCGGGCGCCAATCCGCTGCCCGGCGAGACCGTTTCGGTGCGCCACACCGCGGAGCCGACGAATTGCCGGCCGGCCGGATTGTTCGGATCTTCTTCGTAGAGCACGACGCGCTGCGCGACCTGCGGCGCAGCCTGCCCGGGGGTCGCGCCGGGTGCGGGCGCCGGGGCTTGCCCTTGTTGTTGTCCAGGCAGTTGCTCCTGCGGGACGCGGCCGGGGAATTTGGGTTCGGCGGCCGGGGTCTGCGCCGTCTGGGTCGGTTTCGACCGCATATGCGAGACGAAGCCGTAAAGGCCCGTGATGTTGGACCACTGCCACGAGATCGTCGCGGCAACGCCGAGAAGCACAATCACGACGACCGCAAGCTTGGCTAATCCCCGATAGGACCGCGGCGGACGCGGCTCGGTATAGTGTTCTTCCGGCTCGCGCATGCGTGGCGGCTGCGGCCGGGAGAAATTCGGCGGCGGCGCTTCGTCATCCGCGAAATCCTCCGCGGGCTCGAGCGGGTGGAGCGCCTCGTCATCGAGCAGGTCGGGTTCGCCGTGACCGAATCGGTCATGCAGCGGCGCGCGTTCTTCCTCGTCGTCAGCGAATCCTCGATCCGGAGCGCCGCCATATGATGCGCGCGTGTCGCGCGCCGATTGCGCCGATCTGGCAGACGCGGCGCCGAGATCGTCGACCTCATTGACGACGTCGCGGAAACCCCTCAGTCCCTCGCGGGAGACCGGCGAGGTGCGTGCATTCAACAGCCGGGCGCGGGCGCTGCCGGCGGCCGGGACGGCCGGAGCCGCCGGCGTCTCGTCAGCCGCGGCATCGCGTTCCATCCGCGACGGCTGAGGTTCCGGCCATGGCGGCGCGGAGCGTGCGAGACGTGGCGCGGATATGCCGCCCAAGGCTGCGTTTGGATTGGCTGGGCTCGGATTGGCCGGGCTTGGGTTGCCCATCGTCTGGCTTGGACGGTCGCGGCGCGGCGCGACCGGTGCGGCGGGCGGCACCGGCGGTCTGGGCGGCGCCGGACGCGGCGGTGGTGCCGACGCCGGGCGCTCAGCGCGCGCCTTGCGCATGCTCTCCGCCTCGACCTTACGGATGGCGTCTTCGAGCGCCAGCCGCTCGCGCGTGATGTCGGCCTCGGAAAGCGGCGGATCGATCGATCGCAACTGCGCGACCAAGGCCGCGCGCGCCCGCTCGTATAGCCCCCGGCGGGCTTCGCCAGTGCTGTTTTCGAGGCCCTCTACGGCGCGGGCGATGAGCGGGTGATAGTCTGCCATTTGTTCAGTTTACGCTTCGCGAGCGAAAATTTCACCTTAAGCTTCAAAGGGATTTTGCATGAGGATGGTGTCCTCGCGTTCCGGGCTCGTCGACAGGATGGCGGCAGAGCAACCGATCAGCTCTTCGAGCCGCCGCACATATTTGATCGCCTGCGCCGGAAGGTCGGCCCAGGACCGGGCATGCGCGGTCTTTTCCCGCCAGCCGCTGATGGATTCGTAGATCGGCTCGACGCGCGCCTGGGCATGCTCGCTGGCGGGCAGATAGTCGATTTCGCGGCCGTCCAGCCGGTAGCCGATGCAGACCTTGATCTCGTCCAAGCCGTCGAGGATGTCGAGCTTGGTCAGCGCCAAGCCGTTGATGCCGCTGGTGCGGACGGTTTGCCGCACCAGCACGGCGTCGAACCAGCCGCAGCGCCGCGGCCGGCCGGTGACCACGCCGTACTCCTTGCCGCGCTCGCCGAGCGTCTTGCCGATCTCGTTGAGCTGCTCGGTGGGAAATGGTCCTGCGCCGACCCGCGTCGTATAGGCTTTGCAGATGCCGAGCACGTAGCCGATGGCGCCGGGCCCCAGTCCCGACCCGGTCGCGGCTTGCGCCGCCACCGTATTGGACGAAGTGACGAACGGATAAGTGCCGTGGTCGATGTCGAGCAGCGCGCCTTGCGCGCCCTCGAACAGAATGCGCTTGCCTTCGCGGCGGCGATCGTCGAGCAGCGCCCACACCGAATCCATATAGGGTAGCACCTGTGGCGCCACTGCGGAGAGCTCGTCGTAGAGTGTCCGCGGCGCAATCTCGCTCATGCCGAGCCCGCGGCGCAGCGCATTGTGATGCGCCAAGAGCCGCTCGATCTTGCCGTTGAGCATCTGCAGGTCGGCCAGATCCATCAGGCGGATGGCGCGGCGCCCGACCTTGTCCTCATAGGCCGGGCCGATGCCGCGGCCGGTGGTGCCGATGGCGCCCTTGCCGGAGGCTCGCTCGCGCGCGACGTCGAGCTCCTGGTGCAGCGACAGGATCAGCGGCGTATTTTCCGCGATCCGCAAATTGTCGGGTGTGACGGTGACGCCTTGTTTCTTGAGCTGGGCGATCTCGTTCAACAGCGCGCGCGGGTCGAGCACCACGCCGTTGCCGATGACCGAAAGCTTACCGGGCCGCACCACGCCCGACGGCAACAGCGATAGCTTGTAGGTGGTGCCGTTGATGACCAGCGTATGGCCGGCGTTATGCCCGCCCTGAAAACGGACGACGATATCGGCTTGCTCGGAGAGCCAGTCGACGATCTTACCTTTGCCCTCGTCTCCCCACTGGGCGCCGACCACGACAACATTTGCCACGAGGAATTGCCCCCAACAGGCCCAATGAACACTTAGATGACTGCTCGGATGGAGCGGCTGCCGGCCGCAGCCGACCGCCCCGGATAATGGATGCCGCCGCCGGAAGCAAGGAAAAGCGCTCGCTATCGGCCCCTGTGAGTTCCGGCAATTCCTTGGTTTCACAACAAATTCGCCGTTAGCCGTGTTGCCGAGATTGTGGATTTTTCCGCTGTGACCCGCGGCACAGACATTTCGGCGAAAAAGCAGGCAGTCTGAAGTGGGTCCAGCAAAACCCGGTCATTGCGGGCGGCAATACGGCATGGCGGCAGGCGGATTGTCGCAGCCTTGCGCCGCGACTTGGGTGGTGCGACGGATTGGGAGGCCGGGGGCGGCCAGTCACGTGAGGTCGGCACTGTCGCGCAGCGCGCGGCGGGCGAGTTCACCTGCCTTACCGCTGGGGGATACGCATGTCGGGAGCGCGCGCCCAAAGGCCGGTCCCGAATTCAGTTGCCAAGTCGCGCGGCGTCCGCGGCTGGCTGTTCGATCAGCCTTATCTGCTGCTGTCGCTGACGTCGCTGTTCTGGGCCGGCAATACCGTACTCGGCCGCTTCGTCGCCGGGCATGTGCCGCCGATCACGCTTGCCTTCATCCGCTGGAGCGGGGCCACCCTGATCCTGCTGCCGTTCGCGACGCGGCACGTTCTGCGCGACTGGCCGGTCATCCGTAAGAACGCCGGTGTTTTGATCCTGATCGCGTTTGTCGGTTTCTCCGTCTACAACACGATGGCCTATTACGGCCTGCAATACACCACCGCGATCAACGGATTGCTGCTGCAATCGGTCGGCCCGCTGTTCGTCGCGATGTGGACCTTCGCGCTGTTTCGCGAACGGCTGACGCTCCGCCAAGCCGGCGGCATCTGCGTGTCGCTGAGCGGCGTGCTCGTCATCATCTGTCACGGCAGTCTCGACGTCCTCCTCACGATCAAATTCAATCGCGGCGACGTCTGCTTTGTTTTGGCGCTCGTCACCTACGGCTTCTATGCGGCCTATTTGCGCAAGCGGCCGGCGATGCATCCGTTGTCGTTTCTCGCCGTCGGCATGGGGCTCGGCGCAGCGATGCTTATTCCGGGCGTGGTCTGGGAGATCGCCAGCGGCCGCACCGTCGTGTTCGACGCCGAGAGCCTGGCGAGCTTCGCCTTCGTCTGCATTTTTCCGTCGCTGCTCGGTTATCTGTTTCTCAACCGCGGCATCGAGCTGATCGGCGCCAACCGCTCGGCGCCGTTCATCCATCTCGTCCCGGTGTTCGGCTCGGTGCTGGCAGTCGTGCTCTTGGGCGAGCGCTTCGAGCTTTTCCACGCCATCGGCTACGCGTTGGTGTTCGCCGGCATCACAATCGCGACAAGGAAGTAGCCGGAGCGCGGCTGCAGCCTCACTGAAGGCCGCAGACCGATTTATTTCGCCAAGCGTATTAAGACGACAATGTATTGTCGATGCTAAAGCGCCCGCCGCCCGTGACAAACAGCACGAGAAGACCGCCGGCGATGGCGAGGTCCTTGCTGAGGAATACGTATTGCAGAGTTTGCGCCGCTTCGGGAAAATCCCAATAGCGGTGCGCCGTCACAAGCGCGATCACCACGAAGATAAACCCGAGCAACGCGCCGTAACGGGTTGCGATGCCGAAGAGCAGCGAGAGCACGACGATCCATTCGACGACGTGCGCAAGGACGCTCATGGCGCCGGGAGCGGGATAGCCGAGCGATGTGAGATAGCCGGCGGCCGGACCGCCGGTCCATACCGTCATCAAGAACAAGACCGCAATCAATACGCGGCCGATCAAAAGCAAAATGTCCGCCATGCCCGAAGCGATGCCGTCGGTGCAAGATAAAAGCGGATGCGACGATCGTGTGGCCATTTGTTTCCCCCCTTGGTGATTTATTTCTAAAATTTAGCGCGGACCGCCGGTGTATTGCAAATGATGCGGTGCGAAACGTGTGATGTCGCAGGCAAAACGTAGGGTGGGCACGGAATTGGGCCGCCATCATCGCCTGTCAAAACATCAGCGGCTTGACCTGCTGGACGTTCGGGATTTGCTGCACCTTGCCGAGCACCTCGGCCGGCACCGTGCCGTCGACTTCGACCAGCGCGATGGCATTGCCGCCCTCGGCCTCGCGGCCGAGATGGAAGGTGGCGATATTGATGCCGGCTTCGGCGAGCAGCGTGGCGAAGCGGCCGACAAAGCCCGGCTTGTCCTGATTGGTCACATAAAGCATCGAGGGGCCGAATTCGGCGTCGATGCGGATGCCCTTGATGTCGACGATGCGCGGCCTGCCGTCGGCATAGACGGTACCGGAGACCGATCGGGTTTGCCGGTCGGTCACTACCGTCACCGTGATCAGGCTGTCGTAATCGCCCTCGGCGTCGCGGCGGGTCTCTTCGACGACGATGCCGCGGTCCTTGGCGACGACCGGCGCGGAAACCACGTTGACGTCTTGCAGCATCGGGCGCAGCAGCCCGGCAACCGCGGCCGAGGTCAGCGCCTTGGTGTTCATTGCCGCGACCTCCCCCTCGTAGGTGATCCGCACCTGTTTGATGTCGGTCTCGGTGAGCTGACCGGCGAACGAGCCGAGCTTCTCCGCAAGCTCGATGAAAGGTTTGAGCTTCGGCGCTTCCTCGGCGCTGATCGAGGGGAAATTGACAGCGTTGCTGATGGCGCCGCGCAACAGATAATCGGCCATCTGTTCGGCGACTTGCAGCGCCACGTTCTCCTGCGCCTCCATGGTGGCGGCGCCGAGATGCGGCGTGCAGATGACGTTGGGCAGCGCGAACAGCGGGCTCTGCGTCGCCGGCTCCTCGCGGAATACGTCGATTGCGGCGCCGGCGACATGGCCGGATTTGAGCGCCTCGACCAGCGCCGGCTCGTCGATCAGTTCGCCGCGCGCGCAATTGATCAGGCGCACGCCTTTTTTGGTCGCGGCAAGCGTTTCGGCGTTGATGATGTTGCGGGTCTTCTCGGTCGAAGGCGTGTGCAGCGTGATGAAATCGGCGCGGCGCAGCAGTTCGTCGAGCTCGATTTTTTCGACGCCGAGATGCAGCGCGCGCTCGGCGGAAAGATAGGGATCGTAGGCGATCACCTTCATCTTCAGCCCGATGGCGCGGTCGGCGACGATCGAGCCGATATTGCCGCAGCCGACGACGCCGAGCGTCTTCGAGAAAATCTCGACGCCGAGGAACTTGTTCTTCTCCCATTTGCCGGCCCGCGTCGACGCGTCGGCCTCGGGGATTTGCCGCGCCAGCGCCAGCATCAGCGTGATGGCGTGCTCGGCGGTGGTGATCGAATTGCCGAATGGCGTGTTCATGACAATGATGCCGCGCGCGGTGGCGGTGGGAATGTCGACATTGTCGACGCCGATACCGGCGCGCCCGATCACTTTCAGGCCGTTCGCCTTTTCCAGAAGCTTGGCGGTGACTTTGGTGGCGGAGCGGATGGCAAGGCCGTCGAAGCCGTCGATCGCGGCGGCAAGCTTGTCCTTGTCCTTGCCGAGGTTCGGCTGGAAGTCCACTTCGACGCCGCGGTCCTTGAAAATCTGGACTGCGGCCGGAGAAAGCGCGTCGGAGATCAAAACACGGGGGCTCATGGCAAGGTCCTTTATGAGGAGCGCATCCAGCGCAGCATGTGGGGAAAGGGTGGCAGGCCTTTTTCGGCCGCGCGGTGCGGCTCGCAGCTCATGCCGTAGGCCTGCAGGAGCGGTACCCCGATATAGTGCCCGACGGTGAAGTTCTCGATGATGGAGGGGCCGCCGCCCTTGAAGGCGGCGTGAAAGACGATGGCCGGGTCGATGTCGAGATGACGCAGCGCGGCATAGGACCAGGCAATCGTGGCGAGCTCGTCGCCGGGGCTCGGCGACAGCGTCGGCGCATTGCGTTCCGCCGGACGGCGACCGCGATGTGGCCTGCCTCATGAAGAATGTCGCCGGGATAAGTCAGACGCGCCTCGTCCGCCAGTATGGCGCCGTGACGAATGTCGAGCCCGGGCAGGAAGGTCGGCTCGATGAGCGTGGCCGCCCGAACCTCGATGCCGATGCTGCGCACGAACGCCGCCAGCCGCTCTGTGAGCGGATTCGCAAAAGGAGGAGCCGCAGCCATGGAAGTCATGGCGGTCACGCTGCTTTGGCCAGGGCTTCCTTGGCTTTGGCGTAGGCCCAATCGAGCCACAGCGTGAGTGCCTCGACGTCGCTCCGCTCCACGGTCGAACCGCACCAGATGCGAAGTCCGGCGGGCGCGTCGCGATAGGCGTCGATGTCGTAGGCAACGCCTTCTTTGTCCAGCGCGGTGGCGATGCCTTTAACGAAAGCCGCTTGGGCCTCGGGCGCAAGCCGCGTCACCGCGGCATCGACTACCTTCAGGCACACCGAGGTATTGGAACGCAGCGCCGGGTCGCGCGCCAAAAAATCGATCCACGGCGTTTTCGCCACCCAATCGGCGATGGTTTTGGCATTGCCGTCGGCGCGCGCCTGCAAAGCTTTCTGCCCGCCTACCGACTTCGCCCAGTCGAGCGCATCGAGATAGTCTTCCACACACAGCATCGAGGGCGTGTTGATGGTCTCGCCCTGGAAAATGCCTTCGTTGAGCTTGCCGCCCTTGGTCATGCGGAAGATCTTCGGCAACGGCCACGGCGGCGTATAGCCTTCGAGGCGGGTGACGGCACGCGGCGAAAGAATGAGCATGCCGTGCGCGGCTTCGCCGCCCAACGCCTTCTGCCAGGAGAAAGTCACGACATCGAGTTTGTCCCAATCGAGCGCCTGGGCGAAGGCGGCCGAGGTCGCGTCGCAGATCGACAGCCCGGCCCGGTCGGCGGCGATCCAGTCGGCATTGGGCACGCGCACGCCCGAGGTGGTGCCGTTCCAGGTGAAGATAATGTCGCTTGCCGGATCGATGCCGCTGAGTTCGGGCAACTCGCCATAGGCGGCGCGGCGCACAGTCACGTCTTTGAGTTTCAGTTCCTTGGCGACGTCGCCGACCCAGCCTTCGCCGAAGGATTCCCAGGCCAGCATGGTCACCGGCCGCGGCCCGAGCAGCGACCAGAACGCCAACTCGACGGCGCCGGTATCGGAGGCCGGCACGATGCCGATGCGGTAATCCGCGGGGACTTGCAGCACTTCGCGGGTGAGATCGATGGCGCGCTTGAGCTTGGCCTTGCCCGCTTTCGAGCGATGCGAGCGGCCAAGAACGGCGGCTTTGAGATTTTGCAAATTCCAGCCCGGGCGCTTGGCGCAGGGGCCGGACGAAAAATGCGGCACGGCCGGCCGCACGGGAGGCGTTGCGAACGTCATGGTCTATCCTTCCAGATAGGCGCCCCTCGGTGGGGAGGGGTGTCCCGGGCTCGCAATTAAGGAGCAAACGCCGCGCCGTCAAGCGGCATGTCCGCGCTAGCCGATGGTGGCTCCGGAAGAGCGGCCTAGAATTTCAGGCCGGCGCCGATACGCGCGCTGCTGATCGCAGCCGTAATGCTCGCGAACGGGGCGAACTGGATATACTCATATTCGGCGCGCAGGAAAATATTCTGTGTGAGCGCCACGTCGACGCCGCCGCCGACCGTGAAGCCGTACAAAATCGTATTGGTTTTGCCGGCGCTGTTGCTGAACGAATAATCGACGCAGGTCAGCGTGATCGCCGGGTTGCAGGGAATGATCGGAGACGGGGCATTCTCGGCGTTCTGTTGTCCGTCGACCAGGGTGGTGATGGAGTAGCTGGCGCGACCCAGCGCCACGCCGGCAAAGGCATAGGGCAGATAATTGTTGAACACCCAGCCCGCGCGCGCGCGCAAGGAGCCAAAATCCGTAACGTTGAGCGTGCCGGTGCCCTCGACGTTGACCGAATAGAGATTGCCGTTCGCCGAGACGATGCGCCCGAGCGGCGTGTCGGATGCGGTAACGGTGAAGGGGGAATGGGTGTAGTTGGCTTCAAGGCCGAGGATCACATCCTGCCACTGGGTGCTATAGCCGACAAAACCGCCGAACCCCGTGCTGCTGGATGTGCCAGTCCCCAATACCGGCCAAGAAGACGGCATGTCGTCTTCTTCCAGCGCCAGCTCGCGCAGACTGAAGGCGAGCAGCGGCTGGGTCGCGTTTTTGAAACTGGCGCTACCGTCGCTGTAGCCGCCTTGGCCGCCGAAATAGAATCCGCTCCAGCGCGGGAACGTCGCCGCACCCACGCTTTCAGTGCCGCGCAGGATGTCGAGGTCGTCCGCGAACGCGCGCGGCGTCAGCGCGAGTAAGACCACAGCACCGATGAACCAACGCACGGCCGCGCCCTCTCCATCCGATCGGCGCGCCTGGAGGCGGCCGACTGGGCGCAATCATCGGGCATTAACCTTAATGGAGGGTTAGCTCGGCTTGGGATCGCGCCGCCGGCGCGGCTCAATCGGGCGATTTCCGATTGCGCGGTCGGGCCTGCCGATAGGGCTCCCCGAAAAACAAGAACGGCGCGGTTGCCCGCGCCGTTCGCCGTAGCGATGGTGCCGTGTTTAGCCGCGGGTCGACAGCGGATATTGCGGCTGCTGGTAGACCGGGGGCGGGCTGTAGAGCGGAGCTGGCGCGGGCGCCGGCTGATAGACCGGTGCGGGCTGATAGACCGGCGCGGGCTGATAGACCGGTGCCGGGGCCGGCACCACGACCGAGGCCGGCTGGGCCTGCACGTAGGTCATCCCGGCGTCGATCGGGAACCGCCAGCGCATGCCGAGCATGAAATCGTTCGAGCTCAGATTGGAGAATTTGTAGGAGTTGGGACTGCAGCCGCCGAGGCAGTCGACCGTGTCGGTGACCGAGCCATAATTGAGGTAGCGGTAGGACAGCTCGACGATGAAATTCTTGGTCACGTCGTAGTCAATACCGGCATAAAACGCATAGGCCGGACTCCAGCTGGTGCTGTTGCGGCCGAAGCCGGCACCGGTGGTGCCAATCCCCATGTCGACGAGGTCGGCCATCTGGTTATAGGCGCCGCCGAGGCCGACGCCGAGGAACGGCGTTAGACAATTCCAGGTGCCGATATCGACATAAGCATTGGCGAGGAAAATCCACGACCGCATATAGCCCTGATAGGCATCGCCGATGCCGGTGCCCGGATTGTAGACGCCGCGCGCATTGACTTGCGTGCGGTCGCGATAACCGGCCGTGAAATCGAAACGCAGCCAATTGTTCCATTCGTAGCCGATGCCGGCGTCGAAGAACACCGTGTCGGCCCATGAATGCTGGTCGAACACGAAGCCGTTGCCGACATCGGGCGGGCTCGGCAGATAAGTCAGATCGAACTGATTGGTGATGCCGACGCCGATATCGCCGCGCAGATACCAGGCGCTTTCGGGCTGCGCCATCACCATGAGCGGCGGCTGATAGGATTGAGGCGGCAGCGGTTGCGGCATGTCCGCAGCGAAAGCCGCGGTGCTGACCATGGCCGCCGCAGCGGTGCCGATGAGGAATTTGACGCTGACCATTGCTTCGACCTTTCCTCGATGCGACCGCGCGCCCGCAGTGGCGCACGGTCGTTGAGCAAGGCGAAGTTAGGCGGAAATGTTTAAGCGGCTCTTAACCTTAACGTTTAACCATGGTCGTTCATCCGACGTAACTCGTGCGCAAATTCGCCGACGGCGAGGCGGCAACGGCCGCCGTGCCGCTTGCCTCCGCCCGGCAAGCTTTAGTTGGTAAGCTTTTGTTGATGATTGTGACGCCGCTTGAGCGAGCGGCGGCCACCAAGCGCGCGATACGCTCAGTCCTTATCGTCAAGCTCGCCGATGTGATGCTGGGCGTAGAGCTCAAGCCCAAGCTTGGCGACGAGGTCGAGCTGGGTCTCGAGGAAATCGATGTGCTCCTCCTCGTCGTGCATCAGCTTCTCGAACAGGTCGCGCGACACATAATCCTTCACCGCATGGCAATGCGTGGCGGCTTCCTGATAGAGCGCGCGCGCCGAGATTTCCGCGGCGAGATCGCAGTCGAGCACTTCCTTGACGTTCTGGCCGATATGCAGCGGGTCGAGCACCTGCATGTTGGGGAAGCCGTCGAGGAAGATGATGCGCTCGACGAGCTTGTCGGCGTGCTGCATCTCCTCGATCGATTCCTTGCGCCACTGCTTGGCCAGCGCCTTGTAGCCCCAATTATCGAGCAGCCGGTAATGCAGCCAATATTGATTGACCGCGGTCAGCTCATGGCGAAGGCTTTTGTTGAGATAATCGATGACTCCGGGCTCGCCTCGCATGATCGTGCTCCTGCGTTGGGTTCCGCACTCAGTAAAGGCGGCTGCCGCATTATAGCCGCTGCGGCGGGTGCCGAAAACCGCGGCGTGCCGCTATGGCCGGAAGTGTCCGCGAACGGTGGAAAAATCAGGACCGATCCGCGGCGGCTTGGCAGGCGTCTTGGCAGCAGCCGGGTGCGGCGGCGCCCAAGGCCTCGTTCATGATGCGGCGGATGGTGCGGGCGCAGCGTCCGCATTGCGGGCTGCAGCCGAGGCAGTTGTAGACCTGGCCCGTGGTGCGCGGGGCGGCTTCGTTCGTCGACAGGGTCGCGCGCACATCATGGTCGGTGAGCACGTTGCAGGAGCAGACGATCATGGCGGGAAGGGCCCTGCGGCGAATTGGTGCGATCTGAAACTATCCCTAGAGGGGCAATTCCAACTTTGCAAAGGAAATCAACTCTTTATAGGGATTCTAAACTTCATCGGCTGGACACAATAACTCGCGAACACCTAAGCGCCGACGTCCTTAGATCGCACAATGCTCGCTTCCCCGCGCCCTGCCATGATCTGGATCAAATTCAGGCCGCGGCGGGTTCCTCGGCATCGCCCTCGTCCTCGTCGCGGCGGCGCCTAAGGCGCGAGCGGAGCCGGCACAGCCGCGTCGGCACGCTGCACAAATCCTCGACCAGGCCGACCAGACGCTGGCCGCGCCCCAAGGCGCGGTCGAGCTCCGCCATGGTGCGGGCGAGACCCGGATCGTCGTCACGGACCCAGGCGCGCAGCACCGCGGCGAACAGCACGGCAAGCCCTTGCGCGCGCATCATGCCGCGCGGGCCCGAAGCCTTGACGCCGGCCGCGGTGAGCATCCATTGCTGCGAACGCACCGCAAGCCCGTTGAGCGCCAAAGCGAGCGGCGGACGATGCCGCACCGAGCGCAGCAGCGAGCGCACCGCCTCGCGATGCGGCGCCATGATTTCGAGCCGGCGCATCAGCACGTCGAACAGCCGCTCGCGCGGCTCTTCTTCCGCCATGTCGGCCATGTCCTGCGCCAGCACGGCGCGGTCGACGGATTTCAGATAGGCCGCAAGGATCGCCAGCGCGGACGGGAACTCGTCGCGCAATTGCGCCAGCGTCACCCCGGCGCCTTCGGCAATGTCGGCGAGGCCGATCTCTTCAAGGCGATGCTCGGCCAGGAGCGCCATGAAGGCGGCGACGATCTTGTCGCGCGTCGTCTCCGGCGTTGCGGAATTATCGGGGCCGGAATGTCGCGCCGGCTTCGACGCCGATTTACGAGCGGGTCTGCGGGCCATGGCTGAACTCCCAAAAAAGACTGAACGCAAAAGATACCGGTGTCGGCGGCGTCTCGGGTGGCCGTTAGGAATCAATGTAGGGCTGGGACCTGACGCTTCCAAGGCGGCAGAATGGCCGCCGGCTTTAGTCCGCAAGCTCGCGCGAGCGCGCGGTCGCCGCGGCGACGGCGCGTGTCATCAGCGCCTCCAGCCCGTTTTCGCCCATCAGCACGCTTAAGGCCGCGGCGGTGGTGCCGCCGGGCGAGGTGACGTTCTCGCGCAACGCCGCGGCGGCCAGCGGCGAGCGATGCAGCAGCTCGCCCGAGCCGGCGACGGTCTCGCGCGCGAGCTTTGCCGCCAGCTCCGCCGGTAAGCCCGCCGCCGCGCCGGCTTGCGCCAGCACCTCGGCGAGTAAAAAGACATAAGCCGGTCCGGACCCCGACACCGCGGTGACCGCATCCATCAGCGCTTCGTCGTCGCTCCACTCCACTGCGCCGGTCGCGGCGAGGAGCCGGTCGGCGAGCGCGCGCTGCGCGGCACTGGCGTTGCGCGGCACCGCCACCGTAATGCCGCGCCCGATCGCGGCCGGCGTATTCGGCATGGCGCGGATGAGCGCGCAAGGGCGGTCGAGCGCCGTGGCCAGAAACTTGAGCGTCCGTCCGGCCATGATCGAAACGACGACGGTCGAGGGCGCAACGAGTAGCGCCAGCGCCGGCACCGCCTGCGCCGCGATCTGCGGCTTCACGGCGATCACGACCGCCGTAACGCCGGCGAGTGATTTCGGATCGGGGTTGAGCTTGAGGCCGCGCTGCGCCAGCGCGGAAATCTCCGGCGCCGGCTGCGGTTCGAGCACTGCGACGTTTTTCGGATCAAGCCCGAGCCGCAACCAGCCCTGCAGCAACGCGCCGCCCATCTTGCCGGCGCCGACCAGAACCAACAGGCCGGAAAAAGATCGCAGCTCCGCGCTTTGACCGCCGTCGGTCACGCCTCACCCGAGGTCTCAAACATCGCCGAATCCATGGCCTCGCGCGCCGACTTGCCGGCCCAAACCACGAACTGGAACGCCGGAAAATAGCGCTCGCAGGAATTGAGCGCGGTGCCGAGCACCGCCTCGCATTGCCGACCCGAGGCGGCGACGCCGCCGGTGAGCACCAGCGCGTGACGGAACATCACTACGCCGTTCTGCATCCAGACGTCGAAATGGCCGATCCACAATTGCTCGTTGATCAGCGCGATGAGCTGCTGCACGCTGACGAGCCGCGGCTCCGGCACTTTCATGTCGAAGGCGCAGGCCAGGTGCAGCGCTTCGATGTCGTCCATCCAGGTGAACGATACCTGGTAATTGGTCCAGCGCCCGGTGACGACGATGCCGATCTCGTCTTCGCCGGCGCGTTCGAACGGCCAGTTATTGCCGGACGCCATGTGCTCGACGACGTCGAGCGGATTGCCTGCGCGCTGGTCGCGTGTCGTCTCGATAAGGGCCATGCTGCCTTCCCCCACAGTGCCGCTAGGAAGTGGAACTGCGCACGCCACAGCACCAATCCGAATACCGGCTGCAATTTGACGCAGGGACGACTTTTACAGGCCGATTGACTGGCAGCCGCGAATCAGCCGCCGCGCCGACTATAATCGGCCCCATTCCAACCGCCAAAGGTTGCAAGAAACGCCTCTGCCGCCGCCACTAAACGGCCCGGCAGTCATGAAGTGATTTGCGGCTTGCGCACAATCCTCGAAATGAATCCGTCCACAGCGTCGCCTGCGACAGGTTGACTCAGCCTTGTCGTCTGCCTGTCTCAATGTCCGTCGAACGGCGGCGGGTTGGCGCGCAGCGCGACGCGCCGATTAAAGCTCGGCCGCTGCCGCCCCGGCAGCCGCGCCACGGCGTGCGCCGCCTTTGCCGACGCGGTCGCCGGCGTGTTTCCGGAATCCTCCGCTATGAAGGAGGCGTCGTAGCTTCGCTGGATCGTCGCGGCGTGTTGCAGATGCAGCCGCGCGGCATCGGAATTGGCGACGCCGATCCATGCGGTGGCGATGACGGCGAGCGTGCCGACGACCCAGACGAAATAGGCGAGCAGGATTCCCATCGCCGCGTCAGCCTGCGGCGCTCGAGGCCGAAGGCGGCTGCACCGGGCCGCCGTTGGATTGCAAGCTCGGCCGCGGCGCGGTCGCCGCATGCGTCGCCTTCGCGCCGCCGGCGACTCCAAATGCACCGACGAGCCAGATCATGCCAAGGAGCAGGCAGCCGCCGATCACCGCCGCCACCGGTTCGCCGGTCGGCATCATCAGCTCGCGCGCCAATGCGTTCGAATCGAAGCTGTCGTTCGAACTGGAAATGTCGTTGGCGACGGGAGAGGGTTCGGCGGCCGGCATCGCCGGGACAAGCCCCCAGTCGCCAAGTCGTTCCGTAATTTTTATGTGCGCCGCCGGTTCCGGAGGATGTTCGGAAGGCGTGAACCCGATCCGCTCGTCCCCGCGAAGGCGGGGACCCAAACTTGAGGCAATCTGGATTCCCGCTTGCGCAGGAATGAGCGGAGAACTAAAGACCCGCTCCGCTCACAGTCGCGTGCGCGACAGCATGGTCCCCCGCCTCTTCCGCTGCTGCCAGGTCTTGTGCCGCTCGTGTCCGGTACCGAGGATTTGCGACAGCAGATGAATATGCTGGTCGCCGCCGGGGTAGACGATCTGCACCGCGCCCCCGAACGCATAAGCGTATGGAATCATCCCGGTCGAGCTCGTGGCCGCGATGCCGCCCGGCGGCGGATTGACGACGATGCCGTTGGCAAACAGGTCCTCATTGCTCCAGCCGCCGTTCTGGTAGCTGAAGTGGTGGAGATGGCCGTCGTTGCCGGGATAGAACGCGCGCGCAATGCCGTCGCTGCCGCAGCAGCCATACAACATGCCGGCGGGCGTCGTCGGCGAGCCGCTCTTTTGCGTCAGATCGGTATCCAACCACGCACTCTGATTATTGACCAGCTTCAGCTCGTGGGCGTGGCCGTCGTTGCCGAGATAGACGACGCGCGCGATCGCGTCCGGCGTCACATAGGCAGTGGTATCGACGGCGCCGATGATCTCGCCCTCCATGTTGACGGGCATGCCGGGCGGCGCATTGGCGAGCGCGCCGATATTGGCGCAAATCCAGCCGCCGGGCTCGAGGCGCAGCTCGCGCACGCCGAAACTGTCGGCATCGTTATAGACGACGCGCGGTATCGAATCGCCGGCCAGATAGCCGAACGGATCGTTGTAACGGTTCGGCGCGTCCCAGCCGCCGGCGATGGCGAGCGCGTTCAGATCCGAATCGATCCAGCCAGAATGCGGATCGGTGTAATGCAGGCTCAACTCGTGAACGTGGCCGTCAGTCGCCGAGTAGACGACGCGGGCGTGGCCGTCCGGCGTCGAATAATACCCCCAGGCCGGAATGCTGTAGGGCTGCGCCCGGGAAAAGCCCATCTTGTTTGTCATCCCGGCGATCGCGCTCAAGTTTGCAACCGTCCATCCATCCGTTTCCAGCTTGAATTCTTGAACCCAACCGTCCAGCCCGAGAAACACGACGCGCGCGACACCGTCAGGTGTCTGGTAGCCCATCGCCAGGACCTCGGCCTGAAAATCGCCGGAGAAATTGGTCAACAGCGTGGACAGGTCCGCGTCGATCCAGTTGCCGTTCTGAAAGCGGACTTCATGAATATCGCCGCCATTGCCCCAATCCGGCACGTAGAGCACGCGCGGTATTTGACCTTCGGCAGGTTGCCCGGTCACGTAAGCATAAGGGGTCACGTAGTCGGTCTGCACCCCGACCGCGGCGGCGGTGAGATCTGTGTGTTGCCAATATTGCGTCATAGGAGCCTCCCAATCGCCGGACAGGATTGCCGCCTGCTGCCGTAGGCATCCGGCGGCGCCAGCGTGCGCTGCCGGGCCATGCGGGTGGTGCCGTTGTGGGGGACCCCCCGCTCGCAGAGGAAACGGGAAACGGCTGCACCATAAGACGGTGTCAATGACGCCGCAGTGACCCGGGTCACACGGATGAATGAGACATTCGCCGCTCCGCGTGCCGGGAGCATCTGACTCGTCCCTGCGCGCGGCGGTCGGCAATTTGGTCGCGGCCGAAGCATGGAACCCAGGCGCGGTGGTATTTGTCGTCATGGCGGAGGAGTTGGTCATGCCCGGACAGCGGCGGCCCTATGATGAGGCGTTCCTCGACGACTGCGCGCGCATTCACCGGCAGTGGCACGAGCGCGCCAAGGCGCGCGACAGCGAAGGCCTGCTGGCGCTTTACGCCGCCGACGCGGTGCTGGAAACGCCGCTGGTGCAGGCGATCTTCGATCGATCCGAATCCGGCGTGCTGCGCGGGCACGGCGAGATTCGCCCGTTCTTCGAGGAAGGCGCGCGGCGGCGGCCGAACGCGCTGGTGCGCTGGCACCGCACCGGCAAATGGCTCACCGACGGCGAGCGCTTATTGGTCTGGGAATATCCGCGCGCCGCGCCCGACGGCGATCAGGTCGATCTCGTCGAAGTGATGGAGATCGCCGACGGGCTGATCCAGCACCACCGCATCTATTGGGGCTGGTTCGGCACCGCGCTCCTGACGCGCAGCGCGGCGGAGCGAGAGGGCTTTCGTCGCCCTGAAGTGGCCGCGAAGCGGCCCTCGAAGGACGTGGCCGCAGCGCTGGGGGCGGCATCCTTCGAGGCTCGCTGCGCTCGCACCTCAGGATGAGGAGATGAAACTTGCTTCGCGTCGAGGCCGCCGTGCCCCTTCCACCATCCTGCCGCGCAGGATGGTCCCCCTTTCCCACTGTCGCGGGGCAGGATGGAGGCTCTAATCAAACAAGCTCGACACCGACTCTTCGGCGGCGGTGCGGCTGATGGCTTCGCCGAGCAGGCTTGCAATCGAGAGCACGCGGATGTTTTTCGATTCGTCGACCGCCTTGGTCGGCTGGATCGAGTCGGTGATCACCAACTCCTTAAGCCGCGATTTGCCGACGCGGTTGACCGCTTCGCCGGAGAGCACGCCGTGGGTGACATAGGCGTAGACGGCGCTGGCGCCTTGTTCCAACAGCGCGTCGGCGGCGTTGATCAGGGTGCCGCCGGAGTCGGCGATATCGTCGACCAGGATGCAGATGCCGCCGTCGACTTCGCCGATGACGTTCATGACTTCGGATTCGCCCGGCGTCTCGCGGCGCTTGTCAATGATGGCAAGCGGCGCGTCAATGCGCTTGGCGAGCCCGCGCGCGCGCACCACGCCGCCGACGTCGGGCGATACCACGATGATTTTCTTGCCGTCGAAGCGCTCGCGCACGTCGCGCATGATCACCGGCGCGGCGAACAGATTATCGGTCGGGATATCGAAGAAGCCCTGGATCTGGCCGGCATGCAAATCGAGCGTGAGCACGCGGTCGACGCCGGCGCGGGTGATCAGGTTGGCGACGAGCTTGGCCGAGATCGGCGTGCGCGGCCCGACTTTGCGGTCCTGCCGCGCATAGCCGTAATAGGGGATCACCGCGGTGATGCGCCGCGCCGAGGCGCGCCGCAGCGCGTCGATGATGATCAGCAATTCCATCAAGTGGTCGTTGGCGGGGTACGACGTCGACTGGATGACGAAGACGTCGGCGCCGCGCACGTTTTCCTGGATTTCGACGAAGACTTCCATGTCGGCAAAGCGCCGCACCACCGCCTTGGTCAGTGGCGTGCCGAGATAGCCGCCGATGGCCTCGGCCAGCACGGGATTGGAATTGCCGGCGACGAGCTTGATGGCGCCGTTATTGCCCCTCATTCCCGCTCTCCCGCGCGTCTTTGGGCTTTCAAGCACAAGTCAGCTCCGGCAAAAGACAAGGTTCTGATACAAGCCGCCCGGCGGGCTGGCAACCTGAATCACGGGTTTTGTCCGCAGCTTTTTCCGCTGCAATCCCAAAGGGTTTGCGGCTTGTTAACCGGCCAGCGGGGCATAAATGCCCTGCGAAAATCCTTCCGCACAGCCGGGGAAAGGTCTATTTTTTGCAAATGACCAAATTGCTGGAACAAGCTTTCGAGACTGTGCGCGGCCTCCCGCCTGAAATGCAGGATGATCTCGCCCGAATGCTTCTGCAATTGGCAGGGGAAAATCAGCCCGTCCTTGAATTGAGCGCCGAAGAGGGAGCCTCGTTCGAAAAATCGCTTGCGCAGGCGGATCGCGGTGAATTTGCGACGGACGCGCAGGTGCGCGCCATCTGGGCGAAACGCGGCCTGTGAGGCTGCGCTATACCCTGCAGGGCCGCTGCCGAACTCGACGAGGTATTGACCTATATCGCAACGCGATCACCGCAGCGCGCCCACCGCGTGCAATCGCGCATTCAGGTCATTATCGATCTTTTGCTGCGGCATCCCCATGCCGGTCAGCTTACGAGCAAAGGCCGTTTACGGCGCATGGTCGCCTCGCCTTATCCCGACTTGATTTTTTACCAGGCGATGGAGGACGAGATTGTGATTCATGGCGTGCGCCGCAGTGCTCGCCGGCCGTCATCGATGCCGGAGTGATGAAGCGTTGTTGGGAGTAATCACTCAAACAGAATGACGAATGATTACATCGCCTTCAAAAGTCTCACATCAGCGCAATGGCATTGACGTGGCGGCCGTAGTCGGCTTCCGCCCGATGGGTGGCGCGGCGGTAGCTGAAAAAACACTGCGCATCGGCATAGGTGCAAAGCCCGACATCCTCGATGTGGCCGACGCCGGCGCGTTCGAGGCGCGCTGCGACATAGCCGGAAAGATCGAACAGCGCGTGGCCGTCGCGCGCGGCCGGCGCAAAGAAGCGGCTGCCGGCACGGTCCTCAGCCTCAAAGCGCGCGATCAGATCGGGGCCGACCTCGTAATTGGCGTGGCGGATCATCGGGCCGATGGCGGCGCGGATTTGGCGCCGCGCCGCGCCAAGCTGTTCCATCGCCGCAACCGTCGCCTCGATCACGCCGGCGAGCGCGCCGCGCCAGCCGGCATGCGCGGCGCCAATGACGTGGGCCTGCGGATCGGCCAACAGCACCGGCCCGCAATCGGCGGTAGTGACGCCGATGGCGAGCACGCGAAGCCGCGTCACGATAGCGTCGGCGCGCGGGCGGTCATCGTGGCTCCACGGCGTCTCTGCAACCACGACGGTCGGCGAGTGGATCTGATAGGCGGTGAGCAAACGGTTCGGCTCGACGCCGAGCGCGGCTGCCATGCGGGCGCGATTTTGCGCGACGTTTCCGGCGTCGTCGCGCGAGCCGGTGCCGCCGTTGAGGCTCTCGTAAAGGCCGCCGGACACGCCGCCGGCGCGGGTGAAGAAAGCGTGGCGGATTCCGGTGAGCGAAAGCGAGGACGCTTCGATCTTCATGACGGCGCCTCGAATCCGGGAAGCGGGCCGAGCGCCGGCGCAGCGATGCCGATGGCCTTGAACAATTCGCCCATGCCGCGGGCGCCCTCAGCCATCAGCCGCGCGTATGCCATCTCGATGTCGGCGGCCTTGCGCGGCGCGCTGGCCTTGAGCGCAGCGGCGCGCCCTTCAATGCCGAGATTAAGGAACAGGTCGCGCTGGCGGATTGGGCCGTGGATGCGCGCGCCCATGATTTCGGCGCATTGCCCCAGCGCTTCGAAATCGACATGGGCGGTCAAGTCGGCTTTGCCCGGCGCCCGCAACGGATCGGTGAAGGAATGGCCGGCGACCGCCTGCAGCGTGTCGCCGAGGCTCGAACGATCGTGACCGTAATCGATGAGCAAGGCCGCGCCGTCGTTGCGCATGCGCCGTCCCAGTTCGAGCGCGAAATCGTCCGCGCGCCACTCGTAAATGGCGCCGGGCTCTGCCTGGCGCAATGCGCGCGGCATCGAGGTTTCGAAATGCGGCAGCGGCTCGCGGGCGGCGGCGATGTCGAGGCGGCTGTCGGGCCCGATAGTGACAACGCGCTCGTGCCAGCCGTCGTCCGCTTTGACCGCCTGGTGCACCGGCAGCGCATCGACGAATTCGTTGGCGACGACGATGCAGGCGCCCGGCGGCACTTCGTCAAGCTTGGTGTGCCACAGCACCGGCACGTCGAGCTCGGCGAGGCGGCGCTCCTGGATTTGCTGGAGCGCCGGACTGATCTCGACCAGATGCACGACGATGGCGCCGCGGAAACCGTCCACCACTTTCGCCGCCCGCAGTGCGTCGTGCATCAGGGTGCCGCGGCCGGGGCCGAGCTCGACGATGCGGATGTTTTCCGGACTGCCCATTTGCCGCCAGACGGCCGCCATCCAAAGCCCGATCAATTCGCCGAACATCTGGCTGATCTCCGGCGAGGTGATGAAATCGCCGCCGGCGCCCAACGGATCGCGATTGATGTAATAGCCGTAGCGCGGATGCGTCAGGCAGAGCCGCATATATTCGGCGATCGGCATCGGCCCGGCGACGCCGATCAGCCGGCGGATGTCCTGCTCCAGCGGCGAGAATTGGTCAGCCATAGTTTGTCAGCTGGGTTTTGCCGTCGCGTCGCGACGCCAGACGTAAGCGAGGATGGCGAGCCCGATCAGAATGAGCGGAATGCACAGCAGCATCCCCATGGTCAGCCATTGCGAGCCCCAGAGAAAGCCAAGCTGCACGTCGGGCTCGCGGAACAACTCGCAAGTTGTGCGTGCGATGCCGTAGCCGACCAAGAACGCGCCGGTGACGAGGCCCGGGCGTTTCAATGCGCCGAAGCGGATCAAAAGCGCGAGCACGATGAACAGCACGATGCCTTCGAGCGTCGCTTCGTAAAGCTGGCTCGGATGGCGCGGCATCGGGCCGCCGTTGGGAAACACCATGGCCCAGGGCACATCGGTCGGCCGGCCCCACAATTCGCCGTTGATGAAATTGGCGAGCCGGCCGAGGAACAGGCCGATCGGCGCCACGCCGGCGGTGACGTCGGCGAGCGAGAGCACCGGAATGCGCCGCCGCCTGGCGAACAGCACGATGGCGACGGAGCAGCCGATGACGCCGCCGTGAAACGACATGCCGCCGGTCCACAATTCGAAAATCTGGAGCGGATGCGCGGCAAACAGCGGCAGATTATAGAACAGCACGTAGCCGGTGCGGCCGCCTAGAATGATGCCGAGCGTAATCCAAATGACAAAATCGTCGAAGTCGAGCGCGGTGAAGGGGGCTTGCCCGCCCCACAGCCGCTGCGAGGCGATCAGCGCGCGCGCGTAAAACCAACCGACAATGATGCCGACGATATAAGCGAGCGCGTACCAACGCACCGCGAATGGCCCGACGGAAATCAGGATCGGATTGATCGCGGGATAGGGAATGACCGGCAGGACGACGTACATCGGTGGGCTTTCCTTCGCGCGTGCGGCGGAGGCAGCCGAGCCCCCTTGCGGCTGCGCCGCACCATCGCCATTGTCACAACGCATAGCAAGCGGGCTCGCCCAACGAACTCACAGGGAACGAGGCGCGCGGAGGCGGTCATGGCGCAGACGACGAACCGGTTTTTCGACGAGGTCGCCCGGCTGATGAACGACGCCGCCGGCGTCGCTCAGGGCGTGCGGCACGAATTCGAAACACTGTTCAAGACCCAAGCCGAGCGCTGGCTGCGCGATCTCGATCTGGTCAAGCGCGAGGAGTTCGAGGCGGTCAAGGATATGGCCCGCATCGCCCGCGAGGAAAACGAGGCTTTGAAAGTCCGCGTGGCGGCGCTGGAAGCCGCGCTCGGCGGCAAGATCGCGTCCGCGGCAGGGGAGCCGCCGGTGAACCCCTCCAGCCCGCCAGATCCCGGTCCGCTCTAAGCGGGCTATTTCGCCGCTCACATTCCTTGTTTTTAAGGTTTTGCGCCGCTATAAGCGCCGCTTCCGCGCCCGCTACAGCACCCCTGGAGGCTCGGCGCGGAATTTCCGTCGAATAACAAGGCTTTAGACAAGGATATCATCATGGCGACCGTCACTCTGATCAAGGCGGCGGCGCGTTCGCGGGCAGGCAAGGGGGCCGCCCGGGCCGAACGTCGCTCCGGCCGCGTCCCCGGAATCATCTATGGCGACGGCAAGCCGCCGCTGCCGATCTCGGTCGATTACGCCGACCTGCACCAGCGCATCTACGCCGGGCGTTTTCTCACCACCATTCACGACGTCGAAGTCGAGGGCGTGAAGCACCGCGTCATCCCGCGCGACTTCCAGCTCGATGCGATCCGCGACCTGCCGCTGCATGTCGATTTCATGCGGCTTGGCGAGGGTGCCACCATTCGCGTCAATATCCCGATCCATGTGCGCAACGCCGACCAGTCGCCCGGCGTCAAACGCGGCGGTACGGTGAGCATCGTCACCCACAGCCTGCCGGTGCGCTGTCGCGCTGACGCCATCCCGGCCGGCATCGAGGTCGATGTCTCCGATCTCGAGATCAATCATTCCAGGCATTTGAGCGACATCACGCTGCCGGAGGGTGTGCGCTCGGTGGCCGGACGCGACGTCACGCTGGTCACGGTGGTGCCGCCGTCGGGCTACGCCGAAGAAATGAAGGCCGCCGCCGAAGCCGCCGCCGCTGCTGCTGCCGCTGCCGCCGCTGCTGCCGCTGCCGGTACCCCGGCCGAAGGCGCGCCAGGTGCTGCTCCGGGTGCTGCACCCGGCGCCGCGCCGGGGGCCGCCCCGGCTGCCGCCGCGCCCGAGAAGAAGTAAGGTTTTATCTCTCGGGACGACGCTGATGCGGCTCCTGGTCGGCCTTGGCAATCCGGGAGCCCGCTATGTCGGCAACCGGCACAATGTCGGCTTCATGGCCGTCGAGGAAATCGGCAAGCGCCACGGCATCGGACCGTGGCGCCGGCGCTTCCAGGGCGTCACGTGTGAGGGCCCGATCGGCGGCGAGCGCGCGCTGTTGCTATTGCCGGGCACCTTCATGAACGAGTCCGGCCGCGCCGTCGCCGAAGCTACGCATTTCTACAAGCTGCCGCTTGGCGACATCACGGTGTTCCACGACGAGATCGACCTGCCGCCGGGCAAGGTGCGCGTCAAAACCGGCGGCGGCATTGCCGGCCACAACGGCCTGCGCTCGATTTCCGCGCATATCGGCAACGATTACCGGCGCGTGCGCATCGGCGTCGGCCATCCGGGCGACAAGGACCTGGTGCAGCACTACGTGCTGAGCGATTTCGCCAAGAGCGAGCACGGCTGGCTCGAGACGCTGATCGCCATCATCGCCGACAATGCCGAACTGATCGCGCGCGGCGAGGATGCGAGCTTTCAGAACAAGGTCCACCTCGCCATGGTGGCGAAGGGATTTGGCGACCCGACAAACGACAACAAAGGCGATCGCGAAGAGGCGTGAGCCAGGAAACGGATTGAATTACCGATGGGCTTCAAATGCGGCATCGTCGGCCTGCCGAACGTCGGCAAGTCGACCCTGTTCAATGCGCTGACTGAAACCGCGGCGGCGCAAGCGGCGAATTATCCGTTCTGCACCATCGGGCCGAATGTCGGCGAAGTTGCGGTGCCCGATCGGCGACTGGAGACGCTGGCCAAGCTCGCCAAGTCGGTGCAGATCGTGCCGACGCGGCTGACCTTCGTCGACATCGCCGGTCTCGTGCGCGGCGCTTCGAAAGGCGAGGGGCTCGGCAACCAGTTTCTCGCCAATATCCGCGAGGTCGATGCCATCGCCCATGTGGTGCGCTGCTTCGAAGATACCGACGTGACCCATGTCGAAGGCCGCATCGATCCGGTCGCCGACATCGAAACCGTTGAGACCGAGCTGATGCTCGCCGATCTCGACAGCCTGGAGCGGCGCGTCGATGCGTTGAGCAAAAAGGCCAAGGGCGGCGACAAGGAAGCCAAGGAAAGTCTCGATCTCATCAGCCGCGCGCTCGCGCTGCTGCGCGACGGCAAGCCGGCGCGCTTGACCGAGCGCAAGCCCGAGGAGGAAAAGGCCTTCCATATGCTCGGCCTCCTCACCGCGCTGCCGGTGCTTTATGTCTGCAATGTCGAGGAGGCCGCCGCCGGACGCGGCAATGCATTCTCACAAAAGGTCGAGGCCCGAGCCAAAGCGGAAGGCGCCGCCGCGGTCGTCATCTCCGCCAAGATCGAAGCCGAGATTGCGGTGCTCTCGCGCAACGAGCGCGAAGAGTATCTCGCCGCGATCGACCTGAAGGAAGCCGGCCTCGATCGCCTGATCGCCGCCGGCTATGCGCTCCTTCATCTGGTGACATTTTTCACCGCCGGTCCGAAGGAGGCGCGCGCCTGGACGGTCACGGCCGGCAGCAAGGCGCCGCAGGCGGCGGGCGTGATCCATTCCGATTTCGAGCACGGCTTCATCCGCGCCGAGACCATTGCCTACGACGATTACGTGGCTTGCGGTGGCGAGGCCGGCGCCCGCGATGCCGGTAAGCTGCGGCTCGAAGGCAAGGACTACGTGGTGCAGGACGGCGACGTCATGCACTTTCGCTTCGCGACGTGAAACCGAAAGCGTCCGCTTAGAAACCGTTTACTGATTGCGGATGCCGCCCTGGTTTCTGATCGCGCCCAGGTGCTCGTTGATGCGAAACACAATCAGCACGAATTCGGCGATGATGCGCGCCAGGATCACGCCCATGAAGGCGCCGAGCACGCTCACGATCAACAGGATCATGCCGACAAACGGATTATACGCCATCGTCGTCAGCGAGCTCACCGCGCCGGCGGCGCCGAGCAAGATGGAAATCACGACCGCGAGCCAATAGAAGACCTTGATCACGGTGGGCGTCACGAACCGCTCCCACTGGAACAGGTCGCCGAGGCCGAACATGATTCCTCCTGGCAAAGTTGCGTGATTCTGCTTGCGGGGCGGCACACTGCACCGCGCCATGGCAGCGGTCAATCGAGGCCGTTTCACGCCGCTATTTGACCGCCAATCCGCAGCTAGCTAGGACGGGGAGCAAACAGCCGCGGGATCCTGATGCGAAGGCTTTCTTGGGAGAATTTCACGGCGCTGACGCCGCAGATGTCCGGCGACCAGCGGCGCGCCGTCTCGGTCGCCGGCCTCGCCCATGCGCTGCATGACGGCTATACCGATCTCATCTACATCATGCTGCCGCTGTGGCAGACCGAATTTGCACTGACTTACGCGGCGCTCGGCCTGCTGCGCAGCGTGCTGGTCGGCGCCATGGCGCTCTTGCAGATTCCCGCCGGCATCGCGGCGGAGCGGTTCGGCGCCGCGCCTATTCTGGCGATCGGCACCGCGATCGCCGGTCTCGGCTTTGTCTTCGCCGGCGCCAGCGCCGGTTTTGGCACGCTGCTCGGCGCATTGCTGATCTGCGGCATCGGCTCGAGCACGCAGCATCCGATCGCCTCGGCGCTGGTCGCCCGCGCTTTCGCCGGGCCGCGCTCGCTCAAGGCGCTCGGCACCTATAATTTCACCGGCGACCTCGGCAAGATGACGCTGCCGGCGACGCTGTCGCTGATGCTGTTGGTCATGGCGTGGCGGCCGGCGCTCGCCATTTTGGGCGGCATCGGTCTTGTCGTGGCGGTGGTTATCTTTATCGCCGCGCCGCGCTTCCGGCATGGCGAGATCGTGCATCCGCAGAGCGATAAGCATGCGGCGCGAGAGCGCGCACGGCCGCGCTACGCCTTTCCAGTCCTGGTGGCGATCGGCGTCATCGACACCGCTACGCGTATGGCGTTCTTGCTGTTTCTGCCGTTCGTGCTGCGAAACAAGGGCGCCAGCGAGCAGACCATCGGTCTGGCGCTGACGCTGGTCTTCACCGGCGGCGCGGCGGGAAAGCTCGCCTGCACCTTTATCGGCGCGCGGATCGGCGCGGTCGGGACCGTCTGGCTGACCGAAGGCTCGACCGCGGTGGCTATTCTTGCGCTGTTCCCGCTGCCGCTGCCGGCCGCTTTGCTGTTGCTGCCGCTGCTCGGCGTCGCGCTCAATGGTACGTCGTCAGTGTTGTACGGTTCGGTGCCCGAGCTGGTGCCGCCGCAATGGCGCAGCCGTGCGCTGAGCATCTTCTATACAGGTGTCATCGGGTCCGGCGCGATCGCGCCAATCCTGTTTGGCCGTGCCGGCGACAGGTTCGGCGTGTGGCAGGCTTTGGTGCTGGTGGCGGCCTTCGTGCTGCTGACACTGCCGTTGTCGGCGCTGCTGCGCGGTGCGCTGACGCGCGAATAAAAGTCCGCCGCACGGCATTGCCGCGTCGAATTTGCGGCAGTGGAACGCGGTCCATGGAAGAAATGCCGTACGATTCCCAAAGACTGCAATTCCCTACAAATGCGCGGCAACGGGAACGGGCGTCACGCACGGACGTTGGCATCGTGGCTTCGGGCGATGCGCCCGGAACGTGCTCTATGCATGCCGCCAGCAGGCCAACACATAGAGCAGGCAAACCATGGAGTAGGCCATGAGAGTAGCTTTTTCCTCTACCGCGATCGGTCTTGCGCTCGCAGCGGCCGCAGTGACGGCTGCGCATGCCCAGACGGTCATCACTCCGGATCGGGTCGTCACGGTGGCACCGACCACCGAGACGGTGCAGACCACTGAGACAGTGCGCACGATACAGCCGGTCCGGCCGCATGTTCGTCGCGTCGTGACGACGCGCACCATAACGCGCCAGGTCGTGCCGGCACCGACTGTCGTGCCGGCGCCGGCGATTGTGGCGCGTACCGTTTCGGCCGCGCCGCGGCCGCTCTACGATGACGTAGTGGCGGCGCCGATCGCTGAAAGTCCGGGGCCGCTTTACGATACGGTTGCCGCGCCCGTGGTCGACGATGGAACCGCGGTTGCCGCGACGCCTTACGTCTATCGCTATGTCTATGAGCCCGGTCGAATCCTGGTCATCGACCCGACGACGGGCGTAGCCGTGCAGTCAATTCCGCGCTGAGTGCCGCACGACGTCGCTGTGCTGCTCCACGACGGCCAGCAGCAATTGCTCGCGCTCGGCAAGCCGCGGCGTCGTCGCTTCGGCGCGCTTGCGCGCGCTGATATCGGTGATGGCGCTGGGCACCATCAGCCCGTCTTTGGTGTGGATCGGATTGAGCCCGATCTCGACCGGAATTTGGGTTCCATCTTTACGCACGCCGTAAAGGTCGCGGCCGACGCCCATGCGGCGTGCTTCCGGCTTCGCGACGAAGTTTGCGCGATGGCCGCCATGGGGCGCGCGCCCGGCTTGCGGCACCAGAATATCGATGGACCGGTCGAGCAGTTCCTCGCGCCGGTAGCCGAACAGCCGCTCGGCCTCGGCGTTGACCAGCACGATCTTGCCGCGGCGTCGGTCATGATCATGCCGCTCGGCGACGCCTCCACCGCGAGACGGACGATCTCCTCGGAAGCCAAGCGATCGGGCATGTGCGTGTCCCGTCACTCCCGCATTGCGCTTTCGTTCTGGTTATTGCTTTTCAAGAGCTGCAACCGCGGCGGGAGGCGGAATCAGGTAATCAAGATAGTGCTTCGTAATGGGTAAAATACGAATAGGCAGTACCACCTATCACCGACGATTGTTCCTCGGCGGCCGGTTCGTCGTCAGCGCGCGGCCTTCTTGGCCGCTTCCACGACGGCTTTAGGCAGCACGTCGAGATAGGGGCCCATGAAAAACGCCTCGCCGGTGCCTGTGCCGTAATAGCGGTCATAGCCGTCGATCATGGCGCGAACCGGCGTAACGCAGGACGGCATCGAAGCGACGATGAGGTCGCCGAGCTCGGTCGCCGGCGTCGCGCCATAGCGCGGGTCGGCGACGACCGCGTGCACGATGCACTCGGTCGCCGAGCGCACCAGCGGCTCGGTTGCGGCGCTCTTCTGCTGTGCGGAGAGGGTCGCAGCGCTGTTGCCATTGTTGAGCGGTTCGGTAGCAACGGCAACGACCAATGCCGTGCCGAAGAGCGGCGCAAGAATCATAACCTGTCCCTCACCCGGCCTCGATCGAGCCATAGCGGGGCCGGTTATTGCCGGTCAATTCACAATTCAGGCCACGATCTCGCCTTCCCCGGTTCCAATCCCTGGTTCCAGACCGCAGGCATGCTATAATTGCGGCACAGATCGACGGAGCACGACGATGATTCTTCCCCCGGTATTGATCCTTGGCGCGCATTTGATCATGCCGGTCTCCGACAGCGTGCCTGCGCTTAACGTCGAGCAGGTCTGCCAGGGCATCGCGCAGCAGGGCGGCGTCTCGTTCCATGATACCGACATCGCCGTAGAGAAGAAGAACTGCCTCGACAGCGAGAAGGCCACCCGCGACGAACTGGTCAAGGAATGGTCGAGTTTTGCGCCGGCTGACAAGGTCGCCTGCACGAACGAATCCAAGATGGGCGGCGAGTCGAGCTATACCGAGCTCTTGACCTGCCTGGAGATGGCGCGCGACGTGCGGACCATGAAGAGCGAGGCGAACCAGCCGGCCGCCGTGCCCGCAAAGCCCGCTCCGCCCGGCCACGCGCAGCCGAAGCCATAACCGAAGAGCGTTGTGGTCGGCGGCTTGCCTACTAATAACCGATAAGAATCTCGCTCACGGTCGGTTTGAGCGAGCGCATCGCGGGATCGGAAGAGGAATATTCCTTGTCCGCCGACATCGCGCTCACCGCATCCGCCGCCGCTTTCGGATCGGCGCTCAGATTGACGCCGGATTTGCAGCCACCCGCCAGCGCCGCCAGCGCGCCGCCGTCCCAGTCGCTCACCGTCGCCACGCCGTTCTTGTCGAAGCCTTTGAGCTTGAACGGCTTTTTGTTGAGCTTTTCCATCTGCATGAGGTCGAGGCCAAGCCGCATGCCGCCGGGCGCGCCCCAGGTCGATTTGCCTTTTATGTCGATGAGATAAGTGCCGCTGCGCTCGGCCGGATTGGACCACCACACTTCAAGGCGGCGCTTCGGATCGTTCGGAAACACGATCGAGGCCTTGACCTTGGTGCCGCCGTCGGCGTCCACGTCGCCAAAAGTAACGTTCTTATAGTCGAACGTCATGGCAAGCCGAAGCGCGTTCGAACTCTGGCTGAATATGCCGGTACAGGCCACCACATGAGCGCTCGGCGGGGGCAGCTTCGGTTCTGCGGGGTGCGGCGGCGCGGCTGCGGTGTGCATTACCGGATGCGCGGTCGTGTGGGAGCCGCCGGTCGGCTCCGCCACCGCCGCCGGAACTCTCTGTCTCATCTGCGACGGCGCGAGCTGATCTTCCGAGCTCAATGTCGGATCGGGCTGCAGCGCCGGAGCGGCGGCCGCGGCCCGCGTTCCCTGCTGCGCCGCCAACGGGCCGACAGCCGCTAGGCCGAGGGTTACGCCAAGCGCCAATGCCAGCGCGGCACCGATCCGTTTCTCAAACATCCCCGCCTCCGTTCCCACGCGGAGCCTAACATAGCACGGTCACAATACGGTCATGGCAGACTTGACGCCGCATCGATCGCCGCGGGCCTGCTCGAAAATGCGAAGGCTGCGGCGGGCAATCTTGGCGGACCTTATTCTCGCTGGCCTGCCGAGCCGAAGCTCGCGGCAGCCTTTGCCCTTTGGGCTTCGGCGCGGCAGCCTTCACTCGCTTCGCGAGCGAAGGCTGGTGGAGCCAGGCGGAGTCGAACCGCCGACCTCTTGAATGCCATTTATAAATGACACAAGTATTATCAAGTAGTTATTGACACATTTATAGGAATACTTTATAACTTTTACTGTATGATTTGGACGTTAAACTGACGTGGTAATTTCTCAATCCGCTGATTCCGATTTTAAAGCTGTGAAGGTCTATAAGGGTGTCTCGATCTACCCGATCAGAGGCAGCCAATACTGGCAAGTGCGCGTCTGGGACAGCAGCCGACGGAAGTACACGACGAGGAGCACCGGCGAAACGTCGAGGATCGAGGCCCGGAAGGTGGCAAGCGAGTTTGCGCGGAGCATCCCGCGAGAACAGGTCGAGCGACAATTTACCTTCAGACATTTCGCAAACGAAGCCCTGACGAAAGCCTTTCGCCTTGCCACCGATGGCAATCGGCACATCGGCACCGCTAAGGCGATGGAATGGGCAATTCGGAACCCGGACTGGGGATTGGTGAAGTGGTTTGGCGCCAAGGATGTACGGAAGATCAAGACGCGGGATTACACCGAATATATGGGTCAACTGACAAAACGTCGCCCAAAACTGTCCTCGTCCAGCAAGAATTCCATCATGTCGGCGTTCCGAAATGTACTCAAGGCGGCGCGTGATGAAGGCGTGATTGACGATCTTCCGGCTACGCCGGGGGCGAAACAAGAAGACAATCCCCGTCCATTTTTCCGGTTTCATCCCCTCGTACAAAAGGAAAATGACGCTTACCGCAAACTGCTCAAAGTCGCGAGGCAGATGGCTGAAGAAGAGGTAATCATACGTGGAATTACGGTCACCTACGAGCTGTATGACCTCATCGTCTTTCTGACCCAGTCGTTTGTTCGCCCGGTGATTTCGGAGCTCTACGCCATCAAACGGAATGATATCTCGGTATCCAGGAAACCCGTGGGGTTATCCGTCGTGATCCGAAACGGCAAGACCGGATACCGTGTCGCTCGGACAATGCCGCAAGCAGTGGAGATCTACCAATCAATCTGCCGGCGATACCCGGATGCAACAGACGAGGATTACGTTTTTCTGCCGCAATACCTCAATCGCCAAACAGCATCCGATATCATGCAGCGGCAATTTCGTGAGCTTCTGAGGCGCGCCGATCTCACAAGCGATATCCAAACCGGCAAGCTTCACTCGCTTTATTCGTTGCGGCATACGGCCATCTGCATGCGCATCGTCAACTCGGAAGGCAAGGTCAACATCTTTGCTCTTGCGAAAAACGCCGGAACATCAGTCGATCAGATCGAGCGTTTTTATGCTCGTCACCTGCCTATGTCGGAGGCTTTGTGGAAAAATTTGCAGACTTTCGGTGATGAGTAGTCTTGTTTGGCGCACAAGGGTTATTAAGCTGGCCTCGGCTTCGAAGGAGATGTGGCATCTCCTGATACGGATGAACGTCAATGCGGGACAGAAGGACGCTGGCTTATCCATCTGAGCGCGTCGCAAGTGAATTGCGTAGGCTTGGAGAAGTAGCGCCAATAATCACCGATGAGGACTGGGCGTCGCCCGAGAGGCCGGCAATATCAGACCTTAACGAACCTCATCACCGCACTTTCTTCAATAAGCTTGTGGCATATTACAACCTGAACCGGAATGACAGCACACCAACGCCGATGCGAGCTGGAAAAGTGCGCAAAGCGCTCGATAAAGCGGCCAGGCAAGTTCGAGAGTTGAAAAAAGCCCTATCGCCGCTGAACTCAGAAAATTTGCTCGAGGCGAGAGCCAAATCTTCTCAAGGTGGAACACCGGAAGATAAGTTGAGTAATGCCAAGGAGCAAATCATCTCTCTTCAACGGGATCTCGAAAAACTCGTGAGTGATTTGAAACACGCTCGAGAACAATTGCCTCAAGGTAAGCGCATAACTACGAAGAAAAGCGAGGTTCTTTACCACTGTATCTACGCATTTCACGTGTACCTGCGCCAATATACGGGAAAAGGATTAAGCCGCGGTGGGTCTTTAGAAGACGAGGCGCGGCTCAATCTTGCGGTTTGGCTATTCCAGATAGCTGATCCGAGCCTGCCACCGGAAACAATCAAAACGGCAGCGCAAAAGGCCATACGAGAATTAATGCGGTCTGATGAGCATCTCGACATTGTTCATCCGACCATAGCGCCCATCTTCCCGGGATATTTCGAGGATTAGCGCCGACACTTTTCCTAACGATTGGCGCGCCCAGCCAATCTCATTTCACATGAGAAATGTGAACTCGACTGATCTCCGCCTGCGGAACAATTGTGGTCACGACTAGAACCACAATAAATCCGCCACTCATCACTTCTCCTATGGCATTACGCTGCGATGGCGGGGCGCACAGCGGTAACGCTGCGCTCGGCAACAAACGGATGCCAAGGAGATCATGTGACCGACGACGAAGACGAGGCTGCTGCTTCGCGTGAGGCCAATCCTGCAGGCAACAATGAGGCCAATCCTGCAGGCAACAAGATTGCTTTGGATCAAGGCTTGGTCGAGGCGATCCGGCAATCACACAATAAGTCTCGCGAAGGTATTATCGAGGTAGCTGAAAAGGCCTATGCCCTTCGGATGCAATATCTGCGCGAGGACGGCAAACGGTACGCAGCCGAATTCGAGGGCTGGTGGCAGACTTATAAGCTCAAGGATATTTTTGGATCGCGCTCGAACTTCACGAAGTATGCCAATGCCGGAGAAGCTCTTAAGGCTGCGACCATCGATAAGTACAAGGATCGCCTACCGATAACGCTCACAGCGCTGGACGAGGTTTCCCACATGACGAAGGAGGAAATCTTGTTGTGTCTCGAAAACCGGTACACGAGGTCTGCGGTTGGGGCCGACCCGAAGGCCCCCAAGACGGCGTCTCCTGTCATCTATCCCAATGCGACAGCTGGGGAAGTTAAGGGCTGGCTGAAACGCTGGCGCAATCCAACGGCAGATGGGACGGCGCCTGGCGACAAGTTGACGCTCGACGAACTTGCCGAGATCGAGAAGAAGGTGACAGAGGCGCTCGAACCCTACAACGGATACGAATTGGCAAATGAGATAAAAAAATTGATGCAGCTGAAGCGGAAGCGCATCATGCGCGCCGAAGAAAAGCTCGCAAAAAAAAAGTCCAAGAGCACGACTGGGTCGAGGACATAAAGTACGTGTGCCTCTGGAGGCACTTTTCCAGGGAGATATCAGTCGAGCCGAAGCCGAAGCTCAATCAGGGCCACCCTCGCCGCTGATATGTCGATCCTGCGCTTATGCGCCGGCAAGATGGACGAGGATCAGAAACGCAATAATCTGCAAAAGCTCGAGGCGTTAGCAGAAAAGCTGGGGTTCACGGTGGAAATTTCGAATGGATCGGCAGCCCGGGAGGAGGCTTAAACCGGCACTGGCGCCGTTGTCCGAGCGGTGAAGATGACAGCTTGGACGATGTCGCAGATTTTGAACCAAGCGATGCCGGCATCGCCGGATCATCGGCTGGCCAGCCCGAAATCCGCAGAAGCGGCTCGGGAGAAAGAAACGTAAAACATAAATAGCAAATGTGCCCAATGAAACGCCCAGCAAGCACGACCAACGACTACAAACGAGAACTTGTCGATTTCATCCAACGTCTCGACTGGCAGTTTTTCATTACTATCGGCGTCGGGCGATGTCCCGATGATGACGTGGTCTTGCAGCGCCTGCGGGAAATTGAGGCCCGCTTGTCCAAGCGCTATGTCCTTAATCGTTACCACAAACTCCCGGATGAGGCTCGCTTTTACATGCTGGTCGTTTTTGAGGGGGAAAAACGGTTCGGCACCAGGCACGCGCATATCCTCGTGCATATACCGCACCCAAGGAAGGGCTGCGCGTCCCGGGAGATGCTAATCGGTACGTTTGCCTGGCAGTTCCAGTTCCTCTGGCACGTCCTGACGCCTCATGAGGAACGCGATCCGTTTCCGTGGGAGCGGATATTCACTCGCGCCGCCGCGTTCAATGAGGTTCAGGGCTTTCAGATTGGGCACCCTCTGCCCACGCGGCGCCTGGCGCATCTTGGCAGATTTGCTCAGTTCCACGTCGTCAATCTCGATGGTCTTACCCTCGCCGCCCATTTTATCACCCAAACCGGGGTCCATAGCCAGCCGGATACGATGGCCAAGGAACCAAGCGGTTTTCATGCTGCAATTCAGCATCCGCTGAATCTGCCGCGTCGCGATACCTTTCTTGCGAACAGCAGAACAGGTGGATGACTTGCAGCCACAGATGCAGGGGCAGGTGGCTATCCTCAAACAGCGTGCCCATGCGGACCGTAAAGGGCTTCTTGCAGGCGTAGCACTTGTGCAAACCAGCCCGGGTGGTCTTGCCATTCAAGCGGCCAATGCGCTTGCGTCTCTTGGCAATGCGGGCATGCAGGGCCATTCGGCCAAAGCCGAGTCTCGACGTAGGCAAAAGCGCCTTGTTCGGTCTGGAATTGGGGTTCGTTCAAAACGGGCTTGGCCATGGCGAAATCTCCTATGGCCAGAAACTCACATTATGGGGTCAGGTATGTCAAGTGTAACATCACCGGCGTTTGCGCCATAATACAGGGGAGGTCCACAAGCGCCGCCTATGCTGCCCCGAAAATAGATCGAGCGTCGTCGAGCCCGCTACTGCCGATGCGCCAATCATGCCGGCGTCGGAATGACGCCAACAAGGCTGTTTTCAGAATGGAAAGTACGGGATCCCCACGATCAATCGCCAGCGAAATTCTCGTTTTCCGCCCGACGGCCTTACCGGCCCAGTGCTTTATAAGTCTTTATAACTTTCTGTTCAAAAGCACGGCGCAGAAATCTCTTTGTAACTTATTGATTTAATTTAGAAAATGGTGGAGCCAGGCGGAGTCGAACCGCCGACCTCTTGAATGCCATTCAAGCGCTCTCCCAACTGAGCTATGGCCCCTTCAGGGATCAGACGTCAGCATTCGGTAATCAGGCGAGCGAGTTGCTCTGTTTCTTCCTTACTGATTACCGACTGCTGATTATCCTTCCTCTTCCGGTTCGATGTCGCCACCGATAATATCGGTGACGTCGGCGTCCTCTTCCTCCTGCTCCTCGATGAAGGTGTCGTCGTCGAGCGTCTCGTCGATCTCGACTTCTTCTTCCTCCGCACCCGGCTCCGCAGTGGTTGGCTTCTTCCCTTGAGCCTCGGCATCGGCTTCTTCCAGGGAGACGGTCTCCACCTCGGCCGGTTCGGGCACCGCGACTTCCTCGACCGGGGCGACCGGGCGCGGCACTACCGGCGCGGCTTCCGGCCGGGAGCGCGTCACAATCGGCGCGACCACGTAAACCGCGTCGCATTTGGGACAGTGAATCGGATCCTTGTTCAGATCATAGAATTTGGCGCCGCAGTTGGCGCAGAGCCTTTTGGTGCCCAGTTCGGCTTTGGCCACGATCCGTATTCCTTGTCGAGCAATTCGGGTGCTTCACTTGGCTAGTCGCGCGGCGGCTGTCAATAGACGATATAAACGCAAAAACGACGGGATGACGGGCTGCGCCGGCCCGTGATAGAGGGCGCTCTATTGCCGCCGCCGGTCATTACAGCTTGTGGCGCAGCCTGGATGCATCTTATGCCCGCGAACCGCGTTCCACTCACCGCCCGCCGCAATGGTCCGCTTTCGGGCTCCGCTCGCGTTCCCGGCGACAAATCAATGTCGATTCGCGCCCTTATTCTGGGGGCGCTCACGGTGGGTGCGACCCGGGTCAGCGGTCTCCTCGAGGGAGAGGACGTCCTTAATACGGCCAAGGCCTTGCAGGCGCTCGGCGCCGGCATCGAGCGCACCGGCGAGCGGCAATGGCTGATCCACGGCGTCGGCGTCGGCGGCCTTGCCGAACCGGCCAATGCGCTCGATTTCGGCAATTCCGGAACCGGCTGCCGGCTGGCGCTCGGCGCGGTCGCGGGCTGCCCGATCACCGCGACGTTTGACGGCGACGCCTCGCTGCGCACCCGGCCGATGCAGCGCTTCCTCGATCCGCTGCAGCGCATAGGCGCGCGCACGCTCGCCTCGGCGGACGGCCGCCTGCCGCTGACGCTCGCCGGCGCGCGCGATCCGATGCCGATCGTGTTCGAGCCGCCGGTACCCTCGGCGCAATTGAAATCGGCAATGCTATTGGCCGGGCTTGCCGCGTCGGGCGAGACCGTCGTGATCGAAGCGGAGGCGACCCGCGATCACACCGAGAAAATGCTCGTTCATTTCGGTGCTGAGGTGAAGGTCGAGCCGAAGGGCGGCGGACGGCGTATCACGCTGACCGGCCAGCCGGAATTGACTCCGCGGCCGGTCATCGTTCCAGCCGACCCGTCGTCGGCGGCGTTTCCGCTGGTCGCCGCACTCTTGGTGCCGGACTCGGACGCGATCCTCAACGGCGTGATGATGAATCCGCTCCGCAGCGGGCTCCTCACGACGCTCGGCGAAATGGGCGCGCGCATCGAGCGGCTCGAAGAACGCAATGAAGGCGGCGAGGACGTCGCCGATCTGCGCGTGCGGGGCGGCACTTTGCGCGGCGTCGAAGTGCCGGCGGCGCGCGCGCCCTCGATGATCGACGAGTATCCGATCCTCGCCGTTGCCGCCGCCTGCGCCGAAGGTACGACGGTGATGCGCGGATTAAAGGAGCTGCGGGTCAAGGAATCCGATCGGCTCGCCGCGACAGCCGCGCTCCTGCGCGGCAACGGGGTCGCCGTCGACATCGAAGGCGACGATCTCATCGTCCACGGCAAAGGCCGTCCCGCCGGCGGCGGCACGGTCACGACCCATATGGATCACCGCATCGCCATGGCCGCGATCGTCCTCGGTCTCGCCAGCGACAAGCCGGTGCAGATCGACGATGGCACCTTCATTGCAACGAGCTTTCCGGGATTCGTCGAATTGATGCGGTCGCTGGGCGCGGAATTGACGGAGTAGAGAGCGAATCGGCATAGCGCCGGGCTTCGCGAGGCAATATATTTCAAGCGTTCATCTACAGGCGATCCCATGACTGATGTCGTCATCACCGATCTGAAGCGTGCCAAGGTGCCTCGCACAAAAAAGTCAGGATCGGTACGCACGAAGCGGGTGCGAAACTCGGCAGGAAAACTGGTCCGAGTTTTGTCCCTTGACGCCAATAGCGCCTCCTTTATCGACGACCTGACGACGGTCTTCGAAAAGAACGTAGCGAAAGCGCGACTCGAAAACGTCAAGCTTTTTGGTTCACCTGACGGGATACGAGCCGAGAAGTGACCGCCGGCGAGCAGCCGACTTTTTGGATCGTCGCTGGACCCAACGAATCGGGAAAAAGCAGTCTTTATGGCAACACCGAAATCGAAGCGTTTGATCAGTCCGTCAGACGGTCGGCGTAGAGACTGTGCTTTCGACGGACAAATATCGCCGCTTGGTGGTTGCGGCCAAGGAACGGCAATTCGCGATAAGACTGATCGTTATCATGCTGTCGTCACCGGAGCTCAATGTGCAGCGTGTTCGTCTGCGGGTTGAGAAAGGCGGTCACGACGTTCCCGAAGCCAGTGTCAGGAGGCGGTGGTCGCGATCGCTTGAGCAGTTGCCGTGGTTCTTGCAGCAAGCCGATCAAGCGGCGATTTTCGACAATTCCGGCGCGATTCCGCAACTCGTCGGACGAAAGCAGGGCAGCCAGTTATTCCTCGATCCCGGGGTGCCGCATGCGCTACGCGATGCTCTGGTAGTTTCGAAGGGGGACGACCTTATATGATCATCGCCATCGATGGCCCCGCCGCTTCAGGCAAAGGCACGATTGCCCGTCAGATTGCGGGAGTCTATGGGCTGCAGTATCTCGACACCGGGCTGTTGTATCGCGCTGTGGCCAAAGCGGTGATCGATGCCGGCTATCGGCCCGACGATGTCGAGCATGCGATCGAGGCCGCAATCGCGCTCGATCCGGCAAAATTCCAGGATGCTGCGCTGAAATCGCAGGCCATCACCGAGGCCGCCTCGGTCGTCGCCGCTATCCCGCAGGTGCGGCAAGCCTTGATCAATTACCAGCGCGAATTCGCCACCCGGCCGCCCGGCGCGGTGCTCGACGGCCGCGATATCGGGACCGTCATCGCGCCCGGGGCCGATGTGAAGCTATTCGTGGTGGCATCGCCGGAGGTGCGCGCCAAGCGGCGCGTCATCGAGCTGCAGTCGCGCGGCGAAGCCGCCGACGAGCAGGAGGTCCTGGCCGACCTGCTGCGCCGCGACCAGCGCGATTCCCGGCGGACCGCAGCCCCCCTGATGCAGGCGCCCGACGCACACTTGCTCGATACCACGCATTTGGGTATAGACGCGGCGTTCCGGGCCGCTGTCGATATCATCGAGGCCGTTCGAGCGGGCCGAAAGCGTCGATAACAAGCGCTTTCGTCATTGGAGGTTAGCCCGCTCACCGCCTCCGCTGCGTGATGCCGACTTAACTTTCGTCCGGGACGCACGCTTTTCCGAAACGTATGGCCTTGGCCCCAACCGCCGGTCCTGCCGGCGGCCGTCGCACGTTCCGGACCATTTCCATTCAAGGGGCTCGGAGTATTTTATGGCTCAAGCTGCCGTTCAAGCCGCCACCTCGCCGTCACGCGAGGACTTTGCCAAGCTGATCGATGAATCGTTCGGCGACGGTCACCTGCAGGAGGGTGCCGTCGTCAAGGGCACGGTGGTTGCGATCGAACGCGATCTTGCCGTGATCGACGTGGGATTAAAGACCGAAGGCCGCGTGGCGCTGCGCGAATTTGCCGGGCCCGGCCGCAACACGGAGATCAAGGTCGGCGACGTCGTCGAGGTCTATCTCGAGCGGATCGAGAATGCGCTCGGCGAAGCCGTGCTGTCGCGCGACAAGGCGCGCCGCGAGGAAAGCTGGGGCAAGCTCGAAAAGGCGTTCCAGAATAACGAGAAGGTGCAGGGCGTCATCTTCAACCAGGTCAAGGGCGGCTTCACCGTCGATCTCGACGGTGCGGTGGCCTTCCTGCCGCGCTCGCAGGTCGATATCCGGCCGATCCGCGACGTGTCGCCGCTGATGAACAATTCGCAGCCTTTCCAGATCCTCAAGATGGACCGCCGGCGCGGCAATATCGTTGTCTCGCGCCGCACCGTGCTCGAGGAAACCCGCGCCGAGCAGCGTCAGGAACTGGTGCAGAACCTCGAAGAGGGTCAGGTCATCGACGGCGTGGTCAAGAACATCACCGACTACGGCGCGTTCGTCGACCTGGGCGGCATCGACGGGCTGCTCCACGTCACCGACATCGCCTGGCGGCGGGTCAATCATCCGTCGGAAGTGCTCAATATCGGCCAGCAGGTGAAGGTCAAGATCATCAAGATCAACCACGAGACCCACCGCATCTCGCTCGGCATGAAGCAACTGCTCGACGATCCCTGGCAGGGCATCGAGGCCAAATATCCGGTCGGCGCGCGGTTCAGGGGCCGCGTCACCAACATCACCGATTACGGCGCCTTCGTCGAACTCGAACCCGGCATCGAGGGATTGATCCACGTCTCCGAAATGTCGTGGACCAAGAAGAACGTGCATCCGGGCAAAATCGTTTCAACTTCGCAAGAGGTCGAGGTGCAGGTGCTCGAGGTCGATCCGGTCAAGCGCCGCATTTCGCTCGGACTGAAACAGACCATGCGCAATCCGTGGGAAGTGTTCGTCGAGAAGTATCCGCAGGGCTCGGTGGTCGAGGGCGAGGTCAAGAACAAGACCGAGTTCGGCTTGTTCCTCGGGCTCGACGGCGACGTCGATGGCATGGTGCACCTGTCCGATCTCGACTGGAAACGGCCGGGCGAGCAGGTCATCGAGGAGTACAAGAAGGGCGACAAGGTCAATGCCCAGGTGCTCGACGTCGATGTCGAGAAGGAGCGCATTTCGCTCGGCATCAAGCAGCTTGCGGAGGGCGGTGCGCCCGCCGCCGCGGGCGATGCCGCCGCCGGCGAGCTCAAGAAGGGCGCCGTCGTCACTGGCGAGGTCACCGAGGTGAAGGAGGGCGGCATCGACGTGAAGATCGTCGGCACCGAGTACACGTCCTTCATCAAGCGTTCGGAATTGGCGCGCGATCGTTCCGAACAACGGCCCGATCGCTTTGCCGTCGGCCAAAAGGTCGATGCCCGCGTCACGCAGTTCGACCGCCGCACCCGACGCGTCACCGTCTCCATCAAGGCGCTCGAAGTCGCCGAGGAGAAGGAGGCGATCGCGCAATACGGCTCGTCGGATTCCGGCGCGACGCTTGGCGACATCCTGGGCACCGCGCTCAAGCGCAAGGGCGAGGAAGCCGATGAGGGCGAAAAGGAAGAGGCCGGCGAGTGATAATTCGTTATTGCGGGGCGACGCCCCTCAATAGCCAGACGTGGGGGCGGGACAGCAAAGGGAACCGACCAAAGGGAACGGACCATGTCGCTTGATGCCGACCTGATCGTCGATCGCCGCCGGTTGCGGCGCAAGCTCACGTTCTGGCGTGTCCTCGCCCTCGTCGTCATTGTTGTCGGGCTTGCCGGGGCGGCGGCGGTCGCCAGCAACCGCGCCGGCCTGTTAGGCGTGCGCCCCTACATTGCGCGGGTGACCATTTCGGGCTTGATCCGCGGCGACCAGGATCGGGTCCGTGCGCTTGATCTTCTCGCTAACGCGTCACTGGCAAAAGCGGTTATCGTCCATGTCGACAGTCCCGGCGGCACCACGGCCGGGTCCGAACAATTGTTCGATTCGCTTTCCCGGCTGCGTGAGAAAAAGCCGCTCGTCGTCGTCGTCGACAGCATGGCCGCGTCCGGCGGCTACATCACCGCGCTCGCCGCCGACCACATCGTGGCGCAGCAGACCTCGCTGGTAGGCTCGATCGGCGTGCTGTTCCAGTATCCCAACGTGTCGGAGCTCCTCGGCAAGATCGGCGTGAAGGTCGAAGCGGTGAAATCGACACCGCTCAAGGCCGCGCCGGACGGTTATGAGCCGACCAGTCCCGAGGCGACGGCCGCGCTCAACGCCATCATTCAGGACTCCTATTCCTGGTTCAAAGGCCTGGTGCAAGTACGCCGTCATCTCACCGACGACCAGCTCGCAGCGGTCGACGACGGCCGGGTCTTCACCGGGCATCAGGGGCTTGGTCTGAAGCTTGTCGACGAGCTTGGCGATGAGCGCGCCGCGCTGGCGTGGCTTGCCAAGGAGAATCACGTCAACGCCAAGCTGCCGGTGCGGGATTATCGGCTGCAGAGCCGGTTCAGCGACCTGACGTTCCTGCACGCCGCCGCAGCAGCCGTCCTCGATGCGGCGGGGCTAAACGCGCTGGCCCAGCGCCTCGACCTCTGGGGCGTCGCCGGCGCGGCGGCGCCTTTCAACCTTGACGGTCTATTGGCCCTTTGGCACCCTGCCGGCGTGAACTGAGCGTCGTTTCGCAGGCGATCCAATTTTAGGCAAGGGCGGCGGGCCATGATCAAATCGGAACTGGTTCAGCATATCTCCACGCAGAACCCACATCTTTACCAGCGCGACGTGGAGAACATCGTCAACGCCATCCTTGGCGAGATCATCGCGGCGATGGCGCGCGGCGATCGCGTCGAATTGCGCGGTTTCGGCGCATTTTCGGTCAAGCAGCGTCCGGCGCGGACCGGCCGCAATCCGCGCACCGGCGCCCATGTCGCCGTCGATCAGAAATGCGTGCCGTTCTTCAAGACCGGCAAGGAAATGCGCGAGCGGCTTAATCGTCCGAGCGCGGATTGACCGGCGCATTGCGATCGGCCGGAAGTTTGCTTCGCAAGATCGTTGCGGCGCTTATCCTGGCGACGCTCGGCATCGTGATCATCGCCTTTGCGGTCGCCAATCGCCAGGCCGTGACGGTTTCGTTCGATCCGTTCAATGCGCAATCTCCCGCCGCGTCGGAGACACTGCCGCTGTTCGCGCTGGTCATATTTTTGTTGATCGTCGGCGTCGTCATCGGCGGCAGCGCCTCCTGGCTGCGGCATGGCCGGTGGCGCCGCGCGGCGCGGCGGCTGGAACGCGATCTCGCGAGAGTGCGCGACGAACTGGAAGCACATAAACGGGCCGCGGCTGCCGCTCCAGTGAACATTCCCCGCGCGGTCGAGCCGCCCGAGCGGCTCAAGCTCAAGCCGCCGGTGCCGTAAGTGGCCGAAGGCTTGATTTTGTGCCATATGTTTGTTCGGGAAACCGCCATGAACGTACCCGACATCAACCGCTCGATCCTGCGCTTTCATATTGCTGCGATTGAGGCCAAGCATCCGATCAAGATCGCCGGATTGCTGCCGCGCGGCAGCGCGGGGCATTTATTCGACGACAATGCCCTGGATTTCCTGGCCGAGAAGCGGACGGATCTGGACTTATGGGGTTTGGCTGCGGCGGAAGTCGAGCTATCCGATCTTCTTGGCCGGCCAGTCGGTATCGTATTGAGGAGTGGACTGAAGGGCAGCGAAGCCGAAGAGTTTCCGCGTCTCGTCGAGCCGGTATGAACCGATCCGATCTTGATCGACTGCGTGATGCTCGCGATTTTGCACGGCACGCGAAGGGCAATGCCGGCGGACTATCTTCACATGACTTGGCTGATGCCCTACAGCCCCAACACGCCGCACTCTACGATCTGGCCATTGTCGGGGAGCTCTGAACAAGGTCTCGGCCGCTGTTAAGCGCGCTGGTCCTGCGATCGAATGGAGATTGGTCGTGGACTTGCGCAATCTCATCGTACACGCATATTGGCAGATCGATCTCGAAATCATCGCCAACGTGATCGAAAATAGGCTTGATCTGCTGATTGCGGAACTGGATACGTTAATTGAATTTGTCTAGCGTTCGGAAATATGAGCCTGATTGTCAAAATATGCGGTCTTTCGACCTCTGAAGCGCTCGACGTGGCGCTCGACGCCGGCGCCGACATGGTCGGCTTCGTGTTTTTTCCGCCGTCGCCGCGCAATCTGTCTTTCAAGACCGCGGCGGCCCTGGAATCGCGCGTGCGGGGCAGGGCGAAGAAGGTCGCACTGTCGGTGGATGCGGACGATACCTTGCTGTCTTATGTGGTCGATGCGCTCGGTCCCGATATCCTCCAGCTCCATGGCGACGAGTCGCCCCTGCGGGTGGCCGCGATCAAAGCGCGGTACAAGCTGCCGGTGATGAAGGCGATTGCCGTCGAATCCAAAGGCGACCTTGCAGCGATTGCGCGCTATGCCGCGGTGGCCGACTGGCTGTTATTTGACGCGCGGCCGCCGCGCGAGGCGACGCGGCCGGGCGGCCTTGGTAAGCCGTTCGATTGGCATCTTTTGGAAAGTGTCGAGCCCCGCGTGCCGTATATGCTGTCGGGCGGACTCGATGCCGACAATGTCGGCGAGGCCTTGCACATTACCCGCGCACCGGGCGTCGATGTATCTTCAGGGGTGGAACGCGCGCCGGGCGAGAAGGACCCCGACAAGATTCGTGCCTTCGTGCGCGCTGCGCGTGCGGCCGCAGCGAAGCGCGTCCATCCGGTGGCGTGAGGATTGCCATGACCGTTCAGCCGCTCAATTCCTTCCGCACCGGGCCGGACGAATACGGCCATTTCGGCATTTATGGCGGCCGTTTTGTCGCCGAGACGCTGATGCCGCTGATCCTGGAATTGGAACAGGCTTATGAAGAGGCCAAGGCCGATCCCGAATTCAAAAAAGAGATGGACGGTTACCTCACCCATTACGTCGGCCGGCCGTCGCCGCTCTATTTCGCCGAACGGCTCACGGAGCACTGCGGTGGCGCCAAGATCTATCTCAAGCGCGAGGAGCTCAATCACACCGGCGCTCACAAGGTCAACAACGTGCTTGGCCAGATCCTGTTGGCGCGGCGCATGGGCAAAAAGCGCATCATCGCCGAGACCGGCGCCGGCATGCATGGCGTCGCCACTGCGACGCTATGCGCGCGCTTCGGGCTCGAATGCATCGTCTATATGGGTGCGGTCGACGTCGAGCGGCAGAAGCCAAATGTGTTCCGCATGCACATGCTCGGCGCCAAAGTGGTGCCGGTGGAGTCCGGCGCCAAGACGCTGAAGGACGCGATGAACGAGGCGCTGCGCGACTGGGTGACCAATGTCGGCTCGACGTTCTATTGCATCGGCACCGTTGCCGGCCCGCATCCTTATCCGATGATGGTGCGCGATTTCCAATCGATCATCGGCCGCGAGACGCGCGAGCAAATGATGGAAGCCGAAGGCCGTCTTCCCGGTTCGCTTATCGCCTGCATCGGCGGCGGCTCGAACGCCATGGGCTTGTTTCATCCGTTTCTCGACGACAAGGACATCGAGATCTACGGCGTCGAGGCCGCCGGGCATGGCCTCGACAGCGGCATGCACGCCGCCTCCATCGAAGGCGGCCGGCCCGGCGTGCTCCATGGCAACCGCACTTATCTGTTGATGGACGCCGACGGCCAGATCACCGAAGCGCACTCGATCTCCGCCGGGCTCGATTATCCGGGTGTCGGTCCCGAGCATGCCTGGCTGCACGACGTCGGCCGCGTCACGTTTTTGTCGGCGACCGACGACGAGGCACTCAATGCGTTCCAGCTTTTGTCGAAGCTCGAAGGCATCATTCCGGCGCTCGAGCCGGCGCACGCCATCGCCAAGGTGCTCGATCTCGCTCCGCAAAAGCCGAAGGACCACCTCATGGTGGTCAATCTCTCCGGCCGCGGCGACAAGGACCTCGACACCGTGGCGCGGCATCTGGGAAGCGGCGCGCGATGACCGGACGCATCGAGCGGCGTTTCGCTGCGCTGCAAAAGGAAAACCGCACCGCGCTGGTGACTTTCACCATGGCGGGCGATCCGGATCACGCGACGACGGTCGCGCTCCTCAAGGCGCTGCCCAAGGCCGGTGCCGATATCATCGAGCTCGGCATGCCGTTCACCGATCCGATGGCCGACGGGCCGGCAATTCAGGCGGCGGGGCTGCGCGCGCTCAAAGCCGGGGCGAACATGAAAAAAACGCTTGCTGCGGTGCGTGAATTTCGTGTCGGCGACGATGCGACCCCGCTCGTCCTGATGGGCTATTACAACCCGATCTATGTCTATGGCGTCGATACGTTCTTGTCCGATGCCAAGGCGGCCGGCATCGATGGGCTGATAGTGGTTGACTTGCCGCCCGAGGAGGATGGCGAATTGTGCCTGCCGGCGCTTGATGCCGGCATCAATTTCATCCGGCTCGCCACGCCGACGACCGATGACAAGCGGCTGCCGGCGGTGCTCACCAACACCTCGGGTTTTGTCTATTACGTCTCGATCACCGGCATCACCGGCGCAGCCGCGCCGAACCCCGACAACGTCAAATTCGCGGTGGCGCGCATCAAGCGCCACACCAAGCTGCCGGTCTGCGTTGGCTTTGGCGTGCGCACGGCGGAGCAGGCGCGCGGCATTGCGCAAGGCGCTGACGGCGTCGTGGTCGGCTCGGCGCTGGTCGACGCGGTGCGCCAAAGCCTCGGACCTGACGCCAAACCTACTTCCGCTACCGTCACAGCGGTCACCGGCCTTGTCAGCGCGCTGGCCGAGGGTGTGCGCAGTGCGCAGCGGGTTCGCGCTTAGAGCATGATCCCGAAAAGTGGGAACCGGTTTTCCGCCTTCGCGAAGCCCGCTTCGGCGGGCAAAGCAAGATCGGAAAAGATCATGCTCCAATGAAACAACCTCACCGCTGCAATTTATCGAGCGTGATCGGCAGATCGCGCACCCGCTTGCCGGTCGCGTGATAGACGGCATTGGCGACCGCCGCGGCGACGCCGACGATGCCGATCTCGCCGACGCCTTTGATGCCGAGCGGATTGATGATGTCGTCCGGTTCGTCGACAAAGATCACCTTGACGTCGTGGATGTCGGCGTTCACCGCCACATGGTATTCGGCGATGTTGGCGTTCATGACGCGCCCGAATGCATGATCGACCAGCGTCTCCTCGTGCAGCGCCATGCCGATACCGCCGACGACCGCACCCATGATCTGGCTGTGCGCGGTCTTCGTATTGAGGATGCGGCCGGCAGCGACCGCGCTGACCACGCGGGTGACTCGGATCACGCCGATCTCCTCGTCGATTTTCACTTCGGCGAAGATGGCTGAGTGCGTGTTGCACGCATATTTCTTGTTGGCCTTGAAATTGGTCTTGGCCTCCCGCTCGATGCGGTCGAGGCCACCGTGGCGCATGGCGTCGGCGATCAGCACGGCCTTGTCGGGCGCTGTCTTGTCCACGATCTTGCCGTCGACGAGCGCGGTGTCGCCAAGCTTTGCGGAGGCAAGCGGCGAGTCCGGCAGCTTTTTGGCAAGCCGCAGCAACTCCTTGCGCACGGCCTCGGCGGTGTTGGCGATGGCGTTCGACACCGACGCCGCCGTCCATGAGCCGCCCTCGACGGGGGCTTGCGGCAACGTCGAGTCGGCGAGCTTCACCGTGACATTGTCGAGCGGCAGACCGAGCATGTCAGCCGTGACCTGCGCGATGATCGTATAAGTGCCGGTGCCGATGTCGGAGAAAGCGGACGCGACCTCGGCGTGGCCGTTGGCCGTGAGCACGATACGGACGGCCGTCTCCATCTGCAGCGCTTCCCAGACGCCGGTCGCCATGCCCCAGCCGACCAGTTCGCTGCCGTCGCGCATCGAGCGCGGCTCCGGTTTGCGCTTGTCCCAGCCGAACGCGTCCGCGCCCTGCCGGTAGCATTCGCGGAGCTTTTTGCTGGTGTAAGGTTTGTCCTCGTTCTGATCGCGGTCCGAATAGCAGCGCAGCCGCAGTTCCATCGGATCGAGCTTCAACGCGACTGCAAGCTCATCCATCGCGCATTCGAGCCCATAAACGCCGGTCGCCGCACCGGGCGCGCGCATGTCGGATGGTGTTGGCAGATCGAGCCGCGCCAGCCTGTGCACATATTTGGCGTTCGGGCTTTTGTAGAGCTGGCCCGACCAGGCGGTGTCGTTGCGGGAGAAATCTTCGTATTGCGACGTGGCCGCGATGGCTTCGTGGATGACCGCGTCGAGCGTGCCGCCTTGTTTCGCGCCGAGCGAAAGGCGCTCGATCGTCGCCGGGCGATAGCCGAGCCCGTACATCTGCTGCCGGGTCAGCACGAGCCGCACGGAGCGTTCCAGCGCGCGCGCCGCCAGCACCGCGAGCGCCACCTGATATTGTGGGCGAAGCCCCGAGCCGAAGCCGCCGCCCATGAACGCCGACATCACGCGTATATCGTGCGGCTTCATACCGAATACGCTGCACAGGTAGCGCTGTACGTTCTGCACGCCCTGGGTCTTGTCGTGCACCGTGAGCTTGCCGCCGCCCTCCCAGATCGCTGTCGAGGCGTACAATTCCATCGGATTGTGGAATTCGCTGGGAATGAAATAATCCGCCTCGTGGCGCACGTCGGCCGCGGCGTAGGCCTTGTCGGCCTTGCCGCGCGGCTTTTCCGGCTTTTTGACCGTGAGGGCTTTGTCGCGCGCGGCCTGCAAGTCGGTGACGGACTTTTGTTCCGTGTATTCGACCCGCACCAGCGCGGCGGCGAAGCGGGCGATTTCCCATTCCTGGGCCACCACCAGCGCGACCGGCTGACCGCTGAACACGATTTTGTCGTCGTAGAGCGGGCGAAACGGCTTACCGTCTTCCGGTCCGACGTCGTCCTTGTAGGCGTCCGGCTTGCTTGCCATGCGCGGCCGGTGCTCGTGGGTCAACACGTCGAGCACGCCTTCGACACGCAGCGCTTCGCTGACGTCAATGCGCGCGATGCGGCCTTTGGCAATCGTCGAGGCGACGACGGCGCCGTAAACCAGGCCGGCCGCAGGGAATTCGCCGGCATATTTCGCGCCGCCAGTGACTTTGGCGTGGCCGTCGACGCGGGAAGTGGGTGTGCCAGTATAAGGAGCCGTAGTGGAGGACATGACGGTCACCGGATCTTTTTGTTGGACTGCGACTGCGGCGTGGCCTTCGCCGCTTGCGTCAGGGCGCGCACGATGACGCGGCGCGCCAGATCGATCTTAAACGCGTTGTGGGCGTGGCCTTTGGCATCGCGCAGGATGATATCCGCGGCCTCTTCGAAGGCGGTGCGGTCGGCGGTCTTGCCGCGCAGCGCCGCTTCGGCGTTCGGGTCGCGCCACGGCTTATGCGCGACGCCGCCGAGCGCCAGCCGCGCCTCCGTGATGGTGTCGCCGTCAAGCTCCATCGCGGCGGCCACGGAAACCAGCGCAAAAGCATAAGACAGCCGGTCGCGGATCTTGAGATAAGTGTAGTTCTTGGCGAAGCCGCGGGCCGGAAGCTCCACCGCGATGATGATCTCGTCGCCTTGCAGATTGGTGTCGCGCTGCGGCGTGGTGCCGGGCAGGCGATGAAAATCGGTCATGGCGATGCTGCGTTCGCCGGCCGGTCCCGCGACATGGACCTTGGCGTCGAGCGCCGCGAGCGCCACGCACATGTCGGACGGGTGGGTGGCGATGCAGGATTCGCTCGTGCCGAGGATGGCATGCATGCGGTTGAGGCCGGCAATCGCGGAGCAGCCGCTTCCGGGCTCGCGCTTATTGCAGGGCGTTGCGGTGTCGTAGAAGTAATAGCAGCGAGTGCGCTGCAGGAGATTGCCGCCGGTCGAGGCCATGTTGCGCAACTGCGCCGAGGCGCCGGCGAGGAGGGCGCTGGCCAGCATCGGATAGCGCGCGGCGATCAGCGGGTGATAGGCGAGGTCCGAATTCGGCACCAGCGCGCCGATGCGCAGACCGCCGCCGCTCGTCTCCTCGACACTCTTGAGCGGCAGCCGCGTAATGTCGATCAGCCGCGACGGCCGCTCGACGTCGTCTTTCATCAGATCGACGAGGTTGGTGCCGCCGGCGATGAATTTCGCCTTGGGGTCGGCCGCGATCTGGCGCACCGCGTCGGCGACGTCATTGGCGCGGGCGTATTGGAAATTGATCATGGCTGCCCCATCGCTTGCTGGATCGCCGCCAGGATGTTGGGATAGCAGCCGCATCGGCAGATATTGCCGCTCATGAGTTCGCGGATCTCGTCGGCGGTCTTCGCCTTGCCCTCGGCGAGGAGCCCGACGCCGGAGCAAATCTGGCCCGACGTGCAATAGCCGCACTGGAACGCGTCGTGGTCGATGAAGGCCTGCTGCAAAGGATGCAGCGCGCCGTTCTTGGCCAAACCTTCGACCGTTATTATCTCGGCGCCGTTCTTCATGACGGCGAGCGTCAGACAGGAATTGATCCGCCTGCCGTCGACCAGCACGGTGCAGGCACCGCATTGGCCGTGGTCGCAACCCTTTTTGGTGCCGGTCAAGTCGAGATGGTCGCGCAGCGCGTCAAGCAGCGTCGTCCATGGCGCCACCGTGAGCTGCCGTTTGACGCCGTTGACGATGAGCTGGACGGGGATTTTCTCGGGCGCCGGAATGGGCTCACCAATCCGGCGCGCCGTGCTTGCTGGCGCCATATGCACCTCCACACGTTTTGCGGCTCGACCCGGTTTTCCGCATATAATCCGGCTGCGCCCAGGAAAAAGCAGCCTTGAGGCAATTTTTGGCAGTGGCTTGCGGCGGCCACAGCGCGGGCTCAACGCCGTCTCGCCGCGGGCAGTTCCGGCCGCGCCGCGCCCGGCGTTGAATTTCAGGTTCCCGCTTCACACATATCTCCTCCGAAGCTGGAGGGAATGTGACATGGCCCGTGACGTGGCCCGCGATTGGATGTGGTCCGAAGCCTGCGAAATGCTGGCGCGGGCCGAACGTATGCATCGCGAGTTGTTTCGCCCGGCGGCCGGTCAAGCGCGGGCGCCGGCCTGGGAGCCGCCGGTCGATATTCTGGAGACCGAACACGAAGTTTTGGCGCTGGTCGCGTTGCCCGGCGTCGATTCCGACAGCGCCCAAGCGGTGATCGAGGAGGGCGATCTCGTCATCGCCGGGACGCGCGCCTTGCCCGAGCAGTTGCGCACGGCCGTCATCCACCGGCTTGAACTGCCGCAAGGGCGATTTTACCGCCGGGTGCGCCTGCCGGCGGGCCGTTATGCGACGGTGCGCCGTGCCGCTGTCGCCGGATGTCTCTTGGTTACATTGCAGAAAGCGTAGGTCAGCGTGGCTGAAGAAATTCGCGCAAAGAATGGTTCGTCGTCCGAAGGGAGCGGCGGCGGTTCGCTGCCGCCCTTGCCGCCGGATGCCGTCATCATCGTGCCGGTGCGCAACACCGTGCTGTTTCCCGGCCTCGTGGTCCCGATCACACTCGGCCGGCCGAAATCGGTCGCCGCGGCGCAGCAGGCGGTGCGCGAGCAGCGCCAGGTCGGCATCCTGTTGCAGCGCGAGGCCTCGGTCGACGATCCCTCCGCGATCGACATGCATCGCATGGGCACGCTCGCCAATGTCCTGCGTTTTCTCACCGCGCCGGACGGCACCCATCATGTCGTCTGCCAGGGCGAGCAGCGTTTCCAGATCGTCGAGTATCTTTCGGGCTGGCCGTTTCTGGTCGCGCGCGTGCTGCGCATTGCCGAGCCCGATACCCGCACGCCGGAAATCGAGGCGCGGTTCGTCAATCTGAAGGCGCAAGCCGTCGAAGCGATCGAATTGCTGCCGCAGGTGCCGGCCGATCTTCTCGCCGCGATCCAGTCGATCGAGACGCCGGCGGCGCTTGCCGATCTGGCGACCGCTTATATGGACGTGAAGCCGGAAGAGAAGCAGGAGATCCTGGAAACCGTCGACCTCACGGCGCGGATGGACAAGGTCTCGCGCACGCTGGCGCATCGCATCGAGGTGCTCCGGCTGTCGCAAGAAATCGGCCGGCAGACCAAGGCCTCGCTCGACGAGCGGCAGCGCGAAGTGCTGCTGCGCGAGCAGATGGCGGCGATCCAGAAGCAGCTCGGCGAAGGCGAGGAAAGCAAGGCGGCCGAGATCGCCGAGCTGGACAAGGCCATCACCGAAGCCGGCATGCCGAAGGAGGTCGAGGACGCCGCGCGCAAGGAATTGCGCCGGTTGCAGAAGATGCCGGAAGGCGCCGCCGAATACGGCATGGTGCGCACTTATCTCGACTGGCTGATCGAGCTGCCGTGGAAGCTGCCCGAGGAAAAGCCGATCGACATCAAGGACGCCCGCCGCATCCTCGACGAGGATCACTACGATCTCGACAAGATCAAGCGGCGCATCATCGAGTTTCTCGCCGTGCGCAAGCTCGCCCCGCAAGGCAAGGCGCCGATCCTGTGCTTCGTCGGGCCCCCCGGCGTCGGCAAGACCTCGCTCGGCCAATCGATCGCGCGCGCCATGGATCGCAAATTCGTCCGCGTGTCGCTCGGCGGCGTGCATGACGAGGCGGAAATCCGCGGCCACCGGCGCACCTATATCGGCGCGCTGCCGGGCAACATCATCCAGGCCATCCGCAAGGCCGGTTCGCGCAATTGCGTGATGATGCTCGACGAGATCGACAAGCTCGGCGCCGGTTTCCACGGCGACCCCGGCGCGGCTTTGCTCGAGGTGCTCGACCCGGAGCAGAACAATACGTTCCGCGACAACTATCTCGCGGTGCCGTTCGACCTGTCGCGCGTGGTGTTCATCACCACGGCGAACATGCTCGACACCATTCCGGGGCCGCTGCGCGACCGCATGGAGATCATCAGCCTGGCCGGCTACACCGCTGACGAGAAGCTGCAGATCGCCCACCGCTATCTGATGAAGCGGCAGTTCGAGGCCAACGGTCTCAAGCCCGGCCAGGTCGAGATCGACGACGATGCGCTGCGCGAGGTCATCCAGAGCTACACCCGCGAAGCCGGCGTGCGGAATCTGGAACGCGCGATCGGCCAAGTGCTGCGCAACGCGGCGGTGCGCATTGCCGAAGGGCAAAGTGGGCCGATCCGCGTCACGCGCGACGATCTGGTGCCAATCCTCGGCGCGCCGCGGTTCGAGAACGAGGTGGCGATGCGGACCAGCATTCCCGGCGTGGCCACCGGCCTTGCCTGGACGCCGGTCGGCGGCGACATCTTGTTCATCGAGGCGACGCGGATTCCCGGCTCCGGGCGGCTCATTCTCACCGGGCAGCTCGGCGAGGTGATGAAGGAAAGCGCCCAGGCCGCGCTCTCCATCGTCAAGAACCGCGCCGTGGCGCTCGGCATCGATCCGGCGCGCTTCGAGAAGAGCGACATCCACGTCCACGTGCCGGCGGGCGCCATCCCAAAGGACGGGCCGAGCGCGGGGGTCGCCATGTTCATGGCGCTGACTTCGCTGATGACCGACCGCACCATCAGGAGCGATACCGCCATGACCGGCGAGATCAGCCTGCGCGGCCTCGTTTTGCCGGTCGGCGGCATCAAGGAGAAAGTCGTCGCCGCGCACTCGGCCGGCATCCGCCGCGTCATGCTGCCGGCGCGCAATCGTCGCGACTACGATGACATCCCCGAGATTGCGCGCAAGGAGATGGAGTTCGTCTGGCTCGAGCGCGTCGAACAGGCGGTTGAAGCGGCGCTCGAGCCGGCGCAAGCCCTCGGCAAAGCGCCGGCCACCGCGCCGCAATTGGCCGGCGCCGAGGCGTAACTCAAGAAGCGCGCGAGCGCATGCCCTCTCCCCTTGCGGGAGAGGGCATCGTCGACGGTGCAACAATCGCAGTCGGGTGAGGAGCCGCGGCTCCGGGCCCTCACCCATCCGAGATTGCTGCGACGCTGAGCAGCCCTCTCCCGCAAGGGGAGAGGGCACTACGCCATGCGCCGTGTTCATCGCGCCTCCCCATCGATCCAGATCAGCAAATGGAAACCCGTTCTCGTGAGCGCATCCGGCGCGCGAGTGATGTCAAACAGCGGTGACTTCTTTTCCGTCATCCTGAAGCGCGAGCGGAGCGAGCCTCGAAGGAGACGGCCCCGGCGCCTCGGCCGCGCCCCCTCGAGGGCCGCTTCGCGGCCACCTCAGGGTGACGGATCGGGCTCCGTGGAACCTCCAGCAATTTTTTGTTTCACGCGGACAATATTAATAATGGAAACGGAACGCCGGCAGACGCGGGTATTCCACGGCCCACGCGCAACGGCGTGCGGGGCGCGCCACGGAAAGGCGGCTTGCGCCGCCCTTCCGCTTCGGGCGCGCTCACCTGCCGGCGGTCCACCACGGCACTTGCGGGGGCGACCGAACGCCACCGCTCAGCTCCAGTTCACGCTCTTCCTGGGACGGAGCTACTGAGGGACGGATGTTATCCGTCCCCTGCCGTCCCAGTGCAGCGGGCGCTATGAGCCCGCAGGCCGGTCATCATGCCGAACGAGAGGAAGACCCCGGATATCGCTTCGCTCATCCGGGCTATGCTTGCTTCCCGGGATGAAGGCCCGGTGCGGCGCTTCAGCCCCGCCGCGCCCTTATCTTGTCGAATTCGGCCAATGCCTTTTCGAATTTGTCGTTGAAGAGCCACATGGCATCGAGGATTTCGCGATAGGTCGCCGATGTCTTGGCCCGGTCGGCGCGCCCGAAGGCAAAAATGCTGTTGTTGCGCAGATATCCCATGATCGTCGGGTTGGAAATTCGGTAGCTTTGCAGCGAGCCCGAATTGAGCGCGGCCTTGGTCGGCGTCGGCACAATCTGGATCAACTCAAAAAACTTCATCTGGTCGATCGGATTTGGCAAGACATTCGCGATCGCGGGTATTTGCGGGAAAAGCTCCGCGTGTGCGCTCATCAGACCGTCTCGCACCGCGGTCCAATGATTGAACCGGTGATCGAGATTGCCGGCGCGCGCTTCTTCTTCGGTGTCGCGGGCCGCCAGCGCCGGATCGAATGCAGCGATCGCCGGCCTGATCGCCGCCCATTTTCGCTGGCCGCTGCGATCTTCGGCAATTCCGGTTTGGAAGCTGCCTTTGTATTTGTCCGACCGCGCATTGCCGACGTTTTGACGGCCGTTGGTCTCGGCAAAAAAGATGCCCAAGCCGATGCGGCCGGCCGCCTCGGCATCAGCCGCGTCGAGACCCTTGGCGCGGGCAATGCCGGTCGCCAGATCGAAAACGTCTTTGAACGGCGTAGCCGAGCTTTGCGCGTCGCCGGGCGGCGCTTCCATGATGCGGAAGAGCTTGAGATACGCGTCAATAAGCGGCTCGGTGTCGGCGTCGAAATAGGCCGGAGGAATTCCAAACTTGTTGGGCCTGCCAATTCTGGAAGGGATCGCGTCAGTCAGATCTTTGTAGGCGCTCATCACGCCGACCCGGGCGAGATAAAGGACCTGCCCGGGCAAATGGGGAAGCGGCTCATTCGCTTCGATCTGCGTTCGGCGCTCGCGCAAGGTCGCCTCGAAGCGCTTCACCGCGTCGTTGTAGGTATTGACTGCTTCCGACTGCGATGGGGTGAGCGCGGCCATCTCAGCTTCCACGCCGGGAATCCGCACGAGAACGAGAGCGACCGCGTAGGCGAGCGCGAAAATTACCGGCCGCGATGACCGTTGCAATGCCTCTATCACCGTCTTGCCCAACACGACAGGATGCTCAGTCGAGCGGCGGCAGAGCGAGCGCCTTGTCCACCAGCGCGCCCGCCCGCTTAAAATCGAAATAGCGATAGAGATGCTGCTTCGCCACGAACGACGGCCCGCCGTAGAATTTCTCATATTGCGCGTGGCGGCTGCCGAATTCGGAGCCGAGGAAATCCCAGATCAGCCGCATCAGTTTTACACGCGTTCTGGCGTCGGTCGAGCCGGAGCGCATGTAGTGGTCGAGGTCGGCGGCGATTTCGGGATTTTGGAAATCGGCGTCGGAGGAAGGCAGCGTGATGAAGGCCGCGCCCGCCATTTCGCGGAAGATTTCCAGCATGCGGCCGTTGAACTCCGACTGCATGGCGCTTGCGGCATAGTAGGCGGTGCGCGACGGCCATAGCACGCCCCCCTCGATGGTGCCCATGGTTTCGTGCGCGTGCAGCATGGCCTCGTAGATTGAGACCAGCGAGCAAAGCTCGCCCATCAGGCCGACCACGGCCGGGTTGGCGATGTTGCCGGTGGCCTGGTTCATGCGCTGCGCCAGGCCAGCCATGAAGCGCAGCTTGGTGACGTAGCGCGTCTGCGCCTGATGATTGCCGTAAAGATGCGACGGCGTCTTGCTCCACTGGTCGCGCGACAGCTCGACATTGCGATAGATAAACACGCGCTCCCACGGCACGAAGACATTGTCGAAAACGACGTAACTGTCGCTCTCGTCGAAGCGAGCCGACAGCGGATAGTCGGCGTCGCTGCCGGCGCGCGAATAGGGCTTGCGCGGATAAAGTTTCACGCCTTCGGCTGCGACCGGCACGGCGAGGCAATTGGCGTAATTCTCGTCGCCTTTTTGCAGCGGCTGGATGCAGCTCAGATGGATGTAATCTGAGATCGCGCCGCCGGTGGCGAGCTGCTGCGCGCCTTTGATGACGATGCCATCGTCGCGCTCCTTGACCACGCCGGCATAAAGCGTCGGATCGCTCTGCTCGTGCGCGGGTTTTGAGCGGTCGATCTGCGGCGGCACGATAGCGTAAGAGCAATAGACGTGGTTGTCGCGCATGAATTCGTAGAACGCCACCAGATTGTCGGCGAACTTTTGCTCGCCGGCGCTGGCGAAGAAACTCGGCACCGCGGCATAGCCGGAAAAGAAGCCGGCGACATGATCGGGCGCGCGGCCCATCAGGCCGAAGGTCGCTTCCGCCCAGGTCTCGGAGAACAAACGCCGCGCGCGTAGATCGCCATGGGTTTTCGGGATTTGCCAGGCGCGCTGCACCGGTTCGCCGGTCTTCGGCGAGGGGAACGTCATGCGCGCGCGGTTGCCCGGATCGGCGGCGATGTCATAGAGGCTCGCGATTGAGCGCGCGGCTTGCCGGAACGCCGGATGGGCGCTCACATCTTTAACGAGCTCGCCGTCGAGGAAGACGCGGCGGCCGTCGTTGAGCGACGAAAGATAGTCGGCCCCGGTGCGCATCGCCTCGATCTCCCCATTGTCGTTTTGCATGCGTGCCACACCTCAGGAGACCTTGCCAAGTGAGGCGGCGCGGCCTCTTGTGCGGCCACAAAAAACGGAGGGAGAGATGCTCAAGCGTATGGCCGCGTTGCTGGCCGGATTGCTGGCCTTCGCCGCGCTCGCGGCCGTCGCCACCGCGGCCGATTATCCGATCCGGCCCGTCACCATCGTCGTCGGCTTCCCACCCGGCGGGGCGAGCGACATCATGGCGCGCATCCTGACCGCAAAGCTCGGCAGCGTGCTCGGCCAGCCCTTCATTGTCGACAATCGCCCCGGCGCCGGCGGCAATGTCGCGGGCGAATTCGTCGCGCACGCCGCGCCGGACGGCTACACGCTGCTTCTCGGCAACAACGCCATCCTCGCCACCAATGTCAGCCTCTACGGCAAGATCGGCTTCGATCCGGAAAAAGACCTTGCGCCGATCAGCCTGATCGGGACGCAAGCCAACGTGCTGGTCGTCAACAACGACGTGAAGGCGCATTCGCTCGCCGAACTGATCGCTCTCGCCAAAGCCAATCCGGGCAAGCTCAACTTCGCGTCATCAGGCTATGGCCTCGCCGCGCACCTGGCCGGCGAGCTGTTCAAGGCGCAGGCGCATATCGACATCGTGCACGTGCCCTACAAAGGTTCGGCGCCGGCGCTGGAAGACGTCATCGCCGGACAGGACCAGATGATGTTCGCCACGACGTCCGGGGTGATGGGGTTTCTCAAGAACGGCCAGGTGCGGGCGCTCGCGGTGACGACGCTCAAGCGCACGCCAAGCCTGCCGGATGTCCCGACCATGGATGAGGCCGGGCTTCCCGGCTTTGAAGCCACGACATGGCACGGCCTGGTGGCGCCGGCCGGGACGCCGCCGGCGATCATCGCGGCGCTCAACAAAGCTATCGCCGCGACGCTCAACGACCCCGACATCGAGCACAAGCTCGCCAACCTCGGCATCGACATCGGGCCCGGCACGCCGGCGCAATTCGTCGCCTACATCAAAGCGGAAATTCCGAAATGGGCGGCGGTGATCAAGGTGTCCGGCGCCAAGATGGAGTGACAGCCGAGCCCGCCCGCTGCGGACGCGTCTGGTCACAAATTGTGCATTGCACAATTTAGCGGCTTATCGCCTCGAAAAGCAGCCAGAGCCTCTCCGCCTGAGCCCGAGAAGGCAAGGATTTTCAATGAAATAAGCTTGGCACAGAGCTTGCGAACTCATCGCGGAGCAACGGCAGGGGCAGCCCGCCGAGAAGGAGCCCGTAATGAGCAAGTCAAATCCGACCTGGATCTCCGATTGGAACCCCGAGGACAAAGGATTCTGGGAATCGAAAGGCAAGACGATCGCCAAGCGCAATCTCATCTGGTCGATCGTCGCCGAGCATGTTGGTTTTTCGATCTGGCTGATCTGGAGCATCGTGGCAACCAAGCTGCCGCAGGCGGGCTTCCACTTCACGCCGCAGCAACTGTTCCAGCTCGTAGCCTTGCCCGGCTTGATCGGCTCGCTGATGCGCTTTCCCTACACCTTCGCTGTGACCACGTTCGGCGGACGAAACTGGACGATCTTCAGCGCCTCGGTGCTGTTCATCCCGACGCTTTTGCTCGCCTATTTCGTCACCCAGCCCGGCACGCCGTTCTGGGAAATGATGCTGGTGTCGGCCACCGCCGGCCTCGGCGGCGGCAATTTTGCCTCCAGCATGGCCAACATCTCCTTCTTCTATCCGGACCGCATGAAGGGCTGGGCGCTCGGCTTGAATGCCGCCGGCGGCAATATCGGGGTTAGCAGCGTCCAATTGCTGGCGCCGATCCTGATGGGCTGGGGGATCATCAATCTCTACCGGGCGATGCCGGTGGCCGGCGTCTATCTGCAGAACGCCGGGCTGATGTGGATGGTGCCGATCGCGGTCGCGCTACTCGGCGCCATTTTCTTCATGAACAACCTCACCAATGCGCGCTCCTCGTTCAAGGATCAGCTCGCGATCGTCAAGCGCAAGCACACCTGGATCATGTCCTACCTCTATGTCGGGACGTTCGGCTCGTTCATCGGTTACTCCGCGGCATTTCCGCTTCTGATCAAGACGCAATTTCCGGCGATCACGCTCGGCGTGGCCTTTCTGGGGCCGCTCGTCGGGTCGCTGGCCCGGCCGCTGGGCGGTTTGCTCGCCGACAAAGTCGGCGGCGCGATCGTGACGTTCTGGAATTTCATCGCCATGGGCGCCGCCACCGTCGGCGTTATGTATTTCGTCGACATCAAGGACTTTGCCGGCTTTCTGGCCATGTTCCTGATCCTGTTCATTACGACGGGCGTCGGCAATGGCTCGACGTTTCGGATGATCCCGTCGATCTTCCGCGAGGAAAAGCTCCTGGCGGCGAAGGGCGCGGGCGAGTTGGGCCGGATCAGCGCCGTGAAGGCGGCCAGTATCGAGAGCGCGGCCGCACTCGGATTTATCAGCGCCATCGGCGCTTGCGGCGGCTACCTGATCCCAAGCGGCTTCGGCGCATCGATCGCCGCGACTGGCGGTCCGCATCTGGCGTTGGAAATCTATCTGGCGTTTTACGCGACCTGCCTGGCGCTCACCTGGTGGCACTACCTGCGCGGCCGGTCGGTCGTGTCGAGCGCGCCGGGTCTGGCGCAGGCCCGCGTGTGAGGCCGCGATGACACCGGAGCGGGTCGCGGCCGAATGAGGAACGAAACGGTGGCGAACGATCCCGGCCGCCGCCCGCGCCTTGTCGTTGTCGGTAACGGCATGGCGGGCATGCGGGCCGTCGAAGAACTCTTGGCGCGCGCTCCCGACCGTTTCGCCATCACCGTCATCGGCGCCGAGCCGCAGCCGAATTACAATCGCATCCAATTATCGTCGGTCCTGGCGGGCGACAAGACGCTCGACGAGATCGTCATCAATCCGCGGAGCTGGTACGGCGAGCGCGGCATCGCCCTGATGACGGGAAGCGCCGCGACGGCGATCGATTGCTCGGCGCGTCAGGTCGTTCTCGCCGACGGCCGCGCCGTCGCCTACGACAAGCTGCTTCTCGCCACCGGATCAAAACCGCTGGCGCCGCCGATCCCGGGCCTAGCGCTGCCGAATGTGCGGGCGTTTCGCGATATTGCCGACGTCGAAGCCATGACCGCCGCCGCGGCATCGCGCCGCCGCGCGGTCGTTATCGGCGGCGGCTTGCTTGGGCTTGAGGCGGCGTGGGGGCTCAAGCGCCGCGGCATGTTGGTTGCGGTCGTCCATTTGATGCCAACGCTGATGGAGCGCCAGCTTGATGTCGCCGCTGCCGCGCTGTTGCACCGCGAGCTGGAAGGCCGCGGCATCGCCATTTACACCAACGCCCAGACCGAAGAGATCGCCGGCGCCGAGCGTGCCGAGGCGGTCGTGCTCGCCGACGGCCGCTGCATCGAGGCGGACTTCGTCGTATTGGCCGTCGGCATTCGGCCCAACATCGCGCTGGCGCAGGCCGCCGCGCTCGACGTCAATCGCGGTATCGTCGTTGGCGACGATATGGCGACCAGCGATCGCGACATCTACGCGGTTGGCGAGTGCATCGAGCATAACGGTCAGGTGTTCGGGCTGGTGGCGCCGATTTGGGATCAGGCGAGGGTTTGCGGCGCGCGGCTGGCCGGCGGAACGGACGTCTATGTTCCGCCGCCGGTCTTTACCAGCTTGAAGATAACGGGCGTCGATGTCTTCTCCGCCGGCGCGCTCGCCGCCGCCGATCCGGCGGATCAGGAAATCACGCTGCACGACGCCAAGCGCGGAGTCTACAAGAAGGTCATCCTGCGCGACGACCGCATTGCCGGCTGCGTCCTCTACGGCAGTATGTCCGACGGACCTTGGTACGTCGAGCTAATGCGCGACAAGAGCGACGTGTCGGCCTTCCGCGATCAACTGGTGTTCGGTCGCGGCTTTGTCGAGCAGATAATGAGCGCGCGGCGCGCGCGGGACGCCGCGATGGCGATACCGGAAGCGGCGGGGCTGCAATGGCAGGCGGCGTGATCCGCACCGCGTGCCCTTATTGCGGCGTCGGCTGTGGTGTGCGCATCGGCGCCGATGGAGTCCTGTCCGGAGATCCGGACCATCCAGCTAACTTTGGTCGGCTCTGCTCGAAAGGCGCTGCGCTCGGCGATACGCTGTCGAGCGACGGGCGTCTGCTCTACCCGCAGATCGGGGGCCGCAATGCGAGCTGGGACGAAGCGCTCGACCGCATCGCCGCCAATTTCAGCCGCATCATCGCTGAGCACGGGCCGGACGCAGTCGCGTTCTACGTCTCCGGACAGTTTTTGACGGAGGATTATTATGTCGCCAACAAGCTGATGAAGGGTTTTATCGGCAGCGGCAATATCGACACCAATTCCAGGCTCTGCATGGCCTCATCGGTGGCGGGACATATCCGCGCCTTCGGCGAGGATATCGTACCGGGTTGCTACGAGGACATCGAGGCCGCCGATCTTGTCGTTCTCGTCGGCAGCAATACGGCCTGGTGCCATCCGGTGCTTTATCAGCGGCTCGCCGCCGCGCGCGAAAAGCGCGGCACCAAGATCGTTGCCATCGATCCCCGGCGCACCGCAACCTGCGACATCGCCGATATCCATCTTGCCATCCGGTCCGGTTCCGACGTGGCGGTGTTCGGCGGGCTCCTTGTTCATCTCGTCGCGAACGGGGGCTGCGACCAGGCGTGGACACGCGAACGCACGACGGGATTTGCCGAAGCCGTCGAGGCTGCCCGCAAATATTCCCCTTCGATCGCGGATGTCGCACGGATTGCCGACGTTCCGGCGAGCGATCTTACCCGCTTCTACGACTGGTTCGCCGCCACCGGGCGCTCGGTGACCCTCTACTCGCAAGGCACCAACCAATCCTCGTCCGGAACCGACAAAGTCAACGCCATCATCAACTGCCATCTTGCGACCGGCCGCATCGGCCGTCCCGGCATGGGCCCGTTCTCGCTGACCGGCCAGCCCAATGCGATGGGCGGGCGCGAAGTCGGCGGCCTTGCCAATCAGCTCGCCGCGCATATGAGTTTTGCCGATCCGCAGGATATCGATCGCGTACGGCGGTTCTGGTCGGCGCCGCGCATGGCAACGCGTCCGGGGCTCAAGGCCGTCGAATTGTTCGACGCTGTGCTCGACGGCGCGGTCAAGGCACTGTGGATTCTGAGCACCAATCCGGCCGTCAGCATGCCGCGCGCCGGGCGCGTTCGTGCGGCATTGGGTGCCTGTCCCTTCGTCGTCGTCAGCGATTGCTGGCCGACCGACACGACGTGCTTTGCCGACATCGTCCTGCCGGCGGCGGCGTGGGGTGAGAAGGACGGCACCGTCACCAATTCCGAACGCCGCATTTCACGGCAGCGCGCCTTTCGTTCGCCGCCGGGCGAGGCGCGGTCCGACTGGTGGATGATGGCCGAGGTGGCGCGGCGCATGGGATGGCCCGATGCATTCGCCTATGACCGTCCTGCGGCGATTTTCCGCGAGCACGCCGCGCTTTCGGAATTCGAGAACGGGCAATCGCGGCACCGCATCTTCGATATCGGCGCGCTCTCCGATCTGAGCGACGAGGATTACGATGCATTGACGCCGACGACTTGGCCGCAGCCGCGCGGCGGCCCTCCTCAGACAAGATTGTTCGGCGACGGCAAGGGTTTTGCCACGCCCGATGGCCGCGCGCGCTTCGTGCCGACGCCGTACCGGCCGCCGGCGGCGGCGACCGACGATCAATGGCCGTTCCTGCTCAATACCGGACGGCTGCGCGACCAGTGGCACACCATGACCCGCACCGGCAGGCTGCCGCGCCTGATGGCGCATCAGCGCGAGCCGGCACTCGATATTCACCCGGCCGATGCTGCGCGCCTTGATCTCGATGACGGGGGGCTTGCCCGAGTTCGAAAGCCTTTATGGCGCCACCGTCTTGCCGGTCAGGCTGTCGGCGACGCAGCGCAAGGGCGATGTCTTCGCCTCCTTTCACTGGACCGACCGTTTCACATCGGCCGGCCCGATTGACGCGATCGTCGGCGCCGCCGTTGATCCCATATCCGGCCAGCCGGAGCTGAAGGCGACGCCGGTGCGCATCGCGCCTGTTGCCGCGCGGTGGAGCGGCGTGCTGTTGCGCGGCTCCGAGAACGTGCCGCCCGGTCCGTATTACTGGGCGCGGGCTCCGCTCGAGCGCGGTCACGCCTTCACGCTGACCGGCTGGGAGCCCTTGCCCAGCGACCGCGGCACGGAATTGTGGATCATGGCGCTCCTCGATGCGACGCCGGCAGCGGAATTGGTGATTTACGCCGATCCGGCCCGCGGCACGTTCCGCTACGCGAGCATTGTCGGACGGCGGCTTGAAGCCTGCCTATTTATTGCCGCAACGCCCTCGGGGCTGCCGTCGCGCGACGCTCTTGCGGCGCTGTTGGGCAGCCGCATCGAGCCCGACGCGCGCGCCTGTGTACTCGCCGGCGGCGCGGCGCCGGCGGAGAGCGCGGCGGGCCGGACCATATGTGCCTGTTTCGGTGTCGGTCTTCAGTCCTTGCACGACGCGATTGCGCAAAAGCGACTGACCAGCGTGGCCGAGATCGGCGCAGCGCTGCGCGCCGGGACGAATTGTGGGTCTTGCATTCCGGAGCTGAAGGCGATTTTGAACAGCGTGCAGGCGGAGGCGGTGGCGGCGGAGTGAGATCGGCAATTACCGCGCGGCAGCTTTTCTGTTCGCGCTGTCCGATGTCCAATCCTTGCCGATGCCGGCGCCGGTCGGGAATACCAGCGACTTGATGACGACCGGCACCGCGCCCGAGGTGTCGAGGATGGCGCCGATGTCGATATAGTCGAAGTCTTTCAGCTCCAACCCGTCGATCGAGACGATCGGATTTTTGATTTTCAACTCTTCGCAATAATGGATGCCGATCAGGCCGCCGACGTCGCCGTCGCCGGCGAGCACGATGGGATGGCCCTGCGCCAGCACCGCTCGCAAGCCGTCGGCAACGCCTTTGCAGAAATCGTCGAGGCGGCGGAACGTCGCCGAGCCGCGCCACGGCACGAACACCGCGACCGGGCTGGCGCCGTCAGCGAGATCGAGCCGCTTGAGCGCCGCTTTGATGGCGGCGGACACGGCGCCGGGATCAATGTCGTCGTTAAGCGGCAGGTCGGGCGCGATCACCGGCACGTTGCGCAGCGGCAGCGTGTCGAGCGGCGCCACGAAAATGGTCGAGCCGGAGACCTGCATGGTGTATTGCGAGGCGCCGATTACAGTGGCGCGGATGCGTGCCTCCGGCCGCGCCAGTTGCAGCCCGCTCGCGGCGAGCCGCGAGTGCAATTCGACGGCGAGCTCCGACCCCAGATCGCCGAACGCCTTGGCTTCGCCGCCATAAATATATTCCGAGACACCGCCGGAAAAACTGACGTCGGCAATCGCGTCGCGATAGCTTAGCGGGTCGAGCCGCAGCAGGTCGGCGCCGCCGGCGCGCGGCGAGCCGCCGCGCATGGCTTCGAATAATTTGTCGGCCATCAGAGCAGCGAGCACCTGCGCTTGCTCTTCGGTCAAGATCGCGCCGGTCTCGGGTTTTAATTCAAGCTCGGCGCCGAAGCGGCGACCGGCCTCTTCAAGCCGCACGACGCGGCGTTCTTCGTCGAGCAGGACGAGCCGCGCGCCGATATCGAGCGCGGTGACGTCGATCACCTTGCCGTCGGCACAGACCGCGATTTTTGCGGTGCCGCCGCCGACGTCGACATTCATCACCGCGGCGCCGGCCCGGATCGAGCGCGCCACTGCGCCCGAGCCATAGGCCGCCATCACCGATTCCAGGCTGTCGCCGGCCGAGACCGCGACCATGCGCCCGGCCTGCCGCGCGAATAATTCGCCGATCGCGCGCGCGTTCTTCCGCCGCACCGCGACGCCGGTGAGGATCAGCGCGCCGGTGTCGATCTCGTCGGGATCGATCTTGGCGTCTTTGTATTGCTTGTCGATAAAAGTGCCGAGCGCGTTAGCGTCGATCTCGTCTTCGGCCGCATAAGGCGTGAGCAAAATATCGGACTGATAAAAGCTCTCGCGCTCGGTGACGACGTAGCGGGCATCGAGCCGCTCCAGCACGATGCGCGAGAAAACGAGATGCGAGGTCGACGAACCGATATCGACGCCGACCGAGAGCACGCACAGCTCGTCTTCTTCGCCAAAGGTGCGCCCGGTATTGGAGAAGAAGATGCGGCCGCCTTGTTCACTCATGCAGTCCGCACTTCTACTTCGTCATGGCCGGGCTTGTCTCGGCCATCCACGTCCTTGATGTCGACAAACAAACAAGACGTGGATGCCCGGCACAAGGGTTGTCCTTGGGCCGGCCGAAGGCCGGACCCGAGGGCCGGGCATGACGGCTGAGGGTGCCGGCGAAATCACTCATTCCTTCGGCAACAGCCCGCGATAATCGCGTTCGTAATATTCCGGGCGCATGCGGTTCTCGGCGCCTTCGCGCTTCATGCGTTCGGCATATTCCTGGCGCAAGAACGGATCCTCCATGTAATAGGGGATCGCGCTGCCGCCTTCGGGGATATCCATCGCGGTGTAGTCGGTGTGCTTCTCGCCGGGCGGGCCGGGCTCGCGGCCGGGATTGTGCGGGCCGAACCAAGCGGTGAGGCGAAAAGGGTCTCTCGACGCGCCGAAATGCTGGTGATACCAGCGCGCGCCGCCGGGCGCCGCCGACACCATGCCGACCGGCTCGTAATCGACGCGCTTGACCTGATCGGCTTTGCCGTCTTTCCAGGGGGTGAGGCCGAGTTTTTCCGGCCAAGTATACGTGTAGCCTTTGCCTTTCACGCAAATAAGTATCGCAGCCGAAGTGTGGGCGTGCGCTTTGGAGTAATGGCCGTTCTCGTGCTGGCCGATCCACAGATAGAAGGTATTGCCGGTCATGAACGGCTCGACGCGGCGCCAGCCCGGCGAGCGGCGGTTGTCGAGCGGCAGGTCGCAATTGACGATGTCGGGAATAAAATTGGTGCGCCGCATGGCGAGCCCGCGCACCGGATCGGGCTCGATGTCGTCCTTGTACTTGTAGAAATCGTCGGCGCCGGAAAAACGGTCGCGAAACTGATAAGGGCAATCGAAGATCATCTGCGTGTTGTCGATGAGGTTCATCAAGTTCGGCGCGGTGGTGCCGGCCAACAGCAGTGCCGGCGCCGAACTGGCATTGACGATGCGGTGCATGGCGTTGACGGGGATCGAGAACAGCGAGCCCTTCTGCCATTCAAACACGTGGCGCTTGGTCTCGCCGTCGAGCCAGACTTCGGTCGAGCCGCGGCCTTCGACGACCAGATAGATTTCTTCGTAGATGTGCTTTTCGGGAAGAAGCGCGCCTGCGCCCGGCACCTCGACGACGTAGGAGCCCCATTTGCCTTCGGTGCCGTGGAGCTGGATGTAGCTGCCGCGGCCGCCGAGCCGGGGCCACGGCGCGAGCGGCAGGTTCTGCACCTTGCTGACGCCGATGTCGCGATAGATCGGGATATCGTCGGATTCCATGAACAGGTCGTAGGGCGTCTTCGGCCGGCCGAATTTGCCAAAACCGGCGCGCTTAAATCCGGTCGGCTCGTGCCAGTGAACCTGGCCGGTGATCTCGTGCATGGGCATCCTCCGGAAACGATCGGTTGCGCCAAAGGCGCAGCAGGTCTGCGCTTGCGGCGTCGCGATGGGGATCGCTTCGATTGCCTAGGCTTTCACCCCATGTACAATGCGCTCCGATCGATTGCAATGCGACGCCAATCGATGCAAGTCATTGTGTCTCCTGGAGGTTTTAAGTGCCGGCGCGTGTTCTGCCGCTCGTATTCCATGGCAAGGCCGGCCCGAGCCGCCGCAATGTCGAGGTCGGTCGCCTGGTGATTGCCGGCTGGACCGGCCGGGACAAAGCAGCGCTCGAAAAGCACATCGCCGAACTTGAAGCGCTCGGCGTCAAGCGCCCGGCGAGCGTGCCGATCTTTTATCGCGCCTCGACGGCGCGGCTCACCACCGACGCAGCCATCGAAGCGCTCGGCGAGGCCTCGAGCGGAGAAGCCGAGTTCGTGGTGTTTCGCCACGGCGAGCGGTTATGGGTAGGCGCCGGTTCCGATCACACCGACCGCGAGGTGGAGAAATACGGTGTCTCGGTTTCCAAAGAGATGTGCGACAAGCCGATTGCGCCCGAGTTCTGGGATTATGATGACATCGCGCCGCATTGGGACAAGCTCATTTTGCGCGCGCATATTGCCGAGAACGGCGGACGCGTGCTCTATCAGGAGGGTCCGGTCACCGCGATGCTCGATCCCAAGGCGCTGATCGAGAAATTCACCGGCAACAGCGGGCTCGAAGAAGGCACGCTGATGTTCTGCGGCACGCTCGCCGCGCGCGGTGGCATACGGCCGTCCGCCATCTTCGAATTCGAGCTGGAAGACCCGGTGCTCAACCGAAAAATTCATCATCAATATCGGGTACAGGCTTTGCCGGTGCTCGGATGAAGGAACTGACGCCATGCCGATGAACAAGCCGCATCTCGAGTTCCACAAGGTCGATATGAATCAAGACTGGGTGACGCCGCCCGGCTATCCGTCCGGCATTCAGCAAAAAGTCCTGGCGAGCGATCTCGACGAGACGCTCAAGATGGGCAGCCGCACGCGGCTGTTGCGCTTCGCGCCTGGCGTCTACACCACCGCGCCGTTCGTGCACGACCACTGGGAGGAGGTTTATCTCCTCTCCGGCGATCTCGTCGTCGGCAATGACGACAAGGGGCAGGGCGGCGAGCCGTTCGAGGCGCCCACTTATGCCTGCCGTCCGCCAGGCGTCCATCATGGCCCGTTCAAATCGGAGCGCGGCTGCATGCTGTACGAGATTCACTATTACGATGAGAGCAAGAAGTAGGGTGATGTCATCGTCCGCGAATGCGGACGATCCAGTAAACGCCGCAAGCGATGTCAATGCTCAGCGAGAACACGCCGCACGTGGGTTACTGGATGCTCCGCCTTCGCGGAGCATGACAAGGCAGAGAGGCTGAATTCATGGGAGTGCCGGCGCAAACGCAACCTACTCTTCGGTCCTATCTCGCCGTGGCTAAAGAGTTTGCCTCCGGCGCGCAAACGCCGCGGCAGTTTCTCGAACGCTCGCTCGAATTACTCGACACTTGGGAGCCGCAAATCGGTGCCTTCGTGGCCACCGCTTTGCCGGCAGCGCGCGATGCCGCGGATCGATCGGCCGAGCGCTGGCGCACCGGCAGACAATTGTCGGCGATCGACGGCATGCCGGTCGGCATCAAGGATATTATCGAAACCGTCGATATGCCGACCCAGATGGGCTCGCCGCTATTCGACGGCTGGCGCTCGGAGAAGGATTCCGCAAGCGTGCGCGCATTGCGCGATGCCGGTGCGGTGATCCTCGGCAAGACGGTGACGACGGAGTTTGCCGCCTCCGAGCCGCGCGGCACGCGCAATCCGTGGAACACCGCGCACTCGCCGGGTGGCTCGTCGAGCGGCTCGGCTGCCGCCGTTGGCGCCGGCATCGTCAGCGCCGCGCTTGGCACCCAGGTCATCGGCTCGACCATCCGGCCGGCGAGCTTTTGCGGCTGTGTCGGCTTTAAGCCCAGCGTCAATGCGCTCAACCGCGAAGGCAGCCACGATTATCAGAGCCAGAGCTGCACCGGCGTACTCGGCGCTTCGCTGGCGGATGTCTGGCAGGTGGCGCACGAAATCGTCGCCCGCGTCGGCGGCGATGCCGGCACGCCCGGCTTACAGGGGCCGGATGCGCTGCCGCCGGGGCAAAGGCCGCGACGCCTCGCGCTGCTTGAAACCGCCGGCTGGGACAATGCCTCGGTCGCCGCCAAGCAGCAGCTCAACGAGGCCATCATGCGTTTGCGCGCGGCGGGTGTTGAAATCCGCACGCGGCAAAACGACGACAAGGTCGCGGCGCTGGAAACCGACCTGCTTAACGCCGCAGAGCTGTCGCACCGCTGCAACGGCTGGGAGACGCGCTGGTTCTTCCGCTCGATGCGCGACCGCGACGCCGCCAAGCTGAGCCGCAATGTCATGGACCGGGTGCGGAAATACGAGGATTTGACGCTGGCCGATCATCGCGCCGATCTGCGCGAACGGGACCGCCTGCGTGCGGTCCATGCCGAACTTGCCGCGAATTGCGACGCCTGCATCACGCTCGCCGCACCGAGCAACGCGCCGGAAGGACTCTCCTTCACCGGCAATCCGGACTTTGCCGTGCCGGCTTCGCTGTTGGGCGTGCCGGCGCTGTCGCTGCCTTTGTTCGAAGTCAACGCCATGCCGCTCGGCCTGCAGCTCATCGGCTTTTTCGATCGCGATGCCGATGCGTTTGCGATGGCGTCGTGGCTGATGTCGGCGCGGTAGGCCGCCAGCATTCAAAAAGCAGGAAAAGCCCATGCGGACCATCGACGCCTTCAATCATTTTTTCCCGAAGCGCTATTACGACGCGCTGTTGGAGACGCCTGCGGGCGCCAAGGATCTAGGCAAGCGCGTGCGCGGCATTCCGGCGTTGTCCGATATCGACTTGCGGATTTCGATCGTCGAATCCTTCGCCGATTACACCCAGCTTCTGTCCCACGGCCTGCCGCCGATGGAGCGCCTGTGGGGTCCGGATAAATCGCCGGATATGGCGAAGATCGCCAACGACGGGCTTGCCGAAGTGGTCGCCCAGCATCCGAAGCATTTCGTCGGCTGGTCGGCGCTGTTGCCGATGAACGCGCCGGAGGCTGCGGCAACGGAAGCCGAGCGCGCGCTCAAAAACGGGGCCAATGCGGTGCAACTCGGCACCAATGCCAACGGTGTGCCGCTCGACGCCCCGGAATTCCTGCCGATCTTCGAGGTGATCGCCAAATCCGGCAAGCCGATCCTGCTGCATCCCGCGCGCACCCGCGACATGCCGGATTATCCGACGGAAAAATATTCGAAATACGAAATCTGCAGCGTGCTGGGCTGGCCCTACGAGACCGGCGTGACGCTGGCGCGGCTGATCTTCTCCGGCATCATGGACCGTTTTCCCGATCTCAAAGTCATCGCGCATCACCTCGGCGGCGTGGTGCCCTATCTCGAAGGCCGTGTCGGCCACTCCTTCGATCAGCTCGGCGTGCGCACGTCGGACGAGGATTACGGCGCGATCCTGAGATCGCTAAAGAAGCGGCCGTTCGACTATTTCAAGGATTTCTACGGCGACACTGCGGTCGAAGGCGCGCGCGCCGCGACCGTCTGCGGCCTCGATTTCTTCGGCGCCGATCACGTGCTGTTCGCGTCCGATTGCCCGTTCGACAAGGAGAAGGGGCCGGGCTACATCCGCGACACGCTGAAGGTTCTCAATTCGCTGCCGCTATCGAACGCCGAGCGCGAGAAGATTTATTTCCGCAACGCGCAGAAGCTTTTCGGATTGGCGGCGTAATTTCCATTTTTTGAAAAAAGTTCCGGCGGAACTCGATTTTCTTCGCGACCCGGCGCTGCAGAAAACGGGTGGGTAGATCGACCCCCGATCCCATATCCAGCGTTGGTATCACCGGAAAGGGATCGGCCAGCCATGCGAGCGTTTGCCCCGAACTATCGGCCGTTTCGCGATGCGCAGCCCGTGACGCACGCGATGAAGCCAAACACACGAAGTAACCTTGAAAAACCGCTGACGCTCGCCGCCATGAGCCTCGGCTATGGCGTTGTGCAGCTCGACGTCACCATCGTCAACACTGCGCTGCACAGCATCGGCTCGGCACTGGGCGGCGGCGTCTCCGAGCTGCAATGGGTGGACTCGACCTACACGATAGCGTTTGCCGCATTCATCCTGACCGCCGGTGCGCTGGGCGATCGCCTGGGCGCCAAGAATATTTTCATGGCAGGCTTTGCCGTTTTCACGGCGGCGTCGCTCGCCTGCGCATTGGCGCCGACATCGGGGATCCTGATCGCAGCGCGCGCCGTGCAGGGTCTCGGCGCGGCTATTCTCGTTCCTAATTCGCTGGCGCTGCTCAACCACGCCTATCCCGACGACAAGGAGCGAGGCCGCGCGGTCGGATTATGGGCCGCCGGCGCCAGTCTGGCGCTCACGGCTGGGCCGCTGGTCGGCGGCGGACTGATTGCGCTGTTCGGCTGGCGCAGCATCTTTCTGGTCAATCTGCCGATCGGCCTTGGCGGATTGTGGCTGACCTGGCGCTACGCCACCGATACGACCCGCACGCAGCGTGACCTCGATCTGCCGGGACAAGCGGTGGCCATCGCCATGCTCGGCGTTGTGGCCGCCGCGATCATCGAGGGCGGGCGCGTTGGTTGGAGCGACCCTTACGTGCTCGCCGGCTTCGGTGGCTTTATCGTGCTTGCCGCGCTTTTTATCGCACAGGAGCGCCGTACCCGGCATCCGATGCTGCCGCTGTCGCTGTTCGCGCACCGCATGTTCGCGCTCACCTCGCTCGATGGGCTTTTGGTCAATATCGCATTTTACGGGTTGATCTTCGTCTTCAGCCTGTACTTCCAGCAGGTCAACGGCTGGTCGCCGCTCGCCACCGGCCTCGCCTTCGTGCCGACGATGGGCGCGGTGCTGCCGGTCAATCTGGTGGCCGCGCGGATCGCCGGGCGGATCGGCCCCTCGGCCACCATCGCGGCCGGAGCCGTGATTGCCGCCGCCGGCTGCCTCGCGCTATTGGGCATCGCACGCGGCACCAGCTACTGGGCGATGGTCGCGCAGCTCGTCGCGATGGGCGGCGGCCTCGGTCTCTTGGTGCCGCCGCTGACCTCGACGTTGCTCGGCAGCGTAGAGAAGGCGCGCTCCGGCATCGCCGCCGGCGTGCTCAATTCCACGCGGCAGACCGGCAGCGTACTTGGCGTCGCGCTGTTCGGATCGCTGATCGGGCAGGCGCACGCCTTCCTGTTCGGCACGCGCGTCGCCTTGATCGTGTCGGCCGTGCTGTTGATCGCTGCCGCGGCGTCAATCTTGATCGGCAGCCGCGAGAAGAAATAAACTCGCCTTGGGTCCGGCCGCCGTGTGCGCGGCCGGACTTTATTCGTCGACAATCCGCGTCCGCAGCGTGCCGATGCTACTGATCTCGACTTCGAGTGTATCGCCGGCCTTCATCCACAACGGCGGCTTACGGCCGTGGCCGACGCCTTCGGGCGTGCCGGTGGCGATGACGTCCCCCGGCGACAGCGCCGTGAAATCCGAGCAGAAGGCGATGATTTGCGGGATCGCATAGATCAATTGGTCGGTGGTGGCGTGCTGCACCTGCGTATCGTTGAGCCGCGTGGTCAGCGTGAGCTCGCTCGGATCGGGAATTTCGTCCGTGGTGACGAGCCAGGGACCGAGCGGCCCGGTGCCGGGAAAATTCTTGCCCGAGGTGACGGAGAATTTCTGATAGTCGCGCACGCTGCCGTCGACGAAGCAGGTATAGCCGGCGACGTGGTCGAGCGCCTGCTCGGTTTTAATGTGGCGGCCGGCCTTGCCGATGACCAGCGCCAGCTCACCCTCGAAGTCGAAATTGTCGGAGGCCTTCGGCCGGATCATCTGGCCGCCGTGGCCGACCAGGGTGTCCGCGAAACGGATGAACATGCTCGGCTGCTTCGGTAGTTCGCGGCCGACTTCGGCGGCATGGGCGCGATAATTGACGCCGGCGCAGAGAATCTTATGCGGTGCTGAAATGAGCGGCAAGAATTTAATGTCGCCAAGCTTGTGGTCGGGCTTGGCATCCCGCGCCGCCTGGCGCATCGCCTCCATTGCACCCGCCGCCAGCGCCGAGCGCAGATCGGGCTGCCCGATTTTGTCGTTCAGCGTAACCACGCCGTCGCCGCTTACCGCGCCGAAGCACTCCCGGCCGCCGGCGACAAAACTCAAAAGCTTCATTGAACTCTCCCTCGCGCGCCGCGCGCCTGTTTTGCGTCGCGGCGGCAGTGTAATGTCCGCGCCATCGACCGCAAGACGAACGGGGAGGGGCATGACCGATCACTTACGCGAAACGCTCGCCAATGCCGGGCGCGTGCTGGCGATGGAAGGCCATGGCGATTACGTCGCCGGGCATATCTCGGTACGGTTGCCCGAAAATCCCGGACGTTTCCTGATGAAGCCCGCGGGCATCGGCATCGAGGAGATGCGGCCCGACAACATCATCACCGTCGACATCGAAGGCGGCAAAGTCGCCGGCACAATGCCGCGCCACAACGAGGTCTATATCCATTCCGAAGTGTTGCGCGTGCGCGGCGATGTGGTGTGCGTGATCCACAGCCATCCGATGCATGCCGTGGCGTTTTCCTCGCTCGGCAAGCCGCTCCTCGCGGTCGGCAATTCCAGCGTGCATTTCGCCGACGGGCGACTGCCGATATTTTCCGAGACCACCGATCTCATCATCAGCCAGGAGCGTGGTCGCGCGGTGGCGCGCTGCCTCGGCGCGCATCCGGCGCTGATCCTGCGCAATCACGGCATCGTCGTCGCCGGCGCCAGCATCGAAGAGGCGGTGTGGACCGCGATCAAGTTGGAAAAGGCCTGCCAGCTGCAGTTGCTGGCGGAATCCGCCGGCGGCCCAAAGCTTCTCGCCGAAGGCGGCGACCTCGACAAGAAGCGCAGCCGCGCCGACCGTCCCGATCTGCACGCCAACACGTTCGGCTATCTGGTACGCAAATGGCGCTGCCAGTGCTGTGGCGAAAACGTTCCGGCGCCGCATGTGACGACCTTCGAGAACCGCGAGCAACGTTAAAAAGCTCTTTGCCGCAACCGATTAATTGTTGCGATCCGCAACCGCGCTGCCGCTGCCTCGTTGCCGTCGTGGGGCCCGCGAGTGGATTGCATGGCCGATGCCGCCACAGAACCAACGGTAGTATTGTCGAGCGCGGTCGCCGGACCGGGCGAGCAGCATTTTGCCTTGGTGGTCATCGCGGCTTCGACCCCGGCAGAATATTCTGGCCACTTCGCAAAATAATTATGTCAAACTGACGCCGCACCCTCAGGCGGCCCTCTGACCGCCACGGGAGATAAACAACAGGGGAAAGGCACACCGCCATGGATATCAAGGTCGGCAAGAAGGCGATCGCCGAAGCGACGGAAAGGCTTAAGAACTGGGGACGTTGGGGCAAAGACGATCACATCGGCACGCTCAACCAGGTTCGGCCCGAAGACATCGTCAAAGCAGCGAGCCTCATCCGCACCGGGAAGGTTTTCGCGCTGGGCATTCCGCTCGACCGCGACGGCCCGCAGAACGGACTGTTCGGCGGCCGCTTCAATCCGATCCACCAGATGCTGGCGACCGGCACCGATGCGGTGGCCGAACGCCAGGATTGGAACAAGATCCGCTATGCCGACGACACGCTGATGCTGTGCGTGCAGGGCGCCACCCATTGGGATGCGCTCGGCCACGTGTTCTATGAGGACAAGGCCTACAACGGCCACGACGCCAAGCTGATCGATTCCAGGGGCCTCAACGTGCTCGGCATCGAGCACTCGAAAAACAAGTTGGTCGGCCGCGGCGTGCTGCTCGACATTGCGCGCTTTCGCGGCGTGCCGTGGCTCAAAGACGGCGAAAGCATCGCCAACGATGAGCTCGACAAATGCGCCAAAGAGCAGAACGTCGCGATCGGCCGCGGCGATTTCGTCCTCGTCCGCACCGGCCAGATGGAACGCTGCATGGCCGAGAAGGAATGGGGCGGCTATGCCGGCGGCGATGCGCCCGGCGTCAAATTCGAGAACTGCTACTGGTGTCAGGACAAGGAGATCGCCGCGATCTGCACCGATACCTGGGGCGTCGAGGTGCGGCCGAACGAGACCACCGAGGCGAACCAGCCGTGGCACTGGGTCGTGATCCCGGCCATGGGACTGTGCATGGGCGAGATTTTCTATCTCAAGGAGCTGGCGCAAGATTGCGACGACGACGGCATCTACGAGTTCTTCTTCTGCGGCCCGCCGCTCATCATCACCGGCGCCACCGGCTCGCCGATCAATCCGCAGGCGATAAAATAGCCCCCAACGCAGTCATGAATTCAGCCGTCACCCCCGGGCTTGTCCCGGGGGTCTACGTCTTTAGACTGCGACAAAAGTAAAGTCGTGGATGGCCGGAACAAGTCCGGCCATGACGGCACCGAGTAGGGAGAAACGCCGTGGTCAAGCATCTCAAGCGCGGAATGGACGCGAGTGCGATCAAGGCGGCCGACGCCAAGGTGCGCGAGACCGTCGAGGCGATTCTTGCCGATATCGACGCGCGCAAGGACGCGGCGGTGCGCGACCTGTCGCAAAAATTCGACAGCTGGTCGCCGGCCTCGTTCAAATTGGCGCCGGCCGAGGTCCAGCGCGCCATTGGTCAGGTCAAAAAGCGCGATATCAACGACATCAAGTTCGCGCAGGCGCAGGTGCGCAATTTCGCGAAAGCGCAGAAGGAGGCGCTGCGCGACGTCGAAGTCGAGACGCTGCCCGGCATCGTGCTCGGCCACAAGAACATTCCGGTCAATTCGATCGGCTGCTACGTGCCGGGCGGGCGCTATCCGATGGTGGGATCGGCGCATATGTCGATCGTTACCGCCCGCGTCGCCGGCGTGAAGCACATCATCGCCTGCGCGCCGCCGTTTCACGGCGGGCCGCATCCGGCAATCGTGGCGGCGATGCATTTTGGCGGCGCCGACGAGATTTTCGTACTCGGCGGCGTGCAGGCGGTCGCCGCCATGGCGCTCGGCACCGAAACCATCTCAGCCGTCGACATGATCGTCGGTCCCGGCAATGCCTATGTCGCCGAGGCCAAGCGCCAATTGTTCGGCCGTGTCGGCATCGATCTCCTGGCCGGGCCGACCGAAACGCTGATCATCGCCGACGATACGGTCGACGGTGAAATCTGCGCCACCGATCTCCTCGGCCAAGCCGAGCACGGCCCGACCTCGCCGGCGATCCTGATCACCAATTCGGAAAAACTCGCCTGCGATACCATGAAAGAAGTCGAGCGGCTGCTCAAAATCCTGCCGACCGCGGACACCGCCGGCAAAGCCTGGGCCGATTACGGGGAGGTCATCGTCTGCGACGACGAGGTCGAGATGGTGCGCGAGGCCGACCGCATCGCCTCCGAGCACGTGCAGGTGATGACGCGCGATCCGGATTATTTTCTCACTAACATGAAGAATTACGGCTCGCTGTTCCTTGGCCCGCGCACCAATGTGGCCTATGGCGACAAGGTGATCGGCACCAATCACACGCTGCCGACCAAGAAGGCGGCGCGCTATACCGGCGGGCTGTGGGTCGGCAAGTTCTTGAAAACCTGCACCTATCAGAAGGTGCTTACCGACCAAGCCAGTGCGATGATTGGCGAATATTGTTCGCGGCTGTGCATGCTCGAAGGTTTTGTGGCGCACGCCGAACAGGCCAATGTTCGCGTTCGCCGCTACGGTGGGCGGAACGTGCCGTATGGCGAGGCGGCGGAGTAATGTGTCATTCCGGGTTGCCGCGAAGCGGCAAGTCCGGAATCCGTAACCACGGACGCAGGGGCTATGGATTCCGGGCTCCTCACTTTGCTCGGCCCCGGAATGACGTGAGGAAGACATGCCGACCGACCTCGCCAAAGCCCCCTCCTTCCGTCTCGACGGCAAACGCGCGCTCGTCACCGGCGGCGGGCGCGGCATCGGGCTTACGGCGGCGTCGGCGCTGGCCGCGGCCGGGGCGCGTGTGACGCTTGCAGCGCGCACCGAGAGCGAGATCGAGGAAGCGGCCGCGGCGATCCGCGCGCGCGGCGAACAGGCCGAAGCGCTCACTCTCGACGTCACGGATGTCGAGGCCGTGCGGCGCGCCATCGCAGTCGCCGCGCCGTTTCAAATCCTGATCAACAATGCCGGCATGAATCGTCCTGCGCTGCTCGCGGACGTCAAGATCGAGGATTTCGACGCGATCTTTTCGCTTAACGTCCGCGCCGCGTTCTTCATGGCGCAGGCGGTGGCGTTGCGGCTGATCGAGGCCAAGCTGTCCGGCTCGATCATCAACATCTCCTCGCAGATGGGCCATGTCGGTGCCGCGCGCCGCACCGTCTATTGCGCCTCCAAGCACGCCATGGAGGGCTTTACCAAGGCGATGGCGATCGAACTTGCGCCGCACAACATCCGCGTCAATTCGCTCGGCCCGACATTCTTGGAAACGCCGATGACAAGACCGTTCTTCGAGAACAAGGCGTTCCGCGCCGAGGTCTTATCGAAGATAAAGCTCGGCCGGCTTGGGCAGCTTGAAGAGCTGACCGGCGCCATCGTTTTTCTCGCGTCCGATGCCTCCTCGCTGATGACTGGATCGGCGCTGGTGCTCGACGGCGGCTGGACCGCGGAGTGATCCGTGATGGATGACGCCGCGCTACGCCGTCAGATCGTCGGCACCTGGACGCTGGTCTCGGTCCATTATGAAGATCAGGCGACCAAGGCGCGCACGCCGGTCTATGGCGAAAACCCTAAGGGCATTCAGATCGCGACGCCGGAAGGCCGCTGGCTCGCTTTGATGACGGCCGATGGCCGCGGCATTCCGCAAACGGACGCGGATCGTGCCCAAGCGCTCAAAACCATGATCGCCTATACCGGCCGCTACCGCGTCGAAGCCGGACAGGTCATCACCAAGGTCGAAGCGGCGTGGAACGAAGCCTGGGTCGGCGGCGAGCAGATCCGTAACATCCGCTTCGAGGGCGATCGGCTTGCCATCGAGAGCCCGCCGATGCCCCATCCCAATACCGGCGGAAAAACGGTGCGTGTGATCGTGGTGTGGGAGCGCGAGAAAAATGAGTGAAGCGCGCCGTCTGTAAGGAACTCTTGCGGCCGCGCCGCATTAGCGGTTGTCTATTGTTATGAGGGGGAGACTGCCATGTATCTTTCAAACCAGAGTCTTCTAGTCATCATTGTCGTCGGCATCGTCGCCGGATGGCTGGCCGGCCGCGTCATGGAAGGCGGCGGCTTCGGCCTGATCGGCGACCTGATCGTCGGCCTGATCGGCGCCTTTATCGGCGACTGGCTACTGCCGCAGCTCGGCATTCATCTCGGCACCGGCATCGTCGCGCTGATCATCAACGCCTTCATCGGCGCGGTCGTGCTGTTGTTCATCCTTCGCCTAGTGGGAGGCGGTCGGTGGGGTTACCGGCGCTGGGGCAGACGCTGGTAACGGCCGTACTCAACCCTAGGCGCTGATCGGGTAAACCGCCTTTTCGCCGGACAGCACCCGCGCCACATCGGTTGCGCATTTGGTCTGCAATTCTTCGAGCGCCTCGACCGAATAGAACGCCGTGTGCGGCGTGAGGATCACGTTGTCGCGGCCGATGAGCGGCGAATCCTTCGGCAGCGGCTCGTTCGTGACGACATCGAGCCCGGCGCCGCCGAGATGACCGGAATCGAGCGCAGCGACAAGCGCGACCTCGTCGACCAAGGGGCCGCGCGCGGTGTTAATGAGGTGCGCGCCCTTTTTCATCTTGGCGAAGGCTTTTGCGTTCATCAGCCCGCGCGTCGCCGGCTGCAGCGGCGCATGCACCGAGATGAAATCGGAGCGTGCCAATAAATCGTCGAAGCTGACGCTTTCCACGCCGGTTGAGGCAAGCGCGTCCTGATTGACGTAAGGATCGTGGGTAATGACCTTCAGGCCGAACGCCTTGGCCTTGGGCGCCAGCGCGCGCGGAATGTTGCCGAAGCCGACAAGGCCGAGCACTTGGCCTTCGAGACGGCGCAGCGGCACGATCGGCGGCACCTCCCAGCGTCCGGACTGCACGAGCTTGTTGGCGAACGTCACCTTGCGGGCCAGCGCCAAGAGCAGCGCCATGGCGTGGTCGGAGACTTCGCGCAGGCAATAATCCGGCACGTAATTGACGGCGATGCCGAGCTCCTTCGCCGCCGGCAGGTCGATATTGTCGACGCCGAGACCGAAGCGGCCGATCGCCTTGCATGTCTTCAGTTCGCTTAAGAGCTGGCGCGGCAGCTTGGCGTAGGTGACGAGCACCGCGTCGGCCTCGCGCGCTACCGCAAGAATGTCCTCGGCCGAGGGACTTGTCGCCATGCGGTATTCGGGATCAAGCCGCGCCAGTGCCGCTTTGGCGGGATCGAGCGACGGGAACGGGCTGTCGGTGACGGCGATCACGGTACGGGGCATAGGACCACTCCAAATTATCTCAACGCATTATGCCCGGCAGCAGCGATTATAACGCAAACACCTGCGGATTGACGCAATTCGGCAATTTATGTCCGCCGAGGAGCGCCAGGATATTGTCGACCACGATATTCGCCATGGCTTCGCGCACTTCCGGTGTGGCGCTGCCGAGATGGGGGGTGAGCACCACGTTCGTCATTTTGACGAGCGCCTTGTCGACCTTGGGCTCGTGCTCGAACACGTCGAGGCCGACGCCGGCGATCCGTTTCTTCCGCAGCGCGCGCACCAAGGCGGCCTCGTCGATGATCGGGCCGCGCGCGGTGTTGATGACAAACGCGGTCTTTTTCATCAGGCGCAGCTCGCGGGCGCCGATCTGATGCCGGGTGTCCTTGTTGAGCGGCGAATGCAGCGAGACGAAATCGGATTCGCGCAAAAGCTCGTCGAGCGGCGCGTAAGTGAGCCCGGCTTCGCGCTCCTCGTGCTCCGGCTTTCTGCGCGGCGTCCAGTACAGCACGCGCATAGAGAAGCCGTGCGCGCGCTTGGCCACCGCTTTGCCGATCAGGCCGCCGCCGCCGATCAAACCGAGCGTCTTGCCCCAGACGAACGAGCCCATCAGATGCGCCGATTGGCTGCCGGGGAATTTGCCGGCGCGCACCATGCGGTCGCCTTCGATCATCCGCCGCGCCACGGCGAGCATCAGGCCGAAAGTCAGATCGGCGGTGGCTTCGGTGGTGATCGGCGCGGTGACGGTGACGGGAATGCGCCGGGCGGTAGCCGTCTCGACGTCGATGTTGGAGGGCGTGATCGATTGCGCCGCGATGAGCCGCAGGTTCGGGTTGGCCATGATCACGTCGCGGTCGATCTTGTCGTGCAGCAGGCAGAATAGGATGTCCGCCTTGCGCACCGCGCCGATCAGCGTGCGCTTGGGGATGATGCGGCTCGAATCGGCGAAGGTCGTCACCCGTGCCACCGCGCGCAAACGCTTGAGCGCCTGCTCCGATACCGGCTGCGTCACGAAAACGCGAGGGTGCGCGGAATTCTTTGCCATCAGGCGAGCCATCGCACCACGCCGGCGACGCCGTCGACTGCGACCTGGGCGCCGTCGGGAATGCGCCGCGTCGCATCGAGTACGCCGAGCACCATCGGAATGCCGCGTTCGCGGGCGAGCGAAGCCAGATGCGAGGTCGAGCCGCCGAGCTCGGCGACGACGCCGCCGACCCGCGGCAAGATGTGACTCAAGGCCGGACCGGCGACGCGGGTGACCAGAATATCGCCCGGGCCGACACGGCTTAATTCGCATTCGCAATTGACCACCACGGCGCGGCCGGAGCCCCAGCCGATGCCGGCCGGATGGCCATTCAATCCCGGATGCTTGAGCCAGATTTCGTCGGGCACATGCGCCGGCGCAACATGGAGCGGCCGCGCCTGCAATAGCTTAAAGCCGGCATCGTCGAGCGCCCATTCGATCTCGACCGCCATGCCGAGCACGTCTTCGCACTTGCGCATCAAGCGGCCTAGCGTGGTCGCCTGGCCGGCTTCGAGGCAAGGCGCGCTCACCAGCGCCTCCGGCAACTTCTGCGCGGCAGTTCCGGCGCCGTGAAGACAAGCCTCGCGGTGATGCTTGCGGCCGGCGTCGTTCGAACGCACGAAACCGTGGCGGGTAAGTACGACGCGGTCCGGCACCACTTCACCCTGTGCAATCGCCGAGCCCAATCCCCAGGTGGCGGAAATAAGCATCTGGCCGTCGGCGGTCTCGCTCAAGCCGCCGCCCGAGGCGCGGGCATTGATAAGCGGCTGCACCAACACCGCCATCGCGGTGTCGGCGGGATTTTGTTCGTGCTGCGCCATGGAGCGGCGCGCCGTGGTGGTCCACAGCGCGGCCCAGCAGGCGCGCAGACTGGTGAGAAATTCGGCGTCGTCGCGCACGCCGAGAAAGCTCTCGAACTGGCCAGCAAAATTCGATTCCGGGCGGTCCTCGATCAGCGACGACGAGCGCACTGCCGCCGGCTTGTCGGTTTCCCACCATGCCGCGAGCACGTCGGCCAGCACGTCGGGCGCAAGATCGCTTTGATAGAGCTTGAGCCGGATCTCGACCGCAAGCCGGCGCTGCGTCGGCTGATCCGCGTCGGGATAGCCGCCGATCATCTCGCCGAGCCCGAGATGCTGAATCTGGCGATGATAGGCATCGGCGGCGATGCAGAAGCCGCCCGGCGTGGGCAGGCCTGCGCGCGCCAGCGCCGCGAGATTCGCCGCCTTCGGCCCGACGCGCTCGGGATTTGTCGCGGCGGGGTCGGAAAGAGGAAGGATGAAACTGGTCATACCGCAACCTGTTTCCCGGATGCGGCGCAGCGCGAACCGGTGCACCGCTGGTCCGGGATCGTTACGAACTCGGAGCTTGAAACGATCCCGGTTCTGCAGCGCACCACTACGCTTCGCTTCGTGCTGCACTGCGCCCGGGACACGTCACGCGGTCACTTCACGTGATCGCCGTAGCCGGGCAGCGGATCGACCACGGTGATCTGCTTGACCGGAAAATTCGACACGATCTCGATCTCGTTCTTTTTCACGATCAGCATTTCCTCGATGCGCACGCCATAACGGAATTTCTTGCCGTGCTGCGTTTCGAGCGCAAAGGTCATGCCCTCCTGGATGTCGATCGGGTGATCGAGCGACCAGATGCGCGAGATCACCGGCGGATCGTATTGGGCGAGACCGAGGCCGTGGCCCCACAGATTGGCGGCGGCCTGATCCTCGTCCTCGTAGCCCCAAGTTTCCATCGCCGACGGCCATTTCATCGCGATGTCGCGCGTGGTGGCCCCAACCTTCACTGCGCCGATCGAATCGTAGAGCCACTTCAGCGCCGTGTCATAGGTGTCTTTTTGCTCCTGGCTGGGCTCCTTGCCGACGCAATAGGTGCGGTAATAACAGGACTTGTAGCCGTTCCAGGTCAGCGCCGCCAAATCCATGAACACGATGTCGCCGGGCTGGATGATGCGGTCGGAGAAGTTGCGCCAGTTCGGCCAGGTGTTCGGGCCCGACGAAACGATGACGTCTTCGACGTCCTCCATGCCGGGAATGTTGTAGAGATATTGCATCAGATGCGCGGTCACCTGGTTCTCGGTGACGCCGGGCCGCAGGAATTTCATGCATTCCCAATGCGTCGCGTCGCCGATGGCGCCGACGATGCGGAAGCATTCCTGTTCGTCCTCGCTCTTGACGGCGCGCGCGTCCATCATCGCGCTCATGCCGTCGGTCCAGTTGATATTGTTCTCCTTGAAGACATTGATCATGTTGATGTCGACGAAGTCGACGCCGAGCTTTTGGCCGGCGACGCCGTTTTCCTTCATCGCCTGCAGCGCAGCTTTGACGAATTTGTTGACCTGTTGGGTCGAGGCGGGGCCTGCGGCGCCTTTGATCCAGGCGAAGGAATGCCGCACGTTCTCTTTCGGGATCCACGGCGAATGGCGCTCGATCTGAAAGCCGAGATCGCCCTGCTCGAACAGGATCGGGGCACCATCGCCGCACAGCATGGCGTAGCGCAGGCCCGGCTTGAGCCGGTTCCAGCCCGGGGTCAGCGTGCCGGTGAGATAGCGGACGTTCTCGTCATACATGCACAGCATCGCGCCAAGGCCGTGTTTCTTCATCATCGCGCGTGCCCGCTCGGTGCGGTATTTGCGTAAGCGGTCCCAATTGACCCGCTGCTGCCAATCCAACCCGGCAATGCCGAAATTCGCTCCCATCAGGCTCTCCCACTCCTCGCAATTCGTGACCGTGAACCCTGCCCACCTAGTGTCCGAAAATTGCAGGTCATGCAAGCCGTTGACAGCGCGGCGGGCCCTTTTCCGCAATGGCTTGATGTCGCGGGATTATTTTGCCGATTGAAAGGGGACGCGACGCGGGAAATTTAAGCTTGCCCCACGTCTATTTGCGCAGTCAGAAGCAATCGGGGGAGGGCAGGGTACGCGACGAGGTGCTTATCGAGGGGCCCCTTAAGTCACATCTCCATCCGGCGCAGGCGCAATTCGATGGGCCTGATCTGGTGCTCGACGAGCTCGACGAATTCCACGAATTCGTGGATGGCGTCGGCGATCGCATTCAATTTCCCGCCGGTATCGTTTTCGCTTCTGGCGCGCCGGGCGCATTCCTGGACCTTCGCTCGTGACGACATGATCGGCCACCCATGAGGAAACGGATGGCCGCCATTGAAGCGCGCAAAGATTGATAATCTCGTGCCGCGCCGGAGCCGGACCGATAAGTATCTTTGCGGATAGGCCGCTCCCGCCGTGCCGGGAGTAGTGAAGTTCACGTCTTGAACTTCACCACCTTCTGCCGCTGCTCGCCAAGCTTGTCGATGCCGAGCGTGACCACGTCGCCGGCCTTTAAGAATTTCGGCTCGGGCTTCATGCCGAGCCCGACGCCAGGCGGCGTGCCGGTGATAATGACGTCGCCGGGCTCCATGACGAAATATTGCGAGCAGGCCCAGACGATGTGGCGGCAATCGAAGATCATGGTCTTGGTATTGCCGCGCTGGCGTTTCTCGCCATTGACGTCGAGCCACATTTCGAGATTTTGCGGGTCCTTGAGCTCGTCTTTGGTGACGAGCCACGGTCCGAGCGGGCCGAAGGTCTCGCAACCCTTGCCCTTGGTCCATTGTCCAGCGCGCTCGATCTGAAAAACGCGCTCCGAAACATCGTTGGCGAGGCAATAGCCGGCGACCACGTCGAGCGCCTTTTCCTTGGAGAGATAGCGCGCGCGCTGGCCGATGACGATGCCGAGTTCGACTTCCCAGTCGAGCTTGGTGGAGTCCTTCGGGACCATGGTGTCGTCGTTCGGGCCGCAAATGCACGACGGCGCCTTGTTGAAGATGATCGGCTCCTTCGGGATCTGCATGCCGGCCTCGGCGGCATGGTCGGAATAATTGAGCCCGATGGCGATGAAATTGCCGACATCGCCGACGCAGGCGCCGATGCGCGGCTTGCCCTTCACCAGCGGCAGTTTTTCCGGCTTGAGCTTGCGCAGCTTGTTCAGGCTCGCGGGCGACAGCGCCGCGCCCGAGATATCGGGGACCACCTTAGACAGGTCGCGGATGCGGCCTTCCTTGTCGATCATGCCGGGCTTTTCGCGGCCGGGCGCACCATAGCGAACGAGTTTCATGACTTGTCTCCTTGGAAGCGGTGCTTCGATAAATCCTTTAAAACGCGCCGGGGAACACTCCGCCGTCGATGAGGAGGTTTTGGCCGGTGATATATCCGGCTTGCGCCGAGCAGAGAAACGCGCAGGCCGCGCCGAGTTCGTCGGGCTGGCCGAAGCGCTTGGCCGGCACCGAGGCCATGCGCTCGGCGCTGGCGGCCTCGACGCTGATGTTTTTCTTTTTCGCCGTCATTTCCATGTTGGAGCGCAGACGGTCGGTCTCGAAGGTGCCCGGCAGCACGAAATTGATGGTAACGTTCGAAGCGGCAATGCTGCGCGCGACGCCGGCAAGGAAGGCCGTGAGGCCGGCGCGCGCGCCGGACGACAGGTCGAGGCCTACGATCGGCATTTTGACCGAGCCGGAGGTGATGTTGACAATGCGGCCGAATTTCTTGGCGACCATCGGATCGATCGCCTTTTGAATGAGCTCGATGGCCACGATCATATTGCCGGTGACGCCGTCGAGCATTTTCTGCCGGTCGAGCTCGCGGAAATCGCGGAATGGCGGGCCGGCATTGTTGTTGATCAGAATGTCGGGCTCGGGACAGGCGGCGAACAGAGCCTTCTGGCCGTCGGGCGAGGCGACGTCGGCGGCAACCGGGATCACCTTGGCGCCGGTCTTCTTGAGGGCGGCGGCCGCCGCGGCGAGCTGCGTCTCGTTGCGGCCGTTGATCACTACCTCGCAGCCGGCCTCGGCCAGCGCCTTGGCGCAGGCAAAACCAAGCCCGCGGCTCGAAGCGCAAACGACCGCCTTGCGGCCGGCAATTCCGAGGTCCATCCCTAGGGCTCCCTGTTGCGGCTTATATCGCGCGACAGTTCTCGTAACTGGACGTGCTTGAGTCAACGGTCAAATCCGCTACCGCTCATCCGGCAAATGCCTTTCCTGCCCGACGCATCATTCACCGAATTGGCGATCATCGTCGCTTTGGCGGCCTTCTCGGCCGTCACCGGCGGGGTGGCCGGCTACGGCACCGGTGCGCTGATGCCGCTGATTTTGGTGCCGATGGTCGGCGCAGCACCTGTGGTGCCGATCATCGCCATTTCGGCGATGTTCACCAACAGCGCGCGGGTGCTGGCGTTCCGCCGCCTGCTCGAACCGCGCCGCGCGCTGATCGCAGTCGTCTGCGCGCTGCCGACCTGCGTGCTTGGCGCTTGGCTCTATACGCTGCTCTCCGGCCAAGGCGCTGCTTTGGTGATTGGGTCAAGCCTGATCGCGACCGTGCCGCTGCGGCGGCTCCTCAAACGGCACGGCCATCGTCTCGGCGACAAGGGCTTTGCCGCAGCCTCCGCCGGCTGGGGCGTCGTCGTCGGCGGCACCACCGGCGCCGGCGTGATCCTGCTGTCGCTGTTGATGGCGACCGGCCTTGAAGGCGCGGCCGTGATCGCCACCGACGCGGCGGTGTCGATCGGCATGGGTGTCGTCAAGATTTCGGTGTTCGGCGCCGCCGGCGTGCTCACCCCAACGGTCGTCGCCATCGCGCTGGTGATCAGCGCCGTCGCTTTCCCTTGCACGTTTCTGGCCAAGCTGATCGTCGAACGAATGCCCGTCCACTTGCACACGGCTTTGCTCGACGCGGTGGTGATCGTCGGCGGCACGGTGATGATTTCGGGGGCGCTATCCCGATGATGGGGCCGCGACCGGGGTCTCACTCCACGGAGCTTTTGTCCGAACGGCCGTGCAGTAATCGAACAGACTGAATATTTGGCTCACGCCCGGCAGACTGCAGATGAAGCCGGGTGGACGGTACCTCACGCGCATTCTCTCGATTTCATTCATCGCCAAACCGGTAAAGGCATTAGCCTCAAAACCTGATTGGTCGCACGCAGGTTGTTAAACAGGTTGGCGTGATCGGGGTTCGTCAGATAACTCAATTGCGCCGGGTCGATATTCGTTTGCGAGGCCCATTGCCGAATGCCGGCTATGCCGACGTGTGTGACATCGAAGCAATATTCTATCGTCAGCACATTATGCAGGGCGCTGCGCCAGTCGAGGGTGTAGGTTTTGCTATTGATCGGGTCCTTGATCGGGATTTGCTGCCCGCCGTGAAACGGCATGGAGCCTTCACAATCGAAACCGGCCGCCCCAAGCAACGACATGTTGATGGGATCGATGATCGGCGCAGGACTTTCGGCAGGATCGTGCTGCGGGTCGCTTGGCCAATCAAGATACAGTTCGGCCTTTCGTGCGAGCAGATTGTCGTTCTGGTGCAAGGCCGCGTAGCTATCGCTGTAGCTCTTGTAGATGGAGCGCGCGTCCTTGGTCGGAAATGCATCGTCCTTTTTGTAAACATCGTTGGGGATGGCAGCATAGAAATCGGAGATCAACTGCCGTTGCAGAGTAAGCGCCCCCGACATGTCGCTCGAAATTTCCGCAAACGTTTGCGCGGCAGAGGTCAAATCATCCTTTGCCAGGGTGGCGACTCTGTCTTGATAGGCGGACAAACTGTGGAAGTAGGCGACGACCAGGGCGCTGATCACGCCAAAAAGGCTGAGGCTTTTGAAATAGCTAACCTCCGTCTCAACCCAGTCGAACAGTGCTTTTAGTTTCACCGCGATAGACATGGTTCCCCCCGTCGTCGATGACCCGGGTGCAATCTATGATTGTTAAAACCCGAGATGCAAGGGGAAGGCCGCGACGGCCGTTACGGCCACTTCACCACCGGCGGCATCGAGGACAGGATCGACTCGACATTGCCGCCGGTGCGCAAGCCGAAAATCGTGCCGCGGTCGTAGAGCAGGTTGAATTCGACATAGCGGCCGCGGCGGATGAGCTGCTCTTCGCGCTCAGCCTCGGTCCAGGGCTTGGCAAAGTTCTGCCGCACCAGCTCGGGATAGATTTTCAAGAACGCGCGGCCGACGTCCTGCGTGAAGGCGAAGTCGGCGCCGAAATCGCCGCTGTCGAGCCAATCGTAGAAAATACCACCGATGCCGCGCATCTCGCCGCGGTGCTTGAGGTAAAAATATTCGTCGCACCACTTTTTGAATTTGTCATAGGGCGCCACACCGCCGTGTGCGTCGCAAGCGGCCTGCATCGCCGCATGAAAGGCAATCGTGTCGGGATCGTCCTGACGGCGCCGAGCCTCCAGCACTGGCGTCAAATCGGCGCCGCCGCCGAACCATGATTTGGTAGTGACGACATAGCGGGTATTCATGTGAACGGCCGGCACATGCGGATTGTGCAAATGCGCGATCAGCGAAATGCCGGTGGCGTAAAATCGCGGATCGTCGTCGGCGCCCGGAATCTCCTTGCGGAATTCCGGCGCGAATTCGCCGAACACGGCCGAGACGTGGACGCCGACTTTCTCGAAGACGCGGCCCTTCATCATCGCCATGACGCCGCCGCCGCCCGGCGCACCGGTATGATCGGTGCGGCTCCATGGCGTGCGCGTAAATCGCCCGGCCGGGCGGTCCGCCAACGTGGCGCCGGCGGGGAGGGCGTCTTCCAGACGCTCAAATGCCGCCACGGTTTGATCGCGCAGCGATTCGAACCACAGGCGCGCCTGGTCCTTGCGGGTCTCGATGCGGCTATCGTCCACGGTGCGGGCCACGTCCTTCGGCGCTACGGCGGCGCTTTGGCGCCTCATGCACAATGGTCATAATGTCACAAAAGCGCACGAATATTGATCCATCGTAAAACCATGCCGAAGCTCATCATGCCGCGCCGCCCGGCTTTGCAGCGGCGGTCCCGCCGCCGCTTCATGCGCGGTGTGTCGGCCGTCCACGCTGCCGACTTATCGCAACCGCTATGCGCAATACCGGCTCGATCCGGATCTGGCGCCCCTGCATGCGGAAGTGCCGGCGCTCGTCGCCTGGGACGACCACGAGGTGCAGAACGGCTACGCCGACAGATGGTCGGAATATGTCGATGATCCCGCGCAATTCCTGCTGCGGCGTAGACGCGCATCCGCGGGCCTTCGGGATGTGAGACGATCGGCCGCACCGGCATGTGCTCGTAGAACGCCTGATAGGCCGCCGCCCCGCAACTGCGGGAAAAACAGGACGGCGTCGACGCGTTCTGGACCGACGATTGGGACGGCTATCCGGCCAACCGGGTGCGGTTGTTGCAGCACATCCATGACAGCAAAGTCGCCAATCCGGTGGTCGCCTCGGGCGATATCCATTCGTTTTTTGCCAACGATCTCAAGCTCGATTTCGACGACGCGACATCGCCGATCGTGGCGACCGAATTTGTCGGCACCTCGATCTCGTCCTCTGGGCCGCCCTACGATCCGATCAAGCAGGCCTTGCCCGATAATCCGCACGTCCATTTTTTCGAGAGCAGGCGGCGCGGTCACGTCGTGATCGATCTGCAGCGCGACAAGATGCAGGTGCAGATGCGGGCGGTTTCCGACGCGCACGATCCGCAGGCCACGATTGAAACGCTGAAGAGTTACGTGGTCGAAAGCGGCAGGGCCGGAGTGGTTGAGGCGAAGGACGACCTGCAGAGCTATTCGGCAGCCACTTTTTCCGCCAGCCATACCTTGATCAGAGATTGGTAGGGCACGTCGCGTTTGTTCGCCGCGACTTTGATCCGGTCGAGCAGACCTTGGGGCAAACGCAACGAAATTGCGGTCGTGGAGAGCTTCAGATTGGGAAATTGCACTCGCTGAGCTTTGCTCCAATCCAGGTAGTCGGTGGAATCATGTGTTTCCCAGAACTTACGTTCCTCGGCTTCGCTACGAAAGCGGGGGATCGGCTTAAGCTTCGCGCTCATAGAGGCCTCGTTCTTTTCTGTTCATGTCGCGCGCCGAAATCACTCGAATTTTCGTGCCGTTCACCCGTAAAGTGAACGTCACGTGCAGTAGCTGGTTCTCGAGTGTTCGTCCCAATGCGTGATAGCGACCTTCGTGCTGACTGTGCTTCACGTCGTGCGCCAGCAAAAGCCTGCTGTCGGCAAATACCTGTTCTGCCACAACGTTCGACACGGAATGCTTGTCGGTACTCTTGAGGCTGTTGCCATCGTCCCAATCAAATCCAACGATTTGGCTTAGGTCGAGCATTTCTGTATATTACCATAATATACAAAAATTTCAAGGTACATGTCGCGGCATTCCGCCGATCTGCCGCAGCGCTTCGCCCAGGGCCATCGCGGCGGCGATCGCGACATTGAGCGAACGCAGCTTCGGACGCATCGGGATCAACAGCCGCGCATCGGCTGCGGCATGGATCTCTTGCGGAACCCCTGCGGATTCGCGCCCGAACAACAGGACGTCGTCTGGCGCGAAGCGGTAATCGAGGTAGGACGCCGTCGCCGCCGTCGTGAACAAGACGAGCCTACGCCGCTCTCGTCGCCGCCACGCGACAAAATCCAGCCATGAGGCGTGCCGCGTCAGCGCGACGGCATCGAGATAATCCATGCCGGCACGGCGGAAGGCGCGATCCGATACCGGAAATCCGGCCGGCTCGATCAGATGGGCTTCGACGCCGAGACACGCGCACAGCCGCAGCACCGTACCGGTGTTCTGCGGGATATCCGGCTGGTACAGCGCGATTCGAAGCGTCATTTCGCGGCGCCTGGCGACCTGCGGCGGCGATCCGTAGGAATACGGATCGGGGCGGGGAAAGGGCACATAAGTTGCCTTGTGGGTGTCCTTGGCGTCAGACTTGCACTATCGCGGCAAGGGTGCCAATAAAACGCCGCCGGAATGCGTCGCTTCGGACCTTCCCAAGGCCGGAGGCGACCGGTCCTTCCGCCGCCGCACGGGACCTACCGGGGGCGGTTTGCAGCGCGGATGGGACAACCGGTTAGACGTAAGAGGACAGAGGCGGTGACAGCAATCTCAACGGCGGGGCGCACACGCCGGGATTTCCTTTCCACTCCGACTACAGCCGGCACCGTGACGAATCGGCGAAGCATCGCGCAACGAAGCATATAAGGTTCGACTATGAGCGGACATTCGACCTACCAGCCGCAGAGCCCCTTCATGCAATGGTTGGAGCGGCGGCTGCCGATCGCGAGCCTCGTCTATTCCTCCTTCGTCGCCTATCCGACGCCGCGCAACCTGAACTATTGGTGGACGTTCGGCGGCATTCTTACCTTCATGCTGGGCGTTCAGATCGTCACCGGCATCGTGCTGGCGATGCATTACACGCCGCACGTCGATTACGCCTTCAATTCCGTCGAAGGCATCATGCGCGACGTCAATTACGGTTGGCTGTTGCGCTATATGCATGCCAACGGCGCTGCCTTCTTCTTCGTCGCCGTCTATGCCCACATCGCCCGCGGCATGTATTACGGCTCCTACAAGGAACCGCGCGAGGTATTGTGGATCCTCGGCGTGATCCTGTTCCTGCTCATGGTGGCGACGGGATTCATGGGCTACGTGCTGCCGTGGGGGCAGATGAGTTTTTGGGCCGCGACCGTGATCACCAACCTGTTCTCGGCGATCCCCGGCGTAGGCGGATCGATCGTAACCTGGCTGTGGGGCGGCTACGCCGTCGGCAATCCGACGCTCAATCGCTTCTACTCGCTGCACTACCTGTTGCCGTTCGTCATCGCCGGCGTCGTGGTGCTGCACGTCTGGGCGCTGCACATGGTCGGTCAGAACAACCCAACCGGTGTCGAGCCGAAGACCGAGAAGGATACGGTTGCGTTCACGCCCTACGCCACGGTGAAGGACGCCTTTTTCATCGGCCTGTTCTGCCTGGTGTTCGCCTATTTCATCTTCTACATCCCGAACTATCTCGGCCATTCCGACAATTACATTCCGGCCAATCCGAGCCAGACGCCGACCCACATCGTTCCGGAATGGTACTATCTGCCGTTTTACGCCATTCTGCGCGGCATCCCGAGCAAGCTCCTCGGCGTTACCGCGCTGGCCGGCTCGATCATCGTTCTGGCGTTCCTGCCGTGGCTCGATACTTCGCGCGTGCGCTCGGCAAATTACCGCCCGGTGTACCGGCAGTTCCTGTTCATCTTCTTTGCGTGCGTCATCGGGCTTGGCTACCTCGGGTCGCAAGAACCGACCGGCGGCTATGTGATCGCGGCGCGAATTCTCACCGCTTATTACTTCGCTTTCTTCTTCATCATCCTGCCGCTCTTGGGCTTGTTCGAAACGACCAAACCGCTGCCCAATTCGATCTCCGAGTCGGTGCTGCGCGAAGGCGTCCCGATCGGCGCCTCGGCGCCGCCGCCGGGCGCGCGCGGTTAAGGAGACCCGGCCAATGAAAATTCATCGCAGCATCATCTTAAGTCTCACATTGGCGGCGACGCTGACCGCCGGTGCGACACTCGCAGCGGCTCAGGAGGCGGACGCGCCGCCGCGGCTGCACTGGTCGTTTTCCGGTCCGTTTGGCACCTACGATCCGGCTCAGCTGCAACGTGGCTTCAAGATCTACCGCGAGGTCTGCTCGAACTGCCACAGTTTGAAGCTCTTGTCGTTCCGCAATCTGGCCGATCCCGACGGTCCGGCTTTTACCGAAGCCCAGGCCGGTGCCATTGCCGCCACCTTCCAGGTTACCGACGGTCCAAACGATCAGGGCCAGATGTTTCAACGGCCGGGCAAGATTTCCGATACCTTCCCGCCGCCGTTCCCGAACGACCAGGCCGCGCGCGCCGCGCTTGGCGGCAAGCTGCCGCCGGACATGTCCGATCTGGCCAAGGCGCGCAGCTACGAATGGGGCTTCCCGTGGTTCGTCCTCGACGCCTTCACGATGTATCAGGAAGACGGCCCGGACTATATCCACGCCATCTTGAACGGGTATACCGATGCGCCGGCCGGTTTTGCGCTGCCGCCGGGTGGCCAGTACAACAAATACTTCCCCGGACACGCCATCGGCATGCCGAAGCCGTTGAGCGACGGCCAGGTCGAATATACCGACGGCACGCCGACGACGGTCGACCAATACGGTCGCGACGTGGCGGCGTTCCTGATGTGGGCAGCCGAGCCTAAGCTCGATGCTCGCAAGCGCCTCGGTTTCCAGGTGATGATCTTCCTGATCGTGTTCACCGGGCTCCTGTACTTCACCAAGAAGAAGGTGTGGTACGCCGTGCTGCACGACCCGGAGCTGGACAAGCCGCGCGCGCCGACCGAATATAAGAGTTGAATTGCGGACGGCCGCGGGATCGAGATCATGGCCAGTGTCGCACGCGAAAATGACCTAAAGGCCGCCATCCGCACCATCCCGGATTATCCCAAGCCGGGCATCATGTTCCGCGACATCACCACGCTTTTGGGCGATGCGCGGGCGTTCCGCCGCGCCGTCGACGAATTGGTGCAGCCCTGGGCCGGCGGCAAGATCGACAAGGTCGCCGGCATCGAAGCGCGCGGCTTCATTCTTGGCGGCGCGGTTGCACATCAGATCTCGTGCGGTTTCGTGCCGATCCGCAAGAAGGGCAAGTTGCCGTTCAAGCGCGTGAGCATCGGCTATTCGCTCGAATACGGTATCGACGAGTTGGAGATGCACGAGGATGCGCTGGTCAAGGGCGAGCGGATCATCGTGGTCGACGATCTGATCGCCACTGGCGGCACGGCAGAGGCGGCGGTCAAGCTATTGAAGCAAGTGGGCGCCGAGGTTGCCGCCGCCTGCTTCATCATCGATCTGCCGGAGCTCGGCGGCGCCGACAAAATCCGCAAGCTCGGCGTTCCGGTGCGCACCCTGGTCAGCTTCGAGGGGCATTAAGACAGCGATTGCATGGGCCCCCTAACGGGCCTGGCGCAGCGGCTCTTTTATGCCGCGCAATGAGGATTCCAGTTCGCCGATCAGAAGCCGCAGCTCGAGATCGCGAAATTGCGCGAAAATGCCGCTGATCCAGCTATGCACTTCGGTTGGACCGCCGGGCTGGTGCGCCATATAGGCCGAGAACGAGAAGCCGGGCCGGTCGATAACGCCGCGGACGATCGGTGACAGCCGCGGGATGCGGATGACGCCAAAGTCCGCGCGGCTCGCCGGGAAATCCTGCGGCACGAACATGAACGAGGCAGCTTCGTTGTGCAATGGTACGAAGGTAGTTCGCGGCAGGCGATGCCGCAGTTCGGCATAGCTCTTCGCGGTTGCCGGCGCGGAATCGGTCACGAACAGCACGACCGGGTCGATGCCGCGCCGCCGCGCCTCCTGCTCGAAGCCGATCTCTGCCATCACCGAGAAGAATTGCTCGAACAAGGCATAACCCAGATCGATCACCGTGGTCCGCCATTGGTCGCTGACCAGCCGGTCGAACAGCGCCATTTGGCCGCGGGTATCGGCGATATCGACGGTCCAGACCAAGTTTGGGAAGTAGGGCGCCAGCGCCGGCTCGCGCGGATCGAGATCGTAGCCGACGAGCGAGGCTCGTCCGCTGAGACGGAAGAATTCGATCAACAGCCGGGAAATCAGCGTCTTGCCCACGCGCGGGTGCTGCGACGCGATGATGTAAAGCGGCGTGTGCTGCGGCATTCCCGCGACAGGTCCAATCCGGTACGACTGGATCGAGAGTATGACGAAATCACAACACGGCCTAGCGCATTGCCGAGGCCGCGAATCCCCGCCACCGGGCGGGGTGGGCCATTAGGACCGATTGCCGCCCTGGGCGCGGGTCGCCGAAACCGTGCTGCCGGAGGTGTCGAACAGGTCGAGCAGCTTCACCCGGTCGTACTCGCCCCAGACATTGCCGAGCCAGTGCCGCACATAGCCACGCAGCACGAACGAGTAATTGGCGGTGTCGCCCTTCGGGTTCTTGTTGGCGACGAAGGTCAGGAACGGAACCGAGGCCAGCTCAACCTGCTCATAAGCCATCTCGTTGAGCTTCGGAATGTTGATCGTCACCGCGTCCTTCAGCTTCTTGAAGTAGGAGGCGTGCGTGGCCTGGTCCCATTCGAAGAAGTTGGTGTTGTTGATGAAGTTCTTGACCAGGAAATATTTGGCGTCGGTGGTGAAGGGAGCGGTCTCCTCGATCTCGTTCAGCGAGGCGATCGACGAGCCAAGGATATGGAAGACGATGAAGGTGATCTGGCCCTTCTTGACCGCGTCGAGGAAGCCGATATCGCGCAAGGCGCGCAGCGTCGGCGACAGCAGGCCGGCGCGCACGTCGACCACGGTCACGGTGGCGTCAGTGGTCGACAGCGTGTCGATGATCCGCATCTGGTCGGCCACCTGGGTGGCATCGACGATGTCGCTGGTTTCCGGATGGAAGCGCTTGAGGGTGCCCTTGGGCGCTTCGGAGTCGAAGGCGCGTGTCGGGATGTGATGCGCGGTAAAATAATCGAGCAGCGTACGGGCGACCGTGGTTTTACCTACGCCACCCTTGTCGGCGCCGACCAAAATCAGAGCTGGTTTAGCCATGATCGAACCCTCATTGACGCCTTAGACTCGCGTCCACCATCCTCGACTTTCGCTTCTACACAGGCGCGCGGCCCTTTGGAAGCCTCATCGGCCGTCCAAGTGCCAAGGAGTACGGTTTTGCGCTTATTTGTAATTTGTTAAGGTTAATGTCGCCCGCCGCCCGTCCAATTGCTGCGGGGTGGACCCCAGGGTCCGGGCGCGGATTCCGCGGAGGGCATGGAGTTTGGCTGCGCCGGAGCCCCCGTTTCCGGTTCCGACCACGGTCCGACGTCGGCAGACGGTGGATTTTCGGGAGCCCAAGGACCCGCTGCCGCGCCGGGCGGCGATGGCTCGGCGAGGCTTGGTTGATCGTCGGTCGCCTCGCTCGGCGCCGGCGGCAGCGCCAGCGGGCCCGGATCGTGGCCACCGGCGAATTTGACCAGGGCCGCGACCCGGCTTTCCACGCTTGGATGGGTGTCGAACAGCTCGCCGAAGCCTTCGCGCGGGTTGTCGATGCACATTTCCATGACGGCGGAGGTCGCGCGCTTAAGCTCGCCGCGGCCTTCGATCTTGCGCAGCGCCGAGATCATGGCATCGGGGTTGTGGGTGAGCTCGACCGAACCCGCGTCGGCCAGGTATTCGCGCGAGCGCGACAACGCCAGCCGAATGACGAAGGAAAGGACGTAGGCGACCACCAGAAGTCCTACGGCAATCAGAATCGCGAGCCCCGCGCCACCGCCGCCACGGCGCTCCGAGCGAGAGCTGCCGAAGCTGAAGCCGTTATAAAACCAAAGCCGGAATATGAGCTCCGTGAAGAACGACACCACACCGGCAATAATGACGGCGATCACCATCATGCGGACGTCGCCGTTGCGGATATGCGTCAACTCGTGACCGAGCACGGATTCGATCTCGGCATCATCGAGCGTCTTAAGGAGTCCGGTGGTGACGGTGATGGAATATTGCTTGGGGCTCATGCCGGTGGCGAAGGCATTGAGCGCGTCGGACTCCATGATTTTCAACTTGGGTGTCGGGATGCCGCGCGAAATGCAGAGATTTTCCAGGATATTGTAGAGCCGCGGCTCGTCACGGCGCTCGACTTCACGGCCGCCGGTCAAAGCGTCGATCATGTCTTGATGAAAATAATAGGCGATGACGATCCATAGCGCCGCGCCCACCGTCGCGAACGGCGCCGCTTTAAGGAAGTCGTTCCAGGCCAGCTGCAGAAGCGTATTGATGTCGGCGTCGACCGAAAGTCCTTCGGCCACCAGCGCGCCGGCATAGACCAGCACATAGACGAGGAAGAACAGTCCGGCGAGGAGGACGATCGAACGCCGGCGGTTCGACTGAATGTGACTGTAAAGACCGTAGGCGGCCATGGGTCGGCCCGGATGACCTAAGGCTAGAACTTGACCGCCGGCGCCGCGGTTTCGGCCTGGCGATCGGCGCCGAGATCGAAATAATCCTTCTGCGCAAAGCCGAAGGAGGCGGCGAACAGAGCCGCGGGAAACCGCTGAATGCCGGCGTTGTACTCCTGCACGGCGTTGTTGAAGAAGCGCCGCGACGCGGCGATCTTGTTTTCGAGATCCGTCAGCTCCGCCTGCAATTGCTGGAAATTCTCGTTGGCCTTGAGGTTGGGGTAGGCTTCGGACAGCGCAAAAAGCTGGCGCAGGGCGCCCGACAGCATGTTTTCGGCGGCGGCCTGCTGTGCCGGTCCCTGGGCCGACACCGCCGCATTACGAGCCTTGACCACTTCGTCGAGTGTGCCGCGTTCGTGCTCGGCATAGCCCTTGACCGTCTCGACCAGGTTGGGAACCAAGTCGTGCCGCTGGCGAAGCTGGACGTCTATGTCGGCAAAAGCCGCGTTGACCCGCTGCCGCATCGAAATGAGCCCGTTATAGACGGCGATCGCCCATACAAGGACGACGACGATCACGGCGAGAACGATGATGGTCGAGGTGGACATTACGGGCTCCCTCAAAGCGGATCGGAGAGTAATCGGTACGGTGTAGCGGTCTATAGCCCGCGGCGGATAGATAGTCAGGGTTTATGACGGCTGCGAGCGCCCATAGGTTCAAAATATGGCGCCTCGCGGGATCATGGCCCGCTGCGCCCGTTAAGGTTAGCTCGGGATCGGTATCGCGGCGATGGCCCGCGTCGGTTAGGGATTCACCCTAACCAGGCGGATGCCAATGTCCGAATCTTATCTCGAGTTCGGGGCCGTCAGATCAGGCCGGTGACGGTGCCGTGCCACCGGGCCCGCTCAGCGCCTCACTGCTACGCCGTCGCGCCACCGATAAGGTTGGTCAAGACACCGCAGCGCTGACGCGCTTCGAGCAGGAGCAGCTCGCGCAAGAATTCGCCGATATCGAACGCGCCAGCGCCGCGCTACGCCTGGGCGAGCCGGCGCTAAAGTCCTGGACCACGCCGGCGCCGCCGGCGGTTATTATAAAACCGCGGCCGCTGTGGCTCCTGATCGGTATATTGTGGTTGTCGACCGCGCTCGTTGCCGTCGGCGCCGTCGCTGCCATCGCCACGCTTGCCGGATAACTCGTCATTGCGAGCGAAGCGAAGCAATCCAGTCCTGCGGCGAGGTTCTGGATTCCTTCGTCCGCTTTACTGCTCGCAATAACGGTCAATACGCGTTGCGATAGGCCTCGGGCGACAACAACGTGCGGGCGATGATCTTTAAGTCGAGCCAGAGCGACCAATTGTCGATGTAGAACAAGTCGTACTCGACGCGTTTTCTGATTTTCTCCTCGCTGTCGATCTCGCCGCGGTAGCCGTTGATCTGCGCCCAGCCGGTGATGCCGGGCTTGACGTTGTGGCGGCGGGCATAGAGCGAAATGCGGCGCTCGTAGTCGTGGTCGTGCGACAGCGCGTGCGGCCGCGGGCCGACAAGTGACATGTCGCCGGTCAGCACGTTGAAGAGCTGGGGGATCTCGTCGATGTTCCAGCGCCGCAGCCAGCGGCCGACCCACGTCAAGCGCGGATCGTCGCGGGTGGTCTGCAGCACGATGGCGCCATCTTCCGCCGTCCGCATGGTGCGAAATTTGATGATGCGGAACGGCTGCTGGTTGAAGCCATAGCGGCGTTGCACGAAAAAGATCGGGCCGGGACTGTCGAGCTTGATCAGGGCCGCGACGATGACGAACAGCGGGGTGAGCGCGATCAGCGCCAGCGATGCGAAGACAAGATCGAAGACGCGTTTCTGCACCACCTCGGCGCGCGACAGCGGCAGCCGCATCAATTGCAGGCTCGCCAGCGGTCCGACCTTGGCGAGCTCGACCTCGTCGAATTTGTGCAGGATCTGCTCGGGGCCGAGATGGATTTCGACCGGCAGCGCCAAGAAGGTCTTGGCGCAACGATCGATGATTTCGGTCGCTGACCACGGCAGCAACAGATAGATCGCGTCGGGCTCGAGGCTGCGCACGCTGGCGGCGGCTTCGGCGAGGTCGCGATCGAGCGCGACGCGCCTCGTCTCGATCGACGCGGTGGCGGGGACTGGGGTGAGGAAGCGGCAACCGACGATGGCGAGCCCCAGCGTCCACGGTTCGTAATGCTGCACGAAGGCGCCGATATGCGCGCCGGTGCCGATCAGGCAGATGCGCTGCGCCGAAACCAGCCCCGCAGCACGCGCCAGTGCGGTGACGCGTACGATGGCAAAGCGCGACACGACCAGCACGGCGAGCGTAGCGAGATAGAACAGCACGATCCAGCCGCGCGAATAGGCGACGCTGACCTGCGCCAGGAAGCCGACCATCAGGAGGCAGATCAGCGTGACGTTCCACAATTGGATGGTACGCCGGGCATGCGGCTTGAACGCGAAGAAATTCGGCATTCGATATTCGCCGCGAAACACGTTGGAGATGGTGAATATGCTGGCCGCCAGCAGGCCGACCTGGACGCAGCGCGAGATTTCGTCGATATCGCCGTAAGCGATGCGGTAATAGACGATGCCGGTGATGCCCGACATCGCCACGATGAGCGCAACGTCGATCAGAAAGATGGCGATGGAAAAGGTGCCGCGCGACAACGATGCCCAGGCGCGCAACACCCGGCTCGTCTCCAGCGGGGAGGCCAGTGTGTAACTGGGTTGAATGTTCATTGGCGCGCCGCTTGGCTGTAGCGTTTCGGACGAATACATTCCGCCGCCGCCCCGGAATGGGACAGCGCGGAAGCTTGTGCCGAGGGCTCGCCAGAACCGTGCCAGCGACGCTGCCATGCGCGCGTCGCGCAGACGCGCGCGTTCCGCGCCGTGTTAAGATTAATCGGCCGGCCGGCGCCGGCTCAAAACGGACGTGAGCTTCAAGGGCGCTAGGGGAGGACCATGCAGGGCAAGATCGCACTCGAAGAGCATTTCGCCATTCCGGACACGGCCGAGGATTCGATGGGCTATTTTCCGCAAGCCGTGGAGAGCGAAGTGAGGGCGCGCAATGCGGACATCCATGGCCGGCGGCTCGCTTTGATGGACGAGTACGGCATCGAGATGATGATCCTGTCGCTCAATGCGCCGGCGGTCCAGGCGATCCCCGACACCGCGCGCGCCGCCGAAGTGGCGCGCAAGGCCAACGACTTTCTCGCCGAGCAGGTGCAGAAGCGCCCAGGCCGATTTCAGGGTTTTGCCGCGCTTGCGATGCAGGATCCCGATATCGCCGCGCGCGAGTTGGAGCGCTGCGTCAAGGAGCTCGGCCTCCGCGGCGCGCTGGTCAACGGTTTTTCGCAATCAGGCGATGTCGACACCGTGCTCTATTACGACCTGCCGCAATACCGACCGTTCTGGGCGACGGTGGCAAGGCTCGACGTGCCATTCTATCTGCACCCGCGCAATCCGGTGCCGCGTGACGCACGGATATACGACGGCCACCCGTGGCTGTTGGGACCGATCTGGGCCTTCGGCCAGGAAACCGCGGTCCACGCGTTGCGCCTGATGGCCTCGGGCCTGTTCGACGTCCATCCGAAGCTCAACATCATTCTCGGCCATATGGGCGAGAATCTCCCCTATGGCATCTGGCGCGTCGACAATTCCAATGCCTGGATTCCGGACCGCAACAAGTGGCCGGCGAAAAAGCGGCTGGGCGAATATTTCTCGTCCAATTTCTTCCTCACCACCTCGGGCAATTTCCGCACCCAAGCGCTGATGAATGCGATGCTGGAAATAGGCGCCGACCGCATCATGTTCTCGACCGACTGGCCGTTCGAGAATATCGATCACGCCGCCGACTGGTTCGACGTCTGCCCGATCAGCGAAAACGATCGGTTCAAGATAGGCCGTGGTAATGCGCGGCGCTTGTTCAAGCTGGGGAACGAGTGAGCGCGTCGCGATAAGTTCGGCTGAACTTATCGCTGACTCGCCTCCTCACCCCAGGGCATCGGCGCCACTAGCGCGGGTGCCCGCGTCTCGATCCTTTGGCGCCGAGCTTGGAACGCAATTTTCCTCCCTCCAAAAAGGCCATTTCCGAAAGAACAATTTAAGGTAGAATTGTCGACCGGAGACAAGCCTTTTTACGCGGCATTGAGGACCTCCCAAACCGATCATCTACGGAGGAGACCGATGAAGGCGCATATCGTCGGGGGCGGGTTTGGCGGACTGGCGGCTGCCGCGCTTCTCATCCGCAACGCGGAGGTGCCCGGGACAGACATCACGATCTACGAGGCGAACGAGCAGCTGGGCGGCGGGTTCTTTCTCGGCGGCAGCGCGGCGAGCGGCTACAACCTGCCGGGTTCTGTCTTCGACAAGGAATTCCGCTGCACGTTCGAACTGCTCAAGTCGGTCCCCTCCGCACGCAACCCCTCTGTTTCCGTTACGGACGATTTCTTCGCCTTCAATACGAGCGAGCCGTATCATGACAGGGCGCACATTTTCGACCGTGACGGCCGCATCGTGCATGGTCCGCGTTTCGGTCTGAGCCTCGGCGATGGGTTGCGCCTCGCGCGGGTCGTGCTGACACCCGAAGCAATGCTCGATGGGCGGCGCATCGAGGAGTTCTTTTCCCCGCAATTTTTCTCGACCGAATTCTGGATCCTCTGGTCGACTATCATGGGGTCGCTGCCGCAGCACAGCACGATCGAGTTTCGGCGCTACATGAACCGCTTCCTCTATTTGTTCGGGCACTTGTCGGACATGACCGGCGTGATGCGCACGCCGCTTAATCAGCACCAAAACTTCATAGAGCCGCTGGTCAGGTGGTTAACCCCACACCGCGTGAACTTTCTGACCGGCGCGTTCGTGCAGGACATCGGCTTTGCGCCGCTGCCCGGCCGCATCACCGTAAACCGGCTCGACTACGAACGGAGCGGCGCCGCCACGTCGGTTGCGGTCGCGCCGGAGGACATCGTGCTCGTGACCACCGGGTCGCAAGCCGCCGACTATTCCGCGGGATCGATGGCCGAGGCGCCGAGCCCGCGGCCGACAGGACGGTCGTGGGCGCTATGGCAGCGCTTGGCGCAGGGTCGCACCGATTTCGGCGATCCCAGCGTTTTCTTCGGCTCCCCCCGGATACCTGACTCGCTCTGGGTGACCTTCACCGTTACCGACACAGGAACCGAGTTCGTCACGCAAATGACTGCGCTCACCAGCAGCGAATCGGGACGCGGCGGGCTCGTGACTCTAAAGGACTCGCCCTGGATGCTGTCGCTGTCCGTTTTTCATCAGCCGGAGATCATCGGCCAGCCGTCCGGCACGAGCATTTGGTGGGGCTACGGTCTGCATCCCGAGCGCATCGGCGAGTTCGTGAAGAAACGCATGGATCAGTGCACCGGTGCGGAGATCCTGGAGGAGACGCTCAAGCAATTGCGGTTCGATAAGCAGCAATTGGACGCGATCACGGCGTCATCGATTTGCGTGCCGTGCTACGTGCCCTACGTCAACAACGTCTGGCTGCCCTGGCGCCGCGGCGACATGCCGCCTCCCGTCCCAGAGGGAGCGACCAACCTCGGACTCATCGGCCAATACGTCGACATGCCCAGGGAAATCGCCTTCACCATCGAGTGTTCCGTCCGCTCGGCGTGGGAAGCGATACGCAGCCTGCTCAAGCGCGGTCCAGCGCCGCCGCCCGTTTATCAGGGCCAATTCGATCCCAAGGCGCTGTTCGGTGCGCTGAAGGTATTTCTCAGCTCGCCTCTCTGAGCTTCACCGCGCCTTCGAGGTCAACGGAGACGAGCTGCGACACGCCGCGTTCCGCCATGGTGACGCCGTAGAGCCGGTTCATCCGCGCCATGGTGATCGGATTGTGGGTGATGATGATGAAGCGGGTGTCGGTGGAGCGCGTCATCTCGTCGAGCAGCGTGCAGAAGCGCTCGACATTGTAATCGTCGAGCGGGGCGTCGACCTCGTCGAGCACGCAGATCGGCGCCGGGTTGGTAAGGAATACGGCGAAGATCAAAGCCAAAGCGGTAAGCGCCTGCTCGCCGCCGGACAACAGCGACAGTGTCGCCGGCTTCTTGCCGGGCGGCTTGGCCACGATTTCGAGTCCGGCCTCCAGCGGATCCTCGCTCTCGATCAGTTGCAGCTCGGCATTGCCGCCGCCGAACAGCTCGGTGAACAGTTTTTTGAAGTTCTCGTGCACGATCTGGAACGAAGCGAGCAGACGCTCGCGCGCTTCGCTGTTGAGGCTGTGGATGCCCTGACGCAGCCGGCGAATCGCCTCGACCAGATCGTCGCGCTCGCCGATCAGCTTCTGGTGTTGCTCTTCGACTTCGCGCAATTCCTGTTCGGCGAGGAGATTGACTGAGCCGAGCCGCTCGCGCTCGGCCTTGATGCGCTCGATCTTGGCCTCGACCTCGGCGATCGACGGCGTCTCGGCGTCGGGCTTGAGCTCGGCGACTTCCGCCGCGGTCGCCGGCTCGACTTGCAGCACTTCGCGGATTTCGTGCTCGACATCGGCGAGCCGGCGCCGCGCGCCGTCGTGGCGCTCCTCGCTGCGAGCCGCCTCGGCACGGGCTTCGCCGACCGCCTCCAAGGCGACGCGCGCAGCCTTGTCGGCCTCGGCGAGGTCGGTCTCGGCCGCCGCAAGCTGGTCGGCGGCGGCGCGGCGTTCGCCGGTGGCAGTTTCGATCTCGCCGATCAGCGCCTGACGCTGGGCTTCGAATTTTTGCGGCGCGTCGATCAATTCGGCGCGTTCGTTGGCCGCCTCGTCGGTACGCTGGGCAAGCGTGGCGATCTGGGCGGCCGCGTTGTCGTTGCGATCGTTCCATTCCTGCCGCTCGGCGGTAATGGCGCGCAGCCGGTGATGGGCAAGCTCGGATTCACGCGCGATCGATTGTGCCTCGCCGCGCTGCTCGGCACAGGCCGAGCGCTCGCGCGCGATGGTCGCGTTAATATCGGCTAGCCTGCCTTCGATCTCGCCCGCATCCGGCAGCGCCGCGAGGGCGTTCTCGGCTTCGGCGCGGGCGAGCCGGCATTCGTCGCGCGCCGCGCCGATCCGCTGGCGGGCTTCCTGGAGCGCCGAAAGACGCGCAGCGTTGCGGCTGATCTCGCGCTCGGCGGCGGCGTGTTGCTCACGCGCGGCGTCGGTGCGGTGCTGGGCCTCGCGCCATTCCGCGCGCGCTTCGGTTTCCGCCGCTGCCGCGGTGGCGAGCGCGGTTTCGGCGGCGTCAACGATGGCCCGTTTTCCTTCTACGTCGCTTCGCGCGCTCGTAAGCTCGCTCTCGATCGCGAGCAGCCGGCCGCGTTCGGCGAGGCGGCGCGCCGCGCCGGTCGGCGCATGGGCGGCAACCGCAAAACCGTCCCAGCGCCAGAAATCGCCTTCGCGCGATACCAGGCGCTGGCCCGGCTTGAGCATCGCGGCCAAGTGCGGTCCATCGGCGCGTTCGACCACGCCGATCTGGGCGAGGCGGCGTTGGAGTTCCTCCGGCGCCTTCACATATTCCGACAGCGCCATGATTCCGTCCGGCAGCCGCGGATCGGACGGATCGAGCGTGGCGCCTGCCCAATGCATCGGCGCCGACGAGCCAACCGGCGCATCGAGATCGTCGCCCAAGGCGGCGCCGAGCGCCTTTTCGTAGCCTTCGGTTACGCCGATCGCATCCATCACCGGCGGCCACAAATTCTTGCTCTCGACCGCGAGCAGCTTGCCGATGGTCTTGGCCTCGGTCTCGAGCCGCTGGACGCTCTTCTCGGCTGCGGCAAGCGGTGTGCGCGCGGCGTCGATGTCTTCGCGCGAATGGCGATGCGCGGCTTCGGCGGCATGCGCTGCAGTTTCCGCTTCGGCCAGTGCCGCTTGCGCTTCGGCAACGACTGCGGCCAGAGCCGGCAAATCCGGCGCACCGGCATCGGTCGCGGCGAGGCCAGCTTCGATATTGGCGAACTCGGCCTCAAGCCGCGTGGCGCGCTCTTGGTGCTCGCGCAGGGCGGTCTGCAATTGATTGCGGCGGGCGGTGAGATCGGCGAGCGCGCCGGTTAGGTCGGTGAATGATTTTTCCGAAGCGGCGAGTGTTGTATCGGCCGCCAAGACGCGATCATTGGCCCCAGCAAGCCGTTGTTCGGTCTCTTGCGCGACTGTGACAAGGGCCTTCTCTTCGGCATCGAGCCGTTGCAGCGCCGCCGCGGCGTCTGCCGCCAGCGCGCGTTCGCGGGCCGAGTCGGCCGCGAATTGTTCGATGCGGCGGTCGAGTTCGCCGATCCGCTCCTTGGCGCGAGCTTCCTCGCGCTCGAGCGTTTCGCGGGCGACGATGAGCCGTTGCAGCCCGGCGGCGGCTCTCGCTTCCGCCTCGCGCAGGGCCGGCAGCCCGGCGGCGATGTGCGCCTGGCGGGTCGAGGCTTGCGCCTGTTCGCCGGTGCGCGCGGCGACGACACGGACGGCCTCATCCTTGGCATGCCCAGTTTCGCCGACCTCGGCCTGCGCGGCGATCCAGCGCAGGTGAAACAGCAGCGCCTCGGTGCGGCGGACCTGACCGGAGATGTTGCGGTAGCGCACCGCCTGCCGCGCCTGGGTTTTCAGCGCGGCGACCTGGGCGGCGAGCTGGCCGATGACGTCCTCGACTCGCGTCAAATTCTGCTCGGCAGCTTTGAGCCGCAATTCCGCTTCGTGGCGCCGTGCATGCAGCCCGGAAATGCCGGCGGCCTCTTCAAGAACGCGGCGGCGCTGGTCCGGCCGGGCCTGGATGATCTCGCCGATGCGGCCCTGGTGCACCAAAGCTGGCGACCGCGAGCCGGTCGAGGCGTCGGCGAACAAGACGCCGACATCGCGCGCGCGCACTTCGCGGCCGTTGACGCGGAAAGTCGAGCCGTGCTCGCGCACAATGCGGCGGGAGACTTCAAGCGAATCGAATTCGTTGAACGAAGCCGGCGCCGTGCGGTCGCTGTTGTCGATCGAGACCGCGACCTCGGCATGATTGCGGGCCGGCCGGCCGTTATTGCCGGAGAAGATGACGTCGTCCATCTCGGCGGCGCGCATCGCCTTGTAGGACGCTTCGCCCATGACCCAGCGCACGGCTTCGACTAGATTGGATTTACCGCAGCCGTTCGGGCCGACCACACCGGTCAGTCCGGGTTCGATCTCGAAATCGGTCGGTTCGACGAAGGATTTGAAGCCGATCAGGCGCAGCCGCGTGAGCTTCATTCGCTTGGCACGTCCCTCTCCCATGCCGCGGCGGTGCAGGGAATCATTGAATGCTCACGCCGAAAGCCGGAACGCCCTCGGCGCGGGAGATGTGCCGCATCGGCGCGGAGAATGAATCGTCGGGTTTCCAAGCGCAACACGCGCCGTCGATTTATCCAGACCTTCGCGCTGCGGGAGTGGCTCAACTGGCGTCCGGCGAACCTCTGGCCGGCCCCGGTCTGGGACGAAAAACCCTTACCCTGTCTTGAGATAGGGGTCGATCTCCTTCGCCATCTGGTCGATGGAAAGGTCGCCGATCAGCTTCTTGCCGTTGACGAAGAAAGTGGGGGTCGAGTTGACCCCGAGCTTCTGGACGGCATGGTCGCGCACCGCCTGGATGTCGTCGAGCACCTTCTGATTCGCCAGGCATTGTTTGAACTGATCGTCGGTGAAGCCGAATTGCTTGGCGATTTCCTCAAGCGGCGGCACCGGATCCTTGACGATCCACAGTTCCTGCTTGGCGAACAGGGTTTCGACGATCGGCATATATTTGTCCTTGCCGCCGCAGATGGCGATCATGAAGCCTGCGGCCGCCAGCTGATCGAGTGGGAAGGTGCGCAGCGTGTAGTGGACTTTGCCGGTGTCGATGTAGCGCTTCTTCAATTCCGGAAGCGTGTTTTCCTCAAAATGCGCGCAATGCGGACAGGTCATCGAGGCATATTCGATGATCGTCACCGGCGCCTTCTCGGAGCCGAGCCACACGTCGCCGTTCGGACCGGCATCGGCCAGATCGGCCGGCGAAGGGGCGGCATCGTCCGCTCGGGCGGGACTGGAGAGAGGCAGTAGTGAGGCGGACGCGCCGGCTCCGATGAGGGAGAAGGCTGCGCCGGCCAATAGCAATTCACGACGATTAAGCGTCACAGGGAAGCTCCTTCGAGCGGAAATTCGAGGAATTCTTGGCGCAGGAATGTGGCATTAGCGCGCCTGTGAGCCAAGTACCCTGCGGTGCCCCTGCGGCGACCGGCATCACGGCCGCTTGATGGCAGCGCCGAGCCGCGCCAGGGCGTCTTTCAAATCGTCGTCGCGGATATCCGTCAGCGTTTCGGCAACTTGGGTCGCCGCCGCTGGATCGGCGCCGCGCGCCGCTTTGCGTTCGCGGTGCAGGAGGGGCGCTTGGCGCAGCGCCAGCCGCGCCACCGCACGCCAGCCGAGGAAGCGATTGACCCGCTCGCAGATCACGTCGCCGGAGTGCTGGATCTCGATCGCCGCCGGTCCCTCGACCCGCAGCACCAGCGTGCCGGGCTCGCGCTCGTCGCCGTCCGCCGGCCGCGTCCATTGGATTTTCATCGGCTCGCTATGGGCGGCGATTTCCACGCCGACAATCTCGGTCCAGCGTGTCACCAGTTCGGCCGAGGCAAAGCCCTGCCGCGCAAAGGTCTCGCCCACGATCTTAGGGACGAGATCGCGCAGCGGCTTGGCGAACGGGCGCGCAGCTTTGCTCATGGATTAAGTCTTGTTCACGACGTTTGCCTCTGTCATCCCAGGCCGGATGACCGTAGCAGCGAAGACGGCCAGGCGACAGCGCGCCAAACCGGCGGCGGCGGTTTCGTCACCGCAACCCACCGACCTCCTGGCCTGGTACGACCGCCATCGCCGCAAGCTGCCGTGGCGTGCGCCGCCGGGGGAGCGCGCCGAGCCGTATCGCGTCTGGCTGTCCGAAATCATGCTGCAGCAGACCACGGTCAAGGCGGTCGGACCCTATTATGCGCGCTTTCTGGCGCGCTGGCCCGATATCGGGGCGCTGGCGGCGGCCCCGCTCAATGACGTGCTCAAAAACTGGGCCGGTCTCGGCTATTACGCCCGCGCGCGCAATCTGCACGCCTGCGCCCGCGTCGTGGTCGGGCGGCATGGCGGAGAATTTCCGGCGGACGAGGCGGGATTGCGCGAATTGCCGGGCATCGGCGCCTATACCGCGGCAGCCATCGCGGCCATCGCGTTCGATGCGGCGGCGACGCCGGTCGACGGCAATATCGAGCGCGTTATCGCGCGGCTTTATGCGATCGATACGCCGCTGCCGGCGGCGAAGCCGGAAATTTCCCAGCTGGCGCGAGGACTGACGCCGCCGCAGCGCGCCGGCGATTTCGCCCAAGCCATGATGGATCTCGGCGCCACCATCTGCACACCAAGGACGCCCGCTTGCGCACTATGTCCCTGGAACGAAAGCTGCGCGGCGTATGCGCGCGGCGATGCCGAGACGTTTCCGCGACGCGTGCCGAAGCGGGAAGGGGCATTGCGCCGTGGCGTCGCTTTCGTTGCGCGCCGCGCCGACGGCTTCGTACTGCTGCGCACGCGGCCGGAAAAAGGTCTGCTCGGCGGCATGACCGAAGTGCCGACGACGGAATGGTCCAAAGATTTTGACGAAAGCGCTGCACGAAAGAGCGCGCCACGTTTTGCCGCGAAGAAATTGCCGAAGTGGCGTCGCACGGTCGGCGTGGTGCGCCACGCCTTCACCCATTTCCCACTTGAGCTCGCCGTTTACGCAGCCGATGTGCCGGCGCGTACGCCCGCGCCCAAAAATACGCGGTGGGTTGCAATTGCGGACCTTGCCGGAGAAGCCCTGCCAAGCCTCATGCGCAAGGTCTTGGCACACGCGCTGACTTCGGATCGAATAGAGGCAAACCAACCGGGAAGGGATCAATCATGACAATCGAACGTCACGACAGCGGACCGCGCATGAGCAAGGCCGTCGTCCACGGCGATACGGTCTATCTTGCCGGCATCGTCGCCGACGCGCCCAAAGGCAAGACCATGGCCGAGCAGACCAAAAGCATCCTCTCCCAGATCGACGGCTTTCTCGCCAAGGCCGGCACCGACAAGAGCAAGCTCTTGTCGGCCAATATCTGGATCACCGACATGGCGAATTTCGCCGAGATGAACGCGGTGTGGGACGCTTGGGTGTCGCCCGGCCATACCCCGGCGCGCGCCACCGTCGAAGCGGGCCTCGCCTCGCCCGACTATAAGGTCGAAATCATGGTGGTCGCCGCGCGATGACGGCGGAGCCCGGAATCCTCGCGATCTTCAACGATTGCCGCGCCGGGCGCGAGGCGGAATTCGAAGCCTGGTTCCAGGGCGAGCATCTGGTCGAGCGGCTCTCGGTGCCAGGCTTTGTCTTCGGCCGGCGCCACAGGGCACTGTCCGGTTCACCGGGCTATTTCAATTTCTACATGGTCGAAAATCCCGAGGTGCTGACGTCTAAGCCCTATCTCGATCGGCTCGATCATCCGACCCCGCTGACGCGCACGATCATGTCGGAGGTTTTCGTCAACATGAACCGCACGGTGTGCCGTCGCACGATTCGGCGCGGCAGTTTTCGCGGCGTGTTCGCGGTTGCCGCCCGGTTCGACCGGAAGCCGGATGAGGCAGCGCTGTCGGCCGTGCTGGAAGGGCTCACGGCACAGACGTCCGTCGCCGGCGGCGAAATATGGATCGCGCTCGATGCGGCCGGCATGCCGGTGTCGATGGAAGAAAAACTGCGCGGCGGCGACAAAAAGATTGCCGGGGCGCTGATGATCGACATGCTTTACCAGAAAGATGCGGAAGCTGTTGGCGCGCAATTGGCAAAAGAATTTCCGGGCGCCGACATCGGTGTCTTTGGCGTGCTGTGCCAGATCGGGCGAGGTGATCTATGAAAACGCTGCTGCCGCTTGCCGGGACGATCGCGCAACGTTTGATCGCGCGGCGCGAGACCATCGCGGTCGCCGAATCCTCGACCGGCGGCCTCATCGCCGCGGCCTTGCTCGCCGTACCCGGGGCGTCGGCCTATTTTCTCGGCGGCGCTGTGGTCTACACCAAATCGGCGCGCGCCGCGTTGCTCGCTATCGGCGACGCCGAGATGGAAGGTTTGCGGGCGGCGACCGAAACCTATGCGCTATTGATTGCAGAACGCATGCGCGAGCGGCACAGCGCCGTCTGGGGCCTTGGCGAAACCGGCGCCACCGGGCCGACCGGTAACCGTTACGGCGATCCGGCGGGTCACACCTGCATTGCCGTCACCGGTCCGGCCCAGTGCGCGATCATGCTGCGCACCGGCAGCACTGAGCGAATGGCAAATATGGAGGCTTTTACCAAGCGGGCGCTTGAACTGCTGGTGGACGTGATACCCGGGAAGTAGCCGAAGATTTACTCAGCGGCTTCGGCCATTTCCGATCGCACCTGCGCGCGGAAGTCGTCGATCAGCGTCAAGCCCTTCGGCGTCTCGACATGCCAGAAGGTCCAGCCGTTGCAGGCTTCGAGGCCTTGCGCCAAAGCGCCGATACGGTGGATCGAGCCGACCGCGTCGCCCAAAGATACCGCGCCGTCGGCGCGCACCAGCGCGCGATGCCGGCGCTTGGCGTCGACGAGGTTGATGCCGGGCGAAATCATGCCGCGCTCGATCAGGGCCGTAAACGGCACGCGCGGCGCCTCGCGCGCGGTCATGAACGTCTTCAGCGACGGCTCCGGCATCGGCTCGATGGCGTCGATGCGCGCTTGCGCCGCCTCTGCATAGCCGGTTTCGCGCTCGAAGCCGATAAAGCGCCGGCGCAGCCGGTGCGCCACCGCGCCGGTGGTGCCGGTGCCGCAAAACGGGTCGAGCACCAGATCGTCCGGCCGCGAGGCGGCGAGAATGACGCGCGCCAGCAGGGCTTCCGGCTTTTGCGTCGGGTGTAATTTCTTGCCGTCGCTGCCCTTGAGCCGTTCCTCGCCGGTGCACAGCGGAATGAACCAGTCCGAGCGCATCTGGATGTCGTCGTTGCCCGCCTTGAGGGCCTCGTAATTGAACGTATAATTGCGCTTCTCAGCGCTGCGCGCCGCCCAAATCAGGGTCTCGTGCGCGTTGGTGAAGCGGCGGCCGCGGAAATTCGGCATCGGGTTGGATTTGCGCCAGACGATGTCGTTGAGGATCCAGAAGCCCATGTCCTGGAGCACGGCGCCGACGCGGAATATATTGTGATAGGAGCCGATCACCCACAGCGTGGCGGAAGGCTTCATCACTCGCCGGCAGGCGGCGAGCCAGGCGCGGGTGAAATCGTCGTAGGCCGCGAAGCTTGAGAACTTGTCCCAATTGTCGTCGACGGCGTCGACGCGGGAATCGTCGGGCCGCTTGAGGTCGCCTTGGAGCTGAAGATTGTACGGCGGATCGGCAAAAACGAGGTCGACGGATTGCGCCGGCAGCTTTGTCATCTCGGCAACGCAGTCGCCGACGACAATGCGTGCCGAGGCAGGCGCTGGAGACTCAATACACACGCGGGGCGCCCTTACGGACGCCCCGCGACGCGACACAACCATGACTCAGAACTCTGACTCAGGCGACGCTGGTCGGCGACGCGGGACCTACAACCGACAAAATGGATCATGCCGTCTCAAGGTAAAAAACATGTTACTGAAACGAGGTTCTCGCTAGGCAATAAATGCCGGGAAACACTTGGTTAATTCGACTGGCGGGAGCAAATAGTTGCGTTTGAATGAACGTCGCCAAAGCCGGTCTTTCGCAGGAGCAAACAAATGCGCTGGGATGATTTTCGCCGATCGAGCAACGTCGAGGACGATCGCGGCGCCAGCATGGGTGGCGGCTTTGGCATGCCCGGCGGCGCCCATGGTCTCGGCATCGGCACCATCATCATTCTCGGCCTCGTCGGCTGGGCGCTCGGCATCGATCCGACCACGCTGATCAACGGCGCGGAAATTCTCTCCGGCGGCGGTCAGGTCGTACAGCAAAACGGTCCGCCACCCGCGGATGATGCACGCACCGCCGAGACCAAGGATTTCATCGCCGCGGTGCTCGGCGACACCGAAGACCGCTGGACCGACATTTTCACGGCTATGGGGCGCACCTACCATCCGGTGCGGTTGCGGCTCTATGACGGAGCGATCGACGGTGGCTGCGGCATGGCGCAGTCGGCGATGGGTCCGTTCTACTGCCCGCAGGATAAGGACATCTACCTGGATATGTCGTTCTTCCGCGATATGCAGGATAAATTCGACGCCTGCTCGAGCGACAAGGCCTGCCGGTTCTCGGAAGCCTATGTGATCGCGCACGAAGTCGGCCACCACGTGCAGGACGAACTCGGTCTCCTCCACACCGTACAAGCGCAGCAGGCCTCGTCGAGCAAAACCGCCGCCAACGCATTGCAGGTGCGGATCGAGCTACAGGCGGACTGCTATGCCGGGGTCTGGGCGAACCGGGCGCAAAAGACGCACAGCTTCCTCGATCCGGGCGACGTCGATCAGGCTTTGCAGACGGCTTCCGCCATCGGCGACGATCGCCTGCAGAAAGAGATGCAGGGCTACGTCGTGCCGGATAGCTTCACCCATGGCACTTCGGCGCAGCGCAAGCGCTGGTTCTCAAACGGCTTTAATTCCGGCCAGCTCTCGGCCTGCGATACGATGTCGGCGGGCTCGCTGTAACGGAGCTTGGCAGGACGCTCCTGCGGGCCTAAGCTATTAATCGACCGATGTATTTTCCGCTCATTCCCGCCGGCGCGGGGCAAGCGGAGTAAAGAGTTGCGTAAGGCTTACCGATGCCGGGGATCGACGAGACCAAACAATTTGTGCCGCTCAAGCTCGCGGTGCTCACCATTTCCGACACGCGCGACATGAAGGACGACAAGTCGGGCGCGCTGCTGGTGCAGCGCATCGTCGCCGCTGGGCATTACGTCGCCGAGCGCAGCATCGTCACCGACGACATCGAGGCCATCCGCGCCCGGGTCAAGGCCTGGGTCGCCGACCCGATGATCGACGTCATCATCACCACCGGCGGCACCGGTTTTACCGGCCGCGATGTCACGCCGGAAGCGATCGAGCCGCTGTTCGACAAGAAAATGGACGGTTTCTCGGCGCTGTTCCTGGTGATCAGCTTTCCGAAGATCGGCACTTCGGCGATCCAGTCGCGCGCCACCGCCGGCGTCGCCGGTTCGACTTACATCTTTTGCCTGCCCGGCTCGCCGGGCGCCTGTAAGGATGCGTGGGACGAGATTTTGGTGCACCAGCTCGATTACCGTTACGGGCCGTGCAACTTCGTCGAGATCATGCCGCGGCTCGACGAGCATCTGCGCCGGCCGAAGGCGAAGGGCGCCACGGTCTGACGCTGCCCGTCGCCAGCGCGCGCATGACGATCAGCGCCGCGACCACCAGAACAGCGGCCAAACCGACCGGCAATCTCACGGCGGGCAGCAGCAAGATCAACAGGCACGCGAGGCCGATGCCGCCCATTTCATGCGGCAGGAAACCGTCGGTTCTGCCTAGCCGGATAAGAAAGGCAAGCGGCACCGCCAGTATCGCCAAGTCGTAGGCGAACAGATGAGGCGCTGCCAGCAAGGTTCCGACGCCGAGCGCGGCGGCCTTGAGTTCGAAGGCGGCGCGGCTGCGCCAAACGATAGCAATGACGCCGGTAGCGATCAGGGCCACGACAATTTGCACCGTCCACGCCAGCGTCTCGCTGCCGCCGAGCGTGAGAGTGACGCCAAACACCGACTGCAACTTGCCCCAGTCCTCCATGCCGTTGGCATAGAGGGCGTAGCCGATGCTGGAAAAAAACTCTTGCCAGCTTGCGAAGCCGAAAACCGCCGCTGATGCCGCCGCCATCAGCACGGCCACGATGCCGGCGCTGACGAACACCCGCCAGCGGCCGCTGGCTAGAAGCGCGATCGGAAATAAAATGCCGAGATGCGGCTTGTAGGTCAGTAACCCGAGCAGCGCGCCGGCGCAGATCGGGCGCTGCTCCATCAAGCTCAACGAGCCGCCGATCAGTGCGGCCGAGAGAAAACCGTTCTGACCGACGACGGCGTTGGCAACGACCGCAGGGAATGCGCAAGCCAGCAAATAGCCGACGCGATCCCCGATGATGGCGCGAATTGCGGCGAGGTAGGCCAAGAACGTCCCCAATATCCACACCACGAAAGCGATCGCATAGGGGAACAGCGACACAGCGGCGATGATGAAAAAAAACGGTGGCGGATAGGGCCACCCCAAATAACCGTCGAATGGATGGCCGAGCACACTCTCGTCGACATGCTTTAAAGATGGCCAGTCATAAACCGCGGCGGCATGACCGGTGAGCGCCATATGGCCCGCGGACCAGGTGGTGACGAAGTCGTAGATGCTGACCGCGTCGCGCGGCGCCAGCAAGTCCTGGACGTAGGTGTGGCCGAATAGCGCTGCGTTGACGAGGACAAGGGCGACGCAAATAAGCTGCACCGGCCGCGATAGCCTGGCGCCGGCGTCGCGCGCGGAGAACATCTGGTAGCAGAAGGCCATCGGCGTCGAGCCTCATTCCACTGGCAAGGAAGCTTGGCTCATTTGCTCAAGGGATCGGGTTTTCCGACTACGTAAAACTACGCGTGATGAATTTAATCGAGCGCTAGATTGCGCTGCTTGTTGTTCGAAATGGTTAATCAACTTGCAAACACAGAAGAGACGCAGACATTGTTTGGTTTGCGTGCGATCAATCGGCATTTCGGCGGCTCAGAGAGAGGGCGGCAATGGAACCGTACCAAGCCCTCCCAGCGGTGGCGGCGCGCCGGTATTGGTGGTCTGAGAACGAATGGCCGCGCTGGCAGGCTACGGCCGGCCGCCATAGAGACCGGAGAATGCTGCCAGCAAGGCCAGCGCCACCATAATGACAGCAGTCAGCCGCGCCGCAGCGATCCACCCGGGGCGGGGGTTCGGCACGGAATAACTGGATTGGTGCGGTGCCGACTGCAGGGTGCTGCCCAATCTTGCGCCTCGCCGCTGCCCTTAGAGTGCCAAATCCCAGTGCTCGCTGATCACTGGTTTGCTCCAGCTAACGCGTTCCTCGCTGCGTGAGAGCGTGAAGCCGGCATTCTGATAAATGTGCCGCGCCGCGGTCAGCACGCTGTGCGTCCATAGCGTGATCTTTTTGTAGCCGGCGCCGCGGGCGAAACCGATGCATTCCTCGACCAGTCGCGCGCCAAGTCCAAGCCCGCGCGCCTTGGGGTCGACCAGCAGCAGGCGAATGCGCGCCACTATGTCGGAGTCGGCGGCCAGAAAAACGCAGCCGACATTCTCGCCATTTGTTTCTGCGATCCAACAACGCTCGCGCTGCGGATCGCTCTTGTTGGCGAAGTCGGCGACGATCTGGGCGCAGACGCCCTCGAACGGTTCGATCCAGCCATATTCCTGCGCATAGAGCTCGGCATGGCGCCTGACTACCCAGCCGAAATCGCCGGGGCGCGGCACCCGCAGGGCATAACCGCTTTCCTCCGCTGCCGCGTCCGGCACCGCCGCCCCGGCATCGCCGCCGAGCAGCGTTTGTATCGTGTTCATCGCCGCGATGAGGCGAAGCTGATTATCAGGCGAAAGCCTGTCGAGCATGGCGCCGATGTCCTGCTGCGATCTGCGCTCCAGCGGCGTAAATTCTTTGCGGCCGCGCGGCGTGAGCGTCAGATGGCTGTGCCGGGCGTCATCGGTCGACGTCGTGCGCCGGATCAAGCCGCGCTTTTCGAAATTGCGCAGCACGCGGGACAGATAGCCGGCATCGAGATCGAGCGCGCGGCCGACCTCGCTCGCCGTCGGCGCGTCCCGGCCCGCGATCTCGTAGAGCACACGCGCCTCGCCGAGCGAATAGGGACTGTCGAGGAAGGTCTTGCGCAACACGCCGATCTGCCGCGTGTAGAAGCGGTTAAAGCCGCGCACCGTGGCGACGCGGTCTTCGGCGCGCCCGGTTGCAGCTTTATGGCGCGGTTGGCTGCGATCCAACATGCCGCGAGCATCGCCCATATAGTTGACAAAGTCAAGTATATGGGCGGCCGCGTTCGGGTGTGAATAATCGGTGAGCTTATGGGATCAGCGGGCCGGCGAACGCCTGCGTGGCCAATCCGACGATGCGCCGCCTGCCGACGCGGCGCAGCAGCTCATGCTCCGGATCGTTGGCATCCTCGGCGTGGCCGCCCAGGGCATTGTAGAGATGCTTGGCGATGACGAGACCCTGCTCAGGACGGGGCGACGCACCGAGCGCCGTTAAGGCGGCGCGAAGGATCTCGTGCAGGATGTTTTGCCGTCCGCCGTTCCGGAACACGGCGGCACGGGTCCCTTGCGCGTCTTGCTGTAAGAAACGCCCGACTTCGCTGGTCCACGGTGCATCAAGGACGGTTCCAGGCCGCAGGAACATCAGCCAGGGCATGCGTGCTCCGGAAGCCGCCGCCCTTAGTCCTGTCGCAAGCGACCCCTCAAGCGTGAGAAAATTGCAGCCGGCCACGTCGGCCACGGCTGCGGTGTCGTCCTGCGAGCCGTCATCGACGATCAGCACTTCAGCAATCAGGCCGGCCGCGGCCCCCGGCACCAACGCGGCAAGCGTGGGCACCAGCGCGCGTTCGGAATTCCGCGTTGGAATGATGACGCTGAGCATAGTGTGCGGCTTCGGCCTGTCCCCCGAGATAAGCAGTCGGCAAGCTGAATAGGCCCTGGAGCCAATGGCACCAAGCCGGTTTATGGGCGGCGTTCACGCTGAATTGTTCTTGATTTGTTCTCATTTCGGCATTAGCTTTTCATCAGTCGTTGCCAACCGAATTTACCCAAACGGGTCAACCTATGAGTGGATCATCCGCGTTGCGACGCCCGCCGGCACTGCTGCCCTCCACGCCGGCGGGCGAACTGGGAAGTGCCGTCGACCGCGAGCGCCGCCGCGGTCGCGGCACCGTTTCGAATGCCTCCGGACGTTTCGAGCCGCTGGCCCGCGTCGCCTTCGACGACGGCTGGCAGGGCATCGAGGACTTGCCGGCGTTCAAGACCACGGTGACGGTCAATTCGACGCGCAAGATCATCGCGCGCAACGATTCGCCCGACATTTCCTTCGATCAGTCGATCAATCCCTATCGCGGCTGCGAGCACGGCTGCGTTTATTGCTACGCGCGGCCGAGCCACGCTTATCTCGGGCTGTCCCCCGGGCTCGATTTCGAAACCAAGCTGTTGATGAAGCCGCACGCGCCGGAATTGCTGGAGCGCGAATTATCGACGCCGAATTACGTGCCGAAGATCATCGCGCTCGGCTCGAATACCGATCCTTATCAGCCGATCGAGCGCCGTTATCAGATCACGCGCCGTATCCTCGAAGTTTTGGAGCGCGCCGGCAATCCGGTCGGCATCGTGACCAAATCGGCGCTGGTATTGCGCGATCTCGACATCCTTGCGCGCATGGCCAAGCGCGATCTGGTCAAGGTGGCGATCTCGGTCACGTCGCTCGATGCGAAATTGGCGCGCGTCATGGAACCGCGCGCCTCGACGCCGCCGCGACGGCTCGACGCCTTGCGGCAGTTGGTCAAGGCGGGCGTGCCGACCTCGACTTTGGTTGCGCCGGTCATTCCCGCGATCAACGACGCCGAGCTGGAGCGCATTCTTGAAGCGGTGGCGGAGGCCGGCGTGCGCCACGCGGGCTATGTCCTACTTCGCCTGCCGTTGGAAATACGCGACCTGTTCCGCGAATGGCTGACCGAGAATTTCCCCGATCGCGTCGAGCATGTGTTCAAGCTCGTCCGCGATACCCGCGGCGGCAAGGACAACGATTCGACCTTCGGCAAGCGCATGACCGGCTCCGGACCGATCGCCTGGATGATCGGGCGGCGCTTCGAAGTCGCCTGCGAGCGGCTCGGTTTCAATTTGACCAGCGTCAAGACTACGACCGAGCATTTCCGGCCGCCGCGGCCGGCGGCGGCGCAGCTCGATCTTTTCTAAGCCGCATCGGGAGTTATGCCGGCGTTGCGGATTGCACTTCGGCGTGCTCATGATGCCCCATGAGTCCCACGGCAACGACCCGCAATGGAGCTGGCCGCAAGGCGGCCGGCAAGGACGTTGCAGCCGCGCGTCTGCCACTCGGCGAAGAGATCGCGCTGCGGCCGACGTTTCGCCGCGAGCGCGCGGCGCTCAAGCGCGGGGTGTGGCCGATTGCCGGCTGCGACGAGGCCGGCCGGGGGCCGCTTGCCGGACCGGTGGTGGCGGCGGCCGTCATTCTCGATCCGGACAATATTCCGCGCGGGCTCGACGATTCCAAGCGCCTTACGCCGGGGCGGCGCGAGGTGCTGTACGAACGCATCTGCGCCCGGGCGCAGGTGGCGGTGGCGATGGCGCCGCCGGCCCGCATCGACCGCGACAACATTTTGCGCGCGTCGCTCTGGGCTCTGGCGCGGGCGGTCGCGGCGCTGCCGGTCAAGCCGTGTCTGGTCTTCGTCGACGGCCGCGATCGCATCGATGCCGGCTGCGATTGCCAGGCTGTGATCGGCGGCGACGGTATCGTCGCCTCGATCGCCGCCGCGTCCATCGTCGCCAAGGTCACGCGCGACCGGCTGATGGCTTGCCTCGGTGCGGCCCATCCCGGCTACGGTTTTGAGCGCCACATGGGCTACAGCGTGCCCGAGCATTTCGCGGCGCTCGACCGGCTCGGCCCGACGATCCATCATCGCCGCTCGTTCTCGCCGGTGGCCGGCGCGCTCGGCATCATCGGCGAGGCGGCGGACGCGGCGATCGTCAGCGTATTGCCTCTCTAGGTTCGCCGCCGTATAGGGCAGCGCCAAACCATCGCTTGGCGATGTGCCGCGGGTGTCCGCCGAGCTTGATGTTATTTGCCGATGTTTTACGTTCCCCTTTACATCGAAATGCTGCGTTCGCGCCCATTGCTGGTGTTTTGGCCGGCGGCGCTATTGCAAGCCGCGATCTGGATCGCGGTGCCGATGGCGTTTTATTCGGCCCCGCCGGAAGGTTTGGCGCAGCTTCTCGCGATCGGTCACGAGTTGCGCTTCGACGGCGGCGTCGGTCCGCCGCTGGCTTATTGGCTAGCCGAGATCGCGTTCCGTGCCGCCGGCATGTTCGGCGTCTATGTGCTGGCTCAAGTATGCGTGGTCGCGACCTATTGGTGCGTATTCGCGCTCGGCCGCGCGATTGCCGGCCCGACACATGCAGCGCTGGCGGTGCTGCTGATGGTCGGCATCTCGCTGTTCACGGTGCCGTCGCCGGATTTCGGACCGTCGGTTTTGGCCATGGCACTGTGGGCCGCCGTGCTGCTGCAGTATTGGCGCGCGGCGACCCGCGGTGAGCGGCGATCATGGTATGCGCTCGGCGTTGCGGCGGCGCTGCTGCTTCTTTCCAGCGACGCGGCGCTGCTTCTTCTCGGTGCGCTGGTCCTGTTCACGGCAGTGACCGAACGCGGGCGCGCCGCGGGGCAGGTGATCGAAGCCTGGATCGTGGCTCTTGCGCTCGTGCCTTTTCTCTTCCTGCATCTCATTTGGCTCGCCGGCATGTTGCCCGCGGCTTCGGGCGACGCACTTGTCCCGACTCTGGCGCGCCTGCGCGACGCCGCGCTCGCCGGCGCCAATACGATGCTGTGGCTGCGGCTGCTCGCGGTCCTCATTCTCGCTCACGCCGGGCTCGTCATTCTGCTGGTGCTGGGCGGCGGCTGGCCGCGCGTCAGCGCCGAGCCGGCGCCACCGCTCGCGCGCAAGCCCGTCGATGCGTTCGCGCTGACCTATGTGAAGGTGTTTGCAGTGCTCCCGGGCCTGCTGGCGACGAGCGTTGCCGTCGTGCTCGGAGGTTTGCTGCCAGTCGGCGGCGCGGCGCCGCTTGTGGTGCTGTCCGGACTCGCGCTTGTCATCGCCGCCGGCGACAGCATCGCGGTCTATCACCAGCGCATTCTCGGCTTCGCCTGGGCCGGACTGTTGATCGTGCCCGCGATCTTCGTGCCGGTCCTGATCGTGGCGTTGCCGTGGACGGCCGGCATGGATCTGAAAGTCGCGCAACCGGCGAACGCCATGGGCCGCTTCTTCGCCGACAGTTTCGAGCGCCGCACCGGGCAGCCGCTCGCCGTCGTTACCGGCGATCCGCGCCTTGCCGCACTGGTCGCGCTGGCCGCGCCGAGCCGGCCAAGCCTATTTTTTGACGCCGATCCGGTGCGCTCGCCAGGGGTCACCGCCGACGACATCCGCAAGAAGGGCGCGGTCGTGGTCTGGCTTGCGCCCGACACCACGCCCGTGCCACCACCCGACATCAAGGCGTACTTTCCCGATCTCGTCGCCGAAGTGCCGCGTGCCTTCAGCCGGCCGGTGGAGGGCCGGTTGCCGACGCTATGGATCGGCTGGGGCGTGATCAGGCCGGGCAGCGTGGCGGCGGCGGCGCGCTAAGCGCCAGTGCCAAGAGCCGCCTTCCAAATTCGCGGAACAAAATCGAAGAAAAGTTTGATCGACGTCCGCTAAATTCCAAAAAGCAGACGAGAAAGAAGTTCGTTATTTTATCACCTCGTCGGCGAGTGCGATAATCTTCGACCGGATGTCAATCCCAAGGGCCTGCGCAGCCCTGAGGTTGATCACCAACTCGAATATTGTTGGCTGCTCCACTGGAATTTCAGCCGGGCTCGTACCGCGTAAGATTTTATCGACAAGTTCGGCAGCGCGCTCGTATTGGTGCAGGCGATTAGCCCGCCTGCTTCAACTTGCTCACGTGTACCGTGCATTGTTGGTAGCCTGTCAGCGAGGGCCAAGCCATTAATGCGATCTCGATTACTGTCTACCAGAGGGCCCGAAGCGATATACAAAGCTTGGGCTTGGTCCTTAAAGGCTGCAAAGGATGGCACGACGTCCTCGGCTTGTCGGATTTCCGAGTTGACAACTTCCATACCGAGTCCGCGTGCGAATTCTGCAACCGCGTTCATGTCCAGCCTTACACTTCGATTGCCATAGTCGCCCAAAATTCCCAATCGATGAAGACCTGGAACCACCTCGTGCAAAAGTTCAAGTCGTTTACCGCCAAGATCAGTAAACTCGCTCGAGATTCCAGTAACATTGCCACGCGGCCGCGCCAGGCTAGCATTACAGTTGCGCTTTCCTTTTGAGGTGTGCGTGGCGCGCTTCGGCTTGGTGGGCGCGCCGCCAGAGCGACCATGCGATGACATGGGCGGGTTGGATGCGCCGTTGGGCGAGCTTGATGGCGATGCGGCGGATTTCTTGGATCGACCAGCGGATCAGGAATGTTTGGTCCGAAGGCGCCGCGGTGTTTTTTTGGGCGCCCCAACATTTGCCTGATGGCGGATGACAGCCATCATGGCGAAGGCGAGCATGACGAGCGAGACATGGCGGTGCCAGCCATGCCAAGAGCGCGTTTCGTTGTGATCGAGACCGAGTTCGTTCTTGGCGGCTTCAAAACTGTCCTCGATGGCCCAGCGGCAGCCTTCGACCGATACGAGCTTTTCCATGGGCGCGCCCTTGGGACACCACGTGGAGAAGAAGGCGAGGTCACTGTCGGCGATGTTGCGGCGGATCAACAGACCCCGCGTCCACTTCCCCGTGAGGGTGCTGTTGTATTGGACGGCATCGAGATCGGCCAGTTCGAGATAGGCCCAGTCATGCAGGCGCGGACCTTTGGTTCCTTCGCCTGCCGATAGGCGCCGCCAGGCGTTTTTGGGAAGATTGTCCGCAATCTTCGCGGCGGTGCCGCCAATAAGCTGGTTCTTGCCCCAGGAGTGGAACACGTGGTTGGAAGCGACGCCCAGGACATAGCCCTTGCCTGCCTTGCGCAGGACGGTCTCGATGTCCCCGGTGCCATACACGCTGTCCGCCGCGACAAAAGAGAACGGCACCTTGGCCGCGATCGCGCGCGCAATCACCCGGCGCGCGATTTGGGGCTTCGTCGCAAAGCCCATAGTCTCTGGCACATGCGCCGCCTTAAGGCGTGCGCGAGCGTCCGTCCATTCCTTCGGCATATAAAGCGCCCGGTCGATGAAGGCGTGGCCGTGACGCGACACATAGGAGGCGAAGACGCCGATCTGACAATTGGTGATCTTGCCCGCCGAACCCGTGTACTGGCGCGCAACTCCGCACGACGCCTTGCCCTGCTTCAAAAAACCGGTCTCGTCGATAACCAGAACCGCATCCTCATCAGCCAGCATTTCCAGCGCGTAATCGCGCACCATGTCGCGCAAGGCATCCGCGTTCCAACGCCCCCGGCCCAGGATCGCCTGTTGCCGCCACGGACCGGGATCGCCCGCCGCTTCCGCGCGCATCCAGCCAGTCTTGCGCGGTTCGTTCCCCAACAGCCCGTCGAGAAAAAGCCCCGCCGAGGCCGCCACCCGCTCCTGACCGAACAACGGACGTATCCGCGCCTTCATATCCCGCAGCGACGACGCCCAAAGCTCCAGCGTCGTCTCAATTGATGCGCCACCCATCCATGATCCTCCGAATCACGGTGGCTCATGGATTCAGAACTCGATATAAAGCGCAACTGTAATGCTAGGGCGCGTACTCATAAATCCGGCGTAGTCAGCGCGGCTCGCTGAATGTCCGCTTCTCCCCGTTTGCGACCGAAATTGTGCGGCGATGCAACACGACGCGATGGGCCACTTTGAGACTCATGCGCTGCAACATGAGTGCATACAGAAAGACCGCCTCGCGCGGCGGTCTGTCCGCAATCCAATCAGGTGTTTTGATCAGGCGGCTGCGAAAGCGGAGGCGTTCTTCCGCTTCCTGCGCCAGCCGAACAAACCCATCGCGCCGAGGCCGGTGGCGAAAAGCGGGAGTGCGGTGGGGAGTGGCGTAGCTGACTCTTGAAGGAAACACCAACGGGCCCTCGTCCTCGAGCGTATAACTGGTATCTATCAAGTCGCCATAGAATGTTTTTTCGGGACCCTGGGAAGCCAAACTTAAACCAAGCGGCGCATTAGTGTAAGCATTGTAGTCTATAGCCGTCAGGATTCCACCAGATACCGTGAACGATTCACGTCCACCGTCCAAGCGGTTGCGGTATCCAATGGAAGCGTCAAACCCGGATCGCCGGATGGGATGGTATTAATGATCACCGCCGTGGCAGCGCATGTGGTGCATGATGAAGGCAGCTCGATCACGCCGGTGACAGTACCCGGTACTTCCCCTTCGGTGTTCGTGAAAGAAAAGTCGAAATCCAATGTGGTGGCATTGGCCACTCCCGACGCCAGCATGGCCGTAACTGCCGTCATTCCCAAGCCGACTAATTTCCATTTCATGACCGCGCCCTCCACAAAACAAACCACATTGGCCGGATCGTCGGCTTCCTTTTCCACAGCTATTGTGATCTATCCTGCAGATCAGTCAACCGACTTGAAGGTATATACCGCGACACCCCGCAGATAACGGCCCATGTCCCCTTTGGGTCATTTTCGACCGATTCAGCCGACTTTGTCAGCCGGTTGATGTCCGGTTTGCCTCAAAAGCGACGCCTCCGGACGTAAACGGCGACGGATTGAAGGTCCGTTGAGACCAGCCCTCGGATTGTGATTCAAGCCTCCAAACCGAGGGCTCCAATCATGCGCTACGAACTCACCGACCACGAATGGACAGCCATCAAGCCGATGCTGCCAAACAAGCCGCGCGGCGTGCCACGGGTCAACGACCGGCGCGTCCTCAACGGCATCTTCTGGGTCTTACGATCTGGAGCACCATGGCGCGATGTGCCCGATGACTTCGCTCCGTACACCACCTGCTACAACCGCTTCGTTCGTTGGCGGCGGGCAGGTGTCTGGGCCATGTATGGACGGTGCCCGCGGTGCAAGAGGAATCTGACGTATCGGCGAAGCGTTCGGGTGCAGCCATGTATACGGCCTATTTTCGCTTGGAGGATTACCTCTGTCGCGAATGCAGCCACAGTGGCCGCTGGCCCTGATGTGATCCGCTGATCGGTCCCAACCAGGAACACGCGCTCAAGTATCGCGTCGGCCCATGTATGGACGGTGCCCGCGGTGCAAGAGGAATCTGACGTATCGGCGAAGCGTTCGGGTGCAGCCATGTATACGGCCTATTTTCGCTTGGAGGATTACCTCTGTCGCGATGCAGCCACAGTGGCCGCTGGCCCTGATGTGATCCGCTGATCGGTCCCAACCAGGAACACGCGCTCAAGTATCGCGTCGGCCCAGAGCGGGTTTTCCGATCGACGGTCTCGACCGTTTCGCATCAACGTCGTCATCACCCCTGCAGTTCGTGAACGTACATACGCAACCTCATCCTTCCATCGCCAGTCCCCTTAGACCGCAGCGACCAGCGCACGCGCCCGATACGGACCGCCCTTGACCAGCAACGCCCAGGCGATGCGTGCCATCTTGTTGGCCAGCGCGACCGCCACGACCTTGAACGGTTTGCGGGCGAGAAGCTGCGTGAGCCAGGGATACTTCTCCGGCTTTTGCCGCGCGAGCTTCAACACCGCATGGGCTCCGACCACAAGAATGCGTCGCAAATATCGATCGCCCTGTTTCGAGATCGGCCCGAGCTTCCGCTTGCCGCCAGTCGAATCCTGCCGCGGGACTAGCCCGATCCAGGCCGCCATATCACGGCCCGACCGGAATGCCTTTGGGTCCGTGATCGTGGCCGCAATCGCGGTCGCGCCCAACAGACCAATCCCAGGAATGCTCCTGAGCCGCTTGCTGGCTTCGTCCGAGCGATGATGAGCAATAATCCGCTTCTCGATTGATGCGATCAGTGTCTGCATCGCTTGAAGCTCCGCCGCCAGCACAATCAGGCTCGCATGAGCCTCGACCGGCAAGCGATCATCTGTAGCGCCCGCAATGATCGCCAGCAACTCCCTGAGTCCCGCGTTCCCCTGTGCAGCCGCAATGCCGAGCTCGGCCAAATGTGCCCGCAAGGCATTGATCACCTGGGTCCGTTGACGCATCAAAAGATCGCGCGTCCGATGCAGCATCAACTGGCTCTGCTGCTCGGCCGATTTGACCTGCACAAAACGCATGGTCGGACGTCGTACAGCCTCGCAGATCGCCTCGGCGTCGGCAGCGTCGTTCTTGTTGCGCTTGACGTACGCCTTCACGTCTTTCGCCGGCATCAGACGAACCTGGTGGCCAAGCTTCGTGAGTTCACGCGCCCAGTAGTGGGCCGTAGCGCAGGCCTCCATGCCGACGAGGCACGGCGGCAGCGCCTTGAAGAATGCCAGCACCTGGCCGCGCCGGAGCTGCTTCCGAACGACGACCTTCTCGGCTACGTCGATCCCGTGAACTTGAAACACGTTCTTGGCGATATCCAAACCCATCGTGGTGATTTGCATGTGAACCGCTCCCTGAGTTGATTCGTTGGCAACGATCATCCTATGGGAACTCGCTGCCGGGAGCGGGCACCGTCCACCACATCAGGATCATGAACGCTCTGGCTGCTGCCCATGACGCGTCGGTGCAGATGATCGACACTTCGATTGTCCGGGTGCATCAGCACGGGGCCTGCATCATCCGCAACCGAAAGCAGTCCATGGGACGGTCACGCGGTGGACTGACCAGCAAGATACATGCGGTGGTCGATACCAACGGCCTGCCGGTGCGGCTCGCGCTGACCGCCGGGGAGGCCCACGACAACCGGCTCGCGGACAAACTGCTGTCTGGGCTCAAGTCAGGATCAATGCTGCTGGCCGACCGTGGCTATGACGCCGACTGGATTAGAGCCCTTGCCGCGAGGAAGGGCGCGCTGGCCAACATCCCGCCAAGATGCAATCGCAGCGAGCCGATTTGCTTAGCCCGTATCTCTATCGTGCCCGCAATTTGGTCGCAAGCGGAAGCGACGAGACTGTGTCTGTCTCTTCCTCCCAAGCAAACGTCGTCTAATGATACGTCGCGCCCTCGCGGACTTTGCCGCGGAACAGCCAATAAGTCAGCGCGGTATAGCCGAGGATCATCGGCAGCAGGATGACTGTGCCGATCAGCATGAAGAGTTGGCTCGACGGCGCCGCGGCGGCGTCTTGGATCGTCAGCGTCGGCGGCACGATATAGGGAACGGTCGAAATGACGAGGCCGAGATAGCCGAGCAGGAATAGCGCAATGCTGGCAAGAAACGGCGCAACGTCATGCCGTGCTTCGATCCAGCGCCAGTCGGCGAAGGCGACCAGCGCGGTGACGATCGGCACCGGCGCAAGATAAAGAAGGTTCGGCATCGTGAACCAGCGCTGCGCGATGCGCGGGACGGTGAGCGGCGTGTAGAGGCTGACCACGGCCATGAATATAAGTACCGCGATGAGCAGTCCTTTCGCTTTCGCCGCAGCCCGGGCTGCCATGTCGCCGTCGGTCTTGAGCATCAGCCAGCACGCGCCGAGAAGCGCATAGCCGGCGACGACGCCGAACCCGCATAACAGGCCGAACGGGGTCGCCCAATCGAACGGGCCGCCGGCGTAGACGCCGTTCTCGATCTTCACGCCCTGCACCAGGCCGCCCAGCACCAAACCTTGGCAAAAGCCGGCCAGCGTCGAGCCGGCGGCGAAGGCGACGTTCCAGAACGGCTTGTGGTGGGCGATGGTGCGGAATTCAAAGGTGACGCCGCGAAATACCAAGGCCAGCAACATGATTATCAACGGAAGATAAAACGCCGGCATGATGATCGAATAGGCGCGCGGAAATGCGACCAAGAGCCCGGCGCCGCCGAGCACCAGCCAGGTTTCGTTGCCGTCCCAGAATGGCGCGATCGACGCCAGCATGCGGTCGCGCTCGGCGTCGTCCTTGGCAAACGGAAACAATACGCCGATGCCGAGGTCGAAGCCGTCGAGGATGACATAGAACGCCACCGCGACGCCCATCAGCGCGGCCCAGATCCAAGGCAGCCAAGGGGCGATGTTCAAGGTGTGTGTCATGGCGATCGCTCAGGTGTCGAAGGTCGGATGGCCGGCGGCGAGATGCGGCGTCCTTTCGGGCAGCCGGGTCTCCTGGATGCCTTGGGCGATCAGCCGGTTGATGAAGTAGACGCCGAACGAGAACACGACGCCGTAAACCACGACGAAGAGGATCAACGTGGTCGCAACGCTCCCGGCCGGCACCGGCGAGACTGCATCCGCAGTGCGCAAAATGCCGTCCACGATCCACGGCTGCCGGCCGCTTTCGCTCACCACCCAGCCGGAAATGACGGCGACGAAACCGACCCACCAAGTCTGCGCCACCACTCGCAGATACCAGCGAGTCTCAAAGAGCCGCCCGCGCCACCACAACAACGCGCCGAACCAGGCCGCTGCGATCATATAAAGACCGATGCCGACCATGATGCGAAAGCCGAAGAATACGTTCGGCACTGGCGGGCGGTCCTGCGGCGGCACGTCGTTCAGTCCCGGGAACAAGCCGTCCCATTGCCGCGTCACCAACAGCGACCCGATGTGCGGCAGCGAGATCGCGTAGAGATTGCTTTCGGTGTTTTCGTCCGGCCAGGCAATGATTTCAAACGGCGCCGGCTTGCTGCCGTCCCAATGTCCTTCCATCGCGGCGATCTTGGTCGGCTGATATTTGAGCGTGTTTTCGGCGTGCATATCGCCGATGAGGAGTTGCAGCGGCGCCAGCACCGCGGTCAGCCCGATCGCCATGCGCAGCATGGTGCGCGCTTCCTCGCTATGGCGACCCGCCAGCAGATAACGCGCGCCGACCGCGATGCCGACGAAACCGCCGGTGAGAAGCGAGGCATTGAGCATGTGCGCGAGCCGGTAGGGAAAGCTCGGATTGAAGATGATGGCCCACCAGTCCGCCGGATAGGCGATGCCGTTTTCCATCGTGTAGCCGGCCGGCGTCTGCATCCAGCTGTTGGCCGAGAGGATCCAGAACGCCGACATCGACGTGCCGAGCGCCACCATCAAAGCGGCGAACACGTGCAGCCAGCGCGGCACCCGTTCGCCGCCGAACAGCAATATGCCGAGGAATGACGCCTCGAGAAAGAATGCCCCCAACACCTCATAGCCGAGCAGCGGGCCGACGATGTTGCCGGCGACCGCCGAAAAGCGGCTCCAATTGGTGCCGAACTGGTAGGACAATACCACACCGGATACCACGCCCATCGCGAACGAAACGGCGAAAATCTTGGTCCAGAACGCGGCGAGCCGCTTGAAACGTTCGGCGCCGGTCCAGCCCCAAAGCACTTCCAGAGTCGCGAGATAGATCGCGATCCCGATCGTAAAGGTCGGGAAAATGATGTGAAACGAGATCGTAAAGGCGAACTGCAACCGCGCCAGCAAAACCGGATCGAGGTGCATGACGGGACTCCGTCGCCTGCGGCCGTGGAATCGCCCTATAATATGGGGGCAGTTGGGCTAGGGGGAAGACCATGGACGACGTTAGGGGAAGCCGCGCGCAAGAGCCGCAATCCGTGCTCAATCGTTGGTTCGGCCTGGAGCAAGCGGGCAGCAATGTCCGCACCGAATTCATCGCCGGCCTGACCACGTTCCTGACGATGGTCTACATCGTCTTCGTCAATCCGCAGATCCTCGGCAATACCGGCATGGACAAGGGCGCGGTGTTCGTTGCCACCTGCATCGCCGCTGCGGTCTCCACCATGGTGATGGCGCTCTACGCCAATTATCCGATCGCGCTGGCGCCCGGCATGGGTCTCAACGCGTTTTTCGCCTTCACTGTGGTCCTGACGATGAAATACACTTGGCAGCAGGCGCTGGCCGCGGTGTTCTGTTCCGGCGTGATCTTCTTTCTGATCTCGATCTTCCGGATTCGCGAATACATCATCAATTCGATTCCGCGAAATCTGAAGCTTGCCATCTCGGCGGGCGTCGGCCTCTTTCTCGGCATCATCGCACTGGAAGAGGCGAAGATCGTGGTGGCGTCGCCGGCGACGCTGGTCACGCTCGGCGATTTGCGCAATCCGGTGCCGATCCTGTGCCTCCTCGGCCTCGTGCTGATCACGGCGCTGAACTATCGCCGCATCGTCGGCGGCACGTTGATCGGTATTCTCATCGTCACCGTGATAGGCATTCCGCTCGGCCTCGCGAAATTCAGCGGCGTGGTTGCGGCGCCGCCGTCCTTGGCGCCGACTTTCCTGCAGCTCGATTTCTCGCGCGTCACGGAAGGTTCATTCCTGATCGTGATCTTGAGCTTCCTGTTCGTTGACGTGTTCGACAATGCCGGCACGCTGATCGGCGTCACCCATCGCGCCGGGTTGACCGACAAAGACGGCAATCTGCCGCGCATGAAGCAGGCGCTGATCGCCGACAGTTTCGCCGCCATGTTCGGCTCGCTGATCGGCACCTCGACGACGACGAGCTATATCGAAAGCGCGGCCGGCGTCTCCGCCGGCGGCCGCACCGGGCTCACCGCCTTCTTTGTCGCCATCTTTTTCCTGGCGGCGCTGTTCTTTGCGCCGCTCGCCGGCATGGTGCCGGCCTATGCGTCCTCGGCGGCGCTTCTTTATGTCGCCTGCGTGATGGCGCGCGGGCTTGCCGAGATCGACTGGGACGATATCACCGAAGCCGCGCCGGCGGTCGTCGCCGCGATTACCATGCCGCTGACTTATTCGATCGCCACCGGCATCGGGCTGGGCTTCATCACTTATGCGCTGTGCAAGCTGATCGCCGGCAAATTCGCCGACGCCACGCCCGCGGTGCTGGTGCTGGCGCTCGTATTTGCGGTCAAATTCGCATTGGGCTAGGGCGCAGGAGAACGCGATGACTGCCGGCGCAGTTTCAAGCTGGGTCCATTCCTGGCAGCTCTGGGCCATTCTGTCGGCGCTGTTCGCGGCGCTGACCGCGATTTTCGCCAAGGTTGGAGTCGAGAACGTCAATTCCGATCTGGCAACCCTTATCCGCACTATTGTCGTGGTCTGCGTGTTGGCGTTGATCATCTACGCGACACGGCAATTCCAAAATCCGGCGGACATCTCCGGCCGGACCTATCTGTTTCTGGTGCTCTCCGCGCTCGGCACCGGCGCTTCATGGCTGTGCTATTTCCGCGCGCTGAAACTCGGTGACGCCGCGCAAGTCGCGCCGATCGACAAGCTAAGCGTGGTTCTGGTCGCCGTGTTCGGCGTGATGTTTCTCGGCGAGCGGCTTTCGACGCTGAGCTGGGCCGGCATCGCGATGGTGGCTGCGGGAGCGATCCTGGTCGCGATTGGCTGAAGCTTCTAACCCGCCAGCGCCTTCTTCAGCGCCAGAAAATCCCGCCAGGCGAAGCGCTTTTGCAGCGGGCTGCGCAGCAAGAAAGCAGGATGGAAGGTCGCCAACGCGCGAATCTCGCGCGTGCCGGTGTCATAGGGAAGCCAACGTCCCCGCGCGCGCGTAATGCCGTCCTTGACCGACAGCAGCGTTTGCATTGCCGGGCCGCCGAGACAGACCATGAAATCGGGATTGGCGAGCTCGACCTGGCGGCGGATGAACGGCAGGCAGATCGCGGTCTCCTGCGGGGTGGGCGTGCGGTTGCCGGGCGGTCGCCACGGCACGACATTGGCGATGTAAACCGACGTGCGGTCGAGTCCGATCGCCGTCATCATCAGGTCGAGGAGCTTGCCGGAGCGGCCGACAAAGGGACGGCCGACGATGTCCTCGTCGTAACCGGGCGCTTCGCCAACGAACATGACGCGGCTTTGCGGATTGCCGTCGGCGAAAACGAGCTGCGTCGCGGTGGCGCGCAGCGCACAGCCTTCAAACGTCTCCAGCAGCGCGCGCAAGTCGTCGAGTGTCTGCGCCGTGCGCGCCGCCTCGCGCGCCGCCATCACGGCGGCTTCAGGCGACGCCGGCGCGGTCGTGCTGAGATTACGAACTTGACCCCCGCCCGCCGCCCCTTCGCTCGTTCCGCGAGCCGCTGCAGGCGATTTCACCGCTGCCGGGGGAGACGCGATCCCCTCCGCCATGCGGTCGACCGGTTCCTCACCGATGAGCGCGTCGGCGCCGGCATCGAGGTAGAAGACGAGGAGTTCCCGTGCGTCTTTGGGCTGCGGTGTCAAAACTGGTGTCCGGCGCTTGCTTTGTCGATTGTATTGGCACTCATTTCGTGAAAAATCATCAGCTATCGACCGGGATACGGAGCATGCCATGAATTCGCCGGAGCTTCCGCCCCGGGAGGCTATGGAATTCGACACCGTGATCGTCGGCGCCGGGCCTGCCGGTCTCGCCGCCGCCATCCGGCTCAAGCAGATCGCTCCGGACAAATCCGTCGTGGTGGTCGAAAAGGGCTCCGAGGTTGGCGCCCACATCCTATCCGGCGCGGTGATCGACCCCATCGGCCTCGACAGCCTCATTCCGGAATGGCGCGGCGAAGATACGCCGATCAAAACCGAGGTCACCGACGACCGTTTCTATGCGCTCGGTGCTTCCGGGGCGTTGCGGTTGCCGGTGGCGCTGATGCCGCCGCTGATGAGCAATCACGGCAATTTCATCGTTTCGCTCGGCGACGTCTGCCGCTATTTGGCTAAGAAGGCCGAAGCGCTCGGTGTTGAAATCTATCCCGGCTTTGCCGCCACGGAAGTCCTGTTCGAGAATGACGCGGTCGCCGGTATCGCCACCGGCGATATGGGCGTCGCCAAGGACGGCCATCACAAACAGGGCTTCACCCGCGGCATGGAGCTGCGCGGCAAATATACTTTGCTCGCCGAGGGTGCGCGCGGCAGTTTGTCCAAAGTGATGATTGAGCGCTTTGAATTGTCGCAAGGCCGGCAGCCGCAAAAATTCGGCCTCGGACTGAAAGAGCTATGGCAAGTCGCGCCGGAACAATTCCGCAAGGGTCTCGTTCAGCACACGCTCGGCTGGCCGCTCGACAACCGCACCGGCGGTGGCTCGTTCATCTATCATTACGACGACAATCTGGTTTCCGTCGGCTTCGTCGTTCACCTCAACTATCGCAATCCTTATCTGTCGCCGTTCGAGGAATTCCAGCGCTTCAAGACGCATCCGCTGGTCCGCGACACTTTCGCCGGCGGCAAGCGCCTTTGCTACGGCGCCCGCGCCCTCACCGAAGGCGGCTGGCAATCGGTGCCGAAGCTTGTGTTTCCCGGCGGCGCGCTGATCGGCTGCGCGGCGGGCTTCGTCAACGTGCCGCGCATCAAAGGCAGCCACAACGCTATCTTGTCGGGCATGCTCGCGGCGGAGCATGTCGCGGCGGCGCTCGCCGCAGGCCGCGGCAATGACGAGCTTGCCGAGTACGAAAATGCCTGGCGTTCCTCGCCGATCGGCCATGATTTGTGGCGGGTGCGTAACGCCAAGCCGCTGTGGTCGAAATTCGGCACCGCACTGGGCATCGCGCTCGGCGGGCTCGATATGTGGACCAACACGTTCCGCTTTTCGCTGTTGGGGACGCTCAAACACGGCAAGCCGGATTATGCGACGCTGCAACCCGCGGCGAAATGCAAGCGCATCGCCTACGCCAAGCCGGACGGCAAACTGACCTTCGACCGGCTGTCGTCGGTCTATCTATCGAACACCAATCACGAGGAGGACCAACCGGTTCATCTTCTGGTGCGCGACATGGCTCTGCAAGAATCATCCGAGCACGATGTCTATGCCGGGCCGTCGGCGCGCTACTGCCCGGCCGGCGTCTACGAATGGGTCGAGGAGAGCGGGCAAGAGAAATACGTGATCAACGCGCAAAACTGCGTCCACTGTAAAACCTGCGACATCAAGGACCCCAACCGGAACATCACCTGGGTGCCACCCGAAGGTGGCGGCGGACCGAATTATCCGAATATGTGATTGGTGCGTCTGTGCTGCGCCCCGCGCGCCAAAACGGCGGCGCGGCCGGGCGGTAATTCCACTGCCGCGATTTCGCCGCCGTTGAGGCCTAAAGCTGATTTGGCGGGGGAAAGTAGCGCGGCGAGGTGCTCAGTTTGTGTCCTTGTGTCCTTGCGGGCCTGCGGCAAAAGGATCATTCTCGCGCAGACATTATAGAGGCATCGGGCGCTCGATTCGCCTTGCCCGTCCAGATCATCAGCCGAACCAGTTCGCCAATGGAGATTTCGTGACTCATTCGCTGCCCCGGCATGCCGGCCTTGTCGGCATCGTCCTAGCTTTCAGTCTTTCGTCAGCGCTCGCCGCCGAAACGCCGGCGCAACAGCAACTTGCGCCCGAGAACGCCTACGGCAGCTATCTGGCCGCTCGGCACGCGTCGGCGGAGCGCGACGAGAGCGCCGCCGCCACGTACTATCTCGACGTCCTCAAGCTCGATCCGCATAACTCCGAGCTATTGAGCCGCGCGTTTCTCTCGGAACTTTCCGACGGCGATATCGACGGGGCGAGCAAGCTTGCCGACCGGCTGCTTGCGATCGATCACAGCGATCGAATTTCGCGGCTGGTCGTCGGCATCCGTGAGCTGAAGAAAAAGCATTACGCGCAGGCCCGCGAAGATTTCGCGCAGTCGGTGCGCGGTCCGGTGACCGACCTCACGGCAACGCTGCTATCGGCCTGGGCGCTTGCCGGGCAGGGCGATACGCATGCCGCCATCGACACCATGGACAAGCTGTCGGGGCCGGATTGGTACGGCATTTTCAAGGATCTGCATGCCGGTCTGATCCTCGATCTGGCCCAAGACAACAAAGCTGCGGGCAAGCGCTATATCAGCGCCTACAAGGCCGATCCCACGGCGCTGCGCACGGTGCAGGCCTATGGCCGCTGGCTGTCACGCAACGCCAGCAAGAATGATGCGCTCAAGGTGTATGCGGATTTCGCCAAGGAACTGCCCAATCATCCGTTGATCGACGAAGAAATGAAGCGGATCGGCGGCGGCGAAAAGCTGCCGCCGCTTGTCGATACACCCCAGGCCGGTGCCGCCGAGGCGCTCTATGGGCTCGGCGCCTCGATTGGGCGCCGTGGCGGCGAGGATCTTGCGCTGATCTATTTGCAGCTCGCGCTTTATCTCGAGCCGAACCATGCCATGGCGCTCCTGTCGCTTGGCGATCTTTACGAGGATCTCAAGAAGCCCGAGCTGGCCATCAAAGCCTATGAGCGGGTGCCGGGAAGCTCACCGCTGTCGCGCAACGCGCAGATTCAGATGGCGGTCGATCTCGACACGCTCGGCCGCACCGACGAATCCAAGAAGCTGCTCGACAAGGTGGTCGCCGATCACCCGAAGGACACCCAAGCGATCATCGAGCTCGGCAATGTCGAGCGCGGCCACAAGGATTTCGCCGATTGCGCCAAGACTTACGGCAAAGCCATCGACACGCTGCAGAATCCCGACAAGTCGAACTGGGTGATGTTCTATTTTCGCGGCATCTGCTACGAGCGCTCGCACCAATGGCCGCTCGCCGAAGCCGACATGAAGAAGGCGCTTGAGCTCTACCCCGATCAGCCATTGGTGCTCAATTATCTCGGCTATTCGTGGGTCGACAAGGGCGTCCATCTCGATCAAGGCATGGACATGATCCGCAAGGCCGTCGAGCAGCGGCCGGACGACGGCTACATCGTCAATTCGCTGGGTTGGGCCTATTTCCGCACCAGCAATTACGACGAGGCAGTCAAGAATCTGGAACGCGCCGTCGAGCTCAAGCCGGAAGATCCGACCATCAACGACCATCTCGGCGATGCCTATTGGCGCGTCGGGCGTACTTTGGAAGCGCACTTCCAATGGTCGCAGGCGATCGATCTCAAGCCCGACCAGGAAGATCTGCCCAAGATCGAGGCCAAGCTGAAAAACGGCCTGCCGTCCGACACCACGTCGGCGGCCGATGCCAGCAAGCCGCCTGCGCCCACCGATGCGGACAAGGCGAATTCGGCGGCGGATGCCGATAAGGCGAAGAAGACCGGCAACGGCGGGTGAGGATTGTTCTTGTCCGTTCCGCTTGTTGAGACCGCGGCGGCCAAGGTCAATCTGACGCTGCGGATATTCCGCCGCCGCGCCGACGGCTATCACGAGATTTCCAGCCTGGTCGTTTTCGCCGATTGCGGCGACCGCTTGAGCTTGACGCCGGGCGGTGAATTGACCCTGACAGTCGGCGGGCCGCGGGCGGCGCAGGCTGGCGCCGATGCGGATAATCTGGTGCTCAAGGCCGCGCGGGCGCTGGCCGTGCGCATTCCCCGGCTCACCGCGGGCGCATTCCAGCTCGATAAGGAACTGCCGGTTGCCGCCGGGCTCGGTGGCGGCTCGGCGGACGCCGCTGCGGCGCTGCGGCTCTTGGCGCGCGCCAACGATGTTGCGCTTGCCGATCCGCGCCTCTACGAGGCGGCCCGCGCCACCGGCGCCGACGTCCCGGTCTGCCTCGATCCGCGGCCGCGGCTGATGTGGGGCATCGGCGAAGAGCTTTCCGCGCCGCTTAATCTGCCGCCGCTTCCTGCCGTTTTGGTCAATCCGGGCGTCGCGGTGGCGACCAAAGATGTCTTTGCCGGATGGGGAGGCGCCTCCCAGCCGGCGGCGCCGTTCGATCTCGCAGCCTTCGATCTCGCAGCCCTGGAAAAAACCCGTGACCGGCAGATGTTTTTACAAGCGCTTGGGCGCGAAGCGAACGATCTTGAACGGCCGGCGATTAAGCTCGCGCCGGTCATCGCCGAGGTTATCGGCATGCTGCGCGCATTCCCCGGCTGCCGTCTGGCGCGCATGTCGGGCTCCGGCGCGACATGTTTTGCAGTTTTCGACGAAAGCGCGGCGGCGCAAATGGCCGCCGAAGCGCTGCGCGGCAAATATCCGCTGTGGTGGGTGCAAGCGTGCCAGCTCGGTGGCGCTCGCTGACTACGCGACGCAAGTTTAGAATCTGAACCAGAACAGGCGGAACGGCCGGCGGCCGGCGAACGGGGAGCGGCCGGTGTCGTAGCGGTCATCGGCTTCGTTATGCTCCCCTGCCTCTGCGGCGGTATTGAAACTGATCGTTGCTGCGGATGGAGTGCCGGTCCCCCGGAGCAGCGGTTCTGCGGCGCCGACGAAATCGCGCCAGATCGCCGCCGGAACGCTGCCGCCGACGACGCCGTTCATCGGTGAATTGTCGTCATTGCCGACCCAGACGCCGACGACGAGATCGGACGTGAAGCCGACGAACCAGGCGTCGCGGTAATCTTCCGACGTCCCGGTTTTGCCGCCAACCGGCCGGTCGAGCCGTGCGGCCGTGCCGGTGCCTTCGCGCACCACGCCCGACAGCAGGTCCAGCATCTGCGCATGGATCGTCGGATTGTCGGCGGACGAAAGGGTAGGGCTGGCACGCGTAAAGACGGTTCGGCCGCCTTCGGCGATGGTCTGCACGGCATAACTGTCGCCGCCGGCGCTGTTCGTTGCGATTGCCGCAAAGGCGCGAGTCATTTCGAGAGGGGTGACCGCGCCCGAGCCCAGCGCTACGCTCGGCACCACCGGTAAATCGGAGCGAATGCCAAACTGTTTGGCGGTCGCGATGACATTCTGGATGCCAACCGCCTGCGCAAGCTGTACCGCGACGCTGTTGAGCGAATGGGCGAAGGCGGTGCGCAACGTCACCGGCCCGAAATAGCGGTCGCCGTAATTTTCCGGCGCCCAATCGCCGACGCTGACCGGACGGTCGACAATGACCGAATCCGCCGCGTAGCCCTTGCGCAAAGCTGTCAGATAAACGAACGCCTTGAACAGCGAGCCGGGCTGGCGCCGCGCCTGTGTCGCCCGATTGAACTGGCTTTCATTGTAGTCGCGTCCGCCGACCATGGCGAGAATCGCACCGTCCGGTGTCATGGCGACCAGCGCCGCTTGGCCGACGTTCCTGCCCTTAGCGGCTGCCAGGCGCCTGGCAACGACCGTTTCGGCGATGTGCTGCAGTTCGGGATCGAGCGTGGTGCGGACGGTCAGGTCTTCGGTTGTCGAGGGGATCTGGGATTTGGCCTCCGTCGCCGCGGCGTCGACGAAATAATTACCGCCCGGAAGCGGTCCCTTCGCCGTGCGCAAAACGGCGGGCTCGGCTTTCGCTCCGTCCGCCTGGTGCCGCGTGATCGCGCCGCTTTCGACCATCGCGTCGAGAACAACGCCTGCGCGTTGTTGTGCAGCCTCGAGATTGCGATCGGGGTTGAGCTGCGATGGCGCTTTGATAAGACCGGCGAGCATCGCCGCTTCGCTAAGCGACAGCTCTTGTGCGTTTTTGTCGAAATACCGCAGCGCCGCGGAGTCGGCGCCGTAAGCGCCATCGCCGAAATAAGCGGTATTGAGATAGCGCGCGAGAATCCGGTTTTTGGGCAGGCGAAGCTCCAGCCATTCGGCCAACACCGCCTCCTGCATCTTACGTTTGAGGCTGCGTTCGGGCGTGAGATAGAGCCGCCGCGCCAATTGCTGCGTAATGGTGCTGCCGCCTTGCAGGCTGCGGCCGCTCACATCGTGCCAGGCGGCGCGCGTGATCGCCCGCATGTCGACGCCGCCGTGGTCGTAGAAGCGCCGGTCCTCGATCGCGACGACGGCCATTGCCAGTAGCGGCGGTATATGATCGGCGGCAATGCCCTGACCCTTGAGGATGCCGCGCGTCGCGAACGGCCTGCCGTCTTCGCCTTCGAACGTTATTGCGCTCGGGGCGGCCTGCACGGCGTCGGCACCGGCAAATGGGATCGTGGCGATGCAATAGGCCACATAGACCGCAGGAATCGAGGCGAGACCAAGCGCAATGACGAGACCGCGTCGAGGGCGTGCCGGCGACAGCGCGGCCGGGACGCGCCTAGCGTAAAAATGCGGTAGCCAATGCGAAACTGCGACGCGCGCGGCGTCAAAGGCACGCCGCGCAGAGACGGCCATGCGTTCTGCCAGCGCTCCGATCAGCGCGGAGACCGGTAGTGTCTTGAGAGGATCGGATTCGGGACGGGACTCCGGGGCGCCTGCCTTCGATTCGTCGGGGTCGTCCGGAGGCGGGGCGCGGGTTGACATTGAATTGGGCACACGCCTCTCGTTGCGCTGCCCGATAACGCTTTGCGGGCGCGCGAGTTCCCTCGCCGCAATGGATAAGCTCCTCAATTCTCAGGCAAAAAATGCCGCGATGTCAGTGCGTCCGGGCGATACAGAAATCCACGGTCTCGACCAATGCGGCTTTCATCGTCGAATCGGGGAACAGCGCCAGCGCATCGCGGGCGATGGCGCCGTAATGGTGGGCGCGGCCGATGGTGTCTTCGAGCGCACGATGCTTGGTCATCAAGCCGATGGCGTGATCGAGATCGTTTTCCTTGGTCTCGCCGCGCTCCAGCGTCCGCCGCCAGAATTCGCGCTCGTCGTCGCTGCCACGGCGGAAGGCGAGCACGACCGGCAGCGTGATCTTACCCTCGCGAAAATCGTCGCCGATGTTCTTGCCAAGCCGCGCCGCGGCGCCGCCATAATCGAGCACGTCGTCGATGAGCTGGAAGGTGATGCCGAGATTCATGCCGAACGAGCGGCTGGCGGCGGCTTCGGCCTTTTGCCGCGCTGACAGCGCCGGGCCGACTTCGCAAGCCGCGGCAAAAAGTTCGGCGGTCTTGGCCCGGATCACGGCGATATATTCGTCTTCGGTGGTTGCCGTGTTCTTGGCGGCGGCAAGCTGCATGACTTCGCCCTCGGCGATCACCGCGGCGGCGGCGGAGAGAATTTCCAGCGCTTTGAGGCTGCCGACCTCGACCATCATCTTAAAGGCTTGGCCGAGCAGGAAGTCGCCGACCAGCACGCTTGCCTCGTTGCCCCATAGCATGCGGGCCGCGAGCCGCCCGCGCCGCAATTCGCTCTCGTCGACCACGTCGTCGTGCAAGAGCGTCGCGGTGTGCATGAACTCGACCGCGGCGGCGAGCTTGATATGGCCGTCGCCGGCATAGCCGGCGAGCCGCGCCAAAGCCAGCGTCAGCATGGGCCGTAGCCGTTTACCGCCGGAATTGATGAGGTGCTTGGCCACCTCCGGGATCATCGTCACTTCGGAGCCGGTGCGCCCGATGATCGTCGCGTTGACGCGGTCCATGTCGCCGGCGACCAGGTCGACCAGGGGGTCAATCGACGGCTCTCGCGCGCTTTCAAAGGGGACAATGACGGCCACTACAGCATTCTCCAGGCAAGCATTTTCCGGGCGCGACGCGGAAGCATAGAAACGCTATGGTCATGCGGCAAGTCTGCCAATATCGCGCCGTCACCTATAGATTCGGCGGCGGCATCCCGCCAGCGATGATCGTGCCACGCAACGAGCCGGCCGCGGCGGGCAGGGGGCAAGAAAACGGCATGTCGACCAGCGAATTCACCGGAAAACACATAGCTACAACCCGCTATGACGCCACCCTCTTGGAGGTGGCGATTCTAGTGCCTTGCTACAATGAGGAACACGCGGTCGCCAAAGTTGTTGCCGATTTCGCTGCCGCGCTGCCGCGGGCGAACATCTTCGTTTATGACAATAATTCCACCGACGGCACCGTAGCGGCGGCAAAACAGGCCGGCGCCGTCGTCCGCCGCGAAAGCCATCAGGGCAAAGGCTACGTGGTGCGGCGGATGTTCAACGACATCGAAGCCGATATTTACGTGCTGGTGGACGGTGACGCCACCTATGATGCGCCGAGCGCACCGGCGATGATCGACAAGCTCATCACCGAGCGGCTCGACATGGTGGTGGCGACGCGCACCGACCGCGAGGAGGCGGCCTACCGCCCCGGCCATCGCGCCGGTAATCGGCTGTTGAGCGGCTTCGTCGCGCATATTTTCGGCCGCGCGTTTACCGACATTTTGTCCGGTTATCGGGTGTTCTCGCGCCGCTTCGTGAAGTCGTTTCCGATTCTGTCCGGAGGCTTCGAGATTGAGACCGAATTGACGGTGCATGCGCTCGAGCTGGAATTGCCGGTCGGCGAGGTAGCGACGCCCTATTATTCGCGCCCGGCCGGCTCGACGTCGAAGCTGTCGACCTGGCAAGACGGTTTTCGCATCCTGTGGACGGTGTTGCGGCTCTATCGCGCCGAGCGGCCGTTGTCGCTGTTCGGGACCTTCGGCCTCGCGCTCATCATCATTTCGATTGGGCTGGCCATTCCGATCATCATTACCTACGTGCAGGAAGGCATCGTGCCGCGCCTGCCGACCGCGGTGCTGTCGACCGGATTGATGGTGCTCGCCTTCCTGTCGATCGCGTGTGGGCTTATTCTCGACACCGTCACGCGCGGCCGGCGCGAGGCGAAGCTGATCGCCTATCTCGCGCTGCGCGCGCCGGGCGAGGAACGGCGGCGGAGCTGACATTGCGCGAACTTGTTCGCACCAACGATGCCGTACTGATTTCGGCGATCGAGGCGCTGCTCAATGGCGCGGATATCGAGCATATGGTGGTCGATCAGAACATGAGCGTGCTGGAAGGCTCGATCGGCATTTTCCCGCGCCGCATCCTGGTCGGCGAGGATCAAGTCCAATCAGCGCGGCGGCTGTTGCAGGACGCCGGCTTCGGCAACGAGCTACGGCCTCACATTGACTGAAACGTCGACTGAGATTTCCGCCGAGCATGGCGGTACCAGCGAGGATGCCGTCCTCGGCGGCAGACTGGTGCTGCGCCAACCATTGCACGGTCATCGCTTCGGCCATGACGCGATCCTCCTCGCGGCGGCCGTGCCGGCGCATGCCGGCGAGCACGCGATCGAGCTCGGCGCTGGCGTCGGCGCGGCGGGATTGGCGCTGGCTCGCCGCGTCGAAGGGCTTGGCGTTACGCTGGTCGAGATCGATCCGGCATTGACGGCGCTCGCGCAAAATAACGCCGCGCACAACGGGCTTGCCGCGCGCGTGCGCGCGGCCTGTCTCGACGTCGCTGCATCCGGCGCCGCGTTTGCCGCGGCGGGGCTTCTGCCGAATTCGGCCGATCACGTCTTCATGAATCCGCCGTTCAACGCTTCGCAAAATCCGTCGCCCGATCGCGGCCGCCGCGTGGCGCGGACCGCGTCGCGCGATACGCTCGCGGTATGGTTACGCACGGCGGCGCGGCTTCTTCGTCCAGCCGGTGCGGTCACGTTGATCTGGCGTGGCGACGGTCTTGCCGAGGTGCTGGCGGCGCTCGCCGCGGAGTTCGGCGCGATTTCGATCTTGCCGATCCATCCCAAGCCCGGCACTGCGGCAATCCGCGTGCTGGTGCGCGCCAGGAAAGACCGTGGCGATCCACTATCGCTGCTGCCGGGCTTTGTCCTCGCCGGCGCCGACGGCAAGCCGAGCACGGCCGCGGAAGCGGTATTCCGCGATGGCACAATCCTGCCATTTCCAGAGAGCTGAACGTTACGAAAAATTAACGACCAAAATCAATTCGGATACTACAACGCAATTGCTGCTCAGCCGTTAGGCATCAGGCTGATAACGAATCGGGCGGCCCGGCACGGATTTCTTCGCTCCGGTGCGAACGGGAATATAGCAAAGACCAACAAATACGCTCATAAGCATCAAGAGGAATTCGATCTTGCTCACTGCTTCGTCTCCGCCGCTGTTCCCGGCAACATTGCTAAAGCAAGAAGCGTTCCACCCATTAAGAAACGGTTACTTGAGGCTTAACGCAATCCCTCATATTTGAGCTTTATGACCGAACCGTGGAATGGAGAGCGCGTGCGGAATTTGAGTAGTCGTCTCGTGGGCGCGTTAAGCCCAATGATCCCGCAGCGTTTTCGCCGCGACCGGCCAATCGTGCCGGTGGTGCGCTTAACCGGTGTTATAGGATTTTCGACACCGTTGCGGCCGGGTCTGTCTCTGGCCGGCATCGCCCGCACGCTCGATCGCGCCTTCGGCATCCGGCGCGCCGCCGCGGTCGCGCTCGCCATCAATTCGCCGGGCGGATCGCCGGTACAATCGCATCTGATCTTTCGGCGCATTCGGGAACTGGCGGATGAGCACAAGCGGCCAGTGATTGCGTTCGTCGAAGACGCCGGCGCGTCCGGCGGCTACATGATCGCCTGCGCCGGCGATGAAATCATCGCCGATCCGCATTCGATCGTCGGCTCGATCGGCGTAGTCGGGCGCTCGTTCGGCTTCGACAAACTGATCGCCAAGATCGGCGTCGAGCGCCGGCTTTATACGTCGGGCGAGCACAAGGCGATGCTCGATCCGTTCCTGCCGGAAAATCCCGACGACGTCGAACGCTTGAAGAATTTGCAGCGACACATCCACGAAGACTTCATCGCGCTCGTCAAATCGCGGCGGGGCGCCAAGCTCCAGGGTCCGGAAAATGACTTATTTTCCGGCGAATACTGGACCGGGCGCAAAGCGATGGAACTCGGCCTGGTCGACGCCATCGGCGACTTGCGCGGGACGCTGCGCGAACAATTCGGGGACAAAGTGGTTACACCCCTGGTCACCGCCGAACGGGGGTTCTTGGGCCGCCGCATTCTCGGCGTCGCCCAGAGCGACGGGACGCAGGCTATCGCCGGGCTGGGCCTTGCCGAGGATGTTATTTCGGCACTTGAAGCACGCGCCATTTGGGCGCGGTATGGTCTCTGACGGCCGGGCCTGGGTTACAGGAGAGCAAGATGCCGCCGCTCATCGTCTTCGCGTTTGGAGTTATGGGGGCGGCCGTCGTGGTGCGTTGGTGCGTCAGGGAAGTCCAGCGCGTCAACACCGAGCTCGATGAAGTCCGCGCCAAAGCTCCGGTCGAGCCGCTCGATCGCTCGACACTGCCGAAACTGAAGCCCGATCCGAAGACCGGCGAATATCGGCCGGGATGAACCGGCCGCTACGGTTTCATTCCGGCTTGATGCCGTTCTCTTTGATGATACGGCCCCACTTGTCGTATTGGGCCTTCATGAAGGTGCCGAGCGCTTCCGGCGTCCCGCCCACGGGTGTTGCGCCGGTTTTGACGAGCTTGTCGTGAACGCCGGGATCGTTGAGCGCATCGTTGACGGCTTTGTTGAGTTTGGCGATCACCGCGGCCGGAGTCTTGGCCGGCGCCAGCAGCGCATACCAGTTCGAAGCGTCGGTGTTCGGGTACCCCTGTTCGGCAAGCGTCGGCACATCGGGGAGGACAGCGTCCCGCTTGTCTCCGGCAATGCCGATCGGAATGAGCTTGCCAGCCTGGATTTGCGAAATCACCACGGGAATATCCAGCGCAACAACTTGCACCTGGCCACCCAGCAAGTCGGTCAGCGCCGGCGCCGCGCCACGATAGGGCACGTGCAGGAATTTCACGCCGGCCGACGCAGCGAGCAGCAGCTGGGCAAGATGCGGCGGCGAGCCGACGCCGGTTGACGCAAAGGTGATACCGCTTGGCTTTTTCTTGGCGAGGGCCACCAGCTCCTTGACGTTTTTGACGCCAAGCTGCGGCGACACCACCAGCACCTCATGCACCGTCGTCACCAGTGCGACCGGCGCGAAATCGGCGAACGTGTCGAACGGCATTTTTGGCATGATATGCGGTGACACGGTCACCGCACCCGAGGTGGTGAGAAACAACGAATAGCCATCGGGATCGGATTTGGCGACGTCGCCGCCACCCAGCGTGCCGTTGGCGCCCGGTTTGTTGTCGATATAAACGCGCTGGCCAAGCAGTTGCGTCATCTTGTCGGCGACGATGCGTCCGACAAAGTCGGTCGGCCCGCCGGGCGGAAACGCCACCACGATGCGCACCGGCCGGGTCGGGAAATCTTGCGCCCTGGCAAATTGCGGCGCGGCCAACAGCATGCCCGCGGCCAATCCCATCATTATAGCTCGAATTGCGCGCACAATTTCCTCCCTTGAGCGCCGATCATTGGCGCCGATCGCTGTTTTGCGGTGGTAGCATAGCGGGCGTGATACGAATCGTCATCTCCGGCCTCGATTATGCGGGCCGTGGCTTGACCTGCGCGAGACTTGACCTTGATCCCGCCTTCCACCACCAACGGCTCATGAACGCAGATTTGCCCCCATACATGCGCCCCGAACGCTCGTTCCAGGGGCTCATTCTCGCTCTGCAGCGCTATTGGGCGGACTGGGGCTGCGTCATTTTGCAGCCATACGATATGGAGGTCGGCGCCGGCACCTTCCATCCGGCAACCACGCTGCGCGCGCTCGGGCCGAAGCCGTGGAATGCCGCTTACGTGCAGCCGTCGCGCCGGCCCAAGGACGGCCGCTACGGCGAAAATCCCAATCGCCTGCAGCATTACTATCAGCTGCAGGTGATCCTCAAGCCGTCACCTGACGATCTGCAGGAGCTTTATCTCAAATCGCTTTCCGCGATCGGCATCGACCCCAAGATCCACGACATCCGCTTTGTCGAAGACGACTGGGAAAGCCCGACGCTCGGCGCCTGGGGGCTGGGGTGGGAATGCTGGTGCGACGGCATGGAAGTTTCGCAGTTCACTTATTTTCAGCAGGTCGCCGGCGTCGAATGCGCGCCGGTCGCCGGCGAACTGACCTACGGCCTCGAACGGCTGGCGATGTACGTGCAGGGCGTCGAGAACGTGTACGAGCTCAATTTCAACGGCCGCGACGGCGCACAGAAGGTGACTTACGGCAACGTGTTCCTGCAAGCCGAGCAGGAATATTCCCGCTACAACTTCGAGGCCGCGGACACTGACATGCTGTTCCGCCACTTCAAGGACGCGGAGGAAGAGTGCAAGCGGCTGTTGCAGATCGGCGCTAAGCAGGAGCGCAACGAATTGGCGCTGCCGGCCTACGATCAGTGCATCAAGGCGAGCCACGTGTTCAATCTGCTCGACGCGCGCGGGGTGATTTCGGTGACCGAGCGGCAAAGCTACATTTTGCGCGTGCGCGAGCTTGCCAAAGCATGCGGTGCGGCCTGGCTCGCGACCGAAGGCGGAGGGAAAAGTCCATGAGCGACCAACCGGAAATTGGCGGCCGTCGGCCGCTGCCCATCAATGTGGTGGCCGGCGAAAGCTATTGGTGGTGCGCCTGCGGACGCTCGAAGTCGCAGCCGTTCTGCGACGGCTCGCACAAGGGCACCGCATTCCGGCCACAGGAATGGAAGGCGGAGGCGAACGAGGAGGTGTGGTTCTGCGCCTGCAAGCGTTCGTCACATCAGCCGTTGTGCGACGGCAGTCATAAATCCCTCCCCTAAGCATTGCTCTCTTGCGGGCAGGGAGATTGCTTAGACGACTTCGATGACTCTTTCTCCCGTATTCAGCGCTTGGATGATCTCATCAAGTTGCGGATCGAGCGCCTGCCACATGCGGCGTTGCTGATATTACCTATCCGAATCCAGACGACCTTCGGGCCGTCTACCTCTTTGCCGGCGAGCGCGACAAAATCTTCATCTTTGGTGATCAGGCAAGCGCGGGTTCGGTCAGCATGGCGCCAAATATCAAGGTCGCTCATGGGTCCCAGACCTATGCGATTGACGTGCTCCGCCTCAAATCCGCGCGCCGAGAGCCGGCGAGCCAATCCCGGCGGAAGCTGCGCGTCACTGAGAAATCGGATCATCACGCCGTACGGACGATCCGATGCTCCGTCGCTCGCGCGGCATAGAGCAGCGCCGCCGCGATGTCCTCCGCAGTGAGATAGTCGAAATCAGCAAGCAACCCCCCCCTGGCTTGCGCCGTGCGCGATCGCTTGGACAATATCGGTGACGCGCATACGCGTCCCCTTGATGCACGGCCGCCGCCGCAAATGGCAGGGTCGGAGCTAATTCGACTGAGCAGATCGTTTGTCGTCATGGAGGACGATTACCCTCAACCGCAATGAGAATACGCGAGTATAGTACCTATGCATTTCTATCGAAAGCGTAATGACACGTCTGTATGTATCGACTAAACCCGCCGATGGCGAAGGGCCGAAAATGGCTCGAATCGGCCAGCAAAGTGTGGCATGCCCGATCTCCTGCTCGAACTTTTCTCCGAGGAAATCCCGGCGCGGATGCAGGCGCGGGCGGCGGAGGATTTGCGCAAGCTTGTCACCGACCGGCTGGTGGAGGCGGGGCTCGTCTATGAGGGCGCCAAGGCCTTCGTCACGCCGCGGCGGCTGACGCTTGCCGTACATGGCGTGCCGGTGCGCCAGCCCGATCTGCGCGAGGAGAAAAAAGGTCCGCGCGTCGGCGCGCCGGAGCAGGCTGTCGCCGGATTTCTCAAAGCCACGGGGCTGAAATCGATCGCTGACGCCAAAGTGCAGCCGGACAAGAAGGGCGACTTCTATGTCGCGGCGATCGAGAAGCCGGGCCGCGCCGCCATCGACGTGATCGGCGAGATCTTGCCCGCCGTCATCAAAAGTTTTCCTTGGCCGAAGTCGATGCGCTGGGGCGCGTCGTCGGCGGAGCCCGGGGCGCTCACCTGGGTGCGGCCGCTGCATTCCATCCTCGCCACCTTCGGGCCGGAGACCGAGGAGCCCGACATCGTGCCGTTCAAAATCGGCGGCATCGCCGCCGGCAACGTCACGCGCGGCCATCGCTTCATGGCGCCGGAGCCGTTCACGGTGCGCCGCCTCGATGACTATTTAGCGAAGCTCGACAAGGCCAAGGTCGTGCCCGATGCCGCGCGGCGCAAACAAATCATCCTCACCGAGGCGAAGCAGCTCGCCTTCGCCCAGGGGCTGGAGCTGATCGAGGACGACGGCCTGCTCAGCGAGGTCGCCGGCCTCGTCGAGTGGCCGGTGGTGCTGATGGGCTCGTTCGAGGAGAGCTTCCTTCGTATTCCGGAGGAGGTGATCCGCGCCACCATCCGCAACAATCAGAAATGCTTCGTGCTGCGCGACGTCGCGCACGCCAAGCTGGTCGACAAGTTCCTGCTGGTCTCGAACATCGAAACCGCGGACGGCGGCGCGGCCATCGTCGCCGGCAACGAGCGCGTCATCCGCGCCCGCTTGTCGGATGCGAAGTTTTTCTACGATACCGATTTAAAGACGCGGCTCGAAGATCGGTTGCCAAAGTTCAAGGACATCGTGTTTCACGAGAAGCTGGGCACACAGGCCGAGCGCATTGAACGCATTGAGCGATTAGCCGCCGAACTGGCGCCGCTCGTTGGCGCCGATCCGGTTAAAGCAAAACGTGCGGCGCGGCTTTGCAAGGCGGACTTGCTCACGGAAGTGGTCGGCGAATTCCCCGAGCTGCAAGGCACCATGGGTAAATATTACGCCGAGGCGCAGGGCGAGGACGAAGCCGTGGCGCATGCCTGCGAGGATCATTACCGGCCGAAGGGGCCGGACGATCTGGTGCCGAGCGACCCGGTGTCCATCGCGGCGGCGCTCGCGGACAAGATCGACACGCTGGTCGGATTTTGGGCCATCGACGAGAAGCCGACCGGGAGCAAGGACCCTTATGCGCTGCGGAGAGCGGCGCTGGGGGTTATTCGATTAGTTGTGGACGCTGAAATTCGGTTGCCTCTGATTCCGGTTATGACCCACCCGCTGCGTTTTTCGGTTGTTCATATGAATGTTGCCATGCAAAGAATGCTTCAAAATCTTCCAGCGGAAAATAATCCTGAAATCACAGAACGAATGCTGAAACTCGGCGCGCAGGCAACTGAGATTGGGAATCGTCTTCAATTCAACGCGCCTGCGCAAAACGATGAATTAGCAATACTACGCTCGCTCGTTGCTTTCTTCGCCGACCGCCTAAAGGTTCAACTCCGCGACCAGGGTGCGCGGCACGACCTTGTCGATGCCGTATTCGCCCTTGAAGGCCAGGACGATCTCCTTCTCATCGTCCGCCGCGTCGAGGCTTTGGGCAAATTCCTCGACACCGAAGACGGCAAGAACCTGCTCGCCGGCTATAAGCGCGCGACCAACATCATCCGCATCGAGGAGAAGAAGGATTCGCGGGAATACACCGGCGCGCCGGAGCCGAAGCTTTACAAGCGGGATGAAGAAAAGGCCTTAGCTAAGGCGATCACGACCGCCACGGCCGAAGCAACACGCGCCGTTGCCGCCGAAGACTTTGCAGCCGCCATGGCCGCCATGGCGAAGCTTCGCCCCTATGTCGACGCCTTCTTCGACAAAGTTACAGTGAATGTGGAAGATAAGGCGCTCCGCGAAAACCGGCTGAAACTCCTCAACGAAATCCGCGCCGCCACTCGCGCCGTGGCCGATTTTTCGAAGATCGAGGGGTAAGCGCGAAATTACCTCTCCCCGTCGCGCGAGGAGAGGTCAACCAGCCTTACGGGCTTTCGTCGGCCGCTTTTGTCGCATAGAACCGAACGGCGGCTGGCGCGTTAAACGTCTGTCCAATTTCAGCCGCGCGTTTTGCGCCCTTCCCGAAATGCATTCCAAACCCGAGGAAAATCATGATCATCACCGCTGCCGAACTGTCGCCGATCGTCGCCCTCATTGCCGGCATCCTCATTCTGATCATCCCGCGGCTCCTCAACATCATTGTCGCGGTCTATCTCATTATCCAGGGCCTGGTCGGGCTCAATGCCATCCACCACTTCATCCATTGACGCCGCATCGCGCGGCTTGCATCGCGTACTGGGACTTGCAATCACACTGAATCCAATCCCACCAACCGCATGATGTCATGGTCAAATCGCGCTCCAAAAAGTCCCGTCAGCCGGTGAAAAAATCAGCGGCCCGCAAGGCAAAAAGCGCGCCCAAATCGGCGCGCGCGCCGGTAAGAAAATCCGCAGCGGTCAAGGCGCCGGTACAAGGCAAATGGGCCTATGCCTTCGGCGGCGGCAAGGCCGAAGGCCGCGCCGACATGCGCAATCTTCTGGGCGGCAAGGGCGCCGGGCTCGCTGAAATGGCGCATCTCGGCCTGCCGGTGCCGCCCGGCTTTACCATCACCACCGAGGTCTGCACCTATTTCTACAAGCATGGCAAAACCTATCCGAAGAGTCTCAAGGCGCAGGTTGAGACCGCGCTCAAGGACGTCGGCCGCATCACCGGGAAGAAATTCGGCGACGCAGGAAATCCGCTTCTCGTCTCAGTGCGCTCCGGTGCGCGCGCCTCGATGCCGGGCATGATGGACACCGTGCTCAATCTCGGCCTCAACGACGTCACCGTGAACGCGCTTGCGGAAAAGTCCGGCGACCGGCGCTTTGCCCAGGACAGCTACCGGCGCTTCATCACCATGTATTCCGACGTGGTGCTCGGCATCGGTCATCATCACTTCGAGGAAATCCTCGACGACCATAAGGACAAGAACGGCTACGCGCTCGACACCGATCTCAACGCTCAGGATTGGTCGGAGGTCATCGCGCGCTACAAGGAGCGCGTCGAGGAGGAGACCGGAAAACCGTTTCCGCAAGATCCACACGCGCAATTATGGGGCGCCATCGGCGCGGTGTTCGGCTCGTGGATGAACCAGCGCGCCATTACCTATCGCCGCCTGCACTCCATTCCGGAAAGCTGGGGCACCGCGGTCAACGTGCAGGCCATGGTGTTCGGCAATATGGGCGAGACCTCGGCCACCGGCGTTGCGTTTACCCGCAATCCCTCGACCGGCGAGAAAAAACTCTACGGCGAGTTTTTGATCAATGCGCAGGGCGAAGACGTGGTCGCCGGCATCCGCACGCCGCAAGAGATCACCGAGGCCGCGCGCAGGGAAGCCGGCTCCGACAAGCCATCGATGGAAGCAACGCTGCCGGACGCTTTTGCCGAGCTGCAACGCATCCACGCCAAGCTCGAAAAGCATTACCGCGACATGCAGGATCTCGAATTCACCGTCGAGCAGGGCAAACTGTGGATGTTGCAGACGCGCAACGGCAAGCGCACCGGGCAGGCCGCTTTACGCATCGCCGTCGAGCTGGCTCAGGAGAAACTGATATCGAAGGACGAAGCGGTGGCCCGCGTCGATCCGGCCGCGCTGGAGCAACTGCTGCATCCGACCATCGATCCCAAAGCCGAGCGCAAGATTCTCGCCACCGGCCTGCCGGCGTCGCCCGGCGCGGCGTCGGGCCAGATCGTGTTCTCTTCCGAGGAGGCGGAGCTCCTTAAGAGCCAGGGCCACAAGGTCATTCTGGTACGCGTCGAGACCTCGCCGGAAGACATCCATGGCATGCACGCCGCCGAAGGGATTTTGACCACGCGCGGCGGCATGACCTCGCATGCCGCGGTGGTGGCGCGTGGCATGGGCAAGCCTTGCGTCTCCGGCGCGGGTTCGCTGCGTGTCGATTATCGCGCCCAGACCATGACGGCCGGCGGCACGACGCTGAAGAAAGGCGACACGCTCACCATCGACGGCTCGACCGGCCAGGTGCTCCTCGGCAAAGTGGCGATGCTCGAGCCGGCACTTGCCGGCGAATTCGCCACCGTGATGCAATGGGCCGACGGCGTGCGCAAACTTAAAGTTCGCGCCAATGCCGATACGCCGGCCGACGCCCGCGCCGCGATCAAATTCGGCGCCGAAGGCATCGGGCTCTGCCGCACCGAGCATATGTTCTTCGACGAGGATCGCATTCGCGCCGTGCGCGAGATGATTTTAGCCGGTGATGAGACGGCGCGCCGCGCCGCGCTGGCGAAGCTTCTGCCGATGCAGCGTGCCGATTTCGTCGACCTGTTCAAGATCATGGGAGGCCTGCCGGTGACCATCCGGCTCCTCGATCCACCGCTGCATGAATTTCTGCCGCACACCGAACAGGAGATCGCCGAAGTGGCGGCGGCGATGGGCGCCGCTCCGCAAAAGCTCGCCGATCGCGCACGCGAGCTGCATGAGTTCAATCCCATGCTCGGCTTTCGCGGTTGCCGGCTGGCCATCGCCTATCCGGAGATCGCGGAAATGCAGGCGCGCGCGATTTTCGAGGCCGCGGTCGAAGCCGAGCGCGCAACCGGCAAGCCGGTGGCGCCCGAAATCATGGTGCCGCTCATCGCCAGCAAGATCGAGTTCGATCTGGTCAAGGAGCGCATCGACGCCATGGCGAAAACCGTGGCGTCGGAGACCAAGTGCAAGCTTCATTATCAGGTCGGCACCATGATCGAATTGCCGCGCGCGGCGCTGAAGGCCGGCGAGATCGCCGAGACCGCGGAGTTCTTCTCGTTCGGCACCAACGATCTCACGCAGACCGCTTTCGGCATCAGCCGCGACGACGCCGCGAGTTTTTTGGGCATCTATACGGCGAAGGGCATTTTGCCGGCCGATCCGTTCGTGTCGCTCGATCGTGACGGCGTCGGCGAACTGATCCGCATCGCGACTGAGCGTGGCCGCAAGGTCCGTCCGAAGCTCAAGCTCGGCATTTGCGGCGAGCACGGCGGCGATCCCGCCTCGGTCGCGTTCTGTCACGAAGTGAATCTCGATTACGTGTCGTGCTCGCCGTTCCGCGTGCCGATCGCGCGGCTCGCCGCCGCGCAAGCAGCTCTCGGCAAAGGCGCGACGGTTGATGGCTAGCGGAACTGCAAAGTTCCGTTGTGTACGTCTGATCGTGGTTAATGAATTTCGAAAATTATGCGAGCGACTGTTGCTCACATGGAACTTGCGCGCATTTCTCGTAAGCATCCTTGCGACAACGCGCCGCGAATCTCGCGCAAGCGTGCGCGATTAACGCCTTCGCAACGTTAACCCGACAATAAATAAACCCGTCGCATTCGAGCCACTGCGGTGGCGTTTCCATAATCTTGTACGCGTTGCGTTGCGCGTGTTGGCGTAGGGGTAGTTGTGGCGTCGCGTGTTGGGGTGTCGCGTAGCCGTGTGTTGGGCGCGTCGTGTTCGGCGCGCTTCTGGTTCAGCGCTTGCTGTATCGCCTTGATGCCGACGTCGGTCGGTTATCAGGATCTCGCTTCGCTGATGGGACGTGAGCGCGGCGTCTCGACGAGCTGGCATCTGATCGCGTCGCCGCTCGGCACCGTGCAAGCCGCAACCTTCAGCTTCACGCGGCCGATCGGCACGACGATCGGCGAACCGGCCGGCCTGATCAACGTCAATTTCGATCCGCGCACGCTCGATACTTACGCCTGGAAGATCGACGAGCCGATCAACGTGCAGCGCACGCGGCAGATCGAATATCCGAGCGTCAATCGCGCCCATAAGGGCGACCGACTGCCCACCAGCAACGCCGCGCCGTCTGCAACTCCGGCGAACTTGCCGCAATTGCAGCCGATCAGCGCGCCGGCTTCATCGCCGGTCTCGCCGGCAGCTCCGCCCGCCTCGCCGCCTGCCGTGACGACGCCGCCCGCCAAAGCCGAACAGCACGCCGACGTCGGCGCCGCCGCGCCGCTCGTCGTGCAGACGGATATACACCGCGACGTTTCCACCGCGATGGCGCCTGCGGCGGATTATGGCGACGACGATCTGATCGTGCGTGACCGTCCGCCCGACGACGCCGCGCCTTTTGCCGGCGACGAGGACTCGTCTTCACCGACGGAATTGTCGTTCCTCGACAACGATGCCGCCGAGCACAGCGCTGCGGTTTATTTTGGCAGCGGCGTGATGGGCTCGCGCGAGGGCTTGCAAAGCTGGGCACCCGGCGCGGCGCCGATTTTGGTGCCGCCGTCCGACGATTCCGGCATAAAGCTTTCGGCGCTCGAGGGTGCCGATTACACGGCCGGCGAAGGCGGCGAGTCGATCGCCGGGAAGGACGACGCCAGCCGGCTGGAAAGTCCGGCGCAGCGACTCGGCCTTGACGGCGACACGCGCGTGCGTGCGGAAAAATGCTTGAGCGAGGCAGTCTATTTCGAGGCGCGCGGCGAACCCTATCAGGGCCAGGAAGCGGTAGCGCAAGTCGTCATGAACCGTGTGTTCTCCGGCTACTATCCGCATGACGTCTGCGGCGTCGTTTTCCAGAACAAGAATCATCATTTGGCTTGCCAATTCACCTTCGCCTGCGAGGGCAAAGATCTCAGCCGCATCGATGAGCCCGACATGTGGGAGCAGGCCAAAGAGATCGCCAAGAAAATGCTCGACGGCAAGATCTGGCTCGCCGACATCGGCCACGCCACGCATTACCACGCCTATTGGGTGCATCCGAGCTGGGTGCACGAAATGGTGCGGCTCTATAAGCTCGGCGTCCATACTTTCTATCGGCCGCGCGCCTGGGGCGATGATGAGCCGACCTGGAGTCCGGCCGCCGTCAAGGACGAAACCCTGCCCGCGAAGCCGCAAGCCGCGGCGACTGACGCGGCAGCTCCAGTCGCAGCGTCGCCGGCTCCGGAGCCAGCGGCCAAAGGCCCGCAAGCCGCCGCATCGCCGGCCGACGGCAAGGGCGTGCAGACGGCGAAGCTCTGATCGTCATCGCGAGGAGCGGAGCGACGACGCAATCCAGGCGGCGTGCTGGATTGCTTCGGCACTGCATGCCTCGCAACGACGGCGGTGGTTACATCTCGATATCCAGGCCGACGTCGAGATTGGTCACCGAATGGGTGAGCGCGCCCGACGACAGATAATCGACACCGGTTTCGGCAATTGCCGCGGCAGACTCGAGGGTGATGCCGCCCGAGGCTTCGATGAGGAGGCGGCCGTCGACCAAGGCGACCGCCTTGCGCATCGCGTCGAGATCGAAATTGTCGATCAGCACCACGTCGGCGAGCCTGACGTCGAGCACTTCCTTGAGCTGATCGAGTGAATCCACTTCGATCTCGATCTTCACCAGATGTCCGGCGGCGGCTTTGGCGCGCTTGAGTACGGCGGCGATGCCGCCGGCCACCGCAATGTGGTTGTCCTTGATCAGCATCGCGTCGTCGAGGCCGAAGCGGTGATTGAATCCGCCGCCGCAGCGCACCGCGTATTTCTCCAATGCCCGCAGTCCCGGCGTGGTCTTGCGCGTGCAGATGACGCGCGCCTTGGTGTGCGTGATGCGTTTGACGAACTCTGCCGTGGCGGTGGCGATGCCGGAGAGATGGCCGAGGAAATTGAGCGCGACACGCTCGGCGCCGAGAATGGCGCGGGCATCGCCGGCAATGGTCAGAAGCTTGGTCCGACCCGCGATCGCAGCACCGTCGCGCGCATGCGCGACGATGTCGATGTCGGGCGAAAGCCGCTTGAACGAGGCCGCCACCAGCGGCAGCCCGGCGATCACGCCGGCCTGCCGCGCATTGAGCAAGGCGCGACCGGGCGCATCCTCCGGTACCGTGGCGATCGAGGTGATGTCGCCGGCGCGGCCCAGGTCTTCCTCGAGAGCGCGCGTTACCGCCGCCTCGATCTCGAGCGGGGACAAAAAAGCGTCAGGGCGGAGAAGCGACATGGCGGTGAACTTTTCGGTGAACCCGGGGAGAGCGGAAACAGGGCCGGAAACCCATAAGCGCAGCCGATAGCTAACGCAAACAGGGCTTTATTCCATGCGTTGCAGCGAAGGTCAGCTATGCGCGGGGCGACCCAGGTGGCCGTATTTTCGTTTGGGCGATCCGCGGTAAGGCCCTATGCTCCGCGCGCTTTTTTGAATCGTTGCATTGCCGGGGCGAGATGACGACCACTTCCAAGGCAATCGGCAGTTGGCGCACGCCGTCGCTGGTCATCGGCGCCGGCTGCCTCATCGCGATCATCGCCTTTGGGCCACGCTCGACGCTGGGCTTCTTTCTGCCGCCGATGTCGAGCGCGCATCACTGGGGCCGCGATGTTTTTGCCTTCGCGCTCGCGCTGCAGAATTTGCTGTGGGGCATCGGCCAGCCGCTTGGCGGCATCATCGCCGATCGCTTCGGCACCATTAGGGTGCTGTGCGCAGGCGCGTTGATGTATGGCCTCGGTCTCGTGCTGATGGCACATGCCGAGAGCGGTGCGGCCCTCGATGCGTCGGCAGGCGTGCTCATCGGCTTCGGCCTCGCCGGCTGTTCATTTCCGGTGGTGATTGCGGCCTTCGCCAAGATCGTGCCGCCGCAATGGCGCTCCCGCGCCTTCGGCTTCGGCACCGCGGCCGGCTCGTTCGGCCAATTCCTCTATTCGCCGCTTGCGGTGGCGTTGATGGATACGTTCGGCTGGCAGCAGACGCTTATGATCTTCGCCGTGAGCATGCTCGGCGTATTGCCGCTGTCGTTCGCTTTGGCGACGCCGCCTTCGGCTCACGCGCATGAGGGCGAAGCGCAATCGCTGCAGCATGCGCTGTCTGAAGCCTTTGCGCACCGCTCCTATGTCCTGCTCGTGCTCGGCTTCTTTACCTGCGGCTTTCAGCTGCAATTCATCACCGTGCACATGCCGTCTTATCTGATCGACCGCGGGCTCTCCGCGGAAGTCGGCGGCTGGACCATCGCCACTATCGGACTGTTCAATATTTTCGGCTCGGTATTCTCCGGCTGGCTCGGCGACCGCATGCCGAAACGCTACTTGCTGTCGATGATCTATTTCGTGCGCGCCGCGGCGATCTTTGCCTTCATCTCGTTCCCGGTCACGCCCGTGACCTGCATCGCCTTCGGCGCGGTGATGGGCTTCATGTGGCTCTCCACGGTGCCGCCGACCAATGGCATCATCGCGGTGTTGTTCGGCACCCGCTGGCTGGCGACGCTCACAGGATTTGCCTTTTTCAGCCATCAGGTCGGCGGCTTCCTCGGCGTCTGGCTCGGCGGCCTCGTGTTCGACCGCACCGGCTCCTATAACGCCGTGTGGTATCTGGCGATTCTGTTCGGCGTCCTTTCGGCGCTGATCAATATGCCGATCGTGGAAAAGCCGGTTCCGCGCATGGCCTTGGTGCCTGCGGAATAAATCGGGGCGCCTGACAAGGCGCCGCCGTTTTTTGAACGGCAATTTCTTGAACCGACATGCCCGGCCGTGACAGACTAAAGGACGGGAGCGTCCCCATGGGTACTTTCAAAGCCATCGTCATCGACAAGTCGACGGCCGGCCAGACGGTGCGGATCGCCGATTTCGACGACAAGGATCTGATGGACGGCGACGTCACCGTCCGGGTCGAATATTCGACGGTGAATTACAAGGACGGCCTCGCCGTCACCGGCAAGGCGCCGGTGGTGCGCCGCTTCCCGATGATCGCCGGCGTCGACCTCGCCGGTACGGTGGAATCTTCGACGCATCCGAACTGGAAACCAGGCGACAAGGTCATCCTCAATGGCTGGGGCCTGGGCGAAACCCATCTCGGCGCCTATGCGGAAAAGGCGCGCGTCAAGGGCGATTGGCTGGTGCGGTTGCCGGGAAACATGACGACGCGCGAAGCCATGGCGATCGGCACGGCCGGTTATACCGCAATGCTTGCGGTCATGGCGCTGGAACGGGCCGGGCTGAATCCGTCGCGCGGCCCGCTGATCGTGACCGGGGCGGCCGGCGGCGTCGGCTCGGTCGCTATCGCGCTCCTGGCCAAGCTCGGCTACAGCGTGATCGCCTCGACCGGCCGGCCGGAGGACGCCGATTATCTCGAAGGCCTCGGCGCCAGCGAAGTGATCGAGCGCAAGGAACTGACCGGTCCGCCGCGCCCGCTCGGCAAAGAACGCTGGGCCGGAGGCGTCGATGTGGTCGGCTCGACGACGCTCGCCAATGTGCTGGCGATGACGCGTTATGGCGGCGCCATCGCCGCCTGTGGACTCGCCGGGGGGATGGACTTGCCGGCCTCGGTTGCCCCGTTCATTCTCCGGGGCGTGTCGCTCCTTGGCATCAACTCCGTGATGTGTCCGCTGCCGTTGCGCCAAATCGCCTGGCGCCGCCTTGAGACCGATCTCGAGCCGGCCATGATCGCGGCGATGACAAATGAAATCGGGCTCGACGACGTTATGGCCGCGGCCCAGAGCATCATCGAGGGAAGGGTGCGCGGACGGATTGTGGTAAAAATCGGGTAAAGGCCCTGGATTTCCCTGCAAATTTCGACTGATCTTGCGAGGGCGCTATGGTAAGGGGACGGTTAAGAAATCTTGTTAACATCGTCCTGGTAGCGGGAGTGGAGTCGTCGATGTTGCGGCGCGTAGTCGTTGTCGGTGCGTGCGTTTTGGGGGCCGGGATTTTCGCCACCAGTTTGGCGCTGGCCGAGGACCTTAATCCGGAACAGGCCCGCGCTTTCGTCGTGGGCAAGCTGTTCTCCTATACCTGCTTTGAAGGCACCGCCGGCAACGGCCGCATTTTCGCGGACGGCTCGATCGTCGGCACCGTCAAATTTCGCGGCCAGGGCGAGACCCGGTTCGCGACCTTGCCGGCCGGAACGATACGAGTGGAGGGCACCTCGATGTGCGCCCACTTGTCCGGCTTGCCGATCACACCATGCTTTCGGGTGCAGAAGCTGAGCTACCACAGCTTCCGCGGCTCGATCTCGGGCCTCGGTTTCGCCTATTGCGATTTCTACCAGCGCAATCCGCGCACCGAGCTTCTCAGCAAGCGCGCCGAGCCGCAGCCGGCGGCGACGCCGGTCGCCAATTCGCGCCCGGTGCTGCGGCCGTCGCTGGCCGAGTAGCTTCTTTCATTCCAAGTCTAGCCGGAACGGCGTCGCCTCCGCGGCAAGGGCGCCGCGGCCGATGGTTTCGATCGCGGCGATCATGCGGCCGTCGCGGTCCAACAGCTTGTCCGCCAGCGAGACGATGCGGATATTCGGCGTCGCCGTCGGCGAGGCGCGGCGCAGCGCCTGCGCGATCTCGCGTTCGCCGCGCTGCGGGCTCAGCGCGCAGACCACGGTAAACGCGCTCGCGGTCGAGCGGCTGATGCCGGCGAAGCAGTGCACCACGAGCGGCGCGCGCCGGTCCCAGCCGCGCACGAAGCTGATCAGCTCGGCGACGTGCTGTTCCCCCGGCACGATATAGCCGTCGAGCGGCGCGGCAATGTCGTGGAGCCGCAGCCATAAATGATTTTCCGGCGCGATCGAGGTGGGACGCTCGACGCGCATTTCATCGCCGAGCAGCGACACGACATGGCGCGCACCGGTGTCCTCGACGGTTTCATGCAGACGCGACAGTGAGCAGACGTGAATCATGAAATCCCGCGGTGTCTGTTGTTCTCTCGATATAGGTATTCGCACAGCGCAAGTGTAACGTGCCGGCTTACTCGGCAATAAGCTTCATGAACCGCTCATGGTAGCGCGCCTGCGCGGTCTCGGCCGGCCATGGCTTTAGGTAATCGCGCTCCAGGGCCGCCGAAAACACCGGCGGCCGGCCGAAGAAGCGCCGCGCCTCGGCGGCTTCGAAGCCGGCAAGCCGCGTCGCCTCGAGATAAGCAGCCTGATGGTCGGCAGCCTTGATCAGGGCTTCGGTCTCAGGCGACGACCGCGCCGGCAGACCGAAGCGCAAGTGGATCGCGGTGAGAAGGCGGCGCTCGACCGCCTTGTAAGCGTCGCCGATCACCGCCTTGAACGGCGAGATCATGTCGCCGATCACGTATTCGGGGGCGTCGTGCAGCAGCACCGCAAGCCGGCGGCTCCGATCGAGCCGCGGCACCCGCGCTCGCGCCAAAGCCTCGACCAAGAGACAATGCTGCGCCACCGAATAAATATGTGCGCCGCTGGTCTGCCCGTTCCAGCGCGCCACCCGGGCGAGGCCATGCGCGATATCCTCCATCTCGACGTCGAACGGGGAGGGGTCGAGTAGATCGAGCCGCCGCCCCGACAGCATGCGCTGCCAAGCGCGCGCGTCATGCGTCGCAGCCTTCTTATTTGGAGATTTTTTGAACGGCGTCATGGCGAAAGCAGGTAACAAGATGGTCATTGACCATGCCGACCGCCTGCATGAAGGCGTAGACGATGGTCGGGCCGCAAAATTTGAAGCCGCGCTGCGCCAGTTCTTTTGATAGGGCGCGCGAGACCGCTGTCTCGGCGGGCACCTGGCCCTTGGTGCGGTAGTGGTTCACCTTGGGCTGGCCGTCGACGAAATCCCAAAGGAATTTGGAGAAGCCGGGACCTTTGTCCATGACATTGAGCCAAGCGCGCGCGGAAAGCACCGCGCCGTCGATCTTGGCGCGGTTGCGCACGATTCCGGCATCGCCCATCAGTTTCTCGATCTTGGCCGGCCGGTAGCGCGCGATTTTCTCCGGCACAAAGCCGTCGAAGGCGCGGCGAAAATTTTCGCGCTTGCGCAAAATGGTGATCCACGACAGCCCAGCCTGGAAGCCGTCGAGCACGAGCTTTTCATAGAGCGCGCGGTCGTCGTATTCGGGCACGCCCCACTCCTCATCGTGATAAGCGATGTAGAGCGGATCGTCCTTGGGCCATGAGCAACGCACGACGGCTGGATTGTGTGCGCGCGCGGTCATTCTGCTGCCTCGTTGTCGCCCGGGAACGCAAAACGCGCCCAGTCAGGTTTGACCAGCTTTATGGCTGCGCTCCCGGCGGTGAGCGAACCGCCTTGCGCCATCGCGTCGGCCACGCGGTCGAGGCGGACAAGCGCAACACCGCGGCCGCCCGCGGCCGAGCCCATGGTGCCGACCTGGCGCTCGCCGGCCGTGATCGCGATGCCGACTTCCGGGGTCAAGCCGTCGTAGCGGATTGGGACGGCGCGCGTGCGTGCGGTGCCGCGATGCTCCATTCGCGACACGACCTCCTGGCCGACATAGCAGCCCTTGCTGAAATCGACGCCGCCGAGCTGATCCATGTCGGTCTCGTGCGGAAAGGCATCGCCATAGCTGAAATCGACGCCGCCTTGCGGCACGCCGAGCGCGATGCGATGGGCGTCGTAGTCGCTTGCCGCGGCGACAGATGCGCCGAGCTCGGCCGCCGCCGCGGCGGCAAGGTGCGGCAGCATCATCACGCGAAGCCCGAGCGCCGGCAGCCGCGGATCGGCATAGCAAAGGCCGGATTTGGTGCTGCCGCTACCGTCCCACGCGGCGAGCACGCCGAGCGTTTCGGACAAGTCCTCGATCATCACCTTGGCGCGCAATTTATAGAGATTGAGCTTTTCGACGAGGGTGGCGACGAGCGCGCGCGGGGTGTCAAGAAAGAAGCCGCCGCCGGCTGCCGCCGGCGCTTCAACCACGATGAAATCGGCGATGATTTTGCCTTGCGGCGTCAACAAAGCGCAGAACCGCGCCCCGCCGGGCGCGAGCTCGAGCATGTCGGCGGTAACCAGGCCATGGAGGAAATTCCGCGCGCCGTCGCCGGCCACCTTGACGACGCCGCGGTCCGGAAGGAGGGCGGCCTTCATGCGATCTGGGGTCTCATCGGGTGAAGCCTTGTCAGCCCATGCCTAAGCTCGTAGAGCCGGCATCGCAAGGTCAATCTCGGCGCCGATTTCCGCTGCTAACTTGCAGTCAGAAGCAGGCCGTGGAATTGGCGGCCCGGTCTCGGTGTTTGTTTGTCATCGCGGCAAGACCGCGGAGCGGCGATGCGGAACCGGGAGTTAATTTGCCCAGTGGCATACATCTAGAGCCGACGGTCACCGCAACCCCATGACCAGCGATCTATTATTCGTGCGGGCACTGGTAGTGTCGCGGGAGGCGGGCCTTTGCGGCCTGTTCCGCAACGCGGCGGCAGCGTCATCGGTGCCCCTCGAAATCGTCGAAGCCGCCGATGCGACGGCCGCCTGCAACGCACTCGGCGACGCCATCGATGTTATTTATCTCGACGGCGATTTGCCGGAGGCGGAGATTACAAAAGTCGTCTCGACACGGCATGCGGCGGGCAAACCGCCGTTCTCCATCCTGCTCGGCTCGGCGACGACCGCCGGCAAGGTTTTCGGCACCGACGGGCTGGCCGCCAAACCGTCGCGGGCCGATGCGGTGCAGGCGCTGGTCAATCGCTCGGTGCGCGCGCGCATACCAAGCCGCGCATTGGTGGTCGATGACTCCGTGACCATGCGCTCGATTGTCCGCAAGACGCTCGCGGCGACGCGCTTCCAGTTTAATGTCACCGAGACGGGCGAGGGCTTGGCCGCCCTCAAATTGGTGCGCGAGCGCGACTTCCACGTCGTCTTTCTCGATTACAACATGCCGGACTTTTCCGGACTCGAGACCCTCGCCGAATTCAGGCGCGAGAAGCGGCCGGTCAGCGTGGTGCTGATATCGTCGACTTTGGACGAAACCGTCGCCGAACGGGCGCGCGCCGCGGGCGCGGCCTTTCTCAAGAAACCGTTTTTCCCGATCGATATCGAGAACGCGCTCTGCGACTTTTACGGACTGCGCGCGCTCAATCAGAGGCGCGTCTAACCGGGAAGATCACTGCCGCGACAGTTCGACGGAAAATTCGCCGTTGCGAATGCGCGCGCCGAAATTCTCGGTAAAGCGGGCGGTCGCTTCCTCGCCGTAAGTCGAGATCAGCTCGGCCAGCGCCAGAAACAGCGCGGTCTGCGCCAGGCAGTCGCCGTCAATGCCGTCGTGCGAGGCTTCGGCCCAAGCGTCCTGAAGAAAGGAGAGCGCCCGCCGTTTCTGTTCGTGCTCGGCCAAGGCCTCGTGGGGCGCAAGATTTTGCGTCGCCATTCTCATCGCTGTCACGCTATCGCCGCGAAGCGGCGTCCCTACCCAAGACCGCACGTTAGCACGGCATGTTGGGGCTTTTGAGGGCGAAGTTTAAGGCAGGGTTAATGGCCGCGGCGCCGGCTCTTTCGGCGCTAATTGGCGTAGCGCGCAGTGATATCGCGGGCGATCTTGGCGCCTTCTTGCAGGTAGCGGTGGATGACGACATCGGCCGCCGGCGTGCAACTGCGGTAGCTCTCTTTGAAATCGCGATAGCCGCGGTTGAAACTGGCCACCATCGCGTCGTGGCGGTTACCGGTGGGCGCCTCGGCTTCGATCAGCGCCTGCGCCTCATTGCGCCATTTCTGGCCGTCATTGAAATTGCAAAGGCCACGCAGGAAATGCAGCGCGCCGAGGATTTCCGACAGCCGGGCCAGATCGGGATCGTAGGGCGCCGGCTGCTCCTGTACCGGAGGCGGCGGCGGGCCGGCCGGTTGGCTTGGCGGGGCGGGTACGGCGGGTCTTGCCGGAGCGGCCCTTACCGCCGGCGCCTGCGGCGGCGCCAGCGGGGCGCCCCAGAACTGGGCGCGCGCCGGCGCGGCGATCCCAAGCGCGAGCGATACCGCGAGCAAAATTCGCCACATCGACATGACCGCAAAGATAGGAGCCCAGCGGAGCCTACGGCAAGTACGACAACGCGGCAGGGTTGAGGCGGCCATTAATCGCTCCGGCCGAGCCGTTCGCCGGCGGCGGTGACGATGGCCGCCAAGCCCTCGGTCGTTTGCAGTCCGGCAATCTCCTCCGGCAGGCGCCAACGCGCCTCGGCCAATTCTTCGTTGAGTGAAATTTTGCCGCCGAGAAAGCGCGCCGCGAACGGCAGAATGACGAAATGCCGTTCGATCCGCCCGCCGGCGTCGCGTGCGATGGCTTGACGGAATCCGACCAGCGCCACCGGCTCGATCTCGAGCGCGGTTTCTTCGCGGATTTCGCGGATTACCGCCTCCTCCAGCGTTTCGCCGAGTTCGACGCCGCCGCCAGGCAGCGTGTAGAGGCCATGCGTCGGCGGGCGCGCCCGGCGCACGATCAGCACCCGGCCGTCGCGGAAGACCGCCGCGCTGACCGCCAGATACGGCCGCGTTGGATAAATGCGCGCGCTTTCGGCGTCGCTCATTAATTTCGGCTCCGTTTCGTCCTATATCTCTGCATAGCATGTGCGGACGCTATGTCATCATCTCGACGCCGGAGGAGATCCGGGCGCTGTTCGGCTATCATGAGCAGCCGAATTTTCCGCCGCGCTACAACGTAGCGCCGACGCAGCCGATCCCGATCGTGCATCTTAACGACGGCAAGCGCTCCTTCGCGCTGATGCGCTGGGGCCTGCTGCCCTCCTGGCTGAAGGATCCGAAGACCTTTCCGCTTCTGATCAATGCGCGCGGCGAATCCGTGCTGGAAAAGCCGGCGTTTCGCAACGCGATGCGGCGGCGGCGTTGTCTCATTCCGACCGACGGCTTCTACGAATGGCGAGCGGGTCAGGCGGGTGGTCCGAAGCGGCCTTATTTCGTGCGTGCCAAGGGGGACGCCGAAGGGCGCACGCCGCCGCTTGCTTTCGCCGGTTTGTATGAGACTTGGACCGGACCGAACGGCGAGGAGCTCGATACCGCGGCGATCGTCACCACCGCCGCGAACCGATCGCTCACCGCGGTCCACCACCGCATGCCGGTCTTCGTGCCGAAGGAAGCCTTCGACCTGTGGCTTGACTGCGCCAATGTCGAAGCCGAGGTCGCCGCTGCTTTGATCCGGCCAGCCGCTGACGATTTGCTGGAGGCTTACGAAATCTCAACTGCCGTCAATCGCGTAGTCAACGATTCCGACGCGCTGCTTCAGCCGCTGTCGGCCGCTCCCACGCCGGCGTCGTCAGCCGGGACGAAGCCCAAACCGGCCAAGCCGAAAAAGCCGAAAGCCCCGGACGATCAGGCATCGCTGTTCTGAAACCGGCAATCGTAGTGCAAATTGATGGCGCTTTGCGCGCCACAAATGCTGGAACTCGTCGCCTGGCGGGTCTATTTACCGATACGGAATTCCACAACGCTGGATCGCGACGATGGGAACCATCGTGCTTCTTGACCTGATGGGCGGCGTTGCACTGCTGCTGTGGGGCCTGCATATGGTCCTCAGCGGTGTGCTGCGCGCGTTCGGGCCCGATCTGCGCCGCATCCTTGGCAAGGCGCTGCGCAATCGCTTCACCGCTTTCGCCACCGGGCTCGGCTTGACCGCGTTGCTGCAGAGCAGCACCGCGACGGGGCTGATGACTGCCTCGCTCACCGCCGAAGGCATCGTTGGCCTCGTGCCGGCGCTCGCGATCATGCTCGGCGCCAATGTCGGCACGACGCTGATTGTGCAACTCTTGTCGTTCGATATTTCGGCGGCCGCTCCGGTGCTGTTCGTGATCGGCCTGGTGACGTTCCGCGTCGGCGGCAGCAGCCTGACCCGCGCGCTCGGCCGCATCGCCATCGGCCTGGGGCTGACCTTGCTGGCGCTGCATATTCTGCTCGACACGCTCGCGCCGGCGGAGCAGGCGCCGGCGGTGCGCGTACTCCTTGGCACGATCACCAACGATCCGATCCTTTGCATCGTCATTGCAGCAGCGCTGACCTGGGCGGCGCATTCGAGCGTCGCCGTCGTGCTCTTGGTGATGTCGCTTGCCTATTCGCAATTCGTCACGCCGGAAGCGGCGCTGGCGCTGGTGCTCGGCGCCAATCTCGGCAGCGCCATCAACCCGCTCGTTGAATCGGGCATCCGCGGCAATCCGGCGAGCCGGCGTCTTCCCGTCGGCAATCTGATCAATCGCTTGGTCGGCATTATTATCGCGGTGCCATTGCTTTCGCCGATCGCGCGGGAGATGACGGCGCTGCAGCCCGACGCGGTCAAGATGACGGCCGAGTTCCATATGCTGTTCAACGTCGCCCTGGCCGCGCTGTTCATCGGACCGCTCGACGGCTTGGCTTGGCTCCTCAGGCGGATGTTGCCCGAGCAAAAGCTGCCGGACGATGCCTCGCTGCCGCGCTATCTCGACGATGCGGCGCTGGAAACGCCGCCGCTCGCACTTTCCAACGCGGCGCGCGAAACACTGCGCATGGGCGATGCGGTCGAAACAATGCTGCGCGACGTCATGACGGCGATCGTCAACAACGATCGCAAGCTCGCCTCCGACGTGTCAAGCATGGACAATATCGTCGACCGTCTCAACGAAGCGATCAAGCTTTACATCACCAAGCTTACACGCGACAGCCTTGACGAGCGCGAGGGTCGTCGCGCCATGGAAATCATCTCGTTCACCATCAATTTGGAGCATATCGGCGATATCATCGATAAGAATCTGTGCGAGCTTGCCGTCAAGAAAATCAAGCGGCGATACCAATTCTCCGCCGAGGGCGCAGCCGAATTGATCGGATTCCACAAACGCGTCTGCGACTGTCTGCAGGCCGCCTTCGGCATATTCATGACCGGCGATGTCGAAGCCGCACGCAAGCTGCTGCGCGAGAAATCCGAGCTGCGCCAGGCGGAGCTCGCGGCCGCCGACAGGCATTTGGAGCGGCTGCGCGAAGGCCGGCCGGAAAGCCTGGAAACGACATCGTTGCACCTCGACATCCTGAGCGACCTCAAGCGCATTCATTCGCACATCTGTTCGGTCGCCTATCCGGTGCTGGAAGCAGCCGGCGAACTCAAGCCGACCCGGCTCGACACGAATGCCGCCGCGGCCGATACCGTGTCGCTACCGATTCCGCCTCGATCGACTTGATCTTTGCACGCAAAAGTTGGGATGTCGCGAGCGCCGAAATCGGACGTGCATGCCATACCGCTTGGCTTGCAGCATGGGTAAACCTGCCGCATGGAACAGCCCGGACCAACGGACGTATAGGAGACGTTCGTAAGATAGGGTATGGACCGTGTCGGGTGAGAAGGCAGGGTGCCCGGTGAGCCGGGCCTGTGCCCAAAAACAGTCGGATCAGGGAGGTGGAGATGTCGAGAGTAACCGCACCGCTGCGTCATACCGCAGCTGTTCTTGTGCTAGCGGGAGCCGCGGTGGCGATTGCAATGGCGCCGACGGTGAGCCGGGCGCAGACGGCCGGGACGCCAACCGCTATAAAGGCGACCGAACTCGAACCGACGCCCGATCCCTCGCTGTCTTTCAACAGCATGGCCGATGCGATGGGCGAATTCGGCAAATACGGTCTTAAGCTCGATCCCGGGCCGAAACTCGGCGGCGGCGGGCCGGCGCGCGTTCAGGCGATCGTGACCGGCAACTCCGAAGTCGCAACCAGCGACCTGATTTCGGTGATGGGCGGCATATATTCGGGCGCCAAGATCAAAATTCTGATGGTGATGACGCCTTATGGCGACGAAGAGGTCTGGGGCCAGGACAAGTACAAGACGCTCAAGGACGCCGAAGGACAGAGCTGGGGTGTCGCGAGCCTCGGCGGCGCTCAGCGTTTCAATGCCCAGATGGCGGCGGAGGGCATGGGATTTAAGCCCGACGCGTTCCAATGGATTGCCATTTCCGGCACCGATGCGGCGCGGCTGGAGGCGCTCGACACCGGCCGCACGCAACTGACGAATCTGTCGCATCTCGGCGCCGCACTGGCGGAAGCCAAGGGGTTCACCAAGCAGGTCCACGTTATCGTTCAGCATTCGGCGAAATACACTCCACCGATGCCGCGACTGGTCGTGGTGGCGCAGGCCGACTGGCTGAAGTCGCACCAGGACGAGGCCACGCGCTATGTCGAGATGATGCTCGACGCCAATCGCCAGTGGCAAAACAACGCCAACGCTTGGATCGAAGCGGCTAAGAAAATCTATCCGGAAGCGGGCCTCAACGACCAGGAGCTTCGCGCGGCGTGGCAACTGTTCCACGACGGCGGCTATTTCTCGATCAACGGCGGCGTCAATTATGCTGCCACGCAGAAGATCTTGGATCTGTTTTTCAAGCTACGCAGCGAAAGTCCCAACCAATATTTATCGAAGCCCGCCGATATCTACGACACCGGCCCGCTGCAAGCCGCGCTTGACAAAATGGGTGTCGTCAAAGGCACTGCGGGTCTGCCCGATGTCCCGGATTGGGATGGCGCCAAGGCCGCGGCCGCGAAATAGGCCGCGGCCGGAAGAGCCGGCGATCGTGGACACATTCCGCCGGTTCGAGACCGTCAACTATGCCTGAGCTTGATTTCGTCAACGTGCGCAAGAGCTATAAAAGCCCGACCGGCGAAGATCTGCTGGCGCTTGCCGATTTCAGTCTGAAGGTCGAGGGCGGATGCTTTGTCAGCGTGGTCGGGCCGAGCGGCTGCGGCAAGACCACGCTGTTGCGGATGGCAGCGGGGCTCGTTCCTTGGGACGGTGGCGAAATCCGGCTCGACGGCGACGAACTGACCGGACCCAGCCCGAAAATGTCGATGGTATTCCAGGCCATCGGGTTGATGCCGTGGAAAAGTGTCCAAAGCAACGTAGCGCTGGGTATCCAGCTGCAGGCCCATCGCCGCAAACTTACCACAGAAGAGACCGCTCAAGTCGGCGCCACGCTGGCGATGGTCGGCCTCAAAGGCTTCGAGCACTATTATCCGCATCAGCTTTCGGGCGGCATGCAGCAACGCGTCGGACTGGCGCGTGCGCTGGTGCGGCATCCTGAGATCCTGCTGATGGATGAGCCGTTCGGCGCGCTGGACGCGCAGACGCGCGCCGTGCTGCAGGACGAGCTTCTCAGCCTGTGGGGACGGGTGAAGAGTACGGTGCTGTTCATCACCCACGATCTCGACGAGGCGATTTATCTCTCCGATCTCGTCGTCATCATGGGCCGCCGGCCCGGCCGCATCAAACAGGTGCTTGAAGTGAAGCTGCCGCGTCCGCGCTATAGCTACGACGCGCGCGCTGAGCCGGAATTCGCTCATTTGCGCAGCATCGCCTGGCAGAGCATCAAGGAGGAGCTATGACGCAGTCCGCCGATCGGCTCACGTCTCCCGTCAAGCGCAATGGAAAATTCGGCTTCGCGGCGCTGGCCTCGAACCACTACGTCCTTACCGCGCTGTCGGCGATCGCGTTCATCGCGCTGTGGCAAGTCGTGAGCATGAACGTGCCGCCGATCATTCTGCCGTCGCCGGGCAACGTTGCCGCCGCGTTTGTCGAACTGACCGCCTCGGGCGAGCTCATTCGCGCCACCGGCCAGACCGTCTGGCCGTTCGCGATCGGGCTGAGCATCGCCTTTGTCATCGGCACCTCGCTTGGCTTGGTGCTTGGCATCTTCCGGCCGGCCGCGCGCATCCTCGACCCGTACATTTTCGTTTTCTGGTCGATCCCCAATATTGCCTGGCTGCCGCTGTTTATCGCCTGGTTCGGAGTCGGCCAGCTGACCCTGATCGTGTTCGTCTTCGTCTCCGCGGTGTTTCCGCAACTGTTGACGGTCGAAGCCGGCGCCAAGGAGGCCGACAGTTTTCTGGTCGAGGTCGCCCGCTCGCTCGGCGGCACCAAACGCGAAATTCTATACATCGTCGTGCTGCCGTCGGCGCTGCCCTACATCTTCGCCGGCCTGCGCATTGCCGTCGGCCGCGCGCTGGTCGGCATCATCGTCGGGCAATTACTGATCGTGGCGACCGGCATCGGCTATATGTTCCAGTTCTATGGCGAGACGCTGTCGCTCGCCAAATATTTCGCACCATTGATCGTGATCGCGGCGCTGGCGGTGGCGCTCAATCGCGCCGTGAACTGGGCCGAGCACGTCCTGATCCCATGGAAACCACGCGCTTTCACCTGACGGACTACTGTTTGCGCGTGGCGCATTTGGCCGCGCTCTTCGCGTCGGCCTAACATCGGGACGCCTGCCGGCGATAGTCACCGCAGTCGCTTCGGTCGCGACCGACGTATCGGCGGGCCGGGTCGCAATGCTAAGTTGAGGCCAAAGCCAGGGAGGAAGTCATGGCCCGGATCGGGTTCACGCGACGCATGCTGTTGGCGACAATGGCGGGCGCGCCGCTGATCGGCCGGGCGAATGCCCAGAGCGCGTGGCCCGACCGGACGGTGCGCGTCATCGTGCCTTATCCGCCGGCCGGCGGCGCCGACACCACCGCGCGGATCGTCTATGCCGCCTTGAGCGAGCAATTCGGCCAACAATTCGCCATCGAAAACCGCGGCGGCGCGGGCGGCACCATCGGCGAAGAGGTAGTCGCCAAAGCCGCACCCGACGGCTCCATCATCCTGCACGATGCCACGGCGTTTTCGGTCAACGCCTCGCTCTACCGAAATCTGCCGTTCGATTATCGCAAGGATTTCGATCCGGTCTTTCTGGTCTCGCTGGTTGCCAACATTCTCGTCGTCAGCCCGTCGGTCCCGGTGCAGACCGTCGCCGACGTCATCGCCTTCGCCAAGGCGTCGCCCGACGGCATCAACATGGCGTCATCCGGTAACGGCACGCTGCAGCATCTCTGCCTCGAGATGTTCAAACAGCGAACCGGCCTGAAGATCAATCACGTGCCGTATCGCGGCGGCGGCCCGGCGCTCACCGACGTCATGGGCGGTCAGGTGAAATTCTTCTTTGCCAATGGCTCGTCGGTGGTCGGTCTGATCAAATCTGAAAAATTGAAAGCTATTGCTCATACCGGCAAAGGCCGCCTCGCCAGCCTGCCGGATATTCCGCCGATTTCCGACACGCTGCCGGGCTTCGAGGCCTTCGAGTGGAACGGTGTTTTCGTCCCGCATGGTACGTCAGCCGCCATCGTGCAGAAGCTGAATTCCGGTCTTAACACGGCGGTCGTTTCACCGAAGGTGACGGCCCGATTCGCCGAGCTCAATGTCCAATCGCAGCAAAACACGCCGGCCGAGTTTGGCGCCTTCGTCGAAGGCCAGATGCAGCTTTGGAGCCGCGTGGTGAAGGAAGCCAACATCAAGTTGGGATGATGATGTCTCGCTTCGAGCCGTCGCGCATTGCCGGCGCGGCGCCGGCGCCGAAACGGCCGCGCGTGCCGCCGCCACCGGGCGCCTGGGATTCGCACTTCCACATTTTCGGCCCGTCCGACAAATTCCCCTACGCGCCGGGCCGCGGCTACACGCCGCCCGATGCGCCGGTCGAGCGGCTGATCGCGCTGCTCGACCATCTCGGCTTCGCCAATGGGCTCGTGGTGCAAGGCAACGCGCACGGTTACGACAATAGCGTGCTGCTCGATGCCTTGGCGCGCTTTCCACGGCGGCTGCGCGGCGTCGCCATCACCGACACGCGGATCGAACCGCGAGTATTGCGCGATTGGCACAAGCTCGGCATGCGCGGCCTGCGCTTTCATCTGTTTCCGCATAAGTTCGAATACGTGCGCGGGGTCGGCTTCGACGTGTTCGAAGCGTTTCGCACAACGATGGCCGATCTCGGCTGGGCGATGCAGATTTTCTGCGACCACCGCATGCTCGCCGGTGCCGCAAGCTCTCTACGCGAGATCTCGCGCCACATGCCGGTGATCGTCGATCATCTCGGCATGGTTCCGGCGCCTGCCGGAGTCGCGGAAGCGAATTTCCAGGCCTTGTTGAAGCTCGTCGGCGACGGCCATGTCCACGTCAAGCTTTCGGCGGTGTACCGGCTATCGGGGCAGTACCCGGATTATCCCGACGCGCGGCCGCTGCACGATGCGCTGGTGCGGGCCAATCCGGAGCGGCTGATGTGGGGCACCGACTGGCCGCATCCCTCGATCGCCGCCGCGGCCATGCCCGACGACGGCCATTTGCTCGACCTGTTCCATGAGTGGACGCCGGATCAGCAGATGCGCCGCCGCATCCTGGTCGATACGCCGACGCGGCTGTTCGCGACGTGAGCCAATGCAGGTCTGGCGGCGGTGCGCGGCCCGTTACTGCTCGACCAGCGTCCAGCCGCTCAGCGAGATCAGCTTCAGCTTCGTGTTGAGATAGCCCTCGAGTGCGACCACTGCGGCCATGACGCGTGGAAACGGTGACGGGCGAAGAATATCCACGAACATGCAGTAGCGCAGCTGATCGGTCTCGTTGGCGGAGAGATGCAACAGCGTATCGTCGAAGATGAAAAGCTTGTCGTCGCGCCAGTAGTTTGTCGTATCTCCGACCGTGATGTAGGCGGACTCATCTTTGATGTCGTTGACGTTGTACAAGACCCGCAAGGTCGGACGCAGCCAGCCGAAGTGGGGAGACGTGGTGATCTTCTTGTTGAAGACGGAAAGCCCGATGGTCTCGATGTATTTCCACGGTTCGTAGAAGCCGGGTACGTTCACGATCGTCTTGCTGTTAATTCCGTAACAACGCCAGAACAGCATCATGCGGCGATGTTCTTTCGACCGTTCCGCGACCTGACTGACGAGGCCGGCGTCGTCGGTGACCCGGATCAGCCGCCTTACTTCATCCTGATAGTCCGGCGGCAAATCTTCCAGGCGATAGACGCCCTTGTTGACATAAGGCAGCGACAACAGATCGAGCAGAATATTGATCGGCGACAGCATCCAGACCAGGAAGCCGTTGCCGATGAAATAGCGCCGCAGGGTCGACAATTTCAGTCCGGTATTGCGGCTGACATCGTAGGCCCCGCAGAGCACGTAGAACAACGCGATCTTGGGAAAGAAAAAAGCGAATGGAGCGAGCACGCAGAGCGGGAACAAAACCCGCCTGAGGGCAAATCGCCAAATTCTATCGAATAGCGCCCGGCCTCGAAGAGGCTCGCTCAAAGTGGTACTCAAAGCTTACCGCCTTTGCTAAGGGACTTGGCTGGTGTGGGGTTTTTCGGGGCAGAGCCGAAGTAGGCTCAACCTAGGCTTCTTGGGCCGGCGGTGCCACCCCAAATCGCTCCGCCCGAAAATAATTTTCGGCGCTGATGCGTCGGGGGCGGATCGGAGACGAGGGGTTCCTGGGCATTCCAAACTCCGCCCCTCTGGTTCTCTCGCCGAAATCGACCTATGGCCGTGGGGTGTCCAGGGCTTGTGGGATGTCCCGGTCGTGAGGTCGATTTTACAGAGCGGTCGAGGGATTAGGTTGGGCAGCAGGACTGTTGGGCTTCCTGCATCTCAACAAAGCGGCCTCGATTGGGCAGTAACATCCAATCAAGGTTAGCGAACTCCTGCCTTCCAGATACCTATGTAAAACCCCGCAGTAACAAATACCTGTCATACCGCAGGTTCTCGAACGACGACCGGGCGAGCGTCGAGAGCTGCAAGTATGGCAAAGTGGTTTCAGGCAATCCGACAGAGCACGACCTATCTCGGGGTCGCGGTCATTGTCATCATCTGGGGCGGCATTTATCTGCTTGCCAGCCAGGAGCACGAAAGCGCCTATCAGGATGCGGTGCGTCAAGGCGGCAACCTGGCGCGTGTTCTGGAAGAATATATCAAGCGCGTAGTTCAGGAATCCGACAGCGCGCTATTGGGTTTACGGCGCGCTTATCAAAGAAATCCACAAAATTTCGATATCGCCAACTGGGTCACCCGCACGCAATCGCGCAACGATCTGACGGTGCAATTCGGTATTGCCGATGCCGACGGCTTCGTGCGGCTATCAAGCCTCGGGCCGGTGAAATCGCCGACCTATGTCGGCGACCTCGCGCCTTTCACGGTCCCGCGCGACAATAAAACCGACCAGCTTTATGTCAGCGACCCGGTGATCGGACATGTCACCAAGAAGCTGACGATTGAGTTAGCGCGGCGCATGAACAACGCGGACGAATCGTTTGCCGGCATCGTGGTGAGCTCGCTCGATATCGCGGAACTTGAGAAGTTTTTCGGTTCGCTTAACCTCGGCAAATCCGGAATCGTTTCACTGGTCGGCGCTGACGGCGTGCTTTGCGCGCGCGGCGGTCCCGATCCGACGACCCAGGGCTTTGCTGGGATGTCGCTCATCGGATCGCCGTTATTTCGCGCCTTGGCGAAAAATCCAGCTGGAAACTATTGGAACGGCGCGGCGGCGAGCCTGAGGTTCGACGGCACAAGCCGGCTGATGTCATATCGCACGGTCGCGGGACTTCCGCTGATTGCCGTGGTCGGTCTCGCCGAGCGGGATATTTTCCAACAGGCCGACGCGATTCTGCGCAAGTACATCTTCGCCGGCTCCATTCTGACCGCCATCGTGTTGATGGTCATGATTTTTGGCGCCGCACAACAGGCCCACATCCTGGCCACTGCCGCTGAGCTTGAGCGTTCCAAGCAATCGCTCGAACAGTCGAACCTCTTGCTGTATACCGCGCTCAAAAACATGGCGCACGGCCTGTGCATGTTCGATTGCGAGCAGCGGCTGGTCGTCTGCAACGAGCGCTACGGCGAAATGTACGGCCTTGGCCCCGAACAGATCGAACCCGGCACCACGCTGCGCTCGATTCTCGAAGCACGGGTCCGCGCCGGAATGTCGCCGCACGACACGGAGGAATATATTGAAACCCGGCTCGGCGAAGTTGCCAAGCGCATACCATATTACGTCGAAAACGTCCTGCGCGACGGTCACACCTACGCCGTCAGCCACCGGCCGATGCCCGAGGGCGGCTGGGTCGCCACCCATATCGACATCACCGAGCAGCGGCGCGCCGAGCAGGAGCTTGACGAAACCCGGAAGTTTCTGATTTCGATCATCGAGAACATTCCGGTTTCCGTCGTTGTCAAAGACGCCAAGACGCGCAAATATCTCCTCGTCAATCGCGCATTCGAGACCATGCTCGGCATCCCGCGCAGCGAAATGCTCGACCGTACGTCGTTCGACATCCATCGGCCGAAGGACGCGAAAGCCATCGACGAGGCCGACAGCGAATCGCTGCAGGACAGCGATCACATCAATTACAAGGAAATCGAAATCAACACGCCGATGCACGGTCCGCGCATGCAGTCGACGCGCCGCATCGTCATCAAGAACAATCGGGGCGAGCCCAAATGCGTCATCGCCGTCATCGAGGACGTCACCGAGCGCAAGAAGGCCGAGCAACGCATCGCCTTTCTGGCGCACCATGATGCATTGACCGGATTGGCCAACCGTGCCGCCTTGATCCAGAAAATCGAGGAGGCCGCGGCGCGGCAGCGTCGCCTGCAGGAGCCGTTCACCGTTCTGCTGTTGGACCTCGATCGTTTCAAGCAGGTCAACGACACGCTTGGCCATCCCGCCGGCGATGCGCTGTTGATCGAAGTGGCGACCCGCCTGAAATCGCTGTTGCGCGAGACCGACGTACTGGCCCGGCTCGGCGGCGACGAATTCGCCGTCATCCAGGCCGGCGAGAGCGACCAGCGCGGGGCCGCCAAAATGCTGGCGGAGCGCATTACCGAGATGTTGCGCCAACCGTTCGAAATCGACGGCGGCAACATTAGCATCGGGACCAGCATCGGCATTGCGCTGGCGTTCGAGCACGAGACCGAGTCCGACGATCTGTTGAAGATGGCGGATCTCGCGCTCTATCGAGCGAAATCCGCCGGCCGCAACGGCTACTGCTTCTTCGATCCGGAGATGAGCGAGATCGCCAGCGCGCGCCAGGAGATCGAAAGCGACTTACGCCGCGCCGTGCAGCAGAACGAGTTCGAGTTGCAATACCAGCCGATCGTCGATTCCAAGACGCGCCGGATCTGCAGCGCCGAGGCGCTGGTGCGCTGGCGCCATCCGACCAAGGGCCTGATCTATCCGGATTTGTTCATTCCGCTCGCCGAGGAGACCGGCTTGATCACGCAGATCGGCGATTGGGTGTTGCGCGCGGCCTGCACGGAGGCGGCGACCTGGCCCGCCGCGGTCAAGGTCGCCGTCAATCTGTCGCTGGTGCAGTTCCGCAAGACGGATTTGCCGGGCATGATAATGCGCGTGTTGGCCGATACCGGGCTGCCGCCGGAGCGACTGGAACTCGAAATCACCGAGACGGCGCTGATCGAATCGGCGGCGGAATGCCTGCCGGCGCTGCGGCAGTTCAAAGCCATGGGCATCACCATCGTGCTCGACGATTTCGGCACCGGCTATTCCTCGCTGAGCCAACTGGCGATGTTCCCGTTCGACCGTATCAAGATCGACAAGTCGTTCACCCAGAACCTGACCAAGCGCAGCGAATGCGCCGCGATCATTTCGGCGACACTTACGCTGGCGTCGAGTCTCGACATCGCGACCACCGCCGAGGGCGTCGAAACGGTGGACCAGTACCGGCTGTTGCGGCTGGCCGGCGTGACCTCACTGCAAGGCTATCTGTTCAAGCGTCCGGGGCCGGCGTCCGAGATCGACTTCGGGGCGGTTTATGGCGGCGTGGCGCTCGAGAACGCCGCTTAAGCCGAGCGGCAAGACCGAAAATTCGATCAGTTAGTCTTCGCGAGGCCGAGGATCTGGCGCGCTTCCTGCGGGGTAGCCACATCGCGGTCGAGTCCTTGCGCGATCTTCATCATGCGCTCGACCAGCACCGCGTTGTTCTTGGCGAGCTCGCCCGGCGCGATATAGGGATTGTCCTCGTAGCCGACGCGGACATGGCCGCCGAGCGAGACTGCAAGCGACAGCAGATCCCACTGCTTTTGCGGATTCATCACGCTGACGTTCCAGATGCAGTTTTTCGGCAGGTGATCGACCAAATAGATCAGCGCCTTCTCGGTCGGCGGCGTCCAGGTGCCGCCGGGCCAGCCGAGAAACAAGGTGGTGTAGGCGTTTGCCAGATAACCCTGCTTGCGGACGAATTCGAGGTGCCAGAACGCGCCGGTGTGGAAGCATTCGACTTCGAGCTTCACTTTGTGCTCGACGGCGGCCTTGGCGTAAGCGAGTAATTCCTCGACAGGATGGATAGCCATCATGCGCTTGGGCGGGAACTGTGGGTCGGGATTGAAATATTCGTCGTGGGCGTTGAATGCGACCGCCATCATGTCGGGCTGCAGCGTCATCAGCCTGACTTTTTCCTCAAGCCGTGCGCTGGCGACGCCGAATTGCATCACCGGGTCAGTCTTGGCGAGGATCGCCTCCTGCAGCCGCTTCCAGCCGTTGTGATCGATGCGGGAGACTTGCTTGCCGTCGGCCTGCAGTGATTCTTCCAGCGTGCGGATGCCGTGGATATGGGCGATCGCGGCGCCGGCCTTGATGCCGTCGATATATTGCTGCGCGACGCCGGCGATGTCCTCCTGCGGCGGGCAATGATGGTTGATCGGATAGGAGGTTCGCGAGTCGCAGGCGACGGTGATGATCAGCTTGTCCATTTTTTCTTCGGGGTTTTGCTTGGCAGGAGCGAGTGGGGGCGAGACTGTCAACACAATTCCACACTCAGTGCCCGGAATCCACAATGTTGAAAGCTGCAAGCGCGTAGTATGGAATATACTGATTCATGAGTGAATCGGCGTCCGCGGGGCTACGATGCACCGTCTGCTCACGACATTGCTTGCAGCTGGAAGCTTACTGACAGGATTTGCCGCTTTGGCGAGTGCCGCCCCGGTTACGCCGCCGTACTCGAATTTCAGCAGTTTCTACATCGGCGGTCTCGTCGGCGGGGCCTGGGGAACCTTCGATACGTCGACGTCCACCGCGGAAGTGCCAGGCGGCGAGTTCGCCCCGCCCACCATTGCCGCTTTTAATTCCGCCGGTCCGCAAAGCATTAAACCGGCCTCCCTCATAGGTGGGTTTGATGCCGGCTATAACTGGCAAGCCGGCAATTACCTTGCCGGCGTCGAAGGCGATATCGAGTGGCCGCATCTGAGCGGCAGCGCGAGTTCAGGTCCGGTCGTCATTCCCGGCGGTGCGGGTAACACTTTCACCGTTACGTCGAACGCCGACATCGACTGGCTGGCGACGCTGCGCGGCCGCCTCGGCTTTACCAGCGGCAATTGGCTGTTTTACGCCACCGGCGGCGCCGCATTCACGACGCTGCACGGCAATTTCCAGTTCTCGGAGACTTTTTCTCCCAGCACGGAAACGGCTTCGGTCTCCGGCGCGAAGACCGGCTACACGGTCGGCGGCGGCGTGGAGACTTATTTGTGGCAGCACTGGAGCGTCAAAGCCGAGTATTTGTTTGTCGACTTCGGCAGCGTCTCGGCTTTCGGCGTCGACACTGGCGTGCCCTTTCCGTTTTATTCCTTCACGCATACCGTTAATCGAAACTCAACATCGCGCGGCTCGGGTTGAACTATCACTTCTGATCGAGCCTAGATTTGCGCGAGGCGCGCCAGCGTGACCGCGCTTCCAGCGGGCGCGGCGCTATGGCAATGTCCGCCGCGCAGTTTTTTCAGGAGATGAAATTGGCCAAGATTCCGCAACCCTTGCACGAGCACATCGATACTGCCTACCCGGCGAATGTCTGCCTGATCGGCACGATACTGCCGAACGGCTTTGCCCAGATCACCCCGCGCGGCAGCGTAATGGTCTATGACGATGAGCACATCGCGCTGTGGGAGCGCGGCAGGGGGACGACCGCCGGCAGTCTCGCCGACGGCACCGCGGTGACGCTGTTTATGCGCAAGACCGCGCTGCGCGATGCGGGGATCCTCCCGAAAGGCGGCATCCTGCGGCTCTACGGCCGCGCCAAAGTCCACAAATCAGGACCGGTCTACGACGAGGTCTGGAAGCGCCTGATCGAACCGGAGAAGAAGAACGATCCGGACAAGAAAGGCTATGCCGTCCTCGTGGCGATCGAGCGCGCCGAGGATCTGGCCGGCCAGCCCCTGGTCTGACCGAGCGTCTGGCGCGCGGCCGGTCCAGTTCTGTCGCGCGTGCCCTGGCCATTACGGGATACCGGGCCCCGAGCACGCAACGCTTGGTTTACGATAAGAGCGATAACACCGCGAAAGCGCAGCATCCGCGGTAATATCACGCTATTTTGGACGTACGATTGCGGTCCGTTGATAAAATCAAAACCAGCCGCCGCTACATTTTCCGGTCGAGGAAACCGAAAAAGCTCCGGCAGATTGCATGAACATCGTTGTTAATCGTCCCGATAACAGTTGCGATGTCGCGATCATTGGCGCCGGCCCGTATGGTCTGGCGGCTGCCGCGCATTTACGCGCCGCCGATGTCTCGGTCCGGGTGTTCGGCGAGGCCATGTCGTTTTGGCGGCATAACATGCCGGCCGGCATGAAGCTGCGTTCGCCGTGGGTTGCGACGCATATTGCCGAGCCCCGCGGCTGCTATCGGCTCGACGACTATTTTGGCGCAATGGGCCAGTCGCGTCCGGAGCTCTTGCCGGTCGAGAATTTCATCGATTACGGAACGTGGTTCCAGCATCACGTGGCGCCCGATCTCGATGCACGCACAGTCGTTCGCGTGGCGTCCCGCGACGGCGGCTTTCGCATCGTCCTTGAAGAGGGCGAGAATATTTTCGCCCGCCGCGTCGTCATGGCGACCGGGCTCCTGCATCACGAATATCGGCCCGCTCAATTCGACGGCTTGCCGCGCAGCGTTGTGAGCCACTCGTGCGAGCATACCAACTCCGCGCAATTCCGGGGACGCCGCGTCGTGGTGATCGGCCGCGGGCAGAGCGCGTCCAAATCGGCGGCGCTGCTGCACGAGGCCGGTGCGGATGTGGAAATCATCTGTCGGGGCCGTTTGGTGTGGAATGCCGATCCCGGCACGCGCGGCACTTTGCGCAAGAGCTTGCGCTCGATGCTTGGAAAAGCGCTCATTCCGCCGTCGCAGGTCGGACCATTTCCGTACAACTGGCTGGTCGAAGCGCCGGTGTTCATCCACAGTCTGCCGGCGGGCGCCCGCGACCGGCTCAACGAGCATTGCCTGCTTCCCACTGCGATCCTGTGGCTGCGACCGCGCCTGAAAGATGTTCCGCGCCTCGAAGAAACACGCATCCTTGAAGCGCGCCGGTCCGGCGATCGTATCGTCCTGGCGTCGGACGGCGGCTCGCGCAGTGTCGATCATGTCCTGCTGGCGACCGGCTACAGAATTAGCGTCGATAAGATGCAATTTCTCGATCCGCAATTGCGCAGCCGCATCGTCCGGCACGGCGATTCTCCTCTTCTGTCCGCCGGATTTGAGTCGAGCGTAGATGGCTTGCATTTCATCGGCGCCGCCGCGGTCGCAAGCTTCGGACCGCTGTTGCGGTTTATCGCCGGCGCCGGATTCGCGGCGCGGCGGATCGCGCGGGCCCTGGGTGATCGCAGCCGTCCGTCGCGCGCCGGCGCCGACGGCCATGTCGATCCTCTGCCGCAAGAAGCGCCGGCGCTCCTTGACGCCGAGCGGAAATGGCCATGACGCTGGAGGCGGCGGCCGGTCACGGTGGTGATCCCGGTACGCTGCCCGGCGCGCTCATCGTTGGCGGCGCTCACGTCAGCCTCGCGGTGGCGCGCAGTCTCGGACGCCGCGGCATTCCGGTGTGGCACCTCGCCAATCATCCGCTGCCAAGGCTCTCGCGCTATGTGCAAAGTAGCTTTCCCTGGCCCGGCGCCGAGCACCCCGACGCGGTTGCCTCGATCGTCGACGTCGCGGTCCGGCATGGCTTGAAGGGCTGGGTGCTTTTTGCCACGGGCGACGAAGATATGCGCGTGATTGCGCAAAATCATGCGCTGCTCGCATCGCACTTCCGTGTGGTGACGGCGAATTGGGACACCACGCAATGGGCTTACGACAAACGCCTGACTTATCAGCACGCGGCGGCGCTCGGCATCGACTGTCCGCGAAGCGTGCAAGCTTGCGACTTGGAAACGCTCCGGCAGTCGCAGCTCCAGTTTCCGGTGGTTCTCAAGCCGGCGCGGCGCGATGCCATCAATGAATTGACCAGAGCCAAAGCCTGGAAGGCGGACGATCGCGATGCGCTCTTCTCGCTCTACCGACGTGCCGCAGCGCTGGTCGGCGATGATGCGGTAATTGTCCAGGAGTGGATTCCAGGAAACGGCGAAGCGCAATTCTCCTACGCGGGGCTGTGGGACCGCGGCAAGCCCGTGGCCTCGTTGGTCGCGCGGCGGGCACGCCAGTATCCAGTCGACTTCGGCCGCTCGAGCACCTTCGTCGAGACCGTGGAGCAGGAGCAAATCGAAACGTTGGCTTGCCGTTTCCTGCGGTCGCTCACTTACTCGGGCGTCGTCGAAATTGAATTTAAATACGACCGGCGCGACCGGCGCTATAAGCTTTTGGACGTCAATGGCCGCTTCTGGACCTGGACAGGTCTTGGCGAGCTTGCCGGCGTGGATTTTCCTTACTTGGCATGGCGCCAGGCGCTCGGTGACGATGCCTCATGCGCGCCTGCCGACGCCAAGACCGGCGTCGCGTGGATGTACGCCAGCCGCGACATCCTGGCGGCGTTTGCGGAAATAGCGCGCGGCGCATTGACGGTGCGCGACTATCTGGCCGGATTTCGCAAGAAATTGGTCTTTGCGAGTTTTGCGGTCGACGATCCGTTGCCGGCGCTTGCCGAGTTTCCGTTGCTCGCCTGGAACCGCCTGACCAAGCGACGCGATAGGGATTCTGGATCGCGGAAATTCGCCGATGATTTGACTGGCGGACCGCCAGCGAATGCCGAACCCAAAACAGCAGCCGACTTGGAAGTCTCGATCCATGCCGACTAAAAGCGGCTATAAGCCCGGCCCCCGCTGCCCGCACTGCGCCGCGTCCATGCAGTTCCTGGATTTGCTTCCCGATTTTGCTGGATTGACCGAGCTGCGGAGCTTCGAGTGCCGGCTGTGCGGCCTCACCGTCACCGAGGCGATCGACGACGAAGCATTGCAAGCCGCCATTCCGCTCGCACCGCGCTGATCGCGGCGTGAGAAACTTCGCCGGCGCCACCGTGGGATCGCGCTAAAGCACCTTGCCGGGATTGAGGATGCCGTTGGGGTCGAGCAGCGCCTTGAGGCTGCGCATCAGTTCGTAAGCCACCGGGTCCTTCACCGAAGGGAGGATATCGCGCTTCATCACGCCGACGCCGTGCTCGGCCGAGATCGAGCCGCCGTATTTTCTCACCACCGCGAACACCACGGCGTTCACCTCGTCCCAGCGCTGCAGATACTCGTCCTTGTCGGCGCCGATGGGCTGGGTGACGTTGTAATGAATATTGCCGTCGCCGAGATGACCGAACGGCAGCGGCCGCGCGCCGGGAATGAGCGCACTGACCGCGGCATTGGCCTCGGCGATGAAGGCCGGCACCGCGGCGACCGGCACCGAGACGTCGTGTTTGATCGAGCCGCCGGCGAAGCGCTGCACCTCGCCGAACATTTCGCGGATGCGCCAGAACGCCTTGGCCTGTTCCAGGCTGTCGGCGATGGCCGCATCGGCAATGAGCCCGCGTGCCATGGCGGTTTCGAGCAGCTCTTCCAGAATGGGGCGCAAGCCTTCGCGCTGCTGCGAGGACAGTTCGATCAGCACGTACCATTCGTGGCGCGAAGCGAGCGGATCGCGGCAGCCCGCCGCGTTCTCCAGCACCAGCTCGATGCCGCGCCGCGTCATGATCTCGAAGCTGGTGACATCGTTGCCGCAGCGCTCCTGCGCCATACCGAGGAGTTCGAGCGCGGCTTCCGCCGAGGTCACCCCCGCAAAGGCGGTCTCCACCGCGCGCGGCCGCGCAATGAGCCGCAACACCGCCGCGGTGATGATGCCGAGCGTGCCTTCGGCGCCGATGAACAGGTTTTTCAGATCGTAGCCGGTATTGTCCTTCTTTAGCTTGTTGAGGTTGTTGAGGACGCGGCCGTCGGCCAGCACCACTTCAAGCCCGAGCGCATGCGAGCGCGCGATGCCGTAAGCCAGCGCCGCGGTGCCGCCGGCATTGGTGGAAAGATTGCCGCCGATGGTGCAGGTGCCTTCGGAGGGCAAGAGCTGCGGGTAGAGCCGGTCGGTCGCTGCCGCGGCCTCGCGCGCGCGCTGCAATGTGACGCCGGCTTCGCAGGTGATGGTATTCGAGGTCGCGTCGACCTCGCGAATGCGGTCGAGCCGATTGAGCGAAAGGACGATTTCATTGTGGTGCGGAATCTGGCCGCCGACCAGCCCGGTATTGCCGCCTTGCGGCACGATCGCGGTCTTGGTGGCGTTGGCCAGGTTGAGGATCGCCGACACCTCGCCGACCGAGCCCGGCCGCAGCACCAGCGGCGTGTGGGCCTCGAACAGATGCCGCAGCTCGACCAGGTAGGGCGCCTGCAGCGCCGGATCGGTAATCGCGTATTTGTCACCGACGATGGCGGCAAAACGCACCAGCAGTGCGGGGTCGGTCTTGGCAGGCGGTCGATTGAGCGGCTTATCGAGCATCAGGCCGGGTCCATTACGCGAGTGTTGCCGGTCCAGGGATCATACACGACAACGCCGGTATCGGCGAAATCGCGAAAATTGCGAGTAACAAGGGTCAGATCGTGAGTGCGTGCCGTCGACGCAATGAGGAGGTCCGCAGCGGCCTTTGGCCTGCCTCTGGCGTTGAGCTGACGTGATAACTGAATCCAGTCGACAAGGATTTCAAGTGTGACCGGCAGCGTTCGTTCGCCAAAGTTGGGAACAACGTATGCTCTCAGCCATGCATCAAACGATCTTTGTCGGCTGGCCCCTCCCAACGCGGCAACGCCTGCGCGCAATTCCGCGACTGTCATTAGGCTGATGGCCAGTTCTTCTCCCGGGTGAGCGGCGATCCAGGCAAGCACCTTGCGGTTAGGATCGGGTCGTATGCTTTCGGAAAGAACGTTCGTGTCTAAAAGCCATTTCACTTGTCGTTCTCTTCGAAGAATATCGGCCGCGGCGTGAAATTCATTCGCACTCGCTTCAGATCGACGCCCTCCAGCAAGCCTCTATATTTCTTCGAACCTTCAATAAAATCGGCCATGGTCGATGTGGACTGGAGCTTGGGGCGCACCTCGAACCGCTCGGCATCGGAAATAATAACCGCATCCTTGCCGTGGATCGTTACCGTCTGTGGCGCGCCGGCGCGGGCCTTGCGCACGACCTCGGACAATCGGGCCTTGGCGTCCTGCAGTTTCCAGATATTGGTGCTTTTCATGGGTGCCTCAATCTAGTCAGACTAGTCAGATAGCACTGGGGCCCCCCGAGGTGCAAGACGCCTGTCCTTTCTTCAGCGCGGCGCCGCGGCGCGGCGCAGGCGGTCGTTGATCGCTTCGCCGAGATCGTCGTGCGGGATCGGCATCACCGCGATTGACGTAGCGCCGGCGCTGTCGAGCCGGCGCAGATGAGAAAACAGATTGGCGGCGGCTTCTATGACATCGCCGCACGCGGAAAGGTTCAGGACCTTTACGGCCTTGTCGGCGTCGCGCACCGGCGCCGGCCCGAATGCCAGCAAGGCTTCGCCGGCCGTCACGCCCTCAGCCTCGAGCCGCACCGGCGTGCGCGGCGCGTAATGCGACGCGAGCATGCCGGGCGCGAGCGGCGCATCGCCGGCGACATTTGCGGGCGCGCTGGCGAGCGGCCGGCCGATCGCGCTTTCGATCGCCTGGCGCGACAGGCCGCCGGGTCGCAGCAGCATTGGCGCGTTGAGGCAGGCGACGATGGTCGATTCCACCCCGACCGGCGTTGCGCCGCCGTCGACGATGAGATCGATGCGGCCATCGAGATCGGCGAGCACATGCGCCGCAGTGGTCGGCGACACGTGGCCGGAGCGGTTAGCCGACGGCGCCGCCACCGGCCGGCCGAAACGGACGAGGATTTTTCGCGCCACCGGGTGATCGGGCACGCGCACCGCGACGCTGTCGAGCCCGGCCGTCGCCAAATCGGCCACCGCGCAGCCGGGCGCTTTCGGCAACACCAGCGTCAGCGGGCCGGGCCAGAACGCTTGCGCCAGCTGCAGCGCGTCGGCCGGAAACTCCGCCAGTGCCCGCGCGGCGGCGAGATCGGGCACGGTCGCGATCAGCGGGTTGAAGCGCGGCCGCCCCTTGGCCGCATAGAGCCGCGCCACCGCGTCGCCGTTGGTGGCATCCGTGGCCAGCCCATAAACCGTCTCGGTCGGCAACGCGACCAGCCCGCCGGCGCTCAGAATACGCGCTGCCTCCGCGATCGCTGCGTCCCCGGCAGGCAGAACGCGCGTCGCCATTTGGGTCATCGGCTCTGTCATCGCCGAACCTTGGTGCCTAAATTGAGCCAGTGCAACCGCGCCAAGCCGGCGGTTTTGGGCTGCGGCTTGCCGGGGCGGAACGCCCTCGCTATAAGCCGCGCCGGAGCCTTCAGTGGCGCCTGTCGGAGTGTGGCTCAGCCTGGTAGAGCACCTCGTTCGGGACGAGGGGGTCGCAGGTTCAAATCCTGCCACTCCGACCAACACTTAGCCGATCTCGCATTCTCTTCCGCCACAGGTTACGCCACAGCTTCCCTGAGCTTGCGGTGCCGCGTGAAAGCCCGCTTGGCGCCCACCAAGTGGTCCGGATGATGATGACCGTAACGCTGCGACAGCATCTCAACAGTCATGCCGAGATAACCGGCCGCCTCCCACACATCCGTACCTGCTTGCATCAACCACGTCGCTGCCGTGTGCCGCAAAACGTGCGGCGTCACGTCGTGACCGAGCCCTGCAGCGCGGACGACATTGCCAAAGGCCTTGTCGACACTCTGCACTGGCTGGCCGTTCCATTGGACGGCAAACCGCTGCCCGCGCCGTTTCCAGCGCCGCAGATGCGCCAACAGTTGGTCAGGCAGGGGAACCGGCGGCTGTCGCTTCTTCGTCTCACGCCTTCCCGCAGGGCGGCGATAGAACACGCCGCGGTCAAGATCGACCCAGCCGTGGCCAGCCGTAGGTTGAAGGGCGGCACCGCAAACGGCGCTCGCACGCGTGCCGGTGTACAGCGCCACCAGGATAAATCGCGCGACGTGCTCACCCTTGGCGATGGCCTCAAGGTCGTCAGCAATGCGCTTCGAGCCCAATCGCGTCCAGGTTTCGACAGCCTCAAGCTTGATCATGCCAAAGCTGCGGTCGGCGAAGAAGAATGCCCACCCTGCTTGGAGAAGCCAGTCCTGCATCTCCGTCAGGAACTCCGGATGTAGGCGGGGCCGACCGCAGATGCGTTTTAGCGTGAGTTCCGAAACACGAAAGCGGGTCAGGCCCTTTAATACTGTCCGTATAAACGCGCCACAAATCACATGGGCGCAGCAGAGGTTCTTGGCCCAGACCGTCGACGATGTTGACCTATCGACCAGAGCTACCAACTGCTTGAAGAACGCCAATTTGCGCTATCTCGGCGAATTGATTCAATGGGGCCCTGAGGAGTTGTTGACCATCCCAAATCTGGGAAAAAAGTCAGTCGATGAAATTGTTGCGCTGTTTGCGAAGGAGAATTTGACGCTTGGTGTCACCCTCGCAAATGGGGCTGCAGAGCTGAGCGAAAGTTCCACATTTGTTGCCATTGAACAGCCGTCGCCAATCCATTTGACCGGCGCTCAATGCGCATTTCTTGCGCAGACGCTAAATGAAGTTGATCTCTCAGTGAGAACGTCAAATTGTTTGATAGCCCTGAATATTAAATACCTCGGTGAATTGATCCAACTTCGTCCCGAAGAACTCCTGAAAATTTGGCACTTCGGCAAGAAGTCGCTGCGAGAGATCGAAGATCTGTTTACGACAGTGAACTTACCTCTCGGTCTCCAGATACCAAACTGGACACCGGATTTTCGAGTAAGTGAGTCCGCCGAAAGCGTTCCGGGAACGGGTGAGAAGGCAGTAGTCGTAAAGGACCCATTTAGCTCCGGACAAAAGGCTTTTCTTGCGCAAAAATTGTTGCGTTTTCGTCTCTCTAAACGGGTCAGTGAATTCTTAGCCGAAGCGGAAATTTTCCGAATTGGCGACTTGGCTACTCTCCCGATGGACCGCGTCAGCAAAATTGTTGTCGCCGATCGTAGGGTGCTGCGCGAGCTAGTGGGGCTATTGGTTTCTGAAGACCTTTATTTTGGTTTAGAAATACCGGACTGGAGCTCAGATTTAGCTTTAGCATGGGAGCAGACCTATTCTACTGAGTTACAGCACATCGAGCTGCATCATCACATGGAGGGATCGGGAAGCCCTCCATTTTATCTCGAAGATGAGCTTGTGGAGCTTGTACAAACTATTCTCTATAAGTCTGGAGACCGTAATCGGAAGATCGTTGTCCAGTTCTTTGGTTTTGATGGCTCCGGCAGAAAGACCCTGCAGGAGGTGGGTATAAAGTTTGGAATTACTCGTGAAAGAGTTCGCCAGATTACTGCGGGTTTCGAGCGTCGATTGCATGGGAAGAGTATCTATCTTCCAATGTTTCGGTCGGCGGGTAATCTTATACTGGAAAGAATTCCGGCTTCGACGGGCGCGGTAGGCGAAGAGCTCCGCAAAAGGCAGATTACACGAACGAAGTTTGATGTCAGTGGCATTACTGCGCTTCTGCGTTTGATCGAGGAGGATGAGTTATTCGCCATCGCAACGATTGCGGGTGAAACATTTGCCGTTAAAAGGGACGCCGTCGATACGCTCGGGCGCGTACCGCGCATAGCGCGCGGACTCGTGAGTACTTATGGCTGCGGACATATCGAACATATAATATCCTATTCGCAGGAAGAGTTTGAGCTCGAACTCACGAGTCACGAAGTCAAAGTCGCACTGGAGGGGATCCCTGGGATAAAGTGGCTTGATGACGAACGACAGTGGTTCACCATACTTGATACCAAGCGGAATCGCCTCAACAACGTTGTGAGAAAAGTAGTAAGTGTCGCTCAGCGGCTAACAGTTGCCGAACTGAGAGCGGCTATTAAGCGCGTGCACAGGCTCGATGGTTTCGCTCCGCCATCTGAAATCCTAAGGGCATTTTGCCGTACTCTCCCGGACAGTGAAATTAATGGAGACTACATTATCAATGTAGGCCGGCTAAACCCAGATCATACTCTTGGTGAGATTGAACATTGCTTTTATGACGTGTTGCGGGACCATCGGTCCGTAATGACTATGAGTGCCCTTAGAGATGAATGTCTCTCACGTGGTCTCAATGCCAACAGCTTTTATCAATACCTCACATACTCACCTATAGTTTGCAGGTTGGCTCGGGAGGTTTACTGTCTGGTTGGGGCTGAAATTCCACCGGGTACGATTGAGGGAATATCGAAGATAACTCCACGCGGTCCAGTTCTTATTGGGCATAGCTGGACGGAAGACGGTCGAGTATGGATTTCGTATCGTTTGAATACCGCCAATCTGCGCAGCGGCCAATTCACATTACCCGCGAGTCTCAAGGGAATAATTAGAGGTGAGTATTTTGTTCAATCATCAGGGACGGGCACGCAAAGCAAGATTTTAGCCGAAGGTGATCGGCTAATCGGCTTGCATCGGCCCATAGTCATCCGTGGTGGGGAGGTGAACGACACAATCGTCGTAACGTTTGATTTGCGGCTATTGAAAGCGGAACTTCGCTTCGACGATAGGCCAAATGATAACGACGAAGACGCGATCTCCGCTACTCGGTATACCGTTACGGCAGTCAACGCCAACCCAGCCGTCGAGTTGGAAAACGAGGAGATCCGCGAAAAAGGGGTTGCCGTGGAGTGGCAGCCTATTGCTACGGCTCCGATGGATCAGGATTTAAAGGTGCGCCTCCAAGACGCGCTTGGTCGGTATGAATTGCTATTCCCCTGCAGAAATGTCCCCGGACAGGGTTGGATCAATACTTGGCTCAAAAAGCCATTGCGTGAGGATCCTGTCGATTGGCGCGTCTGGGACGAGCCGCTCACATAGCTCCAGCTATCCGCCCTGGAATTGAGGCGATGGCAGCCACACTCGTTGAGATGTGCTGCGGGCGATCGGAGCGAGCCCTCCCGCCGAGTGGTCGGTCAAGCGCAGAATTGAATACGAATATGCGCTAGAGCCGTCGCCCAGGGATTTCGGTCAAACCTCGACTCCGACAAAAGTGTGAAAACCAGTCGGGAAATTCGCGTAAATTCTCGTTCAGGAGATCGGACCACCTGACTTTGCTGAACTCCGACTTTTCATCGGCGCTAAGTGCAGCGACAAAGTGATCTAAACGAGCGCCCTCCAAACCGACAAACAGTTTGGCTGGGCCAAGGTTGACCAACCTGGCTGGTCTTCCAGCGGCAAGGGAGCCAAACTCACCGTCAGCCAGTGATACTTTGGCTAGAGCGTTCACAAACGGGGCTTGGTATCAGCCATTCTCGATCAGTCTTGCCTTCCTCGATCCATTCGAATTCAGTAGATTTCCCTTCATCGCCGACGTGGCGCCAGTCTCCAAGGGCGAGTTCTATCGAGGGCTACTCAAGGATCGCGTTCCACTTGCCACTGTCGACGACGTCAAGGTCAATCCTAGTGCAGCCGCACGCCTCGATGCGGCCAAGGTATGAAAACAGTGACCGGCCAATTGAGGAGTTCCAGATGGCAACGAGCGTCAAACAGTTGATGGAAGCAGCCAACGCCGCAGTGCCAAAGATCACACCGGCTCAGGCGCGCAAGATGATCGCGACGGGAAACACGCTGGTGGTTGCCGTGCGCAATGCGCCGGAACTGTGAGACTTGGGGCCTGCATTGGGTTCGCAGCTTATCCAGTCAAGGTTGGTGGATGTTCCGGGTGTCACCAATTGACTTTTTCAATCACGCGACCCGGCCACTTGGGGCAAACACACAAAAGTTAACTAGGCAATCCCCCATCTGATCCTTTCAGGATTTTCCCAATTTGATGGTCCACCGAAAGTCCCCAAAGTGCACGGTCTGCGTCACGCAGTGTCGTGTTCCACTGACGGCTCCGCTTTCGTACTTCGGGGAGATATATACGGAGGTAGTCCTCGGGCGTCCACTTAGAGGTATCTTGCCTTTCCTCAGGATAACCTAGCTGCTCAAGCACTCGCCGATCAATGATCGTAAACTCGTCTGGATAGCACACCGTCAAAAATGCGGTTGCGACGGCAAGTTTGACGCCATGAATTTCCATCAAACTCGTAAGTGCGGTGTGCCTCTGCTCATACTCAGGGCTCTGAGCCATCGCTATCGCGTCGTTTAACTTCCTAACGTTTTGATCTTCGATAATGGATGCGTGGTCTTTCTTCAGCCGATTTAATTTCCATTTCAGAATTAGCAGGACATCACGCTTAGTCAGTTCCAAAACCCGTTTCGATAGCTTTGGAAATAATCTGAATTCAGGAGAGTAGCAGTCGAGTCCCGTCTTAACTTCGTCACGGCACTCGAATGGGTCTTGACCGCTTGGCTCTTTTTGCCACCTCGCCGAAACATAGCCGCAGAACTCGCAATCCTTAGAAGCGGTCGGAATATCTTCACTAAACAGGCATGCTCTAAGTCTGTGTATAGCGTCTTCCACCCAAGCGTCACTGCCGGTGTACGGCAATAATTTCACAGAGAACTCGATACGACCATCAAAAGCTGGTCCGTCCTGTCCGTTGCAATAGACAAAGTACCCGGTGTCCGAAACAGTCAAATCCTGTCTACGTACGAGCCACTGATAAACTTCCATTTGTCGCTTGTAACTTTGTTGCCATTCGGCATCGATCGTGACTTCGCCGCTTTTGGCGGTCGCTTTATAGTCCACGACCATTACTTCTTTCTCAGGGTTGCACCAGAGATCGTCAACAGCGCCCGTTATCAGAAGATTAGTCGGCGCGTGGAGATACCGTATGCCCTTGAAATTTTGTCGCCACTCGTCGATCTGCGGATGCTGATAGGGGACGGCATCAATGCCATACGACTTCATTAGCGGATGTGCCGTCCCATCCGCGCGATGAACGTCAAATTCCTTTTTCAACAGTCGATCGACCAATGAATTGATCGTAAAGGGAGGCCCGGATGGACGCCTAATTCCAAGGCGATGATTGAGATAGAAGCAACGAGGGCACTCTAGGAACAATTCAATGCCAGAGCGGCTCACCTTGAACGGCTCGTCAGAATGCGGGGCAAATAATCCGCGCGACTTGATGACAAACTGCTTCTGCACGCTAGGAACTCAAACTAATGCGATAATTCCGGCGCTGACCACAACAAGGAGTCACTAACCCGCCATTGACGTAGCAAGTATGCGTCCGCATCAGGCTCGGTATTGTGATGTGAGATGTCAAGAACGCACCGATGGTCATCGTAAAGGATAAGGCGGATGAACGTATCATGTTCATCGCTGTAAAATTGCCTTTTCTCGCTGCTAAAAATAATCGCATGTTCTCCCCCTGTTGTTTGGAGCACTATCGACTAAATCTGACATTCCTGCAAGCGCGCCAGTCACTAACCATTTGCTTCGTGTTGCCCAATCGTGGTTTTTCCAATGCCGAATCGCACCGATTTTGTTGCAGTACATGAGGCTGCTTTTGATGTGGTGGACGGCGCCCGCTCCCGACGACGAGCTCCGATAGGGTGATCGTTGTCAACGAATCACATCAGGGAGCGGTCACATGCAAATCACCACGATCGGTTTGGATATCGCCAAGAACGTGTTTCAGGTTCACGGGATGCCCGCTCATGACGTAGACGCAGCTCCCACCCACTACCTCCACCCGCGCCTATACGCGGTTGTCGTTTTGCAAGGCATCATGCCGCTCGCGCCGAATGGTTTTGCGCTTGCGTGAACTTAATGCGCCGAGAAAGTCATCGAAGGTCGCGCCCAATGCTCGCTGGTCACTCGACTTTGTCCACGACCAGCTCGCCTGTGGTCAAGGACCTTCGACGTGAGGCGCAGGAGCTCAAGGCGGTCGTGGCCGAGCAGGCGCTCGAACTGCGCCTGCTTAAAAAAAGCATAATCGCGGATGGGGGAGACGAGGAATGAGATATCCCGCCTCCGAGAAGCTGGAGATCGAGGCGAAATGAATAGAAAAGCTGCTCTTGATCCCGGCTGAGCCGCCCCATCATCGTCGTCCCCGTCCTTGATTACCTCCTCGCCGGTGAATCACGGTTCGCCGATAATATCAACGGACTTCTGCAACAAAATCGGGCCCATCGCGTCATTTAGCGGCATCGCAGCATTTCGGTCGCTTTCGGAGCGAAGCAGACATTCAGCGAGCCGCGCTTACAGAAGCGGATTTAATGAGTACGCGCCCTAGTGAAGATTGCAGCAGGATATACCCCGATTTGCGTTTCGCGTGCTAAAACAAGTGTGTCGAGTGGCAGCGCCAAATTGATGGAAGTGGTGGCGGGCCAGTATCGATAGACTTGGGATTAATCGCTAAGCAAACTAGGAAAAAAACCATGTCCGACGAAGAGCTGAAAGCTGAACTCGAGCGCCTCCGCAAGGAAAACGAGGCGCTCAAAAAGGGGGCCTCTTCCGGTATCCGCATGAAGGTAAGCGAAAAGGGAGCAGTCTCGATCTACGGAATGGGGCGCTTTCCTGTGACCTTGTATAAAGAACAGTGGCTGAAGCTACTGGACATGTCGGCCGACATTCGCGCGTTCATTGCTGCGAACGAAGCGCAGTTGAAGACGAAGGATTAAAAATGAATAGCGTTGATCAATAACAAATCAACGATTGGAATTATGTATTATCATCTGCTGGACTAACCCCGTTAGGAACAAACTCCCCAGCACGGTGAATCAACACATCGGGACACTCGCTATCGAAAGGCGTAAATATGACCCTCATCCATTGGGGCAATCGCCTTGTCAGACAATCCTGATGACAGCTTGGCGGGACTTACCGGTATTATGGCCCAAACGCCACATTATGGCCCAAACGCCGCAAATTAACCCCCTAACATTTAGGGCCCTTGAACTCGCCTTTTGGTTGTCGGATTATCCTCTGGGCTAGGGGATTTGTGATGCGTATTATTGCGCTGTTCGCGTGCGCAATGCTGCTTGCGGCGTGCGCCACGAAATATCAGGACATGGGTTGGACCGGCGGTGTTGAAGCCGAGCCCGTCATGACCGATGTTTATCGGATCGTCGCTCGTGGCAACGGCTACACGTCGCCTGACCGAGTGAACGATTTCACCCTTTTGAAAGCCGCCGAAACGACAATAGCCGCCGGGGGCAATTATTTTGCCGTGTTGGGAGCGGCTGATAGGACCGCCGTCGAGGCTGGCCAGACGCCGTCAACGGTTTCGACGAACGTTGTCGGGCGCACTGCCTTTACGACGGTCAATCCTGGCGTCTCCTACAACATTGTGAAACCCGGCGAGGCCACAATGATCCGGGTTCTGCGGATCAAGCCTGGCGAGACACCTCCGCCTGGCGCCATGCCCGCGCAGGACATCGTCAATACCATCGGGCCCCGGCTGAAAGCACAGTCATAATCGCTTTCCGTGAGGCGGCCATCCGCCGAGCCCGACATGGCGGCGACGCAGTGCTCTGTGCCTTCGATCTGATCGAGCTAGAGGGAGAAACAGGGCGATCGAAGATCGTCGATGCTGCGCAATATCGCCAAGGGTCAGGTCTGGGCCTTTGGCGTCTCGGCTCTTCCGGCATTTTGGCCGTTTCCACACATCAAACTCAAGTCGCGCGTGCTGTTCGCGCCGCCACTGCGTGACGACGCCGAGGATCCGTTCGACGATAACCGAGCTTGCTGATTCGGAAAACAGAGATTACGCAGTCGGCCCATACCAACCATCGTCCGGAGTGGAAAAACCATTTAAACATGCGGCGCACGCCTTTTATGACAGTAAGGCGTTCAGAGAAGATGAACTTGAAGTCGCAAAGGCTTTAGATAAGCACAAAGACTATGTTTGGGTGAGGAATAAGGACCGCCTCGACTATGGCATTCCACTTCCAATTAAGAGTGCCTCATCATCTGTTTTCTATCCAGATTTCCTGTGGCGGGTTAAAAAAACGATCTGGGCGATCAACCCAACGGGAAAATTCATTCTGCTGGAAAAAGTACGGACAAAATTGATGTCGCTGCCGGCGCCACTCAAGATTGCTCTCATAACCCGAGGAAAATTGAACTCCAATTACACGGTGGCGTCAGAAGAAGGTTGGTCATTGCTACGGTTTCGAACCGGAAATGCCGCGCCTGAAACCTTCGACTCCATCGACGATGTCCTCGGTACGCTAGTCGGCGAGAGTTGACCATAAGACGACCGTCTTCTCGCTCGAAGTGAGCCGCTGCATCTGCTGGAGAAGGAGATGCTGCAAAGCGCGGCGCACTTCGCAAAGAGCCTCGCCACCGAAGACCTTGCTGGCGCGCTCGTCCGCTCGGTCGATGGCAAGCGCACGCCGAAGATGATGCGATGGGGGCTTCTGCCGCATTGGGCGAGGGATGAGAAGATCGCCTATTCGACTTTCAACGCCCGAGCCGAAGAGTTCACGACAAAACCCGCGTTTCGCGATGCGTGGAAGCGCGGGCAACGATGTCTCGTGGTGACCGATGGGTTTTACGAGTGGAAGAAGCTCGACCCCAACGGGAAAGAGAAACAGCCTTACGCGATCGCCATGGCGGACGATGGCCAGATGGTCATGGCTGGCCTCTGGGCGAAATGGAAGTCGCCCGGCGGCGAAGAGATTCAGAGCTGCACGATCCTGACATGCGGCCCAAACAACGCAGTGGAGGAGTTGCATGACCGCATGCCGGTTATCCTGGCCGAAGGCGATTGGCCGAAATGGTTAGGCGAGGAACCGGCAACGGAAGATGAGTTGATGGCGCTGCTCAAGCCGTGTCCGGATGAGGCGTTGAAAATCTGGCCAGTGAATAAGATGGTTGGGAACGTAAAGAATAAAGGCCGCGAACTGATCGAGCCATTAGCTCTACTTGTCTAATGTAGCGCCCATGACACCGGAAGATTTCCAGGCTCTATACCCGCAGGTAATCGGCTGGATTCGCCAAACGTTGGCGGCGCACGAAAAGAGCGCCAAGTCGGTGGCCTCAGCGGGCTTTGTGCGTTTGCCCCGCTATTTCAGTCAGGACCTCCTTGCGAGCACCAAATATGTCTCGGTCGATCGAGTACCGACGCCACCGCTCTCGGCTTTAGGATTGAAACGGTTCGCCGCGTTCGAGCAGGGGTGACCACGACGGAATTACCTATCTCAACACGTTCTATTTGAAGCGAAAACACGTGGCGGATGAAGGGTTGCACTTTCACGAGCTAATTCACGTCGTTCAATGGCGGGTACTCGGGCCTGAGCGCTTTCTTGCCGCCTATGCAGATGGGCTGGAAAAGTTTGGGTATCGCGCCAGTCCACTTGAAGCAATGGCGTATGACGCCCAGGCAGCGTTTGTTCAGTCGACACAAATTTTCAATGCAGAAAAGTTGGTGGCGGACAAACTGAGTGGAACGCAATTGCTTAAGTAGCGGAATGACCGACTGTAAAGACAGTATTATTGCTTTTTAGAATGTCCTCGATGATAGCCGGACGGATGTAACTGCCAACCAAGATTTCTACTTCATCGCCTGCTTCTGCTCCGAGAAGGGCAGAAGCAACGGGCGTCCGATGATGAACGACGCCATGGGAGGGATCAGACTGAGTATTGCTTATTGTTATTTTTATTATTCGCTTATCATCAGTGAGATATCGCACTCTGACGGTATCTCCCACCTCTACCCGGCGCTCTGCCTTCGCGCTCGGCATGAGCTGAATCGGCGCAGACAGGATCGCCGGCTCTGGTTCGAACGGATCTGCATTAGCGGTCGCAGGCTCGATTTTGACCACAACAGGCGCCGTTTGCTGCTTCGAAGTTTGGGCGTACTCGTGCTCGCGGGTCTTCAGGAACGCTAACCGCTCCCCAATGACTTTGCGAAGCCGTTCGGCCTCCTGTCGCGGATTGTTGAACCAGTCCGTAGACCAGATGCGATGGAGCTTCCAACCTAAATTCTCAAGAATTTCCTGCCGCAAGCGGTCGCGATCACGCGCGGATTTCGCCGAGTGATAGGTCGCACCGTCACATTCGACGCCGAGTATGAAACCGTGTTGCCATTCCGGGTGCCGAATGCCGATATCGACAAAATATCCCGCTACACCCACCTGCGGCACGGGCTTGCAGCCCATTGCCCGTATCCGGTCGATGACAAAAACTTCGAAGTCCGAATCGGGTTCGTTCTCCGTCTCGTCTCCTGCATCCAGCATGCCGCTGGCCGCGTACTCCAGCCAGCGTTTGAGCATGTAGGTGCCGGGATTAGTGTGCTCTTCCGCTTCGATATCCGCTGCGGTCATAGAGGAGAAGGTTACGATCTTTTGCTTGGCGCGGGTGAACAGAACGTTGAGCCGCCGCTTGCCAGCTAGCCCGTTAATGGGACCGAAGCGCTGCATAACTCTTGCTCCCGCTTCCTCAGCTCCGTATACGGTACCGATGAAAATGACGTCCCGTTCATCGCCCTGGACGTTTTCGAGATTCTTAATGAAGAATTCTTCGAGCCCATCGTTCTTCTCCTTCCACGTATCGATATATTTTTGGACCGCCCGATTGTTTGTAATCGCATATTCGAATTCTTCCGTGATGAGGTCGCGCTGTTTCTGGTTCAACGTTACGACACCCAGCGACCGTTCTGGGTCGGTCTGCATAGATTCAATAATGGCCTCGACAATCGTCTTGGCCTCGATGGGGTTGGTGCCCGCCTTATAGCGTCCTTTAACACCTCGGAATTCGACGCCCATGCGTGACATGGATTCCGTTGCCGACGGAAAAATAATCAGGTTGTCGTCATAGACCAGCCGGTTCGAAAATTTGATTAAACCAGAATGCCGCGAGCGGTAATGCCAGCGCAGCCGCCGCGCCGGACGAAAAGCGCCGTTCGCCATCTCTAGCACGGACTCGTTCAAAACTGCCTCGTCTTCGTCCACATCTTCGTCGTCAATCATAGTTTTGAAAAAGGTGCTCGGCGGCAACTGGTTTGTGTCGCCTACAACGACAGCCTGATCGCAGCGCAAGAGCGCCCCAATCGCCGACTCCGGCGGCATCTGCGAGGCTTCGTCAATAATGCAGAGGTCGAATTTGACACTCCCTTTGGGCACGTACTGTGCGACCGCCAGTGGAGACATCATCCAACACGGCTTCAATTCAGCGAGAGCTTCTCCGGCTCGCTGCGTAAGATCGCGAACAGGAATAAACCTTTGCTTTTTGCTGATCTCATTTTCGATTAGCGCCATGTCCGTCCAAGTCGATTTTTTACCGATGCCATTGCCGATTGGTGGACGAGCGGCAGCTTTGACCTTGACCCGCAGCTGCCGACGGGAAAGCTGAATGATCTCTCTATCTTTCTCGGCAAGAGAGGCGCGAAGCTCGTCGAGCTTTGTCCCGCGATACCGGCTCAGTTTGTTGCCGAGCTGCGCGAAGACCGCCTTTGCCAGCTGCCGGACGGCGAGCGCCTCAGCTTGCGCTCCCATGCCAGAAAGCGAGCCTGCTTGAAGTCTTTCCTCGACAAGCGGCATAATGCCGTGGGCCGAAACGTCCTGCAGGGCTGCCGCAAAGCCCGCAAAGGCAAAAAGACCATCGCTGTCGATCGCGGCATTCTCTAATGCGGCGGCCGCCTCGACCAAGGTTCTGCCACGCATAAAAGACGCGACATCGATTTTTGCGGTGTTGGACAATCGATCCAGCGTCGCATTGAGCTTAGCTTCCGCCGACAGCACAGCTGCGATGGGCTGCCGCGCCTCCTGCGGATCGCCGCGCAAAAGGACTGCACGCGTTACTTGAGCCGCGGTGATCGACTGAGCCCATGCAATGATCGTTTCGTAAGCGCCGACATCAGTTCGGTGGCCGGTGAATCTGTCACCCAACAGCTCACGCGCCGCCTCGTGGCGGTCAAGCTCCGTCCGGCCTGACAGCAACGTTTCGAGGCGCGCTCTCGCAGCGTAAATTTCGGAAGGAGCGATTTCGGCGCTTTTGAAAACACCAGCGACGGCCTGAAGATCGTCTATTGCCGTCTCAAGCAGTCCGATTTCGGTCTCGGCACGGGCAACACGATCACGCAGCGAAGCGAAGGTGAATGGCACCCCTGTCCGGCGCAGTGCCGGCAGCAAATTCAATTGGCTGACTGTAGCTTCGCGCAAGAATGCGCGAAGACCAGCATGCTCCGGTTTGTCGAAATGCTTGAAGAGGCCTTCGAAATATTTGGCCACACGCTCAAACGGCTCGTATTTGGTATCCAGTCCCCGGTAGTACATACCAAATAGGCCGCTTGCTTCCGCCTGATTTAAAAACTCACCTGATTTGCGCCGAAAAGCGATCAAATCATCAAGGCACCGAATAGCCTCATCTTTTGAATGCGACCCCGACCGTGAAATGGACTTGAACAGCCGCTTTTCGTTGCGATAGGAAGACGAAAGAAACGCCAGCGGCCCCGCGGTACGCAGCACCGAAACACATTGCACCAGCGCATCAAGCGAAACCTCGATCGACAACGACACTCGCCCTAGAAGCGCGTCGCGCTCGCGCTGTAGTTGAAGGCCCTCCTCGCATAATTTCCGCAGATGATAAGCTGCATTGTCTTCTGCCATTTTACTGCTGCGCAGAACGATCGCTTCACGCCCAACCTCCCGGTACAAAGCGTACGCCTTGGCCAGATCATCTAAAAGCCAGGTTCTCGCGGACTCATGAGCCGCGATTAACGGTTCCAGCGCCAGCGATACGGCACGAGCAGTGCTGGCGGACTTTTTCTTCGTTTCCAATTGTTCAGTAAGTTTTTGCCTGTCGATGGTGGACAGTGAGGCGCGTGCGCATATGTCCTCAACTTTTCGGATCTTTTGCAATGTCGTCTCGTTGGCCTCGCCCGAAATGTCGTCGGCCAGTTCGTGTGCCATAGCAGTCATTACAGCGCAGCGATCAAGAAACGCGGCAAGCGCATTCGCTCTTCCTTCGAGCAGCACATCTGTTACAAACGTTTTGGGGTGGCGCTGCATATGTCCGCTAGCCTCGTCCAGAGCTTGCACCAGCTCTTCGAGAGCCTCTCCGGTCTCGGCTTTATTGATAGCCCAGCCCTCGAGCGCCTCACGCGCTTGGGCGAGCGTCAAAACTTGCTGGGAAGCGCGTTTGGCCAGGGCGCACGATTCGTCGACCACGAAACGGTCGGGATGCAACAGCTTCGTATCTTTCCAGTTATTTTCGGCGGCTAGCGTCTCTACGTGAGCCTTCTCGATTTGCGATCCCAACTGCAATAGCAAGGAAAAACCAGAGGCCGTCTGCACTTCTGGGCGCAGGCTACAGCGTTCGAGCGTTTCGTTCGCGATGCTTGATAGCCGGTCGTTTGTCGCGATGCTCTTGCCCAAAATAGAATGGACGTTCAGGCCGGAGTCCCCAAATTCGGTCGTGATGAGATCAATGTAATCAGCGAGGTGCTTGCGGACGCGCCGGAATTCTTTCAATTTCTCGTCATAATCCCGCACCGAGCGGCTGTCCCGCATATCCAGCCGGGTTCTGATCGACTCCATTACCTGTTCGCGAGCGGATTTTTCCGCCTGCAAGGGCAGCAAAAACTCGCCCAAACCGACCGCTTCGAGGCGTGCCTTGACGACGTTCAACGCAGCAAGTTTTTCCGCCACGAAAAGCACTTTCTTGCCCGCCCCAAGCGCGGTGGCAATAGCGTTGACGATGGTCTGGGACTTGCCTGTGCCAGGAGGCCCTTCAATGGCGAGGTTCTTACCATCGCCGATGTCCGCCAGTGCGCTGAACTGTGACGAGTTTGCATCCATGACGAGGTAAGGTACTTTGCCTTCGATCGCCGGTTCATCGACCTCGTATTCGTCAGCAAATGGCGAAGTCCCAGCGGCCTCGCTTCCGGCCAGGAGCGAGTGCACGATGTCGCTGTTTGGAAAGCCGGGTTGTTTGGGATCGAGGTCGTGATACATTGCCATGCGCGCCGAGGGGAACACGCCAATGGCGACTTGACGCCTGACGCGCCAATTCCTCTTTTTCGGTAGGACTTTCGCGACGTCCGCGAGATATGCTTCTAGTGAACTACTGTCGAACTTCGGTAATTCCATTGCGAAGTCGATGCGTAGCTTTTCCGCCAGAACCGCATTGAGTTCAGGTTCATCGCCTGTTCCTACGATGGAATACTTCGCACCCTGGGGCGTGCGCGTTTTTTTAAGCTCCGCCCGAAGCAAAATCAGCGGTGCAAAGGCACTATCCGTCTGAACTTCGTCCGACCACTCCAGAAAGCCAAAAGCAACCTGCAGTACGCCCATGCCGGTTTCCTGAACCCAGGTCCGGCTTTTGGACATTATAGCATTAAGCTTTCGCTCCAGATCGTTTGGCAATAGCAGCGTCTGAATATTATCGTCGGTGTGCCGCCCGTCCCCGTTTGCTTCCTCGGGCTTTGGCAGCTCGTAAGACGGCACTATACCATTGTTTTTTGCATGCTGCGTCAGATTGATTTCAGATTTCTGGACGCGGGGCGCCAGTCCGAGGTGAGCGCGAACTGAATCTTTAAGAGCTCGCTCGATCGTGCGGGTTTTTTCAAGATAGTCGTCGGCATCGCGATCCACCGCTTCCATCGCCGCGAGATAGGCCTCGTCTGTAATACGGGCATTGATAAGAGCCTCGCGAAATGAATCGGTACGCTCGTCCCGCGGATCTTCGTCGATGGGCGGAAGCGGGAGAAGATTCATCTCCTGTTCGTTGTTGATTTTAAAAAACAGAATTTCGGGCAGCTCATCGACTGCGCGAATGTGGGCATTCGACCGGGGACCGAGCTTCGTCGATATGAGAGGATTTCGTCTGCTTAAGTCGAGAAGCTTCGGGCGAAGATGCTCGATCTTCGCGCGTACGAGCTCATGCAAACCTTCAACATCAGTTTTCATTCACGGCAGGCTATCGGCCTCTCCCCAGTCTCATCACAATAACCTTTGTTTAAAGCCAGACAACCGGTAATTGCCCCTGGAGTAATCTCCGGGCGCGTTGGTTTGGCGCCGACCAGCTCTAGCCGCCGCACGCGCTCCTGCGTGATGCCGTTGACCAGGGTCTCTGCGAAGGCGGCGGCCGTTTGGCCATTGCGCCTCGGTTGGCCGCCGCGTTTGCGTACTTCGGCCGCCAGGTACTCCCTAGATTCGCGACGAGCGGTACGGATTTCCGTGTCTTAGTGATCCGCGTCGCTTGTTAGCAAAGCTCGATCTTCGCTATGTGCATCAGCTCGATTGTTTCGATAACTTGCTTCTGAATCCATGCTGATAAAGAAAATTACGATTTCGGAGACAGTTCTTACACTTGTTAGCAAAGACGCATTTCTTAACAAGTCGGCGCTTGGTTATTCTCGATCGTGTTAGCCTCGGGCACCAGACTTGATTCTAATGACGGATTACGGAACCAAAGCTTCAACGTGCAGCGGCCATCAGTTCAATCAGCCGCACGGCAGCGCGGTTGCCTTGGCGCAGTCCCAGAATCTGGCGTAACCGGCATTCCGCTTGAAAGATTCACCTGGCGACACATCAAGCTCTACTTTCCTCGGCCTGGGAAGATCAGCTAGCACGACCGGCAACCGGCGCTGAGAACGTCCGCTATCCCGGTCAGCCGGTGGCGGAATTCATTGCGGCTATTGTACCGCAAATATCGCATCGATCAGCGCGAGTTCATCGGGCGTTAAGGCGCATGAGACCGCCTTGTAGTTTGCATCGAGTTGTTCAGGAGTGCTGGCGCCGGCGATGACGCTTGGAATGAACGGTTTTGCTGCGAGCCAACCGAACGCAATCTCGAGCAACGAGCGGCCACGTTCCTTGGCGAGCGTTTCCAGCCGATCGAGACGATCCCAATTCTTGTCGGTAAGAAACTTGTCGGCGAAGCGCTTCATGGCACCGGACGAAAGACGGCTTCCTTGCGGCAGCGGTTCATTACGTCGATATTTTCCGGTCAAAAAGCCGCCAGCGATCGGTCGATAAGGCACTAAGCTCAGTCCGAAGTTTCTTATCGCCGGTAGCAGCTCGCGTTCGATCTCCCGCACCAAGAGGCTGTATTCCTCCTGGCAAGCGAGAAACGCCGCAGTCCCGCGGGCCGCTGCTCTATAATTGGCTTCCACGACCTGCCAGGCCGGCAGGTTTGAACAGCCGATATAGAGTACCTTGCCCTGCCTAATCAGATCGTCGAGGGCGGCCATCGTCTCCTCGATCGGAGTCAGCGGGTCGGGTTGGTGTAATTGGTAGAAGTCGATCCAGTCGGTCCTCAGGCGTTTGAGGCTCGCTTCGACAGCGCCCAGGATGTAGCGCCGAGAGGCGCCGGAGAGCTTGCGATCCTTGTCCATCGCCATTCCGAACTTGGTGGCGAGAATGACGTCCTTGCGCCGATCGCCGAGGATCTGTCCGAGTTGGCTTTCCGACGCCCCGAGCCCGTAAGCATCCGCGGTATCAAAAAATGTCACGCCGATATCGAGCGCGCGAAACACCACCCGCTTGGTTGCCGCGATGTCGAGCCGCGGTCCGAAATTGTTGCAGCCCAGCCCGAGCAACGACGCGCGAAGCCCAGAACCGCCGATATTGCGCTGTTCCATCTTGAGTCCTATTCGAAGTGCGCGCTCAGCTACCGTGCCTTGAACGAGCCGGTACGGTGATAAACTCCGTTACGGCGTGCTGTGAAATGCGGCCGGATTTGCGTCGGCCAGGCGCCGAGTCCGGTCTGCGTCTTCCACTGCGGCGACCGCGGCGTATCGGCCGCGGCGATTGCATATACCGCGAGGTAGTCGGGTATGTTGCCGGAGTCTGTATACTGCAGCTTGTAGCGGGTGCAGCTTTTCACGCCCCACGCCTGCAACATCAGCGGCACGTGATTAGTATTGTAGAGTTCGTTGAATTTGCCGTCTAAATTCGGCGGTACCGACTGCTGCAGGAAATAGATGTATTCGTTGTCGTTGGAGTCAGGCGCAGGGTCGCCGGCATGAAACAGCTGGCGATAAACGCCGTTTTGCCGCCCCGTCACGTGCGGGCGGATTTCGGTTGCCCAGTCGCCCATGGCGGCATGCTTCTTCCAGATATCGGAGCGCGGTAGCTCCGGATTGTTGATACGATACAGCACCAGATAGGGCAGCATGTCGACATTGTCGGACCATTGAAGCTTGTATCGCGTGGCGTCGCGGACACCCGGAATACGCGTCATGTGAAGCAGATGATCCGTGTCGTAAACGGCATTGAACCTAGCCTCGTATTCCACCGGGATGCCCAGCAGGATGAAGAACATGTACTGGTCCATTGTGTGATGTGTTCCTTGCAATCGCGTACTCAGTCCATCATGTTGAGAAATGCGATCGCGTTGCGGTGCATGATGCGTTCCTTGTTTTCGGGCTTTAGCGGCAGCGTCTCGAACCAGTCGCGGTAGGCCTTGACTGGGCTGAGCGGAAATGAGCTGCCATAGATGAAGCGGTCGGCGAGGAAGCCGTCTGCGGCTTTAAGGTAATCAGACATCCCCGGCATATTGGCAAGGTACATGTCAGGCGACAGGTACAGGTTCGGCCGCCGGAATGCGACGTGCAGGATTTGGTGGACCCAGGGCCAGCCACCATGCGCTGCAGTGATTTTCAGCGTCGGGAAGTCTCCGAGCACGCGGTCGATCGCGACCGGGACCGTGGAGCTGATATCCGGCCCGGCATTGCCACCGGCCAGAATGATTACGGGCACCGATTTATCCTCACAATGGGCGTAGATCGGATAAAGCCGCCGATCATCGATATCCATTGGTAGGGGTTGTGCGCCGGGCTCGATATTGACTGCCCTGAATTTAGACGACATCGCAGCATCGATGTCCGCGACCGCTTTCTTCCGATGGGCAAGAGCGATCGAGGCAACGCCGATAAAGCGGCGGGGGTAGGCCGCGACGCATTCGGCCACATCGGAATTGTCGACTGAACCGAGAAATCCGGAGTTGCGCCCGACCACGACGCCGATATCGATGCCGGCGTCGTCCATCTCCTTGATGAGAAGATCGCAGGACTTTGCGCTTGCCGCCGGCGACGGCTCGAAGCCGAGCTGACGCGTGAAGCGGTCGCGCCGCTCCGGCTGCGAATACATCAATGTCTGGAGGAAGCCCTTGAAGGGCGGCCGGATCCGAAAATCGATAACCGTCATTAGTCACAATGCCTCCGGATGGCGAGTGCCGGTGCGGCTATTGGCGAAGGCTCGCGGGCACGACCTTCTGCCATTTCGCGACTTCCTCTTTGAGAAAGCCAGCGAGGTGCTCCGGCGTGCCTCCAACCACCTGGCCGCCCAGTTTGCCGATGCGTTCCTCGACCCCGGGAATCTGTAGCACCGCATTGAACTCGGCGTTGAGCTTCTGGATAATCTTGTTGTCGGTGCCACGCGGCACAAAGACGCCTTCCCACAGTGCAACCTTTACGCCCGGCAACCCGGATTCTGCAAATGTCGGCACGTCCGGCAACGCCGCGAGTTGTTTATCGCTGCTCACTGCGAGAACGTGTACCTTGTCCTTAAAGGGCAGCAGCGGCGGCGCGGTGGTAAAGATCATCTGCGCCACGCCGCTCATCAGCGCCTGCATCACCTGTGCGCCGCTCTGGTAGGGGATCGTCACGATGTCAGTGCTGGTCTCCGATTTGAAGAGCTCAGGTCCGAGATGGCCGAGACTGCCGATGCCAGACGAGGCATAATTGAGCTTTCCCGGCTCCGATTTTGCCAGCTTGACGAAATCCGCGACGTTCTTCACCGGCAGCTTCGGGTCGACTGCCATGACGGCCGGAAGGAGCGCGACCAGCACGACCGGCTCGAAGTCCTTGAACGTGTCGTAGGGCAGCGCGGTGTGCAGTGCCGGGTTGGCCGCCATCGCGATGTCCGCCATCATCGCCGTGTAGCCATCTGGCTCCGCTTTGGCGAGTGTCTGCAGCGCGATAATGGTTCCGCCGCCCGGACGGTTGTCGACCACAATGCGTTGGCCCAGGCGCTTTTCCAGAGGATCGGCCAGAATACGGCTGACGATGTCGACCGCACCGCCGGGCGCGTAACCGACCAGCAGCCGGATCGGTTTGTTCGGATAGTCCTCCCCGTGCGAGGCGAAGGCGAGCACGGCGCAAGCCAGCGCCACAAAGATTTTGCCGACGGTTTTCATTGCACTCCTCACCTCAGTAGTCGCTGATCTTTCGCGTCAGTTATTCTTGATGTCGATCCGCAACAGGTCGGCGGCATTGCGGAACATAATTTTTTCCATTGCATCGGGCCGGATGGGCAGAGATCGGAACCACGCGGCATAACCCTCGAGCGGCGTAAATGGATACGAGCTCGCGTAGAGGAACCGGTCAGCCAGAAAGCCGTTGGCGGCGCGGATGTAGTCGTCCATTCCGCACAAGTTGGCGAGATACTGGTCCGGCGACAGGTAGATGTTTGGCCGGCGGAACGCGATGTGCAGAACTTGGTGAACCCAGGGCCAGCCGCCGTGCGACACCACGATTTTCAATGCGGGGAAATCGGCAGCGACGCGATCGAGATGCACCGGATCAGTGTAGCTCAGATCCGGCCCGGCACTCCCGCCCGCCATGATGATGACGGGAAGGCCGCCGTCCTCGCACTGCGCATAGATCGGGTAAAGCCGCCGGTCGTCGCTCATCATCGGCACCGGATAGGATCCGGGCTCGATGTTGATCGCGCGGAAGCCAGCTTTGGTGGCGTTGCGTATTTGCTCGGATGCCGCTTTGCGGTTGGTCGGGTCAATCGAAGCGGCGCTGACAAAGCGGCCCGGGTAGGCCTTGACGATATCCGTCACGTCGTCATTGCTGACCGAGCCGTAGCGTCCGGAATTCCGTCCGACCACGACCCCAATTGTCACGCCGGCACGGTCCATTTCCCGCAGCAACAGCGGCATCGACTTTTCACGTGCCGATGGCGCCGGCTCAAAGCCGTGCACCCGAGTGGTCCCATCGCGGCGCTCGTCCTCGACAAACATCGCCGTCTTGAGGAAGCCGGCGACCGGCGGCCGTAGTCGAAAATCGATGATAGGCATTGCACTGGATCCAGGCGGATCGAACGGCTACCGGAGCGACTACTTGTGATCGAGCATCTTAGCTTCGCTTGCGACCTGGCGGAAACGCGCCGTTTCCGAAACCAGGAAATCGTGTAATTCCTGCGGAGTACTCGTAGTCGTCTCGAGCCCAATTTTTTCGATCTTGGTCTTCACGTCAAGGTTTTCAATTGCCTTGACGAGGGCGTCGTGGAGCTTCGTGGCCACAGCGGGCGCCAAGCCCTTCGGCGCAATCATCGCGAACCATTCGCCGGAGCTGAAACCCGGATAGCCCGCTTCCGCCACGGTCGGCACGCCGGGAAGAAACTTGGAACGCTTGTCGGTGGTGATGGCGATAGCCCGCAACTTGCCGGATTTTATGTAAGGCAACGCGGGACCGATGCCCATGATCGCTGTGGGAATCTGGTGGCCTAGCAGGTCGTTCAGAGCCGGTGCGGCGCCGTGATATGGAACATGCGTGATGTTAATGTTGGCGCGCGAACGCAGCATCTCCCCGGCAAAATGCATCGCGGTGCCGAAACCGGGCGTGCCGTAGCTAAGTGCTCCCGGCTTGGCTTTCGCCTGCGCCACCAGATCGGACAGCGTGTGGATCGATGAGTTGGCCGGCACCAGGATCAGCACCGTATTGATGACGGCCATCGAAATCGGCGTAATGTCCTTGATGGTGTTGTAGGACAGATGCGGCTGCAGGACCGCGTTCGACGCGTAATTGCTCGACACCAGCGCGACCGTGTAACCGTCCGGAGGCGAGTGGATCAGGACCTCGGATGCGGGCACGCCGGCGCCGCCAGGCCGATCGTCGACGAACATCGTCGTGCCGAGCGCCTTACCCATGTCGGTCTGCAAAAAGCGCGCGACGAGATCCACAGCTCCGCCCGCTGCGAAGGGGACGATGATCTTGATCGACCGTGTCGGCCAATTTTCGGCGAGGGAAACGGAAGCCGATGCGACGAGCGTAGCAATCGCGATCAGGACGCCGCAAAGCGCTGAAATCGTCCGCATTGACATCGAAGGGTCACGCATCCTCCCAGCCCGCTCATCACATTGTTTGCTTTAATTCCAACCTATATCTGCGGCATTGGCAAAGATCAACTCATATCGTAGAAGACCGCGGTCGCGCTTGTCCGTATCAGATTTGCTTTTTCAACCCGTAGCCCGAATGTCGCGAACAGAGCAAACAAAGGTTGAAACGTACGTTCCATGAACAGCGAATTGGCAATCACAACGATCGCGATCAGCCTCGCAAACTTCGCGTGTGGCCTGCGCCGCGAAATGGTGCCGGACGAAATCTTCCACAAGGCAAAGCTGTTGCTACTCGATATGGTGGGGTCGGCTCTCGCCTCCGCGTCGTTCGATTTCGGCCGGCGCACGGTCGCCAGCTTACTTGCTTTCGGATCGGGGCCGGCAACGGTGATCGGCTTCCGCGACAAGCTTTCGCTGCGCGACGCCGTTCTGGCCAATGGCATTCTCGTGCACGGCCTCGACTATGACGATACCTCAATCTACGGCCGTGTTCACCCCAGCGGATCGTGCGGCACCACGACGCTGGCACTCGGTGCCGACCTTGGGGTCAGCGGCACCGAATTGCTGCTGAGCTACATCGCGGCACTGGAGTGCACGGTGCGTTTGGGCGCCGTCGTCAAAGGAGGCTTCCAGCAGCGAGGCTTTCATCCTACCGGCGTCGTCGGCACCTTCGGCGCCGCTATCGCTGCGAGCCGGCTTTTTGGTCTGTCGCCGCATCAGACGGCGATGGCGCAAGGCATCGCCTTGAGCATGGCGTCGGGCAGCCAGGAATTTGCAACCGAAGGCGCGTGGACCAAGCGCCTGCATCCCGGCTGGGCGGGCGCCGCCGGAATAACCGCGGCTGCTCTGGCCAAGGGCGGCTTCACCGGCCCGACACTCGCTTATGAAGGCCAGCGTGGGCTTTATCGTCTTTATCTCGGCTCGCTTGCCGAACAGTGCGAACTCGACCTCGCGACGGAGCGTCTCGGCAGTGCTTGGCAAATCGCGACGATCGCGCATAAGCCGCTGCCCGCGTGCTACTTCAATGTTCCGACGATCGACGCCGCTGTGCGGCTGGCCAAGCAATACCAGTTGCGTGCAGCTGACATCGCAAATGTCACCGCGTTGGTGCCACATGCTGCCGTGCAGCTCGTCTGCGAGCCGAAGGGCGCCAAGCGGCGGCCGCACGACAGTTACGCGGCGCAGTTCAGCACCTATTTTACCACCGCGGCCGCCCTGGTCCGTCGCCGCTTCACGCTCGACGAGCTTGAGGACGAGGCACTCCGCAATCCAGACATTCTTTCGCTTGCTGACCGCGTCGACTATGCCATCGACGATCGCTCGACCTTTCCCAGATTTTATCGGGCGCCGTCGTCGTCACCACGCGCGATGGCCGTCGACTGGAAGCGCGCGAAGACATGAACCGCGGTGCGCCAGAGCGGCCGATGAGCGAGGTCGATATTGTTGCCAAATTCACCGATGCCGCCGAACGCGTCTTCACGCCTGCAAAGACTGCAAGCCTCGCCGATATGCTCCTTGCCATCGACAAAATCGGCAACGTCGCGTCACTCGTGCGGCAGTTCGGCCGGAATTAAATGAACGTGCGGGCAGTTGCATTGGTGCTCGGCGCGACTGGCGTGACTGGCATGCCGTTGACACAGCATTTACTCGCCTCTGGCTGGCGCGTTTATGGCATGTCGCGGCGCCCTAGCAGCGCGCAGGATAGGCAATATTGCCATGTACCCATCGACATTCATGACAGGTCAGCGTTGCACGGCGCGTTGCGTGACTGCCGCGATTTGACCCATGTGTTCGATTGCGCCAGCGCCGGCACCGGCACGGCGCGGGTCGAGGCGCTCGCCAATTTGCTCGATGGGCTCGAGGCCAATGCGCCAGACTTCCGCAATATCCACTTGCAGCAAGGCATGAAGTATTACGGCTGCCATCTCGGGCCGTTCCCCACGCCCGCGCGGGAGGACGCGCCGCGCGTCGCCGGCAATCTTTTCTATTATGACGACGAGGACCTGATCCGGCGCCGCCAAGCGGGCAAACCATGGACCTGGACCGCGCTGCGTCCGCACTCGGTCTGCGGCTACGCCGAAGACAATCCGCTCAACGTCGCGCTGGTACTGGCAATCTATGGCTCGATCCGGCGCGAACTCGCGGAACCGCTCCGGTTTCCCGCCAGCGCCGGCTGCTTCGAGTCCTGGTTTCAAGTCATGGACGCCTCGTTGCTCGCCCGCGCCGCGCTCTACGTCTCGACCTATGCCGCATGCGCCAATAGCGCGTTCAATCTCAACAATAGCCAGTGCTTCCGCTGGCGTGACCTGTGGCCGGGCTTTGCAGCCTTCCTTGGGCTGAAGGCCGAAGGCCCCGGCGGCGAGCCGCTCGCCGAGTTTTTGGCGCGCCATGTCGACATCTGGAAAGCGCTGGCTGCGCGGCACGGCCTCCGGGCGTTTCCAATCGAGCGAGCGGCGGCTTGGGTGCGCGGGGATTACACGGCGCCGAATTCGCGGTTTGCCACGGAATACGACATTTGCAGCGATACGACGAAGATCCGGCAGGCCGGGTACTTGGACACGATCGACAACGCAACCATGTTCCAGCGCCTGTTCACGTGTTACCGCGAGAACAGCATCATTCCGTGATCCGTAGCGCCGGGATGATCCTGCGGCGGGAGAAGTCGTCGAAGAACTCCAGAAACATCTGCTGACTATCGATGACCTCGTGAAAGCCGAACCGGCGCAGTTTGGTCGTGCTCGACATTAGATCCCAGTCCGGCGTGAAGATGAAGTCGCCGTAGCGCCACAGCGCCATCCGCTCATAAGGCGTGTTGATGAGACCGTTCTTCGCGACGACGTCGCGCCACACCGACGACCGGCCGGGCATTTCGTCGGTCATGGAGATGGTTCTTATCGGCGCGGGTGCGAGGCCAAAATGGCGCGCAAAGGCAGGCCAGACATTTTCCCAACGGAAAAAATCGCCATTGGTCACATTGAAAGCCTGATCGGCGCAACGCGGTTCGGTCGCCATCCAGACGATGGCGCGAGCGAGTAGCCTCGCGTCGGTGCATTCATAGATGGCTCGATAGTTCCCTGGCGTGCCGGGAAAGCTAAACGGCTCGCCGAGGTGCCGGCAAATCGCCGCATAGGTGGCGATCAGCGAGGGGAGGCTGCGCGGTGTCGCCAACGAGGAGTTGCAGATGCAATGGGGGCGGCTCGCGGTCCAGTTCCATCGCCGCTCGCCCCGCGCCAAGACGATATCTTCCTGCGTATAATAGAAGTTCTGACGTGCATGGCGCGGTTCATCTTCTTTTGCCGGTGTCGGATAAGACCCATCGGTCGATCCGTAGTACTTCGTGCCGTGCACCATGTGGACGTGCTGCAGCGCTGCACTGCGCTCGACCGCGTCGAGCAGATTGCGGAACATTGCGGTGTTGATATTGGTCGATTTGTCCTGCCCGGTGACGAACTCTGCGCGCGCCGTGTAGAAAAGATGCGTTATTTCGGAAACCTGGCTGGCAAATTGTCTGCAAGCGTCGGGGTCGCTGAGATCTAGCGTCGCGTAATCGACGCCAGCAACCCGGTATTCCGGTGCCGGCAAATGGCGAGAGCAACCGACGACGCGAAATTTTCCGCAATCTACGAGCGCTTGCGATAGCCTCCAACCGACAACGCCGCTTGCGCCCGCGACGACTGCTACGTCTTGCGTCATGGAAGTGTTCGCCGCTCAGGCCAGCCGATAGTGCGTCGATGGGGGCATTCTGCAATGCAGACACGCTCCGGCGCGTCAGCATCAACTATCAGAATAGCAAGCAATTCAAGCGCGGCAAGGCGTATCCCAATGCTTCCAAATGTCGCCTTTTTGCCATTAGCCGCCGCGGCACGATCAAATTGGAATGTCCGTTTTATCCGCCTCCCAAAAGCTGCCACGGTTGTCGCCGACTGGCGCGCGGGGTGATACATCAGGATGGTCTCTCGCCGTGTGGATGGCTCGTGTATATTCATGTCCGAGCGGGCCGCCCCGATATCTTAGCGAAGGAAAGCACACATGTCGGAACCCATCTGGAACAAGTTTCTCACCGAGCGCGACAAGGCCGTTTTTGGCGGATCGGGTTACGGTGCACGTGGCGGCTTTGGCAAGCGACCGGCGCTTCTGGTGATCGACGTGAATTGGGCGTTTTGCGGCGATCGGTCGGAACCAATACTCGAACTCGATCAAGCGCTGGCGTAATTCCTGCGGCGAGGATGCATGGGCGGCGCTGCCCTACATCCGCGCGCTTATCGATAAGTGCCACCACAAGGGCGTTCCGGTCCTCTACACGACGGGCGTGCGACGCGAGGACAATTGGGATTCAGGCTCCTGGCTGTGGAAGAATTCCCGTGGCGGCGAGGATCGCCACACGGTAGAGACCAACCTCGATGGTAACGAGATCGTCTCTCCGATCGCGCCGGGCCCACGCGACATTGTGGTGCTAAAACAAAAACCATCCGGTTTCTTCGGCACCAATATGGCGAGTTATCTCACGCTACTTGGATGCGACAGTGTCATCGTCACAGGTACGACCACGTCCGGCTGCGTGCGCGCGACCGTGCTTGATGCCTTCAGCCTCAATTACCGTGTTGCCCTGGCAGAGGAGGGATGTTTCGACCGCTCGCAGGCTAGTCACGCCATCAATCTTTGCGACATGAACGCCAAGTATGCTGATGTGGTAAAGACATCGGACGTTCTCGCTTTTCTCGACACATTATCGAACGGGATGTACGACTTGCCGGAGGGCAGTGCCATGCCGCAACGGGGACCTAAACTGGCCGCGAATTTTTGAAGCGAGCATTACTTCCGACTGGGTAATGAAAGTGCAATTTTGGAGCCAGTTTAGCGGTGAGTGCGTCAGCTTGCTAAGTAAAACATCATTTTATATCCAATTAGCGCCGCGTTCGGCACTTGCTATGAAACCGCAATTTTCTATCCAGTGGTGCGACTTGCTAACAAAGCGCGATTTTCTATCCAGTTGTCGACTTGCTATAAAATTCAACTTTTTTAGCAAGTTCGATAAGCGTACCCCTGCCGGCAGCTGCGGCCGTATAACCGGAATGGAGGCCATCATGGCCGCACACATCGAAGGTGCTCTGTACTACGAGCGCATGGGCCGCGACGGGCCGGTCATGGCGTTCGTACATCCGAATCCGATGGACCAGTCATGCTGGCTCTTTCAGATGGCTCATCTATCGACCTGGTACCGCTGCATCGCCATCGATCTTCCGGGCTATGGCCGCTCGCCCAAGGCAACTCCCGGGCTGACCATGAGCGACATGGCGCAAGCGTGCTGGGAGGCTATTGATAACGAGATGCCTGGCGAACGCGCCATTCTGGTCGGCTGCTCAGTCGGATCAGCAATTGCCCCGTATATGGCACCATTTGCGCCCGCGGGAAGCCGCGGCGCTCGTACTGTCCGGCACCGGCTATGATCCCGAGAAGCAGTATGTGCCTAAGCGGATTGCCGGCTACACCGAGCGCGGGATCGATTATCGATGGGATTTCACATTCGAAGACCTAAGCCCCGCGTTTCGCGCAAACCCGCTGGCGGGTTTCTTCGCCACAGTGTTCACAGAGCGCAACGCGATGGCTGACCTGCAATCGATCATTTATCAATTCGAGGCGGGTGCGAAGCCTAATCCGGCCGATCACCATTCGCGCATCCGCTGCCCGACCTTGATCCTGAGTGGCAGCGAAGACAGCGAACATCCGCGCGCTTTTGCGCTCAAAATGCGTATTCCCGGCTGCGAGATGAAAATCCTGCACGGTGCTGGTCACGCGTGCCAAATCGAGCAGCCCTGGATGTTCAATCGCTATATGATCGAATTCCTCAAAAAGTGCGGCCTGTTCCCCGGGAAGTAAGGTCCAGCCTTTGAGCTTGCGGCAATTGGACAGGGAACTTGCTTATTCAGTGGTACAGGTGGATTCATATGATTGGCAGCTTGGCACCTGACGGCAGGCGACGGCCCAAGCTCCACTCACCAAGTAGACTTGGGCATGGACACGCGCTTTTTAGAAACCTTCTTGCTGGTGGCTGACACGGGTTCGATTGCCGCCGCCGCTCGCCGACTGAACATAACCTCGGCGGCGGTGGCCCAGCGTATGCGCATCCTGGAAGATGAAATCGGATTTCAGCTTATTATGCGAAGCGGGCGGACGGTGAGCACGACCGAGGCCGGCGCCGCGATCGTCGGCCGTGTACGAGAATTTCTCTCCCAGATTCGAGATCTAAAGACCCTGCCGTCGACAAAAGCGGTCGCCGGCGAACTTTTGCTGGGTGCGGTATCCAGCGCAATAACGGGCTTCCTACCCCAAATTCTTCTTCAGTTGTCGGCAAGGCACTCCGGTATCGAGGTCTATGTCGAGCCCGGAACGTCTTCCATCCTTTATCAGCAAGTTCTGACGGGTGAGCTGGATGCTGCGATAATTACGCGTCCTCCGTTTGATTTGCCCAAAACTTGCGATTGGCACACGCTCTATCGAGAGAAGCTTGTGCTGCTGAAACCCTCGTCGTTGAAGGGCAACGATGTCAAAGCACTTTTAACAACCAACCCGTTCATCCGATATGACGCGCGTGCATGGGGTGGACTGTTGGTCGATAATTATCTGCGCAAGATTGGTATCCGCCCAGAGGAGCGGTTCGAGCTTGATGCGCTAGACGCCATTGCCGTGTTGGTCGATCGCGGCCTCGGTGTCGCGCTGGTGCCGAATTGGCCACCACCGTGGCCCGCTGATCTTTCGTTAATTCGGATACCAGTAGGTGATCCTGCCTTTGACCGCCACGTCGGCATTGTGTGGAACCGGGCGACGCCAAGGTTGCGGCTCGTGCGAGCGGTTTTGGAAGAGGCCGCGTCGGCTGGAATGCACGCGAGCAAGACCACTAAAAAGGGTAAGCGGCCTAGTCCAGAGGACTAACAGTCACGGTTTAAGACCCCGGTTCAATGCCTTTAGGGTACGCTCCATTGCGAGCTGGGCGATCGCCGGATTGTAGGCGCGGCGATCTTCGCTATTAAAACCGTGATCGACCCCGGGATAGTCGAAGACTTCAATGTTCCTTATTGGCGCGAGCGTGGTGCGAACCCGAGCAATTACAGACGGCGGAATAAAACGGTCTGCGCCGCCGTAGTGGAGGACAGTCGGACAAGTGATATGAGTGGCCTCGTTGAGGTGATCTTCGATCCCTTTTCCGTAATAGCTGATGCACGCATCCAAGTCTGACCTGGCCGCGGCCAAGTAAGAAACCGCGCCGCCAATACAGAACCCAAGGATGCCGACCTTGCCATTGCAGTCCTGCAGCTCTCTGACTTGGCCAAGGGTCCGCTGCACGTCCTCAGCGCCGCGATCTTTATCGAAGGCTGCGGCGATCTCGCTACCGCGCTTGAGGCCGGCCTCGTTGTACGCGATCTCCATGCCCGGCTCGATCCGCCAGAGCAGGTCTGGAACGACAACCAGATAGCCCTGGCGCGCAAACCCATCGGCGACCGAGCGCATATGTGGATTCACACCGAACGCTTCGGTGCAGATGATCAATCCCGGCTTCGGTCCGGCTCCACTGGTTGAAACATAAGCGTCGAACATTGTGCCATTCTCTGCCAAAATCTTCATGTGTTTTGCCTCAGGCTCAGGGTACGTCGCGCGCTACGGTTCCCCGGTGCGCGCCAAAAGGTCGCTCAATCTAGGCAGGCAAATCGACACAATTCGTTTCTTCTGAAATAATTTGGAGCGCAATATATCTTGCCGAGCTTAGTGTAGCATTCGGTCAGTCGACTATCCCGGGGAGGGCACATGACCCAATTTTCAAAGCAGCGCCGCCAGCTGATCGTCGGCGGGATGGCCGCAATTGGCTCCTCAGCAATCGCAGCGCCAGCCGTTCGGGCGCAGGCCACGGAGCCGTTCGTAGTGGTGATGGATTGGCTTCCGACGTGGAAGCAAGCCGCCTTTCATCTGGGAGTTGTTAAGGGCTGGTACCACGACGCGGGCCTCGACGTACGGGTCGATGATGGCTCGGGCACGACAACAACGATCGCGCAGGTTTTTGCCGGCCGATGCGACGCTGGCCTGGCAAGTCTTTCCATCGCGGCGGTGGCCCGCACTAAGGGAAGCGATGTCGTCGCTGTCGCAGGCATTATCCGCAAAAACGATCTTGGGATGGTGGTTGACAAGAAGTTCGGTACCGATCCGAAGCTGCTTGAGCAGAAACACGCCCGGATTCTGTTTGCGTCGACCGGCTTCCAGTCGCTGTTCCCTCCGTTCTTTAAGAACCTGGGAGTGGATGTGAACGAGGTAGGCTTAGTGCCCATGACGACTGGGGCGGTCGAGGGCGCTTATCTCGCCGGGCAGGGTGACGCGCTGATCACGACCGTTCCGTATGTCCAGCCTGTCCTCGAGGAAAAGCGGCCGTCGTATGCCAAGATGTTTGCCGATTACGGTTTGCCGCTGCCAGGCCATGGCATCATCGTCGGCCGCGAGATCCTTAAGAAGCGCGGCGATGCGCTACGCAAATTCCTCACTGTCACGGAGCGGGCGTGGCACCAGGTATGGTATGGCGACGCCCAAGAAGCGATCGACGCACTGGTGAAGCAGCGTCCGCAAGCCAACGTCAATGCGCAATTGGAGTTAAAGCGCGTCGCCGCTTACAGGCCATTTGCCAATACATCAGCGACTAAAGGCAAAAGCGATCTGTGGATGCCGCCTGAGGATTGGGAAGCAGCCACCAAGGTCATGCGCGACACCAATATCATCCCCGCCAACTCCAAGGCCACTGACTTCTATACGAACGCCTACGTCCAAGAGAACTCATGATGTCCGAGATACCAACAAGGCTCATCATCTCGGCGGACGCTGGCTCGGTTTTCGACAAGGTTGGCCGGGCCGTCGGCGAGGGATTGCAACGCGCCCTCGGTCGCGAGATCGTGCTTGAAAACGTAGGCGACAGCGCTGGCGTTGGCGGTGCCGAAGCCGGCGCTCGCGCCGCTCCGGACGGACGCACAATCTTGATCTGCAACAAAGGCGCGGTGACGTCGCATCCCCACTTGGCGAAAACCTATAAAACCACCGATTTCGCTGTACTGTGCCAGGTCGCAGAAGCACCTATCGCGGTTTCGGTGGGTCGCAATAGTCCGTTCAAGACCCTGAGCGAGCTTCTAGAAGCAACGCGCAAACAGCCCGAGACGATCAGCTTTTCTACGCCAAATCCCTATCATACTCAGCGACTGGCAATGCAGGAATTTGCCGATCAGTCTGGGCTGAAGTTTAAGTTTCTCGTCCTCCCAGGTGGCAATGCCGCGACAATCAAACAGATCAACGAGGGCAAGGCGGACTTTGCATTCCTCGCCGCCCACAACTTACTTGCGCCAGACAAAGCGGGAGAGATTCACGTACTTGGAGTCGCTCACGCCAGTCGTTTGCCGTTCCTTCCATCGGCGCCAACATTTCGCGAGCAAGGTTTTGACCTCGTGACAGCAATTTGGCTTGGTCTTTTCGCACCGGCTCGCGTCCCGGGGGCTGAACTTGCTAGCCTCCGAAAGGTGGCCGCGGTCGCCATGCAGGATCCACAAACAATCGCAGCGATCGGCAAAGTGCTTCTCGTTCCAGCGTTCCTGGATGCAGACTCCTTTGGAAAGAAGGTGGCGGCCGATACGGAATCCCATCGTTCCGTGTTGCGACGGCTGGGGGCTTTATGAGCGTGTACGTTGCCGTGCGTGGCGCGGGTAAGGTTTACCCCTCGCGGCGCGGCAATATCGAGGCGCTCCGAAATATCGACTTGACGATTCAAAGCGGTGAGTTTCTCAGCATTGTCGGTCCGAGCGGCTGCGGCAAGAGCACTCTGCTCAAATGCGTGGCCGGTCTCGAGAAGATTTCTGCAGGGTCGGTGAAAATTCATGGTACGGAGGTCACTGGCCCTCCCGGCAGTCTTGGCATCGTTTTTCAACGTGATGTTCTGCTTGACTGGCGGACTGTCATCGACAACGTGCTAATCCCTGTCGCGTTTCGAAACGGCAATCGAAAGGAAAAAGAAACGTACGCAAACGATCTGCTGCATCTATTTCATCTTGAAGGGTTTGAGGAAAGATATCCGTGGGAGCTTTCCGGTGGCATGCGCCAGCGCGTCGCCATATGCCGCGCACTCCTCGATGACCCAGCGCTGTTGCTCATGGATGAGCCGTTTGGCGCACTTGATGCACTCACGCGCGACGAGCTCAACATCGAGCTGCAGACGATCTGGAATCAGACCAAGAAGACGGTTCTGTTCATCACCCACAGCATTTCTGAAGCCGTTTTATTGAGCGACCGGGTTGCGGTCATGAAGAAGATGCCGGGTGAAATCGTAGATATGGTCAACATCGATCTGCCGCGTCCTCGTACCTTTGAGATGCGCGAGACGCTTGAATTCAGCGCGCTGATGCGCCGGATCCGGCTTATCTTCGAAAGCCACGGCATTCTGAGGAGCCACTGATGCCGCAATCGATATGGTTTTCACTGCCCAAAAATGTCCGCGTTCTGGCGATCTTCGCTATTGCCATTGCATTCTGGGAGGTGGCAGTCCTGGTTTTCTCGCCCTCTGAACTCCTTGTCCCATCGCCTGTCAAGGTGATCGAGCGAATTGTTTCGTCGCCGGAATTTTACCTCCTTCACACATGGCGAACCTTAAGCGAGACGATCGTAGGCTTTGTGCTCGCGGTCGTTATCGGGATTGTGCTGTCGGTTTTGGTGATATCTTCTCGCTTTCTCGAAGAGACGATCTACGTCCTGTTGGTTGGGCTGAACGGCATCCCAAAGGTTGCTGTCGCTCCGCTATTCGTAGTCTGGATGGGAACCGGGCTCGCTCCTAAATTCGCAATCGCCGCGACGACCGCAATATTTGTGATCGTAATCCCCCTGGTCCTGGGCTTCTGCTCAGTCGATCGAGACATGTTGGACCTTGCCAGATCTCTGCGCGGATCGCGCTTCAAAACTCTGATGCTGATCCGTTTTCCGCATGCGCTCCCGAATCTGTTCGCTGGCATGAAGGCTGCAACGTCGCTTGCGTTGATCGGTAGTATTGTTGGTGAATTTGTCGCCGCGGATCGAGGGCTCGGCTATGCGATCATTGTGGCTCAGGGTTCGTTCGACACTGTGCAGATATTTGCATCGATCACGATTCTCGGCGTGTTGGGCATGTTCCTGTTCTTCTTCGTCGAGTGGATCGAGCGTATGGTATTGCCGTGGCATGTTTCGAGGCGAGAGTTGTATCAGCCGACAGCGTAGCTGCCTTACGAGAGTCCAGGCATGACAAAAAAGGTCCCCATCACGATCGCCTGTAACGCCTACGACCGTACGCTTCCGATCAAGGACGGGCGCGTACCAGTCGAAGGATGCGAGGTCACATATCTGACCTATGAGGCGGAGGAGATGTTCTTTCGCGCGTTGCGATACGACGAGTTCGACGTGTGCGAGCTGTCGTTCAGCGGCTATATGATCACCCTGTCGCGCGGCGTATCACCGTATATTGCGATACCGGCCTTCGTTTCGCGGTTCTTCCGGCACTCGAGCATCTACATCCGCACCGACCGCGGCATTGCTCGTCCGACCGATTTGAAGGGGCGATTGGTTGGCTTGCCAGAATATTCGCAAACAGCGGGCGTGTGGATGCGCGGCATTCTCCAGGATGACTTCGGAGTTCGCCCGTCGGAGGTGAAATGGCGGGCGGGGGGGCTTGAGGAGCCCGGTCGTGGCGAAAGAATGCCACTCAAAGCTCCCAGCGGCATTGACCTGCAAGCCGTTCCGGTCGGGAAGACACTCACGCGAATGCTGAACAACGGCGAACTCGACGCAGTGATGACCGCGCGAGCCCTGTCGAGCTACGTTGCGGGAGCGCCGAACATCGGCCGGCTGTTTCCTAACTATATGGACGTTGAGCGGGAATATTATCAACGCACTAAGATCTTTCCGCCGATGCACCTCATTGGAATCCGTAGAAGCCTAGTCGAAAAACATCCTTGGCTGCCGGCAAACGTTTACAAAGCTTTCTGTCAGGCGAAGGTAATAGCGCTCAACGATGTGCGCGAAGTCGGCTGGCCCCACGTGACTCTGCCGTGGGTTGACGCACAGGCGCAGGAAATCTCGGAACTTATGGGCGTGGACTATTGGCGCTACGGCGTAATCGAGAGTGCGCATGAGATTGAGACGCTCATTCGCTATGCCTACGACCAGGGCCTGCTGGCCCGAAAGGTCACTGTCGAAGAGCTGTTCGCTGCGACAACGCTGGCGACATCAAAGATCTAGGCGTCGGTAACGCAGGATAGAAAATCCGAGTAGACGCCAGAGACTATTTGGCGGTCAGTAGGTACTTCACTGCTGAGTATCAATTTAGCGTCACGCCCTTCCGCTCGGGAATGAAAAATGCGGTCACAAGAAAATAGATCACGTAGATGGCTGAAAGCGATGCGATCGCCACCGTGAACGAATACTGCGTTGATAAGATTGCTACGACTAGCGGCCCGAACCCGCCGAGACCGCGGCCGATGTTGAAAATGCTGCTCTCGGCAGTGCCGCGAATCTCCGTAGGATAGAGCTCCGACATCAACGTACCCAAACCCGCAACCATACCAGCGACGAAGAAGCCCATGACGCCTCCCACCACGAGCAATGCGTACTCGGAAGTGAGCTGAGAATAGATCAGCACCATTAGGAATGCGCCGATTTGATAGGTGAAGAATGCTGGACGTCGACCAAGACGATCGGCGAGTTCACCGAATACCAAGATCCCAATCACCATCCCTGACGCCGTGACCGACGTCCATAGTGCGGATTTTGTGACCGTGTAACCGAATTGGGTTGCAAGGTAAGTCGGGAGCCAGATCATCAAGCCGAAAAAGCCAAAATTCTGCACCGCGCAAAGAATGATCATGGCCAACGTGATCTTTGCGGTCTCACGATTGTTGAAGAGGCTCCCAAACGGCAGACCGAATTGCTGTTTGCGCGTTTGCTGGAGGTAAATCTGCGGTTCCGCAAGCGAGCGCCTAAGGACGAACGCGAGAATGGCCGGGAATGCGCCTACGACGAAGACGCCGCGCCAACCGATAACCGGCAGTAGGAGCGGAGTCACAAGGGACGCGAGCAGAACGCCTAATGGGCCACCAATGCCCACAAAGGACAGGCCTCGTGCACGTGTGCCGGCTGGCCAAGCCTCCGCTACCAGCGCCATACCGATTCCCCACTCGCCGCCGATGCCCAGCCCGGCCATCGTCCGATAGGCCAGCAGGTCCCAGTATCCGACCGACACGGCGCACAGCGCGGTGAACCCTGCGAAAATCAGAATCGTCCAGGTCAGCACGCGAATTCGTCCGTAGTGGTCAGACAGAATGCCGAACCCAATCCCACCCACAACACCGCCGGCCAGCGTGGCAGTCGCGATTGATCCTACTTCGGGGCGCGTCAAATGTAATTCTGCGGACATCGCAACAAACATGAAGCCGAGTAGGAGGTTATCGAATGTGTCCAGAAGGTTGCCTGCCAATGAAGCAAACAGCGTCTTGACTGCATATCGATCCCGCTGAGCTGCGGTTGGGGCAATCCGTTCCGCTGTGACGCTCATGGCCCACTCTCCCTGTCCGTGCATCGCCCATTTAACCAATAGTACTCTGAGCGAGTCAAAATATGTCGTGCTCCGAATTATTTCAGAAGATAGGGATTGTGTCGTTCAGACGCGACTAAAAGTTGTGTGGCGCGGCATCAGGGCGATCCAAATTCAAGTAAACTGATAAAAAATACGGCGGGAGCAGCTGAGATACGCGCGATTACTCGCGCGTCCGTTGCGGTACAAAGAATACGTGTGCCGGTTCGTCTGCTTTCCGGAGCTTGGGCAGTCGTGCGACGTCCGCCTCAGCTTCCAGCGCTAATGTCAAGAGCCGATCGAGTGTTTCGGTATCCAACCCGACCATGCCCATCTGCTCAGCCCATTTTTGAATGTCTTCACGGTTCATGATTGCAACTTCTTGTTTTCTCGGACCTGTGGTCGATGGGCCCGCCACGGGGTCGCGGCCTCATAAGAGGCAGCCACCCGCAGCACGGTCTTCTCGTCAAAATAGCGGCCGATGATCTGCATCGTCAGGGGCATTCCATTGCTGTCGAAGCCGATGCACAGGGCCAGGGCAGGGTGCCCGGTTGCATTGAATACGTGCATTGCCGAGCCCATCACATAATCCTTCATGCCCGCAACGTCGTCGATACGTGGTGTTAGCCGCAATGTTCCTGCACACACGACGGCATCGCATGAAGCAATAGCGGCATCAGTCTTTAGTGCGAGTTCGCGTCGCCAACGAACGGCCTTGAGATAGTCGGTTGCGCCGATGAAGTGGGCGCTCATTAGTTTGTCACTCAAAGCTCTGCCCATCAACTGACGGCGTTCTTTGAAGTCATCCTCGTGCGCCGACAGGGATTCGACAGATCCGATGATGCGCGTACAAAGCCTATAGTCCTTCAAGGCAATCGGAAGATCGAGTTCGACGAGCTCGGCACCGAGATCGACGAGAATACTAAGCGCAGCGTCGATCGCGGCGATGATTTCAGGAGTTGCCACAACGTCTTTCTGGTGAAATCGCCGAATGACACCAACACGCAGCCCCTTAATACCGAGGCCGAGATCTAACGCAAAGTTCGGGACGGGTCGATCAACGGTACTAGGATCGGCCACATCATAGCCTGCAAGCGGCTGCATGAGGATCGCGGCGTCTGCGGTTGTCCAGGTCAACGTGCCAGGATGATCAAGTGAAAACGAATTCGGGAGAATGCCAGCGCGGCTGAGTCGACCGTAAGTCGGTTTGAATCCTACGAGCCCACACGCCGCCGCCGGTATCCGCACCGAGCCACCAGTATCTGAGCCAAGGGCCGCGATTGCGGTGCCTGCGGCAACAGCAACTCCGGGCCCAGTGCTCGACCCACCCGAGAAACGGGTATTGTCCCATGGATTGCGCGCCAACGGGAACGGAAGGTCGGCTTGGACTACACCCGTGCCGGTGCCGAACTCCCAGGTGTTGAGTTTACCGAGGAGAATAGCGCCAGCGCTCCGCAGGCGCGCGTGCAGGGTTGCGTCCTCATCGGGAACGAAGTCAAGCATAAGCCGTGACGCTGCAGTCGTGCGAATGCCTTTCGTGTTAAAGTTGTCCTTCAACCCGTAGGGAATGCCATGCAATGGCCCGCGGTGGCGCCCAGCCATGATTTCCTTTTCGGCCACACGAGCGGTTACGCGCGCCTCCTCGGCGACGACCGTGATGTAACTGTGAAGATCCTCATCCACCGAATCGATGCGTGCGAGCAAGGCATCGACCAACTCGACTGGTGAGAGTTTGTGCGCGGCGATCAGGCGGCCCGCTTCGCTGATCGTCAAGTGGTATAGTGCAGACATCATAATACGCGTTATTTCAGAGAGTCGGAATAGACGCCAGAGATCAAATTGGTCCCTAGCAACGCTTCGCTGCTCAGCTCTTGGCTCGGTGGATGGATATAGTCATCTAGGGAATGAATAAAGCGCTCATAATTGCCACTGACGATTTGTGCCTCCGCGAGGTCTATTGGACGAAACTTGACTGCAGTACCGGGCCGCATTTGCGCGAGCGCTCGAATATCTGGGCTGATTACAGTTGCGATTTTGGGATAGCCGCCCACGGTTTGGCGGTCGACTAGCGCTACAATGAATAATCCGTCGCCAAGAACCTGGATGCTACCCAGCGCGATTCCCTCGGAGATCAGCGGCAGGTCGCGACGATAGTCGAATTTTGGGCCACCGAGTTGATAGCCCATGCGGTCGCATTTGGCTGTCAATGTGAATGGTTCTTGGCTGAAACGAGCCAGATCATCAGCATTAAAGTATTGGTCCTGCGGCCCTAGGATCACCCGTAATACCGCTGAAACCTCGGGCAATGCCGACTGTTCAAATATCTGCTCAGGCGTTGGCAGCGCGCGGCCGAACTTGAGGGGGATCGTTGCACCGTTTTTGATCGCTGCCCCTTCCAACGGACCAATCCCGCTACGGACATGCACAGATAGGCTACCGAGCTCCGGTGCAAGATCGAACCCCCCAGCGACGGCGAGATAGCCGCGTACATTTTTCGTTGTATAGCCAACCGAAAGAACTTGTCCTTCACGGAGTGTGTAGGAGCGCCAGGCTTCGGCATTGCGGCCATCGATCTGCATGGGGAAGTCGCCTGCCAGCGCCACACGTACGCTTTCGGCCGCGACTTGATAGCGGTCACCCTTCAGCGTGATCTCGATAGCAGCACTACGCGTACTGTTTCCGACCAGCCGGTTCGCGATTGCGTGGAGTAGGGTATCGCAAGGGCCGGCCGGTACAACGCCGTAACGCAAAAACCCAAACCGCCCGGCATCCTGGATCGTAGACGACGGCCCGGCCTCCAAAACCATCAAGGTGGAGCTCATAGGCTCCATTCCCAATGTGGCTCGTAGGCGCCACGCACTGCCTTTTCGGAAATGTCTATGAACTGTGCTAATGTGATCGGTTCAAACCTGACAAGGTCACCGCCGTCCAAGAGAAAAGGAGACGCCCTGGCTGGTTGGTACATCCTAATCGGGGTCCGCCCGACGATGTACCAGCCGCTTGGCATTGCCATCGACGACACCGCCGTTTGCTCCCCGCCGATCTGGATGGTATTGGCGGGGACGAGAGCCGCCGGCACAGTCTTTCGGGGCACATGCAGTCTGCTAGGCAGTTCACCGAGGTAAGCAAACCCTGGCGAAAATCCGATCATGTAGACCATGTACTCGGTGGCTGAATGCTCATAAATGATTTCGTCCGAGGGGAGATCGATTGCGCCGGCAAGTTCGTTCAAGCCAGCCCCATATTCTCCGCCATAACAAACAGGCAGCGTCCATCGCCTTGCACGTCGTTTTGGCGATTTTTCGCTTTGATTTAATGCTCTGATGCGACGTGACAGTTCATCAAATGAGATATTGATAGGATCAAAATACACCAGCAACGAGCGATAACTCGGCACTGTGCCCACGATCTCGGGCCAGCTCGCTTGGTTCAAAGCAGCTTCGAGATAACGTACCCGCTCGTTAATCTCACGAGAGATGGCAATACCGAACTCGACGACGAGGGCCTGATCGCCCGCCGGCGCAATCCGGTGAATCTCACCGGCGCTCGCGGCATTCGGCAGAGGTTCGAGGGACGACAACGCGCGCGCCTCCATTATCAGCGGATTCCAGAATTGCCTCCAGCGCTGCCGTTACATGCAGCATCTCATCCGGAGGTGTGACGCAAGTTGTATCGCCAGTTATTGCGCTCGCAAACGATTCTAACTCGAGCCTCAACGTATCGACCAACCCAAAATCCTTTGTCTCTATTGCGCCTGACTTGCCGCAAGTATCGAGCAGATGCTCGTCGCGCATGTGAACCCATTGTGATGTGCCAAAAACCTGCACGCGCCATAGTCGCGGTGACGTGAGCATCGTGGTTATCGTGGCCATGACCCCGTTCCGTAGAGTGAGATCTACGCTGACTATATCATCGGCATCTACTGGCATTGCTCGATGGTTAGATGTAACCCTTACGGTGTCGATTGGTCCACACAGATAGACAAAGAAATCGAGAATGTGCACGCCCATTGCGCTCAAGGCAGCCTTTGGGCCTCTTTCGGTCGCCCGCCACATGCCTTCACGATAATTCAGGCCAAGATTATTGGAGAAATTTCCTTCCAAGCGAAGGAGCTCACCAAAGGCTCCGTCCGAAATCTGATTCTTGAGAATTTTCCCGGCGGGCAGAAAACGGCGATTGAATCCAACTGCCAATACCAATTCTTGTCGCTTCGCTGCTGCGACTGCAGCTTCAGCGTCGGCCAGACGGAATGCCAGAGGCTTCTCAACAAACACATGCTTATTTGCTGAGGTCGCCGCAAGTATTTGGGATGTGTGCTCGGGGTGTGGTGTTGCCAAGACTATGGCGTCGATCAATTTGTCAGAAAGTATGTTATCGATCGAGCTCGTAACAGTTAAATGCTGATCGCCGGCATACTCTTGCGCGCTTTCCACGGTCCGAACGACTGCGTGTGAAAACTTGATCTTCGAGCCAAGTGGGGAGCCGCTTTTCTGAACAGAATCCACGAGGCGACGACCCCAGCGCCCCAGGCCAACTATCGCTGCATTGATCATGAGGTCAGGCTTTCGCTGCGACCGCTTCGAGTTCGACCAGCCATTCAGGACGACCAAGGGCAGATACGACGAGCAACGTGTGCGCCGGCCTAGTAGAACCAACCATCTCGTTACGAATTGAGCGATATTCCCCCAGATCACTACTGCGCGTCAGAAACGCCTGAATCTTTACGACGTCGCTCAACGTCATCTCGGCCTCAGCAAGGACGGCAGTGAGATTTCGCCAACATTGCCGAGCTTGCGTCGCGAAGTCGGTTGCACACGAGCCATCGGGGGCGATGGCTATTTGGCCGGAAATAAACAGTAACCGTGAACGCGCAACTACCTCAATTGCGTGACTATAAAAACTGGTAGGCGGTATAATGGCGGGCGAAACGATTGGCTTGTTCATCGTGCTCCCTCGACAAGTCTTTGTGCTCACTGCTACAGTCGGCATGAGTGCGGCCCTTTATCCTGTCCCATAGTCGCCGCTGTACGAGCATCCCCGCAAGCAACAAAATATGCATTCACAATCAACTTCCCTCCCATGTTTCCAAAGGGGCGCCATTTGCTAGGCTAACTTGTAAGCCTCGGCACAGGTATTCGTTTTGAATGAAGCCAGGTTCGATATCGCGCCTAGAAGGGTGAGGTTTCAAAGATGACCTGCATCGATTTCAATAGCGATCTCGGCGAAAGCTTTGGCGTATACAACTTGGGCGCTGACCGTGACGTTCTTGCTCACATCACGTCCGCAAATATTGCCTGCGGATTTCATGCTGGTGATCCTCAAACGATAGCAGCAACCGTACAAGCGGCGGTTGCAGCAGGCGTCGCCGTCGGTGCCCACCCAGGGTTTCCAGATTTGCAAGGCTTCGGTCGCCGACCGATGTGTCTGAGCCCAGACGAAGTATACAATATCACGGTGTACCAAATCGGCGCTGTGAGGGCTTTTGCCGAAGCTGCTGGCAGCCGACTTGCCCACGTCAAGATACACGGTGCGCTACACAATCAGGCCGTGCGTGACAAGGAATTGGCGACCGCTTTGTGCGCTGCGGTTAAAGCAGTCGATCGTAACCTCATTTTTTTTGCTTTAGCAGGATCAGAACTGAAGAACGCAGCGTTGGAGCTCGGGCTTGCTGTTGCTCAAGAGGTTTTCGCAGACAGGACCTATCAAGACGACGGTTCCCTTACGCCACGTGGCAATCCAGGCGCAATGATTACCGACGTACGCAATTCTATTCGACAGGTCCTTGACATGCTGACGAACGGAGCCGTGCGCTCATTAAGCGGTAAGCTCGTGCCGCTCCAAGCCGACACCTTGTGTATACATGGCGATCAACCGGGCGCGCCAGAATTTGCGCGAGAGATCCGTCACGTGCTCCAAGTGGAAGGCATAGACGTGGTCTCCCCTGATCGTAATCGTATTCTCAGTCAACAGGGTTAAAAGGGATGGTGACTGGTAATGCTCATGTTGTTGGCGGCGGCATCGCGGGCCTTGCTGTCGCCGCTTGCCTCAGTCAAAGGCATTGGAATGTGACCGTTCACGAGCGATCGCCCGAATTGCGAGAAATCGGGGCAGGTATCGGAATCAAAGAAAACTCCATCCGGGTTATGGAAGAGCTTGGTTGTTGGGATCCGATCTTCGCCTGCAGTCATAGAATCAAAGACACATTCATCAACGATCGTCCAGGACACCATCTTCGCCGGTACACCTACGGGCCTGAACGTGTCTTTACTGTCCGCCGCCAAGATTTACACCGAGAACTTGGTCGCGCCGCGGAGAGATGGGGCGCCAAAATCCTACTTAATTCCTCTGTCCTTGGGGCAAATACCGATGGTGAGATCTTCACAACTTCCGGCCAGCACCGCGCTGACCTGATCGTCGCCGCTGACGGACAAGGTTCGCTTATACGTAAGCAAATAGGGTTAGGCAGCGCGAAGGATATGAATAGCGGGTCGACCCGCGTGCTTGTTCCGCGAAAATCAAACGACCTGCCAAACACAAGTTGTGAGTATTGGCGCGGACATAGACGGATCCTCCTCATGCCATTGAGTGACAGCACCCTCTATGTCTGTGCGTCAACGAGAGAAGATGACAAGCGGGGTACGTCACTGCCGTTAGACATTCCCTATTGGAGTGAGAGCTTTCCAGAGTTGAGTGACGTGCTGGCGCGTATACCAGCAGACGAAGGCACTCATTTTGCTCACGGACAAGTAAAGGTTTCTGCATGGTATCGCGGTCGCGTTGCTTTGGTGGGCGATGCTGCCCATGGACAGCCACCTAATCTTGGGCAAGGCGCCGGAATGGCGATCTCGAACGCTAGAGCTCTCGCTGACACTCTCGAACGGCACGATGCAATCGACCCGGCACTGGAAATATGGGAACGAGAATGCAAAAGATTCAGTAGCCACGTGCAGAATTGGTCAATAGCCTGGGAGCACGTCATGCACCGATGGCCGCTTATGCTCGAGCCGTTACGGTCGTACTTTGTCCTCAGCGTTGCGAATTTTCCAGGCACCAAAAAGCACTGGCGGAGTCTTTATCGAGGCATAAAGGAAAAATAGCTCTTTGAGAGATCCCGGACATCGGTCGAGTGCAGCGCGTTGCGGCGGTATCGGCAATCGGACCGCTTTTTTGGAACAGGGAGGGGACAGTGACCACAATAGTAAAACAATCAGGTCATGGGGAAGGTTATGCGATTAAAGCGTTGTTAGCTTCATTGGCGGGAAACATACTCGATACGTTCGATAATCTTTTGCTCGGTTTTCTGCTGGTCGCGATCTCCAGTGAATTGCATTTGTCTCGTCCCGAAGCGGGTTCAATTGCCACGGCAACACTGATCGGCGCCGTAGTTGGCGGCATTGGTTTCGGTATTCTGTCCGATCATTACGGGCGAGTTCGGGTTCTCGCTTGGACAATTCTGATTTTCGCTGTCTTCACGGCGCTTTGCGCGGCCTCGACTGGATATTGGGACCTGCTCACCTACCGAACCCTCGCCGGTGTTGGGATTGGGGGTGAGTGGGGTATCGGCATGGCCCTGGTTGCGGAAGCTTGGCCAGCGGGCACACGTGCACGAGGCCTCTCCTTTGTAGGCATCGGCGGACCCCTTGGTGTGCTGCTCGCGGCGTTCGTGACGCCGGTTCTTCTGCCGCTCATTGGCTGGCGTGGCGTGTTTGTCGTTGGCGTTTTCCCGGCCATAGTCGCATTCATTCTGCGCCGCACGCTTCCCGAGCCGCAAATGTATCTGGAGCAAACGCGGAAGCAACGCTTCGGGTTGTCGCTCTGGCATCTTTTCAGCGAATGGAAGACCACGCGGGTCACGATTGGAATGATCATCCTCTGCGCAATGCAAAGCTTCGGCTTCTTCGGCCTGTTGATCTGGCTGCCGACCTACCTTTCCACACAGTTTGGCTACACAGTGACAAAATCGGCGGCATGGACCGCGATGACGGCGATCGGGATGATGGTCGGCATCATGGTATTTGGCGAATTGGCTGATCGCATTGGCCGGCGGCCGGCCTTCTTCACCTACCAGATCGGCGCTTTTCTGATGGTACTGATCTATTCCCAGCTTACGTCCGAATACGCGCTTTTAATTGGGGGTGGCGTGATGGGATTTTTCGTCAATGGTATGATTGCTGGCCTCGGGACGTTGATGTCCGAGCTTTATTCGACAGATATGCGCAGCACCGCCGAAAGCGGCATTTTCAATATTGGACGCGGATTTGGCGGCTTCGGTCCCTTAGTCGTGGCGATTCTCTCTGCGCGATATTCGTTCACTGTAGCCATCGCGTGTCTGTCTGCCATTTACGTAATTGAACTATTCACGACAGCTTTCCTTATCCCAGAGCGTAAAGGAGTGGCTCTGGCATGAGCGGGGGTGGACGCGAACAGGCGGCAAGCTTTTATGACATGTACACGAAATACACGGGCACCGTGCTCTCGGCTGTCGTCCCTGAATACTTAGGCGCATTGGAAACCGATTTGTTTCTGAACCTCCCGATCGGGCACGAGGCGTGGTCTAATGCAGGACGCTAGCGGGCCGATGTTGTTCGCCCTTGACCTTGCGCGCCGCATTGAGGCTGGGGAACTAACGCCGGCCGCAGTAATAGACCGCTGTGCTCAGGCCATTAAAGCTCACGAAAATGCTGTCGGCGCCTTTGTCGTGCTCGATCTGGAGCGTGCCCACCGAACGGCTGAACGGGAGGCCACCGTACTTGCCGCCGAGCCGCTTCGCGGACTTCCAGTCGGCATCAAAGATATTTTCGATACGATCGATTTCTCAACTGAATATGGTTCGTCGATCTATGCCGGGCATCGGCCCGCCGCCGACGCCGCGCTCGTCGCTGACATTCGTCGGGCTGGTGGCATTGTGCTCGGAAAGACTGTCACGACCGAGTTCGCGTTTCTCGATCCGAGTCGCACTCGTAACCCGCATAATCTCGCCCATACCCCAGGCGGCTCCTCGTCTGGTTCTGCAGCCGCCGTCGCCGCTGGCATGCTGCCGATTGCTCTTGCTAGCCAAACTGGCGGGTCGACCATTCGCCCTGCTGCGTTCTGCGGGGTTGCTGGATTTAAGCCGTCGTTCGGATTGCTGCCGACCGTTGGCATGAAAGGTATGAGCGATCAGCTCGACACCGCGGGCCTAATTGCAGCGAGAGTTGCCGACGTGGCTTTTGCGCTAACCGCGATTTGCGGACAGAACTATAGGGTGGACACGGCCGCAGCGGAGGCTCCCCGCTTCGGCATTGTACGGACGAACCGATGGCCGGACGCAAGCGCGGCCATGCAAAACGCCGTGGAAACCGCCGTTCACGGTGCTGAAGCAGCAGGTGCACGGATTCGCGAAATTACATTGCCACCAGTTTGCGAGGACGCCTATCGTATTCACTCAACGATCCAGAAGTATCAAGCCTATCGAGCTATGGCGTTTGAATATGGCCAATGGCGCCATGTCCTTTCACCGTTGTTGCGTAAAACAATCGAAGAGGGTGCCGCGGTCTCATCGGCTGAATACGACGATGCCCTGCGAATTGCCGACAATGCCCGTAAAGCGCTTGCCGATTGTATGGCGGGTACGGATCTGTTGCTCACCGCCTCGGCTCTGGGTGCTGCACCTGCGGGTCTGCAATCGATCGGCACCTCAGAGTTCAACCGTTTCTGGACGTTGGTCGGGACGCCGTGCGTCAATGTTCCTGGACTGGCCGATCAGGCCGGCATGCCACTTGGTGTTCAGGTCATCGGTCGGTTCGGCTGCGACCACAAGGCGCTTCACGGGGCAAATTTCTTGGAGCACGCGATTGCCAGTGCATGAATTGGCAAACTCCTCGGCGACGCGCAAGGAGGCTTCTCTGTCAGAGCCAACACTGCGAAATTGACGACTTGCAGCCCAGAATGGCACCTCGTTTGCGCCTCCCGCTAGATAATACGTCCTTCCTATCCACTTGCTAAGAAATTGCAGTTTCTTAGCAAGTTGACGATTCAATTCCACTCGTGTCCCGTAGGGCTGCACGAATTGCGCCGATAGGTACGGCTAAGTGGTCCATGGCTAGATTCTACCAACCGGACCTGAGCGAGAACGTAGACAGTCCATTCGTGCGGGACGGCGCCAATAAGCTCGTCCGCCGGTCCTACTGGCTTGATATGAATGATCGCACTCTCGTCATGGTGATGACCCAAGGCATTGGCGCGCACCTAACGAATGACGAGAAAAGGGCACATCTGACCGATCTACGGCGAGGGCATTTGATCGATCAGGTCTGTGTTCAAGAGATACTTCCGCCAGAAAAGTGATCTTCTTTTCGTGCTGCCGCGGGTCGTAGTTTAATGACCCAGGATGGGATTCGACCCGGTGAAGGTCGTTTTAAGTTAGCCAAGGGGCCGTAACGACATCTGGTAGCCCCCGGGCGAAAAAACCCCTCTAAAGCTCGCCCCATTGACTATCGTTCCCTATTCGTTCTCAATGGGGATATGAGCGTTATCCTCGAGATCAACCGAGACTTTCCGTATCAGGTCGCGCTGCCCTTCGATGAGGACGCGATGGACGTATTGGATTGGCTCGAAGTCCGAGAATTCCAGTGGGATATGTACGTCGATCTGCCGGAAAACACGATCAGGTATTGCTTTCGAACGTTGGACGACGCCTCGGCATTCAAGCGAAGGTTCGGTGATGCGCCGCAAGGGCGAGCTGTCGCCAGCGGGCATTGACCGGGGTTGGCCCCATCAGGTCGTCCTGCCGGCGCAGTTCAGTCAACGCGGCAACGGGTACCAAGAGATTCACGAGTTCTGCAAGGATCTGTCGATATGCAGCAGGGGGCACGCCGTCTTTTACGACCGCGAGTGGTTTCACGTTTACTGCTTCTCTGACCCGGCAGATGCCGATAAATTCCTGCAAAGGTTCGGCGGAGAAAAATTCGACCCGAAGCAACGAGGGAAGGGCAGCAATTGGGCGCGTTGGAATAAGCCTTAAGCTCCCTACATGCAGTCCATGTGTGGTCGCGTTCGTCTGTCGTCGGACTATTCGGAAATCAAAATCAAGCTGAAGTTCGACCTGGATGCTCCGGCGCCGAACTTCGAGCGCTGATTGGAATAAGCCGCCGACGGCACCGATGCTGGTGGCCATCCGCTCGGTCGATGGCAAGCGCACGCCCAAGATGATGCGATGGGGGCTTCTGCCGCATTGGGCGAAGGATGAGAAGATTGCCTATTCGACTTTTAACGCCCGCGCCGAAGAGTTCACGGGAAAACCCGCGTTTCGCGATGCGTGGAAGCGCGGGCAACGATGTCTCGTGGTGACCGATGGGTTTTACGAGTGGAAGAAGCTCGACCCCAAAGGGAAAGAGAAACAGCCTTACGCGATCGCCATGGCGGATGATGGGCCGATGGTCATGGCCGGGCTCTGGGCGAAGTGGAAAGACCCAAAGTCAGGCGATGAGATACAGAGCTGCACGATTCTGACCACTCGGTCTAATGAAGTGATGGCGGAGCTGCATGACCGGATGCCGGTCATTCTGGCTACGGCGGACTGGCCAAAATGGCTGGGTGAGGAGCCGGCGACCGACGAAGAGCTGCTGGCGATGCTCAGGCCGAGCCCGGATCAGGTGTTGAAGGTTTGGCCGGTCAATAAGAAGGTCGGGAACGTCCGCAACAGGGGCGCTGAACTGGCCCTCCCGGTTCGGTAAGGTGGCGCTGTCGCGTAGTCCTCCTGGTTCAGCGGGTGCCGAGCCGAAGCTTTCGATTCGCGTAATGACACGTTACGGAATAGGTTCGCGTAGCGTCGCGCAAAATTTTCGGCCACGATTGATGTACCATCGCTTCGCTGCGGGTTTTGCAGCGTTCCGAATACATTTGCAGTCCGAATTGAGCAGTGTCCATTTCAGGCCCGAGACGATTTGCCACCGAAGCCCGCAAGCCGGCGGGGAACGTCCAGGAAAAACCTAGAGGCCTTATACCCATAGTTCTTTGGTTGCCAGCCGGCACTTGCAAATGGCCGGTTGGAACCGATCTGGTCGTCGGCAAAAGCTCTGCCGACGCGAAGTAGTTGCAAGAGGGTGTTTGTTGCACGCTGTAGTGGGCCATGACCGTCTTGCTAACAAGACGATTGTTGGGGTGTGACATTTTTTCCAGCGTGCAGCGGCCTGCGCGGGGGCATAGGAATGCTTTGTTATAGACGCGGCCTTCGGCTAATGGCAAAAAAATGTCGCCGTTGGTGTGCGGCGTAACCGCACCTGCCAAAGGGCGCGCACAAAAAACTGGTGTAGGGAGCGATGCCGAGCATAAAAAAACTTCTATTATTTTTTCTCGTTCTCAGCGTCGCATGGCAAAGTGCAGCGAGAGGCGACGAGTATCCGACACGGCCTGTCCGTTTGTTAGTTGCATTTGGTGCCGGAGGTAGCGTGGATCTGGTCGCGCGTCTGATGGCGCAAGAACTTTCCAAACGCCTCGGTCAGCAAGTCTTTGTGGAAAATCATCCCGGCGGAGGTACTGTAATCGCGACGGAAGCACTCGCGCACGCGGCACCTGACGGATACACGCTGATGATGGCCGACATGGCACTCGGCTCAGCGCCGGCTGTAGTGAAGAATTTGCCTTACGATACTTTGCGCGACATAGCGCCGATTGCGCTTGTCGGCGGCTTGCCAGGAGTTTTTGCGGTTAGCGCGTCAAGTCCAGCTCACACGCTAGCCGAATACATAAAATTGGCGAAGTCCGAGCCAGGAAAACTCAATTACGGCTCGGCAGGTGTGGGTAGTATGCTCTATCTCGCCGGCGAACTCTTCAAAGGTCAAGCCGGCGTCGACATTCAGCAAATCCCATACAAAAGCAACGCCGAAGTAATGCTTGCGCTGGTTTCGGGCGATGTGAGTATGGTCATAGCCGCGGCACCAGCGATGATGTCACAACGCGCTCGCTTGCGGTTCCTGGCCGTCAGCAACTCATCGCGGCTTGAAAGTTTGCCCGATGTTCCAACCTTCGCCGAAGCCGGAATGCCCGGCTACAGCGTTCAGAACTGGCAGGGCGTCATTGCACCAGCTAGCACAAGCTCGCAGATCGTTTCGAAGCTGAATCGGGCTGTCAATGAAATCCTGGCGGTGCCCACCATACGGACGAACCTTGAGAAGCTCGGCGTGGTCGTGTCCGGCGGAACGCCACAGAAATTCGAGGAGCTATTGACATCGGAGGTTGCTCGATGGCCGAAGGTTATCAGCGCTGAAAAGGCGTCCGCAAAATGACGATGTACCGTGAGCGCGATCAACCTTCCGGACCATTCTCTTTGGCCTGCGTCGTGACTTCCGCGATGAGGGAGCGGATGAGAGGATCGTTTCTGCGTGCACTACGGAAGACAAGGCCGAGTGTTCGATAGACGGTCGGCCGCGGCAATGGAACAATGCGGGTCGGTCCACTCGTCTGCTCCAGCCGCCGCACTGGGGCTATGGCCACACCGATACCCTGGGCCACCATGGAAGCGACAGCTTCGACGGTGTCGAGCACCATAATCTCGCGTACCTGGATCCGCCGCGCGCGCAGCAGGTTCTCAATGAGCCGCCCGATCCAGAGGGTCCGGCGAAAATGTATGAACGGCAATTCGGTGAGGAGACGCTCGGCCGGAAGCATCGGTGCATCCATCTGCGTCAGCACTGCCAACGGTTCGCGAAAAAATGGCCGCCATTCGAGATCCGATAATGGCTCCGGAATATGACTGACGAACGCAGCATCGATGCTGCCGACTTCAACCATTTGTATTAGTTCCTCGGTGAGCCGGCTCGTCAAAGTTACGTGGAGTTGTGGTGAGCGCTGTCGTAAGGAATTGAGGATCCGTGGCGTAAAACCTGTCAAGGAACTCGGGATCGCTCCAAGAGAAAGCTGCGGTTTTTCCACATCGGGATTTTGGAGAAGGTCCGGCAGCCGATCGTACGAGCGGATTAAATCGACGGCGTTGGGTACCAATGCCTTGCCGGCATCGGTTAGCCGCGGCGGACGATGGGATCGATCAAAAAGGGGAATACCGAACTCGCCTTCTAGCGCCTTAATTTGCATACTCACAGCAGCGTGGGTCAGAAACAGGCGTTCTCCGGCGGCCGCGAAAGATCCAGTTTCGGCGATCGCTACAAACGTTCGTAATGATTTTAAGGACATGGGCCACCCCGGTAAGCTCTCACTATTAAGGAGCCGGTTCGCTTATCGTCAAGTTTTCTTACGCTAAACTTCACACTATTTCGCTTTTACTTTCGTTACGCGCCCCCTAATAATCCGGGTGTGGAAAGGCTCGCCGCAGTTCGGCTGCTGGCCTGGAACCCATCAAAGGAATTGTGGAGGCTGCCGTGGAGGTCGCTAAGGGTTTGGCTGGTGTTGTGGTCGACGAAACACGCATCTGTAAAATAAACAAAGACGACAACCTCCTTTATTATTTCGGCTACGAAATTCGCGATCTCACCGATCGTCTCAGTTACGAAGACGTGTTCTATTTGCTGCTACACGGCGAGCTTCCGACTGCTGCGCAACGCGACGAACTCCAACGAAACATGGCGATCGGCCGCTCGTTGCCCGATCCAATTAAGGTTCTCCTCGAGGCAACGCCCACAAACGCCGATCCGATGGATGTGATCCGGACCGGCTGCTCGTTCCTTGCTTCGCTCCGGCCTGAACCGTCGAAGGATGTCTTCGCGGCGGGAGTGCCGCTAGAAAACGCCTTCATTTCGATGCTGCTCTATTGGTGGCATTTCCATCAATCCGGCAAGCGGATCGATACTGAAAGCGGTGAGCAGACTGTGGCTGGGCATTACCTTCATCTGCTCCACGGCCATAGGCCCGACGAACTGCACCGCCGCGCTATCGACGTGTCACTGATCATCTACGCCGAGCATGACTTCAATGCCTCCACGTATGCGGCGCGCATAGCTACCTCGAACTCGATCCGACCTTTATTCGAGCGTCATTGCTGCGATCGGAACCCTGCGAGGACCATTACACGGCGGAGCCAACGCGCGCGTGATGCAGATGCTGGATCGCTTCAACTCAGCTGACGAAGCGGAGGCTGGAATCCGGGATTTGCTCGCCAATAAGGGCCTGATTTTCGGCTTTGGACAACGCGCTTATTCGACCGCCGATCCGCGCAACGCGATCAATCGAGAATGGGCAAGCAGGCTGTCCAAGGCAGCCAGCAATCAGACGCTGATGCAGGGGGCGGAACGTATCGAGCAGGTCATGAACCGCGAGAAAAAGATGTTCGCGAATCTCGACTACTACACCGCGGTCATCTATCGGCTTTGCGGAATACCGACCCCGTTGTTCCCGCCGATGTTTTTGATAGCGCGGCTGCCCGGATTGATCGCGCACGTAATTGAGCAGCGTGCAAACAATCGGCTTATTCATCCGTCATCGAAATATATTGGACCAGACCCGCGCTCGTTGCCCGACGAGGATACGACGGCTGCGCGGTGATGTCGGCTTCCCAGAGGCCAGGAGACGACAATGGCATTCGAGGAAAAAATCCACGATCACGAGCTCCGCGGCCGCAAGGCCAAAGCGATGGGCGGCGCGGAAAAGCTCGCCAAGCGTAAGGAGCAAGGCGTCCTCAATGCGCGGGAGCGTGTTGACCGGTTGATGGATCCGGGAAGTTTCCACGAGAGTGGCCTCTTCGGTGTCTCATACATCAGGGAGATGCGGGACCAGACGCCCGCTGACGGCAAGGTTTGCGGCTTTGGTGAAGTGAGCGGACGCCCTGTGGGCGTAGTGTCCTACGACTTTACCGTCAAAGGCTCGTCGTCGAGCTCGACCAACAATCGCAAGATGACTCACATAAAGGACATCGGCGCCAAACGGGGGTTTCCCGTCGTTTTTCTGAGCGAATCGACCGGCATTCGCATGCCCGATGTCATGGGCGAGGGAATGGGAAACACCAACGAAGCTGGTCGCTTTCTGCGTCGGCGCGAAGCTCCCTGGATTTCCGCGGTGATGGGCTTTGCCTTTGGTTCTGCTGCCTGGCACGCGTGCGCATCGGATTTTACGGTCATGCGAAAGGGTTCGGTGATGGCCGTCGCGAGCCCGCGCATGGTTTCCAAAGCGCTCAAGCGGACCGTAACGGGCGAGGATCTCGGTGGTTGGCGCGTTCACGCCGAATCGACCGGTTTTGCCGATGCCGTCGCCGATACCGACGAAGAAGCGATAGACCTAGTAAAGAAATTTCTCAGCTATATGCCGAGCCACAACAACGAGTCGCCGCCGGTTGCTCCGGTGCCACCCAAATCCGGCAAAGACGTGCAATCAATTCTCGATCTGGTGCCGGAATCGCCGTACCAGGTTTACGACGTCAGAAAGGTGATCGAGCTCTTCGCCGATGCGGGAAGCCTCTTTGAACTTAAAGCGCGTTTCGGCCGAAGTCTTACGACGGCTTTTGCGCGCATCGATGGTCGCACCGTTGGATTCATAGCTAATAATCCGCAGTTCAAAGGCGGTGCAATGGATGGTGATGGATGCTGCAAGGCAACGAGCTTTCTCGTGCTTTGCGACAGCTACAACATTCCGATCGTCTTTTTGCAGGATCAACCCGGCTTCCTAATCGGCCCTGATGCCGAGCGCGACGGCGTCATCGGGAAGGTCATCAACTGGATGAACGCGATGCTGCAGACGACGGTACCAAAGATCACGATCATTATGCGAAAGAGCTACGGCCGCGGCTTTATCAACATGGGTGCCGGCGGAACGGTGGAAGAAATTGCCGCCTGGTGGACGGCGGACGTCAGTTTCATGGATCCGCGATCCGCGGTGTCCATCGTTCACGGTCTCGAAGAAGAAGATGATCCGCCACAATTCAACAAGCTAGTCGAGGAAATGAGAGAGCGGGGTGGATCTGCCTATGATTTGGCTGCGATCTGCGGCGTTAAGGATGTCATTGATCCACGCGATACGCGCAATTACCTGATCGAAATGTTGAAGGTGCACCGCCTGCGAATGACCAACGGCGTGGGACAGCATCTCCTATCTGCATGGCCGACTAGCTATGTCTGACAGGGTCGTGGAGTTGCCGGCGCATTCAGCGGTCGAGCGATCAATCCGCGCTGTGCGAAAGACACTGACCGAGCCGATCTCGAAGAAGCTTCTGCGGGAGGCAGGGATCGCAATTCCGCGGGGCGTCGTCATTGAAGGACCGTTAGAGGTGGCAGAAGCGCTCCGCCACCTGGCGTTCCCGGTGGTTGCCAAGATCGTTTCCGCTGACGTCATGCATAAAAGCGATGTTGGCGGTGTCCGGCTCAATCTGACGACAGCGCGGGGGGTCGAAGAGGCTGTCGCAGCACTGGAAGACGCCGCCACCCGTTCCATGGCTCGAACTCGACGGCTACCTCATCGAGGAGATGGCGCCCCCTGGTGTCGAGATGGTCATCGGCGGCATCCACGATCCCTGTTTCGGTCCGATGGTAATGGTCGGTATGGGCGGCATTCACGTCGAGGTATTTGAAGACGTTTGCTATCGTCTCTGCCCAATCACACCGGAAGAAGCGGCAGGCATGTTGCATGAACTGCGTTGTGCCCGACTACTCGACGGCATCCGTGGCACTGCGCCGTGCTCGCGCGAAGCCTTGATCGACATCCTGCTCAAACTTGGCGGCGAGGGCGGGTTCCTGATGCGAAACCCGAGCATCGTCGAGGTTGACCTCAACCCTGTCATCGTAAGCGCCAAGTCCGCGGTCGTCGCCGATGCGGCAATCGTGCAATGCAACCCAACAAACGCGAAGCCTGGTCAAGGCGCCGCGCTCGCGATTAGCGTGCTAGAGCAGTTCCGTCCGCTATTCGAACCCTCCACCGTTGCCGTGATCGGAGCCTCTGCGGGCAGCAGTAACGCGGCAAATACATTCATTCGCAGGTTGCGCGCCTTCGGCTTTAGCGGGGCGATTTATCCCATCCACCCGACGGCAACCGATATCGAGGGGCTCCAGGCTTATGCTAGTCTCGCAGATACCCCGCAGGTCATAGATTACGCCTATGTGTCGATCGCGGCCGAGCGCGTCACCGATCTGCTGAAGGCCGCTCCCGGCCGGGTGAAATTCGCGCAAGTGATCTCATCGGGTTTTGGTGAAACGGAAGATGGTAAGCTGCTAGAGCAGGAACTGGTCGAAGTGGCGCGCGCTGTGGGATGCCGCATCCTTGGTCCGAATTGTATCGGAACTTATTCGCCACGAGGCGGGCTGACCTTCGCTGCCGACCCGCCGCATGAAATCGGCAGCGTCGGCCTGATACTGCAAAGTGGCGGCTTGGGTACCGACATCATCAAGCGCGGTCAGTTACGGGGGCTGCGCTTCAGCGGTTTGGTCACGCTTGGCAACAGCGCGGATGTCCAGCCAGCCGATCTGCTGAAATTCTATCTGGAAGATTCGGCAACGGCGATCATCGGTCTTTATCTGGAGGACGTCAAAGACGGCCGCCGATTTTTCGATATGCTGCGTCGAGCGAAGACGTGCAAGCCGGTCGTGCTGATGAAAGGTGGCCGCACGGCGCAGGGACTCATTGCAGCGTCTTCGCATACCGGCGCACTGGCTGGAGATGACAAGGCCTGGACCGCGATGTGTGCGCAAACGCCAACGGTCATGGCCTCCGATGTCGATCGGTTTCTGGATGTGTTGATTGCGCTGCAATTTCTCACCTTGCACCCGGAACGGCCCCTTCGGCGGCTCGCTCTCTTCGGCAACGGCGGCGGCACTGGAGTGATGGCCACCGATCAATTTGCTGGCGAGGGCATCGATATTTCGCCCTTCGGCGCTCCAGTCAGGCAACGCCTTGAAGCGCTGGCATTGGGGTCCGGAACGAGCGTCGTCAATCCAGTCGATACCCCAGTGCGGGTGATGCAGCGTGACAACGGAATTATCGCCGGCAAGGTTCTCGACATTATTTATCGCAGCGGCGAAATCGATGCCGTAGTCATGCACCTCAATCTGGCATCGTTCGCGGGCCGTGAGGGTGTCGATCCGGTCGACAATTTGATTGCCGAGGCCGCGGCCGCTCGAACGAAAAACGGTGACGCCGCACACTTTGCTCTGGTGCTCAGGTCCGACGGATCGAAGGAACTGGACGACCGGCGACGAAATTATCGTGCAATGGCGGCGCAATCGCGCATTCCGGTATTCGACGAGATAAACTCCGCCGCCGGGGCATTAGGGGCCGTGCGGCTCATGGAACAACGGCTTTCCGATGCGCGAAGGAGGAATGTATCGAAACACATCTAATATGGTTCGGTCGGTTCAACGGGAGGGCTCACTCTTGAGCGAGATTCAAATAAAGGCCGATATCGCCGGGAGCATCTGGAAGATCGTCAAAGCTGTAGGCAACAGGGTCGCCGAGGGCGATCAGATCATGATCATGGAATCGATGAAGATGGAAATCCCCGTAATCGCGTCCGAGAAGGGCACGATCAAGGAAATTTCGGTTGCTGAAGGTGATACCGTTCAAGAAGGAACGGTGCTCGCCATTTTGGATGTTTGATGTCGCGACTGGTGTTTGCATGACAGCCGAAAAGGTCTTGATCGCCAATCGAGGCGAAATCGCCTGCCGTATCATCCGGTCTTGCCGCAAGCTTGGCATGACGACGGCCGCAATCTACTCCGACGCAGATTCCGGATCGATGCACGTCGAACTGGCGGATAAGTCCTATCACGTAGGACCGGCACCGGCACGAGAAAGCTATTTGAAATGCGATATCATCGTGGACATTGCCCGCCGGATCGGAGCGCGGTACGTCCATCCTGGCTACGGCTTCCTGGCGGAAAGCGCCGACTTTTCACGCGCCGTCGAAAAGGCCGGTCTCATATGGGTCGGGCCATCTGCTTCCTCAATCGACAAGATGGGCGATAAGGAGCGGGCGCGCGAAATCGCCATCGCCGCGGGAGTGCCGGTCCTTCCGGGCAGCCACCGCTTCGCGCCAGATGCGCTCGATGGGATTGAAGCGGCAGGGGAGGCCGTCGGCTACCCGCTTCTTGTCAAGGCCGTGGCCGGCGGCGGCGGCATAGGTATGAGACAAGTTCGGACCTCCGGCGAACTCGTACAAGAGGTGAAGACCACCCAGGCGATGGCGGAACGTTCGTTTGGCGATGGAACCATTTATCTCGAACGGTTTGTGGCGGCGGCTCGTCATATCGAAATTCAGGTGTTCGGCTTCGGCGATGGCGCAGCCGTGCATCTTTTTGAGCGCGATTGCTCGATACAGCGGCGGTTTCAGAAAATTATCGAAGAAAGTCCGTCGCCTGGCCTTTCCGAAGCGACCCGGTGCTATCTAACCAAGGCCGCCGTGGCCTTGTGCCAGCATGAATTGTATCGTGGCGCGGGGACATTGGAATTTGTCGTCGATGCATCGACCTTCGAAGGCTATTTCATCGAAATGAATACGCGCATCCAAGTCGAACATCCGGTTACTGAGATGATAACGGGCTTGGACCTTGTGGAAATGCAGCTCGAATTGGCGCGCGGCAATCGTAAGATGATCGAGCAAGCGGCAATCCGACGGCGCGGCCACGCAATCGAGTGTCGTCTTTATGCCGAAAATCCCGACAAGAATTTTATACCTTCACCAGGCACGCTCCGAGTTTTGGAGTTGCCGCTAACCGGCGACGGTCGGCGCGTGGATACCGGCTTTCGCGCTGGTGATGCAATCACACCGTATTACGACCCTATGGTTGCGAAGCTGATTAGCCACGGCAGTGATCGGCTTGACGCGATCGAAATAATGCAGGATATGCTCTCTGAGACCCGAGTTGAGGGTGTCAAATGCAACTTGGATTTCTTGTCGAGCGTAATGCGGGACGAAGCTTTCCGCGCCGGCGCCGTCACAACGAGCTTTGTCCAAGATAGACGCGCGGCGTTAGCTGCTCAGCGCGGACCGTTAGCCGCCGTCATAGCCGAAGCGGTCCGACCATGATTCCGCTCCCGTCGATACAACGCACGGCCGAGGATTTGATGGCGAAAGCCGCCATCGAGATTCCCGATGATTATCTCGCGGGCTTGCGCCGCTGCGCCGATACCGAGAAGGGCGACCTGTCATCCTTCGTCATCAAGGCCATGCTGGAGAACTACGAAGCGGCCAAGGAGGACCGCCGCGCCATGTGCGGCGATACCGGCCTGCCACGCTGGTACGTCAAAATCGGCAACGAGGCGCGGATTGAAGGCGGACCTATTGCGCTCGAAACCGCGCTGCGCCGCGCCACCGCGCGCGCCACGACAAATGTGCCGCTCCGTCCCAACCGCGTGCATCCGCTGTGGCGTACCGATCACAACAACAATGTCGGCATCAACGCGCCGGAGATCGAATATTCGTTCCATCCCGCCGCCGATTGGATCGAACTCACCACCGTGCACAAGGGCGGCCTGTTCGGCACCGATTACCGCATGCTGTTTCCCGGCGACGGCATCGAGGGCATCAAACGGTTTTATCTCGACACGCTGATCGGCTTCGGCAAGCGCGGGCTCGCCTGCCAGCCGGCCATCGTCGGCATCGGGCTTGGCGGTTCCAAAGACACCAGCGTGGTGCTCGGCAAGCAGGCGTCATGCCTGCGCGTCGTCGGCTCGCGCAATCCCGATCCGAAGATTGCGGCGCTGGAGGAGGAGTTCAAGGAGCTCGGCAACAATATCGGCATGGGCGCGATGGGCTTTGTCGGCTCCTCGATGGTGATCGATTGCCACATCGAGGTCGGCTATTGCCATACTGGCGGCATGCCGATGTCGGTGCACATGTTCTGTCTGTCGTCGCGCCGCGCCTGTGCCCGCATCGCGACCGACGGCAAGGCCACGTTCCGCACCGATCCGATGTGGTTTACCGATTACATGCGCCGCTCTACGGTCGAGTGGGGCCAGCAGGCGGCTGAGGCGGCGGAATAATAATATGTCCGACCTTAAAACCGTTCACATCGATCTTCCCGCGCGCACCGAGGATCTGCGCCAGCTGGAAATCGGCTCGGTCGCCTATCTCACCGGCCGCGTCTTCACCGCGCGCGAGGGCGTCTATAAGCGTGCCATCGCCGACGGCTTCGGGATGCCGGCCGGCAAGGACGCGCTCGGCATCACCAATTTTCATTGCTCGCCGGCGGCCAGCATCAACCCCGACGGCAGCCATACCGTCGGGGCGGTCACCGCGACGGCGTCGTTCCGCTTTGCCCAGTGGCTCGACGGCTGGTTCAAGATTTCCGGCTGCAACGTCATCATCGGCAAAGGCGGCATGACGTCGGAGACCTACCGCACGCATTTCGTGCCGAACAACGCCGTCTATCTGACTACGGTCGGTTATGGCACGGGCGCGCTGCTCGGCCGCGGCATCAAGCGCGTCGCCGGCGTTTATTGGCTCGAAGAACTGGGCTTGGCGCAGGCGGTATGGGTGCTTGACGTCGAAAAGTTCGGACCGTTCCTGGTCGAGAGCGATCTTAAAGGCAACTCACTCTTCGAACGCGAGAACGCCAAGATCGCGCCCGGGTTGGAGCAGCTTTACGCCGGCACCCGGCCAGCGACGCTGCATCGCTACGGCGAGACCGACGACAAGACCAAGGAAGTGATCTGATGCAGCCACAAAGGGCCCGAGGCGATCTTAATCGCAAAACACTGATGCTGCGTACGTTTCTGATTCGCATAATGGCAGTTTATGGAAACGGTGCGGAACTTTCGGTGCTCGTCTCGCATGCCAGCCGAACATCATCGATGGAAATGCGAGGTCAACCTGTAGAGTGCGAGCAGTTCGATCATGGAGTTCCTGCCAAGTTGGGGCGCTTTGCCAATTTAGGGAAGAGCTCGAGCGCATTCTTACTCTCTATACCTTGCCGCGTAGGCGCATCCCAGTCGGCAAACGCGTTGAAGGCTGCAATCGCCGCCTCGACATCTTTTACCGGCGCGCGGTGCCGTGAAAACGGAAAATCGCTGCCGAACAAGATATGAGAAGGCTCGGCTATTTCCATGAGGCACTTCAGCGGCGCGGGTGAACAAATCTCCGCCACATCATAGTAGAGGCGCCGCAAAGTATTGGCGACGGTGCCTCCAACAAAATATTCGGCAACGCGAGGACGATCATTCATCGCGCTCATTCGATAGATCAGGAACGGAATCGTTCCGCCGCCGTGCGGCATGATCCAGCGGATGTTCTGATATTTTCCAAATGTGCCGTTCCAAAGCAGATTGTGAACCGCGCGTGTAGTATCCAGCACCAGCTCCGTCATGCCGGACGGATAATTATAGGCGGGCATATTCCTCGCCTGATTTCGCAGCGGATGAACGAATACGACGGCCTTTCGGCGATCGAGTTCCGCGTACAACTCGTCCTCTTCGGGCTGGCCAAGGTGGCGGTCGCCGACATGGGTCAGCAAGCAGACGCCCTCGAGCTTGAGCGTATCGAGCGCGTATTCCGCCTCACGGACCGCAGCTCCGACATCGGGCAGCGGCAAGATCGCAAATGCGCCAAAGCGATCCGGATGGCCCGAGACCATGCGTGCGGAGTCTTCATTGCACTCGCGTGCCAGGCGAACTGCAAAATCGAGATCGCCGAAATATACGCCGGGAGATGCAATAGAGTTGACCGCAGCCGATATGCCGGCTTGGTCCATCATTTCAAGCTGTGCAGAAACACTCCAGTCGGCCCAAGGATTTTCGCCGCTGCCGTGTATGCCAATTGTTTCAAGAGCGCGCCTGTAATAGTTCGGGATGGGATGCTGATGGGTATCGATGAGTGGTCCGTGATTCACGTGTACGTCCTCTTTTGTGGGGAACTTCTTTTCAAGGAATAATCAATGCTGAGCTGCGCGCTCCCACGGCATCGTCAGCCGCTCGACGACCGCGACGGCAGCAAACAGCAGAATTCCGAGCGCGCTCAGCCAGACGAGACCCGCCCAGGCCAAGGGCCCGTCCAGCTGCGAGTTGGCTTCCAGAACGAGATTGCCGAGCCCGCCAACCGAACCGACGAATTCACCGATGACCGCGCCGATCACCGCGAGCGTTATGGCCACTTTTGATCCGGCGAAAATGAAGGGCAGGGCCGCAGGCATCTGGACCTTGAAAAACACCTGGCGCGGCGATGCGCATAGGGAGTGGGCAAGATCGAGCAATCCGGGGGGCGTCGCCTGTAGGCCCGCCGCCGTATCCACGACAATCGGGAAGAACGCGACCAGGAAAGCCAATGCCAGCTTCGAGCTGATGCCCAGTCCAAACCACACCAAAATAATCGGTGCAATCGCGACTTTCGGAATCGACTGCGTCGCGACCAGTATCGGATAAAGCACGAGATTGAGCAGGCGCGAGTTGGCGACGAACACCGCCAGCGGAATGCCGATCAGCAGCGCCAACCCGAACCCCAGAATTGTCTCGACGAAGGTCGGCCAGGTCTGCTGCAGCAGCAAGTCGTAACGCTTGATGGAAACGGAAGCGATTTCCATGGGGCTGGGCAAAACCAGCGGGCTGATACCGGACAGCGACGTATAGAGCTGCCATATTGTCACGATCACCATGACGCCAAGAAAGGGATAGATCGAGCGTCGGAGGTTTTGTGGGTTCATCGTGTGATTCCGAGTGCCCTGCCGGCCCGATGTTCAAGCTCGGTGAATTCAGGCGCGTATCGCGTTTCCGGCCGCCTTGGATAGGACAAATCAACGGCAATAAAATCAGCGATCCTGGCGGGGCGGGGACTGAAGACGGCGACCTTGTCGGAGAGGTAAATCGCCTCGCTGATGCTGTGCGTGACCAGCATCACGGTCGCTTCAGTCTTGGCGCGAATGTCCAGCAGCAGGTCCTGCATCTCCATCCGCGTCAGTTCGTCGAGCGCACCGAATGGCTCGTCCATCAGCAGCAATTTCGGCTGAAGAACAAGCGCGCGGCACAAGGCGACGCGTTGCTGCATGCCGCCGGAGAGTTGTGCAGGGTAGGCGTGTTCGAAGCCCGACAGGCCGACGAGCGACAGCAGTTCGGCTGCGCGTTGAGCTGCCCCGCCACCGGCATCGCCCTGAATCTCAATCGGGAAGAGCACGTTTTTAAGTACTGTGCGCCAGGGCATCAAATTCGGCTGCTGAAAGACCATTCCGAAATCAGGCTGCGGCCGCTCGACCTCAGCGCCATTGATTTCGACAGTGCCGCTTGTCTTCTGGATAAGCCCAGCAGCAATCCGAAGAAAAGTAGTTTTTCCACAGCCGCTAGGCCCCAACAGGCTGAGGAGTTGCTGGGCGTGAAGATCGAAAGAGACGGTGTCAATGGCGACCAGCGGCGTCTGGCCGGGACGTTTAAACGATTTGTGCACGTTGTCGAAGTGACCGAAAGCGCGCCGCGAATCCGCAGAAGGAATCGTCCCGTGTTTTGGCTGCGCAAGGCCTCGCTGAACGGCCGAATCGATCACGGCTTGATTGGCGAATTGGGTAAGAACCCTGTCGCGTACATGTCAGCCGGCGCCGGGGGAGTGCCAGTGATGCCGATGTACTTTGTAACGAAGTCCACGTTCGTTTTGATCTGAGCCGGGTCGAACCATCCGAGGCCATGCTGCTGTGTGTCGAGCGTGACCACAAGATTGCGTACGATTTTGAGCTCAGCTGCAATCACCTCAGGTTTGAGGCTTTGAACAAATTGCAGTTCGTCCTGTGCCGCCTTGGCGGGATGATCCAGCGCAAACTTCCATCCCTTCAGCGCCGCGCGCACGAAGCCCCGGACCACTTGCGAGTTTTGCGAAAGGTACTGGTCTGTAACGCCGATCCCGTTTGAATAGAGCTGGAGGCCGTTGTCGGCCGGAATGAAGGTCTGAAGCGCTTCGTGGACGCCTTCGGCTGCCTGTTCGAGACCTGGCTTGCCCATGATGAAGGTTTCGATGGAGGGAACCTTCTTGGTGATCAGGGCGGCGGGACGTGCGGGAGGAGCGATGTCGACGACATGAAGTGTGGTTGGATCCAGGCCCTTTCCGGTCATGAAGCCCTGCAGGATCTTAGGGGTGAAGCTGCCTGAACCGCTACCAAGCGTCAGTCCTTCAAGCTGCTTTGGCGTCGTTACGTTTGCCCCGCTTTGCAGGCTGAAAACCGCAATCGGCTGCTTCTGATAAATGACGGAGACGATTTTGAGCTTGGCGCCTGTCGAGCGGGCAATGGCGACTTCGGGGACTCCCATAAAGCCAAGGTTCGCGGTCCCCGAAGCAACGTTTTGAATAACCTGCGCGCCGCCTTGCGACGGAATAATGCTGACGTCGAGGCCTTCCTCTTTGAAGAAGCCTTCTGCGATAGCTGCATACCAGGGGGCGTGCCGGCCAAGCGGAATAAAGTCGAGTGAAAACACAACTTTGGTCAACGCTGGCGGAGCGCTCTGAGCCGACGCCGCATCGGGCAGCATGACCGCGACCGAAGCTACGGCGAACGCTGCAGCGATTGCGCTTGGAAAAATACGCATTGTTCTCTCCCGCGACGAGATGGGCCCGGCCTTGCGCGATAATGGTGCCACCGATAGTTTCGTGCAGTCAATAGATTTTCGAAAATCCATTGATTGTCGAATAGTGCTCGTATATGCGATTATCCTCCTCGATCGGCTACTCAAATCGGAAGCACACATGCCCGCAATGTCTGCCAGACGTGTCGCCGACCAGACTTTGACTGCCTCGGCGTTGAGCCGCATTCGTTCGGACATCATTGCCTGCCGCCTCATGCCCGACGAACGCCTGCGTTTTGAAGCGCTGCGCGAACGCTACGGCATCGGTGTCAGTCCTCTGCGCGAGGCGTTGATGCGCCTCGAAGCCGAAGGACTCGTCCAGCTCGAGCAGAACAAGGGCTTTCGGGTTTCCGAAGTGTCTCGCGAGAACCTGCTGGATCTAATGCGGGCCAGGACCGAAATCGAATCGATTGCGCTTCGCTGGTCGCTGGAAAAGGGCGGCGTCGATTGGGAGGCCAATCTGCTCGGCGCATTCCATCGGTTGTCTCGCCAGACCAAGATCGACCCAAGCGATCCGGAAACCATCAATGAAGTATGGGGCCGCGAGCACGCGGCGTTTCATGCCGCTCTCGTTTTCGCGTGCGGTTCGCAGACGTTGATATCGATCCGTGAGCGTTTGTTTGAGCAGGCCGAGCGTTATGTCTCGCTTTCGATCATGTCCAACGCCCAGTTACGCGACGATGTCGGCGAGCACAAGCAACTGATGCGGGCCGCGCTTAACCGCGACGTCGACAGGACGATTGAGCTCAATCGCCTGCATATCAGCCGCACCTTGGACAAGGTCGCTGCATCGCTCGCGGCGAACCGCGGCGCCGATAACAGTGTGGCGGCATTCAAAAGAAAGTCGTTCAAATGAACGTCCAGGTGCACGCCGGACCGGCGACAATTCCGGCCGCACAACTTGCGGCGTTCGTGGCAAGACTGTTTGCTGCTACTGGACTTTCGGCGTCTGCGGCGGAGAAAGTTGCGAACGGCCTCGTTGAGGCAGACCTCGAAGGGCTCGCATCGCACGGTGTGATGCTGGCCGATATGTATATCGAGAGACTGCAGGGAGGCTCGGTGTCCAAAGAAACCGCCGCGAGCATTATATCAGAACGGCACGGCGCCGTGGTGCTCGACGCCGGCAATGCGCTGGGCCAGTTGACCGGCGACCAGGCGATGTCCGTTGCGATCGACAAGGCCCGCCAATTTGCTGCGGGCATAGTGGCCGTTCGTCATGGGTTTCATTTTGGCGCGGCCGGGCGCTACGCCCGCCAGGCGGCCAATGCGGGATGCGTTGGCATCGCGATGTGCAACACGCGTCCGCTGATGCCTGCCCCGGGCGGCGCCGAGCGCGTTGTTGGCAATAATCCTCTCGCAATCGCGGTGCCGGCTGACGGCGAAATTCCCATCGTGCTCGACATGGCGACGAGCGAAGCGGCGATGGGCAAGATACGGATGGCTGAAAAAGCCAAGGACCCTATCCCGCCAACATGGGCCGTCACGGAGCAGGGGCTACCCACAACCAATCCAGCCGAGGCCATAGCCGGGATGCTGTTGCCTTCGGGGGGCGCCAAAGGCTTTGGACTCTCTTTCCTGATCGACCTTTTGTGTGGGCTGCTGTCGCAGGGCGCGAGCGGGGCGCAGGTTCGGCCGCTCTATGGCGATTTCAGCGTGCCTTACGATTGCTCGCACCTGTTCATTGCGATCGATGTTGCGCATTTTTGCGATCTCGGTTGGTTCCGCGCGCAGGCGGCGAACGCCGCGACGCGTGTCCGCGGCGGCAAACGAGCGCCGGGCGTCACACAATTGTTCACGCCGGGGGAGCCGGAGTGGCAGCGGTGCGATCGCTCCGACGGTCGGGTCCTTGTGGATCCCGCCGTGGTCGTGATGCTGCAACACTACGCCAAGCGCCTCGGCGTCCAGCCAACACCTTTCGACACCCGAACGCCATAGGAAGAACCACATCATGCCCAAGGTTCAGATATCCAGCCCAAAGCTGCGGCAGCCCAATGGCGTTTTCTCGCACGCAACGGCAATCGAGGCCACCGGACGCTTCGTTTTCATTTCCGGAATGACTGCCCGGCGCCCGGACGGCACCATCGCCGGCCTCGGTGACATCACTGAGCAGACCCGGCAAGTCTGCGAAAACGTCAAAGCTGCGGTGGAAGCCGCTGGCGGCACGCTGGATGATGTCTGCCGCGTGGATGTCTATGTGCGGAACATGGAGCACTTCGAGGCTATCCACAAAGTGCGCGCCCAGTACTTCAAGCCGCCATTGCCAGCCTCAACCATGGTCGAGGTGTCTAAGATGACGTCTCCCGACTATCTGATCGAGATCAGCGCCATCGCTGTGCTTCCCAAGTAAGCACGGAGAGCCGATATGTCCGATAAATTTGGAATTGCGGAAGCGGCAAAACGCGGCATCAAGCTGGGCGAGGTCGGTCAGCGCGTCGTGCTTGAAAACGATCATGTGAGGATTTGGGAAATCAGTCTCAATCCCGGCGAAACCATCGACTTCCATATTCACTATTACCCCTATGTCGTCATATCGCTCGGCGGCGGCGAGAACGAAATCGAGACAATCTTCGGAGATCGCATCAAGACCGTCGAAGAACTCGGCTCCACGGTCTTCATCAATGAGATGCGAGCGGTTCACCGTCTGACGAACCGAGCGAAGATTCCCTACCTGTCCCGCCTCGTCGAATTGAAAGACGTCCGGTGGACGACCGAAGTCAAAAACTGATCCAGGAGTAAAGCTATGGTACCGATAGATGCGCCGAAGCTCGAAGAACTTCTCGTCCAATCGGAATCGCTGCCGTGGCGCGAGAAGTCGCTGAAGGGCATCTCCGAAAAAATGCTATGGCGCGACGAAAAAACGGGAGCGTCAATTGCGCTAATCAAATTCGTCGAAGGAGCTGGAATTCCGCAGCCTCATTTCCATGCCTCGAACCAGTTCATGTTCTGCCTCAAAGGCGAGTATGAGTACACCTCGACCGGCGTAACGCTGACCGCTGGCAGTTTTTACTGCAACCCAAAGGGCAACGTTCACGGACCGGCGATTGCTCATGCCGAGACCGTTGTGATCGAGATATATGACGGGCCGCATTATCCGGAGAAGCCGTCCTGGTATGCCGACGACCAAGATGCTCGCTAATCAACCTGGCGTTTTGCGACGCTCCAGGGAATGCTCCGGCGCCGAACTTCGATCCCAAAGGGAGCAGTAGTTCGCACCGAAGATTGTACGGCCTATTCCCAGCCAAATGGTAGACTCAAGTCTTAAAGCCCGGCTGCGGAAATTTCCTTCATGCGCGATGTTTCAGTCCGGCAGCGTGCAGATGAAATCTATCCCTGCCGCCTCCAACGCGTCAGCAACCAGATCACCCCAGCTCTCACGCTGCCCCTCCTTTTTATTTTGATGTCCTGCAAAGTTCACATTTTCACGTCGTAATGCTTAAGGAAAGTTGACACAAAGAGCCGCAGCAACCGGTCCGCAATAAATCCCATGACCCCCAGTGTGATGATCCCGACAAAGATCCACTCGGTAAGCAAAAACAGCCTTGAGTTGAAAATCAGAAAACCGATCCCGGACCTGGCAGCGACCATTTCGGCGGACACTACGGTCATAAAGCTGTTGCCCATGGCGATCTTCATGCCAGTGACGATATTCGGGATGACAGCTGGAATGGTAACATGGAAAAAGACCTGCGACTTGCTGGCTCCAAGGCATAGGGCGGCAAAGCGCTTGTCGGGATCCATACTGAGCACCCCGATCATGGTGTTGATGGCTACCATGAACAATGTGGTGTAGACGATCAGCACGATCTTGGATGTCTCACCTAGTCCGAACCAGATCACTGCCAGCGTCACAAACGCAATCGGTGGAATGAAGCGGAAGAACTCGACATACGGATCCATGAAGGTGCGCACGAACGGGCTAATGCCCATCAGTAGGCCGAGCGGGATGCCGATCGCGGTGCCAATGACGAAGCCGACAATGATCCGACTGAAGCTTACGATGATGTCTTTCTGGAGGTCGCCGCTCTGGACGAGCTCGATGGCACCGTGCAGTGTCTTGAGCGGCGAGGGCAAAAAGGCCGGTTTGCCGACCCACCAAGCTAACAATGTCCAAACTGTCAGTGCTGTCAGCAAAGATAGAGCGAATATCGCCGCGCGCTGGAGCCTCTGGCTTGAGAAGACAACTAGCCGTGGGGCGGCGCGGCTTTCAACCGTTAGCGTTTGTTGCATTGTTTACCTGCCTCATAGACTTCATGACTTCCTCTTCAATCGCTCCTTTGATCTCGCGGCGCAGACGAAGGAAGTCCTCGCCAAATTCGCGCGGCCGAGGAAGAGGGATCGGGACGACTTTCTTGATCGTTGCCGCAGGCCCTGCGCTCATGATGGCAACACGATCGCCGAGCAATAAGGACTCTTCGATGTCATGTGTGATGAAAAGCACCGTTTTTTTCTTCGAACTCCATATGCGCGACAGTTCTTGCTGCATGATGTCACGTGTTTGGGCGTCAAGTGCACCAAACGGTTCGTCCATAAGAAGGATAGCCGGATCGTTGGCGAGAACGCGAGCGATCTGGACGCGCTGGCGCATGCCTCCCGAGAGTTGGTTCGGATAGTAGTGCTCAAAACCTTCGAGGCCGACGAGTCGGATATTCTCGGCGACAATTTCCCGACGCTCGGCGAGTGGCACGTGACGCATGCGCAGGCCGAAGCCGACATTCTCTTCGGTAGTCAGCCAGTTGAAAAGCGCGGCGTCGCCTTGGAATACCACCGCACGGTCCAAACCGGGCCGCCTGACATGCTCGCCACGTACCAAGATGTCACCGCTAGAGGGCGGAAGAAATCCCGCGATCATCCTGAGCAGCGTGGATTTGCCGCAGCCGCTAGGGCCGAGTAGACAGAGAAACTCACCCGGCGATATCGAGAAGCTTACGTTCTGAAGTGCAACGTGCTTCTGTCCCTTGTCGGGCTTGATGAACTCGCAGCACGCATCGCGCACTTCGACATCTGCGGACGGCAACACTTACTCCCCTGCCTGCATTGCCGATCACGGCTCACTTCATCACGAGGGCCCTGTCGAGGAAGCTGCGGTTGATGGTCTTGGCCCAATCGACAGGATCCCCTTTGACCCGGTTGCTGGTGCGCATCCAGGTCTCTTCCGCTTTGAGTGCGTCCGCGAGCCCGGGCGGAATTCCAACGGAGAAGTTGTAGAGATGGATAATATAGGCGGCCAAGTCCGGCTTGAGCTTGTTCGCCTCAGCGCCGATGCGCGTGGCCTCGGCGGGATTTTGGTTCTGGAAATCGACTGCATCCCGCAGCGCAGCCAAAACCTTGGCGACCAGATCGGGTTTGGTGTCGGCAAATTTGGCGTTAGCGACGACGATAAAATTTAACATGTAATTGACGTCGCCACTATTGGCAAGGATGTGTACCTTATCCTTCCCCGAGATCTGGACGGCTTTTGTCGGCCACGGCTCCCAGCAAAAGAAAGCTTGTATATCGCCTCGATCGAGGCTTGAGACGAGTTCCGGCGGCGGAATTGACATCAGTTGAAATTTAGACTCGGGCACATTGAGCTTGCGTGCGAGGAGTAACCACAGATAGTCCGTGGTGCTCCCGCCGACCGTGCCGACCTTCTTGCCTTCGAGTTGATCGAGCGATGTGATGTTGCTCAAGGCCACCATCTTGAGAGCATCGGGCGAAGTCGCCATATTCCCAAGCACCACGAGATTGCCGCGGATGATGCGCGGCATCAGTGTTGCCGATCCTGACGAGCCAATATCGGCTTCGCCAGCCATGGTCGCGTCACCGACGTCGGGGCCGCCACCCAACTGGGTAATTTCGGCCTTCACCCCATACTTGGTGAAGAACCCTTTTTCCTGCGCAATCCACCAAGGCGTATAGACGGGATCGACGCCAACTACGATCCGAACGGTGTCCTCGGCATGCGCACTGTGGATGCCAAAAGTGGCAGTGACCACGAAGGCAAGCGCGATGATCCATCGCGCATACATCGTGTAAAGGCGTTCTAACATGGTGTCATCCTTTCCCGATTTGTCGAGCAAGCGACCCTGGCTGAATTCGCCGGATTTATTGGCGTTCATTCAACTAGCAAAAACGCCCTTGGGATGCATATCTCTACCGACTCCAGCGGATGGCGATGACGTTTGTCTTGTACGCAGAAACGCCAGCGATCAGACGCCGGCTGATCGTCGACCCACACTTGGCTTCGCTAGCACGGTACTCATAGACTTGGTCAAACGACCTATATCTTGAAAGCGACCGTACCTGCCTGTCAAGCCTAATGCGCTGGACTCAAGCCCAGTTGTGCGTGGGCTCAAGGTCGCTGTGGCGGCCGTTCCGTGAGCGGTTTGGGTCATTTGACTGACATGCGGCTTTTTAGTTTATTATTCGGTCGAGCGACGACCGAGAAGCCGATGAAAAAGCAGATAGAGAGCGTCTTATTGTCCGGCTCCCTCGCCGAGCTCCGCAAAGCGATTTTAGATAGGGAATTGTCCGTCGCCGAAGCTGCGAATTGGTACATCAACAGAATTGAAACATGCGGTGCGGCGCTCAACGCCGTCCGATCGCTTTCGCCGCGGGCGCTCGACCATGCCCGGCAATTGGACGATGACATTGCCGCGGGAAGAGTTAGGGGTCCGCTTCACGGCATCCCGATTCTCCTGAAAGACAATATTTCGACCGGTGATGGGGTCCCCATGAGTGCTGGATCGTTGGCGCTGGCAAAGTTCGTGCCGAAACGCGATGCAACCATCGTACAACGACTGCGCCGCGCCGGTGCCTTGATACTGGGAAAGACCAATCTCACCGAATTTGCTGACTATGTGTCGGATGTCATGCCGAGCGGGTTCAGCGGCGTCGGGGGAATGGTGAAGAACCCCCAGACGATGCGGGAGTATGGTCGAGGGTTAGGTTCCAGCGTCGGGGCTGCGGCGGCAGTCGCCGCGTCGTTGGGGCCTGTCGCAATAGGCTCTGAGACCCAGAACTCCATTCAGACCCCCGCCAGCGTCTCGTCCGTCTTTGGTTTCAAACCAAGCGTAGGGGCTGTCAGTTGCAAGGGTATCGTCCCCTTAGTGCCTAGCCAGGACGCACCGGGGCCGCTAGGACGTTCAATGGACGATCTGGCGCTGATTCTCGGCGTGATCGCAGGTGGAGACTGCCGGGATGGGCAGACCTTACCTGTTGCCTTGCGGCTCAGAGGGCCGCAGGGATATCGAGATCCGAAAAGCGTTCGGATCGGCGTTCCAAGGCGTCTCATTGCCGATCGACCCGATCTGGAAGGTTTGATGCCTGAATTTGAAACCACGTTGTCCGAATTGTCGAAAGCGGGCGTGACGATTGTGGATCCCTGCGACCTGCCATCGGCAGAGCAATTGCACGAGGTTCGCTCGTCGGTGTTTCGCACCGAATTCAAGGCTGCGCTGAATGCGTTTCTTTCGGAGAACGGAAGTCCGTGCGGAATTGGCTCATTAGATGACCTTATCCGCTTCAATGAACAAGAGCCTTCCGCAATCCCTTTCGGGCAGTCACTTCTCAAGCTCGCAAACAAAACCAAGGGGCTGAGCGATACGACTTACATTAGTGACAGGCGCAGGGATATTGCCTTGTCTCGGCACGCGGGCATCGATGCGGCATTGTGGTTCTCCGAGGCCGACGTGCTCATCGCGCCGATGGGCGCGGCTGCGAAGTGTACGGGAAAGGCGGGCGCGCCAGTGCTCGCAATTCCGAGCGGTCTTAACGCCCATGGAGAACCCTTCGGCATCACCGTCTTTGCATCATTCGGCAGCGACATCACGGTGCTCGAAATCGGCACCACGATTGCGCGTATTGTCGGTCAGCGGGTAACGCCTGCCGTCTGAGGCCGCATCCGACCGTCTGCACGTCGAGCCTCGCCGTGCCGAGTGTAGGTCTTACCGTGGCGCGCCGCGTAAGGGCTTCGGCGTGTCGAACTTTTTTATTCCAAGGAGTTGCGAGAAGAGACTGATCAGGCGGTCGGTCAGACTTTCACGGTCAAAGTCTGCCGGCGCCATGATATATTGCATGCTGATACCCTGCACGCCAAAAAAGATGGTTTCGGCGACGGTCGTGCTGTCGGTATTGGCAAACTCACCGGCTGCGATCCCTTCGTCGATAATTGCCTTGAGCACGGCGCGAAGCTCATTGAAAGGCTTGCGATACGTGGATTGCCAGACGCCGCCCTGCGCGACCGCGTGAGCCCACAGAGTGATCGTTGCAATGACTTCTTCTCTGTCCTGAATGAAACTGCTGCCCGAGCGAAGCAGATAATAAATTTTTTGTGTGGGCGTCAGAGCGCTCTGACGCACGATGTCGAACCGCTTGATCTTGTGCTTCATCACAGCTTTTAGAACGCCTAGCATCAGCGCGTCCTTGCTATCGAAATAATAATGGATTGCACCCAGATTCATGCCGGCTGACTGGGCGACTGCGCGCGTTGTCGTTGCCGAAATACCCAGGCTAGAAATGCAGCGAAACGCCGCGACAATGATCTCTCCTTCGCGATCTTCGGCGCTCTCCGCGAAGCGTTGAATGTTCAGCGATCTGAAGACCGATTCATCGATATCCCTCGATTCGGGTTCGAGCTTGCGTTGGCGAGTGGCAGTTCGACCAGACATCGTCGATGTCAATCCAATGCAAAGCGAAAACGATATCGTGAGTTCGCTCGAAGCGTGAAGCGCAAGCGGAAGACAATCAATGAGTTATCACAATAGTACGTAAAGTCCAGCCCCGCTATGGGCTATCGAAAATCTTCGTTTTTCGCCGCTGCCGGCCGGATCGACTTAAAACGCTCGGCGACCCACCCCTTATCATAGGAGGTACAAAAGATTCCGTCGTATTCAACGGTGCGGACTTTCCATGCGTTCTGCACTCGTCTGAACTCGCATGTGTATCGGCCCATGATCCAAACAGCTTCTTCGGTTCCGTCGGTTGCTTCCAGGGTGACCGGTTCAAAGCAAAGCCATGCACCCTGCGCGGTATCGCCGTCGATCGAAATAAACTCCGAGCCCAGAAGATGAGACGATTCCCGGATCCGGGTACCCGCCGTGAATTTCTTCACGAGCCCCGCGCGGCCACGCGTTTGCATGCCGACATCCGCGAAGCCGGACCCGCTCATCCATAGACCGTCGTCCGTATAGAAAGATGCCATCCGCTCGCCCCATTGCGGGTTACGACGGTCGTCTGCTGCCAGCATCATCTCGGTCATAAAACGCCTGATCGCGGCTTCATCCTCGAGGGTTTGCACGCGACGCGATAGATCCGCGATTTGTGTCTCAACTGTCATTCCGCTTTCCGCTGGTCATCACGCCGTCGACCGGTCTTTAGCTTACGCGGCGCCGACCTCGCCCCATTTCCATTCTCGGTGCGTCAGAACGTCCTCATAGCTTGTTTCCTTAGGCGCGATGACCATCCGCGTGTCGATGCCGGCGTATTCGTCACCATTGTTCTTGGCCACATTCTCACCCGCTTCGATTTTTCGCGCGAGCTTGAGCAAGAAGCGACGCGTACGAACGACAAGAACATCGCCGGCCCCTGGATTCTCCTGACTGCGATCTACGATCGGTCCCATACTCTCGGTAATCGCAAGGTCCTGCATCGCAATCCCGGAGATGCCGGTGTAGTTGCTCTTGCGCTGCGTTTCACGATTCAAAAAATACATATTTTCGCGATTTCCGCGCGGCCGCCATTCGTTGTGCGGATCGATTTGATCATGGCCGAACGCTTTGGCGATGCGAATGGGTTCCTCGGGATCCGACGGCGCCGTGGGATCGTAGTGCACGTAATAGGCCCAATGATGTTCGTCGTCGATCGGCACCCAGGCGTGCCACACAAATCGCCGCTGCGTGCGACCGCTCGGCGTAATGGTGTGACAGGGCAAAATAAACGGATCGATCCAGAACAGGGACTTAGTCGGGTCGGCCATGTTCCATCGCCATACGGTTTGCAGCCCGAAATCATCCTCCCGGGCAAAGGCACGCGGCTGCTTATCAAAGGCAATAGCCGCGCGCCTTTCGTCGACGGGAGCCTGGTTGATGGTACTATGTAAGAATGATGGATGCGCAATATCGAGGTCTGCCTCCAGACCTTGGAGATAGTTGCAACTCTGGTTGTAGTGAAACGCGCTGACTTGGTGCGACGGAAGTGTGGTGAACAGGAAGTCTGGGAACGGCGGCGGCTCTGCTTCTGCTCCCATATAAGTCCAGATGATGCCTCCCGCCTCGCGCGTGGGATAAGCCTTATGGGGGATGTTCTGGCTGAAATCCGGATAACGTTCTGCAGGCGTCTCCAGAATCTTGCCCGCAGTATCAAACTTCCAGCCGTGATAGACGCACCGCAGCCCACATTCTTCATTGCGTCCATATACGAGCGACGCACGGCGGTGAGGACAGAATTCATCCATGAGACCGACACGGCCTTTCGTGTCACGAAATGCAACCAGCCGTTCGTGCAAAAGTTTGATTGCAATTGGCGCGCCGTCAGGTTCCGGGAGCCGATCAGAGAGCATGGCCGGAATCCAAAATTGACGAAACAGCCGTCCCATTGCTGTGCCGGGACCGGTACGCGTCAGCAGTTCGTTCTCTTCTCTCGTAATGCCCGCCAAGCTAGTCTCCTGCGCTCCTGGAGTAGGTCATATGACCAAGCTAAGGCATCACAAATCTCTTAGTCAAGTGAAGCGGGGTGACGCTCAGCTTGACAACGCGATAGCCATGTCTTTATATTTGGTCAAATGACCTAATACCGTGAATCGCGCTCAGATCGGAGTATGTTGTTATTCGAGTCGGCGCAGCTCGGCGACGGTTCTTGAGGGTGCGGTAGCGGTTCAATTCCTTCAAGATCACGGCACCCCATGAATGCATGTCTTTTTCTTAGCTTCAAATATATTGGTCACATATCTGCGAGTGAACGGTCCGGGCTAGAACGGCTGTTGTGCGCCGTACCTCGGCTTTGCAAGGCCCTAATTTACGCCCCAGCAAACGCCCAGCATCCCTATACCGAAGAGGGGTCTCCGCCCGGGCTGGTCTTGCAACTCTATTTTCCAAACTTGCTCGATCTTGAGGCCGGCCTATCACGCGATGGGCATCTGCAAGCGCTCAATTCTCGATCCGAATTTCCGACCCTGGCGTCGGCCGACATCGCGGAACAGACGATGCTGGTTCGATCATTCGATGTGCCAGAGCCGAGCTCCCATAAAAGCGGGGAGATACGCTGTTCTTATCTCGTGTCGTATGAGGGAGAAGCGGACGATCTAATCGCTTGGCTTTCGCATTATCTGAAGAGTCATACGCGGTGCGTTGCAATGCTTCCCGGTGTCCGCGAACTGGAAGTCTATACTCGGCTAGATTGGGTGAGCGGGTCGCCGTGGAGAAAAGTAAAATACATGCTTCGAAATAAGGCGACGTTCGACAACGCTGTTGCATTTGAAGCCGCGCTTGGTTCGCCGGTGCGGAAAATAGTGCGGGCCGATGTCAGCGCCTTTCCGCCCTATAGCGGTCCAACCCGGCATATAGCGATGTCGACGCATCTCGTGAATTTTTGATTCTCAGCCCAGTGGCCGCTCGGCCGAATTTTGTAGAGGGCAAAGGCCAGCCGGCACAGATGCGATGCCACTTCATTTGCTTGGACGAGGTGCCGTAGCTGTGTGCATGACGCTTTTCCATCTCACACTTGTCGATTCGACCTGCCGAGCGAATTCCTCGGCCGAACCCGTAATTGGTTTGTAAAAATTGGAGTCCAGGACCTTCGCCCTGAAGCCGGGGTCGACGAGGATTTTCTGCGCTTCGGTGTTGATCGTTGTTATTATGTCTGGAGGGGTACCTAGGGGCGCAAACAGACCGTACCACCAAGATGCTTCATAGCCTGGCACAGTTTCGGCAATCGTGGGCAAGTTGGGCAGTTGAGGAAGGCGCTCGCGACTAGTGACGCCCAGAGCTTGAACCTTGCCCGCCTTTGCAGGCGGCACCGTTAGGGTGGTGCTGAGGAATGTCATGGAAATGAACCCCCCCATAACATCCAAAATCGCCTGTGGACCACTCTTATAGTAGACTGGGTTAAGTCTGACACCGGCAATTTTCTGCAGCAGTTCCATCGACATGTGGTTGGGCGAGCCCCAGCCGATGATCGCATAGTCAAGCGCACCTGGTTTCGCACGAGCCAAATTGATGAGATCCGCTATGCTGTGTGCTGGAAAGGAGGGGCTCGTTATGAGGACATGATTGACTTCGCCGAGACCGGTTACTGGAATCAGCTCCTTGGTTGGATCGACGCCTTCATCCGGGTACAGGTACGGATGCATGAACGTTGCTATGTCAGTCGCGAGCAACGTGTATCCATCCGGCGGTGACTGCGCGACGTAAGCGGCGCCAACTTCAGTCGACGCACCTGGCTTGTATTCAATGACGACCGGCTGCTTCCACACATCGGAAAGACGTTCAGCGAGAGCACGCACAACTACATCCGTTACACCGCCCGGGCCGTATGGATTTACAATCGTGATTTGTCTGGTGGGAAAGCTCTCCGCCGCCGTCGCCTGAAAGGAAGGCAAACAAGCGATTAGCATCATGACACTTAAGGTGCGGCGGAAAAACATTGCTGATGGCTCCATCACTGACGGGATCCAGTCGTTCGTATTGACCTATCATCACCCCGGTTTTTTAGACTCGTTATCTAAGTTGTTAGTTCCTTGCTCGAAAAATAAGGGTAGGGCCGGACTCCCAGGAAGACCAAACTCGCTCCATCGGGCCACGACATAGTCATAGACGGAGCGACGCAACGCAGTTCGCTTCGAAAACGAGGAGATGGCGCGGTAATCTTTGCAGGCGTTGATCAGCGCCTTCGAACCATAGGGCCGCTTTTCCGGAGGATTTTGCGAAGGATCGAGCGTGGTGCTCCATGTATTCCGGATTATGTCGATGTCATCTATCGGATTGGCTCGGCTAGCCATAGCCCAGATGACCTGATTCATATCCGTTGGGTCAACATCATCATCGACGGCAATAATCCATTTGGTGTAAAAGGCGCCCCCCGGCACCTGTCCAGCCAGTGACAGTACTTGCGCAGCATGCCCGGCATATTGCTGGGCTACGCTGATAACCGTCATGCCGATGCCGCTGACAGCGGCAGGGTGACAGTATACGCCCGTGATTCCAACGATGCCGAGCTTGTCGAGATCGTCCCAGATCTTTGCTGAGCGCAGGATCGAAAAGAATCCGGACTGCTCGCACGACGGATAGTCCGCCATGAGGGCATTCGTTAGGACCGGACGATTACGAAAGTGAATAGCGGTGATTTCAACCAGGGGGCATGTCGCTGCGGGTTTGCCGTAATAGCCACTGAATTCACCGAACGGTCCTTCCGATTTCATGGCGCCCGGCTCAATGATGCCTTCAACAACAAGCTCGGCATCGGCAGGTATCAACAAATCACTATTTTTAGCTCGAACAACCCTGATCGGACTTCCCTTCAATCCTCCCGCACATTCATACTCGGAAACGTTTTTCGGATAGCTCGTGGAGCCGACCATCATCAAAATGGGATCAACTCCCCAAGCCGCAGCAACGTGGAGCGGCTTCCCTTCCGCCCAGGATTTGGTAATGTGCAGCAACGCGTCTTTTCCGGGCGATAGGTAAAGTCCCGTTTGGCGCTTGCCCTGAACCATCATCCGATAAGTGCCGACATTGAGCCGGCCAGTTTGTGGGTCGCGGGTAATGACCGCATCACCGGTCCCCGCATATCGTCCGCCATCGAGTGGCCAATGCCGTGGTATAGGCAGAGCATCCAGATCAACATCCTCGCCGAAAACGCTATTTTGAAAGATGGGGGCGTCATCTCGCTCCACTTCGACCGGCTCCAGGCGGACTTTCATCTTGTCCTTCGTTCGGCGAATAAGCTCGACAGTTGGCGTCTCAGGATCTTCTTCCAAACTTAGCGCAACACGCCGAATACTTGGGCCGTAGAGGTTCCAAAGCAGGCGCGCACCAATCTGGCTGTTCTCAAATCCTTTGGGGTTGTCGAAAATGATTGCAGGCGACGCGCGGTTGTTTCGCCGCGAGATAGCAAATCGCACTCATTTCTTCATCGCGATCGGCCGGTTCAGTCACCGTCAGCATCTCGCCCAGAGCTTCGGCTCTGCTCATCCAATCTCTGAGATCCTTGATCGGGACCTTATTCGTCGACTCCATATCGCAATTCTCCTTTAGCCAAACCGCATTCGAGACGAAGCGCGCATCCGAGAGTGCTCCCTTGCCACTGTTGAAAAGCGAAATTCGGAATTATGGGATTTGGTTCAGGAGCCGGTGCCCTCTTTGTGAGTCTGCCACTTTGCTGTCGGGCACAACTAGGATTTGGTCATACGACCAAACGTAGGTTATAATAACTCTTCAAGTCAAGAGTACTCGTTGCTGAGCGAGCTGCGGGATAGTGTAAAACTGAAGGTCGAAGTCAGGCCATGCCAATCACGCGTATCAACAACTGCGATATCTACTACGAGCAGCACGGCCGCGGACCAGACTTGGTCTTCGTCCACGGCGAGACCCATAGTGCGGCGCTGTTCGACGAGCAGGTTCGCCATTTCTCACAGCGCTATCGATGTCTTGTCTATGATCGGCGTGGCCATTGCCGCAGCGAATTGACGCCGTACGGCTACTCGCTCTGGAACCAGACGAATGATCTTGCCAGTCTGATGGAGACGCTCCAGGTCCGAAAACCGGTCATTGTCGCGGTGGCAATGAGTACGCCAATTGCAGTCACGTATACGCTAGAGAGTCCGTCGGTGGTGCGGGGCTTGGTTCTTGCGTCCTGGTATGAACTCGACGGTTATCCGCTGCTGGAACGGCGCCGGCAGAAGCACACAATGTCCTTCGGCGACCTTCACTTGCTGATGTTCGAGAAACTCAATGATCTCGGGCGTGAAGGGTTGATGAGGTATATGGAACAGGAATACGAGAAACTCTTTCCGATCTTTCCGAAAGACGCAATCGTCAGAACCAAGCTCATTGAAATATTCGCATCGCATCAACCTGGCCATTACACCGAGAGCGGCGAATATTATACGTCGCTACCTCATCTTGTGCCTGCTGTATCCAAAATCCGCTGCCCAATCCTGGGGATTTGCGGTCGAGATGATCCTTCGCCGGACCGGCCCGAACTTCTGCGGGACATCGCCAATTTCAACGAGGTTTGGATCGCGGGCGCGCGTCGATTTACAATGTTGGAAGCTCCGGAAGGATTTAATGCTGCGCTGGAAGCTTTCCTCGGAGAGCTTGCACCGTGAGATCCCTGCAACGGCACGCATAGTCGGCGTCACGCTCATCGCGTTGGAAGTAACTGCAATCCAAAAGGCAAGGTTCAAGGTCCGACGATCGCTCATACCGAGACCGTCGTGATCGAGATCTATGACGACCAGCATTGTCCAGAAAAGCTGTTCTGGTACACTGACGATTAAGATCCTAATTTCGATCTTTAGGAGAGCTTCATGGCGTTGCTAGACACGACGAATCAACAAAGCGTCCATTATCGAGGACTGCGCGAGTGGCTCGACCGAGTGCAGGCTATAGGCGAATTGCTCTGCGTCCATGGCGCCGATTGGGATGCCGAGATGGGCAGCATCACGCAGATGCTGACCGAGAAATCGAATAACACCGCGCCAGCCATCTTGTTTGACGAAATTCCCGGTTATCCGAAAGGATTTCGTACGCTCTACGGCCATTTTTCGACGATCAAACGCGTGGCGCTCACGCTGGGTTTGCCGCTTCAGCACGATCGCAAGGTTGACATCGTGCAGCGTTATCATCAGCGGATGCAGAATTTAAAGACGCTCCCGCCGCGCTTCGTCAAAGACGGTCCGGTTCTGCAAAATGTGCTCGAGGGCGATGCGGTCGACGTTCTCAAATTTCCGGTCCCGCGTCATCATGAAAAGGACAAGTCACGTTACATCGGCACAGCCTGCTGCGTGATCACGCAGGATCCGGACGAAGGCTGGTACAATCTAGGCGCCTACCGCTCGCAGGTCTACGACCGCAACACCGTCGGTTGCCAGATAACGGAAGGAAAGCATGGCAGGATCCATCGCGACAAGAATTTCGAGCGCGGCCAGCCGATGAAAGTTGCTATCGTCTGCGGTCAAGACCCTCTGCTGTTTATGCTGGCGTCAAGCCCACTGCCGGAGGTAAGTGAACTCGATATTGCTGGCGGTCTGCGCGGCGAGCCGATCGACGTGATCCGCGGCCCCTATACCGGCTTTCCGATCCCGGCCGACGCCGAAATCGTGCTCGAGGGTGAGACGGCGCCGGGTCAGCTTCTCCCCGAAGGTCCCTTCGGCGAGTGGATGGGCTATTATTCCGATGACACCCAGCCGCGTCCGTTTGTAAAGGTCAAAACAATTCTCTATCGCAACGATCCGATTCTGTGCTGCGCGCCCCAGCACAAGCCCGTGGACGAAACCGGCTTGCTTAAGGGCGTTGCCGGTGCCGCTCAAATTTGGAATGCGCTTGAAGCTTCCGGCGTGCCCGAAATCTTGGGTGTTTGGAATCACGAGGCCGCGCCGTCGACACGCTTCACAGTTATCCAGATCCGTCAGCGCTATCCCGGCCATGCGCGACAGGCACTGCACATCGCAGCGGCGTGCCAAGGTGGAGCTTATGCCGGAAAGTGGACCGTGGTCGTCGATGACGACATTGATGCCGGCGAACTCGATCAGGTTTTGTGGGCAATGAGCACGCGGTTCGACCCGAATGTCGACATTGATCTCATCTCGAAAGCCTGGGCGTCAAAACGTGATCCGCTTTATCTACCAGGAAATTTCAATAACCGCATTTTGATCGACGCCTGTATTCCCTACGAAATGAAGTTGAAGAATACCTTCCCGACCGTGGTAGATGTCAGCGCAGATCTGCGTGGGAAGCTGCGAACTAAATTCCCTCACATTTTCTCTCCTAGCTAAGCTCACTTCGAACGTGCCGTGACGGAGCCGCGGCGGCCCAACATCGTGATGGTTACGCCCGGTTCCAGCAATAAGCTTAAGGCCTACGGATACGCGGTTTCGGTCAATTACTCCGGTAGCGAGATTGTTTCATTGCATAGATGCTGCGTTGAGAGGGGAGCCAACATGAAACGATTTACTCTCGGCTTGCATATCCTGCTTGGGTTTATGCTCGCGTTCGCTTCAGCAGCGCCGACGTCAGCGCAGACCTTTCCCTCGCGACCTATCCATCTAATCGTACCCTACCAGCCTGGCGGGATTGTCGATTATGCCGGGAGGGTGCTGGCGGAACAGCTCACTAGCATCCTGGGGCAGACAGTGGTCGTCGAAAACAAGCCGGGCGCGGGAGGCATTGTGGGTGTCAGTTACGTCGCAAATTCCGCGCCCGACGGCTACGACGTCGTGTTGATCGATCCTTCGATCGTCATCAATCCGATATTGCACCAGAGCATGCCTTACGACGTTTTCAAAGATCTGAGCGCAATTTCGATCGTTTGTTCGTCGCCACACGTTCTGATCGTTTCGCCGCAACTTGGCGTTAAGACGTATGCGCAACTCGTCACTTACGGTAAAGCCAATCCTGGCAAGCTTAATTTCGGCTCGGCCGGCGTCGGCACCACGCCGCATCTGGCAGGTGTGATGTGGGCGCAACAGACCGGCATCCAAGCCACTCACGTGCCGTACAAAGGTGTGGGACCTTCGTTCCTCGACTTGATCAGCGGCAAAATACAGATGGAATTCTCCAGCATCGCCGGCGCGCTGCCGTTCACGTCCAAAGGAAGCGTCATCCCCCTCGCTACGTCCGGTCTCAAGCGTTCGTTTATCTATCCCGATCTGCCGACCGTTCAAGAAGGGGGCCTTCCCAACTTCGACGTCGAGGTGTGGCTTGGACTCTACGCGCCGGCGAGCATGCCGGCGGATGTGGTCGCTGCCCTCAATAGTGCGGTCACCAAAGCACTGCAGGTTGACGCACTCAAAACGGCCTTTGCTAAGTTTGGTATCGAACCACGAGGCACCAGTACGCAGCAGGGCGCTGACTTTACAAAACATGAATACGAAAAGTGGAAGAAGATCATCGAGGACAACCATATAACACTGGAGTGAAGCAAACTAAACGACGCGCTACCTCCGATAGACTGGCTCCGGGCTGTGCCGCCTCATTCACAAGCTGCTGCTTGTCCGCTTCGCTGAATACCCGCCGGCGCCCCTCACGTCGCGGTGGAACAATCGGGTCGGACAGTTCGCTAGTCATATGACTAAGGCCATGACTAAGCCTATGACTAAGGGCATGACTTAGGCCGCCCCGGCGGTAGAGCAGCTTGGGCTCAGCAGGCTGCGGCTCGGCTTTGAACTTCGCACGCCAGTTGCCGAAAGCCTTCAACGGTATCCCGTGCGCTTCGCAATACTCCCGTTGATTTAATGCACTCTGCTGCCAGGCCGTATGGTGCGCCCGCCAAAACGCCTCGCCGTACCGGACGCGGGATGGAAACTCGTTCTGCATTTGGTTCTCCACTCATCTTCAAGTTGAGAGCGAGAACAGATCGCGTTCGTTGATAGCGAAACAAGCGTGCGAGAAATGGACGCTTACGGCAGGGCGGTCTAGATTCCCTGATCTGAAGATTTCTTTCCCTGTTATCGCTTCAGAATTCCCTGTTCTGGTACGCAGGGAATTGGATCAAAATTCCCCATCGCATCGACACTATTCGGGACTTCCGGAGCAGTAGGCACGTAAATTTTCCGAAATTCCCTGTATTTTTCCCTGTTATCAGGGAATTGGGCGCGGAGACCGGTTCGAGATACCTGGGTCGTCAGCCAGCTAAAAATGTTTTGTTGCAACACGTTAGGCCGTTCCCGAATTGTTTCCTTCGGGGTCATTCTGAAACGAATTCTGCGCGATATTCTGAAACTTTGTTCTCTCGACGTTCCCCAAACGATGTGCGTGTCTTTTGCGAGTCGCGGGAAGCGCACGTTCGAGCGTTTGCTTGGCGTATCCGGCGTACGCCTGCACCGTCTTGTGGCCGGAGAGAGCGCGACCTTGACCGTCAGTTAATTCGGCTTCCTCGAGCTCAGTCATGCCGCCGTGTCGGCAAGCATCTAACGTGAATGTCGACGGTAATCCGATCTCAGCGCGCAAGCGCTGCACGATTTTCTGGAAGCCGCTGATTGAAAATAATCTGCTTGTCGTGTTTTCATCGGTGCAATGGCGCGGTGGAATAACTTCGCGAAGAATCATTGGCACGCCTCGCCGAGGCAGCTTAGCAAGGATCGCTTCGGCATCCTCATAGAACTTCGTCGTTACATTATCCGCCGTTTCTTCGAGAGGATGCCAGACAAGTTCGCCCGTCTTGTGGTGCTCGATCCTAATTGCGTTGGGCCACTCCTTGCTGCGGTAGTCGGTCCAGCGTAAATATCCGGCTAAGACATTTTCAGGACGTTGCAACCACTCAAAGCAAATCACAGCGGCGGCCGCTGCCTCCGGGCAGTTACGCTCAATACTGCCACGCGCGAAGGCGTAGACTAGTTCGCGCGTCACGGCCGCTTTCTTTTTCTTGACACGCCGTTCTCGCGTGACGCCTTCCCAAGGATTGGGCGTAGTGCGATCAAATTCTTCGGGGTACAGGCGCCGCACGACATTCCATGCCCTCCGGCACAAAGCTACGGCCTTCTCGCCCTGGCGCAATCGTTTTCCTTTGGTGCCGATGATAATTTTTTCATAAATCCTATCGGCTCCTCGTGGAGAGATAGATCGGACGGACCGACTGCCAATTCGGTCACCTTTTTTGGTCAGGGTGTCGGCGATCAATAACATGGTGCGCTCGTAATCCGGGCGGGATCGCTTCGAGACTTTTTCAAGATATGCCTTACTCGACTTGTATTCACGGAAGAGCCAATCGATGGTGCCGTATCGGGCAACGCTTTCGATCGGCTCACCGGAGAGCCTGGCGCGCCATTCGTCAAACAATCCGTTCAGCGCCGCGGCACGGCCGCCGTCGCCGTTTTCGCCACATGCAACCTCATAGTCGGAACCCAGCGACTCATTTGAAATTTTGCAACCTTGCTTTCGATAGTAGGTCGGGACGGTGAAATAAAACCCGGTGCGCCCACGAACAGCGGCTTTGCTATGACGAAGCGGGGTAGGGGCTTCGCGAGCATCACAAATCCTCTGCCACGTCCTGTGCGGCCGTCAGTTCTAGCGGCACGATTGCTTGGTCGAGGTCGTCGCGAAGCCATAGCCGGCGTCGTCCGTCGTTTACCCGGGGCTGAGGATATTCCCTTCCGACCCGTTTTAGAAAGGCAGCAGTGTTCGGTTCGCCGCAATAGGTCGCCGCGAGTTCGGCACACATGCGGCGGGGCCAGCATCCCACCAAAATCATGGGCCGGGTCATGGCGTTGCCTCAGTAAGGGCGGAACGGCTCATTCATCTGCCTCGTGTAATAACTCCCACGCCAGGATACGACCGGGTTCATTTGGGCATCTTCGATATGTGAGCTTGCCGCCACTAGGCGTGGCAATGGCCGCGGCGTCAGTGGCGAGAGCCAGCAATTTCCGACCATCGAGTAATCAGAGAAGACCTGCGCGATTGATCCGGGAAAACGGCTTGGCGCGGTCGCAGCCGAACAAGTCGAGCGGTGTCCACCCTAGCCGCTCCGCACAAGCCGCCCAGCCGTCATCGAGGAACCGTCCGCAGTCGTCGATGAAGCGCAGCCATCGCCCAAGAGGGATGTCGCAAGCGGGGCGAGCTGGATCAAGCCGCGCCAGCGCCTCGGCCCAAGATCGGGTGGCGCCCCCGTCATACTCTGCGACGGCGGCGCGCTCTTCCTCCTTCTCACCCCACGGAGTGTTGTCTTCTGCCGCGCCGGATGGTTCATCTTTAGCAACTTTAGCAACTTTAGCGGGGCCAGACTCGGAATTGCGATTTTCTTTCTGGTTATGATGGTCAGTGATCGCGGAGGATTTCCCAACATCCTGATTTTCATTTTTCGAGGGCGAGGGTGCTAAAGTAGCGAAAGCCGCCAAAGTTTCGAAGTTTCCGGCGGAGTACGAGGTACCATTCGAAGTTCCGGCAGGACCGTCGCATCCAGCCGCTCGGCCTTCTTTTTCGAGAAAGGCTTGGGGATCGAATTTTGTAAAACTGACCATTGGCTAATGACCTTTAACGATCTGCCAAGCGTCTCGGCGATACTGACCTGCAACCAGAGCGCCGCGATCGATCCGAATGAGCCAGCCGTGATCTTCGAAATCTTTGCGAGCCTCATGGCTGTAACTTTTTCGCAAATCGCATTTGGGCCGTTCTGATAAATGTCCGGCAGCGATATTGCGTTTTCGCCCCACGGGCCGCGTAGCCAAACCAAGAGCTTCTGCGCTAGTAGTAACTCAGCATCGATCCTACTGCCCTCGAACAGTCGCAGTGCTTCGACGGCGTAGTGTTGGGCGAGGATAATTCCAGCGGACATATGTTCAGCGGCGATCTCGCTTACCTCTACATCGGCAACGAGACCCAGTACCGCCGCGAGCCGCGCCGCGTGCTCCGGTAATTTGTTGGCCAGGCCGCGAACTGGCTAGAGTCCGCCACCGGGAGCGACTGTTTGCTCGATGTGAGTGTAGAAGCCGATCCACAGCCGGCGCGCCGCCTCCGAAAGCGGCAGGGGTCGCGGGTGAGGGTGATTGACTTCCGGCGGCGAGCGGCAACGGTAGCTTGAGGATGTCGAGGATCGAGCACCATATCGCTTCATTGCCACGTCTGACGTCAGTCGACGGTTCACGCCATAACCGTGTGCCGCTCGTGGCGTCAGGCGAGGTGACCAAAATGCGCGAGAGCGTTCCCTGGTCTGCGAGCATCCGATCGTTTAGCATCGTGCTGGCGACGTCGGGTTGCGCCATTATGTGCATCGCGAGCCGACGCCCCGGTAGCACAATCGCACCATCCGCTTGGACGCGCTTGAACGGTTCACCGTCCCAAGCAGCGGACAAGCCCGCTGCGGTGCGGAGCTTGGCATCGTCCGACATGCCGTGGCCGCCGATGAACTGCCCACCTTCGCTCGCAAAGATCCCAAGGCTTGGCTGCCCGACGGAAAAGAGCCTACACAAACCTTCATATGTTGGCTCGGGGCAGGTGAGCAGAGGCTCCAGGAGAGCGTCTGGTGCCGGCCCGAGTGTATCCAGTGCTGCTTTTATTGCGGCGCGGCTGCCTTTCGGCTTGGCGTTCTTAATGGCAGCATCGCGCGCTTTGTCCCACGCCAGCCGCGAATTTTCATACTCGTGCCGCTCCTGGTCGTGTTTCTCCCTCAAGCTGTTTTCGCGTTTGCGTATCGGCCACAGCGCTTCTGTGTCTACCACGGACTTGCGCTCACCTGTCGCAGCGATTGTCAGAAAGTAATTCGTGAGGGGGCGCCTCTGTCCCGTAGGTAACACTATGTCGGCGTGCCCCTGAACCGCGAGTGTCGCCGCGGCAAGGACCGATTGGCCGCAAATGGCAGCCGGGGCTCCGACGCGATCGCGGATGCGTTGGCGTCGGCGCTCGGCCTTGCGTTTGCGCTCCTCGTCGCGCTCCGGCTTGCGCTGACGGTCGCGCTGCAAAATATCACGCCTTTGACACCTTTAAAGAACTCCGAGGTTGCCGCGGAGGGCCGCGGTGTTCATTGGAGCCAATCTGACGAATGCGGATTGTCGTTGCCAAAAAACGGATAAACGAGCGTTAGTTTTGAGGCTTCGTTTGCCGGAAAAAGCCGCTGACGAAAGCGGTCACGCTTTGCTCGAGTTGCTTTTGGGTGGCCGAGTCGGGAACAGTGTCGGTGGCGTAGGCTACTGCATCCAGCATGATCGACAGAGTGTCGCAGTTTCTTTAGCAACGATTCGAACGGCTCGCGGTTTAAAAAAACGCCCTCTTGGTATAATTCCGTGGCGATCATGTCGATGCGATAGCTTCCGCATGGAGCATCGACATCCAATGAAAGCGCTTGCGACCGTTTTTGCAGGTGACGCGCCCGGGCGCCTTTCGCAGAACGAGGATTGATGCGGCGTGCTGGCATGGCTGCTCGCTCAACCATGCAACGACACGGTTTTTGCTGCCGGGGGCGACAAGGGCTGATGTTTTTTCGGCTGGTCGGGTGCGTCCTTCTCGCGTTCGCATCCGGACTTGGCATTCGTCCGACGCAGCATTGGATTCTGGGTGACATCGCCGAGCTCTCGCCGCAGCTTGTGACATTCAACGGACAAACGTTTCATCTGCCCGTCTTGCGATACCGCGCAATGGTTCACAAAGTGCCTGCGATTGGTTTGTCGGCACGATCCTATTTCAATCGCTATACAGATGACGCAATCGATCTGTGTGACGTATTGTCTTCGTATTCATCGCAGGCAAAAGCAAAATTGCCCGCGGCTGTGTCGAGTGATGGGGTTGCCGGGAAAACCTGACGGTATCGATGGTGGCGAAGTCGAAAAGTACTTTCCATGACGGGCGGGAATTTCAGAGACGTCGCCAATTATTGTGAGACTGATGTCGTCAATACTTATAGGGTTTGGCTGCGCCACGAGCTATTTCGAGGCAAGCTGACCAATGTGGCATACGACGCGAGCGAATCGAACTTGAGTGAGTTCGTCTGGTTCGGTGAAACACTAAAGCCGCATTTGGTTGAGTTGGGTGGGAGCTTTTCAGAATAAAGGCTCCCGCTCATGCCTACTTCGTGTCGTGCGATACCTTGAAACTGTCCGAATGTAACCACTTTACAGACAGTGAAAATCAGACCGGGATTGATTCACATGGCAAAATCCCCGAACCCACCCCCTCAACCATCGTAAACCGGACAGTTCCGCGCAGGGCCCCGAATTCCGAGCTTCGCCCAGGGAATATCTGACCGAAAAGGAGATCGAGCGGCTGCAGGAAGCTGCCCGAAAGCGGTCCCGCTACGGGCACCGCGACGCCACCATGATCCTGGTCGCCTACCGGCATGGGCTTCGTGCCTCGGAAGTGTGCGGCTTGCGCTGGGACCAGATTGATCTGGACAGCGGTCGACTGCATGTCCGCCGAGCCAAGGGCGGAATCGATAACGTCCATCCATTGAGTGGCAAGGAAATCCGGGCGCTGCGTCAACTACGCCGCGAGAATTGGAATCTCGATATGTTTTCGTCACAGAGCGCGGTGGTCCGGCCACCGCTGCCGGAATTCCTGAAAACGATCGCCCGGACTGGGGAAACCGCAAGGCTCCCATTCCCGATTCACCCCCACATGCTCCGGCACTCGACAGGCTACAAGCTTGCCAACGACGGGCATGACACCCGAGCCCTCCAGCATTACATGGGCCACAAAAACATCATGCACACTGTTCGATACACCGAGATGGCACCAATACATAAAAAATTACTTCTTCGAAGACTATCGCCGGGTAAGCCGTATCCACCCTATGCAGTGCGGTCAGCAATTCGGCCGCTTCGGGGGACGAGCGAGAGCATCGCGCGGACATGCCCGCATTTCGCCTTTTGACCCTGGCTGTGTAAAAACAGGGCGGTACATCTGATTCTCGCGATAAGATCCTACGCGATTTGCGGAGGGATTCGATGAAGCGCTTTGTTGAGGGCATGAGTCGCGGCAGAGCCGCGTTTCGGAGTGCCTGGAAGATTGGATCGATCAGGTCATTCGGTTCAGGCGATCGACATTTTGTTGGAACTGGATTCTGGGCGAGCTGGGTTTGACGGGGTCGATCCGGGAGTAACCGGTCGGCCTTCGTATCATCCGTCGTGCTGCTGAAGCTCTACATTTACGGCTATCTCAATCGGGTTCAGTCGAGTCGACGGCTCGAGCGCGAGGCTGCGCGCAACGTTGAGGTGATGTGGCTGACGGGCAGGCTTGTACCGGATCACAAGACGATTGCCGACTTCCGCAAGGACAATGGCATTGCCATCCGCAAAGTGTGCGCACGCTTCATTGCGCTGTGCCGCATGATTGGCCTACTCACGCAACCCAGCGTCGCGATCGACGGCAGCAAGTTCAAGGCTGTGAACAACCGCGACAGGAACTTCAGCGCACCAAGAGGAGCGCTGGCGCAGATCGAGGAGAGCGTCGCGCGGTATCTTGAGCAGCTCGACACTGCCGATAGGCAGAACCGTCAGAGGCCCTCACAACGAAGACGAACCGCCTCAAAGAGAAGATCGAGACGCTGAAGGAGCAGATGCGGCGTCTCGAGCGTCTCAAGGTGGAGAGGCTCGCCACCCCGGACCAGCAGATCTCGCTGACTGATCCCGATTCCGTTCGATGGCGACCAGCGGCCGCGGTTCCGGTGTCGTGTGTACAATGTAGTTGCCGTCGATGCCACACATCACCTGATCATCACCCATGAGGTGACCGACGACGGGACCGACCGATCGGAGCCCTCCCAGGTGGCCAGCGAGGCCAAGGGGACGCTAGGCGACGGGAAGCTGATGCGTCGCCGACCGTGGTTACTTCAACAGCGAAGACTCCTGGGCGAGGAAACAGGCACCACGGTTACGTTGACAAAGCCGATGACCTCGAACCGAAGGCGGAGGGGCGCTTCGGTAAACAGGACTCCGCTACGTGGTCTGATGAGGACGTTTACTTTATTGTCCCGCTGGCGAGAAGCTCACCTATCCTATACGACCCAGAACAAAGGCATGGTCCTGCATCGCTACCGGACTAACGCCTGTCGTAGCTGCGCAATCAAGAACAGTTGCAACGCGGGCAAGGAGCGAATGATCTCCGATTGGGACATACATATTTCGAGGCCGTGCAGCGTCGGCTTGATGAGCATCCGGAGAAGATGCTTCAGCGACGTGAGACGGTCGAGCATCCCTTTGGCACGATCAGGCTCGGATGGGGGCGACCCACTTCCTTATGAAGACGTTGCCACGGGTCGCCAGCGAGATGGCCTACACGTACTCGGCTACAATCTACCCGCATCATCAACATCATCGGCAT